>NZ_JBPPFV010000001.1:0-1949704 GCF_052040125.1 Natronorubrum marinum
AACTGGACTACACATACATTACGGTCAGTAACCACCGATTACGGTAGCTTGGACACGAGTCCAAGGCACGGAAGACATGGTCTTCCGATGTACAACGGTTCGAGTCCGTTGATCGGCGTCACGGCGGCCAGAGCGGCGGGGTTCCTCCCGTACCCATCCCGAACACGGAAGATAAGCCCGTCTGCGTATCGCGGAGTACTGGAGTGCGCGAGCCTCTGGGAAATGCGATTCGCCGCCTTCACTCATACTCGGCGATCCCTTCGGGATCGCCACGCACATCACCCACGGAGCCACAGCGCTGGCTCTGTGGGTTTTTTGCGTATGGACGACACAGTCGCCCAGCAACGATTGTGCCGTACCGCTATGCTTAAACGAACGCAGTGACAACAGCAAGACGCGCCAAGGTGGCAGAGTCCGGCCGAACGCAGCGGCCTGCAGAGCCGCCCACCGCCGGTTCAAATCCGGCCCTTGGCTTCTTGCTACGAGCAAACCCGCGAGCGGCAGAAACGTACCTGCGGTAAACCGAAAGTCTGCGCAAGGCAGTGCTCGAAGGTCGTTCAAATCCGACCGGCAGGTTTCCAATCGCTGTCACCGACAGCTTGCCGATCGAAGAGGGGTTCCGCGACAGGAAGGCGGTCCGATCGCGGTTGTGAACGACGCCCAGAAACGCTCGTGGTTTGAGAGAGCTACGCTCTCTCGTCACTAAGCGGGATCGCAGATCCTGCGAGGTCCGCAACCCCGAAGGGTTCGCTTGATCACGAAACGGCTTCTGCGTTTCGAACGACTTCGCTGCGCCTTTTTCGTTACTTCAAATCGCAGCCGCCGCTCTGCTTATCACGAATCGTTCCTTCCAGAAGCGGGCCGGGCGCGATTTGAACACGCGACCGTCTGGTTAAAAGCCAGACGCTCTGCCAGACTGAGCTACCGGCCCTGTAGTTGCTACTTCCGGAGAGTGATGGTTAAACGTTTCTTTCTGCATCAGGCAGTGGCCGTTCTGGTGCTATTTTCACGACAAATAGACGTGGTTTCTCGTTCCGATGCTACTCGAAGTAGTCTTCCAGTGCTTCGCTAACGATGGCACCGGGTTCAACGCCGTCGACCGAGGCTCGACGCCGGAGATCGCGATAGGTATCCGGGGTGAGCGTCAGCTCGAGTCGGCCGAGGGTAACGCCCTGGTCGATCAACGCCTGGTCGATCGAGACGTCGTCGTTGACGGCGCTCGCGACGCTGCGAACCTCGCGGACGGTGAGGTCCCCGTCGAGTGCGGCCCACGCGAGCAGGAGTCTGGCCTCGCCGCCGACGCGAGCGATGTGCTTGGCTGCGGTCGGCGCGATGCGGCCGAGTGCGACCTGTTTGCGGACCGAACGCGGGAGATCGTGGACGCGGGCCCACTTTCGAATGAACGAAACCGTCGCATCGCCGCCCGCGCGCTCGGCGGCGGCCTTGTACGACCCTTCGCCGCGAACGAGTGCGGCACAGGCGGCGGCGCCGCGGAGCATGTAGAGGTGGTCGTCGTTCGTCGAGCCGGCGGCGAACTGACGGACGGTTTCGGCGGCGTCGGCGAGACTGCCGGGATCGTCGGGATCGAACTGGACGGCCTCACGGGCACGCGTTCCAGTGACCGATTCGTCGCCCCGGATAACTGGTGCACCGACGGGAGACTCTCGGTCCGTCGGGATCGATCGACCGCTGTCACGACGGTTGGCGCCACGGTCGCCGGGCCGATTGTCGGTCATACCTTCGGTACGGGCTTCGAGGTCAAAAAAGTCGCTGCCATGGCGAATATCTCACTCGTCGCGCTGCTCGGCGAGATGCTCCCAGATTTCCGTACAGCCAGCACCCTCCTCGATGTCGTCGAGGTGGGCGTCGTCACGCTCCGCTTCGTCCTGCTCGTGCTCGGTCATCTCTGGTTTGCATTCGGCCGCGTCAGTCATGGATTCCCTTTCGAACGCCGAGGGCATAAGTACCGCTTCGTCTGCAAGCGATACCCGTGCTCGGTCTTATCGGTTAGTGCTGCCGCTATCGTTGACGCACTCGAGCATCGTTCGTGTCGGAACGGCTGTCGCAGATCGCCAGTACAGATCGATGACTTCGAAATGACCTATCGGTACTATCGTCGTATTCGGCTAGTGCCGTGGGTGGCGGGGAATCTGTAGGCATTCACTCGACATTTCGTACAGCTTCGAACTATGGTCTCTTTAGGGCCATGCCCACAGTTCTATCGGGGGAGCTCGAGCGAACGCTTCGTAACGCGGTTTCTCGTCGACGGACGACGGGAACCAGCGACGGCTCGTTTCAGGTCGAACGTCCAGTTTTGGCAATTTAGTATCGCCTGTCGAATGCCGTCAGTAGGGGTGAATCGCGTGAGAGATCGACCGTCGGTGTCCGAAGAGGGCGGTAGGCGAGGATCGTTACGCTCGATTTTATAGGCAAATGGTGCCGATACGCGGGGCGATGTTTAGTGTGGCATATCGAGGACAAACGGTGCTATCGCGACACCTGGGTAAGACATTGTCACGGGAACACGACGGGGCTCCAGTTTGGAGTCGGATTCGTGAGGGAGAATTGAATCGCGATCTGTGGCTGATGTGATAAGCCGAGCGCGTCACGGTGGATTGAGACCCGACCGTTTGCTCGTCGCGGGGCCTAAGTGATCCCGCCGCGAGCGTTGCAGTATGTCCGATCGACTGATGTCGGTAACCGCTTACACGACGTTGGATTACGTCGAGGCCAGAGCGAAGGGCCAAGAGTTCGAGTGGGAGTCGGTCGCCGTCGTGAACGCGACCGCCGACAGGGAGGAGCCCGATGCCGTCCACTTACAACTCGAGCTCGACAACCTCTCCGAGCGACATCTGCCCAAACACATGGAGGACCTCGAGTTGACGCCCGAGCAGGCGCGAGCGCTGGCGGCTGACCTCGAGAAACACGCTGACCGCGTAGCGAACGCGAGTACCGAGAACGACAGCGACGAAACCGGCACGTAGCCGCGCGTCGACGGCGCCTGCCGTCGCAGGCTGCCGATTCTTTCAGTTCCGTGGCGAACGATCCGCCGGTTCCACGATGAGTATGGATACGATTCAGGACCTGTTCGAGCACGGCCTCGAGGACATCTATCACGCCGAGCATCAGCTGTTGGACGCGCTCGAAGACCTCGAGGAAAACACCGAGCACGAGGACGTCGCCCGGGCGTTCGCCGACCACCGCGAGGAGACCGAGGGCCAGATCGAGCGCCTCGAGGAGGTGTTCGATCTCTTCGGCGAGCCACCCGAGAAAGAGGAGTGTGAGGGTATCGAAGGCCTGCTTCAGGAGTACGAGGAGTTCACGGCGGCGAACCCGAGCCAGGAAGTGATGGATTACCACAACATGGCCGCCGCGGAGAAGACCGAGCACTACGAAATCGCCGCGTACGGAAATCTGATTCCGCTTGCGGATCAGCTCGGGCTCGACGAGGGGGCCGACCTGCTCGAGGAGAATCTTCGGGAGGAACAGAACGCCCTCGAGAAACTGAAGGAGCTGGCCGAGCGGTTCGAGATGGACGCGATTCCGGCGGAGTAACCCACTCGTCCGAACGAAAACGCTGGCGGCGACGAACGTGCCGAGGCCGACAACGAAGCCGCCGACGCGTAATCGGTAACTGTCGTCTCGGCCGTCGATAACTGCGCGTGAGTTTTCGCCGATCAGTCCCCGGATCCCGCCGTCAGCACCCGAACACGGGTCCGTTTCGTACGAATCGATTCTGCCTCGAGCGGTCGCCCGTCGATTCCTTGACCGGCCGGTAACGCGCTGATAATTTCATGAGGTATGGTGGCAAGCACCAAATATATACGTAGCTGGACGTGGTGGGTTTTCCGGGTGATCCGAGGATGGCTGATGTCCCAACAAAGACGGCACGAGCGGAGTGGGGAACCCGGTTCGGGTTCCTGATGGCGATGATCGGCGCGATGGTGGGCGCCGGGAACATCTGGCGGTTCCCGTACGTGATGGGAGATAACGGGGGTGGCGCGTTCGTTCTCGCCTTCCTCGTTCTGTTGTTCCTCCTCGCGGTACCGGGGTTGATGGCCGAGGTTGCACTCGGCCGGTACACGAACAAGGGAGTCATCGGGGCCTTCCGTGAGGTCGTCGGGCGGGGCGGGATGGTCGGCTTCGGCGTCGTCGTTATTCTGGTAAACGTCGCGCTGATGTCGTACTACTCGCCGGTGATCGCCTGGACGCTGTACTACGCGGTTCACTCGCTGCTGTTTACGTTTACGGCGACCGGCTTCGAGGCCGAGGCGTTCATGAACGGGCTCTTCGCGAACTCGGCGCTGATGATCGGCCTCCACACGGTCGTGATGGGGTCGATCGCGGCGATTCTCGTTCTCGGCATCCGGCGCGGCGTCGAGCGAATCGTCGTCTACGCGGTGCCGGCGCTGGTGATCGCGCTCGTAGTGATGACGATTCGCGGACTGACGTTACCGGGGGCGAGCGAGGGGATCGCCTTCACCTTCGGCGTCCAGTGGGAGTACTTGACGTTCAGCGACACCTGGATCGCGGCGCTCGGCCAGGCGCTGTTCTCGACCGGCCTCGGCTGGGGGATCGCCCTGACCGTCGGGAGCTATCTGCGCGAGTACGACGACGTTCCGCTGGGCGGCGGCGTCTTCACGGCGATCGGCGAGTCCAGTATCGGCATTCTCGCCGCCCTCGCCATCTTCCCCATCGTCTTCGCGGTCGGGGTCGATCCCGACGCCGGGGCTGGCCTCGCGTTCGTCTCGCTGGTCCAGGTCTTCCCCGAGATTCCGCTGGGCGGGCTCGTCGCGATCCTGTTTTTCGTCGGCTTCTTCCTCGCGACGTTCACGTCCGGGCTGCTCATCACCGAAGTCAGCGTGACGACGGTGAGCGAGGAAACGCGATTCGATCGGACCCAGACGACGCTCGGAGTCTGTGGCGTGATCTGGCTGCTCGGTATTCCGAGCGCCTACTCCGTCGACGTTCTCGATTACCTCGACTTCGTCTTCGGGAACTGGGGACTGCCGCTCGCAGCGCTCGCCATCATCGGTATCATCGGCTGGGTCGCGGGGCCGAAACGGATCCGCATGCTCGCGGTCAACCGCAACGCCGGCATCTACGTTGGCTCCTGGTGGGATCCCGTGATCAAGTACGTCATTCCCGCGGTCATGCTCTTCATCATGGGCTACTTCGCCTGGGAGAACTACGGTACTCCGGAGATGATCGGCGGCATGCTCGTGATCGTCCTCTTCCCGATCATCGGCTACGCGGTCATGTCCGTCGTGGAGGGCCGGGGCGGTCAACCGGATACCGCGGAACTCCCCGGAGGTGACGACTGATGCTGGGCGGTCTCTCGGCCGAGGTGATCGGCATGCTCACGTTCACCCTGCTCGCGTTCTGGGGCGTCGCCGGATGGGCGCTCGTCCGGACGCTGCGCCAAGAGGGGCGGAAAGTCGAGATCCTCGAGCACCAGGATCGGATGGACACCTACTCGCCGAAGGCGCTCGCGGAGTTGCGCGAGTGGGTCGAGGCCAACCCCGACGATCCGCTGGCCGACGAGGTCCGCGAACGGCACAACGAGTGCGTCGAGGTCCTCGAGCGGACCGACAGGCGCTTTTACGACTGGTCGGACGCGGAGGTCGAGCGACTCGAGCGAGTCTGATCGACGGATCGGGTTCGTCGCGTCCGATCGGTCTCGACTTCGACGCTAGTTCTTTTACCGTGCCGCCACTACCGGCAGGTGTGACACGGCCGGCTTCCGGAGTGCCTCACGACGACAGCGGTCCCTCGATTCGCCCCGCCGAGCGCGCCGACCTGCTCGCGGTTACCCGTATCGAGAACGAGTCGTTCGCCCAGCCCTGGCCGTACGACGCGTTCGACCGGTTTCTGGGCGAACCGGGCTTTCTTATCGCCCTCGAGGGAGGCGAGGTCGCGGGCTACATCGTCGCCGACGTCGCGCAGAACTTCGGCCGAGACCTCGGCCACGTGAAGGATATCGCCGTCCACCCGGACCACCGCGGCACGGGCGTCGGCAGCCTGTTACTCTCCCGGGCGCTCGCGGTGCTCACCGCCCACGGGGCCGATTCGGTCAAACTCGAGGTTCGCCGCTCGAACGACGGTGCGAAGCGCCTCTACCGGCAGTTCGGCTTCGAGCCGTTGCGGTTCGTCCCCGACTACTACGGCGACGACGAGGACGCGATCGTGATGATCCGTAAACTCGGCTGATCGTCGCTCGTCGGCTCTCGCCGTGTCGGTTACGTGCTGGATCTCGCTCTTCCGTCGTGGCTGTAGCCGCGGGACGCGGACGTTTTATCGCGCGCGCTCGTAGGGCCGGGCATGGGATACGCTTGCCCCGTCTGCGGCGCCGAACAGGCCGACGCGGCGCATCTCGCGAATCACCTCGCGATCACCGCGTCGCTCGGTCGAGAGGATCACCGCGAGTGGCTCGAGGAGTACGCCCCCGACTGGGGCGACTGTTCGCCCGAGGAGTTGGGCGAGCGCGTCAGTTCGCACGCCCCGGAGATCGAGACGCCCGACTTCGAGAGCGCGAGCCACGGTCACGACCACGGTCGACCGGAGGGTCTCGAGGGGGGGATCGCCCAGCAGAGCCGCCAGCCCGGTCGCGGATCGCTGACGGCCGAAGCCGAGGACGTCCTGCAGGAGGCCCGGGAACTAACGAAGCAGATGCAGGAAACGGGCGATGCGGACGACGATACCGAGGGCAACGAGCCCGAGGACGTGGACGACGCAGCCGAGAGCGGAAACGAAAACGCGTAACTGCCCGTCGGTCGTTCGTTCGAGTATGCACACGGTGGGGACGTTCAGCTTCGAGTCGGCGGCGGACGTACGCGAACAGTACGACGACGTCGGTCCTGCGGCCCAGACCGTCGTCCGCGAGGTCGCGAAGGGCATGGCGTTCGACCGCGAGGAGTACGCCGACCGCGTCTCGAGCGAGGTCATCGAGACCGCCCGCGACGCCCTCTTCGCGAGTTTGCTCGCGGTTCGCGTCGGCACGCGAGAGGAGTTCGACGACTGGCGGGAGTCCTACGACGGCGAGGTCTCGGTCGCCGGCCACGAGAACGTCGAGAACGTCGTCTGGCACGTCGGCCCCGAGGGCGAGGCCGCTGCCGCCACGTTCCAGAACGAGGAGGACGCAGCGATTGCGACGCTTCGTCGGCAGGCGTTCGGGCAACTGTATCGGGACCTCCTGTAGTCGCTCGAGCCGAGTTCATTCCGGTCGGGTTCTTCGTGCCGTCAGTCGTGACTATCTGTGTAACTGTCCGGCGAACCGATACGATAATATATTCGTGAATACTATCCAACACCTATTGCGATGCCCTCCGTACAGGACTTTCGCGACGGTCTGGCCGACGAGTCGCTACGGACGGCGATCCTCGCTGGTCTCGCGGCGGTACCGTTTGTCGTGTTTTTCTCTTGGGAGGCGGTGATCGACGACGTCGTCGTTCTCGGCGGGTCGATCTCGTTCTGGGTGCTGGCGTTAGCGGCGGTGTACGTCGGCTACCGCTACAGCGATCACGAAACCTCGACTCGCCGCGCCGGTTTCTGGACCGGGCTCGCCGGTTCGCTCGGAACGGTACTGGTCTACGTCGCCAACACGATCACGACGATCCAGTCGCTCTCGCCCCGTTGGGCCGTCATTACCATTGTCGCGACGCCGTTCGTCGCCGCTTTGGGCGTCGGGATCACCGCCCTGTTGACCATGCTCATCGCACAGTTCGTCGGCTGGGTAACGACGCGGCTCGCTCGAGACCGTCGACGTTCGACTCGGTCGGGGGCCGACGAACACGTCACCGCGTCGCGGTGGTGGCTCCCCGTCGCCGCGTACGCGGTTCTAGCCCCGGTCGTGTTTGGCTCTCTGTTCTGGCAGATCTGGGCAGCGTCTGGTGATGTCTGGTTGGTCGTCTCGCTGGTGGGTACCATCGGGTTGTTTGGTCTCTCGACCGTCGCCCTCGTCAGCCTCTTCGTCGACGCGACCGCTCCGCGGGACGAAGGCGCGGACTGGGTCCCGAACGCGCTCTTGTACGCGGGGGTTCCGCTTGGGGCGTACGCGCTCGCTCATCTAATGGCCTCCCTCTGGATGCTGGAGAACCCGCCCGGCTACGGGATGTACGCGTTCCTCGGCGCGCTCTGGCTCACGTCGGTCGTCTATCTTACCCACCGACACCGGTACGTCGGAACGCTGTCACACCACTTCGCGTAGCGACGCTCTCGGTCGGTCGCCCGCAGAACGGCAGCTATTCCCTCCTCGAGACCGACACCTCCTCCCAATGACGGCACCCGAGGAGTGGGACCTTCGCGAGGCGGTCACCGAGTACGAAACTGGCTGGTACGACGGCGGTTACGACCTGCTCGAGCAGCCCAACGGAATCGAGAAGCGCTACTACTGGGCCGACCTGCCGCCGGCGGTCGTCGTGGTCGCCCGGATCGATGGCACCCTCGCCGCGTCCGTCGACGGTGACGAGACCGAAACCGACGACGGGAGGGTTGCCAACGGCGGCAGCGACGGCGACCATCTCCTCTTCGTCGAGCAGTATCGGCCGGCGATCCGCGAAACGCACCTCGAACTTCCCGCGGGCATCGTCGAGGGCGGCGAATCCTACACCCGCGCGGCCGCCCGCGAACTCGAGGAGGAAACCGGATTCATCCCCTCGAGCACCGCGCTCCTCCAGGAGTACGCGGTTGCAACGGGCGTGCTCCGACACGACCGCGGTATCGTCTACGCCGAGGGGCTCGAGCCCGGCGAGCGCGAGTTGGACAACAACGAGTTCCTCGAGGTGACGACGGTGCCGGTCGAGGCGGCCCTCGAGCGCGCTCGCGAGCAGCCGGCGAACGACTCGACGGTCTCGGCGCTGTTGCTGGCGAAAGAGGACGGATTACTCTGATTTGGGGCGACTTGCGCCGAGACCGGAGGATATCAATCTCCGGACGATCGCCTCTGCGAAAGCGGTGCGCATCACCGTTGTGTGATGTAAAGATTGATGTGAATATATCAGAACCGACACAGTATGCCCTCCAGACGGGAACTACTCGGTATTGCTGGGAGTGTTGCGGTAGGATGCACACTGGCGGGATGTCTTTCTGACTTGGATCTCGTTTCGGCCGAACTAGTCCAACTACAAGCGGTCACTGTCGAATGGAGGCACGAAGGCCGGACATACAGCGATCAGCTCCTCCAACTCCATTTCGATGGCGCACGTGAGATAACTGGCCGAGTTGCAGCAGAGTACACGCAACTCGTCTCTTCACCGGGGGAGATTACGGTTTCCGAGGCGGTTCGAGACGAGTTAGAACGGGAGTTTCGCGACGTTCGCTACGGAATCGGCCTCTGCGGCGAGGATCTCGGGTCAGATGACGAGTACGGCTGTCGTAACGCACCAACGTCCAGAGAGGATTTCAATACGATCCAGTTCGGTGATCAGGCTGAAGCGACGATCGCCGATAACCGTATTACTCTGCAAGAGATCAACGATAACGATATCGACGACTGGACTGTGGATATTTCCGAATTCGACTGGGACGACTTGCATGCGGGACACGGCCAGTAACGAGTACGCGTCCAGACGTATCCCGACGGAGCGGCTTAAAAGGACGAATATCGCTATTTCGAGCCGAGACCGAACGGGAGACGACTGCGTTCGCGGCCGCCGGCGTCCTCGAGCGGTCGCTCTTCTGCTTCGACGCTCGCAGCGAGTGCCAATCCCACGACGGCTAGCATGATGATCGCGCCGCCGAGGAGCGTCACGGGTGTGAGACCGCCCATCGAGAGGCCGATCACGAAGACGACGGTGCCGACGAGTTGCAGGGCGAACACCCCTTCGAAGGGAATCGATTCACGGTTCATACGGAACTAGAAGCGCTCTGCGTAAATAACGGATTCATACGAACGGACAGTATCTCCGCCGGACTGGCTGGTTCGCCGCCCCGTCACCGCCGTTCGCTGGTGGTCGACGGGTGGTTCCGTCCACGAGAATCGACCCATGGGCTTATTCTGTCCGAGTTCCAACCCGCCAGTAATGGACGGCGAAATCTCCCCCGACGAGGTCAAGGACCTCCTCGAGGACGATGCCGACGTACGTATCGTGGACATTCGCGACGCACAGAGCTTCACGCACAGCCATATCCCCGATAGCGAGAACGTTCCGTTCCACGAACTGACGAGTCGGATCGAGGAGTTCGAGGACGCAGCACACATCGTCACGGTCTGTCCCCACGGCAAGGCCAGCGTGCAGGCGGCCCAGCTTATCGGCTCCTACGAGGGCACCGCGGACGCTCGCGTCGAGAGCATGGCCGGCGGGCTCGAGAAGTACGGGATGAAGCACGGTCTCGCCCGGGCCGAAGAGGAGACGGACGAGTCCGCGAACGCGGAATCTCCGTTCTGAACGCTCGACTCGATCGTCGGATCCCGAACCGGGATCGGGAACCGCTCGAGTCGTCCGTACATCGTTCGCCGACGGCTCGATTTCGAGTTCCGTCCCGTCGACCGACCGCACCGCTGCTCGGTCGCTGTCGGCTGAAAATGAACCACAATCGCTGTGAGGCGATTCGCGAGTCGATCGTGACGCTCGGAAGTCGTCTCAGATCATCGCGGGCATTAAGCGACGTTGAAGCCGCGGTCCCGAAGGAACTCTTCGATACGGCCCCTGTGATTGCCTTGCAGTTCGATCTGGCCGTCTTCGACGGTTCCCCCGCAGGCGAACTTGGACTTCAAGTCCGACGAGAGACTGTCTAAGTCGACGTCCTTCGGATCGAATCCTTCGACGATCGTTACCTCTTTACCGTATCTGCGCTCGTCAATGCGGATGTTGAGTTGCTGTTGTCCCTTGGCCACGTCTTCGCAGACGCAGAGTTCCTCGGGCAGCCCGCACGTCGAGCAGACTTCCGACATTACGTTGCATGCTACGAAACGGCCATATTAAACACTATCGGGACCTGCATGCCCTCGCGTGGTTCTTTTTGAGTCGGACGAGGGTTGATTCGAGCCTCCGTTGGTCGTCGACCGCCGAACGGACCCGGGGTACCGCTCTCAGGGCCGCCACGGAGCAGATCGAGATCGACGCTACTGACGGGGGCGACGGATCGAGACGACATCGATGCTACCGGCGACCGACGATCGGGAGGCGCGCTCGAGCGAGGTCGTCGACGAGTTCGATCGTCTCGTCGGCCTCGCTTCGACTGACGCCGCCGCCGTAGAGCGCGCGCTCGTACCGATCGACGACGGTCGCGACCTGCTGATCGACGTCTCGATCCGGATCGGACGACAACGCCTCGAGGTAGCTGCGAGCGGATTCCGAGCGCTCGCGCGGCCGGTACTCGCGGGCGAGTACACGCTCGAGTCGTCGGTAGGCGCGTTCGGTATCGCGGTCGGGGTCGTCGGTCCGTCGCTGCCAGTAACAGCCGACGGTTCGCCGAACGCGGTCGGTCGCGCCGGTGCGGTGGACGCCGGCGAGGGCCCCGACGAGCGC
The DNA here is from genome assembly GCF_052040125.1 of Natronorubrum marinum. NCBI lineage: Archaea > Methanobacteriati > Methanobacteriota > Halobacteria > Halobacteriales > Natrialbaceae > Natronorubrum > Natronorubrum marinum. Next base: position 11,469 of record NZ_JBPPFV010000001.1, read on the forward strand.
GATCAGGCCGATCGCGGCCGCCTCGCGCGAAACGGACAGCAGCGAGACGACGGTGCTCCAGAGACCGCTGTCGCCTTCGCTCGACCCGGCCTCGTCGTCGGACGAGTCGGTATCGCTTCCGTTCGATCCGGACTCGTTCTCGCCCGACTCCGTATCGGTACCGTTCGATCCATTCGTTTCGGTATCGGTCTCGTCCCGATCGGAATCCCCGTCGTTCGACTCGCCCTCGTCGGTGTCGGGATCGTCCGGATTCCCGTCGCTGGACTCCTCGTCGCTGATCGGCACGTCCTGACTCGAGTCGGTGTCGACGTTCTCCGCGCCGTCCGAGCGGGCCTGTTCGACGCTCTCGGAGTGGGCGGCGTCGCGCGGACCCGGCGGCGTCGGCTCGAAGGCGACCCAGCCGTGGTCGGGGAAGTAGACCTCGACCCAGGCGTGGGCGTCGGTGCCGCGGACGACGTACTCGTCGTCGTCGACCTGCTGGCCGCTCGTGTAGCCGGTGACGTAGCGGGCCGGTACGTCCTCCGCGCGCAGCATCTGGGTCATCGCCGTCGCGAAGTAGACGCAGTAGCCCTCGTCCATCTCGAGCAGGAACGCCTCGGCGACGTTGCCGTCGGGGCGGTCGACCTCGAGCGAGTAGCCCTTCGTCGAGCGGAGGTGGCCCTCGATGGCGACCGCCTTGTCGTACGGAGTGTCGGCGTCGGCGGTGATCTCGGCGGTCCGCTCCTCGAACTCGCTCGAGGTGCTCTCGGGCGTCTGGAGGTAATCTCCCTCGAGGATCGGCCGCGGATAGTTCGTCCCCGCGGCGCGGAGTTCGGTCGTGCTGGGATCGACGATCGCGCTCTCGACGGCGTAGCTGTCCCCCTCGATTACGGACGTCGTCGGGTGGAACTGCCCGTGCGCGCTGACCTCGGTGTGCTGGGCCAGATCACCTTCGATGGCGAGTGGCTGCCCTGCGGCCGGCAAGACGCCGAGGTTAGTCTCGGCGGTGACGATCTGTTGGATCCGCTCGTACTCGCCGGGCGGTTCCTGGAGAGAGCCGTCGTAGGCGCTGGCGTCGCCCGTTCGGACCCACTCGTCACCGGCGAAGCGGTCGTAGACGCCCGTTCGCCAGTAGGCTCCCCGTTCGGACTCGACGGTGAACCGCACCTCCGGCGAGAGATCGACGGAGCCGCCGATCCCCGAGCGCTCGGAGGAGTAGTCGATCGCGCCCTCGAGCGTGGTGGGATCGCCGCCGGAGAGGTGGGCCGAGGAGCCCGAACTGTCGGGGACGAACGTGACCGACAGCGAGAGGACGATGATCAGCGCGAAGGAGACGGCGAGCAGGTCGGCCTGGGCGACGGAGCCGCCGCGTCGCTCGAGTTCGCCGAAGCCGATGGCGCCGACCGCGGCCAGCGTCCCGAGCAGCGTGACCGTCGTTCCGGCGTCGCCGGTCAGGACGAGAAAGAGCAGCGCGAAGCCGCCGGGGATCACGGCGAGTGCGTACCGGCTTCGAACGGCGAGATACCACGAGAGGAAGACGGGCGCGGGGACGAACGCGAGCGTCCAGACGCCGGCTTCGACCATTCGAAGTAGCGGGAGTCCGGCCACGAGCGTGATCGTATCCGTGAGAATCGCGTCGCTCGCGGAGAACGCGACGTCGACGCCGGTGATCTCGAGGTAGTAACCGAAGCCGACCGCGCCGGCGACGAGCGCGGCGACGACCGCCGTTCGGGGGCGAATCGTCCAGGCGAGCACCGTCGCGACGACGATCATCGCCCCGACGAGGGCGAACAGCGACTGGGTGCCGCCGACGACGCGGGTCACCTCGCGCAGCACGCTCACGTACGAGGCCGTCATGACCAGCACACATCCCAGCGCGAGCAGCCGGAACGTGTCGGGGCCGATCGAGCCGTTCAGGCCGAGATCCGCCGTTCGATCGCCGGCGTGGGACTCCGAGTTCGTGCTCACGTTACCACCGCCGATCCGCCGTCGTATCGCGTGCGAGTGGTTTCGCTCGTCGAATCGGGTCGTCCGTTCCCGCGACGATCACCGACGAGTCGATCGAACGGGATCGATCGGCCGTCCACGACGACCGTCGTTCCGTCGTCGCCGGCCCGAACGACGATATCCGCCGCCCGGCGTTGCTCATCCTCGAGCTCGCCCGCCTCGAGGACGGCGAACGCCGACAGGAGGGTGTGGCGGTGGGCCGATCCCGCTCCCGAGGGATAGTCGCCGTTGGGGGCGGTCACGCCGACGCTGACGTCGGCCTCGAGCAGGTGGGTCGCGACGCTCGCGACGGCCGTCGCCAGTTCGTCGTCCCGGCCGGGGGCACACTCCGCGGCGATCGTCGCGGAGCCTGCCTCCTCGTCGGCGGCGTACTCCGTGACGACCAAATCCGCGTCGGGCCGTTTGGCGGCGGACTTCCAGTGGACGTCGCGCAGCGAGTCGCCGCGCTGGTACTCCCGTAGGTGGTCGAACTCCTCGCGGTCGCCGCGTTCGCGCTCGATGAACGTCCGGAGGTCGCTCCCGGGATCGGTTCGGAGCTCGTGAACGCGCGGATAGACGAGTAGCGACGTCGTTTCCGCGTAGTCGAACCGCCGCCTGAACAGTCCGAAGACGTCGGTGACGGTGATCGTCAGCGGCCCGAGTCGATGGTCTCCCCGTCGCGCGAGTCGCACCGCGTACTCGAATCGGTCGTCGCCCTCGAGGGTCGTCGTCGCGGTGGGTGCGCCGCTCTCGTCGATTCCGGTTTCGGCTCCACTGACCGACTCGATGGCAGTAACCGCAGCTCCCTCGCCGACGGCGTCACGAACGGTCGCCGAGACGGCCGACGCGCTCTCGAGCGTGAGCTCGACCGTCCGGCGGTCGTCGACGAATCCCGGCGAGACGGGGGCGCGTCTCACCTCGGGCCGTGTGGCTCGAACGGTCGTCAGCGCACCGACGACGAGCACGACCAGCAGGGGCGTCACGACGGCGTTCAGCGCGCGCGGACCGAACTCCCACGCCATCGCGAACGAGAGCGCGACGACGGCGACGGCAGTCCAGCCGCGAATCGTCGGTCGCATCTGTTACTCCACGGAGACGCGCTCGAGGGCGTTCGAGACCACGGTCTCGCCGTCGCGGTCGTGATCGGTCGTCCTGATCCGGTGTGGGAGGACGACGGGCGCTTCGGTCTGGAGGTCGTCCGGAATCACGTAGTTGCGACCGTCGGTGGCGGCTCGGGCCTGTGCGGCCCGCAGGAGCGCGATCGTTCCGCGGGGGCTGACGCCGATGTGTGCGTGCTCGCGGGTGTAGCCCGCCAGTCGCGTCGCGTACTCCCGAACCGGCTCTTCGACGCGTATCTGTGCGACGGTCTCGCGGGCGGCGACGACCGTCTCGAGGTCGGTCACCGGCTCGAGGCTCTCGATCGGGTGGTGGCCGACCGTGCGGCCCAGCATCTCGGCTTCCTCCTCGGGCTCGGGGTAGCCCAACCGGAGTTTCTTCATGAATCGGTCGAGTTCGGCGAACGGCAGGTCGTAGGTCCGGTTCGGCTCGATCGCGTTCTGCGTCGCGATCACGGTGAAGGGGTCGGGCAGGTCGCGGGTCGTTCCGTCGACGGTGACCTGCGCTTCCTCCATGGCCTCGAGCAGCGCGGACTGGGTCTTCGGCGGGGCGCGGTTGATCTCGTCGCCCAGGACGATGTTGCCGAAGACGGGGCCGCGCTGGAACTCGAACTCGCGGCTCTGCTGGTTGAAGACGTTCACCCCGGTGACGTCGGCGGGGAGGAGATCGGGGGTGAACTGGACCCGACGGAACGTACAGTCGATGGACGTCGCGATCGACCGGGCAAGCATCGTCTTGCCGACGCCGGGAACGTCGTCGAGCAGGACGTGGCCGCGGCCGAGCATGGCGGTGACGACGTGTTCGATCGCCTCCTCGTGGCCCACGATCACGTCGGCGACGTTCGCCTCGATCTCGGCACAGAGGTCGGCGACTGTCGAGACGTCGAGGGCCGCTCGATCCAAGCTTGCGGTCTGCGTCGGCGGGTTCACGTCAGTCATGGTTCGTACACGTAGGGAAAGCGGGGACCGGTCGAACCTCTCATCAGTACGTCAGTAGTGGCTCCGGACCATAGGCTTTGCGTCACGTTGCCCGAATGTCAGCTGCCGCTGCTCCATTCTGACCCACCGTTCGTCGTCGCTGCTCCGCTCTCGGCGGTCCGGCTCGGCTCGAGCGGTGTCCGGTTCGGGGTTGCCGTTGCTAGCCACGTAACAATCAGAGAACGATACCACTCCGCGAATTCGCCTTACAGGCGTTCGAGGTTCGTCGCTCGCGGGCCTTTCTCGGCCTCCTCGATGTCGAACTCGACCTCCTGTCCCTCCTCGAGATCAGGACCGCCGACGTCTTCCATGTGGAAGAACACGTCGTCGTCTGCGTCGTCGGTTTCGATGAATCCATAGCCGCCAGTGTCGTTGAAGAAGTCGACCGTACCTTTCGCCATTGCAAGTGTATTAATCCGCGACAGAGATATAAAGCTTCGGGAGTACGCTCGCAGGCACCTTCGAAAAAACTCGGTTACACTCGCTGAGGGTGCCGATTACCAGGGTTTGCACGCTGGACAGACGAAATCGCCTTCGTCACGCCAGACGCGCTCGGTTTCGGTCTCGCACCGACTGCAGGTGTACGTTCCCCACGCGTACGTCGAGCGTGCGGTTTCGCCGTCCGCGTCCGCGTTACGCGTTTCGCGGACGCTGTCGTCGGTCGTCTCGCCGTCGACTGGCTCTCCGTCGTCGTTACCGTCATTCGGCGCTCGTTCGCCCGTCTCGACCTCGGTCGTCGAATTCGAGTCCGATCGCTGCTCGTCGGGATCGCCGTCAGTCGCCTCGTCCGAATCGAAGTCCGAGAGCGTCGCGTCGTCGGTCACGCTCGAGGGTACGGCCGGCGATGGCTTATAGTGTCGTGACCGTTCGCGAGAGTCGTCGGAGCCGTCCGACCCAGTACGCCGTCGGCTGCCAGCGGTTCGTCTCTCACTGCGCTCAAGTGCCAGCGACGCCGGTAGCGACCGTTCCGGCAGCGGTCCTTCCGCCACGATGGACCGGCACGGCCAAGTAGGATCGGTGACAACCCCCGCACATGGACACCGTCACACCGATGAACGTGATCGTCGACAACATCATCGAGATGAACGAGCTCTTCACCGACGTCGCAATGGGCGACGGACTCGCCCCGCTGCTCGTCCTCGTCGGGACGCTTCTGGTCGTCTTCACGCTCGGCGTCTTCGGCGTGCTCACCCTCGGCGCCATCGGTAGCCTCTTCTCCTCGAGTTCGAGCTAACGCTCTGGCCGACCGAATTCTCACTCGGATCGTCGACCTTCGACGCTGTCGAGCGCCTCGCTCGCCCGTCGGACCGCATCCTCGAGATCCGGTCCGAGCGGGGAGCCGACGACGATGCCGTCGACGTGCTCGAGGGCGGCTTCGAACCGGCCCGCGACGGTCTCGGTCGTCCCCGCGATACAGAAGGCGTCGATCATTGCCGGCGTAACGTGACCGAACGCCTCGTGCAGGTCGCCCCGCTCCAACGCCTCGCTCACCGCGCTCGCGGCCTCGCGGTCGATACCGTGGCGCTCGAGAACGGGCTCGGCCGCCCCGCCGGTGATGAACGCGACGGGCGGTCGGGCCGCCTCGCGGGCCTCGGTTTCGTCCCCGGCGACGCTGACGCTGGCGAACGCGAGCGACTCGAAGGGGCCGTACTCCTCGGGGCGCTCCTCGAGCCCCTGCTCGATTTCGCCCGCGGCCCACTCGAGGTCCCGGGGATGAGCGGCGTTGATCAGCACGCCGTCGGCGTGTTTCGCGCTCATTCGGAGCATGTGCGGGCCCTGCGCGCCGACGTAGGTCGGAATCTCCGCCGAGGCCGGATCGATGTTGAGCGACGCGTCGCGCGCGGTGAACGTCCCCTCGTGGGTCACCGTCTGGCCGTCCCAGAGGTCCTGCGCGAGTTTGAACGTCTCGAGGACGCGCCGGAGGGGGCTGTCGCGCTCGATTCCGAGGTTCGCGAGCGAGGACCGATCCCCGGCTCCGACGCCGAAGACGGCTCGGCCGTCGCTCACTTCGTCGATCGTCGCCGTCTGTGCGGCGAGTTTCACGGGGTGGCTCTCGTAGGGGTTGACGACGCCCGGTCCGAGGCGAATTTCGTCGGTGGCGTCGGCCATCCGCGAGAGTGCGACGAACGGATCGCGGTTGAAGTAGTGACTGCTCGCGAAGGCGATATCGAACCCCTCGCTCTCCGCCAGCGCCGCCAGCTCGGCGACGCGCTCCGTGGGGTGTTCGGGTGTCAGTTCGATGGCTCGGGTGGGGCCGTCGGTCGGTGTGGTGTGTTCGGTCATCAGTCGTCGAACCTCCATTCTCGCAGCGCCTGCCGGACGAGGTCGTCCTCGACCGCTCTGAACAACTCGTCGCTGCCCTCGTGATCGCCGAACTCCCAGTCGCGGACGACGACCGCGGGCGTCCCGCCGGCTCCCTCGCCCGTGACGAGGTTCGCGGCCGAGGAGAGTTCGTCGACCACGGACTGGACGGTGACGCCGAGTTCGTGGCCGTCCCGGTCGAGTTCGCCCCGCCAGTCCCGGCTCGCGGGCATCCCCGCCCAGCCGAGGGCGACGCCGCGCTGGCCGTGACGGAACGGTCGCCCGCAGGTGTCGGTCACGATGACGGCGACGTCTTCGATCCCGCGCTCTGTGAGCCCCGAGCGAATCCGATCGGCGCTCTCGGCCGGCTTCTTCGGCAGCAACAGGATATCGTGATCCGGCACGTTCGAGCGATCGATCCCCGCGTTGACGCAGATGTGGCCGAACCGCGTCTCGGTCAGCAGGAACGGACAGTCGATCAACAGCTCCGTGCTCTCCTCCAAGACGGCCTGTGCGAATCGCGGATCCTTTTCCTCGCCCGCAACGTCGGCGATTCGGTCGGCAATCTCCTGGGCTCGGCCGCTGACGGGGTAGTCCTCGAGGTTCGCCACTCGGCCCTCCGTCTTCGAGACGATGGTGCTCGCGACGGTGAGCACGTCGCCGGGCTCGAGGGATGCCCGATCCGCGACGAGTTCGGCGATGTCGTCGCCGGGACGGATCTCGGGCAGATCCGCCACTGGGTCGAGTTCCATACCGAAGGGTGGGCCAGCGGCGTCAAAAACGCACCGTCACCGGAGAATGGAGCCACTGTCGGGGACTCGAGTTATCGTCTTGAGACTGGCGTTGAGTCGATACAGTTTATTGATCAGTATAGGCGATTCACAGAACAATTGTTTTCAAACGTTCTTTTGATTTGATTTGATTTATCCAACTGCTACATGTCTACGTCTTCGAGAACAGTCCCGTCGTTGTTCATGATACGAAGTTCGCCATTTCTACATGAGCAAGCTGGCCCCCTTTTAGTCCAAATTATCCGTATTTCGCCGTCAGGGTCAAAATGTACTGCAAGAGCAGTTCCACAGTTATTACACACCGCTACTGCCTTCTGTATTTCAGTATTACCAGCCATCTCTACTGAAGCTTAGGAGGCAACGGCTCTTATGTCCCTGACATTTTCATTAACTCACTGTGTTTTGATTAACTGGGAGAATCAATCTACGTTCAGTTTGCGTCTGTAGCGAGTCCACTGTGTCGGCAAAAATGGCGATTGAATCGAGTGTAGAAGCGAAAAAGAGGTATTCAGGACCGGTTTAGCCGAGAACGTATCGGAGTTTCGGGTACGTCTTGACGAGCGTCTGGCTGCCGACTCGCAGGTTCTCGATGTAGCGGTCCGCGCCGAGGATCCGTCCGGCTCCGAAGGCCGCGAGGGCCAGGAACAGGACGGCGTAGATCAGCGTCGAGTCGAACAGCGCGAGCCACTGGCCTTCCCAGCCGCCGAGGTAGAAGGCGAACATCTGTAACGCGCCGCCGAAGGCAGCCAATCGGAGCAGGCCGCCGACGATCAGCGCGACGCCGATCAGTATCTGGGTCGCCGGCACGACGACGTTGATGATCTCCATCAGGGCCGCGTTCCCCGCCATCGCGGCGTAGAGCCCGCTGACGGGGCTGGCCGGATCGACGCCGTGGACCAGGAAGCCGCTCGCGTCGAACGGCTCGCCGCTGACGAACGCTAGCTTTCCGAGGCCGGCGAACAGTATCATGCCGCCCAGCAGGAATCGCAGGGCGACGACGAACCACGCCGACAGCGCGTGGGGGCGGCCTTCGAGTTTGATTCCAGCGTAGCGGCTTTCGAGTGCGTTTTCGGTGGTAGTGGACATGATCGGTCAGCTCCTTATATTTGATAGAAGGGTGGCAACTCCTTTGAACGAATACCCATCTTCCCACCGTACGGGAACACATCTAGTACGCTAACACCACTCTCGTTTCCGATATGAACAGGGTACGCTCGATCCGGTTCGACTTCAGAAAGCACGATCGATCAGATCGCTCTCTTTCTCAGAACCGCGGTACTCGAGTCCGGCCGAATCCGACCGACGTTCACGCCCGGTCGCGGTCGAACAGCGCACCCGGCCCGTCGAGATCGACCTCGAGTCCGGCGACGCCACAGACGTCCCACAGCGTCGCACCGTTGCTGGTGATCACCGGAACCCCCAGTTTCGCCTCGAGCGCCTCGACGGCGGCCAGCGACCGGTAGTTCGTACAGGAGACGAAGACGGCGTCGAGGTCGTCGACCCCGTCCACGCTGTCGAGTACCTGCTGAGACGCGTCGTCGGCGTCCAGCGCGCCGATCGCCGTGTTCGCCTCGAGCCCCCAGCCGTCGATCGACGCGACCTCGACCCCCGACGCCTCGAGAAAGTCGCGCTCCTTCGCGTCGAGGTCTGCGGTGTAGGGCGTGACGACCGCGATCCGTTCGGCGTCGAGCGCCTCGAGCGCGCGTACCACCGAGCGGGCCGTCGCGACGGCGGGGACGCCGGCCGCCGCCTGCAATCGCTCCTCGAGTTCCGCGTCGAACCCGGGCCCGTGGAGCAGGCTGCCGGTGGTGCAGGCGTAGGCGACCGCGTCGACGTCGGCGTGGCCCAGCAGTTCGGCCGCCCGCGCCGCGTCGTCGCTCATCGCGTCCAGCGCGTCGACGGTCACGGACTCGAGTTCCATTCGCGCGCCGTGGACGGTGATCTCGTCGGGAAGCCAGTGGCGGAACTCCGGTTCGGCCGTGGTGTTCGAGGAGGGGACGATCAGCCCGAGTCGGCCGCGGACGTCGTCGGTGTTAGCGTCGGCGTCAGCGTCTGTGTCGGTGTTCATCGATCGGTCACCTCGGCCTCCGCGTCCTCGTCCGAGTCGGTTCGTTTGCCAGCCGCGCGGTCGGCCTCGAGCGCCGCCTCGTCTCGCTCTTCCGGCTCGCCGTGTCCGCCCCCGCCGGGGGTCCTGACGGAGACCGTCGTCCCCGCTTCGACGTCGACGGTCGTCTTCGCGGGCACCGACTCGCCGTCGATCAGGTTCTCGCCGAGTGCGCCGTTCCCGCCGCCGGCGACGCCCTTCGGCGCGTGTCGTCGCCGTTCGGTCAGCAGCGACACCGTCGCGTCCGCCTCGACGGTGACGGTGCGCTCGAGTCCCAGTCCGCCCCGAAAACGTCCCTCCCCGCCGCTATCCGGACGCAACGCGTAGCGCTCGACCCGGAGCGGGTACTCGGTCTCGAGGGACTCGATGGGCGTGTTCAGCGTGTTCGTCATCCCCACCTGTACGCCGTCCATCCCGTCGCGGCCCGCTCGAGCGCCGAAGCCGCCGCCGATGGTCTCGTAGTAGGTGAACGACCCGTCGCGCGCGCCGATGGTCAGGTTGTTCATCGTCCCCTGGCCCTGAGCGGGCACGCGCTCCGGCGCGGCTCCCGCGAGCGCGGTGAAGACGACGTCCGTGACGCGCTGGCTGGTCTCGACGTTGCCGCCCACGACCGCAGCAGGGGGGTTCGGATTCAACAGCGAGCCCTCGGGTGCGTGGACGTTCACCGGTTCGTAGCAGCCGTGATTCGGCGGGATCTCGGGATCCGTGATGCAGCGCACGACGAAGTAGACCGCGCTCTTCGCGACCGCGATGGGGGCGTTGAGGTTGCCCTCGAGTTGCCCTGCGGTCCCCGAGAAGTCGACGTCGATCGCGTCGCCGTCGACCGTCACCGAGACGCGGATTTCGATATCTTCGTCAGTGATGCCGTCGCCCTCGAGGAGGTCGGTCGCGTCGTAGGTACCGTCGGGCAGGGCCGCGATCTCCTCGGCGATCCGCTCGCGCGAGTAGTCGATGACGGCGTCGAACCCCGACACCACCGTTTCCCGTCCGTGCTCGTCGAAGAGCGCCGCGAGCCGCGTTTCGGCGCGTTCGTTCGCCGCCAGTTGCGCGCGGAGGTCGGCCCGTCGCTCGGTCGGGTTGCGGACGTTCGCGAGGATTAGTGATTGGACGTCCTCGCGGCGCTCGCCGCCCTCGACCAGTCGAGTCGGCGGGAGCCGCAGGCCCTCCTGGTAGATCTCTTGTGCCCCGGCGGGCATGCTGCCGGGGGTCATTCCGCCGACATCGGCGTGGTGGGCGCGTGAGACGGCGAAGCCGACGATTTCGGGTTCCTCGCTGGCCCCGGAGGCCGCCTCACGACCCCCGCTTGCTTCGGGTGCGATCGGCGACACCATCGTCACGTCCGGCAGGTGCGTCCCACCCGTGAACGGGTCGTTGAGCACGAAGACGTCGCCCGGTTGCGGGTCGTACCCGAGCACCGCGTCGACGGCCGCGGGCATCGCGCCGAGATGGACCGGGATATGCTCGGCTTGGGCGATCATCCGCCCCTCGGCGTCGAACAGGGCCGTCGAGCAGTCCCGGCGCTCCTTGATGTTCGGCGAGTAGGCCCCGCGGATCAGCGTCTGGCCCATCTCCTCGGCGACGCTCTCGAGTTGGTTGCGCAGCACCTCGAGGGTCACCGGATCGATACTGTCGTCGAAATCGCTTTCGGCGTCGGTCTCTCTCGTCATCACTTGCTCACCTCCGTTCCGTCCGCTGCTCGACTCATCACCAGCGTGCCGTCCTCGAGGATCTCGCCGCCCCAGTTCGGCGGGACGACGGTCGTGCTCTCGGCCTGCTCGAGGATCGCCGGCCCGGAAATCGTCGCGCCCGACTCGAGCCGATCCCGATCGTAGACGGTCGTCTCTCGGGGTTCGACGCCGGTGCCGGGGAAGTGTGCGTCTCGGGAGCCGAGCCGAGCGTCGCCCATCCCCTCGTGGCGGACGGTCGGCTCCGTTCCCGGAACCGTCGCCGTCGCGCGGAGGTTGACGACCTCGAGCGATTCGTCCATCGCGTAGCCGTAGGCTTGCTCGTGGGCCGCGTGGAAACGCTCCGCGACCGCGGCTGCGTCGAACGACTCGTCGACGGGAACGGTCAGTTCGAAGCTCTGACCAGCGTAACGGCAGTCGGCGGCGCGCTCGACCCGCGCGGCGTCCCGATCCGACGCGTCAGCGAGCACGTCTGCGACGAGGTCGTCGTAGACGGACTCGAGATCAGCCGACTCCGCTCGATTCAGGCCGACGCCGACCGTCCGAACGGCGTCGTAGCTCTCGTCGGCCGCGAGGAGGCCGAACGCCGAGAGGACGCCACCCGGCCGCGGAACGACCACGCGATCGACCTCGAGCGACTCGGCCAGCGCGGCGGCGTGCATCGGTCCCGCGCCGCCGAAGGCGACGACCGCAAATTCGCGGGGATCGTGGCCCCGCTCGACCGTCACCGCACGGATCGTCCGGGTCATCGTCGCGTTCGCGACGCGGTAGACGCCCCGTGCGGCCTCGAGCGCGCTCTCGAGCCCCGCCTCGTCCGCGAGTCGCTCGAGCGCGTCGTGAGCGGCCTCGACGTCGAGGGTCATCTCGCCCCCCAGCGCGGTCTCGGGGCCGATGTAGCCGAGGACGACGTTAGCGTCGGTGACCGTCGGTTCGGTGCCGCCGCGGCCGTAACAGGCGGGACCGGGCTCTGCGCCCGCCGAACGTGGGCCGACGCGCAGCGCACCCCCCGAATCGACCCACGCGATCGAGCCGCCGCCCGCGCCGACGGTGTTCACGTCGACCATCGGCGTCCGGATCGGCAGTCCGGCGATCTCGGCGTCGGTCGTCCGCTCGGCCTGCCCGTCCCGAACGAGGCTCACGTCGCTCGAGGTGCCGCCCATGTCGAAGGTGACCAGCCCCTCGACGTCGGCGTCGTCGACGGTCGCCGCGGCACCGACGACGCCCGCGGCGGGACCCGACAGCGTCGTCGTCACCGCGTGTTCGCGAACCGTCTCGGGATCCGCGATGCCGCCGTTGGCCTGCATGATCCGCGGTGCGGGGATTCCGGCGTCCTCGGCTTCGTCGACTAGCCGACCGACGTAGCGGTCGATCGCCGGCCGAACGTAGGCGTCGACGGTCGTCGTCGACGTCCGCTCGAACTCGCGGAACTCCGCGAGCACCTCGTGAGAGGCCGAGACCGGGACTGCGAGTTCCTCCCGCAGAATCTCGGTGACGAGTTGCTCGTTCTCCGAATCGGCGTAGGAGTGCAGCAGACAGACGGCAACGGCTTCGACGTCCGATTCCTGCAGCGTCGCCGCGAGATCCCGAATCTCGTCGGGATCGACCGCTCGCTCGACGCCTTCGGTCGTCGTCCGCTCCGTGACCTCGTATCGTCGCTGGCGGGGGACGAGCGGATCCGGCTTCTCGGCCTCGAGGTCGTACAGATCCGGCCGGTTCTGGCGGCCGATCTCGAGGACGTCCCGGAACCCCTCGGTCGTGACGAGCGCGGTTTTCGCGCCGCCGCGTTCGAGGAGGGCGTTGACCGAGACGGTCATCGCGTGGGCGAAGGCGTCGATTTCGCCGGCATCGATGCTCGCTCGCTCGCAGGCCTTTTCGATGCCCTCGAGGACGCCGACCTGTTGGGGGTCGGTCGTCGGCACCTTCGCGGTGACGAGGCGGTCGTCGACGGTAAGCGCGACGTCGGTGAAGGTGCCGCCGACGTCGACGCCGATCCGGGTATCGTCGCTCGAGAGCGGGACGCCACCGTCGGTGCGCAGGGCGTTCGGAGGGTCACTGCCGTCGGCGCGTGCAGTCTGTTCGTCCATCGATGCGGCCGAGTACGTGTCGCAGTCGTTTGAATTCATTCGGTTAGAGGATCAGCACGTCGTAGAGCGTCTGCAGACCGATTCCGACCACGACGAGCGTGATGAAGCCGCCGAGGACGTTCTGGAGGGTCGTGTTCGTGTGTTCGCCGAGCAGGTCGTCGTTGTTCATCGCGTAGATGAGGAAGACCGCGAGGATCGGCAGGAGGAGTCCGTTGGCGACCTGCGCGAAGACGATGACCTCGACGGGGTTGTAGTCGAGCGCCGAGAAGACGATGCCGACGCCGAGGATCGTCATCCAGATCGCGCGAAAGCGCGTCGATTTCAGGTCGCGCTCCCAGCCGAGTGCCCCCGCAGTCGCGTACGCGCCGGCGAGGGGCGCGCTCATCGCGCTCGTGAAGCCGGCCGCAAAGAGTCCGATCGCGAAGAACGTGAGCGCGTAGCCGCCGAAGACGGGCTCGAGTTGGTCGGCCATCTCGCCGACGTCGGCGATCTGGGTGCCTTCGGGGAACACCGCGGCGGCCGTGACGACGATCGAAGTCGTAATGAGCCCGCCGACGATGATCATCCCGATCGTGTCGGTGCGACATTCAGCGAGGTCGGCCGCCCCGTCCCAGCGCTCCTGGACGGTGCTCGCGTGCAGGAACAGGTTGTAGCCGACGACGGTGGTGCCGACGAGCCCGGCGATCAGGTACGCAGAGCCCTCGGGGACCGTGGGGACGAGACCGCCGCCGAGGGCGGTGATATCCGGTTGAACGATGATCGCGTTGAGCACGAACGCGAGTCCCATGACGACGACGAGGCCGATGAAGACCCGCTCGATCAGTTTGTAGCTGCCCGACCACAGCAAGGCAGCGGCGACCAGCCCGATGAGCGGCCCCCAGACGTTCTCGCTGATGCCGGTGATCGTCGCGAGGCCGGCCGCGCCGCCGACGATGTTCCCGGTCTGGAACGCCGCCGTGCCGATCCCGATCGCGCTCACGACGAGGGCGATGGTCACCCCCTTCGCGATCGGGTTCGAGAACTGGCCGCGAAACGCCTCGCCCAGCCCTTCTTTCGTAATCAGTCCCAGTCGCGCGCTCATCTCCTGGAGCACGATGGTCGCCAGAATCGAGAACGCGATCGTCCACACGAGCAGGTACGCGTACTCCGCTCCGATGACACTCGCCGTCGTGACGGTTCCCGGACCGACGAACGCCGCGGCAACGAGTGCGCCCGGTCCGATCGATTTGAGTCTGTCTACAACACCCATGATGTATGTCCACACACAACCCTCTCCGAAGACCAGAAAAGGGTTGTTAAGAATCGAACACACGGACTCGAGTATTCCCGCACGGGTGATGTTCGACGTATGAAATCGTATGCACGTCAGTCGTCCGTCGACGAATCCGTTCTCCGAGCGTGGAATCAGCTACTCGAGCGTTCGGTCACGATCACCTTCGAGACGCCCTGCTCGATATCGATCTCCGTCGGCAGATCGACCGTGCTGCGCTCGAGAAAGCGCGTCATGAACCAGCGGATCGCCTCCGACGGGAAGACGATATGGTAGACGTCGTCCTCCTCGCTGCGGACATCCAGAAAGCCACAGAACGAGAGCCACTCGAGGACCTCGCCCACGCTCTCGAAGCGCTGGGCGTACTCGCGAGCGTGGTAGTCCGAGACGCGGTCTGCCGCCTCGACGAACGCCGGATCGGGGTCGCCGCCGGCGTAGCAGTGCTCGAGGAAGGCGTGGAGGAAGTCGACGTCCAGTAGGACGTGCTCGCCCGAGGTGAGCATCTGATAGTACTGTTCCAAGTTGTCGCTCGGCGAGCCGCTCGCCGCCTCGAAGTTCGCCGCGTAGAAGGCGAGCGAACGGCGGACGATCTCGCTCTGTCCGTTGCCGGTCTCGGCGAGGAGCGTCTCGAGTGCCGCCTGCGAGTCGTCGTCGAGCGAGACCGTGACGCGCTGAGTCATGTGCTCTCGTCGAACGCGAGACGGGTATAGTTCACGGCACGTGTCCGTCGAAAGTCACGTTCGCGGTCCGTCGAGTCGGTTGTCGCTCCTCGAGCGAGAGGGCGACGTCGCTGAACGTGCCGCCGACATCGACGCCGATCTGAGCGTCCGTTTCGGACCCAATAGTCGTTCGTTCGGGAGTTCCCATCGATAGTCCCGGATACGTGTTGTCGACAATTTACGATTCGTCCACCGCCTGCGACCGCGGGTCTCACTCGCGTTCTCTGAGATGGGACGACCTATCCAGTTCGATGCTCGACCGAGAGGGTTCCGTCGTCGACGGTGGCGACGAACATCGTCTCGAACATCGTGGGTGCAGCGCCGGTGGCGCTTCCCGGGTTGAGCAGCCGGACGCGACTGGCGAGTTGCTCCTCGTCGTCGGCTCGGTGGGAATCGTCCAACGTGACGGTCGTATCGACCACCTGGTGGGTGTGGCCGGCGACGGCGGCGAGTGTCGTTTCGGTGTCCACCCCCGCTTCCTCGCGGACTGTCTCGAGGACCCGTTCGCGCCAGCTGCCCGACGAGCCGTCCCCGTGGGTGACGACGAACGTCACGCCGTCGACCTCGTGGGTGGCCGTCCGCGGCACGTCGAGCGTCGCCGGATCCACGTTGCCCAGAACGGCGGTCAGTTCGCCGTCCGTGAGGTCGACGAGCTGCTCGTACGCCCCGAACGATTCGAAATCGCCGGCGTGGATAGTATGGTCGGCTTGCTTGATCTCGGCGACGACCCAGTCGGGAATGTCGGACTCTCGAGTGGGGACGTGCGTGTCGGAAATGATCGCGATACGGGTCATAGCGTCCGTTTGTCGGCCACTCTCGAAAACTGTTCGTCTCTCCCAAACCGTTTGTCACCGACGCCGAAAACCGTTCGTCAGCGGCCGATCCCCGGTCGACTGTCTCGTTCACTCGAGGTCGTTCCAGGAGACGATCCCTTCCTCGAGAGACGCGTTCAACCGTGAAGGCGACCAGCCGGGAGGGCGAGTCGCTGTCGAAAGCGACACCACTCCGGCCCCCGTCGGGACGGGTATGTGCGCCGACACTCCCGATGGAACGCACGTCGTCACCGCCTTTCTCAGACACCGAGGCGACGTCCTCCTCCTGTGCCGCAGCGACGCTGTCGGCACCTATCAGGGCCGATGGGGCGGCGTCTCCGGCTTCGCTGAAGGCGACCCCGACGAACAGGTTCGCGCGGAGATCCGCGAGGAGACCGGTCTCGAGCCCGGTGAATCCGTCTCGCTCGTTCGCTCGGGCCGCCCGGTCGAGTTCGCTGATCCGGCCCTCGAGCGCGAATGGGTCGTTCACCCGTATCTGTTCGACGCCGATTCCCGGGAGATCGACCTGAGCGAGGAACACGACGCCCTCGAGTGGGTGTCTCCCACGGTTGCTATCGATCCGGACGACGATCGAGAGACGGTGCCCGAACTGTGGACCGCCTACGAGCGCGTCGCGCCCACGGTTCGATCGATCGCGGCCGACGACGAGCACGGGGCGGCGTATCTGTCGATCCGCGCGCTCGAGGTCCTGCGCGACCGGGCGGGGTTGCTGGTGGCGGAGCGCGAGGAGGGCGAGGCGACAACAGCGCCTCAGAACGGCGACCGAGGAACCGGCGAGCGCGGCGCCGATCCCGACGGCGAGTGGGACGAACTCGCCGAACTCGCCGGCCGACTGCTCGAGGCTCGCCCCTCGATGGCGGTCCTCCGAACCCGGGTCAATCGGACGATGAGCGAGGCGGTGGAGGCCGCACCCGACGAGGAGTCGGTTCCCGGCGCGTCGGCCGTCCTCGAGCCCACGATTAACGGAATCGAACGCGCAACCGCCGCCGATACCGACGCCGCGGCGGCCGCCGGCGAGCTGATCGACGGCTCCGTCGCGACGCTCTCGCGGTCGGGAACCGTTCTCGAGGCGCTCCGCGGGGGCGATCCGTCGCGAATCTTCGTCGCCGAATCCCGGCCGGCGCGGGAGGGTGTCGACGTGGCGGAGGACCTCGCCGCGGACGACGAGATCGACTGTCCCGTGACGGTTCACACCGACGCGGCTGCGGCGCACGTTTGCTCGCAGGAGGCCGTCGATCGGGTCGTCGTCGGTGCGGATACGGTGATCCACGACGGCTCCGTGGTGAACAAGACCGGAACGCGGACGCTGGCGCTCGCGGCCGCCTACGAGGGGATTCCGGTCACGGTCGTCGCCGCGACGGACAAGTTCTCGACGCGCGAGGAGGTGAACCTCGAGTCCGGCTCACGGGCCGCCGTCTACGACGGCGACGCGTCGCTCGACGTGGCGAATCCGACGTTCGACGTGACGCCTGCGGACTGCGTGGACGAGGTCGTGACTGAGGGAGGGGCGCTCGAGGCTAGCGAGGTGGCGGCTGTCGTCGAGGAGTTGCGAGGGCTCGAGGAGTGGCGCGATGGGTGAGTCGAAGCGATAGACGGAAACCCCTCGAGTGCGAAGCGCAAGTAGGCGGCAGTGACGATATGTTACCCCCTCCGAGCCCCTTGTGACGAGGATTTTTCCTGAGCCGCCCTTTCAAAGTTCCCAGCGACGGCACCATCTCTGAACCGTCCCCTCAGTGGCTCCAATAGCCGACCGACGTCGTGGATCGATCGTCAGCACAGGCGAGAGACACATCAGTTCGGATCGATCGAACCACGTGCGGTGGCGTGCGCTGAGCCGTGGTGAGCGACGAGTGAACCACGACTCGAATTCGCACGAGGGATGAGGGAGCGAGCCTGCGAGCGACCGAATCGGCTGGGGAGGACGTGGAACTCATCGCCGCCAGCGGCACGATACGCTCGCTCTCGCCAAATCATCAGCAAACCAATCCCGCTCACTACGCCTATCAAATGGACACCATCAGCTGTCCAACGCAGACTCCAGCAACGATGCCGACGACGAGTCGTCTCTGGAAAGGTTCAACCCGCGTTCGTCCGTACCCGTACCCATGCACTTCGAACTCGAGCGACTCGGCGTCCACGACTCGGTCGACGCGGTGTTCCCGCCCGAAGAACTCGCGACCCACCTCGCCGACCTTCCGGTCGCCGTCGACGTCATCGGCGACGACGAAATCGCCGACTGCGACGCGGTTGTCACCCTCGAGTACCGCGAGGCGTTCCTCGAACTCGACTGGATCCACTCCATCCAGGCGGGCGTCGATCGGTTCCCGTTCGACGACTTCGAGGCCGCGAACGTGATTCTCACGAACAGCACGGGGATCCACGACCGCACGGTCGGCGAGACGGTCGCGGGCTACCTGCTCGCGTTCTCACGACGGCTTCACGACCACGTCGCGAACCAGCAGGAGCGCCGGTGGGAGCGCCCCGAGTGGGACGAGGCGTTCACGCTGCCCGGCACGACCGCCTGCGTCGTCGGCACCGGAACGCTGGGTCGCGGCGTCGCGGGGACGCTCGGCGCGCTCGGCGTTCGCGTCATCGGCGTCCGTCGTTCGGGCGATCCCGTCCCCGGATTCGAGGAGATCTACGCGAACGACGACCTGCTCGAGGCCGTCGCCGACGCCGAGTTCGTCATTGCTACGGTTCCGCTGACCGACGAGACGCACCACCTGTTCGACGCGGAGGCGTTCGACGCCATGCGCGAGGACGCCTACTTCGTCAATGTGGCCCGCGGGCCCGTCGTGAACGAACCGGCGCTGATCGACGCCCTCGAGTCGGATTCGATCGACGGCGCGGCGCTCGACGTTTTCGAGGCGGAGCCGCTCCCCGAGTCGTCGCCGCTGTGGAAGCTGGACGAGGTGATCGTCACGCCCCACTGTGCGGCCTACACGCGGGACTACTTCCGGGACATCGGTGAGATCGTTCGTGACAACGTAGATCGACTCGAGTCTGGCGACGACGAGTTCCACAACCGCGTAGTCTGATCCGCGTTTCGCTCACCGTACACCCGTTTTTCGTTCACAGTCGATTTCGCTCGTCGTTCATAACCGGTCTTCGTCCTCGCGGTCGAACCGACGGTAGAGCGCGGTTCCCGCGAGGCCGGCCGCCGCGGCTGCACCGGTGCCCGCTAGGATCGGAGCGCGGTTGTCCCGGACCGCGGACGCGATGCGGTCGGCGCTCGCTCGCGATTCGGTCCCGTCCGATTCGGCGGTCGTCTCCGTCTCGGTTCCGTTCCCGTCGTCGGCCGACCCTCCAGCGCGCTCGTCGCCGGTTGCTGGCCAGGCGTCGAGATCAGTCAGCGCCTCTCGAAGCGTCACGATCTCGAGATCGCGCGCTTTCGCCTCTCGAATCGCGAACCGGACGCGTTCGGGCGTCGTCTCGTCGAACTGGCTGTGGCCGACCACGATCCCCAGATAGTCGCCCGCGGCGACGTCGTCGTAGAAGCGTTCGATCTCGGCTTCGCTCACCGACTGTCCGTCGATACTCGAGCGCCCGAGTTCGTACGAATCGAGTCCCTCGAGCGCGTTCAGGCCGTTTCCGCCGCGGTTCGCGAACGCGGCGTAGTGGTCCTGCACGAGGTCGTCGACCAGTCCGTCGCTGCGGCCGAACGGCGAGACGAAGGCGTCGACATCGACGCCCATGTTCTCAAGTGCCGCTTTCGAGCCGACGACCTCGTCGCCGACGCGCTCGTCGGTAAAGCGCGCGAACGCCGTTCCCGCGTCGAACGCCTCGCCGACCGGGTCCGCGAGGTCGAGGTAGATCCCGGTGTCGTCGCGGTCGCCGCCGGCGATGACGTTCTCGACGGTCCGGTCGCCGTCGCTGATCACGATCTCGTCGCCGTCGTAGTGTCCGAGGAAGCTGCCGTCGAGATAGAGTCGTTCGTCGCCCGGTTCGGCCGGTTCGGTGAGATAGAGATTGCCAACGGCGACGTGACTGGCGGTGTGGGACATGATCTCCCAGCCCTCGGCTTCCATCTCCCGAAGGTGCTCCGGAAGCAGCCCCCAAGAGGTGTCGACGTAGTCGACGACGGCCGCACAGCAGGCGGGAACGCCTTCGTCCTGGTGGACGGGGAAGGTGTCTGTCCAGTCCTCGCGCCAGCTATCGTCGTAGACGAACACGATCTGTCCGTCGGTGCTCGCTCCGGCGGAGCCGACGACCGTCCCGGCTCCGAGTCCCGCCATCACGAGCGCGCTCGTCGCCCCGAGCCGACAGGCCTCCCGCCGTCCGATTCGGTTCATCGTCCTCCGCGGTCAGTGTTCGCTTCGCCTCCTCGATCAGTGTTCGCTTCGCCTCCACGATCAGTGTTCGTTTCGTCGTCCATTCGCCCGTTGCGCTCGCGTCGCGGCGGCGGTGAGAGCCGTCCGAACTGTACGTCGTCGTCCATGCTCTCAACTCGCTCGTATCTAGTCGTTATTATTAGGTGGGTAAGCGTGCCAGAACGGACCGAAGCGCGCTCGACGGATCGCCGCATCGTCTCGAAAACCGTACTCGCTCCGACCCAGCCCACCGTCCGACGATGACCCCACCTCGAGTACCGCTCCGCGAAGCGACGTCCGCAGACGCCGAGTCGATCGCCGACATCCACGCGGCCTCGATCCGCGAACTCGGACCCGCTGCGTACGACGACCGGCAGGTCCGAGCGTGGCTCTCGAACGTTCCGCCCGAGCGCTATCCGCTCGAGGACCCCGACCACCACGTCGTCGTGGCCGAACTCGAGGGTGGCGTCGAAATCGCCGGCTTCGGCGTGCTCGACTCCGATCCCGACGGCCGCGACGACTCGACCGGCGAGATCGGCGCCGTCTGCGTTCACCCCGACCACGCACGCGAGGGGGTCGGTCGCGCGATCCTCGAGTCCCTCGAGTCGACCGCGAGCGATGCGGGCCTCGAGACGCTCGTGCTAACGGCGTCGCGAAACGCGATCGACTTCTACAGGCGACAGGGCTACGAGGGAGTCGAGACGGTCTCGCTCGAGATGGAAGCGGGGGTGGGACTCGAGTGTCTGCGGATGCGAACGACGCTGCAGTCGGCGTAGCTTAGTTTTAGTTCCGCCGCGGATGGAGTACCCTGAAGGGACGCCGGCCTCTCTCGCCCGTATGGAAACGACGCGCCACTTCACGGCGACGGTCTACATCGTCAACGACGGGGCGATCGCCCTCCACGACCACGAGCGCCTCGGGATGACGATTCCGCCCGGCGGACACGTCGATCGGGACGAACTGCCCGCCGAAGCCGGGCTTCGGGAGGTTCGCGAGGAGACGGGGCTCGAAGCGACGCTGCTCGACGACCCCGAACCGATCGAGGCCCCCGCCGGACGGCCGTTACCCTCGCCGCGCCACCAGATGCTCTACGATATCAACGTCCACGACGGCCGAGTCGGCCACCAGCACATCGATCTGATCTATTACGCGACGGTCTCGAGTCGCGATATCTCGTCCGCAGACGGCGAGGTGGCTGCAGACTCATGGGAATGGTATACGCGGAACGACCTACTCGAGAGCGAGCTGCCGGAGGACGTCGTCACGCTCGGGACGGAGGCGATTCGCGCCGCCGGCTCTGGGATGTGACCTTCTTCGAACTGCAGTCGACATCGTAAAGTCAGCTGGCCGGGAGGCGTCTCGAGCGACGAGAGGGCCGTCTTCCGTACTCACGCTCGCCCCGTGTATGGCCCCGCGAACCGTTTGCGCCACGCTGTCGCCCAACTGCAAGCGACTCCGTCGGAATCGCCAACTCCGAACGAGCGCAGAGTGCAACGCGCCCTGTTGCGGATTTTGCCGAGGAACGACGCGCTGTGGGCAGCGACGCTGCCGTCAGTGGGGCAGACCGTAGCGCGAAAGGTCGTATCGATGTTCTTTTGAGCGACGGCCGTCTTCCGTCGCACATGGCAAGTTTCACTGTCGTCGTTGGCGACCCCGACTCCGGGTCGTCCTACCAGCTCGAGGCGGAAGAACAGGACGCAAACCGGTTCATCGGCAAGTCGATCGGCGAGGAAGTCGACGGCGGCGCCGTCGGTCTCGACGGCTACACGCTCGAGATCACCGGTGGCTCGGACAACGCCGGCCGACCGCTCAACCCGGGCGTCGCCGGCGCAAACCTGCAGGAAGTCCTGATGAAAGAACGCCAGACGGGCTACAAGCCGTCGCGTGACGGCGAGCGCCGCCGTATCACGGTTCGCGGGAGCGAGGTCTCTGACGCCGTCGCACAAATCAACGCCGCAGTTGTCGAGCACGGCAGCACTGGTATCGACGAACTGCTCGGTGAGGGCGACGCCGAGGACGACGAGTAATCCGACCACACGACCTTTCGTTCTAGCATGGCAGACCGAATTTCGAGCGACCATCCGTCAGTGCAGACGGTCCGGTCGACGTGTACCGAGACGGCAACCGGCGTTCGTCTCGAGGTACCGGCCGACGAACGCGACGCGTTCCCGACCGACGAGGTCGTCCGAATCGTCCTCGACGGCGACGAACTGTTCGGACGAGTCGAGCGGGCGTTGACGGGCAACGACCTGTCGATTCCCGCCATCTACGAGACGCCCGATCAGGCTCGTGACCCGAGCGGCGCGGCGGACCGTCTGGTCGACTGGGCCGACGACCACGGCGTCGCGGCCGGCAGCTCGGTGCTTGTCGACGTCATCGAACCAGAGTTCCTCTACGGCCTTCGCGCGCCGGGCGAGACGCTCTACTACGACGCTCACGAACCGCCGAGCGACAGCCTGAACGACATCGCGAAGGATCTCGAGGAGCAGTAGCAGTACCGTCGGCTCGGGCTCGAGTCGCCGCTGGGCGCACAGTTCGATAAAGAGATAGCGAACGGGCTACAGTCGAGGGAGGAACGCGTACAGCAACAGCCCGAAGGCCAGATGCTGGACCATCGTTCGTTCGACGGTCGCGCGGACGTACTCCTCGTCGTCGATGGAGTACTCCTTTGTTCGAACTTTCGCGTGCATCGAGAGCACGTCTTCCTCCTCCAGCGTGTGTAGACTCGGGTAGACGGTGCCCGGACTAAGCTGGGCACCGAACAGGTGAGTGAGATCCGAGAGCAGTTCCTTCCCGTGGGTCTCCTCGTGCAGGGCGATGAGCATCAGCAGGATCTCGTCGAGATTCTCCTTGATTATCGCCTCGTCGAACTGGACGTTTTCGGTCGGCAACGCCGCGTTCACCTCCGCCATCAACTCGTCGAGCTCTCGCTCGACGTCCTTGGACGACTCGTCGGTCGTTCCCAAGGAGATAGTGTACGATTCCGACTGCTCGTCTGCAGTCGCCGCCCTCGACAGGTCGTCGAAGACGGACTCCGTATCGGGTATATCCTCACGCATTGACGATCACCAGTTGGGGGTTCGTGAGACGGACCGTCGATCCACCCGTCGACCACGCACTGCCGACGAACCACTGATAGACGACCACCACTCACGACTATTGAATTTCTGGAACCCATAGATATTAAATGGCAAGGGGGCGAACAGACGCCGAATCTATAAGTACAAAATTTCTTGATTTATAAAATAACGATATAATCTGCTATTGTTTGCAACTCATCACCGATCTCTTATTGAATATGGGATGCAGATCGAAATAGCCATCCTATTGGATATTTGGCCAATTATAAGCGGGATGGGTCCATATTGTATAAGGGTTATGGCCGATAGTCGAATGAATGCCCACTATGTCGGCGGCCCGTCGCGAATGATGCTGACCATCTCGTTCGGGTCGTCGGCCGTCTCCGCTTCCTCGTCGATCCGTCGGTCCACGCGACGTTCGGCCATCCGAGCGATCATGACGTGCTCTTCGAGATCGTCCCCGCTGATCGTCGCGATGTACTCGAGACTCTGGGCGTGGGCCGAAAAGAGCGTCCCGCTGAGCGACTCAAGGGGGTACTCGAGCGTCGTCGGTTCGTCGTAGCGCTTGTTGTGTATTTCCCCGAGCGAGAGCCCGCGCAGGTAGGAGGTCATCTGCTCGCGGACGAGCGAACTGATCCAGCCGAGATCCTCGTAGTAGCGCAGGCAGTTCAGCGCGCCGGTGGTCCCGAACGTTTCGCCGAGAAACCGGGCCCACTGGATGGTCGCGTCGGTTCGCCCGGCCGATCGTTCGAGCGTCTCGAGGTACGGTTGTGATCCTGTCATCGTAGGTAACCGGCGTGGCCGGTCTATACCGATGACAGTCGTGGCACTATCAAGAAGCTTCGTCCGATTACGAGGACTGAGTCGCCCGGCAGTGCGGGCCACCGGGGTCCGCGCCCGAACTCGATCAGACGGCGATGACAGCGTTGACGACGTACTTCGTCACGACGGCGATGATCGCACCGAGCCAGGTCAGGAGCACAAAGTGGACGAGGCTGCTGATCATGTGGCCGCGGTCGGTGATCCGGATCATGATCGACGAGAGCATTGCGTTGATCAGAATGGTCATGATCAGCAGATATTCGATCGCACCGAGATTGTACTGCTCGGTGTGTAAGAAACTGCTCGCGACGCCGCTGCCGCTCATCTGGGTTCCCGCCCCACCGGCGTCGCCCCCGCCGTCGAGGTTCATCTCCGTCGTGATCTCCATCATGATCTCGATGACTTCGAGACCGATGAAAAAGGCGAAGACGCTCGCGGCGGTGATCCCGTAGAGAACGCCGGTCAGCGTCGTCGTCGCCTGCTGGCGCTGTTCGCGGACTTTGAGCACCTGGTTTTGGTTCTGGCTAATGACCTTTCCGAGCACCTTCGGATCGCCACCCATCTGGCGGCCAACGACGTACATGTCGCCGAACTTCTGGATGAGGTAGGAGCCGGTTTCAGCGGCGAACAGCCGCCACGACCGGATGTCGTCGATTCGCATGTTGAGTCGCTTGTAGAGCGCGTCGACGTTCGCGGTCAGCGCACCGAAGTCCTTTCGTCGCAGGCTCTCGAGAACGTTCCCCGTCGAGGTCTGTTTGACGCTCTCGACGGCACCGAGCGCACGGATGAAACTGGGGAACTCGCCGTCGCGGACCTTCACCTTGCTCTCCTCCCGGCGCATCCGCCAGCCGGGGAGGAGCAGCGGCGTCACGGGAATCGCGGCCATGATCGGTAGCGGAATCCGATCGGCGGCGATCGGAAGGAGTCCGAGCAGGACGAGCAGAGCGGCGACCGCGAGGACGAGACTGCAGCCGATCCCGATCGCGAGCGCTCGGGGGATCCGCGACAGCGGTCCGGGTCCGGCCGTCTCCTCGATGTACCAGAGCGGGTCGTACGGCGAGACCACGTGAATCGCGTAGACGAACGCCACCTGCACGATCGCGAACATGGCGATCGTCCCGGCGATGAGCAGGGTCGGGCTGATTCCGACCAGTATCGGCAACACGATGGCGAACACGAGGATGAACGCCACCGACAGCATCATCGACATGTACAGTTCCTTCATCACGTCGAGTTTCGCCAGATCCGACTCGTAGCGGGTGACGAACTGTTGGATGATCGTGTCCTGCTCTTCGACGAGGAACTCGTCGATCCCCTGGCCGCCGCCGACCGTGTAGGCGAGTCGCTCCAGAAAGTCTGTCAGGAGGGGACTCGAGGTCTGTTTGGCCCGGAGCCGGCAGGCGTCGTCCAGGCTCATGTTCCAGGTGTCGACCAGCGCGACGAGATACCCCATCTCCTCGGCGAGGGCGTCGTACTCGTCTTCCTCGGCGAGCGTTCGAAAGATCTCGACGCGGTTGATGTTCGTCATCGAGAGGACGGTGATGTGGGTCAAAAAGAGGTGAAAGCGCTGGCGGACCTGCTTTCGCTTGCGATCCTGCGCGAGTTTCGGGTAGATGACTGCGACGACCACGAACAGGAGTCCGAGCAACACGACCGGGAGCGCGACGAACAGCGGGAGACCGAGGACGACCACGACGACGGCCGCGCCGACGAAGAAGCCGAACGCGGGCCCGATCACGAGCAGGAGATACCGCTCCATCGACATCTCCATGTTCGCGTACGCCGTGTTGAGCGACTGCAAAATCGAACGGGCGCTCAGATCGGGCGCGGGTTGGGATTCTGTCGACATTGGCGGTGTGTGGATCTCGCGTCGCCGCTCAGGCGAACTGGTTGAGTCCCCGGATCTGGATCGGGAGCCCCTCGAGGCCGTCGCGCTGGAAGTCCGCGATGGCGTCGTTGACCTCGTGGTAGCCGAGCACGTCGGCGTCGATGAGCTGGCGGATGATCTCCGCGCGCCGGTCGAGTTCGTCGTAGATCTCCCGCGTGTCCTCGTAGCCGAGCAGGGTCGCGATCTGCTCCTCTAAGACGTAGGAGTTGTTCCGTCCCGTGAAGGCGACGTCGTCGTCGCGTGGGTCCCACTTGAACGCCTGCCGGGTGACGACGCCGCCCTCGTAGTCCGAGTAGCCCTCGATCTCTTGAACGGAAGTAACGCGACGAAGCACGTCGTCGCCCTGTTTGACCCGGTTCTGGAACAGCGCGACGTCGCAGTTGTCCATGAACGTCTCCGGGACGTTGATCGGTGCGCCGGTGAATCGCTGGATCATCGACACGATGTCGCTGGCGTGGAAGGTCAGCATGACGGGGTGGCCGGTCTGGGCCGCCTGAAACGCCATCTGTCCCTCCGCACCGCGGACCTCTCCCACGATGATGTAGTCGGGACGCGAACGCAACGCGGCCGCGACGAGGTCGAACATGTCGACGTCCGCGGACTCGTCGCCCGACCCCTCGCGGGTGAGGAGTTGCTGCCAGGTGTCGTGGGGCGGCAACACTTCCGCCGTGTCCTCTGCAGTGTAGATCTTCGAATCTTGCGGGATGAAGGAGAGAATCGCGTTCAGCGTCGTCGTCTTCCCCGACGCCGTCTCGCCGACGACGAACACCGTCTGCTCGTTCTCGAGACAGAGCCAGAGGTACGCCGCCAGTTCGGGAGAGACCGTTCCCCACTTCGTGATCTGCAGGATCGACAGCGGTATCTCCTCGCCTTGACGGATCGTCATCGACGGCCCTTGGACGGAGACGTCGTCGGAGTAGATGATGTTGATACGCGACCCGTTGGGCAGCGTCGCGTCGATCACCGGATCGGAGTCGCTGACGGGGTGGTTCATCCGCTCGCCCATGTTTCGCAGCCACTGCTCGAACTCCTCGGGCGTGCCGAAGTCGACCGTCGCCGAGATCATCCCGTAGGTGCCGTGATCGAGGTAACACTGTTTGGGCCCGATGACGTGAATGTCCTCGTTCGCCGTGTCGACCATCACCGGCTCGAGCGGGCCGAGGCCGACGATGTCGCGCTGGAGCTGGTATCGCAACCGGTCGAACTGGTCCTGCGAGAGCGCGATCTTGGTCCCGCCGAGGGATTTGAGGCGACCGATCGACTGGCCGGTGATCCCCGACGTGATCTCGACGACCTCGTCGAGGAGTTCGTCGAGGTGCTCCTCGAACTCCTCGTTGTTGCTGGGTGCGGGTCGCGTCACGCTCTTATCGAGGATCCGCCGCCGGATCTTGTCGTACAGCGCCGTGTCCGCCTCCTCGAGGGTCGGCTCGACGCAGTAGTAGGTCGTGCTGATTCCCAGGTCGCCGTGGACGTGACAGAAGATCGGTGCCTCGGCCTCGTAGATGACGTTCGGCCGGTCCGATTCCCACTCGCCGCTCGGCTCGTCGATGAGCTTCGGGTACTCGCCGTGTTCCTCGGCGAACCACTCGAGGTGTTCCCGGAGGTGTGGGTGCTCGTCGGCCAAGGCGTCGAGTTCGTTCTCGAGTCGTGCGGTGCCGAAATCGGACATTTCAGGCCACCGTCCTGCTGACGATCGAGATGCCCCGTCCCTGCTGGACGTTGAACCCGATCGAGTCGTCGACTGGCGTTTTCATGTTCTGGAACCGACGGACGAGGACGTTCCGTCGGATCTCCTGTCCGACCGTGTTCGTCTCTATCTGGAAGTAGATATCGGCCGTGTTCCGCAACGGCCGCAACGCGTCGTCGCGGACGCTCGTCGGATCGATCGTCAACACGACGGTTTTGTCCTGCATGGTCACGTGCCGGAGGAAGGTGACCAGCCGCTGGATGACGTGGTCCTCGTCTCCCTCCTCGATGACGGCCTCGTAGTTAGGGTCGTTCCGCAGGAGTGCAGAGAGCGTATCGACGTACACCACGTCGGCCTTCCAGAGCGTCTCCGCGCTCGCGAGCCGCGCGAGCAGCTGTCGCTCTCGCCCCTCGTCGTGCGTGTCGACGTTCGCGTGGAGGAAGAGCATTCGTTCGTCTAACAGCAGGTCGACCACGTCGTAGGACAGCGAGTGCATCTGCTGGACGAACTCCCAGGACTCGAGCTCCGTCGAGATGTAGGTGACGGGGACGTCCTCCGTCGCCATCCCGTAGGAAAACCGCTGGGAGAGCGCGCTCTTGCCGGCGCCGTCCTCGCCCTCGATGAGCACGATGCTCCCCTCGGGAATGCCGCCGCCGATGGCGGTGTTCACACGGTCGCTGTCGGTCAGTCCGATGGAGTAGTAGTCGGTCATGGGTAAGGCACGTAGAACTCGAGGGTCTCCGTCTGGCCGTTAACGATAACGGTCACGCGGTGTTCCTCGCCGCTGGCGAGTCCGTCCTCGACGGCGATCTCGAGTTCGACGACGACGCCGCGGCGCCAACTGGTGGCCTCGTCGTCGAGGATCGTCGGCGGAACCTCGTCCGTCACGTACTCGCCGTTGACGAGAACGTCGAGGCCGCTCCCCTCGCTCGCGAGCGTGGTCGTTCCGGTGTTTTTGACCAGCACCGAGACGGTTCCGCCGGTATCGTCGCCGTCGTAGACTGCCTCACTGCCCGGATCACTGATGATCTCGATGTCAGTATCGATCTGCTCTTTGACCCCGTCGCTGTGGGTATCGATCGAACCACTGACGTCGGTCACCGTCGTCACGAGCGTCCCGGCGACGGCCGCCGCGACGAGCATCGCGGCGATAAAGAGGATCAGCGACGAGATCGACTCACTCGACATCGGTCACCTCCGCCGTCTCGGCGATGCCGCGTTCGGTTACGACCTTCACGCGTTCCGGCGGGTCGTCCGACTCGTCGATTTCGACAGTGAACGCGAGCGTCTCGCCGGGCTGCCAGAGTGCTCTGTCCGCGGTTCCGTCCACGGCGATCTCGTCCTCACCGACGGGTTGGTAGATGCCGTCGACGAGCAGGTCCGTCGCGGGCACCGACAGCGTCGTCGAGCCGGTGTTGGTCACGGTTACCGTCAGTTCGTCGCTGGTCTCGTTGTACCGCGCCTCCTCGAGTTCGATATCGCTGTTGCGAAGGTCGAGGGTCCGGTCGTCGCGGTCGTCGATCGCCGACAGCCGCGCCTCCTGGGCCCCCTGCAGTACCGGGTAGGCGATGCCGACCGCCACGAGCAGTCCGACGAGGAGCACCGCCGTCGCGCCGCTGGTACTGAATCCCATCTTCGATCACCTCGGTCGCCGGGTCACGGTCTCGACCCCGAGTTCGTCGGCCGTTCCGGCTCGACCTCCCGTCGCGTCTCGTGGATTTCCTGGAGCTTCATGATGTACGTGTAGCTGTCGGCGTGATCCTCGGCGGTCAGCTCCTCCGGCGTCGTCTCCGGATCGACGTGGATGTCGAGATCCGGGCCGCTGAGCACGCCCTCGAGGTGGGCTTTGACTTCCTCGTCGATCCAGCCGATCTCGGCGTAGTACGAGATCGCCCGCAGCGTCGCCGCCGAGCCGGCCGTCCGGACCAGCTGGGTGAGCCACTCGAAGACGATGATGTCGGTCGCGAACGTGTCGGCGAGCGTCGCGAGCGTGACGTCGTCCGAGTCGTCGTCTGTGTCGGTTCGGCTCTCGTCTCCCGCATCGGGTCGGTTCTGGTCGCTCTCGTCGTCCGGCTCGTCGACGCTTTCGGTCGCCTGCACTTCGACGCGGGTGTCGCGGTCGTCCTCGTGCTCGAACTGTTCGCTCTCGTCAAACGTGATCGTCTCCCCGCCGTCGGCCTGGGCCTGCGCCGCGTTCTCGAGTGCCCCCTTCAGATCGTCGAACGAGACCGTCTCGTCTCCGGTACCCGAATCAGGGGACGATTCGGTAGCCGACGCGAGACCGAATCCGCCCGACTCGTTGGCCCCGTCGTCGTCCTCGCCGAAGACGCCGAAGCCGTTTTTCTCCTCGCCCGCGCCCGTAAACGGGTTGACGTCGTCGGTCACCATGTCGTAGACGCCGAGCAGCTGGCGAACCGTGTCGTTGACCTCTTCGACCTGCTCGGCGACCTGCTGCTGGGAGTCCTGGACCGTCCCCAGCGTGGACTCCTTGGACTCGAGTTCCTCCTCGAGTTCCTGAATGCGATAGATGAGGTCGTCGACCTCCTCGTCCTCGTCGCTCGAGCCGCGGTTGAAGAGGCCGCCGCCGCTCTCGCTCGCCTCGGGTTCGTCGTCTTCGGCGGTCGGTTCCGTCGACTCCGACTCCGTGTCGGCTGTCTGCTCGGACTCGTCGAACGCGTCGTCCTCCTCGCGTCGCGCCTCGCGCTCGCGGCCCCGACGACCGCCGCTGCTGGCGAGGAAGTCTTCGATGAGTTCGCGGAACGTCTGGAGTCCGAAGTTCATTGTCACCTACGCGGGGTCGCGACGCGGTGGGGGCCCGCCTCGAGGACGCCGTTGGCTGCGATCGGCATCCCCCCACATCCACGTCGCACGGTCATGCTACTCCCCAGTAGCGAGTCGGGTCCTAAAGGGGTTCGCTCGAGTTCGCGCCGCGTTTCGAGGCGTGAGTCGAGTCTCGATACGCTCGCTGAAATGGTACCGAGCTTGATAGTCCGACTATTCGTTGTCATCGCCGGGGTGCATCCCCAGATACTGTGATGCCAATCATCTCGCCACACACCGACCCTCGACGGGACACAACCGTTGTTCCGTCGCCACGCCCGCGGAGGGAGCGACGGGCTCGGCCCGTCAGGTCGGTGGTGAGTGTCCAGGTGGGCGCTCGAGCGCGTTACACGTGTGACGCGTCGCGGGCGAGTCCGGCACGCAGGGTGTACGCACTATGTTCGAAACAATAACAGACGACGACAAACGTGGCCAGGTGGGTATCGGTACCCTCATCGTGTTCATCGCGATGGTGCTGGTTGCGGCGATTGCGGCAGGAGTACTAATCAACACGGCCGGTGTTTTGCAGAGCCAAGCATCTGACACTGGTTCCGAGACGCAGGAAGCGGTTGCGAACCAAGTCGAAGTGGTTCACGCGAGTGGAACTGTCGATACTGGCGGGGAGTATGTTAATAAAGTTAATATGACGATCATGAAATCGGCAGGTTCCGGAGCGATCGACCTGTCATCCATGACCGTTCAGTATACTAGTGATAAGGACGACGTCACATTGACGCACAGCAGCACTGCAACACCGACTGACCTCACGAGCGACACGGAATTTGCAACTGCGAACATTACTGGCTCTGGTGACAGCACTGAGCTTCTCAACACGGACGACCGTGTCAAGCTATCTATTGATGTTGCAACGATCAACGGTGGTAACGGCCTTGAAGGCGGCGACAGCGCAACTGTCTCGCTCGTTGATCAATCCGGTGCGCAGTTCACGTACGGTATCAGTGTCCCATCGACGTTCGGTGACAAAGACGTTGTACAGGTCTAATAATAATGTTCGAGAATATCACAGACGCAGACGAACGTGGCCAGGTGGGTATCGGTACCCTCATCGTGTTCATTGCGATGGTGCTGGTCGCAGCGATCGCAGCAGGAGTATTAATCAACACAGCCGGGGTACTACAGAGTCAAGCATCCGACACGGGCTCCGAGACACAGGAAGCGGTTGCGAATCAGGTCGAAGTTGTCCACGCCAGTGGAAACGTCTCTGGTGATTACGTCGATGAAATCAACATGACGATCATGAAATCGGCAGGTTCCGGAGCGATCGATCTGTCGGCTATGACCGTTCAATATACCAGTGACAGTGCCGACGTGACACTAGTCTATGACGATAGCGGAGCAAGCGATAGTCAATTCGCAACTGAAAATATCACTGGTTCCGGTGACAGTACTGAACTGTTGAATACTGATGACCGTGTCAAACTTACGGTCAATGTTGAAGCAATTGAGAGTGACGGTCTCCAGGGCGGAGATAGTGCAAGTGTCAAACTCATTGACCAGTCTGGTGCACAATTCAGTTACGGCGTGAGTGTTCCATCGACATTCGGTGACAAGGAAGTCGTCTCAGTCTAACGACTCCCATACCATCACAACGACTAACAGTAATACGACCCTGATTCGACACACGACGACGGCATTCTCACCCCGAAGAATTGCAGTTCGAGGACGACAACGTCGCCAAACTCAGTGAGAACCGCTATCTCGTCAGGTCGGATGGTCCGACCGCAACGGCCGAGATGCCGGCGGCTGAGACTGCCACGATCACCGCGGATGCGGACTCGAGGGCCACGCACCTCGAGTCGAACGCGTCCGACCAGTCGAGGGGCACCGCGCTCGCCGACGCGGCCGAATCCCACGGGGTCGACAGCACGCTGAAGACCGACGGCGCACTCGCACACCATCACGCCACGTCACACGACGTGCACGAGGTGTTCGGAGACCTTCTGATCTGGTATGCGGGCCAGCTCGACGACGACATGTCGCCGAGCGAAACGTTGCAGGTCGTGCTGGCCGCATCCGATCTCGAGGTCTAACTGCGTTCTCGCCGCACTCTCTTACAGGACAACAGGAATACACGGCGTGTCTCACGTTGCGGACGCGGATTTTTGTCTGGACCCACCCACTCCCAGCGTGGGGTCTCGGCAGACGACAGTCGCTGACGACTCGAGTCGCACTCTCGCAGTTCGCCCGTGGAAATAGTAGCCAATCTCGTATATACGAGACCCGTCCAAAGCTATAATGGACACCAGTACGTACCGACGCGTATGTCCGATCGTGGTCTCGAGTCGTGGACTGAGGGATTGACCGCCCGCGAACGCGTCCGAAAGATCGCGACGACGCTGACGCGACCGCGATCCGTCGAGTGGGTGCGAGAGGAGGCCGGTATCTCCTCGTGGCAGACCGCAAAAGACGAATTGGAGATGTTAGCTGAATTCGGACAGGTACAACCCGTCGACGCCGACGGCAACACGAAGTACGCGCCGAACTATCAGCGCCGGTATTTCAGCGAGATAGCCGAACTGATCAACGAGCATACGCGCGAGGAACTGCGCGAGCAGATCGCGGATATTCAGGAGTCGATCGACGAGTGGTGCGAGGAGTTCGACGTCGAATCGCGGGTCGCTCTCGAATCGACGCTCACGGATCCCGATCTCACCGGCGAAGCGATCCGCGAACGGAACCGAATCCTCCGACAGTGGGAACGCTACGAGGATAACAAACGGCTGCTGGGGCACGCACTCGAACTGTACGACGATGCTCGATCCCTCCACCCGGGACGAAACGAGTCGTCCGATTCGTCACTGTCGGTCTCTCAATAGGTCCGTCGATGATCTTTCTCGCAAATCGGGCGAACCTCGACAGGCGGACGGTGCTACGGAGGATACACACCCAACTCCAGACACAAGCCACGACCGACGGCGGACCGATCGAGCGGGTGTGGTATCAGACATCGGTCGGCAACAAGGTCGGCGTTCGAGCGACGGTCGATCCGTCCGCGTTTCTCGACACCGCGTATCCGATCGACGAAGCCGAATTGCAGGTCACGTTCGATTTTCCGCCGGATCGAGAGTACGATTTCTACGCGATCCAGTGGGTTGAGTCGGAGCGGGCGCTGATGCTCGGCTGGCATCAAGACGAGACCTATATGGACCTCGGCGCGTGTCACTTCCAGATCGATTACGGCGGGGAAACCGTCCAGCGAAACGAAGCACCCACCCTCGATATGCACCCACTCAACGTATTCGATCAGCGAACCGACCATCTCCCCGAGATTCTCGATTCGCTCGACTGGGACCAAGAGACGCCGTTCGTCCCAGAATCGGCAGTCCGATAACTGAACTCGAGTTCACTGACGACTCACGACTCGATATCGTCCGGGTCTTTTTGGAGGTGGTACACCGACAGCGTGTCATGACAGACGCGTCCCCGGACGCACCCTCGCGGCGGCAGTTCCTCGGCGCGGCTGCCGGCACGGCTGTAACCCTCGCCACCGCCGGCTGCCTCGACTCGGTCATCGGCTCCTCGGCAGCCACTGAAATCGAACCCGAAGACCCCTCCCAACCGCGGGAGGGTACCCCCGGCGAGTTCTACTACTTCCTCGAGGCGAACGGCATCGAAGTCGACGAACTCCTCGAGGAGTCCGACGAACTCTACCTTACGTACCGCTCCGAGGCCGAAACGGTCGAGGAGTCCGACGAGGAGATCTGGCTCATCTACGAAGTCTACAAACAGGCGCTGATCCACCGCGGCTCCGAGATCGAGTTTATCTACACGGAACTCTCGAACCCCTTCGACGGTCAGGCGATGGGCTGGGGAATCAACTCCGAGTGGATCCACGAATTCGACAGCGACGAGACGGCGGCCGAAGGGAACGAGTCGGATATCGATAATTCGACCGCCGCCGACGGAAACGAGACTGCTGGGAACGAAAGCACCGGTGGTGGCATCGATATGAACCAGGTGACGCTCTGGAACAATATTATGAACACGAAGGTCTACGAGGACGACCTCGAAGCAGACAGAGACGACGAGGACGGGACCGAGGCCGATCAGGACCAGGAGTCCGACCGAGACGATACCGACGAGACCGAGGACGACGATGGCGGTCAGGAGAACGATAGCGACGGCGAGGCCGATGATCAGACAGCTGATGACTCCGGGAGTGAGGACGGTGACGCCGAGACCGACGACTGATCGAGGTCACCTCACTGCCAGCCAACAAGACCAGCACCCCCGACCGTTTACACACTACTGTCACGATAGCATCACACCATGACTCCCGACCCAACTCAGGACGACGGCATCCTCACCCCCGAGGAGTTGCAACTCGAGGACGACAACGTCGCCAAACTCAGCGAGAACCGCTATCTCGTCCGATCAGACGGACCGAACACGACGGCCGAGATGCCGGCGGCTGAGTCTGCCACGATTACGGCGGACGCGAACTCGAGTCCCGCGCGCCCAGAGGCATCCGACCAGTCGACGGACACCGCGCTCGCCGACGCGCCCGAACCGCACGGGGTCGAGATCACGCTGAAGACTGACGACGAAATCGCACACCACTCCGGGACGTCACACGACGTTCGCGAGGTGTTCGTGGACCTCCTGACCTGGTACGCGAGGCAACTCGATGAGGACATGTCTCCGAGCGAGGCGCTGCAGGTGATGCTGGCCGCGTCGGATCTCGACGTTGCGCCGCCCTCGCGCTGACAGGGCGAGCAGAAGCCACGGAAAATTCGCGGCGACGGACTCGTTTTTCGAGACGGCCGACTCGTAGCTGTTCCGCTGACTCGACTCCTCACACTCCCACCCGTATGACGCGTCCTTTTTCCACCTCGAGCGAGGACTCACCAGTATGACCAACGCACGCGAGGAATTCCTAGCTGGCGAGCGGCCCGACGACGTCGCACTGTTTTTGGCCGACTCGTACGTCTCGGACGACCGCCTCGAGCAGTTCGGGGACCGGGTCGAAGACGGCGTCCTGATCGTCGTCGACGGCGAGCGCGGCCGGAGCGCCTTCCAGGCGGCGACCGGCACGCAGGCGATGGAGTTCGCGAAGTCGGCGATGGATCTCGAGGGCGAAATCGACGACGATCTCTCGGGTGGTAGCTGTCCGGAGGCGTCGGACGGCGAGGACCACGCGGTCCAGTTCGTTTTCGCCTTCGCGGAGGAGCGAAACGAGGACGTCGGGGGAATCTACGCCGAGAGCGACGTGGTCCACGCCTACGCGAAGTGTACCTGCGGGACGGCGTACTCGGATCGGTGGAACGCGACCGACGCCTGATCGCGTCGTATCAACTGAGGAATTTTTTCAGCCGTAAGGAACACGCTTTTGCGACCCGGCCGGCTACGATCGAGCCATGAGTTCCTTCGAAACACCGCACAAGACCGACCGTGGCTTCGGGCTCTCTAGTCGGGAGGTGCAGGTGATCGGCGGCGCGACCGGGTTGATGGCGATCACCGTCGCGTTGATGTACGTCTTCGCGGCGACGCCGCTCGCGGTCGTCAACGACTACCTCTTTGCGGCCCCGATCGTGGGCGTGCTCGTCTACGGGGCGGCGATCATGGGCGGCGAGATCGTCGCCGAACGCGGGATCGAGGGCGGCGATATGGGGATCGCCTTCGCCGGGATGGTCGTTCTGCAGTTGGCGTTCGGCGTCTTCGGCGCCGGTATCCTGTCGATGGCTCCGCAGGAGACACAGCTCACGGTACTGGGAATTACGGCTGTCGTCACCGCGCTGATGACGGCAGTGGTATCGGGCTACGTCTACGCCCGCTCGACGACGTTCGAGCACTGGGGACGGTTCGCGAACTACGCGTTCCTCGGCGGTCTCGGCGCGATCCTCGTCGGGACGTTCGTCCTCGACGTCCTGCTCTTGGTCGGATTCGTCCTCATCTTCCTGGGCTTTATCCTCCGGCTGGGCTACGAAATCTGGCAGGTTCGTGACCACCGCGACGCGCGCGTCGCCCTCCAGACGATCGGCGTCTACATCGCCGTCGCCGGCGTGTTCGTCCACGTCCTGCAACTCGTGATGCGGTACGTGACATCGCAGAATTGAAATCGAGGTTCGGAGCCGTTTTCGGCGCGATACCGAACGAGTAGCCGGGGACTCTGTCCCCTAAATCGGTCGATTTAATCCCTCGTTCGTGATACCCTCCTCCGTGACGCGCTATTACGAAGATCTGGCGGTCGGAGACGTCTACGAAACCGGGAGTTACACCGTCACGAAGGAGGAGATCGTCGACTTCGCCGAACAGTTCGATCCGCAGCCGTTCCACCTCGACGAGGAGGCGGCCGAGGAGTCGATGTTCGGCGAACTCGTCGCCAGCGGGCTGCACACGCTCTGCCTGTCGGTTCGGTTGTTCGTCACGGACTTCGTTCAAGGAGAAGAGGGAGTCGCGAACATGGGCGGGCTCGGAATGGACGACCTGCGGTGGCACGAGCCGGTCCGCCCCGGCGATACGCTTCGCGTTCGGGCCGAGGTGCTGGAGACGACGCCCTCCGAGAGCCGGTCGGATCGCGGCTACGTCGACTTCGGCCGTACCGTCCACGTCGACGGCACAGAGGTCATGTCGATCACGTCTCACAATATCGTCCGTCGAGCGTCAGCCGACGAATAGGCCGTTTTCGCCGGCCGGCTGTGGACTGCTCGCCGTCAAATTACAACTCGCCGCCGGATCATCGTCTTCTCGAGTCGACTACGCGTCGTCGACTGCCGTGTCGGCAGCTCCGTCGTCCGCGTCGGCGGCGTCCTCGACGACCTCCTCGAACGCGTTCAGAATGACCTGTTTCGTCACGGCCCCCCGAGTCACCCAGTGGTTCGCGTAGTCGAGCATGTCGTCGTAGATGTCCGGTTTGCAGCCCGCGGCTTTGGGGTGGCCGCCGCCGTTGACCTTCCCCGCGACCTCGTGACAGCGCTGGAACTCGTCGGTGCCCCGAATCGAGGCCGAGCCGGCGGGCTTGACGATCACGGAGGCGTCGGCGCCCTGTTCGCGCATCGCTTCGGCGACCTCGTTCTGCGAACAGCGGCCGTAGGTGATTCCGACGGTGTAGCCGCCGATCTCGCGGAGTTCCGAACGCCCGACCGCCTGGTCGATCAGGGCCTGCTTCTCGACGCGGCGTTCCTCGAGGAACTCACCCACCCAGTCGGGCAGGTCGGCGCCGTACTCGCGGACGACCTCGACGTACGCCGCGGGATCGGACCAGTAGGCGTAATCCGCGAGGTCGTCGCTGCGCGGGTCCTCGCGCAGCCAGAGGTCGTGATCGCGCGTGACGGCCGCGAGTTCCTCGTACATCGGGGCAAAGTCGTACTCGAGCGAGCGGTAGACCACGTCGGCGGAACACTCCTCGTCCGAATCGCCGACGACGAGATCGACGCCGGCGTCGCGAACCGACTGGGCGACGTCCTCGCCCCACTGGTGGTGGTCGTACCAGGCGACGGCGCTTGCGGTCTCGAGCGCCGCGTCGAGTTCCTCCTCGACGTACTCGTATCGGTCGGGCGCGAGGTCGCAGACGAAAAGGTCGATCCCTTCGTCGCCGTACTCGGCGACGCGAGCCAGCGCGTCCTCGACGTCGTGCGGGCTGGCCGGGATCAGTGCGACGGAGTGAGGTGTCGGTTCGGGCTCCTCGAGCGCGGCCTCGGCCTCGGCGGCAGCGAGCGCGACCGCCGCTTCGTCGGCGTCGTCGACGGCATCCGCGGCGGGTTCGCCGTCGGCAGTTTCGTCTGATTCGTCGGCATCGGTCTCTTTGTCGTCCTCGTCGTCCGGTTCCGGAACGTTCCGGACGTCGTCGTAGGCCTCGCGAATAAGTGCGACGCAGGCCAATCCGTCGGCGTCGGGGTCGGCGACGACGGCGACGTCGGCACCCTCGAGCGCGGCCGCCGTCTGCTCGTCTTCTAAGTCTTCTTCGAGGCTATCGGGGAGAAAGAATCCGGTGCCCGGAACGACCGACTTCCGGGCGATCGGGAGCTCGCCGCTATCGATGAGTTCGTCGTACATGTCTCGAACTGCGCGCCGGCGGGGGAAGTGACTTCCCCTCTGTGGTGGCCACTGGCTCGCGTTCGCACGGCGACCCGAAACGCAAGCGAGGACGGAATAAGCGAGCGGTCGCCTCGTACGGTTTGCTGTACCGAGTTACCGGTGGGACCGCAGGACGGATCGCGGTCCCACTGGAAACACCTCACAGCAGACAGTATCAGGCCTCGGTCGTCACTTCTTCGCCACCGGTAGCGTCGTCGCGGATCGTCTCGAGTTGTCGAACCGAGAGGACGGGAACGGGGGAGGTGCGGACGACGCGTTCGGCGACGCTGCCGAGCAGGAGGCGGTTCTCGCCGTGGCGGCCGCGGGTGCCGGTCGCAATGAGATCGGCGTCGACCTCGCGGGCGTACTCGCAGAGTTCGACGGCGGGTCGACCCTCGCGGACGGCCGTGGTAATCTCTCTCCCCTCTGCCGTCCGGCTCTCGACGGTCGCAAGCGCGGCGTCGGCGGTCGTCTCGAGGGCGGTCTGGAGTTCGTCTCGGAGCTGTTGGGGTGAGGCGTCGACCTCGCTGGCGTCGACGACCGAGAGGGCGTGAACCTCCGCGTCGAAGCGACTGGCGAGATCGAGGGCGACGTCGACGGCCCGTTTGACGCTGTCGGAGCCGTCGGTGGCGATCACTACCGTGTCGAACATACGCGGTAATTACAGCCGAAGTGGCTTAAACGCTCTCTCCGCGCGCGTCGCTCGAGAGCGAGTCTCGTTTCGCCCGTCGCCCCGGGAACGAATCTCGTCTCGTTCGTCGTCCCGAAACGAGTCTCGTCGTGAAAACGGGTCCCGATTTCGGGGAACGTGGGATGGGTTTTTGACGACGGGCCACACACCAGCGCGTATGGACGACAGCGAGCCGTTTACCGTCGACACCGTTCTCGCGCCGGTCGACGGGAGCGAGGAGTCAGCCACCGCCGTCGAGTACGCCGTCGCGGTCGCCGACCGCTACGATGCCTCGGTCCACGCCCTGTTCGTACTCGGCCGCGGTGTCGTGCAGGGAATGAACGCCGGCGCCGTCGACGAAGACGATGTCGCGACGGACACGCAGGGCTTTTTCGACGACGTTACTCGCATCGCCGACGAGGCTGACGTGCCGATCACGACCTCGGTCGACGACGGCTTCTCGCCGACCCGCAAGACCCGGCATCCGGGAAACGTCGTGCTCGACACCGCCGACGCTATCGACGCCGACTTCATTGTGCTGCCCAGGGAGCCGGTCGCCGATACGGCGTCGGCGGAAGTGCTCGAGCAGGTCGCCGAGTACGTGCTCTCCTACGCGAGCCAGCCCGTGCTGTCGGTCTGAATCGGTTCGGAGAACCGGACGCGGGGTCGTCGCTGCTCAGAGTCAGAATTGAGCGAAGAGCAGGCCGCGTATTCGATGTATTCGATAGCGATCGACCGCTACAGCCGGATCGCCATCTCCTGCTCGAAGCTTTCGGTGCCGGTCGACTCGAAGCCGACTCGCTCGTAGAGTGCGATCGCCGGGTTGTTCCAGCGTTCGACGGTCAGCCACACCCGATCGATGCCGATGGTGCTCGCGTGGCCGAGGAGGTGCTCGAGCAGCATCGTTCCGATCCCGGCGCGCTGGTAGGCCTGCAGGACGAAGATCGCGAGCTCCCACTCGATGTCGGCGTTGTCCTCGATCGAGGCCGGATCGTCGGTGTCGGGAACGAGCATCGCGTGGCCGATCACGTCTTCGCCGTGGCGGGCGACGACGTTGACGCTCTCGTCGGCGATCGTCTCGAGCCAGTTGCGAATGCGCTCCTCGCCGGTCGGCGGGATCCCCTGTGCGCGGTCGGTGGGATCGAACTGGTCGTACATCTCGACGACGTCCTCGAGGGTGTCCTCGAAGTCGTCGGACGCCAGGATGTCGATCTGACGGTCCGCTCCGTCCTCGAGCGTCGTCGGCGGTGCGGGAAACGGTCCGGCTGATTCGTCCGGATACGGTCGCGTACCAGCCATCGTTACCGCACCAGTTTGACGGTTGTCGGCGCGTTCAACAGGACGAACTCGGTGATCGGTCCGAGTTGGATCTTCCCCATCGGACTCAGGGTGCCGCCGCCGATCACCAACTGGTCGTACTCACCCTGCTCGGCGTAGTCGACCAGCGAACTGCCGGGGTCGCCCTCGAGTTGGACGAGCTCCGCGTCGACGCCGGCCTCCGAGAGCAGCTCTCGCGCCCGTTCGGCCATCGCATCCTGCGAGCGTTTCGCCTCGGGTTTATCGACGACCGCGACGGTGAGGTCGTCGCCGACCTCGTGGGTGCGATCGATCGTCCGGCGAAGTGTCTTGATCGATTCGTCGCTGCCGACGATTCCCACTAAGACGTTCATACGCATGACTGTGCACCCATGCACGAAAACCGTTGTGCCGCTGGCACCGTCCTCGAGGGTGACGTCGGGGTGGCCGCGGGCTGTCGCCCCCGCTCTCGATGGCCACGAACGGATACTCGAGTGTGAGTCAACACCGTGTCTCTCGGCCGCAGACGTTGCGCAGGACGACGACGTTAAGAGCGTGTGGTGAATACGATGACGGAATGAGTGATGCGGCGCTCGATGTCGTGGAGTTCCTGCTCACGACGAGCGTGTATTCGGACGACAGGACGCTAGACGAGAACGATCTCCCGCCGGCGTTTCGGCGGGTCTTCTGGACAGGCGGTGTCGAGGACGACGGCGACGGTGGAAACGGTCGCAAACACGCCGGCATCAGCCGCCCCCTCTCGGCAACCAACGCGACTGCCCGCGAGGCGACGGACGTCGACCGACCCTGGGACGCCATCTCGGAGCTGATGTTCACCGAACGCGACGAGTTCTCCGGGACGATTACCCTCGTCCAGGAGGAGATGGCCGAGCAGTGGTTTGCCGAGCGCGTCGACGACGAGCGACTGCGCGAGAACCCGACGTTGACGAAGCACTTTACCACGCACGCGGAACACGGCGATCAGTTCGACGTGACCCACGAGGAAGCGCGGGAGGAAAACCGGCCGATTCAGGCCGACCGCGTCTGGATCGACGGACTGCTCGACGAGTACTTCGACGAGGAAGACGACGAGGAGATGCTCGACCTCGTCGAGGTTCGAGCGCCGGAGGAGGTCGACATGTCCTTAGACGACCTCGTGCTCACCGAGGATCAGGAGAACGAACTCAACAAGATCGCGAAGGCGATCGAACACCGCGACTACCTCGCGGATATCGGGCTTCGCGAGATCGGGAAACTGCTGTTCGTCGGCCCGCCGGGGACCGGGAAGACGTCGACGGCGCAGGCGCTGGCTCAGGACATGGATCTCCCGTTCGTCGAGGTCAAACTGTCGATGATCACGAGCCAGTATCTGGGCGAGACGGCGAAAAACGTCGACAAGACGTTCGAGGTCGCCAAACGGCTCTCACCGTGTATCCTCTTCATCGACGAGTTCGACTTCGTCGCTAAGACCAGAAGCAGCGACGAACACGCCGCCCTCAAGCGCGCGGTCAACACGCTCCTCAAGAGCATCGACAACATCTCTCTCATCGAGGACGACGTGTTGCTGATCGGGGCGACCAACCACCCCGACCAGCTCGACGACGCCGCCTGGCGGCGCTTCGACGAGATCATCAACTTCCCCAAGCCCGACCACGGCATGCGGGCGGACATCCTCTCGCTGATCACCCGCACGATGGATATCGACGAGTTCGACCCCCACCTCATCGCCGAGGTTACCGAAGGGCTGACCGGCAGCGACCTCCGGATGGTGTTGCGAGAGGCCGTCCTCGAGGCCCTGACCGAGGACCGAACGACGCTGACCCAGGAGGACCTCCTCAACGCCGTCGAGGAGTTCGAGGAGCGCGATACGCTGAAGAACATGGACATGATGGGCGGCGACCACGACGCGCTCGTCGCCGGCGGGGATCTCGGAAAGGCAAGCGACGGGGGCGAACCGAACGACTCCGAGGAAGGTCACGATCACAGCCACGACCACGCCCACGATCACAGCCACTGACGCCGGTACTCGCTCGAGGCGAGAGTCTCGTCCACCGTGTCGACTCAGTTGCCATCGGTATCGAGTCAGCGCCCGAACAATATTGATCGGGGCCGCCGGATATCCTCTATGAGCCGCGACCACGCCGATCCGGCCCACGCCGGAGCGCTTCACCACGTCGAACTGTACGCCTCCGACCTTGAGGCGTCCGTCGCGTTCTGGGACTGGCTGCTCGCCGAACTCGGCTACGAGCACAAAAACGAGTGGGAGGGGGGTCGATCGTGGAGCAACGGGCCGACATACCTCGTGCTCGTCCGGGCGGACGACGCCGACCACCCGTTCGACCGGCGGGCCGCCGGCCTGAACCACCTCGCCTTTCACGGCTCCTCCCGCGAGCACGTCGATCGGCTCACGGACAGCGTTCGCGAACGGGCGGATGTGACGGTGCTCTACGAGGATCGCCACCCTTACGCCGGCGGCTACTATGCGCTCTACTGCGAGGACCCGGAGGGGATCAAAGTCGAGGTCGTCGCGCCGGACGTCTCGCGGTCGTAGTAGGTGAGTGCGAGCGAAACGCCCAACTGTTCGCCCGAGGTCGACTGCGTATGAAGGACTTTCATACGCACACGACCTACTCCGACGGAGGATTTCTCCAGGGGATGGTCGAGGCCGCCGAAGCGGCCGGACTCGAGGGGATCGGGCTGACGGACCACTGTACGGTGTCGTCCCGCGAGAAGCCGGCGACGACCCGAACTATCTACGGCTTCAACCTGGACGTAACCTACGAGCGTCGACGGCGAGCGATCGAGGAACTTCGGATCCGCGAGGACGTCTCGATCGAGATCTACGACGGCGTGGAGATGGACTACGATCCGCGCGACGAGTGCGAGATTCGCGACTTTCTCGAGGAGGCGACGTTCGACTACACGATCGGCAGCGTCCACGCGGTCGACGGGCTGAACGTACAGGTACCGAGCAATTTCGCGGCGCTCTCCGACGCGAGGCGCGACGAACTCGTCGACGGTTACTTCGAGAACCTGGTCTCGCTGATCGAATCGGAGCTGTTCGACGTCGCGGCCCACGTCGATCTGATCGAACGAACGCCGCCGTTGCGCGGCCGGGCGACCACGGACCACTACGAACCCGTCGCCCGGGCGCTCGCCGAGTCGCGGACGATCCCCGAGATCAACGCCGGCCGAGCCATCGCCGACATGGCCATCGTCCATCCCTCCGAGATGTTCCTCGACGTGTTGCGGGAGCACGACGTGGCCGTCACCGTCGGCTCCGACTCCCACCGGCCGGGCGAAATCGGCGACCGGGCCGCGTTTCTCAAGGAGTACTTCGAGAGTCACGACCTCGAGTTGGTCGAACCGCCGGGACTCGACGTCCAGCGGGTGCGTACCGAGAGCTAAATCACGAACGACCGGAAACCCGACAGCGACCGTGCAGCCGAGCCGTCCCCGCGTTTGGTGACGACGAACGCGTGGACTCGATGCAGGGGATCGAGTT
Source organism: Natronorubrum marinum (assembly GCF_052040125.1). Taxonomy (NCBI): domain Archaea; kingdom Methanobacteriati; phylum Methanobacteriota; class Halobacteria; order Halobacteriales; family Natrialbaceae; genus Natronorubrum; species Natronorubrum marinum. The sequence continues at coordinate 55,429 of NZ_JBPPFV010000001.1, forward strand.
CGAGGTCCGAATACCGAGGAGGCGCCTTTTTGTTGGCGCCATCCGATAGCCCGAGTATGAGTACGGACCGGAACGTCTACGGGACCGACCTCGAGCCCTGTAGCACTGATCCATCGACCGGCTTTCTCCGCGACGGCTGCTGTCGCCGCGTCGAATCGGATCGGGGCCGCCACGAGATCTGTGCCGTGATGACCGAGGAATTCTTGCGGTTCAGCAGCGCCCAGGGGAACGACCTCGTCACGCCGAAACCCGAGTTCGAGTTCCCCGGTCTCGAGTCCGGGGATCGGTGGTGTCTCTGTCTTGCGCGTTGGATCGAGGCTGAGGAAGCCGGCTGTGCGCCGCCGGTGGTCCTCGAGGCGACTCACGAGGCCGTCCTCCGCGACGTCGAGCCGGATCTGTTGCGAGAGTACGAGCGCGGCGAACACGGCGGGACGGAGGAGGGAACGTCCACCGACGGGTCTGAAACACGGTAGTTCGCCGGCGGTCGTCGAATCGAGCGACCGGAGACGACCGCCGGGGGAATACCCTTTATGTGGCGGGTTCTAATCGGACGCCAATGAGCGATGGATCGTCACAGGGAAGCGCCGCGGACGCGTTCGCCGACCGAGCGCAGGCGGAGTACGGCGACTCGATCCGTCACCTCGTCGTCTTCGGAGATGCGGTCCGAGGTGACGACCACGGGATGCGCGCCGAGTTGGAGGCGATGGTCGTCCTCGAGGATCACGACGAGGCGGCCGAACGGCAACTCGAGGGACTCGGCGAGCGCGTCGGTCTCGAACACGGGGTCGTCACCTCGGTGTACGTGCTGCCGGTCGAACGGTTCGAAGCCGGCGAGGACCACCCGTTCGTGCGGACGGCGTTCGACGAAGGGCGGTCGTATGTGTAGGCGACGGCGGGAGGGTGCCGGACGCCGGCCCGTAATGAAGGGGCGAGCCGGGAACGTACTGAACGCCCGCGGGGACCGACAGTGACCATGCGCGTCACCCTGCTCGGAACCGGCGACACGACCGGGACGCCCACCGTCGGCTGTGACTGCGACACCTGCGAGACCGCCCGCGAGCGCGGTATCGAACGGACCAGGTTTTCGGTCCACGTGGAGAACGAACGCACCGACGAGTCGCTACTGATCGACTTCAGCCCCGACTTTCGGTACCAGTTCCTGCGCGACGACGTCTCGCTGCCCGACGCCGCAATCGTCACGCACATCCACTTCGATCACCTCGACGGACTCGGCAACGTCTTTCGGGTCTTCGACTCCCTCGACGTCTACGCGGCGAACGAAACCGACCCGCAGACGGACAAGAGCGTCGCCGAGACGGTCCGTGCGGACTACCACTACCTCGAGCCGATCGACGTTCACCCGACGACGCCCCTCGAGTCCGTTCGGGTCTGCGGGTTCGACGTGACGCTGGTTCCGGTCGACCACCCGCCGCTTTTGTGCTACGGCGTCGCGATCGAGGACCCCGAGACGGGCGCGAAACTGTCGCTTTCGGGCGACACGAGCTACAACGTTCCGGCGGACTCGCGTGAGATTCTCGCCGACCCCGACCTGTTGCTCGCGGACGGCATCGTCCCCGCACACCTCTGTGAGTACCACCCGATCGGGGGCCGCCACGAGAACGAGGCGGGCGTTCCCCGAACGTTCGGGACGAAACACATGACTCGAGAGGGCGCGCTCGAACTGGCCGACGAATTGAACGCCGAGCGAACGCGACTGGTCCACCTCGCACACTACTATCCGGCGGACGAGGCGTTCGAAGAGCCGCTGGCGACCGACGGCGAGCAGTACGTGCTCTAATTCGTGTCCGATCGGTTTCAGATCTGGAGGCGGAGGTCGGGTTCGAAGGGCCACTCGCGTGGGTCTCGTGACCGTGGCCGTGACCGGTTCCTGTACGCCCGAGGACAGTTTGGATAGTGTCATTCATAACCGTCAGTTCCGTGTATGGGGACATGGAATCGAGCGTGTCATCGATACGTAGCGGAGTCGATGGGGTAGACGCTATTCTCCGCGGCGGTCTCGTCACCGGCCGAATGTATCTCATTCAGGGCCAGCCGGGGACTGGCAAGACGCTGCTCGGTATGCACTTTCTCGAGGCGGGGATCGAAGCGGATGAAACGGTGCTGTTCATCCACAGCGAGGAGTCTCGTAAGGAAATCCTCTCGAACGGGGCTGCGGTCGGCATCGACATCTCCGAGGCGGAATTTCTCGACCTGGGACCGGATTCCGAGTTCTTCATCGAGGAATACTCCTACGACTTGGTCAATCCGAGCGATATCGAGCAGGATCGATACACGCAGGACATTCACGACGCTATTCGCGAGATCGATCCGGACCGCGTCGTGGTCGATCCGATCACGCAACTGCGATACGTCGAGGCGAACGATCACCAGTTTCGAAAGCGCATCCTCTCGTTTATGCGCTTTCTCAAGCAGCGCGACGTAACCGTGATCGCAACGGCGACGTCCGCCACCGGACAGGAGTACGATACGGAGATTCGCTCGCTCAGCGACGGGATTCTCGAACTCACTCGAGGCAGGAGCGGCCGTCGGATCAAAGCCGCGAAACACCGTGCGCGCGGCCAGATGGAGGGGGATCACGGGATGGAAATCCGTGACGAGGGTATCGAAGTGTTTCCACAACTGGTTACCGAACGAGTCGAAGGACAGGCCGCGAAGGATCGTCGCTTCGACTCCGAGCGCGTTCAATTCGGTATCGACGAACTCGACGAACTGATCGGCGGCGGCTTCGAGCAAGGGACCGTGACGTTCATCAGCGGTCCGACGGGGGCCGGAAAGACATCGACCGGCACACAACTGTTGTGTCAGGCGGCCGAAAACGGTCTCCAGTCGGCGGTCTACCTCTTCGAGGAGGACGGACGAACGTACAATCACCGATCTGAATCGATCGGCATGCCGGTCGAACAATTGCGCGAGCAGGGGGCGCTCGCGATGACCGAAATCGAACCGCTCACGCGCTCGGGCGAGGAGTTCGCCCACATGGTCAAACAGCAGGTAGACGAACAGGGAACGGACATCGTGATGATCGACGGAATCGACGGCTACACCGCCTCATTGCAGGGGACAGAGCCCGAACTCGTGCGAAAACTCCACGCGCTGACTCGGTATCTGAAGAGCCGCGCCGTGACGGTGCTCGTGACGAACGAAATCTCTGAGATCACGGGGATCTCCAGGGCGACAAGCGGAGATTTGAGCTATATCGCGGACAATCTCCTGTTCCTGAGCTACGTCGAGATGGACGGCAGCCTCCGGAAGGTCATCGGCGTGTTGAAAAAGCGCACCGGCGGGTTCGAACACAGTCTCCGCGAGTTCGAAATTACGTCGAACGGAATCCACGTGGGTGAACCGCTGACGGGTCTCTACGGCATTCTTCAGGGGTCTCCTCGAACGAGCGATCCCGCGAACAGTACCCGAACCGAATGACGGGACCAGTAACGCGACGCCGGTTCGCCGATTTCCACCCATGACGGCCGCCGACCAGCGGGGAACGATCCGGTTACTCATCGGCGAAGACGGCAACCGCGCTGCGGTCGAGACGCTGCTCGAGGGCCACTACGAGGTCGACACCGAGCAGGCGGTCGGCGAGGCCGACTGCTATCTCATCGACGACCACACGTTCCCCGAGTATCACCGCGACTTGCGCGAACGCGTCGAAGCGAGCTATCCGGTCTTCTGTCCGGTCGTCGTTATCCGTCGCCGGGACAGCAGGCTTCGACTCTCGCTTCCGGATCCGGACGAGCGCGAGCCGCCGCTGCTCGTCGACGAAATCGTGGACGCGCCGATCGATCGAAACGTCCTCTTTCGGCGGCTGAACACCCTGCTCACCCGGCGGTCACAGTCGAAAGAGCTCCGCCACTACATCGCGAGACTCGAGGACTCGAATCGATCGCTCGAGCAGTTCGCCTACGCGGCCTCTCACGACCTCCAGGAGCCGCTCCGGATGGTTTCGAGCTACCTCCAGTTGATCGAGCAACGGTACGGCGACGACCTCGACGGGGACGCCGACGAATTCCTCGACTTCGCGATCGACGGCGCCGACCGCATGCGAGATATGATCGACGCCCTGCTCGAGTACTCTCGGGTCGACTCGGAAGGGGATCCGCTCGAGTCGACGGACCTGAACGCGGTGCTCGAGGACGCGCTCACGGATCTGATGGTGAAAATCGAGGAACACGACGCCGACATTCGGGCCGAACCGCTGCCCCGCATCGAGGGCGACCCCGACCAGCTCCGGCAGCTGTTCCAGAACCTGCTGTCGAACGCGATCGAGTACAACGGCACCGGCACGCCGGAGATCCGCATCGGGGCCGAGCAAGTCGGCTCACGGTGGCAGCTGTCGGTCAGCGACGACGGGATCGGCATCGAATCCGGCGATCAAGAGCGTATTTTCGAAGTCTTCCAGCGGCTCCACAGCCACGAGGAACACGCCGGCACCGGGATCGGACTCGCCCTCTGTAAGCGGATCGTCGAGCGCCACGACGGACGGATCTGGGTCGAGTCCGAACCGGACGAGGGAGCGACGTTCACGTTTACCCTCCCCGCGACCGACGGGCCGTGAAGTGGCGGTCTCGAGTCCCGCGGGTAGTCCGAGTCGAGAATTCAAGAGGTTGGAGCCCGTATTTCGGTCATGGAGTGGACCAGGAGACGGGTAGTCGGGGCGACCGCGGCGGCTGCTGCGCTCGCCGGCTGTCTCGGTGAGGACAGTGCCGACGATGGAGACGAACGTCCGGGGGACGGCGACGGAACTGAGAGTGAGAGCGGGAACGGGGACGACCGCGACGCGTCGGCCCTGCTCGAGGAGCACGACCTCGAGGACCACACCGGCGAAGAGAGCGTCGAGATCAGGGTCGACCCCGACGGGGACGGCTTCGATCCCGACGCGCTCGAGATCGATCAGGATACCGTCCTCGAGTGGACCTGGGAGGGGGCGAGTACCGGTATCTACCCCATCGACGTCCCACCGGAGTGCGTCTGGGACGAGGACGTCGACGAGGAGTCCGTCGACGATCAGGAGGCGGGCTACCAGTATGATCGACTCTTCTGGGCCGACGGTGCGTATCTCTACGGCAGTCGCGACGCGGACGGTGAGGAGTTTACGGGTGCGTTTCGGGTTCTCGAAGACGACGACTAATCCTCGAATCGACCCGATTACGACGGATCGGCGGTGTGAAACGGATCGTTCGTAGCGCGAGTAGTGACGATCCACATGCGGTGGCGCACGCTGAGCCGCGGCGAACGGAGAGTGAGACGCGGCTCGTAGCCGTGCGAGGGATGAGCGAATGAAGTGAGCGAATCGGCTGGGGAGGACGTGGCAATCACCGCTGCCAGCGAGAGCAGTGCACTCGTCTTCTGTTTCCGTCGTCTACACTCGAGCGTTCACTACGTCCAACAACTGAACAGGTCATTCGAACTGATCTAACCCCGACTGCCGACGCCGTCTCCCGTCCGGATCCGCTACCCAGGGCGTTCGGCGGTCGCGCTCGGCCTCGAGATCCACCTCGGAATACGATTCCGGTTCCGAGTCCGACATAGGATCGTACCCTCCACACGAGGCCCCACACTCCGAGCCGGCGTCGACCACCCGGCCCTTCCACGCACAGTAGGGAAGCGTCGCGCCGCTCGAGTCGTCCGGATGATACGCCCCACACGTCGGAAACTCGTACGTTCGCCACCCCTTGCCGTAGGCGCGCTCGGCGATCCGACGCCGCTTGCGGGCCTTCGCGTCGGTCGAGACGACGGCGATATCGGTTCGGCCGGGGTGGGACTCGAGGGGTTCGATGCCCGGCTCCTCGACACCGAGCGGTTCGGGCTCCCGAATCACCTCGATTTCGAGGCCGTCGCCATCGACGTCACCGCTCCCGTCGCCCGTCCCCTCGCGATGCACGCGCCAGACGCCGACCGCCTCGGGGATCCGGTTCAGGTGGGCGCGCGTGACGTAGCTCTCCGTCGCGAGCACGATCTCGTCGACCACCGCGAGGCTGACGTCGGTTCGGAGTTGGGCCTCGAGATCTCCCGGCCGACCCAGATCGGGCTTGTTTTCGATGCCGACGATGCGACTATACCAGTCCGGATAACGGGCCACCTGCCTGACGTACTCGCGACCCTTGCGGCGTTCGCGTTCGAAAAACCCGATCTCGCAGGCCCGGTCGACGGCGCGTCGGGCTCGGTCGGGGTGACAGTCGAAGGCGTCTTTCCAGTAACGTGCCCGTCCGGTGCCGACGTCGGCCTCGATCGCAGCATCCGGAACGGCGGCGCTCGAGAGGGCGACGCGGTCGTCGAACGCTGGCCCCGGCTCGACGCAGACGACGTCGAGGATTCGCCCACCGGGATCGGCGACGCTCGCGCCGAGTTGGCGGGCGAGGATCCCCTCGCGACGCGACTCGAGGTGGGCACACAGTTCGAGTTCGAACGCGAACTCACTCACGTCCCTCGAGAGGGGTGCCAGCGGGAAAAAGCGCGCGAATCGTACCGTAACTGGGCCGGTTCGCCGTTCAGTCGGCCGATTCGACGGTCGTCTCGAGCACCGTGAGCTCCGCGTCTAACGTGGCGCGAAGTTCGTCGCCCGCGAGCGGGACGCGGACTCGGAGCCGGATCGGATCGCGGTCGACGACGGTCGTGTACTCGTCGGAGACGCACCACGGTAGGGTCCAGTAGGGGCGTTCGTCCAACGAGACGCCGCGCTCGCGGTGGAAGCCGACGACCCGCGAGTGATCCAGCAGGCGGAGACCGGGCGCCGAACAGAGCGTGTGACTGCACTGGACGCACTCGTGATCGATGCGCACCGTCGCCCCGAGACAGCAGTCGTCGTCCTCGACGACGTGCGATTCGACGCGACCGCTGCACTCGGGACAGACGCCGTCGGCAGCGAGACAGTGGAGGTGTTTCACCCGCTGATCGAAGGCGGCGGCAACCTCCGAGGGCGTTCGGTCGTTCAGCCCGCCCGGCGGGAAGCCGTACTCGCCGTGGCCGTGCTCGCAGTCCCGACAGCCGATCGCGAGCCGCTCGTCCCGATAGCGGGCCTCGAGCGGGCCGTCGCAGGCGACGCAGGAGCCCTCGACCGGAAACGGATCGATCGTCGGGTGCTCGTTGAACGAGCCGGCGATCACCGAGCGGACGACCTTCTCGCCGGCGTGTTTGAAATCGTAGCCGTCCTCGGAGCCGACGACGAACTGGCCGAGCAGCTTCTGGAGGTGATAGTTGAACTGCGCCGAATCGCGCATCCCGACCTCGCGTCGCAGCGCCGAGAACGCGACCGGACGGTCGTCGGCGGCCCACAGCGCCTCGAGAATCGCGAGGCGGGTCTCGTTGCCGATCAGGGCGAAGGCGTCCGCCGGATCGAGACAGTCGGTGCACGCGAGGACGGACTCGCGTTCGCTCGAGGCGTCGGATTTGCTCATACAGTTACTATACGATCGATTGACAAAACCGTTCCCTGAACGACGTTTTTGTAATCGAACTGTAAGGCCTGTCGGGGGCGGGCGCGATTCGTTCGGTCGGTGCCCGGCTCGACCCGTGCTCATTCACAGCCCGTACTGAGCGGCGTGCAATCGGATCTGCGTATTCACCGTCGTCCCAGTTGACTGTGGATCCACGGTCTGGTAGCTGTCTCCGATGACGGCGACGATCGGATCGTCTCGATACCGGCCGATTCGATGTCTGCTCGTCGTCTCGACGGCAACGTACGGGCTGTCGTCGACCGTCTCGAGGCCTCGATACCCCGAGGGGAGAGCCGCCCGGTGGACGCCCAACAGGAGGTGGTCCGGCATCAGTATCAGCGCGGTCTCGTACTCGAATGGGGGCTGTGAGAGCAGTCCCCCGAGTAGATACGTTCCATCCTTACAGTCACCCGTTCCGTCGACGATCGACTCCTCTACCGTCCGATGGTACTCACGAGCGTCTTTTGAGTCGCGATCCTCGCTGTACTCGAGCGACTGGACGAACCCCACGACCCGCTCGAGCCGGTCGCGTTCCGTAAGTTGCGGGTCCTCTCGCGCGTTTTCGTCGACTCGAACCGCGCTCGCTTCGATACTATCGATGAGATGGCGACTGTACGGGTTCATCTGGGACTCGAGGAACGTCCGAATGTATCCGCGCTTCCGACGCAGCGCTCGCTGGTAGGCAGATTTGCTGATCGAGTGCTCGAGTTTCCAGCGCGTGTTGGTAGAGTCGACCCAGTCGAAGCTGACGTCATATCGCCCTTCGTGATCGCGTCGCGTATAATGGTCCCAGTCGGGGGGAATGTCGTCCGGCTCCGGTTCGGTCGACGCCGTTGGACGCTGTCGGATCGGATCTGACTCGCAGAGATACCGAGAGTCGGAGCGATCCCGATCGGCCGGCTGACACCGAATTTCGTACAACCACCGTCCAACGATCGGCCCCGAGAGCGGATCGTCGAACTCGAAGGATATCTGACGCTCGACTCCGTCGTCGAGTCGAATCCGCGGCCCCGTCCGTTTCGAGAACACCACGCCCCCGGGGTGTTGCCGTTTGATGGCCTCGAGAACGATTTCAGGGGCCATTGGTGGTGCGCGAAGGCGGACCGTGACCGCCGACTGTGATCGGTCGACGATCGCTGCGGAAACGGGCGTTCGATTGATAGCGATCGGACTCGGAAACTGTTCTCGAATGCGTGTTACGGCGGAATCCACGGTCGAGATGCCGTGCATCCCAGTACCGGCGGGTCCAAGCGTCGCAGCTGTGAACAGGAATTCTCGGCGGTTCATAGTAACCGGGGGTGAAATCCCGGTTGGTTGGCTCTCTGACCGAGCCTGCAATCAAAATATCGAATTTTTTATAATTAGGCCATCAGTCGCATCGATACCGGTATGTAATACCACGTATCGAACGCGACTCAGAACTCCAGCAGACCATCGAGAGCGCGATACGAACTGTAGACCGGTCACGTCTCGACGGCGGCAGTCGAGGATTCAATCGAGTTCGGTGCCCAGTCGGTGGCAATCGTTACGGTCGCGGTGCAGCCTTCTGCAGCGCCGTCTCGGCGACGTTGCCGCCGTAGTCGGCGCTTCGGGAGAGCGAATCGAGGATCAAGCCGAGCGACTGGGCCTGCACGGGATCGAGTTCCCGAAGCATGTCGTCGATCGTCCGGGTGTGTTCGTCGATCTCGAGGACGGATTCGAGCGCCTCGTGGCCCAGCTTCGTCGCCTCGTCGCTCTCCTCGGCGAAGAGCGCGTCCATCGACTGCTCGAGGATCGTCGACGCGTCGGCGTGTAACTCGAGCAGCGCGTCGGCGACGTCCGCCGGGATCTCCTCGAGTTTGCGCGCGAGCTGGCTGATCTTGACGGCGTGGTCGGCCACCCGTTCGAGTTGACGCGCACTCGAGTGGAAGTCGAAGCAGTCCTCTCGGGAGACGCCGAGTCCTTCGGCGGCGCGGGGCGACCGGAGCGTCGCCCGGAAGATCCGGGAGACGACGAGGAAGAGCCGATCGACGTCGTCGTCGCGCTCGATCACGTCCTGTGCGATATCGTCGTCGTTCTCGACGAGCGCGGTGACGGCGTCCTCGAGCATCGAGGTGGCGATCAGCCGCATCCGGCTGACGGCGTTGACGATCGACAGCTCCGAGGAGTCGAGGAGGTCCTGGACGACGACGGAGTCGCTTCCCTCCTCGACCACTTCGACGCCGACGAGTCCCTGCACGGCGCTGCGAATCGCCCGCCGTTGTTCCGTCGTAATCCGATTCGCCTCGAGGCGAATGATGTCGAAGCCGCTGACGTACATCGTCAGGACGGCCCGAATCAGCTGTTCGTCCTCGAGCGTGGCGACCTCGAGCGTGCCCTCGTGATGGTTGGTGTCCCGCTGGGGCGTGATGAGCAGCGTGTCGTCCTCGGAGTAGATTTCGACGGTCGATCCGCTGCTGATACCGTTTTCCGTCGCCCAGCCCTTCGGGAGCGACACCGTATACGTCGAGCCACCAGTCACCTGGACCTTTCGGGTCTCCATACTACGCGATTGCTATAGCAGGAACATAAATCTACCCGAGTCTATAGAGCAATCTCGATATCTGACGTTCTGCCGTATGAGGTGCTATTGAGCGGAAGTTAGGGCACATAAGGGAATAGATGGGTATGCACCAGTCAGTACTAGTATGTAGAGCTATATAGGCCGCGTCGGAAACCCCCTGCAATCTCTCGAATCGTCGTCGGACGAACCGGCCGCTTCGGACCAACTGGCTGAAGCGTCGTCCGCATTTACCGGTGCCGGTCGACGCCGACACGTACCGTTCGCGTCGCTGACAGCGGTACTACCCACCCTCGAGGAAGCGATCGAGCAGCCGAGACGCCCGATCGAGGAATCGGTCGGTCGCGTCGGGTTCGACGATGGCGAGCAGTTCGACGGTCTCCTCGGGGCTCGCGAGTTCGAGCGTGACGCGGGCCCCGTCGCGTCGCTTCTCGACCAGGTCCCACTCGAGCAGCGACTCCAGGTGCCACTCGAGGGTGCTGCGTACGATGTCGAGTGCCGCCGTGACGTCGTCCGGCCGGGACTCGCCGTGTTCGTACAGGTAGACCAGAATTTCGCGGGCGGTTTCGCGGTGAAACGCCGCGAGCGCGCGTCGTTCCCAGTCGTCGTAGGACGGCGGATAGTAGTGGGTACGACCGGTGAGCTCTTCGACCGTAATCGTCTCCTGGTCGAGCAGGTCGTCGAGTGCGTCCCTGACGGTCGCCGGCGTCAGCTCGAGGTCGCGGACGAGTCCGTTGAAGTGGACGCCCGGCCGGTGGTGGACGTGCCTGGCGATCTTCAATCGGTGTTCACTCATGAGTTCGCCTCGAGCTCGTGTAGTCGCTTCGCTGGGCGACGATCACTGCCAGAAAGAGGAGTCCGACCAGCAAGACGTCTAAGCCGTGCTCGAGGACGTGGTGGCTGTCGATCGCGAGTAGTCCGAACACCGTGAGGAGTCCCAGGACGCTTCGAACCACCAGCGTCGAGAACGCGGCCGTAACTAACAGATACGACGTCTGCCTCCGTCGAACGAACAACGCCAGCGACACCGCGAGGATCGCGATCGAGGCGACGGTCTCGAGGGAGACGATGATAACGTACTCGGGTGGAACGGCCGAGATTCCGTCGACTATCGCCTCGAGTTCCGGGATAGCCATACCTTCGTATTCGACCGAGCGTACGAAAAGATATCTATTGTGTTAGCGTCCGCGAGACGTCGGATCTCCGATCGCAACCATCATGAATCGGTCGTTCAATATCAATTCTCGAAAACGAAATTCACCTCACCCAAATTACTATATGGATGCATCATTCGCTTCTAGTGCGATAGAGGTCGCTATAGTCGATATCAGCTATTATCAAAGTGGTAATTTATCGGTACATAACCGGGCGTATTCGCGACGATCCGATTCGGTACAGCCCGCTCTGGAGAGCACTATTGAGTAACCCATTGGAATATATAGGTATTAGAATCCTCTTTATAGGGAACGTACCACCGATCAGGTGATGACGGACAGACAGTCCGAAACCGGTGGAATTGGGTTGACCTCACGACGAACGTTCATCGCTGGAACTGGTGCAGCGGGCATCGCGGCGGTGGCTGGTTGCAGTCAGCTGACGGGTGGCGACAGTGAGAATTCGATCGAAGCGTCGGGATCGAACACCGTCCGACCACTGACCGAAGCCGTCGGCGAGGAGTTCGAGAACGAACACGACGACGCAGTCGTCAACGTCCGGGGTCCCGGCACCGGTGCCGGATTCGAGGAGTTTACCCAGGGCGACACCGACATTCAGAACGCGAGCCGGGATATCGCGGCGGACGAGCAGGACCGCGCAGACGACAACGACATTGAGTTCACGCGCTTTGCCGTCGGGCAGGACGGACTCGTCGTCTACCTCAACCCCGACAACGACTTCGTCGACTACCTCACTGTCGACGAACTCGAGGCTATCTACGAGTTCGAGTCCGAGGTCGAGACCTGGAGCGACGTCCGTAGCGACTGGCCCGATGAAGAGATCGACATCTGGGGTCGTGACAGCGACTCCGGGACGTTCGATTACTTCACGGAAGCGCTCACCGGTGAGGCCGGTAACGTCCGAACGGATTACTCCGCACGCGCCGAGACGGCTGCCGTCGTCGACGGCGTCGCGGGCAGCGAGTACGCGATCGGATTCGGTGGCCACAGCTACTATGTAGAGAACCAGGATCGCGTCGACGCTGCCGCGATTCAGGACCGCGGCGAGGACGAGGCCTACGGACCGTCCGACGAGAACATCACCGACGGGAACTACACGCCGCTGACTCGGCCGCTGTTCATCTTCGTCAACAACGAGTCGTTCGAACGCGACGTCGTCTACGACTTCGCACGGTTTTACTTCGACAACGTACAGGAGATTGCACCGAACGCAGGGTTCTTCGGCGCAACGCAAGACGAACTCGACGAGAACCACGACAAACTCGACGAAATCGCTGACTGAGACGAGGATCCAGAATGAGTACGGAAACGAACTCCGAACTGCGCCTCGACGGAGAGAGCGTCGCCGAGGATCACCGACGAAACACGCTCGCTCGCGGCCTGCTGTTCGGCTGCGTCTCGATCACGATCCTCACGACGCTCGCCATTTTCGGCGTCCTGTTGAACGAGGCAACGCAGTTTTTCTTCAACCGGAAACTGACCGGCATCGTCCTCGGACTCCTCACGGGCGCCGATATCGTCCAGCGAGTCGGCTTCATCGAATTCCTCACGGACACCCAGTGGCGACCGAATCACGCCATCGATCCGCGGTACGGGATCCTGCCGCTGCTGACCGGGACGCTGTACGTCACCATCGGCGCCGCGTTCGTCGCGATCCCGATCGGGACGCTGACGGCGATCTACCTCTCAGAGTACGCCAGCCAGGGCGTCCGGAAATATCTCAAGCCGGGGCTCGAGATCCTCGCGGGGATCCCGACGATCGTCTACGGGTTCTTCGCGATTTCGTTCATCACGCCTCACTTCATCCAGCCCCTCGCGGGGCTCTTCGGCTACCGGGCGGGCGTCGCTAACGCCGCAGCCGGCTGTATCGTGGTCGGGATTCTGACGATCCCGATCGTCGCCTCGATCAGCGAAGACGCGATGAACTCAGTACCCGACGAGCTTCGAAACGGCGCGTACGCCCTGGGCGCGACGAAGTATAACGTCTCGACGCAGGTCGTGTTTCCGGCGTCGATCTCCGGCGTCTTCGCGTCGTATATTCTCGCGATCTCTCGAGCCATCGGCGAGACGATGGCGGTCGTCCTCGCAGCCGGGTTCACGCCGCAAATCACGGCGAACCCGTTCGAGGAAATCCAGACGATGACGGCGTTCATGGTCACTCAGTCACAGGGAGAATCGATGCTCGGGACCGTATCGTACCAAAGCCTGTTCGCGGTCGGCCTGCTGTTGTTCGTGGTCACGCTGGTACTGAACCTGATCAACAACCACATGAAGCGCCGATTCAGGGAGGAGTACATCTAATGGCTGCTGATACGAATCGGAACCCACTGGCCGAGAGCGACCTCTCGAGAGAGCATCTGAAAAACCGAGTGTTCCTGACGATCTGCTTCGGTGCCTCGGTCTTCGGGCTGATCACGCTGGCGTTTCTCATCGGCGACATCATCTGGGAGGCAGTCTACGGGATCGTCGAGTACGACATCGACATCGTAAACTTCCTTACGACTCCCGGCTCGACGATCCCCTCACAGGCAGGACTGTTGGCTGCGGTCGTCGGATCGGTCCTGCTGGTGTTCTTTACCGCGGTGTTCGCGTTCGGGATCGGCGTCGGAACGGCGATCTACCTCGTCGAGTTCGCACCCGACAACCGGGTGACCCGCCTGATCGATGCGAATCTCGCGAACCTGGCCGGCGTTCCGTCGGTCGTCTACGGACTGGTAGTCCTCGGACTGCTGGTCAACAACATCGGCCTGGCACGAATCATTCTGGTCGGTGCGGTCGCGCTCGCGTTGCTCGTGATGCCGATCATCATCGTTTCCGCGATGGAAGCGCTCCGTTCGGTTCCGGATAGCGTCCGAAACGGCTCGCAGGCGATCGGCGCGACCAAGTGGCAGACGGTTCGCCGCGTCGTTCTGCCGGCCGCGCTGCCGGGAATTCTGACCGGGACGATTCTGGCGTTGGCCCGTGCAATCGGCGAGACGGCACCGCTGCTCATGGTCGGTGCGCTCGTCGGTGCGCGCCACGTCCCGTGGGGACCGTTCGACCGGATCACCGCGATGACGGTCACGATCTTCGAGTGGGCATTCGAGTTCGACGCACACTTCCACGCCCTCGCGGCGCTCGGAATCGTCGTCCTGCTAATCGTCCTGCTCGGCATGAACGGGATCGCGATCTACCTGCGAAACCGATACGAAACGGAGGTCTAACATGGAAACACGGAACGACGACTCACTGATCACGACCGAGGTACAGACCGAGGAGACGAACCGATCGAGTCGGCCCGACGCAACCGTCCTCGAGGCACAGAATCTCGACGTCTACTACGGCGACGATCGGGCGCTATCCGACGTCTCTATCGAAATTCCCGAACACAAGGTGACCGCGATCATCGGTCCCTCGGGCTGTGGGAAGTCGACGTTCCTGCGCTGCATCAACCGGATGAACGACAGCATCGACGCGGCCCGCATCGAGGGGGACCTCTACTTCCACGAGGCGAACATTTACGACGAGTACGTCGATCCCGTCGCCCTGCGACGCAAGATCGGCCAGGTGTTTCAGAAGCCGAACCCGTTCCCGAAGTCGATCTACGAAAACGTCGCCTACGGGCTGCGCGTGCAGGGGAAAGACGACGAGGTCGATCTCGACGAAGCCGTCGAGCAGGCCCTGCGCAGTGCGGCTCTCTGGGACGAAGTGAAAGACAAACTCGACTCCTCGGGACTGGACCTCTCGGGTGGCCAGCAACAGCGGCTCTGTATCGCTCGTGCGATCGCTCCCGACCCGGAGGTGCTCCTGATGGACGAGCCGACATCGGCGCTCGATCCCGTCGCGGCATCGAAGATCGAGGATCTCATCCACGACCTCGTCGAGGAGTACACGGTCGTCATCGTCACGCACAACATGCAACAGGCCGCGAGAATCTCCGACAAGACCGCCGTCTTCCTCACGGGCGGCGAGCTCGTCGAATTCGAGGACACCGCGAAGATCTTTGAAGACCCCGACGACGACCGCGTCGAGGACTACATCACCGGCAAGTTCGGCTAACCATGGCTCGAAACGAGTACCAGCAGGCGCTCGAGGCCCTCCGCGAGGACGTCCTCGAGATGAGCGCGCTGGTTTGCCAGCGCCTTCGACGGGCGCTCGAAGCCCTCGAAACCAAAGACGACGACCTCGCCGAGGCGATCGTCGCCGGCGACGACGAGATCAACGAGCTGTACCTCGAGCTCGAAGGGCAGTGTATCGATCTGTTCGCCCTCCAGCAGCCCGTCGCGAGTGACCTCCGATTCGTCGCCGCATCGTTCAAGATCGTCACCGACCTCGAGCGCATCGGCGACCTCGCGGTCAATCTCGCCGAGTACGCCCTCCGGGCGGAACGCGACCGCTACGCCGACGTCGACGTCGGGTATATCGGCGAGCGGACCGTCGAGATGGTCGAATCGGCGATGAGTGCCTACGAGACCGACCACGCCGCCGCGACCCGCGAGATCGCCGCGACCGACGATGAAATCGACGAGCTCTGTGCGAACGCCAGCGAAATGGTTGTTCGGAGCCTTCTCGAGGGAGAGACGGCATCGCCCGTCGGAATCGACGAGGACGCGTTGCTCGAGGACGTCCGGCGGATCCTCCTGACGATCCGCGACGTAGAGCGCGTCGGCGACCACGCGGTCAACGTCGCCGCGAGGACGCTGTTCATGGTCGACAACGACGACGAACTGATCTACTGAGAGCGATGAGTCGGGACCCTTTCTCTGACGAACCGCACGAGGCCGTCGAACGAAACGTCCAATTCGCGGGTAACTCGACGTTCGTCGTCTCGCTCCCGAAACGGTGGGCGACGGCACAGGGACTCGAATCGGGTGAGCCGATGTACCTGTATCCACGCGAGGATCGACTGATCGCCGCGGCGAAGCCGGTTTCGTCTCGCGAGCGAGCGACGGTAATCGATGCTGGTGCGGTGACCGACGAACACCTGTTGCGACGCGTTCGAGCCGCGTACACGGGCGGCGCGGACCGGATTACGATCGTCGGGATCGGCGCCGTCGACGAGCGGACGCGACGCTCCCTCGAGGCGTCGATCGGCCACCTGATCGGCATGGAAATCTTCGAAGCCACGGACGAGCGAATTACCGCCGAGACCCTCCTCGACGCGACCGACGTCTCGCTCCCACAGGTGACCGCACAGGCGCGGCGACTCACCCTCGAGATGCACGATAGCGCGATCGATGCCGTCCGTACCGACGACGCGAGGCTCGGAACCCAGGTGATCGAACAGCACGACGACGTCGATCGACTGTTCGCGCTCGTGAGCCGCGGCTTTCACCGCGGACTCGAAGACGTCGCCGAAGTTTCCAACTACGGCACCGATCGCTCGTCCGCGTTTCGCGACTACCGAATCGCTCGCCAACTCGAGCGCGTCGCCGATAACGCGGGCGGAATCGCCGCGGTGGCTGACCGACAGTCCGGTCGACCGGACGGGGCGCTCGCCGACCGCCTCGAGGCGACCGGTGCCGACGTGCGTACCGTCGTCGAACGGGCGCTCGCGGGCGAGGGAGAACGGGCCAGCGAGTCCTGTTCGTCCGCTCGCGAGTCGATCGATCGTCTCGACCGTCGACTGTACGAACGCGGCGATTCCGAGGCGTATCTGTACGGAACGGTGCTCGAACGACTCCGGCGAACCGCAGCGATCGGAATGACTCTCGTCGACGCGACGACCGACTCGGAGAGCGACGACGAGTAGCGTCCTCGAGACGATCTTCGGAGAGACGGACCCGCGCGTCGTCTGCAGGTGTTGCTGTTCGATACGAGATCAACGCCGAGCATATTCTACTCGGCGATTCGTTTTCCTCGAGTGAGGCGAACTGTCCACCCACTGGTTCCGTAGTCGATACCGCCGACGGATCGCTCGTTCGGATATCACTCAGCGAACAGGTGACGTCAATATAGACTGCGCCGTCGTAATCGAATCATCTGACTGTCTCGGGATTATTCGAACGGTATTCGAAAGCTTATACGGAGATAACGGCCGCTTGAGGCCATAAGTGGGGATGAGAAGAATACCGACGTTTCTGGATATATAGGTATGTTCGGATATATAGAAATCATAGCATCGTATTTTTAGTACCCGTCTGATTGTCCACGTGATGGCCGACAAGAAATTCGGATGGCTGGGTGGATCGACGTCGAGACGCGGCTTCCTCGCGACAACCGGGGCCGCCGGAGCGCTCGCGCTCGCCGGGTGTTCGGAGACCAACGGTGGTGACGGCGACAACGCTGGTGAAGTGATTATCACCGGCTCGAGTACCGTCTTCCCCGTCTCCGACGAGATGGCCCAGCGGTTCATGGACGAGAATCCGGATATCAACGTCACGGTCGACTCGACCGGCAGCGGCGGCGGCTTCGAGAATCACTTCTGCCCGGGTGACTCCGACATCAACGGCGCGTCGCGCCCCATCAAGGACGAGGAGGAGTCCAGCTGTCTCGACAACGACGTGACGCCGGTCGAGTTCCAGGTCGCCGGCGACGCCCTGACGATGGCCGTCAGCCCCGACAACGACTGGGTCGACTGCATGTCCTTCGACGAGATGGCCCAGATCTGGGAGGAAGACGGCGCGGAGACGTGGGCCGACGTCAACGACGACTGGCCGGACGAGGAGTTCGAACTGTTCGGTCCCGACACGACCTCCGGCACCTTCGACTGGTTCACCGAGAACGTCGTCGGCGAGGCGGGCAACCACCGCGACGACTACGAGCCGACCGAGGACGACAATCTGATCGTCCAGGGGCTCCAGGACAACCCCCACGCGATCGGCTACTTCGGCTACGCGTACTACCAGGAGAACCAGGACGCGATCAAGGCCCTCGAGGTCAAAGCGTCCGAGGACGACGACTGCGGCGAGCCGAGCCTCGAGGCCGCACAGGCCGGCGAGTACCCGATGGCCCGGCCACTGTTCATCTACGCCAGCGAGGAATCCGTCCAGCGCGAACCGGTCTACAACTTCCTCGAGTTCTACCTCGAAGGCTCGAGCGAGAGCTTCATCGCCGACGAGATCGGTTACGTCCCGGCGAACGAGGACGTCCGCGACGAGAACCTCTCGACGCTCGAGGACCTCGCGTAAGCACCACTACCGCGGTCGTCAGAACGCGACCGGCCACCAGAACGAACACTAATTTATCATACCTATGAGCAAAGAATCGGTAACCGCCTCACTGACGCGGGCACGCACCAGCCGCGACACCAAAGAGCGGCTGTACCGCTGGCTGTTGTTTTCGTGTACGGCGCTGACAGTACTGGTCACGCTGAGTATTCTCGGGACGCTCGCCTACGACACGGTCACGTTCTTCGGCTTCGACGAGGTCGAGGTCCTCTCCTTCCTGACCGGAATGGAGTGGAACTCGAGAACCGACACGTTCGGGATCCTCCCGCTCGTGAGTTCGACGCTGATCGTGACCGCTGTTTCGGCGCTGATCGCGATCCCGATCGGCACCGCCGCCGCAGTCTACCTTTCGGAGTACGCCAGTACCCGAATGCGCTCGATACTGAAGCCGGCGCTCGAGATCCTCGCCGG
Organism: Natronorubrum marinum; assembly: GCF_052040125.1. Lineage (NCBI taxonomy): Archaea > Methanobacteriati > Methanobacteriota > Halobacteria > Halobacteriales > Natrialbaceae > Natronorubrum > Natronorubrum marinum. The sequence continues at coordinate 74,156 of NZ_JBPPFV010000001.1, forward strand.
GATCCCGACGGTCGTTTACGGCTATCTCGCGCTGGTGTATCTCACCCCGTGGCTTCGCGGGGTCGGCGTCCCGATCGGCACGTTCAACCTGTTGAGCGCGTCGATAATGGTCGGTATCCTGATCGTCCCGATGGTCTCGTCGCTCTCCGAAGACGCGATGAGTGCCGTCCCGGACGAACTTCGGCAAGCGGGGTACGGCCTCGGCGCCACGAAGTTCGAAGTTTCGACGAAAGTCGTGATCCCCGCCGCGGTATCGGGGATCTTCTCGTCGTACATTCTGGCCATCTCCCGGGCGATCGGCGAGACGATGATCGTCGTGATGGCCGGGGGGATGCAGGCCCGGCTGCTGAACGTGACCAACCCGTTCGAGAACCTCGCGAACTCCGGCCAAACGATGACCGCGGCGATGGTCCACGCGGTGACGAGCGACGCGACCGGCGCGTCGGCGGAGTTCTACAGCATGTTCGCCATCGGGTTGACGCTGTTCGCGATCACCTTCCTGATGAATCTGTTGAGCAACCGCATCGCGGCGCGATACCGCGAGGAGTACCAGTAACGATGACCGTACACGCAACGAAACGCGCGAGACGAGCGGAGGTGGACAGCTAATGGCGGGACGGACCACGCCGTCGACTACCGGCGATTGGTTCGGTGCCAACGGGCAGATCGGCCGAACGCGGGGCACACTGTTCAAGTGGGCCTGTCTGGGTGCGACGCTACTCGCACTCGGTCTGATGCTCGTGTTCCTGCTGTACGTCGCGAACGACGCGCTTCAGCCGTTGACGGCCGATCCAGCGTGGATGGCCCTGTTCGGATTGGCCGTGATCGCTCCGGCCGTCGCGTTCGCCGCGTACGTCTACCGCACCGCACCGCAGGCCGGACAGGTCGCTTACACGGCACTCGGCATCCCGCTCGTCACGGCGCTCGCGGCGGGCGGCATCTGGATCGTCTACGCTCACATCATCACGCCCCACGAGTGGCTCGCGCTGGTGCTTTCGTTACTAGTCGCGGCCGCCGTCGTCGAAGGCCACGGTCGGCTCCGGCCCGACGCCGTTCTCGAGCGACTGGCCGTCGTCGTGGTGGTGCCGTTGCTCGCCGTAGTCGGAATCCCCGGGATCAGCGTCGACTATCCGATTCGGACGCCCCTCCTCGGGCAGGAGCTGTTCCACGTCGCCGTCTCGATACCGGAACTGGCGCCGAGCGTTCGAGGGCTGATACTGTCGTTACCGGTCCTCCCGACGCCGGGACTCATCCTGCTCGGCACGTTCGCGGTCCCGATCGCGGCCGCGATCGGGTGGCACATTCGTCGCGTTCGCGAGAGCGACCGAGACGGTGCGGTCGCGTTCGGCGCAACGGTCGGTCTCTCCGTGCTTGGCCTCGCTCTCGCGCCGGCGGTGGGGGTAACGCCGATGACGTGGCTCGTCTTCGTTCCCGTCGTCGTCGGTGCCTCAGGGCTGTACGCCGAACACGTCTTCCGGCACGGTGACGGGACGATCGGACTCGCGTTCCCCGTCGTCGTCGCGGCCGGATTCGCCCTCCTGTGGACACTTGCGGGAACGCTCGGCGTCGCCGGGCCGGATGCCTGGCTCAATTGGTCGTTTCTCACGAGCCCACACAACACCGACCCGACCGAGGCCGGAATATATCCCGCCCTCGTCGGTAGTATCCTCATTCTGGTCGTGATCATCGTCTCGGCGTTTCCGATCGGCGTCAGTGCGGCGATCTACCTCGAGGAATACGCGCCGACACAGGGGCGCATGAGCAAGGTAGTCGAGCTCATCGAGATCAACATCGCGAACCTCGCCGGCGTCCCGTCGGTCGTCTACGGCGTCCTCGGACTCGCGATCTTTATCAGGACGATCGGCATGGGAAGCGGGACGGCCCTCGTCGGCGGCTTCACCATCGGACTGTTGATTCTCCCGATCGTGATCATCTCAGCTCAGGAGGCGATCCGTGCGGTCCCGGACTCCCGGCGAAACGCCGCCTACGGCATGGGTGCGACGAAATGGCAGACCGTTCGAAGCGTCGTTCTCCCGGAAGCGGTTCCCGGAATCCTCACCGGAACGATTCTCGCGCTGGGCCGTGCGATCGGTGAGACGGCACCCTTGCTGATGATCGGTGTCGCGGCCGTCGTTCGAACCTCTCCGAACTCCTTTACGAGTCGAACCGGGGCGATGTCGCGACAGATCTACACCTGGTCGACGCAGATCGGAGTCGACTTCCGGTACGGCGTGCTCGCGGCGGGCGTCGTCACGTTGCTCGCCGTACTCCTGACGATGAACGCGACCGCGATCGTCCTCAGAAATCGCTATCAGCGAACCCAGAACCGATAACGATGACCCGAAACGATCCATCCACGCCCGACGATCCGACGACAGGAGAGGCCGCGACCGAGACGGCCGGTATCGACATCGCCACGCGAGACGACGCGGTCTCGAGCGGCGAGGCGTCACCGGGACCGAGCGGCGAAACATCACCGAGACCGAGCAACGAAACGACACCGGAGTCGGCCGCAGGACCCGGTGGCTCGAGGGTGACGGACCCGATCGTCGAGGCGACGGATCTCGACGTCTACTACGGCGACGACCGCGCGTTGCAGGGCGTCGACTTGGCGATTCCCGAGCGCAGCGTGACCGCGCTGATCGGTCCCTCCGGCTGCGGGAAGTCGACGTTTCTGCGCTGTATCAACCGGATGAACGACCGGATCGACAGCTGCCGTATCGACGGCGAGATCAGTTTCGACGGCAAGAACGTCTACGACGAGGACGTCGATCCCGTCGCCCTGCGCCGCAAGATCGGGATGGTGTTCCAACAGCCCAATCCGTTCCCGAAGTCGGTGTACGATAACGTCGCCTTCGGTCTCGAGGTCCAGGGGATCGACGACGACGTCGACGAACGAGTTCACACCGCTCTCGAGCGAGCAGCCTTGCTCGAGGAGGTCGAAGACCAACTGGACTCGAGCGGCCTCGACCTCTCGGGCGGCCAGCAACAGCGGCTCTGTATCGCCCGAGCGATCGCCACCGACCCCGACGTGATCTTGATGGACGAACCCGCGTCGGCGCTCGACCCCGTCGCGACCTCGAAGGTCGAGGATTTGATCGCCGACCTGGCCCGCGATTACACCGTCGTCATCGTCACCCACAACATGCAGCAGGCGGCCCGAATCTCCGACAGAACGGCCGTCTTCCTCACCGGCGGGAAACTCGTCGAGTACGACGACACCGCGAAAATCTTCGAGAACCCCGATCACGACCGCGTCGAGGACTACATCACCGGCAAATTCGGATAACGAACTCACAACAGCCATGTCACGAAACGAGTACCAGCGACAGCTTGTGGAACTGCGCGAGGCCGTCCTCGAGATGAGCGACCTCGTCTGTCGGCGGCTTCGGCAGGCGCTCGAGGCCCTCGAGACGAAAGACGACGCGCTGGCCGAGGAGATCATCGCGGGCGACCACGAGGTCAACGAACTGTACCTCGACATCGAACAGCAGTGCATCGAACTGTTCGCGCTCCAGCAACCCGTCGCCGGCGACCTGCGGTTCGTCGCCGCGTCGTTCAAGATCATCACCGATCTCGAGCGGATCGGCGATCTGGCGGTCAATCTCGGGGAGTACACCCACCAGGCCGAACGGGAGCGCTACTCCGAAATCGACATCGGCTACATCGGCACCCAGACCATCGAGATGGTCGAAACGGCAATGGAGGCGTACGCGGACGACGACGCTGCGACGCCACACGACATCGCGGCGATGGACGACGAGATCGACGCGCTCTGCGAGGGAGCGAGCGAAGCCGTCGTCCGGGACCTCCTCGAGTTCGAGACGACGACCGCCGCCGAACTCGGCAACGACGCGCTCCTGGAGGACGTCTCGCGGATGTTGCTGACGGTCCGCGATCTCGAACGCGTCGGCGACCACGCGGTCAACATCGCCGCACGAACGCTGTACATGGTTGAAAACGACGACGAGCTGATCTACTGAATCCGATGAGCCGGCACTCCGTCTCCGACGACTCGTTCGAGCCCGTCGAGCGAAAGGTCCAGCTGACCGGCAACTCCACGTTCGTCGTCTCGCTTCCGAAGGAGTGGGCGCTCGAGCAGGGTCTCGAGTCCGGCGTGTCGATGTACCTCTATCCCCACGACGACCGGGTTATCGCAGCTCCGGAACACGTCTCGAGGCGGGATCGATCGGTAACGATCGACGCGGCGGCCGGCGACGGACGAACGCTGTTGCAACGGGTTCGGGCGGCGTACGCGACGGGTTACGACCGAATCACCGTCACGGGAGTGGACGACCTCGAGACCGACACGCGGCGGGAGCTCGAACGAGCCGTCGGCCGGCTCATCGGCATCGAAATCCAGGAGACGACCGACGACCGCCTCACCGTCGCGAACCTGCTCGACACCGGTCAGGTCTCGCTCCCACAGACGGTCGCCCAGGCGCGCCAGCTCGCGCTCGAACTGTACGACGACGCGCTCGAGGCGCTCCTGCGTGACGACGACGAGCTCGCGCGGCGAGTCCGGAGCCGGGACGACGACGTCGACCGGCTGTTCGCGTTCGTGAGTCGGGGCTTTCACCGCGGGCTCGAGGACGTCCGGGACATCGGCCGACTGGGGAGCGATCGAACGGTCGCCTTCCGCGAGTACCGGACGGCGCGCCAGCTCGAGCGATTCGCCGATCACGCGGGCCGAATCGCCGCCGTCGCGCTGGACCAGCCCGGGCCGCCCGACGAGGCGCTTCGGGACGGAATCGACTCCGTCACGTCCGATATCCGCCGGCTCGTCGAATCCGCGCTCGCGGGCGAGATCGAGGCTGCGAGCGACATCTACGCCGCCGTAACCGACGAACTCGAGGAGCTCACCCAGCGAGTATACGATCGCTGTGGAACCGGCGCGTGTCTGTACAGTCCACTTCTCGCGAGCTTCCGGCAGCTGGCCGAGATCGGCGTCACGACCGCCGAAATCGGGATCGAAACGGGACTCGAGTCGTGACGTATCGGCATGGCGAGGGGAAATCGGTACGCAGTTCTCTATAGCGCTACTGAGTCAACATATAAACGGTTTATCTCCCATTTCGTGATCGTACTAGCGAGAACACGTGACGGTCACCAGCCCGCCGTCGGAAACGCAGGTATCGTTCGATCACCGCCGGATCAATCTCGAGGCGCACGACAGCGTCTACGTCGTCGGTGACGTCCACGGCTGTCTCGACGCGCTCGAAACGCTTCTTTCGACGCTCGATCTCGGCGAGAACGATCTTGTAATTTTCGTCGGCGATCTGGTTCGGAAAGGACCGGAGAGCGAGGCGGTCGTCGAACGGATCCGAGCGTCGCCACAGCTGATATCGGTCCGCGGTAACAACGAGCAGAAACTTATCGACGGAACCGCGACACTAGAAGAATTCGGTCCGTCCGTGCAGGCCTATATCGAATCGCTTCCGATCGCGATCTCTTGGGACGGCGGGCTCGTCGTTCACGGCGGCCTCGAACCGAGTCGACCGCTCACGGCTCACTCGAGCGAGGAGCTCCTTACGATGCGAGCCCCCAATGGCGACGGTTACGACGGACCGTTCTGGTTCGACGAGTACGACGGCGATCCGCGGGTGTTCTTCGGTCACACGGTCCTCGAACAGCCGCTGGACGGCGAATGGGCGGTGGGTCTCGATACGGGCTGTGTCTACGGCGGAAGGCTGACGGCGTACGACGTTCGACGCGAGGCGTTCGTGAGCGTGCCGGCGGACGAACACCTACACCGAGACGAGGAGAAAATCGTCGCTACCGGGGAGCGTTGATCGAGAGAACGATGTCCGATAACGAGTCAGACGAGAGGTCCGAAGACGGCAGTGAAGGGGAATCGTGTCCGCAAACCGAGGATTACGACGGTTCCGGCGACGACGAACTCACGTTTCGGCACTCCGAAGAGTCGGCCGAGACGGTACTCGGTGCGCGTACCGAAACAGACGAGCAGGCCGAACTGCTGATCGGCGTCCGGGAGGAAGCTGCCGACATCGATCTCGCGGCTTCGGAGTACTACCTCAACCGGGAACTCAGCGAACTCGCGTTCCAGCGGCGCGTTCTTCACGAGGCGCTCGATCCGGAACGGCCGTTGTTAGAGCGGGTGAAGTTTCTCGCAATCGTCACGACCAACCTCGACGAGTTCTTCCGCAAGCGAATCGGTGGACTGAAACAGCAGATTGCAGCGGGAGTTTCCGAGAAAACACCGGACGGCCGTACACCGATTGACCAATGGACGGCGGCCCTCGAGGAGTCGCGGCGGATCCTCGAGCGACAAAGTCGGTGTTACCGCGAGGAGATCCGTCCTGCACTGAACGACGCCGGAATCGAGATCGTCGAGACCACATCGCTGACGGCCTCCGAACGAATCGAACTGCGTGCGTACTTCGAGCGATCGATTCTGCCGACGCTGACGCCGTTGACGTTCGATCCGGCCCACTCGTTCCCGTTTATCTCGAACCAGAGCCTCTCACTCGCCGTCTTGACTCGAGAGCAGCCGGATGCCGACTGCACCTTCTCCAGAGTAAAGATCCCACGGAACCAGGTCCGGTTCGTCCGACTGGAGGGAGAGTCTCGGTACGTTCCGCTGGAGGAGATCGTCCGGTCGAACCTCGATCTCCTCTTTCCGGACGTCGAAATCGTTGACTCTGCACTGTTTCGCGTCACTCGTAACGCCGAAGTTCGACGCAACGAGGAGGTCGCCGAGGACCTGATCGAGATGGTCGAGGAGGTCCTCGAGGAACGGCGATTCGCGACCGCGGTTCGACTCGAGATCGAGCGCGACGCACCCGAGCAGATCCTCGATATCGTCACGCGAGAGCTCGATCTCGACGACCGAGAGTTGCTCGAACTCGACGGCCCCCTCGACTACCGAGACGTCACGGAACTCGTGGATCTGGATCGGAGCGATCTGAAGCTTCCCGACTGGACTCCACAGGCCCATCCGCGGTTCGATAACTGTAGCGACGAGACGAGCGTCTTCGACGTGATTCGCGACCGCGACGTCCTCGTCCACCACCCCTATCACGCGTTCGAGGGTACCGTCCAACGGTTTCTCGAGGCGGCGGCGGACGATCCCGACGTACTAGCGATCAAAGCCGTGATCTACCGGACCGCGAGCGACTCACAGATCATCGAGAGCCTTCTCGAGGCCGCCCGAAACGGTAAACAGGTCGCCGTTATGGTTGAGCTCAAAGCTCGATTCGACGAGAAGAACAATCTCGAGTGGGCGAAGAAACTCGAGGAGGAAGGTATCCACGTCGCCTACGGTACGATCGGCTACAAAACGCACGCGAAGACGTCGCTCGTCGTGAGGCGGGAAGACGACGGCGTTCGACTCTACTCCCACATCGGGACCGGTAACTACCACTCAGAGACGGCGAAGCGCTACGAGGATCTCGGACTGTTGACGGCCGACCGAGACATCGGTCAGGACCTCGTCAAGCTTTTCAACTACTTTACCGGCCACTCGATGCACAGCGAGTATCGGACGCTGCTCATCGCCCCCGGGAACATGCGCGACCGGTTTACCGGACTACTCCGGGACGCAACCCAGCACGCGTTCGAGGGGGCCGACGTTCGTCTCGTCGCCAAAATGAACCGCCTTGAGGACCCCGCGCTCGTCCGAGCGCTCTACCGTGCCTCGATCGCCGGCGTCGATATCGACCTGATCGTCCGGGACGTCTGTCGGCTCCGTCCCGGCCTTGAGGACGTCAGCGAGACGATCGACGTTTACAGTATCGTCGGTCGGTTCCTCGAGCACTCCCGGCTGTTCTACTTTCAGGTAGGCGACGACGAACGCTACTATATCGGCTCGGCCGATTGGATGACGCGCAACCTCGACAGCCGCGTCGAAACCGTGGCGCCGATCGAGGAGCCGCGCCTGCAGAACAGGCTTCAGTCGATACTCGAGACGCTGCTGTCGGACACCCAAAATCGGTGGGAGATGCAGTCTGATGGCACATACGAACGGTGTCGGCCGTCCGACAGCGAGAATATAACGGACGCTCACGAGACGTTCATGCGAAGAGCGCGGGACGCAGTTCGTTGATCCCCCTTGTAATCCCATAGCCAGGGTATCGCACTCTATGCGGCCGGTTCCGGGGACTAGAGACGGTGTTCGCAGACGATCAAAGTACGGTGTGCTACACCCGGCTCGGGAACGCTCCGTATCGCTCCTAGAAATGCCCTTATAGCGACACGTGATCGAGACGAATGCGTGGCGTCTCACCGGACGAGCGAGTCGGTGGTCGACGATTTCCGCCCGTCGGAGTCGTCGGTTCCGAGGTGTTCGATGTGCCCGCGAACCGAGAGGCCACGCCATCCCCTCCCGCGGCCCAATATACAATGTCCGAACGCTCCACGACGGCAGATCGAGTGACAGCGATCGACCCGTCCACGACGGCCAGCCGATCCACACCGGTCGACGAGACGACGGCCTGTCCGCTGTGTGCGTACACTGCAGACAGCCGGAACGACGTCTACACGCACCTGCTGACCGGCCACCGAAAGAGTACGATCAGCGACCTGCTCCTCGAGTCCCGCTCGACGAAGACGACTCGCTGATCCGCTGTATGCGGTACGCTGAGGCCTCCTGACACGGCGCGTCGATCCGCGACGCGTCACGCGCTGACCCACGGCGACTGAACGGCGTTTCAGTCGCCGCTCTCTTTCGATCCCGGTCGCTCGAGAGTCGGAGTCGACGACGATGATGGCCGTTCGAACTCACTCGTAGATCGAAAATTCGCCGCAGCCACACGGACACGTTTTTCCCGAGCCGATCGGCCTGCGGGTCCCGTCCGGCAGTTCACGCGCGACCAGTGGGCTCCGACAGCGATCGCAGACGACCAGCAGTCGCGGGTACTCGTGTATGGTAGGCATCCGTACCGGAGCGATGGACGGAACCGGGCATAAATCGAACTAGGAGGCGACCGGAGGGCTACGGAGCGTTACGGATCGAGTCGACCGTTCGACGGGGATCGACGCGTCCTCGTGACCACCCGCTCACGCGGTACTGGAGTGCTCTCGAGCGGCGGACGGTGGGCCGGTGTTCGTCCCTTCCGATCGCACCGGTGGAGTACTGGGGTGTACGAATCCCTCGACACCGATACGGAGTCCTCGATACGGAAACTAGCAGCGGTTTTGTACGTTCTGACAGTACCGTTAGACACTCGGTCGAGGTCACAATCCAATGAGTAACTCATCACGCGGCTGCGACGACCGAACAGTGCGACAGCGACTCGAAGCGGCCGCAATCGATGCCGATCGTCCACCCGCGCTCGAGTGCGTCATCGTTCGATACCGAACTCAGGCGGATCGGTGTACGATCACGCCGCTCGAGTGCCCCGAGAACGCACGGACGACGACCTGGCTGTCGGCCGATCTGTCGGCCGTCGTTGACCTCGATAGCATGCGGTAGCGATCCGTTTCTGGGTGGCTCGAGGAGCACTCGTCGGCGACGGTTCGTCAAACGTGACCGTTCGTCGATCGTCACAATACTACGGATCACGGAACGACCGGATTCGCGTCCGATTCGCGTCTGCGTACGTCACCACTGCACCGTCCGGTGTCATCGATTACGACTGCCTCGAGCGACCGATCGACGGTTTCCAGCACCCGAGCAATAGCCGCGCCGAGCGTCGCGATCGCGGCGAGGATCGGATACGTTCGCTCACACTCCTGGTAGAGGTACTGCTCGAGCGAACCGACCTCTGCCAGGGAGAATCGGCGCTCCCGTCGAATCTCCCGCTGGCGTTCGTCGGCGAGTTCGTCGCAGCGCTCTCGAAGTCCTTCCAGTCGCTCCCTGGTGAGCCACAGCGCGTTGAACTCGAGCCGTTCCAGCGGTTGGTTTCGGAGCGCGGTGAGTTCCTCGAGGAGGGCCGAACACGTCCGTTCGGCGGCGGCGACGCTCTCGCACTCCGTTTCGATCGACGAGAGGAGTTGGGTTCGGTTCGCGACGGACTGTCGCGTCGCCGCGAGCAGCGACCGTTTCAGCTGCAGGGAGAGGACCTCGTGGTGGGCGAGCGCGGCCGCCAACTCGTCGCTGAACTCCTCGGCGACGCTCTCGAGCCACGTGTCGTCGTATCGCTTCGTGTAGTGTGGAACGCTCATCACAGTCTCGGCGTACGCCTTCCGAACCGATGTCAGCCCCGGTGGGGTTTCGTCACCGATGCGTCTCGCCGAATTCGAGACGCGTGGCACGGCCGTTTCGAACGCCGCGACGCGCTTTGCGAACCGTTCGAGCGCGCGTCGTTCCCTCGACAGCTCCCGTTGCTCCCGCTCGAGCGCTCGGGTCGCCGCCTCGAGCGTCTCCGTTGGCGCGGTCGGCTCCATGGTGGCAACCGCGTCACCTCAGCACCGTAACGGTATCTAGTAGCATTCGTTTCACGTACGTTCGGGCCGGGAGGCGCCTATAGCGAGCAATAGTATCGCTCTCACGACCCGGATCGTGTCGGGCCCGCGACGAGTATGGGGTGTCCGTCTCGCGATCGATCGCAGGCATTCGTCGTCACTCCCTCCCACGGACAGGAACGGCCGTCGACGTGGGGGAATTGCGAACGACTGTCGAACGACGAGCGAGCACGCCACTGTACAGCGAATTTCGGTACTCGACTTCGTTCGCGGTCGAGAACGTATATGACTGTTCTGGAACGTAACAGTACGGAGGGATACTAGAAACGGTTAGTACGCGGCCCGTCGGCAGTGGTCGTAGAATGTCCCAACGCAGCCGTCACCCCCGCGAAACGGCAGGGGCCGGAGCCGCCGATGACGCTCCGTGAGCTGCTCGTCGCGATCCTCTCCGGGATCGTTCAGGGGGTCGTCGAGTGGTTGCCCATCTCGAGTACGGGCAACCTCTCGCTGTTTCTGACCGCCGTCGGCACCGAGCCCGAACTCGCGCTCCAGCTCGCGCTGTTCCTTCAGGCCGGCACGACGCTCTCCGCGGCGCTGTACTACCGCGAGACGATCCGGGATGCGCTCGAGGCCGCACCGGGCTGGCGTCCGCGGACGGCGTTCGAGGGGTCCAACGCGGAGACGACGTTCGTCGTCGTCGCCTGTGCGATGACGGGGCTCGTCGGCATCCCGCTGTATCTCCTGTTGATCGACGTCGCGGGCGATCTCACCGGCGGCGCGTTCGTCGCGTTCATCGGCGTGTTGCTCGTAGTGACGGGGGCGCTCCAGCAGGCGTCCGAGTCCGTCGGGCTCGGCAAACGGCGGAATCCGAACCTGTTCGACGCGATCCTCGTCGGCGTGTTGCAGGGAATTTCGATTCTGCCGGGCGTCTCTCGGTCCGGCGCGACGGCGAGCGCCCTGCTGTTTCGCGGCCACGACGGCACGTCGGCGTTCAGGCTATCGTTCCTGCTGAGCATCCCCGCCGGCATCGGTGCCGGGATGCTCATCGTACTGGATACGGGCGGCGTGCCGACACCGACACCCTCGCTGGCGGTCGTCGCGCTCGCGACCAGCGCCGTCGTCGGCTACGTCGCGATCGGCGCGTTAATGCGGATCGTCGACGCGGTCGAGTTTGCAACCGTCTGTTTCGGGCTGGGAGTGCTCTGTATCGTCGGTGGCGGTCTCACGGCGCTCGTCTGAATATTCGCCGACCGGGAGCCGCCGACGGCCGTCGTCGACAGGCACCACCGCTGCGTATGAGACGTCCCGCAACGACCGTCTCACGAAGCACGTCTCTACCGACCCCGGCGGTCAGTTCGCACTAATCCGTTCGTGACGTATCTACTATGTATAACTACAGATCGGGTTATATCAACTAGTATATCAATTAGCATCGTTAATGCGTATCCGACGACCCGCTTCTATCGATGGCCGACAAACACGGTGACGCCGTTGGTGCACAGAGTCGACGACGCTATCTGCTCACTGGTAGCGCAGTCGTTGGTGGACTGCTCGCGGGCTGTGTGAGCGGAGACGACTCGAGCGGGGGCGATTCCGACTCCTACCCCGACTGGGACCCCGACGATCCGGCGTTCCCGCAACTCGCCTCGACGCTTCTCGAGGACGACTTCCACATCGGAACGGACGAACTGCTCGAGCAGATGGAGTCGCGCGACGAACCGCGGTACGGGAGTCCCCCGCCGGAGACGCCCGATGCGGGCGACCGCCTCGATCCGGATACCCTCGACTTCTCGATGGTCCCGACCGAGGATCCGGCCACGTACGAGGACGTCCTTGCGCCGCTCGTCGAGAACATCGAGGCCGAAACGGGGAAAGACGTCGTCGTCAACCCCCTCGATTCCTACGCCGCACAGATCGAAGCGATGAACGCCGATCGACTGCACGTCGCCGGCTTCGCGACGGGGGCGACGCCGTTCGCGGTCAACATCGCCGGTGCGGTCCCCTTCGGCATTCAGATCGCGGACGGAAGATTCGGCTACCGGCTCTGGGTGATCTCGCAGGTCGGCAGCGATATCGACGAACTGGCCGATCTCGACGGCGCGTCCGTCACGCACGTCGAAGAGTCCTCGAACTCCGGACACCAGGCGCCGAGCGCGCTCTTCGCCGCCGGCGGCGTCGAACCGGGCGAGGACTACGACCTCGAGTTCTCGGGCAGTCACGAGAACAGTATCCGCGCGGTCGACGCCGGCGACTACGACGCCGCGCCGATCGCGAGCACTGTACTGGAACGGCAGATCGAGAGCGGCCACGTCGACGGCGACGACCTGAAGGTGGTCTGGGTGAGCGATCCGTTCCCGACGACCTCGTTCTGTTATCACCACGCCCTCGAACCGGAACTGCAGGAGGGAATCAAACGCGCCCACCTCGAGTACGATTACGCGGGAACGGAACTCGGCGAGTACTACGGCCGAGACTCGTTCACCGAGATCGATTACGCCACCCACTGGGACGTTATCCTCGAGATTCAGCAGCAAAACGGAGCCGACTATCGGACGGACGAACTGGAGGATTGACCGACGATGCTCTCTGTATCCGCACTGGGAAAGACCTACGAGACGGGCGACCGTGCGCTCGACGGCGTCTCGTTCGCGGTTGACGGCAACGAAATCGTCGCGGTGATCGGGCCGAGCGGAGCAGGGAAGAGTACCCTCATTCGGTGTGTGAATCGCCTCACGGAGCCGACGGACGGCGAGGTCACGCTCGACGGAACCGAACTCACGTCGCTCTCGAAGCGCGACCTCCGAGCCGCACGCCGCGACATCGGGATGATCTTCCAGGAGTACGCGCTGGTCGAGCGACTCACCGTGATGGAAAACGTGCTCTCGGGGCGTCTCGGCTATCTCAGTTCGTGGCAGGGGTTTCGCCGAAACTTCCCGTCCGAGGACGTGCAGTACGCCTACGAAACCCTCGATCGAGTCGGACTCGCCGGTCACGAGGACGATCGAGCCGACGAGCTTTCGGGCGGCCAGCGACAGCGCGTCGGGATCGCCCGCGCGGTCCTCCAGCGCCCGAAGATCCTCCTCGCCGACGAGCCGACCTCGAGTCTCGACCCCGAGACCTCCCGGGCCGTCATGGAACTGTTGACCGAGATCGCTCGAGACGACGACATTCCGGTCATCATCAACATCCACGAGGTACCGCTCGCCGTCGAGTACGCGGATCGTATCATCGGTCTCGCCGGCGGCAAACTCGTGTTCGACGGCACGCCGGACGAACTCGACGAATCGACGATGGATCGGATCTATCGGGACGGAGAGTCCCGTTCTGACGACGCCGAGCGCGCGGACGCCGCCGGAAACGAGAATGCCCGCGACCGACCGAAACGAACGACTGCCGACGGTGGTCGACTCGCTCGGGAGTCCGTCGCGGAGGATCAGTGATGGCAACGTCAGCAAACACGGAGTACGACTCCGAGTGGCAGCGCCCGACGGTGTTCTACAACCGCGCAGTGAAGTGGCTCGTCTACGCGCTCGGAATCGCCTTTCTCCTGTGGAACGTCTGGGAAGCGCGGGTCTCGTACGATCGGTTCGTGTACGGACTCGAGCAGGGAACCGTCCTGCTCGAGGGGATGTTCCCGCCGGATTTTGGCATCACGATCTCGGCCAGCGGTATCGAGACCGACCAGCGGTTCTGGCGAATCTACGACGGCATGCTCGAGACCCTCGCGATGTCGATCGTCGCGACCGTCGCCGGCGTCGCGATCAGCGTTCCCATCGCCGTCATGGCCGCCGAAAACCTCGTTCCGCGTCCGATTTACTACGTGGGCCGATCGATCGTCTCGGTGACGCGAGCGATGCACGAACTCATCGTCGGCATCGTCTTTGTCGTCGGGTTCGGCTTCGGGGCGCTCGCGGGTGTTCTCGCGCTCGTGTTCGCGACGCCGGGCTTCTTCGCGAAGCTGTTGGCGGAGGACCTGGAGGATATCGATTCCTCGAGACTCGACGCGATCCGCGCGACGGGTGCCGGGCCGCTGTTGGTGTTGCTCTACGGCGTCCTGCCGCAGGTGCTCCCGCGGGCGATCGGGCTGACGATCTACCGCTGGGACATCAATCTCCGGGCGAGTACGATCCTCGGCGTCGTCGGCGCCGGCGGGATCGGCTCGGCCCTGAACACCTCCTTCGACACCTACGAGTACGACTTCAGTTTCGCGATCCTGCTCACGATCATCGCCTTTGTCGTCCTGGGTGAGGTGCTCAGCGCCTCCGCCCGACGGAGGGTTCAGTGATGGCGAGCGCTGATGGCTACGCCGAGTGGGAGCGGGACGATTCGCGAACGAAAATCCTCCGGTTCGTCGCCCTTCTCGGCGTCCTCGTCGTCACCATCGCCTCCTGGCGCGCCCTCGAGGTCAGATACGAGTACGTCGCGACGGCGCCGGAGAACATCTGGAATCTCCTCGAGCGGATGGTCCCGCCGGATACGGCCTACGCGAACGAGATCGTGACGCCGATGTTGCACACGGTCAACATCGCCGTCGTCGGGACGCTCGCCGCGATTGTCCTCGCGCTTCCGGTCGCCTACATCGGGGCGCGGAACACGACGCCGAACCGCGTAACGTACGCCCTCGGAAAGGTGATCATCGCGTCCTCGCGCTCGGTCCACTCGATCATCTGGGCGCTGCTTTTCGTCATCATGTTCGGACCTAACGTCCTCGCGGGCATCCTCGCGATCACCTTCCGGTCGATCGGCTTCGTCGCCAAACTGCTGGCCGAGGAGATCGAAGAGATCGACGAACGCGCCGTCGAGGCGGTCACGGCGACGGGAGGGAGCGGAATTGACGTCCTCGTCTACGGCGTCGTTCCGCAGATCAAGGCCCCGTTCGTCGGCCTCGCGATGTATCGCTGGGATATCAACGTGCGCGAGGCGACGATCATCGGGCTCGTCGGCGCCGGCGGAATCGGCGCCGAACTCAACAACCGGATCAACGCCTTCGACTGGCAAGCGGTGTTGACCATCCTCATCGCGATCCTCGCGGTCGTGATCGTGAGCGAACTCGTCTCGGCGTACGCCCGACGGACGGTGAGATAGATGCGCCCGATCGATTCGGACGGCATCGTTCTCGCTCGCCTCGCGGCGCCGACGAGCGACCAACCGGTTCGGCTGGGCGTCCTCTCCGACCTTCACGTCGCCACGAGGGCCCGCGGCACCGACAGGCTCTTTCACCGAACCGAGGAGCGAGCCGCCGCGGCGGTCGACCTGCTGAACGACGCCGAGGTCGACTTCGTGCTCTTCGACGGCGACCTCACGAAGGACGGCGAACCGTGGAACTTCGACCGGTTCGACGAACTCGTCGCGGAACTCGAGGCGCCGTTCGTGGCGACGCCCGGCAACCACGACGTTCCGAAGACCGGCGACGAGCACGATACGCCGCCCGTCTCGTCGTTCGAGGACCGGTACGCACCGGAGCCGCTGCCGTTCGTGCAATCCGTCGGCGGGATCGACCTCGTGGTGTGTAACAGCGCGACGGTCCCCGACGGCTCGCTCGCGGACGAACACCGCGGCGCGCTCTCGCGGCCACAGCTCGAGTGGCTCGAGACGACGCTGCAGGTCGCTTCGAACCCGGTCGTCGCGTTCCACCACAACCTGTTACCGATTCTCGGGAGCGACGTCGTCCGGCGCCCACCGTGGCGGACGTTCTCGCTCCGGAACGGCGAGGCGGGTCGCGAACTGCTCGATCGCCACGCCGTTCCGCTCGTGATCTCGGGACACCATCACGTCCCGGCGACGGTGAGCGCCGGCTCGCTCACGCAGTTGATCGCGCCGCCGTCGTGTGCGTACCCGCTGGCGCACCTCCTGGTCGACATCGACCGCCGCGGAACGACGGTCACGCTCGTTCCGCACGCAGCGCTCGACGACCGGCGGGAGTCCTTCGACGCGATGTGTGCCGGTCCGCCGCTCCGCCAGACGTTCGCTCGGCTCGTCGACGAAACGCTCGCTGCGGCGCCGCTGGTTGATGCGACTGCCGAGCCGACGGAGTCAGCGTCGACCGTAGGGAGCCGACGATTCCGGTCGTGACGGAAACTCCGGGTGTCGCGCTGTTGGATGCGGTTCGCGAGGCTCTCGAGGAACACGGGACGGTCGTCCTCGAGTGTAACGCGATTCGATCGAGGGCGTACGACTCACACGAACTGCTGTCCGTCAGTTCCGGAGCAACCGCGACCCGTCCCGCGTTTGCTCCGTAAATCGTTACAGCAGTCCGTATCAGGCGTCGTTTCGTCGTACCGAGGGAGCCCCGCTACGTAACCGGTCAGTAGCGATCTCTCTCGGACGCGTAGTCTACGTACTCGATGTACGGATAGGGAGCCGTCGGGAGCGGTCGTATTTCACAGGTCACTCGACGCTAGATATTTCGGCACTATAGTACTATTATAAGCGACTATCGTTCGATCCGACGTGTTCGACGATGCATGCCGGAAACCGACAACGAGACGGCTCAGTCCGATGGAAACGGCGCAGAGTCCACCGATCAGCGGAACGCGAGTATCCTCAACCGACGGCAGTTCGTCGCCGGAGCGACTGCTGCAGCTGCCGGCAGTGCCGTCGTCGGGACCGTCGGTGCGAGCGGCGGGAACGGCGAGGCGAAACGCGGCGACAACGCTGGTCGCGGCTGCAAGGCTCGCAACGACCGCGCGACCGTCATCGCCCACCGAGGGTACGCCGACACGTACCCCGAGAACACCGTTGGAGCGTTCGAACAGGCGGCTCGAGGCGGCTCCAACGACGCCGCCGCGCGACGGGGTGCAGACTGGATCGAACTGGACGTGTACCCCACCGCTGACGGCGACGTCGCCGTCTTCCACGACGAGCAGATGGGCGGGCTAACCGATACGGACGGGGTGATTTACGAGACTCCATCGGCGGACGTCTTCTCGGCGGAGGTGCTCGAGAGCGGCCGGACCATCCCGACGCTCGCCGAATCGATGGACGCCATTCCGCCCAACGTCGGCGTCAACATCGATATCAAAGCCGGCTCCCCCGACGTGCAGTTCGGTCGGGTCGCCGATCCCGAGGCCGAACGCGACGCGTGGCAGTGGCTCGAGACCGTAATCGACGTGGCCACCGACTCCCAGAACGAACTCCTGTTCTCGACGTTCTGGGAGGGTGCACTCGCGACGGTGCAGGATATCGCTCCCGACGTTCCGGCGGCGTATCTCCTCTGGGGGTCCATTCAAGAGGGACTCGACGTCACCGACGAGTACGAGACGTCGGGGATCAACCCGCCGATGGACATGATCTCCGGCACGCCGTTTTTCGACGACGACGCCTACGAGAGCATCGATCTCGTGGCCGAGGCCCACGCTCGAGACCTCCCGGTCAACGTCTGGACGATCGATACCTGGTACGAGGTCGAGCAACTGCTCGTGGCCGGGGTCGACGGGCTGTTCCTCGACTACGCCGAGATCGTGCGCTGGGGGGCGCTCCAGCGGTAGTACTCTCGGACGGCCCCTGTGCTTTTTTGTGGGGCAGCCGGTTCGAGAAGGCCGTAGCCAGCGTCGAGCCGTTCGTGCGTGCTCGAGCGTCTCGATCATTCGTCGTCGAAACTGGCTCGACCGAAAATTCGTGCGAGAACGTCGCCGGGTATTGGGTTCGATTCCCCCGGTGTGCTCCAGGAGTAGTCACTCGTCCAGTCAGTCACCGTGACGTCCGTGATCCGCTGCAGGAACCGTCGTCATCCCGATCCGGAGAGACCAGAACAGTAGGTTTATCAAGCGCACGGGGATAGGCCTACCTAAGATTACTTACCGTCTTATGGCAGGAACTCAACAACCGGAGGTGAACATCGGGCTCGTCGGTCACGTCGACCACGGCAAGACGACGCTAGTCCAGGCGCTCAGCGGCTCCTGGACCGACCAGCACTCGGAGGAGATGAAACGCGGGATCTCCATCAGGCTGGGCTACGCGGACGCGACGTTCCGCTACTGCGAGGGGGCCGAGGAACCCGAGTGCTACACCGTCGAGGAGGAGTGTCCGGACGGCTCCGAAAGCGAGCCGCTGCGGACCGTGTCGTTCGTCGACGCCCCGGGTCACGAGACCCTGATGGCGACGATGCTCTCTGGTGCCTCGCTGATGGACGGTGCCGTCCTTGTCGTCAGCGCCAGCGAGTCCGTCCCACAGCCCCAGACCGAAGAGCACCTGATGGCGCTCGATATCATCGGCATCGACAACATCGTTATCGCCCAGAACAAGGTCGACCTCGTCGATAGCGAGACGGCCCGGGACAACTACGAACAGATTCAGGAGTTCGTCGAGGGTACCGTGGCCGAAGACGCACCCGTCGTTCCCGTCTCGGCCGGCCAGGAGGTCAACATGGACCTGCTGATTCAGGCGATCGAGGAGGAGATCCCGACGCCGGAGCGGGATCCCGACGCCGATCCGCGGATGCACGTCGCCCGCAGTTTCGACATCAACAAGCCGGGAACGACCTACGAGGACCTCGCCGGTGGCGTTCTCGGCGGCAGCCTGGTCCAGGGCGAGCTCTCGGTCGACGACGAGATCGAGATCAAACCCGGCCGCGAGGTCGAAGAGGGCGGCCAGACCGAGTACGTCCCGATCGAGACGACGATCCGCTCGCTGCAGGCCGGCGGCAAGACGGTCGACACCGTCAGCCCGGGCGGCTTACTCGGCGTCGGTACCGGACTCGATCCGGCGCTGACGAAGGGCGACGCGCTGGCCGGCCGACTGGCCGGCCCGCCCGGCTCGCTCCCGCCGACGTGGCAGGAGTTCACGATGGAGGTCGACCTACTCGAGCGCGTGGTCGGCGCGGAAAGCGGCGAGACGGTCGACGAGATCAGCACCGGCGAACCGCTGATGATGACCGTCGGGACGGCGACGACCGTCGGCGCGGTCACCAGCGCTCGCG
This sequence comes from Natronorubrum marinum, assembly GCF_052040125.1. NCBI lineage: Archaea > Methanobacteriati > Methanobacteriota > Halobacteria > Halobacteriales > Natrialbaceae > Natronorubrum > Natronorubrum marinum. The sequence continues at coordinate 93,438 of NZ_JBPPFV010000001.1, forward strand.
AGGGCGAGTGCGAGGTCAATCTCAAACGACCCGTCGCCGCCGAACCGGGGGCAAAGATCGCGATCAACCGCCGCATCGGCGCACGCTGGCGGCTGATCGGACTCGGAACGCTCACGGAGTAACGCCGACTGAAGACGAATGAGCACGCCGACGCGGGTCGCACTCGATACGAGTGCCCTCATGATGCCGGTCGAACTCGACGTCCGATTGTTCGACGAACTCGATCGAGTCGTCGACGCCTACGAGCCGACGATCCCACAGGCTGTCGTGGAAGAACTCCGGCGCCTCTCCGAGAAAGGAGGCACCGAGGGAACGGCCGCGAACGTCGGGCACGATCTGGCGACCGAACGCTGTCTCGTCGTCGATACGGAGGCGTCGTACGCCGACGACGCGTTGGTCGAACTCGCCCGCGAGGGAGGGGTCGACTACGTCGTCACGAACGACCGCCCGCTGGGCGACCGGATACTCGCGGCGAGCGTACCGGTAATTGCATTACGCGGGAGAAACAAGTTAGCGATCACTCAACCATAGATGTACAAGCGGGTCACCCTAACGGACACGGTAGAAGTACCGCCCGAGGAGCTCGGCGACGTTTCGCCGGACCTCGTGAAGCGACTGCTGCAGGACAAACTCGAGGGACGGATGGACGAAGAGGTCGGCAGCATCGTCTCCGTCACCGACGTCGACGATATCGGTGAAGGGACGGTACTGCCGAACCGGCCGGGCGTCTACTACGAGGCCACGTTCGACGCCGTCACGTTCGATCCACAGATGCAGGAGGTCGTCGACGGCACCGTCGTCGAGGTCGTCGAGTTCGGCGCCTTCGTCGGGATCGGCCCCGTCGACGGGCTCCTCCACGTCTCACAGATCAGTGACGAGTACCTCGCCTACGACGGCGAGAACCAGCAGCTCGCTTCGAACGAATCCAACCGGACGCTGGGCGTCGAAGACGCCGTCCGCGCACGGATCGTCACCAAGAGTATCGACGAGCGCAACCCGCGCGACTCGAAGATCGGCCTGACGGCCAAACAGCCCGGTCTCGGCAAGCACGGCTGGCTCGAGGAAGACCACGAGAAGCAGGAAGCGGCTGCGGGTGAATAACCATGGCATCGGATCGGCTCGTCTGTCGCGAGTGCCACCGGGTCAACGAACCGGACAACGAGACCTGCGACGCCTGTAACTCCTCGTCACTGACCGAGGATTGGGCCGGCTACGTCGTCATCGCCCACCCTGAGGAGAGCGAAATTGCGACCGAGATGCAGGTCACCGAACCCGGCGCGTACGCGCTGAAAGTCCGGTAACCGTGACTCGGGACGACAAACCGGGCGGCTCGAGCGACGACGCGGCAGCCACCGACGCCGACGACCAGCTACTGGTTCTCCCCGACGACCTTCGCCACGAGCTTAAGGAGCCGATGGGCCCGATCGAGACCGACGCCGACGCGCTCCTCGAGGCCGTCGACGGCCCGCTGATCGCCGTCGGCGATGTCGTCACCTACCACTTTTTGCAGGCCGGCCGCGCGCCCGACGTCGCGGTGGTCGACGAACGAACCAAGCGATCGGCCGTCGACGAGGAGATCCGAGAGACCGTCACCGAATCGACCAACATCGAGGCCGTCAACCCGCCCGCGGAGCTCTCGGCAGAGATGATCGAGGCGCTTCGCGAGGCCATGGCGAGCGACGAGCCGACGACCATCCTCGTCGAGGGCGAAGAGGATCTGGTCGCGCTGCCCGCGATCGTCGCCGCACCGGAGGGGGCAAGCGTCGTCTACGGCCAGCCCGACGAGGGGATGGTCCACGTGAAAGTGAGCGACGACCACCGGACCGAGATTCGTGACCTGCTCGAGCGTTTCGACGGCAATACGGAGCGATTTTGGGAGTTGCTCGAGGACCGGTCGTAGGGTCTGTCCGCCGCTGCGATCGATCGCGTCGCTCCCGTTGCGGTGGACGCGCGGTGGTCGATTCGCGGAGCGGTTCACAAGACGTATTATCAATTAGATGTGTTTTTTAACCGATGGATAGAGCCGTTCTCGGAGGGCTCGGGTTCGGATCGATCGTCGGTGGAGCGCTGTACGTCGCGTTCAGTTCGAACTGGTTCCTGATCGCCGCCGTTATCGCGATGTACACTGGTTGGGGATACTTCGGTGTCAGGTATCACCGGCTGCTGTTGCGGGAGTTCCCCGCGTTCGATCGGCCGATCGATCGACTCGGGTACGCGATCGGACTGTTCGGCGTCAGTATCGGCCCCGTCGCCTTCAGTCAGCAGTTCACTACAGGCGACATCAGCATCGAACTCTTCGTTGGCTACATCGGCGTCGTCGGCTTCCTGCTCTCCTCGAGTGTGGCGGCCGTGGACGCCGAGACGGACTCACAGTGAGGTGCACGAGCGAGGAGAGTCTACTCGAGGACGGTGTGCTCGAGGGTGCCGATCCCCTCGATTTCGAGTGCGACCGTATCGCCGTCCTCGAGCCACGTGCCCAGTTCCAACCCGCAGCCCCCGCCCACGGTCCCGCTCCCGATGACGTCGCCGGGGTGGAGCGTCTCGGACTGGGAGACGTGTGCGATGATATCCGAAAAGGAGTGGTACATTTCGTCGACGGTGCCCTCCGACCAGACCTCGCCGTCGATTCGGGCGGTCATGGGGGCCTCGAGGACGTCGATATCCTCGGCGGGCACGAAATAAGGGCCGAGTCCGTTGGCGAAGTCCTTGCCCTTCGCCGGGCCGAGTCGTCCCTTCATCTCTTTTCCCTGGATATCGCGGGCGCTGAAGTCGTTGAAGACGGTGTAGCCGGCGATGTACTCGTCAGCCTTGTCAGCGGGAATGTCTCGACCCCGTTTGCCGATTACGGCCGCGATCTCGAGTTCGTAGTCCATAATCGACGAGTAATCGGGCCACTGCACCGTCTCGCCGGGGGCGACCACGCTGTCGGCGTTGCCCTTATAGTAGACCGGCAACTCGTACCAGACGTCGTCGATCTCGCCGTCCATGCTGTTCTGTACGTGCTCTTCGATCGCCATGAAGTCACGCAGCGAGTTCGGCCGTGGGAGGGGCGCGAGTAGGTCGTACTCGCCGGGTTCGTACCGAATTTTGGCCCCGCCGGGGCCGCGCTCGCGATCCGTTTCGGCCGCGTACTCGAGGGCCTCCCGCGCATCCGCGATCGCTCGATCACCGCGCTCGAGGAAGGCGATCATCTCCGGCGGCACGTGGGCGCGGGCGAGGTCTACGGGTGCTGGTTCGCCCTCGGCCTCGAGGGCTGCGGCGTAGGCTGCGGTGAGGTCGACGAGGGTGGCCGCCCCGGCAGGCGTCTCATCGTCCGCCGTCGACTCGTCGACGGCACCGATGCGTTCGATCGCCCCGACGGGGGTCTGCACTTCGAACGTCGCGAGTTTCATGCGTTCTCACCCGCGGTCTCGCCGTCGTCGTCTTCGACGAACGCGACGGGACGTACCCAGCCCGCGCTCCCGTTCTCGATTGTGACCGGGAACGCGACGATCGGGATGTCGGTCTTCCGGGGCAACTCGTCGAGGTTCGCCATCTTCTCGATCTGGCAGTACTCGACCTCGCGGCCGGCGAAGTGGGCCGGCCATAGGTCATCCTCGTCGCCGGACTCGACGTAGCGTTCACCCATCGCGGTGAACGGCTTATCGAAGCCGTAGGCGTCCGTGCCGATCACTTTCACGCCCTGCTCGACGAGGAACTTCGTCCCCGCGGCGCTCATGCCGGGGAACTGGGTGAGGTACTCCGGGTGTCCCCAGAGCTCGTCCGCACCGGTCTGGATCAGGACGATCTCGCCGGGCGAGAGTTCGTGATCTATGTCGTCGAGGACGTCCTCGAGATTCGCCACCGAAATCTCCTCGCCGGGATCCATCCACCGGAAGTCGAGCACGACGGCGTTGCCACGACACCACTCGAGTGGCACCTCCTCGATCGTCTTCGCCGGTTCGCCGTCGACCTCGGGACCGTAGTGCCAGGGGGCGTCCATGTGGGTGCCGGCGTGAGGGATGACCGCGAGGTCCTCCCAGGCCAGCCCCATTCCGCCGGGAAAGTCGCTCGCCTCGATGTCGTGGCCGAGTCCGCGGAGGTTCTCCGCGAGGCGTTCGGCACCGGCCTCGTGGTCGAACGCGTCGATCGACGGCGGCATCGGCTCGCTCGGTGGGTCGTCCTCGAGGCCGATGCTCAGGTCGATCAACGTTGCATCGTCGGCTGTCACCAATCCGCTCATAGCAACTACGTTTCGAAGCACGTATTTGAAGCTGACTGCGACGGTCGACTGGACGACGATACGCCCCACCGAATAGAACTGGATATTCGTAACCTCCTAATACAAAGAGTGATTGATATTGTATAATGACCTACGAAACACTGGATGACGATCTGGTAAACGAACTTCTCGACAACGGTCGCGCGAGCCTCCGCAGCCTCGCCGAAGAGCTCGACGTCTCGGTGACGACGGTCTCCAACCACCTCTCCGATCTCGAAGAGGAGGGCGTAATCGAGGGCTACACGCCGAAAGTCAACTACGACGCGGTCGGCTACGACGTCACCGCGATCATGCAGCTCAAAGCCGAGGGCCACGCGCTGCCCGAGATCACCGAGACGCTCCGGGACCACCGACAGATGATCTCGGTCTACGAGGTCACGGGCGACTACGACGTGATCGCGATCGGCAAGTTCGAAGACACCGACGATATGAACGACCAGATCAAGACCCTGATCACCGATCCGGACATCAACCAGTCGAACACGAGCATCGTCCTCAACACCGTCGCCGAGAACGAACAGTTCGAACTCGAGACCGACGACGACTGAACGAAATCGCTCCAACCGGGAGTAGACCGTTTTCGCGCTGGAGACCCCAATAGGGCGACCGAATCGCTTCTGCATCGGTAGCCACAGCACCGGTGCGCCGTTCCGAATCGCGGCCCCGACGAGCCGCCGTCCCGGACCTGCCGACGGCGAGAGAGCGATGGTCGACTCCGGCGGTGAGAACTCGACTCTCCCGGCGTCGCTTCGAGAGCCATCGTCGACACGTCGGAGAGAATCTCGAGAAGGTATTTACACGCTCACGAGAACCCCATGAACATGTACGATTTCGTCGTTGTCGGCGTCGGACCGCCGGGAGCGCGCTTCGCCCGCCGCGCCGCCGAAGACGGCTACAACGTGCTGGCCGTAGAGAAGGGGACGATCGGCGAGCCGCTGGCCTGCTCGGGGCACGTGAGCACGGACGTCTGGGAGTTCACCGGCGACGGCGCGCGCGAGGAGCTGTTCCAGAACGAGATCTACGGCGCGCGATTCCACGTCGGCGGGCCGCACAGCGAGGCCTACCCCTTCTATAAGAGCGAGGTCGCGTCGAGCGTCATCGACCGCGTCGGACTGGATCGCCACCTCGCTGATCTCGCGCGCGAGGCGGGCGCGGACGTCCGGGAGGAACACACCGTCACGGCGGTCACCGAACACCACGACCGCGTCGAAATCACCGCCAACGGTCCCGACGGCACCGTCGAGTTCGAGGCGAAGATGCTCGCCGGCTGTGACGGGGCTCGATCGCGAGTGCGGGACGAACTCGACCTCCCCGAACCCGACGAACTCCTCCACGGCGTGCTGGCGTTCTCCGAGGAGGAGGACCACCAGGACTTCGTCGACGTCCACCTCACCGCGCCGACCTTTTTCGCCTGGCGCATCCCCCGCGGTGATGCCGGCGTCGAGTACGGGCTCGCGGCGCCGCCGGGCGTCCAGGTCACCAAACACTTCGAGGAGCTGATCGACGGCTACGAGATCGACGTCTCCCACCGCTGCTCGGGCCCGATCCCGATCGGCCCGCCGGACCGCGTCACGAGCCGACGCGCGTTCCTGATCGGCGACGCGGCCGCCCAGACCAAACCCTTCACCGGCGGCGGCATCCTCTACAGCATGACCAGCGCCGACCACGCCGCCCGCGAGATCGACCCGGACCGGCCGACCACGCTCGCAGCCTACGAGCACGCCTGGCGCGACGACCTGGAACGCGAGCAGGAACTCGGCCACTACCTCCGTCGGGCCTACTCGCTGCCCGAGCCTCTCCAGCATCTCGGCCTCGGCGCGCTCTCCGGCGAGATCGGCGTCCACATGGACCGGCCGACGTCGCTCGTCTCGCCCTCGCACCTGAAAGCGATGCTCTCTCGCTCGCGAAACTGACACAGTAAAAGCGCGATATCCGAACCGGACCGGCGAATATGGTTATACAGTATCGAGAATATGGCCGCAGTATTTAACAATAGTTGCGCCTTTCGCTCAAATGGTGGGTGGATGTGACGCTCCGACGTGGAGCCGTCCGTGTGCCCAACGAATCCACTCACCATCGTCAGTGAGACGCGGACTCGCGAGCGAACCGTCCTTCTCGCCGTCCCGGAGCGCCTCGAGCGTCGAACCGGATCGCGTTCCGTACGCCGACGGACTCGTTTCCGCGAGCGGTGTAACCGTGCTGTGCCCGGAGGTGGTGTAACCGTGTCGTCCTCGACGTCGTCCGTGTGCCCGCACGACGATAATCCGATCGCTTCGGCCTGTACTCTTGTGCCGAACACGTTCGTTCGCCTGCCGACTGATTCTCGAGTCGCCCGAATCCGAATCGCCGACGCGTGCGGGTAGAACTCGCAGCCGACAGACCGAAGGCGTCCGTCCCGAAACGGCCAGTAGATGACCGGCCGGCAGCGATCCGCAGTCGAGTTCGTCGCGCGAGGCCTCGAGCGACTCGGCATCATCGACGCCGAGCGGTTCCGCCCGACCGCGGATCTGGCGTGGCCCCGGATCGTGACCGGCTTTGCGATCATGTCCAAGCAGACGGCCGACCTGGCGATGGTCGGCATCGCGGTCGGGACGGCGGGAACCGCGGGGCTGGCGTACGCGCTCGCGTTCTGGGAAATCGTCACGATGATCGGACTGGGGCTGGCCGGCGGCACCGTCAGTCTGGTCTCCCAGAACTACGGCGGCGAGGAGACCCGCCGCGCCTCGCTCGTGGTGAAACAGAGCGTCCTCCTCGCGACTATCATCGCACTGCCGATCGTCGCCGTCTTCGTGCTCTTTGCGGACTCGCTGATCGGCCTCTTCGGCGCCGAACCGGCCTCGCTCGCACACGGGCGCACCTACCTCGTCTTCGTCGCGCCGGCCGTCCTGTTCGAACTCCTGAACCTGATCGCCAGCCGGACCTACACGGGCGTCGGCGACACGTTCACGGAGATGGTTGCCCGCGCAGGCGGGGCGATCCTCAACGTCGTGCTGAGCGCGATCCTCATCTTTGGCTTCGACCTCGACGTCGCCGGCGCGGCGATCGGCACGACGCTCTCGACAGGGTTCGTCACCGTCGTTCTCGGATGGGGGATGGTGGGTCGATCTTACGGTGCGCTCGGCATGGAGCCGAGTCCCGTCCCGATCACGCGTTCCGGTGGCTGGCTCGAGCCGACGATGCTCCGGCAGGTAATCGAGATCTCGACGCCCGAGATCGGTCGCAAACTCGCCCAGGGGATCGTCGTCTTCCCGCTGCTGTGGATCGCCGCGACGTTCGGTCCCGTGGTCGTCACCGCCCTCGAGGTCGGCCGTCGGGTCCGCAGCGTGATCAACAGCGTCAACTGGGGGCTCTCGCTGGCCTCGAGTTCGCTCGTGGGCCAACAACTGGGATCGGGTGCAGAGGACGAGGCGGGCGCCTACGGCGCGGCGATCATCCGGCTCTCGGTGGTGTGTTTCGCCGGACTCGCCGCGCTCGTGGTCGTCTTCGCCGAACCGATCGCGAGCCTGTTCGTGAGCGGGTCGGAGGAAGTCGCGCTCGCCGCAACGTTCGTCACGGTCGGCGCGGTCAGTTCGGTCGGCTTCGGAATCGACGGCGCGGCCGCCGGAGCACTGCTCGGCGCAGGCGACACCCGCTGGCCGTTCGTCGCCTCGCTGGTGGGCCGCTACGTATTTGCGGTCCCCGTAGCCGCACTCGGGCTGGTCACGCCCCTCGGCGTCGCCGCGCTCTACCTCGCCTTGGTGCTCGAGACGTTCGTCCCGGGCGGGATCAACTACTGGCTGTTCCACAGCGGCCGCTGGAAGGTCGTGAGTCGGCGGTACCGGCCTTCTGACGACGCCGATTGAAATCGCGGACGGCTCGGCGAATACCGACCGTCGCTTCCGCGAGGCCGGCGACCGCCGTCAGTCGCCACCGGTTCGTGGGGCGACGGGTCCGCCGAACAGGTTCTCCGGATCGAACTCGGTTTTGAGATCGACCATCCGCTCGTAGCTGTCGCCGAAGCGGAGTTTCGCGGGATCCTCGTTCAGGCCGGGGAAGTTCCCGTAGCTCCCCGACGCAACCGCCAGCTCGCTCGTTTCGGCGATCGCTTCGCGAGCCCAGGTCACGTTCGCGTCGTCGTCGTCGGGATCCTCCCAGTTGGCTTCGACGGTGAGCATGTAGGGCTTGTCCCGGTGGAAAAACGCGGTCGCGTCCGACGGGACGTCCTCGACCGCGCCGCCGAGACACCAGAGGTCGATCGTCGAGAGAGCCGACGGAGCGGACTCGTTGTACCCGACCACGATATCGACGACCTCGTCGGTGACCTCGGTGAGGTAGACCGCCTTCCAGTAGTACCGGAGTCCGTCGGGGTAGTCCTCGTCGAGCATCGACTGCAGGAAGACGTAGTCCATCGATCCGCTGAGATCCACGATCGGCGTCGCACTCGTCCGTAGCGGGTCGAAAACGTTGGCGGCCGTCTCGAGGTCACCCCGAAAGGAGCCGAGCATCGCGACGGCGGGGTCGCCCCACGCCTCCGCGGGAAACTCCTCGAGGTCGGGAACGTGCGCGGCGAAGGCGAGCACGCCCGCCTCTCGCGGCGCGTCGTCGGACCACTCGAGGGTCCGCTTCATCACCGCGGCCGCATCGTCGGCGTGGAACCACACGAAGAACGCGTACACCTCGGGACCGACCTCGTGAAGGTCGAACTCGAAGGAGGTGACGATGCCGAGGGAGCCACCGCCGCCGCGGAGCCCCCAGAACAGGTCCGCGTTCCGGTCGGCGCTTGCGGTGTGGACCTTTCCGTCCGCGGTCACGACGTCGACGCTCCGAAGGTTGTCCAGTGCGAGTCCGTACTGCCGACTCAGGTGGCCGTAGCCGCCGTTGAGGGTCAACCCGGCGACGCCAGTCTCCGAAACCGCGCCGAGGGCCGTCGCGAGGCCGAACAGCTGCGTTTCGCGGTCGACATCGCCGAGGGTCGCGCCGCCCTCGACGCGAGCGGTTCGGCGGTCCGGATCGACGCGGACGCTCCGCATCGTCGAGAGGTCGACGACGAGGCCGCCGTCGCAGACGGCCGTCCCGGCCACGTTATGTCCGCCGCTCCGAACCGCGAGCGGCAGGTCGTGGTCTCGAGCGAACGTCACCGACGCGACGACGTCGGCGACGCCGGCACAGCGGGCGACGATCGCCGGATGCCGGTCGATCATTCCGTTCCAGACCTGCCGAACCCGTTCATACTCCGGATCCGTCGGACAGACGACGTCGCCGGAGAAGTCGGCTTCGAACGCCCGAACGTGGCCGCTCGGGAGATCGGCCAGCGCCCGGTCCCCTGGTGTGTTGCCTACTGTTGCCATAGGTCGAACTACGCTACCAACGGCGATAAACTAGTTTGACGATTTATACGATGATCAACCGTGTAGATACGACAGCGTCGACGATTGAGCGTCTGGAACCGGCCAAGTCGGCGGACGATGACGGCACTCGGTCCAGTGGTCCGAGCGTCCACTCGTCGGCCGACTCGAGCGCGGGAGACAGTTATCACCCCAGCGCACTTTCAGCCGGTATGGCTGACCCTGCAGCGCCGGGATCCGAATCGGACGATAGCGACGGGTTCGACGAGACGGGCTTCGGCGCCGGAATCGCGATCGGAATGGCGATCGGCGTCTCGATCGGTATCGCAACGGACAATCTGGCGCTGTGGCTGCCGATCGGCATCGCCATCGGCGTCGCTCTCGGCGCCGGAATGAATCAGTGAGCGTCGCTTAGGCCCCGCTCGAGAACCGACTCGTCACCCGCTGCGTCTCGGTTTCGCCACCGCGTTGTTCGACGACCACGTACTGCACCTCGACGACCAGCGACCCGTCGCCGTGCGGTTCGATCGCCTCGTAGAGCCGATCGGCGAGCCCCGACTCGGGTCCCGGCTCCTCGCTGCCGACGGTGACGACGACCCGATCGACCGACTGGATCGGGTAGTCGCCGTCGAGTTCGATCGTGACGTCTTCGTTCTGGAGATGCTCGTACTCGGATTCCGCGAGCACCGCCTCGACCTCGTCCTCGGCCGACGACTCGAGTTGGGTCGTGTGGAAATCGAGCAGCGTGACGCCGGCCAGCGGCGCGGCGAGCACCAGGAGCCCAATTCCGAAAATCGTCGCGTACGTGTACGTCGGCGTTCGGCTCGGCGACACTTCGAACAACCCCTGCGGACGATAGCCGGCCACCCACAGCGTCGCCAGCGCGGCGAGGTTGATCGAGAGGAGGTTGACGACCACGAGGACGGCGGCGCCGATCGCCGCGCCGTACATCCCCCAGGCGACCGTGATCCCGACCGCGGCGGAGGGGGGGATCAACGCCGCGGCGATCATCACGCCGACGATGGCCTCCGAGAAGCCCCGCGTCAGACTCAGGATGCCGGCGATCCCGGCTCCCAGCGCGACCGCGAGCGAGAATAGGTTCGGCGAGACGCGCTCCTCGAGTTCGGTTGCGACGACGATATCGACCCCCGCGGGCTCGAGGCCGGCGAACCGGGCGAGGGCGGCGAGGATAATCGAGGCGCCGACGACTATTGCGACGCCGACGAACTGGTAGCTGAAGCCGGTCGCCTTGAGTCGGTCGTCAGCGGTGACGATGCCGACGTTGGCCGCGAGTGCGGGCCCGAGCAGCGGGGCGATGACCATCGCGCCGATGACGACCGCCGGCGAGTCCGCCAGCAGTCCCGCGGTGGCGACGACGGCGCTGATGAGCAGCATGACGGCGTAGATGGTAAACGGCGGCGTGAGTTCGTCGGCCTTCGTCCGGAGGACCTGTCTCGAGGTGCGAGCCCCCTTGCCGCCCTGGCTGTACTGATCGCGAAGCGTCGAGAACTGTTCGGAGAGGACCGTCTCGGCGTTGATCACGACGACGCTGGAGTCGTCGCTGATGCCGGCTCGCTTCAGCCGGTCGAGCACCGGTTCGACGGCCCGCGTCGGCAGCGGGAATCGGACGACGGCCGTGTACCCTCGCCCGCTCGTCTCGTCGCTGACGACGTAGTCGACCCCCTCCTCCTCTAAGATGTCGAGGACGGCCCGCCGTTTCCCCTTCGGGACCGTAATCTCGAGGTAGCGCATACCGGGGACACCATCGACCCGCGGAAAGTACTGCGGTCGGCAGTGGACGGGTGATCGTTGGTTTCACTCGTGAGGGTGTCATAGAAGAGTTTTCACACTGTGATTACGGCGCTGCCCCCGGTTGTCTCCTCGTTCGTAGTCGGTGCTGTCTGGCGATTCACCAAAACACCTCGAGTCGGTTTTGCTCGGATCTATTAGAAGCGTCCAGGACTGCCAGTAAGTATGGCCACAGGAGCGAGCAGAGCGAATATTCCGACACCGAATGCGATGAGTATCCGACGTTGTCGCCGCTCATACAAGTCTTCACCCGTGTCATTCCAGCGTGATGATTGGTTAGAATCTCGTGATTGGTTACGGAGTTTCAGGGTCGCCCAGACGACGTACCCCCACAATGAGATTGTCACACAGGCCCACGACACGATCCCGACAACTACGAGAGGGTTGGACTGTGGAATCATGACTCCGTCTGGCAACGTTGCTGCATATACAACAAGCCCAATAACTGAAAATAGAAACGAACTTCCCCCTACGACAGCCACTGTTCCGAACACTTGTCCGAACGTGTCGGGATAGAGATGAGTTTTCAGTTGTTCACTCTGACTTTCAGCGGGTGACTGTTTGGCCATATTTTCTTTTACAAGTTCAGATCATTTGATCAAAATCTTTTGCCATTCTAACCCAGAATTTGTTGTGAATGGAACATGTCACAAACTCCGTCACTATTTCGAAATCCGCTCTTTCGACGGGGAATAGCTGTATTTGATGCTGTTCTGCTTGCCGGGGTAGGATTCTTTCTTGTCGAAGACGAGGTTGCACAGTTCCTGGTGTTTGTCATTGCTCCTACTGCTCTTGTACTCACACCGCGAATATTGAAACGAACAGTTGAAAAAGAATAGCCTTCTTAAAGCGTAACTCCATGATAATCATGATAAATACCGGGTTCGCGTCGCAAAGCGGTTCAGCACTACATAAAGCCGCTTAGTTAGAACGTCTGCTTGCTGTGAATGTGCCTATCAAACAACACTGAGGGTGTCATAGAAGAGTTCTCACACCGTGATCACGGTACTTTCTGGATTGCCTCCTCGTTCGTAGTTGGTGATTGCGACGACGAGGCGCAGACACAGTGCAAGGAACACCTGCGCTCGTGCATGGACGCGGCCTCGGTCGAACACACGCCCGAGGCCGCAGTCCTTGACTGACTCGTTGGTTCGTTCGATGCCACTCCGGCGGTTGTACGTCTTAGCTTGCATTGATTGCTTCAGTTGGACGTCCTGTCTTACATGGACACAGAAATCTGGGCACTGGACGAGGTGACGCAATCGCTCGGCAAAATTACCGCCGAACTACCCCGGGGCATTCCACAGACGGCCGTCCTCGAGAACCTGATCCCGATATTATAAGTATCTGCCACGATACGATCAGCACGGAAGCCGCGTTCAACTCGTCGCGCGGGCATGCGCTGAAATGCCCCGGGTGCAGGAACACCCGAGACGTGGCTTCCAGCCGAGAGGCTCGAAAGCCATGTTCGCGTTACTTCTGCCGGGACATAAACGTCCCGCACGACCGAGGTACCGTACTCGAATAGCGACAGCGCCCGTCAACGGCTGCTCGTCACTCGTCGGCCCGAACTCGAGGTCGAGGGGCGATGGTCGATGACTCGTCGGTAGACGACGAGGAATCGCCAGCCGAACCCGACGGCTCGCCGGCGGACGACGCCCTCGAGATTCACCCGGAGCGCCGGACGCACTCGAGGCCGCTCGCGGAGTCCGACTACCCGTCCTGTCCGAACTGCGGTGAGACGGTCGCCATCGTGGTCACCACCGGCCCGACCGACCACGTCGCCTCGCCGTGTGGCTGTCGACTGGGATCGCCGGAGCGCTGAGCGCGCTCGGTCACACGCTGGTGCTTTTTCGATCGATCACGGCTGACCGCGACTAGTGATCGGCGCCGACGATCCCGCAGGCGATGGCGTCGGGATTGCGGATCTCCTCGCCGTCGACCGCGTCCGGATCCAGCAGGAGGATCGTGTCGTCGGGCATCTCGTCCTCGATCTGTACCGGTCGTCCCAGAACGTCCTCGAGTTCGTCCGCATCGTCGATGTCGAACTCCCGCTCGAGCAGGAGTTCGGCGTTCGCTCGCGAGAGCACGAAGACGAGATCGGACGGGTCGGCGGCGTCGTTTGCGCCCGCCTCGAGCAACTCGGAGAGCGAGTCGGCGCTGACCTCGTCGAGCGAGCGGATCGTCACGCGCGCGGTGTCGGAGCCGGGGGCGTCGCTCGACTGCGTACGCAGACGTGCGGACAGTTCCTCGAAATCCGTGGCGGTATCGATCGGAGTGTCGTGACTCGAGCCCATAGCGGGCGTCCGCCGTCGGCGTCCTTGACGGTGCGGCCGGCCAGTTCCGGGATGGGGCCGTGCGACGGTGCGGAAGTCATCCGTCGGGTGAACCCCGCTAGCAGCCGGTGCTCGGTCGAACGAGACCGTTCGGCCGGCGCTCCACCTGCACGATTATCGTATGTCACATCGTACCACGACCATGGGAGAGACGCTCGACAATATCGACTTTCTCGTCCGCTCCGACCACCGCGTCGGGGTACTCGAGACGCTGGCCGAACGCTCGTGTGATCGGAACGACCTGCGCGCCGCGACGGGGGCCTCCTCGCCGACGATGGGACGAATCCTCGCCGATTTTCAGGATCGCCACTGGATCGAACGGGAGGGACGAACGTACCGGCTGACCGAGTTGGGCGAGTTCGTCGCCGATCGATTCGAGACGTTCGTCGACGCAATGGCGCTCGAGCGACGACTCCGGGAGGTCTGGCCGTGGCTGCCCCACGAGGTCGAGGGGTTCAGCATCGACCTGTTCACCGACGCGGTCGTCTCCGTTCCGGGCCCCGGATACCCCTATCAGCCCGTCGAACGTCTCACGAACCTCCTCGCGGAGACTTCGACGATGCGCGGGTTCGGGATGGCGATGCTCAAGTCGAGTAACTTGAAACCCTTCTTCGACCGCGCCCTGGACGACCTGGCGTGTGAATATATCTATCCGCCTGGCGTGTTCGAGGAACTCCTGTCGTGGGACGGCGAAACCGTCGCCGAGGCGACCACGCGATCCAATTACACCGTCTTGTTACACGACGACCTGCCGATAGACGAACGGTGTGGGATCTGCCTCTTCGACGACCGGGTCAGCATCTGTTGTTACGATCACGAGACCGGATCGCTCCGATCTCTCGTCGACACGGGGAGCGACGAAATGCACGGGTGGGCGACGTCGTACTACGAGCGGTTCCGAGAGGAAGCCAGCCCACTCGAGGCGGCGGACGACCTCCTCTCGGTCGAGTCGCTCCCGTGAGCGGTGCCACCGACCTCCCGTTCTGCCGGCCGCTGCGTTCACGCCGTGAAATATTTCACTAGAAAATTATACATTCGCCTACCGCGTACTCGAGTTCGTGGTGAACTGTCATGAGCGATCAGGAACGTCGATCCACCGGCTGGCAGCTCGAACAACCCGCCTCCGAGGCTTACGAACGGTACTTGGTCCCACCGCTGTTCGCCCCGTGGGCCGAACGGCTCCTCGATGCCGTCGAATTGCAAGACGGTGACCGGCTCTTAGACGTCGCGTGCGGGACCGGCATCGTGGCGCGCAGCGCCGTCTCTCGGGTTGGTGAACGCGGAGCCGTCGTGGGGCTCGACATCAACGAGGGAATGCTCGCGGTGGCGGCGGAGACGACCGACGCCGAACCTCGACCTCCGATCGACTGGCGACGAGGGGACGCGACCGACCTCCCGTTTCCCGACGGACGATTCGACGTCGTCTGCTGCCAACAGGCCCTCCAGTTCGTCGACGAGCCGTCCGCTGCACTCGAGGAGATGCATCGGGTCCTCGCGTCAGGCGGGCGCGCGGCGCTCAGCGTCTGGCGACCGCTGGAGTACCAGCCCGGCTACGTCGTCGCTGCCGACGCGCTGGAGCGCCATATCGGGGACGAGGCCGGGGCGATGATGCGCTCACCGTTTCCCGCGTGGGACGGGGACGCCCTCCGAACGCTCGCCCGCGAGGCGGGGTTCGACGACGTATCGATCACCATCGAGATCGGTTCGATGCGCTATCCCTCGATCGAGGAATTCGTCCGTCGAGAAGCCGCAAGCTCACCGCTGGCCGAGCCGATCGCCGCCGCCGAGGGGACGGTTCGCGACGAGTTGATCCGAGCGGTCGAGGACGGGCTCGACGCGTACACCGACCACGAGGGAGTCGTCTTTCCGATGGAATCGTACTGCCTTACCGCAGACGGGTGACAACGGAACGCGTTCGCCGGCTGTCGACAGAAGAGGAGACTCCCGGCCTCAAAGAATCCGAATCAGGCGTGTGAAGCCGCGTTAGGACTCACTCGAGCCGCGGCCGGCGAACCAGTCGTCCATCCAGCCCGTAAACTCCATGCGCTCGTGCATGCGCCACTGAACGAGGGCCAGGGGTAGCGGGACGGCCGTCAGCGCGGTAAAGAGCCAGATCGTCGGCAGTCCCCGCGTCAGGATCCAGATCAAACAGACGAGTCCGACGACGCTCTCGAGGACCGACATCGCGATCCAGATCCGCCAGAGTCGATTCGCCCTGGCACGCTGTTCTGCGGTGTAGATCCGATAGCCGTTGGCGACGGCGAGCGGCCCGCCGACCAGAAAGACGACCGAGAGAACGATCGTCATCGTTTCGAACATACGGCTCTCTCGGACGGAAACATCAAAAACCCATCTATTCTTCTGGGGTGGACTACAGGCGGTCGGACAGTCGATCCGACCGACTCGAGCCCGTAGCGACCTCCAGTAGCGCTATCCGTGATACCGGCTGGCGGGTTCCAGCAACGGGCTCGAGACCATCAGGCGCGTTCGTGCTCGGATCGTTGCTCGTCGTCGGTCTCCGCGGCTCGCCGTGCGAGCGTTCCTCGTTTCGACACGTAGTAGGCGAAGACGAGAAAGCCGGCTGCTGGGAGGATAATTCCCAGGTCGTACTGTTCGGGGTTCTCGAGTCCGAGCCGTCTCGCGTCGATGTAGACGAGGATAGCCATCGGAATCTGAACGATGAAGAGGCCGGCCAGGAGAACGAGGACCAGATCGGACACAGCTGGTCGTTTGCTGTCAACCGAGGTAACTATGTCGGAGACGGTGAATATGAGACGGCGCGCGTCGTTGCGTCGTTCGACTGCTGGATGCCGAACGCGGGCGTTACTGATACGCTGGTAACCGGTCGGACGAGTCCGATCCCTCGAGGAAGGGCAACCCAGTCACGGTCGCGGGGACCTCCTCACCGCCGACCCGAACCGTCAACTCGTCGCTCTCGAGGCCGTAGTCGACGAATGCGAGGGCGATGACGGCCTCGAGCAGCGGACTCTCGCCCGCACGAGTGACCTCGCCGACGGAGGCGTCGCCGTCGAAGACGGCCGCGCCCGAATCCGGAACTGCCTCGCCCTCGAGCGTCAGCCCCACCAGCCGCCGACTCGGCTGGCCGCGGTTCTCGACGCGGGAGACGACCTCCTGGCCGACGTAACAGCCCTTCTCGAAGTCGAGGGCGTTTCGCAGGCCGAGCACGTTCGGGAGCGTGCCCTCGAGTTCGGTCTCGAACAGGGGTGAACCGGCCTCAAGCGCGAGACTCTCGAGCGTTCGGTAGCCGAAGGGCGCGGCGTTGAGCCCCTGCGTCTCGAGGGTGCTGTAGACGGCTTCGGCGTCGTCGACTCCGCAGATAACCTCGTAGCTTTCCTCGCCGGTGAGCGCGTCGGTGCGGATGACGGTCACGCCCTCGTCGCCCATCGTCCCGCGGACGAACGAGTAGCGCTCGTCGGGCGACGCCGCGCCGTTGAGGACGCTGGCGATCTTCTCGGTGGCGTGGGGTCCGTGGACGCCGAAGATCGCGTAGTCGTCGGTCGCGACGCGGATGTCGACGTCCTGGATAAACACCTTCTCGGACCAGTCCTCGGCCAGCGGTTCGGCCTCTGCGGGCGGCGTAAAGAGCAAGAGGCGCTCGCCCGCGTTGTAGACGTAGAGTTCGAGTTCGATGCCGCCCTGAGGATCGAGGACGAGCGCGTAACAGCCCTGCCCGTCCTCGGCCGGCACGCGATTCGAGACGACGTTGTCGACGTACTCGAGGCGGTCGTCGCCCTCGACGACGACGACGCCGTAGGCCAACTCGAGCAGGCCGACGCCGTTGCGGACCGCGCGGTGGGTTCGCTCGGGCCGGCCGAAGTGCTCGACGATCGTTCGGCCGTCCCGTTCGCCGAACGTCGCGCCGTGATCGGTATGAATAGACTCGATGACGCTCATGCCTACTCTCAGGAGCCTGTACCCCACAGGCGTTTCGATTCAGAAGGGGAGGCGGTCGCGAATCCAGTCGCCGATCGTCTGCGCCTCGTCTTCGTCGGCCGGCGTCTCCGGAACGACCCGGTCGGCGGGCTTGATGACGGTCTCGCTGGTCCCGGATTCGACGGTGATCAGGCCGTCCTCCTTGAGCGTCGACAGCGCGGTCTCGAGTTCGTCGATGTCGACCTCGACGGCGGCGCGGAGTTCGAAGACGGTCATGCCGTCGGCGGTACGATCGACGAGCGCGTCGAGTACCGCCACCTCCGTCGACTCCCGGTCCCGGTACTCCCGCTTTGCTCTCATCCGTCTCCGTCTTCGACGACCGGGGATTTGACGTTTGTCGTTCACCGGGCAGGCAGCGACCGATCGAGACGGCCGTCGGATAACTCGTGTCTCGAGAGGCAGTACGTTTTTTATGCCGTGACTGGGTACGGTGGGACAATGGTCCTGCGATGTTCGCTGCTCGGACACGACTACGGCGAGACCGACGTCGAACGCGAGCGCGAAGAACGGGGCAGTGAGGTCGTCGTAACCGTCCAGGAGTACGAGGAGTGTGAGCGCTGTGGCGATCGGAACGTCATTAGCGAGAACACCGAGGTAACGAGCCTCTCCGCCGAGACGGCCGCCGACGCGCTTCCCGACGAGTACGATATCGAGTCCGACACGACTGCACCGACCGACGGCCATACCGTCGAAACGCCACCCGACGCGGCCGGCGAGGCCGGCACCGAGGTCGAGTTCTCCGAAGGCGACGACGCGTCGTTCATCGACGCCGACGACGATGACGCCGATTCGGCCGCGCCAGCGGCCGGTGCACCCGAGACCGAGCCGACGGCCGACGACGAGGCGGACGAGTTCGACGTTCCGACCGACGAGAACGGCGACCCCATCACCGACGACGGCGAAATCCTCGAGGACGACGAGTCGACGGTCGACCGCGACCGCGAACACGGCGAGTGGCCCGATTCGGAGGACGTCGGGCCGCCCGTCGGCGCGGAAAACGAACCGACGGAGTGGCCTGACAGCGACGACGACGCGGAGGCGGGCGACGCCGACGCCACGCCAGCCGCCGAGGTCGACGACGACGCCGAACTCGTCGACGCGGACACCGAGGTCACCGACGACGCGATCGTCCTCGAGGACGATACCGGTGCGACCAACGGAGCCGAGTCGCCCGCGGCGGCCGACGCCCGCTCGGTGACCACGACGGGGCCGAACCCGTCGGACGGTCAGAACGCGGACGATACGACGGCGCAGGCCGACGCCGGCGGCAATTCGGGCTCCGGCATCGAGCGAGCTGCGACCGCGCCGACGCCCGGTCAGAGCGGCGGGACGGCTCGCGACGACGTCCCCTCCGAGTTCTACTGTCCGCGATGCGAGTACGTCGCGGGCAGCGACCGCAGCTCGCTTCGCGCCGGCGACATCTGTCCCGAGTGCCGGAAGGGCTACCTCAGCGAGCGCGAGCAGTAGCGCAGCCGACCCGCGCGACGAGTCGCCGAACGCTCGTTGGGACCGATCGACCGACGTTATTCGCCGCGACAGCAGAGCTGGGTCGTGACTCCCCGTTACCAGCCGCTGCACACGCCGTCTGTCGAAGCGATGAGAGATCGGCTATGAAAAGAGGTAAACAGTCCGCCGTGTATTTCCGATTCATGAAGGAGTACAAGATGCGTCGCGGTGAGTATCTCGAGGAGCGAATCCCCGATATGGAGTCGACGGTCGTGGACTACTTCGGCCCCATCACCGACACGGAAGAGTACAAAGGTAGCGACCTCTTCGTGATCGGCGAACCCGACAACCCAGTCTTCGAGAAGGTCGTCGCCGGGACGATCGAGTACTCCGGCAAGAAGGACAAACTCGGCGTCGAGTTCTACGAACGCGATCCGACCGAACTCGGTCCCGACGAACTCGAGGCCGCGGCCGACGCCGTCGACGCGAAAAACGACTTCCTGCTCGAGGCCACCGGCCGGGACGCCAAGTCCCGCCGCGACTCGATGAAGCGATCCGTCGAGGACGATCCGGACCACGACGTCGACGCCTGATCGGAGAATCGCTGTCGGGCTTTTCGGACGTAGCATCACGGATAGCTCGCCGTCCGCGCTACCGCGGACGTTGCGACGACGACCAATCGATCAGTCGCGCTGGTCCCGTCGCTCGTGGACGGAAACCAGTCCCCCGGAGCTACGAAAGACGAAATCGGCGACGTCGCCGACCTCGATCTCGTTGAAATCTTCGCGGACGACCGTCGTCCGTCGACAGTCGTCGCTCTCGTCCGTCTCGCAGGCGCGGATCCGATACTCGATGGTCTCGAACTCGCGCTCGAGTTCCGTGACGAGGGCGTCCGAAAGCTCGAGCGGATCGTCGGCCCCGATCTCGTCGGCGAGGGCGTCGTGGATCTCGCCATCGTAGGACGCCCCCTCGTCGGGATCGTATCGCCGCACGGCCGCGTCGATCGGATCGTCCGTCTCCGTCGGCTGGAGGCGGACGGATTTCCGGGTAATCTCGACGCGATCGGCGAGTCCGAGCCGCGTCAGACAGCCCGCGAGGGCGATGGATAGGACGAGGGCGACGAACGCGCGTCGGTTCACACGGCATCGTTCGTTGGCGGGCCTCGAGAACGTTTTGCTCGAGACTCCGAAACGGCTATTACCGGACCGTCAAATCACCCGAACGATGGATATCGCCGCGTTCCTATTCGCGACGCTGGTCGCTCACGTCGGCTTTGCGGTCTTTGTCGCCGGCCACGCCCACCTGACGGACACCGACGCCGGAAACTGGCCGTACATCACGCTCGCACTGGGGCTCGCGGGTCTCGCCGGCTACTTCTTCTACGACGAGTGAGCGGAATCGAACGGGCGGGCGGTCGATTCTAAAAGGGGCGACTGCGGGATCGGCCACACACCGTTGTTGATCTGTTTGACGCTATCAGCCCTCGAGGCACGATCACGAGCAGACGAATAGTAGAACACAGATCTAAATCAACACGCTATGCCAATCATTCATCTGGACAATCATCATATTCTTGGATAATTACTGAGATATCATCTTCCGAAGTGTGCCTGGCCCAAGCGCCAGCGTATACACATTCATAATCAGATAATACGGCCGATTCCCAAACGCCATCTATCCAAACCCGGATGGTTAGTTCTTCACTGATGTCTACCGGCAAATCCTCATCTATCACTAGCGTAGTTGACCTATCTGTATCGGTGCCTTCGAGCTCGTAAAAATCCCAGAACACGACCTCGCTTTCCGTCTCGAGATATACTTGAAATCGGGCTGTGCCAGAACGCTGATTTATCAATTCAATAATTCCTACGGAAGTAGGTTGTGCTGAAGTATGCCGAAACCGTTGACATCCCGCAATAATTGGTATCATTCCGGCGGATGCTGAGGCTAACACGTAGCGGCGATTCATTACAAAATCATTCAGAAATGTAACTAAATATCTTCTGACTACAGTTCTGTTGGTGAATGCTGTAGATAACTCGAACAGAACCGACCACAAGGGTTGGTGCGTCTTCTTGGTTCTCTCCCGTGACAACAGCCGAACCAATCAGGCCAGGAAGACGTGTCGCGGCCGGTCGGCGAGGATGTCGCGGCCGAACTCGACCGTCTCGCCGAACGCGTCGCTGCGGAAGAACGCCATGGCGTCCTCGCGGGAGTCCCAGCGGCTGGCGATGAACATATCGTTCTCGTCCTCGCGGTTGACCAGCAGGTCGGTCTTGCGGTGGCCGTCCATCTCCGCGAGCAGGCCGGCGACGTCACCGAAAGTGCCGACGAAGTCCTCGCGATGGTCGGGTTTGACGGTGTAGAACATCCCCATTGTCCCCCACGAATCGCTGTCGTCATCGCCGGCCTGCCGGACGATATCCGGCAGATCCGCGAGGAAACCGGCGGCCGTGTTCGCGGCGCGTTCGGTGTCCCAGAGGCTGACGATGGCGTTCTCGGCGTCGTCGCCTCGAGAACCCGCGTCGCTTGGCTCGTACACCGCCGTCTTCACGTGTGTATCGTAGTGGTCGAAGTTCGTCCGAAGCCCGTCGACCTCGTCGAACAACTCGTCGGCGTCGGCCTCGGAGTAGAGGACGACGGCGTGAACGTCCTCGCCGTGTGGCTGGCCCGCGTAGACGCCGATTTCCTCGAGTTCGCTGCGGACGTCCTCGCCGTCGGAGCCGGGTCGGCCGCCGCTCGAGTCGCCGTGCGAACCGCTGGAGTCCCCGTGGTGGCCACCCGAATCGCCGTGGTGACCTCCAGCGTCTCCATGATGACCGCCGGATTCCGACTCTCCGTCATGATGCCCGCTCGAGTCCGACTCTCCGTGATGGTGACCGCCGTGAGCGTCGCCACCCTCCTGTGGCACCCGGTCGCCCGCGAGGTACGCACCCAGGTTTTCGGGCGGGAACTGCCGGGCCGAGAGGAACCGACCGAATTCGGCGAAGCGTGAACTCGAGGGATCGAAGCGCATCTCGTAGAGCAGTTCCTTCACGTCGGTCGGATCGTCGCCGAACAGGGTGATGCCCCACTCGAAGTCGTCCAGCCCGATGCTGCCGGAGATGATCTGCGTGACCCGACCGGCGTACCCCTTGCCGATCTCGCCGTGGCTCGAGAGGTGGTCGGCCCGTTCCTCGAACGACAGGTCGTACCAGTTGTCTTCGGGGCCGCGGCGTTTGTCCATCGGGTAGAACGAACAGAACTCGGCGTCGGGAATCTCGGGTTTGAGCCGCGACTCGATGTAGCGTTCCATCCCGGTGTCGTCCATCTCCGCGTCGTCGTCGAAGTAGTCCTGGGACATGTAGCCCGAGACTTCCGTCACCGAGAGATAGGAGTCCGCTCGCTCGGTGAACTCGGCGAGCGCCGTGTGCTCGAACCGGCGCTCGAGGGCGTCGATATCGCCGAGCGTCGGTCGGAGGTGAAGCACGAGCAGGTCGGCCTTGTGGCCGAGGACGGCGAACGTCGCCGAGTCGCCCTCGTCGGCGTCGGCGACGTTCTCGGCGGCGGTGAGGTAGTCGATACCCTCATCGATCGCCCGCGAGCGACGTCGTTCCGGCGCGTCGCGCCAGGCGTCCCAGTCGATCGACCGGAAATCGTGCAGGACGTACCAGCCCTCTTCGGTCTGTGGCGGCTGCCGTCGTTCCATGGTCGCGGGTTGGGTCGGCGACGCTAAGAAGGACCGGGTTTCGCGACGAGGTCGATTCGCGCCGTTCGGCGTCGAGCCACCGAACGCCGAAACCGTCCGTCTCACCCGTCGCTCGGCAGCATTGGATGCGACCGAAACCCTTTACGTACGGCGGTTTAAATCACGGGCTACATGCGGAAAAGTGGGCCGCCGAAAGGACTCATCGCCTATCTCGTTCTCGAACTTCTCGAGGAGAAACCGCGCTACGGCTACGAGATCTTGAAGGAGATTCGCGAGATCAGCGGCGGCCACTGGGAGCCCTCCTACGGCTCCGTCTACCCGATCCTCTACAAGTTTGAGGAGAAAGGGTGGACCGAACGGATCGAGCGTGCGGACGAACCCGACCGGAAGTACTTCGAACTCACCGAGGACGGGTATGCTGAACTCGATTCCCGCCGCGAGAGCTGCACCGAGAAGGCGCGGGACTTCGCCGACGTCATCCTCGGCTTCTTCCACGTCTACGCGGCGTTCTCGACCGACGAGCGGTTCGAAATTCCCGAATCCGACGGCGAGTGGCGATTCGACGAGACGTTCAGCGAGTGGATCGTCGAACAGGTCGTCCGCCACCACGAACACTACTTCGACACCGAGTTCGAGCGGGTCGAGGCGACGCCCGAGGAGTTCTACGAGCGCCACGGCATCGACGAAGACGTCGAGGCGGCGACATCGGACGCGGACGACGACGCAGACACGGAGGATAACGACGAAGCCGACGACAACTAGCGTTCGACGAGGCTCAGTCGAACCGTCCTGCCGACAGTACAACACTGAGACGACCGATCGTCAGTTCGAATCTGCGCCGGCCCACTTTTCCCGCACCGCAATACGAGGAACGGAGTGACGAGTCTGCGGTGCAGGGAAATGCAGCCGCGGAAATTCGAAGGAGACCAGACGCGCGCAACGAAGTGAGCACGTCTGGGCGTGGTTCGGACCGAAGCAGGCCGACCGATTCTAGAGCAGGAAGGGGAGAAACAGCATCGTGAGGAAACTGACGAGCATCGTTAGCCCGACCGTCGTCGTCACCGTCCGCACGTGCCCACGAGTCGTCTCAACCGGGAGTCTCGAGACGATGGCCTCGGTGCTCGTCCGGAGAATGTGCCCGCCATCGAGGGGGAACGCCGGGATGCAGTTGAAGAAGCCGAGCTGGACGTTGATCCAGCCGGTCCAGAACAGGATGTTCGCGAGGATGAACACCGTGCTGTCGCCGAGCGCCGCGAGCGATCCCTGCACCTCATAGAAGTTCTCGACGCCGCCGGTGAAGCCGGCGAAGTTGAACGGCAGCAAGCCGACGACCCCGATGACAGGGAGCAACACCGAGAGCCCGATCTTTCCGAAGAAGGAGTCGGCCACCCCGCCGTAACTGCTGCCCTCGTCGCCGCCGAGAATCGAGAGATACTCCTCGGCGGGATAGAGCTGGACGCCGATATCGCTCACTTCGAAGCCGGACGTGCCGGGGTTGGGGCTGACGCCGAGGAATCCGGTGTCGTCGCGCGGATGCTCGCCGAGGGTCACGTCGACCGCCTCGCGCTCGCCGTCGAGGTAGCCGACGACGGTCGCCTCGTCGCCCGGTTCGGTCTCCGAGAGCAAGGCGTCGAGATCGTCGTAGGAGTGCGTTCGCTCCCCCTCAAAGGATGTGATGACGAACGTCTCGTCGGTCGGACCGAGCGCCTCCTCGAGCGGGCCGTCCTCGACGACGCCGACCGCGGCGCCGATCGGTACCTCGCGCTCGCTTCGGTCGCCGGCCTCGGTGACGATCGTCAGCGTCACGACCTCGTCGTCCCCGACGGCGTCGAGGAACTCGCGTTCGGTCACGACCGTCTCGCCGTTTACCTCGACGATCGCGTCGCCGGCGTTGACGCCGGCGGGGCCGTTCTCCATCGCGGCGGTCACGAGCAGCGACCGATCGACCGTGACGGTCCGCTCCCCGTCGAGTTCGAGTTCGACCTGCTGGCCGTCGCGTTCCTCGAGTCGGTCGGCGAGGTCGTCGTTCGTCTCGACGGGTTCGCCGTCGACAGCGGTGATCCGGTCGTTCGGTGCGACGCCGGCGTCGGCGGCGGGTGAGTTCGGTGCGACGCCGCCGACCGCGGCACCGGGAGCGACGGCGATGGCCCCGACGATCGGACCGAAGAGAAGCGCGAAGACGATGATCGTGACCGCGAAGTTGTTGGTGACGCCCGCCGCGAACATCCGCGTCTGGGCGCCTCTCGAGGCGTTCTTGCTGCTCTCCTGTTCGGGTTCGACGAACGCGCCGAAGGGGATGATCGCGAGCATGGCGACGCCCATCGACTCGATGCCGATGTCCTCGACGCGACAGAGCAGGCCGTGGCCGCCCTCGTGGACGACCAGTCCGACGAGGAGGCCGATGACGATGCCGGGGGTCGCTGAAAGCGGCAGGAAGTCGTTGACGCCGGGGAACGGCACGACGTTTCGGGGCTGTTGGACGCCGCCGGTCGGCTGGGGCGACGTGATCGCGGAGATAGCCGCGAGCAGGAGGAGGACGAACATCGCCACCATCACGACGATGGCGATGCCGACGCCGAGGTTGGCCCACGCCCGCCAGAACCGCTTCGGCTTCGACAGTCGGTCGAGGAACTCCCGACCGCGTTTGGTGTGGAACGTGAGAATCGGTCCCTGCGTCCCGACGTACTCGGGCAGCAGATCCGCTCGTCGGAGGGCGATGATCCCGAACCAGTAGACGAGCAGGCCGGCGACGACCCACGTGAGCGTCTCCGAGCCGTAGAGTTCGGGAACCGAGACGACAGCAGGGAAACCGTGATCCATTGGTCCTACTTCGGGGAGGGGTTCTCAAAGGGCTTTTGTCTGGTCTCGTCGCTTGCTCGAAACCGTCGCATACCTGTCTCGCTACCGCCCAATTCAGCAGCTAGCAAAAGATGTCGCGAAACGTGGACCGTTCATCGTGCTAGCCGACGATGAATCCACTCGCCAGTTCCAGAACCTCGGAGCGAGAGCGAGGTTGATCGAACGCCACCGGGAATCCGATCTCGCCGTTGAGTTCCCGGAGGAACGAGGCGTGTCGCGCTTCGACGCTGTGAATGCTGAGTGCCGGCGGAACGAGGTCGGCGTTCTCGATTGAGGGTGCTGCACCGGCGTACGCCGAAACGCCGACGTCCTCGAGCAACGCGCCCGTTGCGACGAACTCGTCAGGCTGCTCGACAGCCGTTCCGAAGTCGAATTCGGGGCTCGCGACCGGCTCGCCACCGAGCATTTCGACCGTCTGGCCGAGCACGTCCGCGTGCGTCACTTCGTGATCCCGAACGACTTGCAGTCGGTCGACGACTCGATCCTGAATCGGCCCTAGCTCCTCGAACTGCTGTTGCAGCGTCGCGTCGTCGATGTTCTGGAGCCCCTGCGTGTAGAACTCCGCCTCGAGCAACTCGAGCGTGCGCGCGTAATTGAGAATCTCGATATCGTTTTCGAACTCGTCGGGAACCGCCTCGGGCGGTTCGTCGCCCATCGGCGCGTCGTCTTTCGGCGCTTCGCCGTCGTTCTCGTAGTCGTCGTGATCGTGAGCCGAGACCATCGGTGCAACACCGGCTGCACCCGCACTGAGGACGGCCGACGCGGCGAGAACGCGACGCCGTGACGTGGAACGTTCACTGGTTGAATCGGTAGTCGGGTCTTGAATCGTCTTCTTATCAGTATTCTTCATTGTGATTGGTTAACTCTCTTTATAGGCACCGAAGTGGCGGATTCAGCTGGGATGTCTACTCCCTGGAATCCGACACATGTATAGACACACCGTGCGGGTTTATAGCCCTCTTACGACATGTTTTGAGTGTCTCATATCCGTGCGTGTAACTGAAATCAAAACAGCCACGTCCCATGGCCAGAACGGGGCATGAATCGAACGTGTTCGCCAACCTGCTACTATCCTGTACGATATCTGTCTGCGTTTCGTACACGTCGTCGACAGTCCCGTCGGACGACGGCTCGTCGAACGCTAGCGATTCGATAGAGATGAGAGACGACGGAGAGACCGCGATTCCGATACGCAGTTCCGTAGACCGCTCGTCGTTAGCGCTCCCGGCGCAACCGAGCGACGACGAACTCGCGGTCGACCTTCGCGAGGAACGAGCCGAGTTTCGGCCCCTGTTCGTCGTCGAAAAAGAGCCGGTAGCCCGCGGTGAAGAAGTCGCCGACGTCGACGTCGTGGCGTCGCGCCGTCTCGTAGATTTCGCCCTGGATCTCGTCGGGTTCGTGCCCCGCTTCGATGAAGTCGGCGAGTTCCTCGAGTGCCTCCTCCGTCGCCGCATCGAACTCGTGGTCCGGAATTTCGGAGCGCTTGAGTTCGTAATCGAACTCGTTTTCGGTGCGTCGCGCCCAGTTTCTGGCCTGTTCGACGCGCTCGAGTGCGCCCTCGACCGCCCACTCTGGTGCGTCGTCGGGAATGTGGCCCTCTCGGCGGGCGATTTCCTCGCGCAGGTCGGGGTCGTCCGTCATCCCGAGCACGGCGGCGAAGGTGTAGGGAAGCCGAATGCGCTCTGCTCTGGGTTCCTCAACGACGAACGGGTAGACGCGCTTCGCGAAGGCCGTCTCGTCCTCGTCCGCATCGATCTCGTCGAAGTATATCGCCTCGACGCGATCGAACTCGTCGACCAACTGGTCGAGCCGCTCGATGCTGAAATCCCGCGCCTTCGCTGGGTCCTTCGCGAAGAAGTACCGCAGCACTTCGGGCTCTAACAGTTCGAGTACGTCCGAGACGAGGATGACGTTCCCCTCCGAGGAGGAGAAGGGCTCGCCCTCGAGTGTGAACCACTCGTAGACCATCGGGACGGGCGGCTCGATCTCGAGGACGTTGCGCGCGATGTCCTGCCCGCTGGGCCAGGAGCCTTCGGCGTGGTCCTTCCCGAAGGGCTCGAAGTCGACGCCGAGGGTCTGCCACTGGGCTGGCCACTCGAAGCGCCAGGGCAGTTTGCCCTCGCGCAGCGTCGCGGTGCCCTCGTGACCGCAGCCCTCGATGGTGCGGTCGCCGGCGTCCATGTCGGTACAGGTGTAGTCGACGGTCCCCGCCTCGCCCGCGTCGAGGTCCACGCTCGTCACCGTCTCCGTAATCTTCCCGCACTCCGCACAGATCGGGTTGAACGGGACGTAGTCCGAATCGACCTTGTCTTGATACTCGGCGAGCACCTCGCGTGCGCGCTCGCGATTCTCGAGCACGAATCGGGTCACGTCCTCGAGGTCGCCGTTCTCGTACAGGTCGGTGTTCGAGAGCAGTTCGATCGGCACGTCGACGGCGTCGGCACTGTCCTGAATGATCGTCGCGAAGTGGTCGCCGTAGGAGTCACAGCAGCCGAATGGGTCAGGAATGTCCGTGTACGGCGCGCCGAGGTTGCGTCCGAGCGCGCCCGCGTCGACGTCGCCGAGGTCGACGAGGTCCCCGTCGAGATCACAGAGGGTGCGGGGGAGCTTTCGCAGCGGATCGCGGTCGTCGGCGGTAAAGACCTGCCTGACCTCGTGGCCGCGCTCGCGAAGCACTTCGGCGACGAAGTAGCCCCGCAGCAGTTCGTTGACGTTGCCGAGGTGAGGGACGCCCGACGGCGAGATGCCACCTTTGACGACGATCGGCTCCTCCGGATTCCGTTCTTCGACCCTATCTGCGACGGCATCCGCCCAGAAGGCGTGCCGTTCCGCGTCCTCGCGCTGGAGCGTGTACGGACTCTCCTCGCTCATCGTTCGTCCTGCGCCCAGTAGGTTGGTTCTTCGCCCGCACCCTCGGGGATGACGTCGGTGCCGTCGTGCTCGCCGTAGCGGACCGCACGCGAGATGCGGTCCGGGTCGGTGCCGTCGAGAACGATCGTTCGCATCCCCGAGCGCTGGATGATCTTCGCCGCCAGCAGGTCGACGGGCGCCGACGCGCCGGCGTTCATCTCGAGGCCGGCGATGACGTCGACGAGGTCCGCAGCGGAGAGGCGGTCGTACTTCGTCGCCTCGGCGTTCTCGTTGGGATCGTCGCTGTAGACGCCGGGGACGCTCGTCGCGTAGACGAGCAGGTCGGCGTCGACGTACTCCGCCAGTGCAGCGCCGACCGCGTCGGTCGTCTGGGCCGGTGCGACCCCGCCCATGACGGAGATACCGCCCCGCTGTAGCGCTTCGCCGGCGTCCTCGTAGTCTTTCGCCGGCGCCGTCACCGAGTCGCTGCCCAGCGCGGCGATGAGCAGACGTGCGTTGAGTCGGGTGACGTCGATTCCTAACTGATCGAGTTCGATCTCGTTTGCCCCCAGGTCGCGAGCGGCGCTGATGTACTCGCGTGCGACGCCGCCGCCCCCGACGACGGCACCGACGCGACAGCCGTCCGCGACGAGGTCTTCAACGACGGCGGCGTGTTCGGCCACCCGATCCGTCCCGAGTTCGGGCACGAGCACGCTTCCGCCGATAGAGACGACCACTTTCATGCTATCCCGGTGTAACCGGGTTGCTATCTTAAGGGTTGCCAACTGGGAGGCAGCGCGCGTGTCTCACACGAACACGGGAGCGAATCCCGAAGGAGACGTCCCAACGCGATCACGATCGGGTACACCTC
This sequence comes from Natronorubrum marinum, assembly GCF_052040125.1. Lineage (NCBI taxonomy): Archaea > Methanobacteriati > Methanobacteriota > Halobacteria > Halobacteriales > Natrialbaceae > Natronorubrum > Natronorubrum marinum. The sequence continues at coordinate 122,836 of NZ_JBPPFV010000001.1, forward strand.
CCAGCGACGTGAATCGGCGTCGACAGCTACAAAGTCCGAGGGCTCCTCCGTTCGACCATGTACGTACTCGGCGTTTGCGACCGCGGGGCTGGCGACGACGCGCTCGAGCGGGTCGTCGACCGGCTCGTCGATCGACTCGAGCGGGAGGGACGCGTCGGCGTCGTGAGGTACGACGCGACGATCGCCGACGGGATGCAGGCCCACGACTCGTTGACCGTCGGCGGCGACGTCAGCTACGACCTCGGCGCGGACGGGGACTGGACGGCCTCCGGAACCGGAATGACGATCGGCAGCGTCGTCGACCAGCTCGCGGTCGACTGCGACTACGCCGTCGTGGTTGGCGTCGACGGGCTCCGTCACCCCACCGTCGTCGTCGGCGCAGACGGCGAGACGGCGGGAGCCGCCGAAGTGGACGACGAAGACGACGACCGCGTGATCGCCGCCGTCGAGGCGCCCGGCGATCTCGACCCGGACGCCGTCCTGGCCGCGCTCGAGGACTGCGACCCCTACGAGACGCTCGAGTCGCTCGTCGACCGCGTCAAACGCTCGCCGAAGGCGGAGCGATCCGGCGCGATCGCCACCTTCACCGGTCGCGTCCGGGCGAAAGACGACGCGAACGACGCGCGCACCCAGTACCTCGAGTTCGAGAAGTACGAGGGGATCGCCGAGGAGCGCATGGCCGCCCTGGAGACCGATCTCGAGTCCCGCGACGGCGTTCTCGAGGTCGAACTTTACCATCGAACCGGCGTCGTCGAGGACGGCGAGGACATCGTCTTCGTCGTGGTGCTAGCCGGCCACCGCGGCGAGGCGTTTCGGACCGTCGAGGACGGAATCAACCGGCTGAAAGACGAAGTCCCGCTGTTCAAGAAGGAGGTAACGGTTGACGACGAGTTCTGGGTTCACGAGCGATCGTAAGACTATTGTTTTCGTGAGTGTTCCGTTCAAAATAGGTCACGCCTCCCGAAAAAGGATATTCTACTCTTCGTGAGTCTTTCGACGACGATAATAGATTAGCGGCGGTTTTAAAATGTCTCGAGCACTCTCGTCGTTCGAGGGAAGTTATCATTATCGAGAATAAAACGTCCATTACCCCCCAGACCGTTGAACACAAACGAAATGCCGCTAACCATCCTCTCTTTATAACATATTCCCTCCACAAGCGGTTGATGTCGATGAGCACGACAGCCCAACCCTCCACGGAAAGCAAAGAACGTCGCCTCACGAACTACCTGCGCAACCGTGCGGAAGACGGCGAGCTGTACTTCAAAGGCAAGTTCATTGCGGACGACGTCGGCATGTCCCCCAAAGAGATCGGCGCGTTGATGGTCAAACTCTCCGACTCGGTCAGCGACCTCGAGATCGAGAAGTGGTCCTACACGAGTGCGACCACCTGGCGCGTCGCCCCCGCCTGACGCAGTTCGTGTTGATCGGTCACTCCGACCCTCGACGCGACGGATCTCCCACGATCCCCGCTACACCCTCCCCACCCACACCCCGCGTGCCGACGCGGCTCCACCGCAACCGGTACGATCTCCGAAGTCCCCGCTACCAACCCTTTCGGGTCGGCTACGGTCCGTCCGGCCCGTTCTTTTCGAACCCATAGTGTACCCGACCAGTCGGCGTCGCCGACGACAGGCGATTTATACGAGGAGGCCCTGAACCATCGATGATGGACGACGTCGACTCGTCCGAGTTCGGATCGTCGCGGACGGACGGCTCGTCGCTCGACGCCGGGCCGCCGCTCGAGCGTATCGAGTCCGTGTTCACGATCTACGAGATCCGAACCGAGGGCGATCAGCTGATCTACTACGGCGATCCGCGGGTACATCCCGAGGAGGCGATGCGCGAGCTGTGGCCCGCGTTCCGGAAGGCGGGCTACGATCCGCAGCTGACCACCCGATACGGCGAGTACGTGCTCGTCGCCGAGCCGATCGACCTCGGGATCGACGGGATTCCCTGGACGAACCTGTTCTTGCTGCTGGCGACGGTCGTCTCGACGCTGTTCGTCGGCGCGCTGTGGTGGTATCCCCAGCTCGACCCGTTGTCGGATCCGACGGTAATGGTTCAGGCGTGGCCCTTCTCGCTCGCGATTCTCGGGGTACTCGGCGTGCACGAACTGGGTCACTACGTGATGAGTCGCTACCACGAGGTCGACGCCTCGCTCCCGTACTTCATCCCCATCCCGACGATCATCGGGACGATGGGAGCGGTGATCAGGCTCAAGGGGCAGATGCCCGACCGGAAGGCGCTGTTCGACATCGGCGTCGCCGGGCCGCTTGCCGGGCTGGTAGCGACGGTCGCCGTCGCGATTATCGGGTTGCACATGCCCCCCGTCACCGTTCCGGAGCCGCTCCTCGAGCAGGCCGACGGGAGCGGGTTCCGACTCGGGATCCCGCCGATGCTCGAGTTGCTCGCGTGGGCGGTCGATCAGCCGATGTACGCCGACGACCCGACGCGAAACGTCAACCCGGTTGTCATCGGCGCCTGGGTCGGCATGTTCGTCACCTTCCTCAATCTGATTCCGGTGGGCCAACTCGACGGCGGCCACATCCTCCGGGCGATGGCCGGGGAGTTCCACGCGGTCGTCAGCACAATCGTTCCGACCGCACTGCTCGCGCTCGCGGGCTACCTCTACTTCGTCGACGGCTACGGGTTCCAGTCGGTGTTCATCTGGATTCTGTGGGGGATCCTGACGGCCCTCTTCGCCTCGGCGGGGGCGGCCCGTCCGGTCACCGACGACCGACTGGACACCGGTCGATTCCTCGTGGGCGTGCTCACGTTCGGGCTCGGCGCGCTCTGTTTCATGCCCGTTCCCCTCGAGATAATCCCGTAGCGGATCGTGACTCCGCTATCAGTGCGTGTAGCCGCGATCCTCGAGCGCCTCGCCGTCCATCGTGATCCCCTCCTCACCCGCCGTCACTGAGCCGATCACCGACAGGCTCACCGCGAGCGACGACCGCACGGTCTCGAGCGCGTCCTCGGGTATCGTGACCACCAGCTCGAAGTCCTCGCCGAAGGTCGTTGCGCGCTCGAGCGCCTCGTCGTCGGTCGTGGCGACCTTGTATAGGGCGTCGTCGATCGGAACCGTCTCGGAATCGACGGCGAACCCGCAGCCGCTAGCGTCGGCGAGCTGGTGTAGCGAGCGGGCGAGTCCGTCGCTCGAGTCCATCATCGCGGTCGCGTAGGGCGCGAGCGTTCGGCCGGCCGCGACCCGCGGCTCGAACCGGAACAGCTCGTTCGCGCGCTCGAGCGCGTCCGAATCTTCGCGACGGGTCCCGCGGTCGAATAACTCGAGTGCGGCCGCACTGCGGCCCAGCGTCCCGGTCACGCAGACGACGTCGCCGGGGGTCGCACCGCTGCGAGGCACGGGATCGTCTGTTCGGCCGATCGCCGTCGTCGTCACGGTGAACTCGTCGTGGCCGTCGAGGTCGCCGCCGACGTACTCGCTCCCCACTCGTTCACAGACGTCGCTCGCGCCGCGTACGAACGCGAGCAGTTCCTCGGGGTCGAACTCGGGGGCCGCGTAGGCTGCGACGGCGGCGGTCGCCTCAGCGCCCATCGCGGCGACGTCCGAGAGCGAGGCCCCGACGGCCCGCCAGCCCGCCGTGTAGCGGGTCGTTCCGGCCGGAAAGTCCGTTCGCTCGTGGAGCATGTCCGTCGTGATCACGAGGCCGTCGACGACGGCGGCGTCGTCGCCCGCGGCCTCGAGTTCGCGTTCCAGCAGCGCCAGCGCGGCGCGTTCGTCCATACCGGGCGTTTCGAGTCCAGCACGAAAAACGGTCCGGGCTGCGGCCGCGAGAGCGAAACCGACCTCGATCCCGCGGAGCGAGTCTCGAGTCCGCCCCGGAACCCGTAAAACCCGTGTACACACTCCGCACGCACCGCGATACGCCGGCAGAATACGATGGCCTTAAATGCCGCGGACGGAAACCACACGCCAATGGCTACGATGTACGACGTTCCGGCGGACGACCTCATCGAGGCGCTCGCCGACGATCTCGAGGAACGGCTCGACGAACCCGACTGGGGTAAGTTCGTAAAGAGCGGTGTCGATCGCGAACTCCCACCGGAACAGGAACAGTTCTGGGCGACCCGCGCCGCGAGCCTCCTGCGTAAGGTCTCCGACCGCGGCCCCGTCGGCGTCGAGCGGCTCTCGACGGAGTACGGCGGCGGCAAGACCTCGAACCGCTACCAGGTCGCCCCCGACAAGCGCGCCGACGGCTCGAAGAACCTGATCCGCACCATCCTCCAGCAGTTAGAGGAAGAGGATCTCGTCGAGACCGCCGAGGGTGAGGGCCGACGCATCACGCCCGCGGGCCAGAGCCTGCTCGACGACACCGCCGGCAACGTCCTCGAAGAGCTCGACCGTCCGGAACTCGAGCGCTACGCGTAACGACGCGACGCGAGACCGGTTTTTCCCACCGAACGTCCCCTCGAGCACCGGCAGTCGCACGTCTCGTCCGTAATCATTTTCCACCGTGGAACACAACAGTACCCTATGAGTGGTTCACCCGACGAGGAGAAACTCGAGGAGCTCCGACAGAAGAAGATGGAGCAGCTACAGGAACAGGCCGAGGGCCAGCAAGGCCAAGGCGGCGCCTCGCAGGAAGCGGCCCAGCAGCAGGCCGAAGCCCAGAAGAAGGCCCTCCTGCGCCAGTACCTGACCGACGACGCCCGGAAACGGCTCAACACGGTCAAGATGAGCAAGCCCCAGTTCGGCGAGCAGGTCGAGCGACAGGTCGTCACGCTGGCCAAGAGCGGCCGCATCCAGGGCAAAATTGACGACGACAAGATGAAGAAGCTCCTCCAGGAGTTAAAGCCCGACTCGAAGAGCTTCGACATCACGCGCCGCTGATGGAGCTCGGGGTTCTCTACAGCGGCGGCAAGGACTCGACGCTCGCGGCGCTGCTCTTGGAGGAGTTCTACGACGTCACCCTCGTCACGGCCCACTTCGGCGTCAGTGACGACTGGACCCACGCCCGCGAGACGGCCGCAGCCCTCGAGTTCGAGTTCGAACGCCTCGAACTCGACCCCGACGTCGCCCGGGACGCCGCCGGGACGATCCGCGAGGACGGCTTCCCCCGCAACGGCATCCAGCAGGTCCACTTACACGCCTTAGAACGGCTGGCCGAACGGGAGTACGACGCCATCGCGGACGGCACTCGACGCGACGACCGCGTCCCCACGGTCTCCCGAGCGCAGGCCCAGAGCCTCGAGGACCGCCACGAGGTCGACTACATCGCCCCGCTGTCGGGCTTTGGCCGCACCGCCGTCGATCGGCTGGTCGAAACTGAACTCGAGGTCGTCGTCGGCCCGAGCGAGGAGATCGACCGAGCCGACTACGAGGCGGAGCTACGGGCGGTCATCGCCGACGAGGCCGGTTCCGGTGCCATCGCGGAGTGTTTCCCGGATCACACGCAGACGTACGTGACGGGCGTTCAGCGGGAGTAATGTGACGGTTCCGTGCTCCGTTCTGAGTCGCTCTTCTATCGAAATGGAGACGACCAACGACGACGCGAGAGGTGCCGAGCGCGTGGACATCTAGACCAATACGAAACTCCGAAATAATAACGTATTTAATACTACACGGCCCCTTCGAAATATGTGCACCGCGCGGGCGGAAACGAACGACAGCGAATTTCTAACCGGACGGGTCGCGACGACGGCACTCGCAGCCGGCTACCTGCTGGTTGGGATCGGGTTCTGGGTCGGTCTGGCAACGGGGTGGATTCGGCTGTTCGCCGCCGTTCTCGCCGGGACCGCTGTCCTCGTGCTCGTGTCGCTCTATATTGCCGTCAGGCGAGAGGGGCTGATAACTGCCGAGAACAAGCTTATCGGCGTCTTCGTTCTGATCGGAATGGGGCTCCTGTTCGCACTCAACGCGTTCACCGACCTCTCCGAGGGGATCATCTACCTACTCGTCCTCGGCGTCGGCGCGCTCGTTCCGTATCTCCTCTTGACGTACACCGACTACGGGACGTCGACGTAACCGACGGCGACTGCGCTACCGAATGAACTCGAACCGGGCTCCGCCCGACTCGCTCTCGGTGACCGTGATCGACCAGCCGTGGGCGTCGGCGATGGCGCGAACGATAGCCAGTCCCAGCCCCGAACCGTCCCTCGCGGTCGAGTACCCCTGCTCTAAAATCTTCTCGCGCTCGTCCTCGGGAATGCCGGGTCCGTCATCTTCGACGAAGAAGCCGCCGTCACAGGAACCGACGCGGACGTGAACGTCGTCTCGTCCGTGGTCCAGGGAATTACGAAAGCAATTCTCGAACAGCCGTTTCGCGCGCAGCGGATCGACTTGCAGCGTCCGAGAGTCGACGACCTCGTAGGTCGCTTCGTCGGTCGCGGTGGCCGACCAGGCGTCGCTGGCGAGTTCGACCAGCGGCACCTCGTACGTCTCGTCGACCTGCGTGCCGTTTTGGGCGACCGACAGCGAGGCCTCGATCAGCTCCTCCATCCGCTCTAGGGAGGCGTCGACCTCCTTCAGATGGTCGGCGCTGCCGGTCCGAAACGCCGCGTCGAGGCGCCCGCGCGCGACGCTGAGCGGATTCCGAAGGTCGTGGCTGACGACGCTCGCGAACTCCTCGAGTCGGTCGCTCTGGCGTCGCGCCTCGCGGGTGGCCGCCCGCTGTTTGATATCGAAGACGCCGGCGACGGTGCCGGCGCCGACGCCCATCGTCCCGCCCATCAGGAGCAAGTACAGCGGCGCGTGAGCGCCGGTTCCCTCGAGATAGGCGATGTAGAGGTGAAGCGCCGTTACGACGATGGCGGCGAGAAAGCCCCCGAGCGCGTAGGCGAAGACGGTGAGTCGGTCGCGTATCGGGACGTCCATCGCCACCAGAAACCGGTCGGCGAGGACGACCGCCGTCGCGGTCACGAGCGGGAAAACGCTCTCGAGGAGCGCCTGGCTTGAGGCGCTCTCGCCGGCGATTCGGACGCCGATCGTGGCCGCGAGGACGAATCCGAGGACCGACAGCGGTGAAACCGGAAGCCGGTCGCCGATCTCGGCGACCCAGTCGTCGTCCGCAGTGGGTTGCACAGGCCCACGAACCACCCAGAAAGATATCAACTTACGGGAGTGTCTCAGCGCGATCGAGCTGGAAATAACCATCGAGAACACCGTACGAAAAGGGTGGCTACCGCCATCGGCGCCCCAGCCGTTCGGGAATAACAGGATAGAAGTTCGCCGTGCCCGAACGGACGAACATGTACGACCGGATCAAGGGCTTTCGTGACTTCTATCCCGGCGAGATGGCCGCCAGAAGGGCGACTATCGACGTCATCGAGGGGACCGCTCGCGGCTACGGCTTCCGCGAGATCGGGACGCCGGCCTTAGAGCGCGCCGAGCTGTGGACCGACAAGAGCGGCGACGACATCGTCGACGAACTCTATTCGTTCGAAGACCAGGGTGGTCGCCACGTCACGCTCACGCCGGAGCTGACCCCGACCGTCGCGCGAATGGTCGTCGCGAAACAGCAGGCGCTCTCGAAGCCGATCAAGTGGTTCTCGACGCGGCCGTTCTGGCGCTACGAGCAGGTCCAGCAGGGCCGCCAGCGCGAGTTCTACCAGACCAACGTCGACATCTTCGGTTCCTCGGAGCCCGAAGCCGACGCCGAGATTCTGGCGTGGGCCGCCGACGCGCTGACCGGCCTCGGCCTGACGGGTGAGCAGTTCGAGTTCCGAATCTCGCACCGAGATATTCTGGGCGGCGTCCTCGAGAGCTACGAGACCGACGTCGACACCGAAGCCGCGATCCGCGCGGTCGACAAATCGGACAAGCTCTCGCAGGTCGAGTACCACGACCTGCTGATCGGAGCGGGCCTGACGGCCGATCAGGCCGCCGAGTTCGCCGACCTCATCGCGGGCGGCGAGCTCGAGGACGTCGAGTCGTTCGCCGACACCGAGCGCGTGACCGACGCCGTCGAGAACCTCCAAAACGTGCTCGCCGCCGCGGCGGACTTCGGGGCCCGGGAGTACTGTACGATCTCGCTCGAGACGGCTCGCGGACTCGACTACTACACCGGCGTCGTCTTCGAGTGTTTCGACTCGACCGGCGAGGTCTCGCGGTCGATCTTCGGCGGCGGCCGCTACGACGACCTGATCGAGAGCTTCGGCGGCCAGCCAACGCCCGCGGTCGGCGTCGCGCCGGGCCACGCCACGCTGGCGCTGTTGTGCCAGCGCGCGGGCGTCTGGCCCGAGGAGGAAGTGACCACGGACTACTACGTCCTTCAGATCGGCGATACGCGATCCGAGGCGGCTCGGATCTCCCGCGACCTGCGCGAGAAGGGCCACGTCGTCGAGACCGACGTCGCCGGCAGATCCTTCGGCGCGCAGTTGAACTACGCCGATTCGATCAACGCCGAGACGGTCGTCATCGTCGGCGAACAGGATCTCGAAAACGACGAGGTCACGATCAAAGATATGGAGTCGGGCGACCAGATGCAGGTTCCAGTGGATGGGTTCCCCGGCGACCTCGAGCGACCGACGTTCGACGGTCTCGAGTAGACCACCCTCGGCTGCCGGTCGACGATTTCGAGCCGGCTGGTCGGCTTGGGGGTCACGAGGTCGGAGCCGTCCGCGGCCGCTCCCTGTCTTTCAGCAGCGGTTACTCGCGTTCGTGACGGTCCCAGGAGTCGTGACGCGCCGATAGCGTCGAGAGCGAGTCCGCGAGGTCGAGCCGTTCGATCGGGCCGTGGCCGGTCTCGACGTAGTGGTCGATCATCGCCCGGTTGAGATCGGTGCTCGAGTCCCCGTCCGTTCGTCGCTCTCACTCACACGCCGCGCAGTACGCGATCGGCACTGTTCGGTACTTCGACGCCGATCGACTCAACGATCAGCCTTGACATAGACGGACGTTATCTGCGTGATTGAGTCGTGCGTGGGTGGCTGTCGACTCGAGTACAAGCCGCCACGGTCGCCGTGTTCGACTCGAAAACCGCCGACCGCATCCGCCGCAGCCCCCAGCGTTAACTACGATGTCGGCGTAGCACGCCCGATGGTCGACAGCCGACCGAACGTCCTCTTCGTCCTCACCGATCAGGAGCGATACGACTGTAGCGCGCCCGACGGGCCGCCGGTCGAGACGCCGACGATGGACCGGCTCTCGAGCGAAGGCATGCGCTTCTCGCGGGCGTTCACGCCGATCAGCATCTGTACGAGCGCCCGAGCCTCGCTCATGACAGGGCGGTTCCCCCACGGTCACGGGATGCTCAACAACAGCCACGAGGCCGACGCGATTCGGCCGAATCTGCCGTCCGAGGTGGAGACGTTCTCCGAACTACTGGCAGAGAGCGGCTACGACCTGAGTTACACGGGCAAGTGGCACGTCGGCCGCGATCAGACGCCCGAGGACTTCGGCTTCTCGTACCTCGGCGGCAGCGACACACACCACGACGACATCGACGACGCGTTCCGCGAGCACCGCGAGGAGCGCGGCGTGCCGGTCGACGAGGTCGATCTCGAGGAGGAACTCTACACCGGTAGTGATCCGCGGGACACCAGCGAGGGGACGTTCGTGGCCGCAAAAACCCCGGTCGACGTCGAGGAGACCCGCGCATACTTCCTCGCGGAGCGGACGATCGATGCGATCGAGGCCCACGCCGCGGGGGGTCGATCGGACGGCGAGGCCGACAGCGAGGGCGACGACGCCCCGTTCTTCCATCGCGCGGACTTCTACGGCCCGCACCACCCCTACGTCGTCCCCGAGCCCTACGCCTCGATGTACGATCCCGAGGCGATCGAACCGCCCGCGAGCTACGCCGAAACCTTCGAGGGCAAACCGCGGGTCCACGAGAACTACCTCCACTACCGCGGCGCCGACGGCTTCGACTGGGCGCACTGGGCCGAAGCCACTGCGAAGTACTGGGGGTTCGTGACGCTGATCGACGACCAACTCGAGCGGATTCTCGAGGCGCTCGAGGCAAACGGACTCGCCGACGAGACGGCCGTCGTCCACGCCTCGGATCACGGCGATTTCGTCGGCGCTCACCGCCAGTTCAACAAGGGACCGCTGATGTACGATGACACCTATCGGATCCCGTTACAGGTGCGCTGGCCCGGCGTCGTCGAGCCGGGATCGGTCTGTAACGCGCCCGTGCATTTGCACGATCTGGCGGCGACATTCCTCGAGATAGGCGACCTCTCGGTTCCGGAGTCGTTCGATTCGCGGAGTCTCGTGCCGTTGCTCGAGTCCGGCGGCGATCCCGAAGCCGCAACCGGATGGCCCGACTCCACGTTCGCGCAGTACCACGGCGACGAGTTCGGCCTCTACACCCAGCGGATGGTCCGGACGCGGCGGTTCAAGTACGTCTACAACGGACCGGATATTGACGAGTTGTACGACCTCGAGGGCGATCCGGCCGAGCTACAGAACCTGATCGACCACCCCGAGTACGACGAGGTGCGCCGCGAGATGCGAGAGCGGCTAATCGAGTGGATGGCGGAGACGGACGACCCGAATCAGGGCTGGGTGCCGGACGTGCTCAGAAACGCGTCGTGACGACACCCGGCCAACCGACCGTCCACGTCGATCACCGACTATCCACGTGCGGTGGCGCGCGCTGTCGACGGACCCGAACGCGGTGAGGGTCCGTCGACGACAGTGCGCGAGGGACGAGTGAGTGAACGAAGTGAACGAGCGAGTCGGTTGGGGAGGACGTGGAAATTCCCCGTTGCCACGGTAGCAGGACGCTTGTCGCGGTCGCCGGCGTTCACTCGAGAACCAGCCGCTCCTGTTCGAACCGACCTGCACCCTCGTCCTCCCGCCAGCGCCACGACCTGACCTCGAGGGGCTCGAGCGAGACGATCAGATACGACCGGTCGGGCCACGTCGCCTGCGCTTCGTCGGTCGCACTCGGCCGTGGCGGGCCGCGGGGATGGGAGTGATAGAAGCCGACAATCTCTTCGCCGCCGCTCTCAAGGCGTTCGAAAATCTCGAGTTGGGCCTCGGGATCGATCCGATACCGGGTGCGCGGCGTCTCGGCGACGTTTTCGGCGGGGTACTGCGACCGAACGCGGCTCCGGCCGTCGGGGGTGGGAACGTACTCGCCGCCGAAGATCCCGCAAATTTCCGCGGGAGATTCTTCACGAGCGCGCTCGAGGATCCGATCCCGAATCTCGGCGGGGACGACGAGTTCGGGTGATGAACTGGTCACGGTTTCGGCTCTGCATTCGCTCCGCGTCGGTCCGTCAGCGTCTCGAAGGGGACGGCAACCTCCTCGAGCGGGACTGGCGGTGTTCCCTCGTCGAACAACTCGGGCTTGACGATCGGGGCCAGCGACTCGAGGGTGTCCACCAGCCGCGGCCCCGGTCGATTCAGATAGTGGTGGCCGTCCATCGCCCAGACGCGGCCCTCCCGAACCGCTGTAAGGTCCTCCCAGCCCTCGCGCTCGGTCAGGTCCCTCGCGTTCTCGGCGGTCTGTGCGAGGCCGAAGCCACAGGGTGAGACAACGATCAGTTCGGGGTCGTACTCGCGGATTTGGTTCCACTCGCGGGGCCTCGAGCGTGCGCCGGAGTCGGCTAACCCATACTCGCCGCCGGCCCACTGCACGAGGTCGGCCGTCCAGTGGCCCGCGATCATCACGGGATCGGTCCAGTCGAAGATGGCAACTCGAGGTCGGGTGTCGGCCTCGAGGTCCGCGGTTCGGTTTCGAACGGCGTCGATCCGGGACTCGAGGTCGGCTCGGACCTCGCGGGCGCGGTCCTCGCGACCCGTCGCGCGGCCGATCCGCTCGAGATCCTCGAGGACGTCCGCGACGCTGTGAGGGTCGGTGGTGATAATTTCGGGGTCGGCGTCGATTTTGTTAACGGCGTTCGCGATGACGACTTCGTCGACCGCACAGACGTCGCACATTCCCTGGGTGACGATCAGGTCGGGCTCGAGGGCCTCGAGCAGTTCGGTGTCGACGCTGTAGACGCCCGCCTCGGAATTGTCGAGTACTTGCTGGTCGATCTCGCCGCTCGAGGCCTCGGCGTCGATCCTCGAGGCGGTGACCGACGGCAGGTCCTCGACGCCGGGCGGGTAGTCGCACTCGTGGGAGGTAGCGACCGGCTCTATGCCCAGGGCGGCCACGGTTTCGGTCGCCGAAGGGAGCGTCGTGACGATTCGCATTACGCGTCATTGGTCGTGTAGCACCAAAAACGACCGGCTCGAGGTCGATAGCGAATCGATTCGGTCGGATACACAACACTGGTAACGACTCACAGAAACTGCTTTCGCTGCCGACTAGGGTTGCCACACCCTCCCCAGCCGATTCGTTCAGTCACTGCGTTCCTTCACTCATCCCTCGCACGGGTTCTGCCCACGGCGAGTGAATCACTCGCCGTGGGACAGCGCGCGCCACCGCCCGTGGTCTGATCGGCTGCTGTAGAAACGAGGGGAATTCCCCTAGTGAAATTTGACGCCGACGTCGTGCAACTCCTCGTTGTACTTCGCGATGTTGATCACGAGGGGGGTGACGCTCTCGACTTCGGCGGCGTTGGCGAGCGGCCCGACGTCGAGCGCGCGCAGGCCTTCGATCTCGTTCGAGAGGTTGCGGACGGTTTCCTTCGCGTCGTCGTCGTTCGCGACGAGCAGCGTGTCCAGATCGAGGTCGTTGTCGAGATCCGAGAGCGCGTCGGCCGCGAGGTTGTGGAACGCGCCGACGACGGGCACCTCGTCGGGGGCGCGCTCGGCGACCAGTTCGGTGACGCTGCCGGTTCCCGGCGGGTGGTAGTGCAGGCCGTCCTCGTCGCCCTGCATACCGACCGCGGGGGTGACCAGAATCGTCTCCGAGTTGAGGACGTCTGCGACCGCCTCGACGGTGTCGCCGGCGTAGTACGGCGGCACGCTGAGGATAACGACGTCAGCGCGGTCGGCCGCCATCTCGTTTCCGAACCCCTTGACGTTCGATTCGACGCCGCGGTCCTCGAGTTCGTCCGCGTAGCTCTCGACCGCCTCACGGGCCTTTTCGGGATCGCGCGAGCCGATGAGGACCTCGTGGTCCGTATCGTGTGCAAAGCGCAGGGCCAGCCCCTGCCCGATGTCGCCGGTTCCGCCGAGTAGTGCGATTCGCATACGCGACTCTCAGGACGGCACGCGAATAAAAGGGTGGGAGGTCGGCCGATCTCGCCGGGTTCTCGGACGGCCTCGAGAAGCCGACTGCGGCGAGCGAGAGTCCGCACGCCGCGAAGGAAAGTCCACAGGCCGCGAGCGCGAGCCGTCCGGGCCCCTACGGCGCTTCGTCCTCGTCGGGATTCATCGACGCGCCCAGCCCGCTATCGTAGGCGTCGCGCTCTTGGACCTGTCGGATGCGCTGGTCGAGGCGATCCTCGAGCTCCCGCCGTCGCTCCTCGTCGACGTCCGCGGCGGTGTCGAGATCCGCGAGGTCCTGACGCGTCGTTCGCAGGACGGAGAGGGCCTCCTCTTCCTCGAGATCGGTCGCGCGGTCGAGGTTTCGTTCGACGTCCTCGAGCGTGGTGTCGGTCATGCCTGTGGGTTCGACGGGAAGCGTCGTGAAGGCTGGGCCGTCAGTCGTCGGGGATGGCCGGCAACGAGTCGAGATCGCGACGGTCAGCAACGAATTCCGAATGCGTAGACACTTCCGACGCTGCGCCCACCCTCCGATATGGATCTCTCGATCGTCGATCTCGCACCGATACCGGAAGACGGCAGCGCGACGGAGGCGTTCGACGGGACGGTCGAGCGCGCCCAGCAGGCCGAACGGCTCGGCTACTCGCGGTTCTGGGTCGCCGAGCACCACGACTTCGCGCAGTCGATCGCGAGCACGACCCCGGAGGCGCTCATTCCGCACGTCGCCGCGAAGACCGACGAGATCCGGGTCGGCTCCGGGACGGTGCTGCTCAACCACTACAGCCCGTACAAGGTCGCGGAGACGTTCAGCGTCCTCGACGCGCTCGCCCCGGGTCGCATCGATCTCGGGCTCGGTCGAGCGACGGGGAATCCGACGCGGGACTACGCTCTGCAGGTCGACCGCAGCGAGCAACGCCGCGGCGGGAGCGACCATCGGGAGAAAATCGACGAAGTCGCGAAACACCTGTTCGATGGCTTCGAACCCGACCATCCGTTCAGCGGGCTGGACCTTCCCCGCGCTCGAGACACCGTCCCGGAGGCGTGGGTGCTGGGCTCGAGCCCCTCCAGCGCGAAGGTCGCCGGCGAACTGGGGCTGCCGTACTGCTTCGCCGCGTTCATCAGGCCCGAACCCGCCGTGCGGGCGTTCGAGGTGTACCGGGAACACTTCCACCCGTCTCCCTACGGTGCCGGGCCGGACGACCCTCACGGGATGCTCGCCGTAAACGCCACCTGCGCCGAGACCGACGCGGAGGCTGCACGACTCCGCGCGACGACGGAAGCCTCCTCGCGGCTGCTTCGAAGCGGTCGGATGGACCGGCTACCGATCCGCTCTGTAGAGGAGGCGATCGATGTCCTCGGCGACGTTCCCGAGCCGACGCGGCTCCCGATCGAGCCAGGCGAGTGGCCGCGGGCGATCTCCGGGAGCCCGGAGACGATGCACGCGGTACTCGAGGAACTGACGGCACAGGTCGGCGTCGACGAGGTTATCGTCCAGAACCAGATCGCCGATCCCGAGGACACGCTGCGGTCGCACGAACTGCTCGCCGACGCGGTCGGGCTTTCCGCGCGGTGACGGCGAGACGGCGAGTTCGCGGTTCCGCTGCCGGGCCGACGTCGATTCGTACACGACAAGTGATCCGAGGAAGCGACAGTCGCATGAAAAAATTTATTCTCTCCTACAGGTTAGCGTCGGTATGGAACGACGTTCGTATCTGGCAGCCGTCAGCGCGGTAGCCGCGGCCGGATTTGCTGGCTGTGTCAGCGAGCTAGGTGCCGACGATGACGGAAACGGCGACGACGACGGGAACGGAGACGATACCGGAAACGGCACCGACGGAAACGGAGCGCAAGACGACGAACACGGCGCAGTGGAGGCGGTCGAGGTGTACATGGCGGCCGGAGCGGACGAGGACCTCGAGGCGATGGCCGACGCGATGCACACGCACCATCCGTTCGATCCGGCGGCAATGGCGGCGGAGGCGGAGGAAGACGAAGACGTGACGTTCGAGATGGACGCCGTCGGCGACTACGCGGTCGAACTCGCCGACGAGTCGTACGAGACCGACGAGATTCGCGATCTCCCGTACGCGGAGTTCTGGTTCCAGGACGTCGATCTCGACGACGTGCTGGCAGGCGAAGACGCCGCACTGGTGACGGTCGAGACCGAAACGACCATCGCCGGCGAGACGGTCACGGAGTCGGAGACGCTCATCGCGCTGACCGAGGACGGCGAGTGGCGCGTGTTCCTCCCGTACGAAGAATCGACCGAGCTTCCCGACGGCGACCCCGTCGACGACGAGACGTATCGTGTCGTCGACGACCTCGAGTTCGACACTGACGACGAAAGGGTGCGGGTGAACCTCGTCGACTCGATCGACAGCAGTATCGAGGAGATCGTCGCGTACTCGGAGAGTGAGGGGCGGGGGAGCTCCGTCTACGAGCCCGAAGACAGCGACGACGACTACACGATTCCGATGACCTGGTTCTCCTCGCAGTTCGATCCCGACGGCGACGAGATCGTCGTGACGGTGATCGTCGACGGCGAAGAACTGCTCGTCCACCGGGAGACCTACGAGCCCTGATCGGCCGCCACAGCGCGTTCGCGTTGGCCACCGTTCTCGAGCGAACACAGCACCCAATAGCCTCGCCGCCGTCGTCCGACCATGACCACGCCAGCCGTCATCGCTCACCGCGGCTTCGCCGGCGTCGCACCGGAGAACACCGTCGGCGCCGCAGTGGCCGCGGCGGAACGCGACGAGACCGCCATGCTCGAGATCGACGTTCAGCCGGCGGCCTGTGGAACGCCAGTCGTCATCCACGACGAGCGATTGGGCGGCACTCGAGACGGTCGCCCGCTCACCGACTCGGCGGGGTTGGTCTGGGAGACGGATCTCGAAACCCTCCAGACGACTCGCGTGCTCGGCACCGATGCGACAGTTCCGACGCTCGCCGGGTTCCTCGAGGCGATCCCCGAAACGGTCGGCGTCAACGTCGAGTTAAAGAATCCCGGGACGACGGAGTTGCGGTTCGCCGAGTCGCTCGCCCCGGACGAGCGCGACGACCGACGCGGGATCTGGGAGCCGTTCGTCGAGCGCGTCGTCGAGGAGTGTCGCGCGTTCGACGGCGAGATCCTCTACTCCTCGTTCTGCGAGGGCGCGCTGGCTGCCGTCCGCGAGGTTGGCCCTACTTACCCGGCCGCGGCGCTCGTCTGGGACGACCTCGAGGCGGGCCTCGAGATCGCACGCCGGTACGACTGCGAGGCGATCCACCCGCCGCGAAACGCGATCGCCGGAACCGCACTGGCGACGACGCCGTACGACGGCTTGCCGGAGGCCGAACCGGAGATCGATATCGTCGCCGAAGCCCACGCGGACGGACGAGCGGTCAACGTCTGGACGGTGACGAACTGGCAGCAGTTCGCGCAACTGGCCGACGCGGGGGTCGACGGGATCATCGTCGACTATCCGGGGCTGGGAACGGTCTCGCGGACGTCGTAGTTCGCGGGCCGAATTCCACCTCGCAGACGTCGCGACGAGTGCGCTCGTTCAGGGAACGGCCGTCCGAAAGCCGAACCAGCAGGCCGCGCCCTGCACGCCCGCGGCGACGGTCGCGGCGGCGAGGTCGGTCGTCAGCCACTCGATATCGGCGAAGAGGACCGCCGCAACGGGAATCGATCCGAGCGCAACGGCGAAGACGGCGACCCGGAGGAAGTCGTCCGGCGCGAGGGCCAGTCGCTCGAGCCCGCCGTAAAACGCGAGCCAGCCCGCGACCAGCGTGGTCGCGAGCACGAACAGGGCGTCGAGCACGCCGGATTCGCCGACAAGGAATCCGAGCGCGAGCCGCGCCGGGAAAAAGGCGAGCGGGACGAACAGGACCGCCAGCCACGCGAACGTCGCGCCCCCGCTCGGATCGGCCCCGAGTCGCTCGTAGCCGCCGTCGACGAGCCAACTCGTGCCGACGAAGGCGACGGCGAGTACCCCGAACGCAACCAGTTCGGCCGGGACGGGGACGGCCGCCAGCGACGTCTCGGTGGCTCGAGCGAGGACGATCCCCACGACGAAACACAGCCACGCGAGCCCGAAGAACGTCCCGACAGCGCGGCCGAGATCGACGATCAGTCCGCCGACGCCAGCACGTCGCGTATTCGACATCGACCGAATTTCGTACGAGATGCTACATAATTGTTCGGTTTATTGACTGGTTAGAACGGATGTGAGAGGCGAAACTGTCGGGCCGAGTTCGGATTCGGTTCGGACTCACTCTCTATTCAGGTCCGAATCCGAGGACGCTCGCCGCGTCGGCAACGGCTCGTTCGCCGGCCCCTCGAGCACCTCGCCATCGGGTGAAAACCGCGATCCGTGGCAGGGACAGTCCCAGCTAGCCTCGCCGTCGTTCCACTCGACGAGACAGTACAGGTGGGTACAGATCGCCGACGTTGCGTGGAGGTCGCCATCGTCGTCGCGCGAGCAGGCGATGGGCTTCCCGCCCCGACGGACGATCCGCCCCTCTCCCGGCTCGATCGACTCGAGGTCGGGCGAGAGTAACGTCCGCGCCCAGTCGGTGACGAACTGGCTCGCCGCGTCGGCGTTCTCGGTGAGGGCCTTCCCGGCCGACGTCTTCGGCGTGAACCGCAGCGGCGAGAAGAGGTCGCGCTCGGGCGGCTCCTCGCCGGCGACGGTCGCGGCGAGCAGATTTCCGGCGGCGACGCCGTTGGTCATCCCCCAGCCGCGAAAGCCGGTCGCGACGAGGACGTTCTCGGCGGCCCCGATTCGACCGACGAGCGGCACCTTGTCGACGGGCTTGTAGTCCTGCGTCGACCACCGGTAGGCGACTTCGTCGACCGGGAACCGCTCGCGCGCCCAGCGCTCGAGTCGTCGGTATCGGTCCGCGGTCGAACCGCCCTGTCCCGTCTTGTGGTTCTCGCCGCCGACGAGCAGGAGGTCCCCGTCGGAATCGCGGTGCGTTCGCACGGAGCGATAGCTGCCGCTTGAGCGGTAGTACATCCCCTCGGGCGGCTCGCCGTCGAGGCGAATCCCGAGCACGTAGGAGCGTTTCGGGTGCATCCGCGCGAAGTAGCCCGTTCGATCGAGGATGGGGAATCCGGTCGCGATAACGACGCGCCGGGCCGTCACCGATCCCTCGGACGTTCGGACCCGACACGGTGATCCCGGCTCGACGTCCGTCACGCGGGTGTGTTCGTAGACGGTCCCCCCGTCGTCCGCTCGGAGCTCGTCCGTGATGCCGAGGAGGTACTTTCTGGGGTGGAACCAGGCCTGGTCGTCGAACCGGACACCCGCTTCGGCGCGTTCGAACGGCGGGACGGAGGTCACGTAGGTCGCCCCGAGCCCTGCGGCCTGCGCGGCGTCGGCTTCGCGCCGCATCGCGTCGGGTTCGTTGCTGTAGAGATAGGCCGGCTGGCGTTCGAACCCGCAGTCGATCCCCAACTCGTCGATCCGGCGTTCGACCTCGTCGATGGCCTCCTCCTGGACCCGCGCGTACTGGCTCGCCTGCCTGCGGCCGAACTCCCGGCGCAGGTGGTCGTAGATCTCCCCGTGCTGGCTGGTCAGTTTCGCAGTCGACTTGCCCGTGATTCCGGTCCCCACTCGATCGCGCTCGAGGACGGCAACCGTCCGGCCGCGCTCGCGGAGCTCGATCGCCGTCGAGAGCCCGGCGATACCGCCGCCGACGACGGCGACGTCGACCGAGCGATCGCCCGCGAGCGAGTCGGTCTCGCGCTCGTCGGCCGTCGATTCGTCACGCGCCGGATCGGTTCCGGCCGGGTCTCCGTCGCCCTCGGACTCGAGCGTACTCGCGAGCCAGGGTGAGGTCGGAACACCGGGAAGATCGTCGCGGGTGAACTCGGGCATTGGTGCGGCGGGCTACACCGACGGGAGGCAAAAAAGGGGCGGGCGGAGGTGCAAGTCGGCCGGTCGGCCGGGAACCGTCTTCATTCTCGTGCTCCCGTGGTCGATCCCGAAAACCGCGCCATTCATCGTGTCGGCGTTCCTATACGAGTCATGACACCGCCGCCCGAGGACGTCATTTCGATACTACTCGTGGAACCGGACCCCGAGGATGCAGGTCTGTACGTCGATTCGTTCGCGGACGTCCCCACTCCAACGGAGGTCCACACCGTTCCCGACGGCGCGACCGCACTCGAGTTCGTTCACCGGCGCGGCGAGTACGCCGACAGTCCTCGACCGGACCTCGTGTTGCTCCCGTCCCAGTTGCCGGAAACCGACGGCGATGCCGTCCTCTCGAGGCTCAACGGAGACCCGGAGCTGAAATCGATCCCCGTGATCGTGCTGACGACGACGGACGACGACGAGGTCCGTCGGGCGTACGATCTCCACGCAAACGCCGCTATCGAGGAGCCAAGCGGGACCGAGGAAGTCGACGTGCTCGTCCGTTCCATCGAGCAGTTCTGGTTCGACTGCGTCCGGTACCCCAAGGCAAACGCGTGAGCCGTCGTCCGCCGACCGGAACCATCGGTTCTCCTCGAGTCGGTCTCGCCTCTCATGTCTCCGACCTCACCTCGCCCCACTGATCCCATCGACCTCATTTCGACCCCCACCTCACTCCACGACCTCACTCCTTGAGCAGCGCCGGGAGGTCGTCGATCGACTCGAGAACCGCCGCCGCGTCCTCGGCAGCGTACTTCTCCCGGCCCGCCTCGCCAGTGAGTCCGCCGGTGAGAACGCCGATTCCGTGATACTCCCGTTCCGGGTCTGCCTCGGCCGCGTTGGTAGCCGTCCGAACGTCGTCTAACGTATCGCCGACAAAGACCACGGTGTCCGCGTCGAACCGGTCGGCGAGCGTCGTGAGGGCGTGGGGGTGCGGTTTCCCTTCCTCCCAGTCGTCCATCGTAAACCGGTGTTCGAGCGGAATCTCGCGCTCGAGCCCGACGCGTTCGAGGGCGATTTCGGCCTCGGCTTCCGGCCGGCCGGTCACGACGCCGACATCGTAGTTCTCGAGGAGGTGCTCGCGCGTCTCGTCCCCGAGCAGGATCGGTTCGTCGTGGATGAAGCCGCGGCTCTCGATATCGGGGTCGCCGCCCTCGAGACCGCGATACAGGTCGGCCCCGAGGTACAGCTGCTGGAAGACGTCCCGGAGCTGCTCGCGGTCCCAGCGGTTCATCACACGCTGAGTCGCCCGCGCGCCGAGTTCGTCCCGAATCGCGTCTTCGGCCGCCTCGAGACCCCCGCCTCGAGTCGCGATTGCGTCGGTAAAGTCGTCGATCGACTCGCCGTAGTTCTCGCTCGTCGCGAGCACGTACAGCGCGGCGGCATAGGTCAATTCCCAGTCATTGTTGAACCCGCCGGCATCCTTGAACTGCTGGATGTCGGCCTTGCGGATCGTCCGGTCGTAGACGCGCTCGATGGACTCGAGGATCGCGCGCCGGTAGGAGTCTTCGACGTCGACGAGCACGCCGTCGATATCGAGGACGACAGCATCTGCGTTCATGCGTGTTCAGACGAGGTCCCACGGATAAAGGCGGTCGGATTCGCTTCTCGATAAAATTTCTCAAGTGGGTTCCAACGGTTATCGATTAACTCGAGCGTTCTGCTCACGCTGGCAGCAGTGATTTCCACACCCTCCCCAACCGATTCACTCACTCCCTCCGATCGCTCGTTCATCCAAAGGAAGACGTTTTGCGTCTTCCACGCAGTCGCTCGGTTCACTCGCGACGATCTCGCACGATTTTGAGGCACGGTTCGTCAGTGACTCACCGTGCCAAAGCGCGCGCCACCGCACGTGGGTCGACGCGCCGTCAGAATCCCAGCGAGCCGACCACGTAGAACGCGGCGACGCCAAGCGCCAGCGCGTAGAGCACGTCGGCCCAGAGCCACGAGAGCAGGTTCGCGAGGTAGATCACGGCAACGACGGGAACCCCGAGCAACACGACCGGAGACCGTCGCCACTCGGCTCTCGAGCGCGCCCAGAGCGTGTTCGCGTCGCCGGTGCTCGGAAACGCCTGCATCCCGACGGACAGGCCCCACCAGCCCCAGAGGCCGGCGAGCGCGAGCGTCTCGCGCGAGGCGGTCGAGAGGGTATCGAGAACGGCGGCCGGCGAGCCGGCGTCGCCCGTCGTGCTCACGAGCCACGCGAGGGCGAGGAAGGCGACGAACGCGACGATCGTGTTCACCAGAAACGGGGCGACGCTGATGACGAACGACGTGCGATAGCGTTCGGGCTGGTGGTGTCGAACGTAGCCCGGCGGATTGCCGAACCTGAAGTAGACGACTTCGACGACGGGGACGCCCACGAGGTCGCAGGCCTGCTTGTGGGCGAACTCGTGGACGACGACCCCGGGCGCGGTGAAGCAGACGAGCGCGAGCGAGAGCAGGTAGCTGACGCCGACGATGGCGGCCGTCAGCACCACGAGCGCGGCGACGACCGCGGCCGCGATCAGCGCGTACTCGACGGGCATCGGTTTTCGGAAGGGTTCGCATCCCGATAACTCGTTCGGACCGATCTGTCAAGGGATCGATCGCGTATCGATCACTCGTCCGCTCCCATCGAGCGAGCCACGTACAGCGTCCCGGCGTCGACGGTCCGGCGCTCGACCGGCACCGCGGGCTGATCGCCGCCGAGCGTCGTAAACAGGAAGTCGGCACCGACCTCGCGGGCGACCTCGAGCGTCGGGCGGTGGAGCTCCGGCGGGAGGTTCAGCGCGTATATCGCGTCGGCGTCGGCATAGCGTTCGAGGTCAGGATCGACGATATCGTCGCGGACGAATCGTACGGTCTCCGGACTCTCGCGGCCGTGAATGTCGGTCGCGGTAACGTCGACGCCGCGGTTGGCGAGCGCAGCCGCGACGTCGGTTCGGCGGCCGATTCCGACCTCGACGACCCGCTCGTACTCCGAAAGCGTCTCGAGTAGGTCCGAGTTCCGGCGAGAGTGGGCCACGGCGGGACGTTTATGCCATCCGCGGTCATAGCAGTTTTCATGCTCGTCGATATCGTGCCGGTCGGCAACGTCCCCGCCAACGTCAAGCGGGCGGCTTCCTCCGCGTTGCGATCGGTATACGACTGCGACGTCACGATCAACGACGCCCAGTCGGTTCCCAACGGCGCGTACGACGCCGACCGGAATCAGTACGCCGCCGAAACGTTCATTCAGCTTGCCGAACGAATCGGTCGCGGAGAGAAAAACATCGCCGTCACACCCCACGACCTCTTCTACCGGCGGCGCAACTACGTCTTCGGTCTCGCCTACCTCGACGGCAGCGGGAGCGTCGTCTCGACCTACCGGCTCCAGACCTCGAGCGACGGCGGCTTCTCCAACCAGAGCGCGAGCGATATCTTTCAGGACCGCGTCCGCAAGGAGATCGTCCACGAGATCGGCCACACCTACGGCCTCGAGCACTGCGACAACAACCGCTGCGTAATGAACTTCTCGCCGACCGTCCGCGAGGTGGACATCAAAGAGGAGAACCTCTGTGGAAGCTGTCAGCGACTGGTGCGGTAACGCGAAACTCTATTTTCGAGCCGGCCGGCCAGCAAAACGAGAGCCAGCCCGATATTACGACAGCAGTTGCCGAACCCGCGCGACGAGTGCGGTCGGACTGAACGGCTTCGTCACGTAGTCGTCGGCTCCGAGATCGAACCCCCTGCGAACGTCCGCCTGCCGGCCGCGGGATGACAGCACGATGATCGGGACGCCCTCGAGTCGGTCGTCGTTTCGAATCCGACCGAGCACGCGAAAGCCGTCAAGTCCGGGGACCATGACGTCCAGCAGCGCCAGATCCGGCGGTTCCCCGGTCGACAGAAACGACCAACACTCTCGCCCGTCGGCCAGTGCCGTCGTCTCGTAGCCGCTCGACTCGAGTTTGTGCACCAAGAGTTCGCGAAGCGAGTCGTCGTCCTCGAGGAGCAGGACGTGTGGCGTGTCGGCCGGTCGGGCGGCGGCGGTGCCGGCTGAACGGTCGGCGACGGTGTCGGTCGGTTTGCTAGCGTCGTCACTCGAACGGTCGGTACCGGCACGCGACTCGTCGGCGTCGTCACTCGGTCCGCTGTCGGTCGGCGTTTCGCTCGCGTCACCCTCGAACGCGTTCGGACGGTTCTCTCGTGCCGTCATGGACCGCTCGGAGATGTCTCGCGTCGTCCGCCTGCGGATGGACGTGACTCGCGACGGAACCCGTTCCCGTCGACGAACTCGGCAGCGAATCGACCCGCACCGACGGCGACGAGCCGCCGGCGAGGCCGGTGGCGGTCGCTGTCGTCGTCGAGACCGCCCGCGCCCGGACGACCGGTAGTCAGCAGCCCCCAATCCATTCCATCGAAAATTCCGGCCGAATCACTATAGATGTTGCCCAGCGAGCCGCGCGTGAAAACAACCAGCCCGCGTCAGGGAGAACGGTCGGCCGGCCTCAGGGAGCGTAGTAGTACTCGCCTTCGCGCTTTTGTTCGCGGTCGAGTTGGGAGTCGGGTTTGTTGATCCGCGGTCGCGACGTGCGCTCGTCCCGGCGGAAGGTGACCTCGAGGTTCGCGAGGAACTCGTTCATCCCGTCGCGCATCGGCTGTGGGGTGCCGGCGCGACCGTGGACAGCGGGCTCGCCGTCGAAGACCATCAATCGGTCCGCGAGGAGGTCGATCATGTAGATGTCGTGGTCGATGACCAGGACGGTGGCGTCCTGCTGTTCGGCGTACCGGCGAATCGCGCTCGTCGCCTGCACGCGCTGTTCGACGTCGAGGTGTGCGGAGGGCTCGTCGAGCAAGTAGAGATCCGCGGAGTCGGAGAGACAGGCCGCGATGGCCACCCGCTGGCGTTCACCGCCGGAGAGATCCGAGAGGTTCTGCTCCATGATTCGCTCGAGCTGGAGCGGCTGGGAGATCTCCGTGTTCCAGTACGAGGAGCCGAACTGGTCCGTGATCGAGGAGAGGAAGGCGTCGACCCGCATGTGCTGGTCGATGGTGACGTACTGCGGTTTGTAGGAAATCTCGAGGTCCAGATCGGCGTCGCCCTCGTCTGGCTCGAGGTTGCCCGTGAGGAGGTTTGCGAACGTCGACTTCCCGATCCCGTTGGGACCGACGATGCCGAGCACCTCGTTTTGTCGGATCTCGCCGCCCTCGACGTCCAGACTGAACTCGCCGTCGCCGTAGCTCTTGGTGAGGTCGGGGTACTCGACGAGCGTCTCACCGCGAACCGAGCTGCGTGGCGCGTGTTCCTCGAACTCGATCGGGTTCGGCCGAATCCGCATGTTCTCGTTGTCGAGGTAGCCCGAGAGATACTCGTTGATGCCGTTGCGGACGGATTTCGGCGACGTGATAACACCGTACGCCCCGGGCTCACCGTAGGCGACGTGGAGCGTATCCGCGAGCAGGTCGAGGATCGCGAGGTCGTGTTCGACCACGAGCATCGAGCGGTTCTCCTCCTCGGCGAGTTCGCGGATGAGTCGCGCGACCGTCACGCGCTGGCCGATGTCGAGGTACGGCGTGATCTCGTCGAGGAAGTAGAAGTCCGTATCGCGGGCCAGCGTCGCGGCGATGGCGACCCGCTGGAGTTCGCCGCCGGAGAGGTCGTCGATCGCCTGCTCCATGACGGGCCCGATCGAGAGCCGTTCGACCAGGTAGTCGAGTTCGCCCCGCTCGTCCG
The DNA here is from genome assembly GCF_052040125.1 of Natronorubrum marinum. Lineage (NCBI taxonomy): Archaea > Methanobacteriati > Methanobacteriota > Halobacteria > Halobacteriales > Natrialbaceae > Natronorubrum > Natronorubrum marinum. The sequence goes on from NZ_JBPPFV010000001.1 coordinate 147,509, forward strand.
TCCGCTCGAGCAGTTCGCGGGTGTTGCCGTCGAAGCTGTTCGGAATCTGATCGACGTACTGAGGCTTTCGCGAGATGGTCATCTCGCCGTCGCGGACGTCCGCGATGTAGTCCTGCAGTTCCGTTCCGCGGTAGGCCTCGAGGACGTCGTCCCAATCGACGTCCTCGTCGTGACGGCCGAGGTTGGGCTCGAGCTCGCCCGCGAGGATGCGCACGGCGGTCGTCTTCCCGATCCCGTTCGGACCGAGGATCCCGGTTACCTGTCCCTCCTGCGGTGCGGGCAGCCCGTACAGCGAAAAGGCGTTCTCGCCGTAGCGGTGAGCCGGATCGTCCTGCAGTTCCTTGGGCAGGTTGATGATCTCGATCGCGTCGAACGGACACTTCTCGACGCAGATCCCGCAGGTCTCGCCGAGACAGATCTCTTCGGAGATGTGGATCTGTTCGGGCTGGCCTTCGTCGGCGTCCTCGCCCCGAAGCGTGATACACTCCTTGCCCGTCCGGTTCGGCGGACAGTAGTTCTTACACTCGTAGCTACAGCGGTCGGGCTGGCACCGATCCAAGTCTACGACGGCGATGCTGTCGTCCGCCATGGTTACAGCGTGGCCCCCGTAGTCAGCAGGATGCCCCACGTTACGAACCAGAACGAGAACGTCATGAACACGATGAACAGGTAGTGTTTCGCTCCGAACTCGTCCTCGCCGTAGATACTCGTGAAGTCGAAGAGGATGAACTGAGCGAGGATCGCCCCCGCGACGAGCATGAGCGCGCGGAGATCGCTCGCCGCTGCGTCTAACGTGGCGGCGTCGCCCGTGATGGACATCGAAGCGAGTGCCGCGGCGACGCCGAGCAGCGCTGCCAGCGACGTTACGCTGATCGAGCGGATGTGCTCGCGTCGGTCACTGATCGATTCGGTCGACATGGGAGGAAGTCCGAGTGCGGGGCTAAAAAGGCGTTCGCATTACGACTTTCGCCGTAGTGAATTTAGCTGCCAGCTCGGCACGCAACCCGTCGAAATCGATCTAATCTTCATCTGTTACGTAATCTCGAAGAACGTCCCGTCTTCTCGCCCGGTACTATCCGAATACGTGACAGCGTACGATTCGCCGGACTCACCGACGACCTCGATTGTAGCAATTTCGACAGTCAGTTGGCCGTTCTCGTTACCCTGAGGGCTGTACGTGAGCAAGGACGATTCCGAATCGAACGTGGCATCACCACTGTGCCCCTGACTCCGGATTGTCAAGTCTTCATCAGTGACTGCCGAATAGTCGACGCCACCTTCCTGCTGCGGAGATGAAAGGTCAATCACCGCCTCGTCATTGTTTTTCAGAGCACCGACATCGAACGATACGATCTGAGTCGTCTCCTCAGTTCCGACATCGCTCACGGAGAGATTAGTCGTCCCGCTGAACTGGCCCTTGCCACACTGAATATCAACCGTCGCAGAGAATGTCGGGTTCGCGATGCTAATCGTCGGACCCGAGACGCTATTGATCCGAACGACTACCTCTTGTTCGCCGAGGTTCACGTCGTTTGCACATTCGATGGTAGCAGCCGCCGAACCGTTCGATCCGATTACGTCACCAGGTCGCGGATCGACGACAGCGACAGTGTCGTTGTCAACGTTACTGTCGCCGATCGAATGGACGACGATGTCCCGGATCTCGAGATTCTCGCCAGCGTTGTTGTACAGCGTCCCAACCTGTAACGGATCGCTGTCGCCTCGCAGTTCAGTATCGGTAACGTCTCCTTCGCTCTCGATCCCCAGCAGGGCCTCGGAGTCATCGGCAGTCGTCGCGACAACCGCCCGGTCAGCAGCCAGCGAACCGAAGCTAACCGAGGGACTCACCAGTAACAGTGTCCCCACGAGTAGCATCACTACTGCGACTTTGCTGATCGGTTGCTGAAGCATACGTTCTGACTGTTGTCCCACTGGACCAGACCGGTGTACTGTTCTACACCTTCGGTATCGGTCGATTCAATAAAGCACCTCTAACAGTTCAGAACGTTCATTCTTTCCAGAACTGTTTATTACCAGTTGCCGACTGGTTTGTAAACACCTGAAGTCGGATACTCGGACGGCCGGAAGCGGGTTGTCGGGTCATCCATCGATCGAACTGGTCAATCTCGACGGTTGCCGTATCACCGCTTTCGATCGTCCTTCCACCACCGCGGACATCGACTCGCGTTCCGTCGGTTGGCCAACTGGGATTCTCGCTACTGGATGTCGTAGAGCCGCCGATCGTGAGCGTCATGGCACCATCAATCACGTTCGAGTCGCATGATCGACCGAGACGGAACGAACGCGGAAATCATCACCAGTGTTGTTCATCCCGAACTCTACGATACCGACATCGGCAGGCTCGACAGTGACCACGTTCAACTCGGGTGTCCCCCCCAGGACCGCCGCCACCACCGCCAGGACCGCCGCTACCGCCACAGTTGACGTCGACCTGTCTGCTGGTTTTCACGCTGTACCGACTTGTGCCGTCCCGGAAGCTCAGATGTCGAAGACCATCGCTCTCGTACCACCATCGGAGCCGGCACATTCGACGGCAATCGGATACTCGCCACCTTCTTCTTCGATAGTAACGTCGAACCCGTCATCGGGTTTTCCGGCAAATTCGACCACGGAGACGCTTAGCTCAGCAGCGGATTCGACTCCAACCCCATTGTCCGAGCGCCGAACCGGCTCCCCCGCGGTATTCGGTCTAATTTTGACATCGGCAGTCTCCGTCCGGTCGGTAATTCCGAGCAAGGCATTCGATTGATCGGATGCGGTGGTCGCAGCTACTCCCCGATCCGAACTTACGGTGGTAAATCCGAACACAGGACCAGCAAGTAGCAATGCACCCGCTACGATGAACACAACTGCGAGTGTGTTGATCCCGTTCGTGCGCTACGGCGGCCGCTCCATCTCACCCAATCGCATCCGCCGGCTCTCTGCCACGTGCACGACCGCAGATACCGCAAACAACGCAAAGACCAGCGTCGCCCAGCCGAGTTCGGGAACCGTCTCCGTCGGCACGACTTCGAGCCACAACCCCCCCATCACGATCGCACCGACGGCGGTCAGTCCCAGATAGTACATTCCCCACGGGATCGAATCCGCCGGAACGACGTCGAGGTAGACGTCTAACTCCGTCGCATCGTCGGTGAGTTCGATCGTTCGATCGTCGAACTCGATCATGTCGGCTCGCTCGAGCGTCGGTAGATGCGTCTGCTGTAGAGAGGTGTAGACTCGCTTTCGCTCCGCGGAGGTGAGTTCCTGGACCTCTTTGTCGAGTTCCCAGGCGGCGACGTGTTCGGCGAGGTCGCCCAGCGTTACTGGTTCGTCCTCGCGTTTGCAGTAGTGGATGGCGTACCGGCGACGGTGGTTACTCAGCAGGTTGAAAATTTCACCTCTGTTCGAATCTTCCCCCATCTTCGTCGCCATGAAATACTTTCTAGCACGAAAATACGCCTTTCTGATACATAACCCTTCTCGCCGAAATGTGCTACAGTCTCTCTCACCTGCCTCAGGCGGATAATCGTCGTTTTCACAGACTATCTGTTGCACGCTGAAAGACGATGACGATTAGCCAGAGTGCCCGCATCAAGATAACGGCAATTCGGTTATCACGACGCGCCCGGATTAGAACGGGTATCTCCGTTCCCGCTTTTGGTCGACCGTATTCGAATCGTCGAAAACGAATCAGTTAATTTCGACGACATCTACGTTGATGTCGATATCGGAATCGATACCCGGGACGTCGCTTTCCGAGCTGTTCGACCCGCCAGGACCTAAGTCGTATTCACTGCCGTCCCCGACGTTGCCGTGTCCGGGTGCTGGACCGAGACCGGGACCGTCCGAGGCTCCGGGTCCGTGCTCGGCCGGTTCGATATCGATGGTCGCGGAATCTTCTCCGTCTTCGCTCCGGACGCTAATCTCAGCGGTCCCATTGTCCTCCGCATCGGTCTGCCAGACGAGTTCGATCGTTTCAGCGTCGTTCTCGCCGAGCGTACTCGATAGCGTTACCGTCTCCGTGTCTACCGTCTGTCCGTCAGGGTTCTCGAGAGCGATCGTCTGTTCGACGTCAGATTCCTCCCTGTTTTCGTACCGACTCGTAACGGTCACCTCCACCGTCGCAGCTTCCCCTGCAGTTACGTTCTCGACATCATCGATGGTCACGTCGAACGCTCCCTCAGCGGCAAGTTCCCAGGCGAATCGTGGATAATTGTCGGGGATCGCAACCCAGGGCCCGCCGTCCTCCTCGTAATCGAGGTTGGCGAGATTTCCGCTTTCGGTCACCTCGAGTCCCTGCATTTCATCGGTGGTTCGCTCGTTCACGGAGATCTCGTCGCCGATGACGTGTTCGCCGAACGCGAACTCGTGGGAGTCTCGGTTGTAGTAGACACTATCTTTGAACTCGTCGCCCTGGTCGTCGCCACGGCCGAAGATCGCCCCGCCGGTGTCGTCGTCGTGCGGGCTCCGGCCCATTTCATTCAGATAGCTATCGATTTCGTTTTGATTCGCTGTGACCGTAATGCTCCCTTCGGCCCAGTACATCTGCTCGTTCTCGCTGGCGAAGTCGGACGTCCAGCCGACGATTCCGCCGACGCCGAAGGGCCCCTCGACGTCAGCCAGCGAGTACGCGGTCGATATTTCGGTGTTGTATCCGGTCGAACCGACGATACCGCCGATCCCCATATTATTGGATCCCCAGGGATGGTCCACCTCGTCGGTCGCTGCGGCCGGGACACCACCACGAACCGTAGCTTCCGAGACGAGCCGGTTGTCCAAATCAGCGTTGTGAGAAGAGCCGGCGATTCCACCGACTTCCTGATACTCGGCTTCGACAGTCCCGCTCACACGGACGTCCTCAATGACACCGCCGGCTGCGCCAATCAGGCCGCCGGTGACTTGCTGGCCGTGGATCGAGACGTTTTCGAGTCGAAGATTATGGATCTTGGAACCGTCACCGACACCGTACTCATTTCCGCTATGGAAGTGCGAGTTAGCAGCGAACAGGCCGACAAAGTCCTCGTTTGGTCGATCGATGTGGAGCCCTTCGATCGCGTGTCCGTTGCCGTCAAAGTCGCCTGAGAACTCCTCGCCCCAACTCCGCTGTTCTCCGATCGGCTCGAAGCCAGCACCGCCGTTCCAGTACTCGGTCCCCTGGGCATCAATATCGTCGACGAGTTCGTAATCCGCGTCGAGGTCGTGTTCGTCGATACACTGGAGTTGGTCGACGGTACTGACTTCGTAGGGATCCTCGCTGGTCCCGCTCCCTGCGTAACTCACCTCACTACAGATGGGGCCGTCCCGATCGATCACGGCAACCTCGTCTATCTCGTCGTCGTCCGTCCGGACGGTAACGCGATCCGTAATCGCCGTCCAGTCTGTTCGGTACTCAAGAGAGACGGTCTCGGTCTCACCGTCCGAGACGGTAACCTCTTGCGAATCGACCTGATCGCCGTCAAACCCTTCTAGAACGACGTTCTGACTGGCGTCACCGGCGACGCTCTCGACGTCGGCTTCGATTGCTATCGACCGACCGGGCTCAGTCGGACCATCGAGAACCGTGACGTCGTTCAACAAGAGGAGTGGGTCGACATCGACGTCTGCCGTTCTCTCGTCGCTACTCGTCCGGACCGCGACGGTCGTCTCGTCGACTGGGTCCGGCACTGCGACGTTGCCCCACTCAAGCGTTGTCGTCGTCGACTCACCACTGTCAAGTTCGATTTCTTTGACGTCGACGATGTCTCCGTTGAATCCCTCGATCCAGAGGTACTGCGTGCCGTCTGCACCCCGGTTCAGAACATCTGCCTCGAGCGTCAGTGTGCTCCCCGGTTTGACTGAACCGCCGGCAACCGAAATTGACTCGACAGATAACTCGGCAGGCTCGTCGACGACAAGGAACGAACCTCGTTCGTCGAGATCATCATTCTCTGTGGAGATATTGTACTCGTAGATTTCTCCGGGCTCGAGCGAGCCCGCCGTCAGCTCGACCTGCTCTGTTTCGCTTCCCTCGATTGTGAGGAGTTTTTCGGCACTGTCAACCGTCTGTCCGTCTCCGTCCAGCACGTCGAGTGTAATATTCTGCGTCTGTTCGGTAGCGAACGTGTTGCTGATATTCGCTTCGATGATGACATTGCTCTCCGCCGTAATAACCTGCCCGTCCGTCCCATTAAGCTGATTCTCTTCGGGAATCCCGAGATCCTCGCTGATCTCAAACGCACCGCCATTCTCGATCTCGAACGAACCATCGTGTTCGTCATCGGAAGTTCTGACGACGAACTCGTAGTCACCTTTCGGCCACTCCGATTCGTTGATCGACCACGAGGCGGTCGCGGCCTCGATGCTGTCGAGTTCGACTTCCGCGGTCGAATTAACAGTCTCGCTACCACCGTCCGGCTTGATCTCGAGCGTGACAGGTTCTGCTGTCCCGTTCTCGATTCCCAGGTTTCGGATGTCCGCTGAGACGTTGATCACCCCATCCGAGGAAGTAGTGGAGGTGTCGATAACGGTGTAGTGTACGCCTTCAGCCAAGTAGTAGAACGATCCCAGCTCGTCGAGCGTGTCCCCACCGGGATCGGTTTTGATGTCATACTCATAGTTAGTCCCTGGTGTGAGATCGACTGAATTAGCTCCTTCCGACCCTGTGTCGAAAAATTCATTTCCGCCATCCCACTCGTTTTGTTCGCTCGTTAATACTTGGTCTCCCTTGGCGAATTTGTCTTCTGACTCGATCGTTCGCTCCGCAACGACTTCTGCTCCGTCGAAAATAGATAATGTAGCGGTGACGTTACTCTCCATCTCTCCGTAGTTCGACAGCGTAGCATCGATAAAGAACTTGTCACCTTGCTCAACCAAACTATCGTCGATAGGATTTCCGCTCTGCTCAATTAATCCTCGGTCTTCATCAATCAGGAAATGTCCAGTAGCAGATACATCACCTATTCCTTCTACTTCTACCACGACAATATCCTCATCCGGACGAGTTACAGTGACGTCCCACTCGGTAATATCTTCAGCTTCTCGTACGAAATGTTGTTCCCATCCCTCGGCATACTTGCTTTCGATTTTGATTGCGAAATTATCGCCGTCTGGAGAGTCTGTAACCTCGGTGAACCGTTCTGCCATATTGGTAGCAGCCTCGTGGTTATTGTAGGCTCTCGAGAGCGATCCGTCGTTGTCCACCGGATCGAGTTGCATAAAGTCTAGTTGAAAGGTTCCATCGGAATTGAATCCAACATTTGGCGATTTATCTATTCTGACGTTATCGCCGGAACGTTCCCAGATACCGCCGCCTTGATGGGCAATCGTCCGATCTTCGAGTTCAAACTCATATGTACCGAGTTCCTCAGAGACAGTTCGACTCTCGTTATCCCAGTTTGGATCCTCAGTCGAATTATCGTACCAGGTAATTTGTATCGTCCCTTCCCCATCGATTTTGGGTTGGCAAATTGAATCATCGAACGCCATCGATTGCTCGGTGCCCGTCCCCACGACAGTATTGAGTCGGTGATCGGACTCGTCCATGCACATGTAGACTTTCTCGCGTTCGCTCTCCGATTCGAACGCGTCGAGCATCGGTGACCCAATAAGCAATAACAGTGCCGTCGCTGCAATCACCATCCCGATGAGGAGTATCAAACCGACGATTGGGCTTACGCCCCGTTTCTCTCGAAAACAAGATCCCTGATTTTTCCCACCAGTACCAGTCATTGTATCCCACTAGAAAGCCATCACTATAAATATATTCAGGAAGGTTTACCGGTTGGCGATACCGACGCTATACGCCTCGAGAGTGGTGATTTCGAGGTACAACGATAGGGGACGGGTGCAGATATCGGTAGTCGTTGACCAGCGGAGCGAGAGACAGAATTACCACTTATCCGGGTCCGGTGACCGTTCCACCCTCACACTCGATTTCGACTGTCCGCCTGAGGTCAACGGAAATGTTCTCGCCGTTCACTTCCAGTTCGATTGTGGCTGTATTATCAGCAGCAGTCTGGGCAGCTTCCCAAGACCCTAACGGGCTTTGACACGCGTTATCGACAGTTGAACCGCCAATGCATTCCGCAGCGCACTGAATCTCCGCTTGAAGCATATATTCGTCGTTTGTAGTCTCGAACGTAGCAGACTCGGTCGACGGATTATCAGAAGAGTCTGAAATTTCACTCAAGATCGCTTCTTCAAATTCGCTCGACGGGGTCTGATCGCTCAACGTCAATATCAACTCATTATGGATAAACTGGCCAGCAGAACAATATTCAATTTCAGTCCAGAAAAACGGTACAGTGCTGGTTCCTGTACAATCAAACTCTCCATCACTTGCAGAGAGGCTGACATCGGGCTGGCTGATCCCGACATAAGCTGTGTCATCATCTACAGTCTCGACGCCAATATTACGGTCGGCCACCGTCGAATCGAACGCACCGCTCGAGGCGACGAAGACGAGCGCCCCACAGACGAGCAGTCCCAATCCGAGATATGTTATCGTACGCATGCGACACTCGCTCGAGCAACCGGTAGGAGGCACCGTCGCAGAGATCAGTCCGACCTGGACTTGAGCAGCGATGGACCAGTATTAACTCACCAACTCCACTCAGTTGCTGTCTGGATACATTCTGGATGGTTAACACATGAATGTTCTGGCCTGATGGATTCCGCCGAGACCCGAATTACGGCCGAACGGTCTCGAGAACCGTGTTCTATCCAAATTTGATCGTATTGACTACGAGCGGCCAGACGCCGATTCAGAGCCGTTCAGGACAGTCTTGAACGTGTGTATTGGTCGGCTTTCAGTACTTCTGGCAACCTAATACAAAGTGGGTGGACTGTCTGGGAGGGAGTAAGGACCGCGTTCGGAATCCCCGCCCTCGGGTGACGGATTCTAGCGCGGTTGTACGGAGATCATAACCATGAGAATGAATCGACGCAACGTGTTAGTTGGATTGGGTACGATTGTCGCGGGTGGCGGAGCCGCGCTCGGGACGGGCGCGTTTAGTAGTGTGGAGGCCGATCGAACTGTTGACCTCGGTGTTAATGATGACTCAAGTGCGCTCTTGAAGATTGCTGAACATTCAGAGGGAAGTGCAATCGTTGGCACTGAAGATGGAGGTGATGCCACAGTTCTTACATTGGACGAGCAGAGTCTCAATGAGAATGCTACTACTCGCTTTAATCAGGCGATTACAATTACTAACGACGGCACTCAAGATGTTGGGTTCTTTGTTGCGGACAGTGGTGCTGCTAGCAGCGTCGAACTTGATATCGAAGAGTCTGGTGGCAGTTCTATTGTCGGTTCTGGAAGTGCAGTTGATTTAAGCGCTAACGGTGGAAATATCGATTTGAACGTAGTCATTGACTTAACCGGCGGAAACAGCGTTGGTAATATTACTGGAGATATAACGTTCGAAGCCGACGAGAGCGAACACAGCACACCATAAGCTTCTTCGCCCAATAAGTAGAGGAGAAAGTGTCTACGATTGTTGGGAACGGAGATAAATCTCGCAATAATTGTCAATTCCTATACCGTACCTAGTAATAATACCGTGAGTCGTCGAAATGCCATCAACTAAGATCCTACTCATCGCGGCGACAGCCTGCTTTCTCGTCGCGCTCGCATTCCCAACAGTAGCGATTACGGTGGGTGAAAACACGGCATCTGACGACATCGTCCTCGAGCCAACCTCCCAATACGCCTCCCTCAACGAGAACGGCGAACTCCAACTCGACCTCGAGAAACTCAACAATCACGCACACACCACGTTCGACGACGTCTTCGCCGTCACCGTCAACGACGATGCCGTCGAGCGCGTCTGGATCGAGAACGACGACCTGAGCCTCGAGTTCTACCAGAATGGCGATCGATCGGCCGAAATCTCGGCGTCGACCCCGCTCGAACCGTCGGCTGGAGACACTACGAACGTCGGCGTCTCGGTTGATACGACCGAGAACTATGAGGATGTAGAAACGTTCACGATCCACGTCCAGTACCAAGATGAAGACAAAGAAGAAGAGGAAGACGAAGACCACCCCAAGGGCGTCGAACTCACGAGCTTCGAAGTCGACCCAACCAGGGTCGAAACCGGCAACAACGTAACCGCGAACGCGACCTACGAGAACGTGGGTCGAACCACGAAAGAGACGACGGCGCGGCTCACCGTCGACGGCACCGTCGTCGACACCAAACCGCTCGAGATTCCACCCGGCGAGACGAAATCGGCCGTCTTCGAACGTCAGATGCAGTGGCCCGGAACGTACGAGATCGGCGTCGATGGGGTCGCGAGCGAGTCGGTCACCGTCGAGGGGCCGCCGATCCACGTCCTCGAGGCATCCGTCACCACTACCGAGATTACGGCCGGCGAGAGCGCGACGATCGAAGCCACGGTGTCGAACCCGACCGGGCAGCGAGTGCAGCGCACGCTCGAGCTCGCGGTCGACGGCATCGTCGTCGACACGAGGACGGTGATGATCGAACCGGACGGCGAGACGACGGTGACGTTCGAGCGGCAGTTCGACGACGCCGGGACGTACGAAATAGCGGTCAGCGGTGTAGAAGCGGGGACGATCACCGTCGCGGATCGAGCCACGATCACGGTTCAGAACCGCGAACTGTCGGCGGCGGCGACGGCCGCCCTCGCGCCGCCGATGGCGATGGGGTTTCTGTTCCTGGGTATCGCCGCGAACCGCCGGTGGGCGTTCGTTCCGATGCGGTAGCGAATCGCCGGACGGCGATCCTGTAGGGTCAAACGCCGACTCTCGGGGAGTTTAAGGTGTTTGCTTCCCAAGTGAATCAGTAATTGAATAGTCGTTACAGAATGATATTCTGCGCCACCACACGATGACGTCGGCCACACTCCTCAAACGAGGATTGGGGCTGGTCGTCGCCGTCTGCATCGTCCTCCTGCTGGTCGGACAGCTACTGGGACAGCCGATCCTGCTCGGCTACGTCGCGACCGGGAGCATGGAGCCGACGATGAACGCCGGCGACGGTTTCGTCGCGATCCCGAGCGTCGTGACCGACGACGTTGAGGCGGGAGATATCGTCGTTTTCGAGGCCCGAGAGTTACACGACGGCGGACTGACGACCCACCGCGTGGTCGGCGAGACTGACGAGGGGTACGTCACCAAAGGGGACGCGAACCCCTTTACTGACCAGGACGGCGGCGAACCCCACGTCACGGACGGCCAGATCGTCGCCGAAGCCTGGCAAGTGAACGGCGAGGCCGTGACGATACCGTACCTCGGCACGGCGATCATGGGCGTCCAGGGCCTCGCGGAGTCGGCCTACGGGACGGTCGCGTCGGTCCTCGGGTTGACGGCGACGGCCGACTCGGAGGGGATCGGCGCGATGCTGGTCGCCGTCGGCGTCGCCCTGCTCGGCTTCGGAACGCTCCTCGAGCGATTCGGACCCGGTCGACGCGAGACGCACCGCTCGCGCTCCCGCGAGAACGTCATCGCGTTCTGGACGGCGTTGGGGCTGATTTTGCTCGTTTTCGTCACGTTCGCGACCGCGTCGATGGTCGTTCCCGCCGGCACCGCCGAGTACGAACTCGTGAGCACGGACTCGCCGACCGACGATCCACAGGTGCTCGCCCCCGGAGAGACGGCGGAACTCACGCGGACCGTCGACAACGCGGGCTATCTCCCGATCGTGGCCGTTCACGACGCCGCGAGTCGAAATATCGCGGCGGATCCCGGCTCGCAGACGATCGGGATACGCTCGAGCGGAGAGACGACGGTCTCGCTCACCGCTCCCCATGAGACCGGCGAGTACACGCGACATCTCGGTGAGTATCGGTATCTCGCGGTACTCCCGCCGTCCGTAATCGTCTGGCTCCACGGGCTGCACCCGCTCGCAGCGATCGCCGCGGTAAACGGCGTCATCGTCGGCGTCACCGTCGCGATCGTACTCGTGGTCTTCGGCTACAACGACCTGCGCGTTCGATCCGCAGGATCGCACGTCTCGCTGTCGACTCGGTTCCAGCGAAAACTTCGGGAGTGGCTGTGAGAGACACTCACACTGGCAGCGGGCCGGTAGCTTCAAATAGCCGTTGTCGTCAGCCAGTATCGTTATAATGGTTGCCTCGGATGAATGTACGCATACGTGTCTTTCGAACGGTCCGGTAACGGCTCGAACCGGACACTGCGGGGAACGGACGCCAGCCGAACTGACTCCGGGGGAATCTGAACTGTGATCGATAATCCGCGTCTCGACCTGCTGCTCGCCGAATACGGTCGTCCGATCACGATCGCGCTGATAGTGATCGGTGCGCTCGCGCTCGCCGGGACCGGTTGGGCCGTCGCGAACCCGTCGACGACGACCGAGACGCAGTTCGGCGAAGAGCGCATCTCGAGTGACCTGCAGACGAGCGCCGTCGTCGTTCAGGACGGGCCGCTCTGGAACGAGGGCGATCGGCTCGAGAACAGTGAGGTCTACATGCTGAACGCTTCGCCCGAGCTGACGCTCGAGGCCGAGACCGAACTCCGAAACGAGAGCGACGGGACGCCGATCGACGGCGGCGAAGTGAGCCACGAACTCGAGGTGCGGTACGAGGCGACTCGAAACGACCAGTCGTTCTGGAACGAGAGCCACACCGTAATCGACGCCTCACCGGCGCTCGAGGACGGCGTCGCAACGTCCGAAACGACGGTCGACGTCGAATCCTACCGAGAGCGACAGCAGGAACTCGAGAGCGAACTGAGCGGCGTCGGTGACGTCGACGTGGCGTTCGTCCTCCGCGTCGAGTACGACACTGGAACCAATCAGGGGATCCAAAGCGAGTCGACCACGTTTCGCGTGACGGACACCGCCTACTGGCTCGAGGAACCGGTGTCCGCGTCCGAAACGCACACCCACCGGACTGGAACGATAGAGACGAGCGAGTCACGGAGTCTTGCGGCCATTGCCGGACTCTCACTGCTCGGCACGCTCTCGCTCGCGGCCGGTGCGTTCGTCGCCCGACGATCGCCGATCGATGCGGAAGCCGCCCGACGCACGGTCCACGAACGGCGGTACGCCGAGTGGATTTCGCGCGGCTCGATTCCGATGTGGATCGGCGACTATCACGTCTCGCTCGACACCTTGGAGGACGTCGTCGACGTCGCGATCGACACGAACGAGCGCGTCGTCCACGACACGCAACGCGGCCTGTTCGCCGTCGTTAACGACGGCGTCGTCTACTACTACAGCGACCGCGGGCTCTGGGAGGAGACCGCTTGGCCGGAGATGAACTTAGAGGAGCAGCCGGCGGTCGTCGACGGTGAGCCGGCACTCTCGCCCGACGAGATGGATCTCGAGGGCAACGAGGAGTTCGCCGATCCCGACGACGGGTTCGACGACGACGAGGACGTCTGGCAGAAGCTGTGACTTCCTCCCCACCCTACTCGCTCACGGCTGACGCCGTTTGCTCCTTGAGGGTGGGGCTTCCTGTTTCGATGACGCGCTTTGCAGGAACCGAATCGGTTCCCGTAGGGAGCGCAGTCTCCGCAGGCGTTGATTTGGGACAGTCCATCCCTACTTGATTCAGACCGCGTACCAAGATGTTGTAGGCCGCGTTCCAGTCCCTGTCTGCCGTGAAGCCGCACGACGGACACGAGTGTTCGCGGACCCATAGCGGCGTGTTCGACTCGGCACCGCAGGCTGCACACTCTTTGGTCGTTCCGGTCGGATCGACAGCAACGAAGTGCGTACCTTCGCGTTCGCACTTGTATCCGAGCATTCGCAGGAACGTTCCCCACGCCGCTCCGGCGCGGTTGCGGCTGTTCGACGGGAGTTCCATCAATCCCTTGGCGTCGAGGTCTTCGACCGCCACAAGGTCGTACTCTCGAGCGTAGTGGTTCGAAAGCTTGTGCAAGAAGTCCCGACGCTTTCGCATCAGGTCGGCGTGACGTTTGGCGACTACTCGCTGTTGCTTGCGGTAGTTCGCCGATCCGTGCTCTTTCCGAGAGAGTTTCCGTTGCTCTCGTTCCAGCCGTTCGCGTTCGTCGGAAAGGTCCGGTGACTCGACGGCTGTTCCGTCGCTGTCGTGGGCGTACTTCAGGAGACCCACGTCGATTCCGACACAGTTCTTGAGTGTCTTGGGCTTCGGCGGCGCGTCGTCTTTGGTTTCGATCCCGAGAACAGCGAACCACTCGCCGGTCGGTTCCTGCTTGACGACGACCTCTTTGATCGTGGCGTCGTCGGGAACGTTGCGGTGGTAGACCATCGGAATATCGCCAATTTTGGAAAGAGAAAGTACAGTGCAGCCACTCGTGTTGTTGAGTTCGAAGCCGGTTTGACTGTACTTGACCGAACGATATTCCTGTGGGCCTTTCCACTTGAGTTCGCCGACGCGGTGGCCGTTGTCCTTCCGACCTTTCAGCGTCGAGAGGTTGTCGTACAGTCGTTGTACGACCTTCTGCAACACCTTCGAGTGGACTTGTTTCAGGTCGGTCTACTCGCGTTTGAGGTCAGGAAGGACCGACTGTTCGGAGTACGCCGATGTGTCGTCCTCTCGGTTGAGCCGGTGCAGGAAGTGGTTGTAGACCTGTCGGCAGGTATCGACAGTCCACGCTAACCGGTCGAGGAGTTCGTCGGTTGGGTTGAGCCGATACCTGTAGTTGTAGCGCATGATCTACCCGCCAGAATCGGCGTCGGGTTCGGAAACGCGGACGACCTTCACGTCCGCTCCAGTCCACCGTTTCGGGACGAGAACGTGTGCGCCGTTTCCGACCGGGCGAACGTCTCGGTCGAGGACTTCGTAGCCCTCGATTTCGTGCCGATCGATTAACTTGTATATACTCTGTTACAACATCACGCTATCGATAGCGTGGGCTTGCGGGCCTGCAACAGTACAGTGCAAGAAACACGAGCAGCGCTGTATCCCCTCCCTGATCGCGCCTCCCCTTCGGTCGGCGCTCCCTGAGGAAGGAGCATTAGCGCCTCGATTTAGGTAAGCGGTCGGCGCCGAATCAGGTTGCACACGTTTGGGACGTGGAGACAATTGCAACACGGCCACTGACGATTCACGGTCCCCGAGTTGCGCGGAGTGAGATCACGACCACCGAGTGATTGACAATATGACACACAGTCACTCGCAACTCCCGCAAGTTCCGCCAGAACCTGACTATCCGGTCAAATCGCTATTTCGGCAGTTACGAACCACCACCACCTACTTTACTGGACATACTCTATCGTAATCTTTCACGATAGTCACGACTCGTAAGGCTCAACTTTTATGCTGCTGGGTGCTTTCGATTCGTAGTATGGCAGAGACCGACGGGGAGGACATCGAAGATTTGCCACCGAGTGCCAAACTCGTTTTCAAGGTACTCGAGTACGACGGGCCGTTGACCCAGAAACAGATCGTCGAGGAGTCGATGCTGTCGGCCCGAACGGTCCGATACGCACTCGAGCGACTCGAAGAGATCGGGATCGTCGACGAGGATATCTACTTTGCTGACGCACGTCAGAGTCTTTATCGGATCGAAGAGCCTGTCGCAGCCGACGGCAACGGCGTCGAGGAGTCACCGAAAAAGGACGCCTGCTGTGCCGAATAGCGGGCGACAAACGGGAGGATTCTTTTAACGGCGTAACCGTCCCTCTCCATGGACAAGGAGAGGCTCCCGCGGTGGGGATGGTTGCTGATCGGTCTGTTCGCGATGGCGATCGTCGCCAACACGCTCAACATTGCCGTTCTCGGACCGGCGGGACTACCCGAACAGTATCACGTGATCACGATCATCACCTCGATGGCGCCGGTGTTGATCTACATCGGAATCTGGTACGACGAGGAGCGACAGGAGTACTGGGAGCAGCCGCGAGAACACATCGCTGGCGATCTGGTGTTTATCGTCACGGGGGCCGCAATCGGGTCGGCGATCGTCCTCGTCCCGATCGTCGATCTCGGTCTCCCGCGTATCGTCCAGGACATCATCGCGATGGCAGCCGGGTTCATGCTCTCGTGGGGGCTGTTCTGGTGGCGCAACACGGAGGTTTACAGCGGTCTCTAATGGGCTGGCGGTCGCGCGTGACACCGACGGGGCTGGTGAACGGGCAATAGCCACCTCGAGCGGTGTATCTGGGAGTGAGTGCAGACTGTCAGTCAGACACCATCGGTTCGGCCGGCGATTCCCGGCGTCGGTGGGGTGGTCCGTTTGTGCTTCGTTTCGGCACACAGCCACGCGATCGAGCGAGCCGTCTCGCGGTCGATGCCGAGCGCGTCCGCGGCGTCGCCGATCGGTTCGTCCAGTTCGACGAGCCGCTTGAGGAGCGGGTCGATGACGTCGTAGGGCGCGCCGAGTTCGTCGGCGTCGGTCTGGTCCGCCCAGAATCCCGCCGTCGGCTCCTTGCTGACGATTCGTTTCGGAACCCCGATCCGTTTGGCGAGCGCGCGCACCTCCGTCTTGTAGAGGTCGCCGATCGGATACGTGTCGGCCGCACCGTCGCCGTACTTGGTGAAGTAGCCGAGCAACCACTCGGAGCGGTTCGCCGTCCCGAGGACGAGCCGACGCTGGCGGTTCGCCGCGTAGTACGCACAAATCATCCGCAGGCGCGCGATGACGTTGCCGGTCGCGTGGGTGCGCTCGTGTGGGCGATCCTCGGCATCGGTAGTGGCGGGCTCGAGCGACTCCACAACCGTTCCCTCGAACGCCTCGAGGATGGGACGCAACTGAACTTCCTCGAACTCGATCCCCAGTCCCTCCGCGATCGTCCGGGCCTCGCTGACGCCCGTCTGTTCGGATTTGTGGCATGGGAGGCCGAGTCCGAGGACGCGGTCGCTGCCGAGCGCTTCGACGGCCAGCGCCGCCGTGACGGTCGAGTCGATCCCGCCGCTCATCGCGACGACGGCACCCTCGGCGCTCGCGTCCTCGACGGTCGACCGAATGTCGCTCACGATTCGCGAGCGGACGGTCTCGAGCCCCGGTCGGTCCGTAATGAACGATCTGTCTGCCTGTCCAACGCCTGAGTAGACGACTGTCTTCCTATCTGCTCCCATAGAGGTCAAACACCATGTTGTGTTACGTTCTATTCAACATTCGTCTCGTATAAATGCTTACTCCTTAAACAGCTAGTAGTGGTGAGCCAGATTGGACGACACTCGGCCAGCACACGAGGTGTTTCGTGCTAATATCTACCATTAACAACTGCGAACGAGTATCACAGTGTCTGGATCGTCGATACTGACCCCACTTAGCGCCTTCAGCAGTCGTTTTCTGCACATTCTACGGCGTGCTGACCGCCGTTCACTATCGGATAGATATAATTATATTCGAACAGTTTGATTCCGAAGACGGTTACAACTTCCCGCTGACATGAGATCCACCCTCGCAGATCGATCCCTCCGATTCCGAATGCTCGTCGCGCTCGGCCTGATCGTCTGCCTGCCGTTCGCGTTCGTCTACACGTTCGTCTTTCTCGCGAACACGGTCGGCATCGCGCTCCTCGAGTGGGCCAACGAGCGGCCGTACCACGGCGAGTTCTACGTCGATCCGCTGGTCCTGACGGTCGTCGTTCTCGGCGGCCTCGTCGTCCAGTACCGATTCGGCCCGCGAACGGTGCTCGGATCGCTCGATGCGCGCGACGTCGACGCGAGCGAGTACCCCGACCTCCACGCCGCGGTCACGCGGCTGTCCTCGCAAATCGACCTCGCGAAACCCGATGTCGCCGTGATCCGAAGCGAAGCCCCCAACGCGTTCGCCGTGGCCGGCGGCGGTCACGAACGCGTCGTCGTCACGACCGCGCTCCTCGAGCGCCTCGAGGACGACGAACTCGAGGCCGTCCTCGCCCACGAACTCGCTCACCTGAAGAACCGGGACGCGAACCTGATGACCGTCGCGTGGCTGTTGCCGACGATCACCTACTACCTCGCGGTTGTCGCGTTCTACGTGCTCTACGGACTGGTCCGGCTGTTTGGGAGCGGATTCGGCGGCGGCTCGAGCGGTGGACGCGGCGACAGCGACGGTCGCGCGCTCCTCGTCGCCGTCGTCGTCATCACGGTCACGGCCGTCGTGACGCTGACCGTCTCAGCGATGTTCTGGGCCGCGAGCGTGCTGTTCTATCGCGTGCTCTCCCGGCAGCGCGAGTACGTGGCGGACGAAGCCGCCGCGACGATCACTGGCTCCCCCGCGGCGCTGGCCGGGGCTCTCGAGAAAATTGACGGGGCGATGCCCGACGTGCCGGACGAAGACCTCCGGAAACTCGACGGCGGGGCGGAGGCCCTCTACCTCGCGCCGCTCGAGAGTCGCGATTTCGGCTCGAACGAACTCGTCAGCACGGACATCTTCCCGGAGACGCATCCGCCCACGGCGGAGCGGATCGAGCGACTGCGCGAGTTGGCGCGTGATCACGAATGACGGCGGAATTCGGTAGACGCCGACTGCTGGCGGTGGCCGGCGCGGGGCTCGCGGTCGGACTCGGCGGCTGTGGCTATCAGGCCGCCGCCGGGGATCTCGACTGGACCGAATCCGCCGATCGGTACGGCAGGGCGTCCGTGACGTGGTCGTCCGACGGAAGGTACCTGTTCGGTGTCTTCGACGATTCGACGAGACCGTTCACTCCCAGCAGCGGGACCGTCCACGTCTACGACAGTAGCGGGCAACCGATCTGGGCCGGCAGCCCCGACTCGAGCCGGAACGGCGAGTTGGCGATCGCCGACGGCGCCGTCTTCCTTGCCCTCGAGGACGGGACGGTCGTCCGACTCGAGCGGGACGGCGACGAAACCGCACGGACGCGGTTCGGCTCGCGGGCAGAGGGGGCAGAAACCGCGTGGTCGACCGAGTGGACCGACGTCGGCGAAATCGACGGAGTCGAATCGGATGCGGGTTACGAGAACGAGCGGGCGGACGACGGTGACGACAATCGGCGCGAGAACCGGACGGACGGAAACGAGAACGACGGGACGACCGACGTTTCAGACGGCGACGAACGGGAACGCGCGACGCGGCTCGATCTGCACGCGATCACCGACCTCGTCGTCGGTACCTACACCCGAGGCGTCGTCGCGTTCGATGCGAGCGACGGCGAGGAACTGTTTCACCTCGAGTTCGGGGACGACGGGTTCGCAACCGGCGCCGGAGGCGAACCACAGACCACATCCGCCGTCGACACGGCCGTCGGCTACGACATGGCGTGGATCGTACTCGCGGACGGTGACGACGATGTCACCCTCTACGGCGTCGACGGAGACGGGTCGGTGCGGACCGATCTGGCACTGCCCGACACGCCGGACTGGCTCGAGAGCACCGAGCGCGACGGCGAGTCCGTCGCACTCGTCGCCGTCGACGGCGAGTTGCGGGCGATCGATCCCGACGGCGAGCCGACGTTTACCGTCCCGCTCGAATCGGGTTGGAGCACTTACAGACCGGCGATCTGGGACTCGACCGACCGTCTCTATTACGCCACGGGCGGCTCGCTGACCGCGATCGACCTCGAGGCGGGCGATCGAGCGTGGCACCGCGACGACGTCGAGTTCAAAACCGCACCCGTCGCGAACGCGGCCGGCGTCTACGGTCACGGCACCCTCGAGGACGACGGAGACTGTGATCTCTTCGGCATCAGGGCCGACGGCGACGACTGGTGGCAGGTTCCGCGCCTCGAGGAGATCGACTGTCCCGACGGGTTGTACGCCGTCGAGGACCGACTCGTCGCCGTCGACGGCGCGACGCTGTACGGCTTCCGCTCGGAGCCGGAGTCTCGGTACTCGATCCGCTAACTCGTCCGCGATCGCACTCCCTCGAGACACCTGAATCTCGCACACGCACCTTTTTTACTGCGGTCCTCACGCACCGACGGTGCGTTCGAACCCCGCCAAAAAATCTGCACCAAAAAAGTCCGCTCGTTCGCGTCCCTCACTCGTGGTCTAATTCTTCACGACGGCACGACCGTTACCGGCTCCTTTCGATCGACCGCCTGCTCTAACTCGTCGGCGATCGCACTTCCGCGTGACACCTGGATCTCCCCGCCGCGACTGACCGTCGCGGTGAAGAGGTAGTCGCCGCCGGCTTGCACTTCGACCGTCTCGCCGTGGTTGCCGTCGACCGGGATGACGATGTGCCTCGAGGTAATCTCGGGCGTGACCATCTGGCCGGCGGCCTGTCCGCCGCCGCTCCCGCCGTCCGCGCTGGCGCTGCCGCCACCGCCGCCGGCTCCGTAGTTGGGGTTCTCGTCGTGGGTTCGGACGTCGATATCGATGCCGAGTCGGTTCTCGACGTCGGTGATTCGACCGCCACCTTTGCCGATGACGCTCGAGATGTCGTCGTCTTCGACGTAGACGACGGCTTTGTCCTGGCTCCTGAGTTCGACGTCGACGTAGCCCCGGGCGATCGAGCGGATCTCCCGTTCGATCTCCTGTTTGGCGATCCGATCGACGCCGGACTCGTTCGCCGGGCCGCCGTCTTCGTCTTTGAGGGGGACGGTGACGACCTGGCGGTTGAACGTGTAGATCTCGTATTCGGGTTCGCCGGTCCGGAAATTCGTGATCTGGATGACCGGTCGAGCCAGGTCCTCCTCCGTGAGTCCGGCGGGCACCTTGACCTCCGTCTTGACGTCGTAGACGGTGTGAACCTCACCGGCTTCGATGTAGACGACGGTGTCGACGACCTGCGGAATCATCCCGAGTTCGACCCGCCCGACGAGTCGCTGGAGGGCGTCGATCGCTCGCGTCGCGTGGACGACGCCGATCATGCCGACGCCCGCGAGTCGCATGTCCGCGAAGACCTCGAAGTCGTTGGTCTTGCGGACCTCGTCGTAGATCGTGTAGTCGGGTCGCACCATCAGGAGAGCGTCGGCCGTGTTGGCCATGTCGCCCGCCAGTTCGGTGTACTGCGTGATCTCGGGGCCGACCTGCAGGTCCCGCGGCTTCTCCATCGTCTTGACTGAGTAGTCGTTGTCCGAGATGTAGCGGGCGACCGCCTGTGCGAAGGTCGACTTCCCGGCACCGGGGGCACCCGAAATCAGGACCCCGCGCTGGTGCTCGAGCAATCGCTCTTTCAACTCGTCGGCGTGCTCGTAGTCGTCGATGTCGGTTTGAGCGATCGGACGGACGGCCGTGATCTCGATGCCGTCCGAGAAGGGGGGTCGGCCGATGGCGATCCGGTAATCGCGGAACTGGACGATCTGCATGCCCGGTTCCGAGAGCTCGATGAAGCCCTCGGGCGCTTCCTTGGCGCCGTCGACGATCTCGCGGGCGTACTCGTCCATCGTCTCCTCGTCGAGCGGTTCGTCGGCGATCGGCTCGTAGCGCATCTCGCCGATCGTACCCCGCTTGGCCTTCGGCACGGCCCCCGCCCTGAGGTGGACGCTCATCGTCTGATCGTCGAAGTAGTTCTCGACGGAGAGCGTGCCGACCTCGCGGATCTCGGGCGAGACGTGCTCGACCGTCAGCCCCTTGGCTTCGGCGACTTCGGCCTGAACGATGTCGCTGGTGAGGAAGGTCGCGTCGAGCTCCTCGGCCAGATCGCGGATCAACGCGTCGATCTCGCCCTCGAGGCGTGGCCCCGTTCGATGGCGTTGGGTCGCTCGCCGATGTACTCGAGGTGGATCACGCCTTCGTCCGCGAGATCGGCGAGCCGCTGGAGTTCCGACAGCCCGTCCCAGCCGCTGTCGATCCCGTCGTTCGCCTGCGCCTCGAGTTCCGCGACGACGGCTTCCGGCACCGAAATCGTCGCTCCCTCGAACTGCCCGTCTTCGATCGTCGCCGAGACGCGGCCGTCGATGACCACGCTCGTATCCGGCACGACGTGCATACGACAACTGGTCGACGGACACGTATAAGGGTGTTCCACCGCCGGAGCGGGCGTGGCTGTGGGGAGTTGCCACGGATCGAGATCCGCGATGAATCGTCCCTACGCTGACCGCGGCCCATCTATCGAAAATTCGGACTATCTTCCCAGCCGATGGGAAGACGCGTTGTCCCTTCAATTCTGGACCGAACACGTTCACGCAATGAATCCGGAGCAATCGTTCGGGCAGGGCGGACTCAACGGGTTTCTCGACGCCGACGATCTCGTCGACCAGATCGGGCTGGACGACGACGAGATCGCCTGGCGAAAGGCGTATATCGGGTTCGACGCGGAAGACGAACGACGGTTGCGCGACCTCGAGTCGTTGTTGCGGGAGAATCAACACCAGATCGCGGACGACTTCTACGACAACGTGTTGCAGTACGACGAGACTCGGGCGATCGTCGACCGATCGCCGAAGGGCGTCGACGCGCTCAAGCGAACCCAACGGGCGTATCTCGTCTCGTTGGCGACGGGAACCTACGACCAGCAGTTCTTCGCCAACCGCGCGCGGATCGGGAAACTTCACGAACTGCTCGACATGCCGTTGAAGCAGTACGTGGGTCAGTACGGCGTCTATTACGAACTGCTCCTCGAGCGACTCGACGAGCGCGTCCAGCAGCAGGTGGTCGACGCGATCGAGGCGTGGGCCGCAGAGCGGGACACCGACGAGGCCGGATTCGGCGGGCTCGTCTCGGCCCTCGGGTTCGGTGACGACGGCGGGGAGACAGGACTCGAGGAGTCGTTCGAGGAGACCGTCAGAGCAGCCGTCGACGACGGCATGATGGACGTGCTCGCGCTGTTGCGACTCCTCAACCTCGACATGCAGATCGCGACCGAGACGTACGTCGACTCCTACGCACGGCGCCTCGAGGAGTCGATCGAGCGCCGCGAGCGACTCGCCGGCGAGGTGGAAGCCGACGTCCAGCAACCGATCGAGGAGCTGCACGAGGCGAGTGAGTCGGTCGCAACCCGCGCGGAGACCATCAGCAGCCACACCGCCACGCAGGCGACGAAGACGAATCGGGCCGCGACCGAACTCGGCGAACTGAGCGCCGCGGTCGAGGAAGTCGCGAGCGTCACCGACGAGGTCCGCCAAGAGAGCGACCGAACCGAGCAACTCGCCGCGGAGGGGGTCGACGCCGCCGACGACGCGCTGGCGGAACTCGAGGCCATCGAGGACGCGACGACGGCCGTCTCCCGATCCGTCGCCGATCTCGAGGAGCAAACGCGGGAGATCGACGCGGTCGTCGACCGCCTCGACGCGCTCGCCGAGCGAACGACCGTGCTGGCGAAGAACGCGAAGATCGAGGCCTCCCGGACGGACGGACGGGGGACTGGGTCGCAAACGATGGGCGTTATCGCCGACGAGGTCGAGTCCTTCGCGGAGCAGACGAAACGCGACCTCGCGGCGATCGAAACCGCTGTGGAGGAGGTTCGCGACGATGCGATCGAGACGGTCGAGACGACCGAGGAAACCGTCGATCGGGTCGACGACGGGACGGACCGAGTCCGCGAGACGATGGCCTCGCTCGAGGAGATCCACGTGAACTGTCCGTCGGTTTCGGGAGCCGTCGGTCGGGCGGTGCAGATCACGGCGAGCGGCGCGTCGTCGACCGTCTCGATGAGGTGCGCGAGCAACTCGATCGTCGCCGTGTCGGCCCACTGGAGATCGTCGATCGCGAGCACGAGCGGCCGTTCGGCCGCACGGTCTTCGATCCAGGCGGCCGTCCGATCGTAGACGGCCTCGAGCCGGGCGTCGTAGGTGGCGTCGTCGCGGACCGGCGGCGAGGGCGAGTCGACGAACGGGAGCGGCTCCGCGTCGTCCCGATCGTCGAACGCGTCGCGGAACGGGTGATACGGGCCGCCACCGTCGCGTCGACAGCGGCCGATCGCCGTCCCGAAGCCCCGATCGCTGGCGTCCGCACAGAGTCGTTCGATCAGCGCCGTCTTGCCGATGCCCGGCTCGCCCGCGATGAGCGCGATCGACGACTGGCCGCCGCGAGCGCCCTCGAGCAGTGTCGCAAGCCGATCGCGCTCGGAGTCGCGGCCGACGAACGCCGGTTCGAGTGCGGACTCGAGCGAGACCGTGCCGTCGGGTGTTCGGGCAGCGAGCGCCCTCGAGAGCGGAGTATCGTACGCGTCCGGAACCGCGCCGAGCGGCAGTTCACGGCGGTCGTCGTCGGTGACCACGACGACTCGTTCGGACTCGAGTCGAGCGTACCGATCGTCAGCCCGCTCGCGGCCCGCAGCGGTCAGTCGGTAGCTCGTTTCGTCGGCCGCGTCGCCGTCGAACTCAGTCTCGCCGGCAGCGGCGCTGGAGGGGACGGGTGTGTCGGCAGTATCGTCGGAGGGGGCAGGTGTGTCGGCAGTATCGTCGGCCGGTGCGGTCGCTTCGGCATCGATGTCAGTACAGTCGACGCCGCCCGACTCGAGGCCCCGACTCGCCACGAGACCGTCCGACTCGAGTGCCGACAGCGTCGACGCGAGACGAAGTCGGTCAGCGAGCGTGTCCTCGAGACCCACCGCGGCCGCAATCGTTCGAATCGAGGCCTCGAAGGCGGAGCCGCCGCTCCCATCTCGTTCGCGGAGAGCGAGTAAAACGGGCGTCTCGAGGTCACGCTCGTCCATTGTGTACTCGTAACTGCTCCATCATATAAGACCTATTGGCAGATCGGTCGGTCGAGACCGTCGCCCGAAGCCTCCCGTCTCGACGGCGACGAGCAGCGCCGTTACTCGCCGTCGCCGCCGGCGTCTGCGTTGCTGTCGTCGGTCGACGGCACCGCCGCGACGGTAACCGCATCGTCGCCCACGTAGTTCGTCCAGAGCACGAGCATGCTCGGGAGGACGAAGACGCTGCCCAGGAACGCGTAGATGATCGTCAGTCCGGTGATCAGGCCGAACTGCTGGAGCGGCGGGAGAATAGCGAAGATGAGGACGCCGAAACCGCCGACCGTCGTGGCCGCGCTGCCGAAGAGCGCACCGCCGGTGCCGGTGACGCTGCGATAGAGCGCGTCGAACGGGTCGTCGCCGCGCTCGTACTCGAGCAGGTAGCGCTCGGTCATGTGGATGTTGTACGCGACCCCGAGACCGATCGTCAGGCTCGTGATCGTCCCCGTCATTACGTTGAACGGCACCCCGAGCAGGTACATGGTACCGAGGATCCACGCGACGCCGAAGACGATCGGAGCGATGGTGAGCAGACCGAGCAGGGCGCTCCCGTGGGTCCACCGGTAGGCCACCATCAGGAACGCCACGACGGCGACCAGCGCGACGAGCATGCTCTGGATGACCGTCTCGAACAGTTCCTGTTCGATGAGGTGGAAGACGATGATCTGTCCCGTCGCGGTCACCTGCAAGCCGTCGCCGTCGGCTGTCGACGCCACATTGGTCAGTTGGTCGTTCACGTCGCTGGGGGCGGCGTCGCCCTGCGTCGAGACGACGACGCGAAGCGACTGGTACTCGCCGCCGTCGGCTCCCGCACCGCCCGTCCGGTGGATCACGTCCCGGGCTTGCTCCGGAGCGACCTCGAAGAATTCGTCGTACACCGCCTCGAGGTTCTGATCCGGGACGTCGTCACCGGTCGTATCGGCCGCGTCGTACGTCGCGGCAAAGGACTCGTTCTCCGCGGCAACGGACTCCATCGCCGTCAGCGGGCTTCGGACGTGGGCCTCGCCGTTGGGAAGGACGACGGCGACGTCAGTTTCGGCGGCCGACGCCTGCAGCTCGTCGGTCCGCTCGAGCGTTCGGTCGTCCGTGATATCGCCCTCGACGAGCAGTTGGGCCTGCGTGTCCTGCCGGAGGAAGTGCTCGTTGACGTAGCCCATGTTCTCCTTGACGCTGTAGTCGCCGGCCGCGAACGGCCCGGGCAGCGACTTCGCCCAGTCGGCCGGATCGTCCGCGATGAAGTCTTCCTGATCGAACGTCGTGTCGATCTGTGCGGCCCCGTAGGCCCCGCCCAGCGTCAGCAAGACGGCAACCGCAACGACCGCCCACGGCATCCGTTTGGCCGCGCGGTGGCCGCCGGCGAGCGCGCCGCTGAGTCGGCCGCCGCCGGTCCCGAACGCTCGCTTGCGGCGGTCGTAACCGCGAGCCTCGAGGAGGGCGTCGAGTTCGACCTTCGCCGCGGGGACGACGGCTCCGAAGACAACGAGCGCCGAGACGATGCCGAACGCGCTGGCGATCCCGAACTCGCGGATCGGTCCGATCGGGCTGACCAGATTCGAGAGGAAGCCGATGACGGCCGTCGCCGTCACCCAGACGAACGCGACGCCGAGACCCGCGACGACCAGCGTCATGGCGGATCTGGTCGACTCGGATCCGTCCTCACGGCTCTCGCGGCGACCTCGGGTCGCCGCTCGTCGTTCCGCGATTCTCCCGTCGGTCGAATCGCGCGCCTCTCTGTGCCGCATAAACAGGTGTATCGCGTAGTCGACGCTCAGCCCGACGAGCAACACCGGCACCGCGATCATCAGCTGATTGAAGTCGATTCCGGCCCAGCCGAGAAAGCCGACGGTCCAGACGAGCACCAGCGCGACGCCGCCCAGCCCGAGCACGATATCGAGCAGGTCGCGGTAGGCGACGGCCAGTACGGCCGAGACGAACAGCAACGCCATCGGTACCACGATGATCAGACTGTCCGTCAGCGATCGATCGATCTCGTCGGTGATGATCCCCGCGCCGAAGACGAAGCCGCCGTCGCCGAAGCGGTCGTCCACCAGCTCGGCCATCGCCAGCTGCGAGTCGACCACGTGGTCGGCCGCTTCGCCCTCCATCCCGCCCTGGCCCTCGCCGTGCTGGGTCACGAACAGCATTCGAGCGTCGGCCTGCGTCGATCCCTGCTCGTAGTCCGTCGGCAGGAACGCCAGCACCTGTCGGTCCGCGTCCTCGCCCAGCACGGCGGCGACGACGTCTTCGACCTCCTCGTCGCTCATCGACTCGAGTTGCTCGATCTGGTCCTCGAGCGAGGGCTCTTCGCCACCGTCCATCTGTGCCGTGCCGGTGGCGGGTTCGTCATCGCCCTCGGTATCGTCAGCGTCGCCGTCCTCGACATCTGCGTCACCGTCCTCGGCGTCGGCGCCGTCACCGTTCTCACCACCCTCCGCCGAGGCGTCCTGCCGTCCATCCGCCGCCCCCTCCCCTTGCATCGCGGTCATCGCGACAATGGAGGCGACGTCGGTGAACGGCTCGTCCGTCAGCGTCGGCTCGATCCGGTCGTCCTCCTGAAACTCCTGTTGTAACTCGAGCGTCGCGAGCAGCGACTCCCGGTCGAGGACGTTCTCCCCGCGAACGACGATCTGTACCGTCGTCGTGTCGTCGTCCTCGCCGTAGTTGTCCTGGATGTACTCGAGTTTCTCGGCGGCCTCGCCGTCGGTTTCGAACTGATCGAGCGAGGAGGACTGCTCGAGCGAGCCGACGCCCGCCCCCATCACCAGCGTCACCACCAGCGCGAGGGCGACGACGAGCCGCCCCTGCTGGGTAACCGCTCGGACGAATCGATCGGCGACCGACACGTCAGGTCGCCCCTCGCGTCGTCTCGGCTGCGTTCATGACCGATACGTAGGGACAATCCGTCCATACGTGTTACTATCCGGAACTGACGACGATTCGACCGGTGCAATCAACTCGCCGAGCGACGAGAGGGACGTATGGACGTCGTCGAGTTGACCCGCGACCTCGTCTCGATCCCGAGCCACGAGGACGAGACGGCCGCGGGCGACTACATCGAGGAGTGGCTCCGGGCCGAAACCGACGCCGACGTGCGGCGAGACGAGGTGGGCAACGTGATCGCCAGAACGGGAACCGGCGAGGAAGCACACGCCGAGGGGAAAACGCTGGCGCTCGTCGGCCACCACGATGTCGTCGCGCCCGCGGCGTCGCAGGTGGACGAGGACGGCGCGTACGTCCTCGAGCGACGAGACGGCCGACTGTACGGTCGGGGCACGGCGGACATGAAAGGCGCCGTCGCGGCCGCGATGCTCGCGTTTCGCGACGCCGAACTCGCGCTCTCGGACGTCGATGGCGTCGGCGGCGGCGACGATTCGGCCGCGGACGCGCTCGTCTTTGCAAGTTTCGTCGGCGAGGAGGTCGGCGGCGTCGGCGCGCGCCACGCCATCGAGCGCGGTTTCGTGCCCGATTACGCCATCGTCGGCGAGGGATCGACCGACTACTCCAAGCCGGGTGTCACCGACGTCGTCGTCGCCCACAAGGGCCGCCGCGGGAGCACGATCATCGCTCGCGGAACCGCGGCCCACGCCAGCGAGGTCGACGCCGGCGAGAACGCCATCTACCGGGCGACCGACGCCGTCGATATCGTTCGCGACCTCGAGGCTCCCTCTGTCGACGTCGCGGGCGAAACCCTCGAGGGCAGCCTCGTCGTCACCGAAATCGACGGCGGGACGGCGATGAACGTGATCCCCGAGCGCTGTACCCTGACGGTCGACGAGCGAACAGTGCCGGGCGAGCGAGCGGCGCTCGAGCGCGTCGAGTCCATCGACGGCGTGGAGTGGATCGTCGATCAGGACCTGCCGCCGATGCGGTGTGACGACGAGGCGTTCGCCGAGCGGGTGCTCGAGGCCGCTGCCGAAGCACAGATGGGGTCGCCGGAGTTGGTGACGAAACCCCACGCGACCGACGCGGGGTGGCTCGCCGAGGCCGGCACCGAGTGCGTGATCTACGGCGCCTCAGAGCCCGGCGAGGCCCACACGAAAGCTGAGAGCGTCTCGCTCGAGGTGCTCGAGCGGTGCCGGGAGACGTATCGACGGGTGGCGACGATGTGGCTCGAGTGACAGTTGATAAAAGGGGCGGATGCTCCGTCGAGCAGTTCACCGCCGGATCGGGCGTAGCCCGTGATGTCGGTCTTTTCAACGCAAAAGGTACGTCTACACTCCGGGGACGCCGACGGCCTCGAAGCCGGTGATTCCGACCGCGGCAAGTGCGTACAGTACGATCAGGACGGTCACCCAGGCGAGCAGCCCGATCATCGCTGCCGCGGTCCAGTCGCCGGGGTACCGGAAGTTGATCACCGCGATGTACGCGAGCAGGGCCAGGAGCGGCCCCAGAAGGGGTATCCACCCCACGAAGAAGCCGACGACGGCCCATATCACCGCCCCGATCAGCGCGGTGACGATCGCGTGGTCGTAGTCGCCGGCGCCCACGATGACGCGCGCGCCGACGTAGATACCCAGTGCTCCGATCAACAGGCTGGCGAGGAAGACGATCGCTGATGCGACTACCATATCATCGTGATACACGTCAGATAGCCCGAATAGCCCACTGCTTGCGAGTTCCACACCGCTATCATGGGTGTGCGATTTCCGGCTGAAGACCTCTTGCAGGTGCCACGTTACGGGTCTCCGGACTATCTCCGAACGCGAGGTTTTCCGGGTGTCGACTCGAGACCGCCGACGGAATCCGATTCGGCGAGACCGACGGACGTCTCCGCCTGCGAGGCGACCACCGGAACCACGACGTTGATACGACGCCCGTGCGTACGAGGCCCCAATGGCGACCGATCAGGCTCAGAGCGAGGCGGCTACGAGCGACACCTACGAGGAGTTCGAGCAGCGCGTGCGGCGAATTTCGAACGTATCGAACGCGGCCGGCATCCTGCAGTGGGACCAGGAGGTCGTGATGCCCGAAGAGGGGACCCCTGCCCGAGCGCAGCAGCTCTCGGCGCTCTCTTCGATCGGTCACGAACTCCTGACCGACAACGAGACCGGCGAGTTGCTCGAGGAACTGGAGTCCGCCGACCTGTCCGACAAGCAGGCAGCCGTCGTCCGCGAGGTCCGCCGGCGGTACGACCGTGAGACCAGCGTTCCGCAGGAACTCGTCGAGGAAATCTCGGAGACGACGGCCAATGCCCACCCGACGTGGAAGCAGGCCAAGGAGGAAGACGACTTCGAGCAGTTCGCGCCCACGCTCGAGAAACTGGTCGAACTCAAGCGAGAGTACGCGAACCACATCGACCCCGACGCCGACCCCTACGAGGTGCTCTTCTCGGACTACGAGCCGTACCTCGACCTCGAGACGGCCGAGCGCGTGCTCGAGAAGCTACGCGACGAACTCGTGCCGCTGATCGACGCGATCGACGAGAGCGATGCGGAGATCGAGACCGACGCCTTCGCGGGCACGTTCGAGGACGACGATCAGGAGGCCCTCGCGCGGGACGTCCTCGACTCGCTGGGGTACGACTGGGGTCGCGGCCGACTGGATACGGCACCCCACCCCTTCTCCTCGGGCACGCAGTTCGACGCTCGCGTGACGACCCGCTTCGAGGAGGACGACCTGCTGGGTTCGATCACCTCGACGATCCACGAGTTCGGCCACGCCAACTACACCCTCGGACTGCCCGACGAGGGCTACGGAACGCCGCTGGGCGAGGCACGGGACCTCTCGGTCCACGAGTCCCAGTCGCGACTCTGGGAGAACCACGTCGGCCGCTCCCGGCCCTTCTGGGAGCACTTCCTCCCGATCGCCCGCGAGCGCTTCCCGAGCCTCGAGGACGTCTCCCCCGAAGCGGCCTACGAGGCCGCCAACCAGGTCCACGACGACAACCTCATCCGGGTCGAAGCGGACGAACTCACCTACCACCTTCACATCGTCATCCGGTTCGAGATCGAACGCGACCTGATCTCGGGCGACCTCGCGGTCGAAGACGTGCCCGAGGTCTGGAACGACAAGTACGAGGAGTACCTCGGCGTCCGCCCCGAAACCGACGCGGAGGGCTGCCTGCAGGACATCCACTGGTCCCACGGCTCCTTCGGCTACTTCTCGACGTACTCGCTGGGCTCGGTGCTCGCGGCGCAGCTCTACGCCGCCGCCGAGGACGACCTCGGAGCGTTGGACGACGATATTCGAGCGGGCGAGTTCGGCGAACTCAACGGCTGGCTCCGCGAGAACGTCCACCAACACGGCAAGCAGTTCACCACGCCCGAACTGATCGAGCGTGCGACCGGCGAGGAGTACACGGCCGAGTACTTCCTCGAGTACGTGACATCGAAGTACGGCGAGCTGTACGACCTCGAGGAGTACTAAACGCGGGACCGGAGTTCCGCAACCCGCGTTTTTTAGGACTCGGTGGCCGTCTCCTCCGTACATGATCGACACGTCACTCGAGGGCAACACCGCCATCGTCACCGGCGCGAGTTCGGGCATCGGCGCGGCGACCTGTCGCGCGTTCGCGGCCGAGGGAGCGAACGTGGTCCTCGCGGCCCGCAGCGAGGACGAACTGACGAGCCTCGCCGACGAACTCGAGACCGAACACGATGTCGAGACGCTGGTCGTCCCGACGAACGTCCGCGAGGAGGACGCGGTCGACCAGCTGATCGAGGAGACCGTCGACGCATTCGGCGGGATCGACGTGCTGGTGAACAACGCGGGGCTCTCGCGGGGAAGCGATGTCGAGTCGATGAGCACCGACGACTACGAGACGATGCAGGAGACCAACGTCGACGGCCTCTTCTACGCGACGCGGGCCGCGATCCCGCACGTTCGCGAGACGGACGGTCACCTCGTCTTCGTCGGGAGCTTCGCGGGGCAGTTCCCCCGATCGTTCAACCCCGTCTACGCCGCCACGAAGTGGTGGACCCGCGGCTTCGCCAAGAGCGTCGCCGCGCAGGTCGGCGACGACGATATCGGCGTCTCGATTATCAACCCCGCGGAGGTCCGATCGGAGTTCGAGGCGGCCGACGGGACGACGTTCGAGGAACACTTCGACGAGGGCGAGGCCAGCGAACCCGAGGAGGTCGCCGAGGCAATCCTCTTCGCCGCGAGTCGGGAGGGCTCGAGCGTCAGCGAGATCGACGTCAATCGCCGGGACAAGTTCGCCGACGGCTTTTGACGCGGCCGCCGCTTGGAACCGCGAGTGCGGTTAAAACGCAGCCGGCGCGTGCCGGGTGCAGACTCACCCGTAATCGCCGCCATAACTCGCGTATGCGTGTTTCCATCCCGGGGGTTCCCGGCGTCTACTACGACACCGATTCGGGGTCGTCGGCGATCGGCGTGGCCATGACGGCCGCCGGCCGAAAGGTACCGAAACCGAAAGGGTACGCCATCCAGCTGTTGCCCTATCTCTGGTCGTTCGACGTCGACCTGCACGAGGTTCCCAACGACCATCCGATCCAGTACCTCCACCCCGAAGGGGCCCAGAGCCTCGGCGAACTCTCGCCAGAGCGCGGCGTGCGAGAGGCGGGAACCGAACTCGAGTCGGTGCTCCGGTTCGTCTGGTCGGTCAACCAGGAGATCGAATCGACGACCAACCGGCTGATCGGTCGCCGCGAGGACCACGACGGGGTCGTTATCGACATTCAGGACGGCAGCGTCGGCGTCGGCGGCGAGGAACTCCACACCGACGAGTTTGATATCGAAGACGGTGAGGCGAATGAGACCGAGATCGACATCAAGGAGGAGTCAGTGGGCGAGACGGACGTCGATCCGGACGACGAATCGATCGGTCTCGATCACTCGACCAACGACGTCGATATCGAGGACACCGATACCGACGATTTCGAGCCGGACGAGCCGTGATCGTCGACAGCTACCCTTTTGTTCGCGGAGGATAGCTCCCGCTCACCGCGGGAGGAACCGCAAAAACGGGCGTCTCGAGTCCGAGTCTCTTACGCGCCCGCGGACTCGAGGGCGTCTTCGATGTCGTCGCGCTGGGTGACGCCGACGAAGCGCTCGACGATGCCGTCGTCGTTCTCGATGATGAGCGTCGGCAGCGATCGAACTTGGTACTCGTTGGCGATATCCTGTTGCTCGTCCACGTTTACTTTCTCGACTTCGAATCGGCCCTCCCAGTCGTCCTCGAGCTCCTCGAGGATCGGGTCCTGGGTCTTGCAGGGGCCACACCAGTCTGCGTAGAAGTCCTTCAGTGTGACAGTCATCGGTTCATCGCTAGTTCCAACGCGCCGCGCATAAGGGTTTCCCACCGGTTGTGAATTGCCGCAATCGGAGGCGTGAATCGCGGGGGTGTACCGCGCCCGGTAGCTGCTGGATTCGACAAGCACAGAGACCCACGAAACAGTCGACCCCCGCGTCCGTTGCCGTGTGGCCGGTCGCGAAGCGGATCGATCGAGTAGCGACGGATCGGTCGGAATCAGTCGTATCGAATCCGGCGTCGAAACGGACGGACTATGCTCTTGACGCCAATGTCGAACCGTGACCGTCCGCGAGTGCGAAACATACCGCGTACCGTTTCGACCGCATCGGCTCGAGATCACAAAATCATACGAAATATGACTGTTATTAGATTACCTTTCTATTCAATCATATTTGGCAAGGATTCTGGTTCGATCTCTTCGAGATGATATGTCGTCCTGGAATCGAATGAATGAACCATTAGAAACCCTTGAAAAGGCTGATCAACCGATCTAGCAGAGATGGCCGACTCGTTTTCGAGGACGTCGGCGGGAACGACTACTGAGCAAACGCTAACGACACTACCTCGTGTTTTCGACGGACAAATCGAACATAGTGGGTCCTAATACGAGTCTTCGAGGAACTATTGATTAGCATTCGGTGATTCTTTATCGGTTGTCGCTTGAGTGACAATCGGTGCACGTAAATTAAAAGGACAGATTTAATTCTATATCAGACAGGCGATGGAAGCGTCCGTACGACGCGATCCAATTTGCTGGACGAGGTGTACGGTGACTGCAGGTCGAAGGCCCACGGACGAACAGTCGCTGACGGTCTCGACCCGTCTGCGACCGAGATCGCGTTCACGACGAGTGCTGGCGCTCGAACGCGTGGGCGCTCGAGAGCACCGTCGCGTCGGCGAAGCGCTCGCCGATCAGCATGAGTCCGACCGGGAGGTCGTTCGCCCGCCCCGCGGGCACCGAGATGGCCGGATGGCCGGTCACGTCGAACGGCGACGTATTGTGCAGCATGTTGAGCGCGCGGTCGATCGCCTCGAGGCGCGTGATCGACTCGTCGACTTCGTGGGCGGTCTGGGGCGTCGTCGGCATCGCGAGGATGTCGACGTCCTCGAGGGCCTCGTCGTAGGCGTCGGCCAACTGTCGGCCGAGGTTCTTCGCCTTCGCGTAGTACTGACCGCGGTACTCCTCGGAGAGGTACTCGCCGAGCACGAGCGTGAGTTTCAGCGTCGTCAGGTAATCGTCAGCGTGGGCCCGGCGCGCCCGTCCGAACGCGTTCGCCAGTTGGGTGTCGTAGAACCCCTTCCCGTAGTGGCCGATGCACTCGGCGTCGACCGTCGCGGCCGTCTCCTCCGTCGCGATGGCGTTCCATATCGTGAGTCCGTCGACGTGCATCGGGACGGACACCTCCGTCACCGTCGCACCGGCGGCTTCGAACTCGGTGAGCGCGTCGCGAACGGCGTCGTCGGCCGCGGGTTCGCTCACGTCGTGTCCGAACCCCTCCTCGACGACGCCGACGGTCACGTCGGACGGGTCCTCCGAGAGCGCCCCCGTGTAGTCGTCGGTCGGAACGGCACCCTGTCGGGGATCGAGATCGTCTTTGCCGGCGATCACGTCCAGTACGCGCGCACAGTCCTCGACGGTGGAACACATCGGCCCCGCGTGATCGAACGAGCGACCGAGCCCTGCGATTCCGGTGTAGGGAACCAGTCCGTGGGTGGGCTTGTGGCCGACGATTCCGCTCCACGCGGCGGGAATGCGAACCGAGCCGCCCTGATCGCCGCCGATGGCAACGTCGACGTCGCCGTTGCCGACGGCCGCGGCCGATCCCGACGAGGAACCGCCCGCGATGTGATCCGAATCGACGGGATTCAGTACCGGCCCGGTCGCGGAGAGTTCGCCGCTCCCCGAAAACGCCATGTCCTCCATGTTCAGCTTCCCGGTGATGGTCGCGCCGGCGTCGAGCAGTCGGTCGACGATCGTCGCGTCCGTCGACGGCACGTAGCCCTCGAAGAGCTTCGACCCGAGCGTCATCTCGACGCCAGCGACGTTGATATTGTCCTTGAGTCCGACATCGTAGCCCTCGAGCGGGCCGTTCTCGGCTCCTCGTACCTCGCACTTGGTGACGAACGCGTTGAGCGGATCCTCGTCGCGCCCCGGTTTGTAGCCGGGGTCGCGGTCGGTGTACTCGACTCGAGGACGCGGATCCGGAAGCTCGTCCAGTCGTTCGTAGCCGGCCAGCGTCTCGACGATCGCGGCTTCGAACGCCTCGACTTCCTCGTCGGAGAGGTCGATGTGGTGGTGGGCCGCGTACGCGCGGATCTCTTCCGGTGTCGGCGGTTGGACGTTCGGTGGTAACTCGGACATCCTACTGTGACGGTCGATAACAAGGAACAAAAAGATTCACGGCGACGCCATCTCGAGCGACGGCGAGACGAATCGACCGCTTCCGCTCGGATCCACCGACTGCTCCCGCTCAGATTCGGCCGTGGTGTCTGAGATACCCCTCCGTGAGCAGCTTCGCGAAGAAGGACTCGACCACCGGATCGTACGGCGGCGAGAGCTCGAGCAGATCCTCGGCGACGGCCCGTTTCGTCTCCTCGAGCGAGTCGGTCTCCTCGAACAGCTCGAGGATCCGTTCGTCGTAGCGGTGTAGTTCGGTTCTCGCCGTCTCGAACGCCTTTTCCGGGTCGTGCGGCCAGACGCCGAAGTGCGGGAAGATGATTCGATCGGGGTCGAGCGTCTCGAGTCGATCGATCGTCTCCGCGATCACGTCGACGTCGAAGTTGGGGAGCGTCGCCGGCGGGAGCCACTGCTCGGCCCGCCCGAAGTAGATCCCGAGACACTCGGCGGCGAACAGGAGGTTCCGTTCGGGATTCCAGACCGCGAGGTGGTCGGGGGAGTGTCCCGGCGCGTGGATCAACTCGAGGCTGTTCGCGCCGATATCGATCGTCGTCCCCTCGTTCGGGACGCCGACGACGTTCTCCGCGGGGACGGGTCCCTGTTCGCCCATCGAATCGAAGTGGTCTCCCATCGCTTGCCTGCTGCTCTCGATCAGTCCCGCGGGGTTCTCGAGGTGCGGCGCGGTCGAGTTGTGGATGTAAACGTCGCAGTCGGGCGCGGCGTCGACGAGCGCGCTCGCGGCGCCGGTGTGGTCGACGTGCACGTGCGAGAGGACGACGTTCGACAGGTCGGCCGGCGAGACGCCACACGCCTCGAGGCCGTCCAGGAGGTCGTCGGCGGTGGCGGCCACGCCCGCGTCGACCAGCGTCGGCTCGTCGTCGTCGAAGCAGTAGACGGAGGCGACCTCCGAGTCGAACAGCCCCACGTCGATTCCGTACACTCCCTCGGTAACGGTGAACACGGTCATACGATAGCTGTTCGGCCGAGTCGCAAATCCGTTTCGGTGGTCCTCGGCACGTCCCGCGCTCAGAAGTCTATTTCGGCCTGTCCGGTCTTACACACGAAGAACGTCAGGTCGCCCCGGAAGACGACGGTCTCATCCTGGGTCGTCATCACCGTCTCAAAGACGACCAGCCCCACGTCGTCGCGGCTCTCCAGCGCTCTCGCCTCCACGACCTCGATCTCGACCGAAAGGGTGTCGCCGATGGAGGCGGGATTCGGCAGTTCCATGGAGTCCATGCCGAGGAACGCGTAAGCTGTTCGCTCGAGGATGCCGATGCTCATGAGCATCCCGAGCGCGTAGTTGAACGTCATCGCGCCGTGGGCGATCCGCTCGCCGAAGTCGCGTTCCGCGGCGAACTCGGCGTTCGTGTGGAGTTCGTTCCAGTCGCCGGTCAGCGCCGCCTGCATCGTCACGTCGGTCTCGGTGATCGTTCGACCGGGGCTCCGGAACGTCTGCCCCTCCTCGAACGCCTCGAAGTGGTGTGGCTCGTAGCTGTAGGCCATACCGGCACCTCTTCGACGACCCACAAATACCTTGTCGCGATCGGTCACCCGCCGAAGACGAGACGGGACGAGGCGGGACGAGACGAAATGGGACGACACGAGAGTCGTGTGTTCGAGAGTGAAACCCGCAAGCGGCACCCTCGAGACCGAACCGAACGGAGCCGACGCGTTCGTGAAGAGGAACAGCTATAGGCCGATCGACTGAACACGTCTAGCATGGAGTTTCGATTCACCGACGAGCAGCGACAGATCGTCGAGATGGTCGCGGAGTTCGTCGACGACGAGGTCGTCCCGATCGCCGACGAGATCGACCACGAGGACGAGTTCCCCCGCGAACTCGTCGACGAACTCGCCGAACTCGGGCTGATGGGGATGCCGTTCCCCGAGGAGTACGGCGGCGCTGGACTGGACTACCACGCCTATCCGGCGGCCCTCGAGGAGATTTCGCGCGGCTCGGGCGGTCTCGGAACGATCGTCGCCGCCCACATCTCGCTGGCGGGGAACATGCTCTACGAGTTCGGCAACGAATCCCAGAAGGAGGAGTATCTGACACCGGTCGCCGAGGGGACGGATATCGGCGCGTTCGCGCTCTCCGAAGCCGGAGCCGGCAGCGACGTGCCCGCGATGGATACGGTCGCCGAACGCGACGGCGACGGCTACCGGATCAACGGCGGCAAACTTTGGATCTCGAACGGTTCGGTCGCGGATACAGTCACGCTGTTCGCAAAGACCGACCGAGACGCGGGAAGTAAGGGTATCTCCTCGTTCGTCGTTCGCCCGGAGGAGGACGACGGCTTCATCGTCGAGGGGACGGAGGACAAACTCGGCGACAAAGGGTGTCCGACCGCCGAACTCCGCTTCGACGACCTCTGGATCCCCGAGGATCGTCGACTGGGCGAAGAAGGCGAGGGATTCGTCCAGGCGCTGAAGACGCTCAACGGCGGGCGTATCACCATCGCCGCCCGGTCGATTGGAATCGCACAGGCAGCCTTAGACGAGGCCACGACGTACAGCCAGGATCGGGAGCAGTTCGACCAGCCGATTTCGGACTTCCAGGCGATTCAGCACAAACTGGCCGACATGGATACGAAGACGCGCGCCGCGCGACTGCTCATGCACGATGCCGCCGACAAGAAGATCCGCGGCGAGAACTTCATCAAGGAGGCCGCACAGGCGAAGCTGTACGCCAGCGAGATCTCGAGAGAGGTCGCCAACGAGGGAATCCAGATCCACGGCGGCTACGGCTACACGAAGGACTTCCCGGCCGAGCGATTCTACCGCGACGCGAAGCTTAACGAGATCTACGAGGGCACGAGCGAAGTGCTCCGAAACACGATCGCCGCGAAGTTACTGGACTGACGAGAGCTCGCCGTCTCCGTTTTTCGTTCGATAGGTCGGTGGACCGAACAATTCTGGTGAAGTACAATCCGACTGGACGAATGCTACGCGTCTTCCGTCTCGAGTTCGTCGAGACAGTCCTCGACGGGATCGAGCAACTCGCCGGCGATCGAGTAGGGGTCGGTCTCGCCCTGCCGCACCGATTCGGCGAGGTCGTCGATCCCGCCGCGCTCGGCGAGTCGCTCCTCGAGTAGGGCGTGGACGTCCTCGCGCAAGAGTGTCCGAATTTCCTCGGCGTAGCGGCCGCGGACCTGCTCGGCGTGCTCGCCGGAGTCGACGAGGTAGGTGCGGTGATTAGCGAACTCGCTGATGAGGTCGTCGACGCCTTTGCCCTTCGTGGCGACGGTTTCGACTATGGGGGTCGTCCAGCCCGTCACCTCCTCGGCGTCCTCAACTTCGCCGTCCCAGTCGTCGTGAGCGTCGATGACCTCCTGGCTGTGGTGGCCGCCGCCGCCGCTCATCCCACCGCCGTCGCCGAGTTGGATCATATCTCGCAGTTCCTGGACCGTTCGATCCGAGCCGGGACGATCCGCCTTGTTGACGACGAAAACGTCGGCTATCTCGAGAATGCCGGCCTTCAAGGTCTGAATGTCGTCACCCGACCCCGGCGGGACGAGGACGGCGACAGTATCAGCCGTGCGGACGATGTCGATCTCGTTTTGGCCGGCGCCGACGGTCTCGATGATGATCTTGTCCTTGCCGAAGGCGTCCATCGCCTTGACGGCGTCCGCCGTGGCCGTCGAGAGCCCGCCGAGGGTGCCGCGGGCGCTCATCGATCTGACGAAGACGTCCATATCGCCCACGGTGGAGGCCATTCGGATGCGGTCGCCGAGAACGGCGCCACCCGTGAAGGGCGAGGAGGGATCGATTGCAATGACACCGACGGTCTCGCCGCGGTCGCGATAGGTTTCCGCGAGTTTGTCGACTAAGGTCGATTTCCCCGCCCCGGGACTGCCCGTGATCCCGATAACGTCGGCTCCGCCGGTGTGAGCGTATATTTCGGAGACGAGGTCCCGATAGCCCGGCGAGCGGTTCTCGATCTTCGATATCACTCGAGCCAGCGCGCGGTGTTCGCCCGCGAGTAAGGCCTCGAGTAGTTCCTCGTCGGAACTCATCGCTTGGGAGCGTTCTCGCGAACGAACTCGATCGTCTCCTCGATCGACGTTCCGGGACCGAAGATGGCCGCCACGCCATCGTCTCTGAGCGGTTGGCGGTCCTCCTCGGGAATCACGCCGCCGACGAGGACGAGCGTGTCCTCCTTCGCGCCGTACTCCTCGAGGCCGTCCATGATCTTTGGGACAAGCGTATCGTGAGCACCCGAGAGGATGGAGATGCCGAGGACGTCGACGTCCTCCTGGACGGCCGCCTGGACGATTTCGTCCGGTCCTTTGTGCAGTCCGGAGTAGATGACTTCGAAGCCGGCGTCGCGGAAGGCCCGCGCGATGACGTGGGCTCCGCGGTCGTGACCGTCGAGTCCGACTTTCGCAACCATACACCGGATACTTTGCTGATCGCTGCCAGCACTCATACCGCTGTGTTTCACGTATTCCCGTATGGTTCTATCGGAACGCTGGATGACATACAGCCCCGTTTCAGCAGTGAAAGTCGAGTTGGATCGTTCGTAGGGAGGGTCTCCCGAACCGGAGAAAAGGATTAATCTCCTAAGCGTGGTTGGTATTGTATGGCAATCCGCGAAGCAACCGTCGACGACATCGAGGCGATTCAGGACGTAGCACAGCAGTCGTGGACGCAGGACTATCCGAAGATTCTGAGCCGAGAGTCGCTTCAGGAGGGACTCGACGACTGGTACTCCGAGGAGCGGGTCCGAGATTCCATCGTCTGGGCGCGCGCACTCATGCTGGTCGTCGAGCAGGACGACGAAATCGTCGGCTTCGCCCACGGAGTTTGGGACAACGAGACCGAAGTCGGGAACATCCTCCGCGTCTACGTCGCCCCGAACGCTCGCGGCGAGGGGATCGGCGGCCGGCT
Source organism: Natronorubrum marinum (assembly GCF_052040125.1). Lineage (NCBI taxonomy): Archaea > Methanobacteriati > Methanobacteriota > Halobacteria > Halobacteriales > Natrialbaceae > Natronorubrum > Natronorubrum marinum. The sequence continues at coordinate 187,438 of NZ_JBPPFV010000001.1, forward strand.
ACTCGAGGAAACGTGTCGCTCGCTCTTCGAGCAGGGCGTCGAGCAGGTCAACGCGATGGTGCTCGACGCGAACGAACTCGGCAAGGACTTCTACGGCGCGTTCGGCTTCGAACGGGACGACGTCGAGGCGGTGTCGATCGGCGAAGACACCTATCAGGAGTGTACGTACGTCCTCGAGCGCGAGTCGTACGCCAAAGAGATCGACGGTATCGCGTAGTCAACGAGGTCGTTCGCGCCGGCATCGATCCCGCTCAGACGGGCGAGAGCTCCTCCTGATAGGCGCCGTGGTGGTCCTCGAACACTTGCATGATCTCGCCCATCGAGACGTACGCTTTCACCGCGTCGACGATGTACGGCATGACGTTCTCCTCGTTATCGATGGCGTCCGACAGGGCCGACAGCGTCGCGTCGACCTCCTCGTCGTCGCGCTCGTCCTTGACGCGCTCGAGCCGGTTGAGCTGGCGATCGCGCGTCGTCTCGTCGATTTTGAGGATATCCGGCGAGGTGTCCTCCTCGATGGTGAACTTGTTGACGCCGACGACGACCTCCTCGCCGCGCTCGACGCGCTGTTGGTACTCGTAGCTCGCCTCGCCGATCTCGCGGTGGAAGTAGCCCTGCTGGATGCCGTCGAGCACGCCGTCGCGCACCGAGCCGTCGCCGATCTCCCTGATCTCCTCGATGTACCCCATGATTTCGGCTTCCATCTCGTTCGTGAGCTTCTCGATCGCGTAACTGCCGCCCATCGGATCGACGATGTCGGCCGCTCCGGACTCTTCCGCGATGATCTGCTGGGTGCGCAGGGCGACGCGGACGGCCTTCTCGCTGGGCAGCGCCAGCGCTTCGTCGAAGCTGTTCGTGTGCAGCGACTGCGTGCCGCCGAGAACGCCCGCGAGCGCCTGTATGGTGACGCGCGCGATGTTGTTCAGCGGCTGCTGGGCGGTCAGGGACTGTCCCGCAGTCTGCGTGTGGAACTTCAGTCGCTTCGACTCGGGGCGTTCCGCGTCGTACCACTCCTCCATCACGTTCGCGTAGATGCGACGCGACGCGCGGAACTTTGCGATCTCCTCGAAGATGGAGTTGTGGGAGTTGAAGAAAAAGGAGAGCAGCGGCGCGAACTCGTCGACCTCGAGCCCGCGGTCGAGGCAGTCCTCGACGTAGGCGAAGCCGTCGGCGAGCGTGAACGCGGCCTCCTGTGCGGCCGTCGAGCCGGCCTCGCGGATGTGGTAGCCCGAGATGGAGACGGGGTGGAACTTCGGCGTCTCGTCGACGGCGAACTCGATCGTGTCGGTGACGATCTTCAGCGACGGCCCCGGCGGAATCACCCACTCCTTCTGGGCGATAAACTCCTTGAGCATATCGTTCTGGAGGGTTCCGCGAACCTTGTCGCGGGGGACGCCCTGCTGGTCGGCCAGCGCGATGTACATCGCGTAGATGACCGCGGCGGAGGGGTTGATCGTGAACGACGTCGAGACCTGGTCGATATCGATTCCGTCGAAGAGAATCTCCATATCTGCGAGCGTGTCGACGGCGACGCCCTCCTTCCCGACTTCGCCCTCGCTCATCGGGTGGTCGGAATCGAGCCCCATCAGCGACGGCATGTCGAACGCCGTCGAGAGCCCAGTTTGGCCCTCGTCGATGAGGTAGTGGAATCGCTCGTTGGTCTCCTCAGCGGTCCCGAAGCCGGCGAACTGGCGCATCGTCCACGCCCGACCGCGGTACATCGTCGGATACGGTCCGCGCGTGTACGGCGGCTCGCCGGGGAAGCCGAGATCCGCCTCGACATCCAGATCGGCGATATCCTCCGGTGTGTAGAGACGATCGACTTCGTGGTTCGAGACCGTGGCGAATCGGTCCTTTCGCTCGCCGTGGCCCTCGAGTGCTGGCTCGAGCGTCTCCGCTTCCCACTGCTCCTGTTGCTCGCGGATGTCCTCGAGCTCGGTGTGGTCGAACATTAGTATGGATAACAGTGCCAAGATTCTAAAGTCTTGTTATCGGGACGCTGGAGGATCGCCGAGGTGCCGATATCGACGTCGTTGACTCTCGTTTCCGACGACTGGCTCCGTCGCCCAAATCGTTAAGTGCTGCTGACTCGATTGTCATATATGCACACGATTCTGCTCCCGATAGACGAGAGTGAAACGCGATCGCGGCGGGCGGCCAGAACCGTCATCGATCTTCCTGGCGGCCCCGAGGAGAAAGCGGTCCTCCTCCTCAACGTGTCCGAGGAGACGAAACAGCCCTGGTTACAGGAGTTCGAGAGCCAGCGGTCGGAGGGACGGGCTGAGCCCGAGTTACCGGCCAGCACCGAGGCGGCGCGAGCTCTTCTCGCGGAGGCCGGTATCGGCGTCGACACGCGGCTGGAGCGGGGCGATATCACCGAGGAGATTCTGGCGGTCGCCGAGGAGATCGACGCGGATAGCATCGTCATGAGCGGGCGAAAGAAGAGCGCGACCGGGAAGGTGCTCTTCGGCAGCGTCACCCAGTCAGTGTTGCTCAGCGCTGATCGGCCCGTCACCGTATTGATGAGCGACGACTGATACGGTCTGCTGTAACTTTTTACTGGTGCAACCGCGAGCCGTCCTGCGGTTGCACCGTCAATGACTGACAGTAGTCCGTATGACCGGTCCAAACTGTTTCTGCGGGCGAGTACGGCTCGAGACCGAGCCGGTGGCGCACGTTGAAGAACAGCGAGCGTCGGTGCAGCCGGGGTCGTCGCCGAACTCGACGTCGATCGCGAGAGCCAGCCGCAAAACGTGACGGGGATCGGTCCTCAGTCCGTCTTTCGGTACTCGGCCCAGCTGAACACGGCGAGCGTGATCCACCCGATGGCGATGATCACGGTCAACCGATTGTCGTTGTGGAGCGCGAGCGCCGCGGTACCGATACCGATGAGCAACCACGCCGCCGTCCCGGATTTAGATCCAAAGAGTTGCATAGTATAGCGCTGTGGATTACCAGGGCTGGATTCCCCACCAGAGGACCGGGAGCATGAGCACGGCGAGGACGATCAGCGGCATCGCGCTGTTAAAGCGCTTGGTGCCGTCGTCTGGGTAGCCGTGCATTTCGTTGATGAGCGAGGCGTTGTCTGCCGGTTTGACGTCGAGCGCACCGACCCGTTCGGCGACGAGCGAGACGACCACGAACGTGATGATCGACAGCGGGAACGCGATCATGATCGCGTCGATCCCGATGGCCGCCGTCAACCCTTCTCCGCCGGCCGTGATGCTGCCGAACGCGTGCGGTGAGAGCACAATAACGGTGACGAAGCCGACGACGCTCGAGGCAATCGCGCCGTAACGATTCACGCGGGCGGACCAGACGCCGAGGACGATAGTCGGCGTGATCGCGGCCGCACTGACCGCGAACGCCCACAGGATGCTCACGACGAGGAACGCGGGCGGGCTGAGCGCGATCAGCGCGATGACGAGACCGGCGGCGATGACGGACGCGTAGCCGAACTGCGTCTTGCGATCTTCGGTGATATCCAGTTCGAAGGCCTCGACGATGTCGTTCGCGACGGCCGCGCTGATGGCGAGCATGTGTCCGCTCACGGTCGAGAGCCCGCCGGCGATCGCCCCGGCGACGACGTAGCCGGTTACCGTATCGCCGTTGAACGCGAAGTTGAGATAGAAGATCATCTTGTCCAGGTCGGCGTCGGCGATCTCGTAGCCCTGGTTCTCGAGCCAGAAGACGCCGGCGAACGCGACGGAGTACATCGTCGCGAACATCAGCCCGGTCACGACGATGAACCAGAAGACGGTCTTGCGGCCGGCTTCGACGTCGCGGCTGGTGAAGATGCGCTGGGCGAGGTGGGGCATACCGATGGGGCCGAGCGCCATCGCGAGGAACATCGCGAAGTACCATCTGGTATCGAACGTCATGTCGAAGAAGTCGGGATTGGTCTCCTGCATCTGTGGGACGAGGTCACCGTAGCCGAGCGGCGGGAAGAACCAGCCGCTGGACCCGAGCTGGTTGAGGACGAACATCATCGGGATGAACGCCGCGGTGAGCATGATCCAGAACTGCAGAGCGGAGTTGTAGGAGACGCCCCACATCCCGGCGATGACGACGTATCCGGTCACCAGCGCTGCGATAGCGAACAGGGAGAGGGTGTAATCCCAGCCCAGCAGGACTTCGGTGATCTGTGCGAGACCGATGAACTGGCCCAGCGCGTACATGAGCATGACGAACACGATGAGCAAGGCCATAACCATCGACATCACGTTGCCGTATCGGTCCTTACAGAACGTCGCCGGGGTGTACGAGCCGAGTCGGCGGAGCGTCTGGCCGTACAGAATAACGATCAGCGGGATCGATAGCAGGAAGTTGGTCCAGACCGCCAGAAACGGTATCTGGACCGTGATCATCAACGCGACGACGCCCATGAACGTCGCCAGACTCTCCCACGTTGCGGAGATTGCGGAGCCGTTGACGAACGGACCGATGGTTCGACCGGCGACCATGTAGTCGTCCGTTCCCTGAATGTTCTTTTTCATGTAGTAGCTGATCCCGTAGTAGGCGACGAACGTCGCGCCGATGATCAGTATGGGAATCAGCAGTTCTCCGAACGTTTCCTGGAACGGGTATTCGCCGGCCTGTTGTAGGGGCTTAATCATCGTCATCACCCGGATCGGCCCCGACTTCGCTGGTCGTTCCGACGTCGGTCGTGGCCGCGTTCATCTGTTTTTTTTCTTCCATGATCGAGGTGGTCACGTACTGGTAGTACCCCCAGTACAGAACGAACATTGTCGCCGGCCCACCAGCCACCATCCAGAAGTAGTGGAACGGGAACCCGAGTACCGTGAAATCGGGGGTCCCAAACATGGTGAACCAGATTCCCGAGTGTATCACACCAATGAGTGCCAACGCAGCGATCAGTGATGCGAGTGCTTCCTTGGTATGAGTCTGCATACACTACTCCCCGTCATAATGTAACTATTAAACTCTTACGCATAGATGGACCTAGTACTCCCTTATATTCTCGAGAGAAGTCAGTTGACCGTGTCGATAACGTTGATTTAAATGTGGGACAGGTGAGACTACGTTACGCGGATTGGGATACCCGGCTGAACAGCATCAAAAATCAGGCAGTGTTCGCCACCGAAACGAACGTTTCCGTCTTAGCCCGCGAGTTCGTCCACGAGGTCGTGAAACGTCTCGACCACCAGATCCGGTTCGCTGCCGAACGGATCCCAGACTCCGTCCTGCCGGTCGATCCACACCCCTTGCATCCCCGCGTGCATCGCCCCTTGCACGTCGAAGGAGGGGCCCGCAACGTGGGCGATCGACTCGATCGGCGTTCCCGTCCGACTCGCCGCGTGACGGTAAATTTCGGCCGCGGGTTTGAACCGCCGAATCTCGTGGGCGCTGATCGTGTCGGCGACGACGGTCTCGATCCCCGCCGTCTCGACCATCGACTCGAGCATCTCTGGGTTGCCGTTCGAGACCACGTACACGTCGTAGCCGGCGTCCGTCAGCGTCTCGAGACCATCTCGAACGTCCTCGAACGGGTCGAGATCGTGGTACGTCGAGAGAATCTCCTCGATCGTCTCGGACGGCAGATCGACACCGTGGCTCTCGAGTGCAAACCGAAGGGCGTCGCGATTCATCTCGTAGAACGTCTGATACTCGTCGACGAAGTTGCCGACCATCGTGTACATGATCGAGCGACTGCGCCAGAGGTTCGAGATCGGTCGAATTTCGTCGACGTGTGCCTCGAGGGTCGCCTCGACGGAGCGAGGATCGACGAGCGTCCCGTACGAATCGACGGTGATCGTGTCGACGGCGGTCGGATCGAACGACATACGCTACCGGTTAGACGCCACGGCTGATATACGGTGGGGTGTGTTGTCGCGAGTCAATCACGTCGTCGAACGCGTCTCGATTCGAGCGTCTCCTCAGCCGTACGCGCGTCTCCCCGTCGCGTCGACCGTCGCCGCGTACACCGGCAGCGCCGGGACTACGGTCTCGATCGGTCCCCGGTTGAAGTCGCGAAACAGCGTCTGTAGCTCCGATATCGCCTCCTCGTCGATCCCCCGTCGGGCGAGCGACTCCGGCCCCAGTTCGGGGACGTACGCCGCCTCGTCGACGAACTCGGAGACCGCCGCTCGAGCGTCGTCGACGGCCGTCGAGAACGCGTCAGCCCGCAGAACCGGCTCGACGTCGTCCCACATCGGGGCCAGATAGCCGGGCCACTGCGCGAGGGTCCGGTAGATGCTCGGCAGGCCGTCCTCGAGGCCGTGAAACGACTGGATAGCCGAAACCGCGTCGTCCAGTTCGGTCGGCGTCTCGTCGAACGCGATCATCGTCGGCGGCCGCCCCCGGTCGGCGTCGAGCCACGGCGGAAGGGGTGCCGTCGCCTCGCGGGTAGGGTCTCGGTCGGTCCCGATCGGGTCGTCGTGGAGCCCTCGATCGACGAGTTCGAAGAGGACGGCGAGTCGGGGGGCGACGATATCGTAAGTCGCGAGCTGGCCCCGGAGTTCACCGTATTCGGCCGGCGAGACGTCGAGCTCTCCGCAGCGATATGTCGGTACGGTGGACTCGGACTCGAGCGCGGAGAGCACGGTGTCTCGATACGCGACCGATAGCCGGCCGAACCGAGCGGTTTCGAACACCGGCTTCACCTGTCCCCAGGCGTACCGACAGAACTCGGGGTAGTTCGCGATCGTCGTCCGAAAGATCCAGTTGACGATCGGCGCCCTGAACGTCCGTTTGATATCGTCGTAGAGTCCCCGTTTCCAGCCCGTCGCCTCGATCTCGTACAGCTGCTTGCTCGTATCCATACCGGAGCAGCGACCGCGTATCGTGTTAAGTGTTCTCGTTGACCATGTCGAGAGCAACGAGCACGCATCGGACGAGTTCGACGAACGCCCACCGATCGTCGGCGCGTCGGGGAGATTGGCAGCGGCAAGAACGGCGGAAACAGCAAAACATTAAAGCGGATATGGTATGATTGGTCGAGTATGGGTGTGGATTACGATACCATAGTCGAGTCGTTCGAATGGGACATTCCCGAGTCGTACACGATCACGTCGACCGTCGACGACCACGCGTCGTCGTTCGGCGATCGGGTCGCCATCAAGTTTCTGAACGCGGACGGCCACCGCGAGGAACGGACGTACGCCGATCTCCGGGACGAGATGTATCGGTTCGCGAACGGGCTCGAGGAACTCGGCGTCAGCCAGGGCGACCGCGTAATGCACCTACTGCCGCGGCATCCGGACGTGTTCGCCGTCCAACTGGGCGCGCTCGCCACCGGATCGCTGCTGGTCCCCTGTTCGTCGATGCTGCGAGCGAAGGACATCGAGTTCCGCGCGAACGACTGCAACGCCACGACGATCGTCGTCCACGAGTCGCTCATCGATATGGTCGAGCCGGTGCTCGAGGAGACGCCGCTCGAGCGCGTGATCGTCCTCGACGGCGACGAGAGCGACTTCGACGACGATCGGTGGTCGACCGTCCAGTCGGTTACCGACGGCCAGTCGGCCGAGTACGACGGTCCCAACCTCTCCTCGGAGGATCCGATGTCGATCAACTACACCAGCGGGACGACCGGCCAGCCGAAACCGGTCCTGCACAAACACCGCTGGCAGTACTGCTTCAACCAGGTCAACGCCCCCTACTGGTGGGGCGTCGACGGGGACACCGACCTCGAGGACGAACTGCTGTGGGCGACGACCGGCACCGGCTGGGCGAAGTGGTTCTGGAGCCCCGTCGGCGTCGGCCTGACGACCGGTGCGACCCAGCTCATCTACGACGGCGATTTCGAACCCGACGTCTTCCTCGAGATCCTCGCTGACGAAGGCGTCACCAAGCTCTGTGCGGTTCCCACCCAGTACCGGATGTTCGCGAACGCCGATCTCGAGTCCTACGACGTCCAGTTGAACGACACGCTCTCGGCCGGCGAACCGCTCAACCGCGAGCCGATCGAGCGCATTCAGGACGCCTGGGGCGTGACCCCGCGGGACGGCTACGGCCAGACCGAGACCGTCGCCCTCGTGACGAACTACCCCGGTATCGACGTCAAGGAGGGGAGCATGGGGAAACCGACTCCCGGCGTCGGCGCGACGATCATCGAGATGGACGAGGAGAAGGAGGTCGAACCCGGGGAGATCGGCGAGATCGCCGTTCCCGTCGATTCGCCGGCCATCTTCGACGGCTACTACGAGAAGCCCGAACTCGACGAGCAGAAACTCTCGGGCGAGTACTACCGAACCGGCGACCTGGCCTCTCAGGACGAGGACGGCTACTTCTTCTTCGAGGGCCGGGCCGACGACATCATCATCTCCGCGGGCTACCGCATCGGTCCGTTCGAGGTCGAAGACGCACTCGTCAGCCACGACGCCGTCGCCGAAGCGGCCGCGGTCGACAGCCCCCACGACGAACGCGGCAGCGTCGTCAAGACCTACGTGATCCTCGCCGAGGAGTACGAGGGGAGCGAGGAGCTCAAAAACGAACTCCAGGAGTTCATGAAAGCGGAGACGGCTCCCTACAAGTACCCGCGCCGCATCGAGTTCGTCGACGAACTTCCCAAGACCTCGAGCGGGAAAATCCGCCGAATCGAACTCCGCCAGCAGGAACAGGAGAAGTACAGCTGATCGCGACCAGCAACTGAACTCAGCCGCTCACTCCTTCCAGATCAGTCCCGCTATCTCGCCCTCGAGAACGATTTTGCCGTCACCGTTCGTACAGACGACGCTGCTCTCGATCTCGTAGCGATCGTCGCGTTCGTCCACCGAGTCGTTTCGCAGGGTGCAGGCGATTCGATCGCCCGTGTACACCGGCCGGACGAACTCGAGTTCCATTCGGCGCGCGAGATAACTGAGATCGCCGCCGATCTTCGTCGGGAGGCTCGCGGTGAGAAGGCCCTGAACCACCAGTTCGCCGTCCTCGTTCGGTTCCGTGTGAATCGCCTGCTGATCGCCCGAGAGCTCGCCAAATTCGCGAACCTCCGCGACCGTGAACGTCCGCTCGTACGTGTACTCCTCGCCCGCTTCCGGAACTGACGTCGACATGGTCGTTCGTTCTCGTCGAACCGATTTCAAGCTACTGCCGATCGAATGGATCAGGCGTCGCCACGGGCGCGGATGCAGTCGCGAATCTCGTCGGGCAGCGGCGTCGCCTCGAACGAGTCGTCGACGAAGACGAACGACACCTCGCCCTCCGCGGCGCGTTCGTCGTCCGCCGCGCGGGTGATCGCGAACGCGAGCGTCAGCGAGGACGTTCCGCTGTCGACGACGGTCGTCTCGAGCAGCGCCTCGTCGCCCGCCCGAAGCGGCGAGTGGAACGAGGCCGACGCCTCGACCGCGGGAAGGACGTATCCGGCCCGCCGGTACCGCTCCATCGGGTGTTCGCCGTCGGTGGCGAGCCTGAAGTAGTCGTTCAGCCCCACGATCACGAAGTGGAAGAATCGCGGGTAGTAGATGAGCCCGCCGGCGTCGGTGTCGCCCCAGTCGACGGTGATCTTAGTCGTGTGTGCCATCGGTCGGTCGGAACGTGATCGTTCGGTCGTCGGTCGTCTCGCTCGGTTCGACGGTCGCCGTGACGGCGTCTCCGATATCGACATCGGCTGGACCGACGCCGCGGAGGATTCCGGTCAGCCTGACCGGTCCGAACGCCGCGAGCGCCGTCACGTAGGGCGCGTCGTCGTCGAACGCCGGCGTCGGCACGGTGACGGTCGTGTGCGTGACGATCTCGCCCGTCTCCGGCAACGGCAACGTCTCGAGGTCGCGATCTCCGCAGTGGGGACAGACCCGTCGCGGCGGGAGCGTCCCGTGGCCGTTCGCACACTCGTAGTAGTAGCCGTCGCCGGACTCGAGGGCCTCGAGGAACTCGTCGTAGCCGGCGTTACGAGAGTCGCTCACGCGACCACCTCCATCACGTGAACCGTCGCACTGGCGACCGTCCCGCCGGCGTTGTGGGCCAGCCCGACGGTGACGTCGTCGTCGACGGCGTCCGACCGGGGATGGGTTCCCTCGAGCAGCGTCCTGACGGCCGCGATTTGGGCGGCGCCGGTCGCCCCGACGGGGTGGCCCTTTGCCTTCAGTCCGCCCGAGAGGTTCACCGGCAGCGCGCCGTCGCGGCGCGTCTCGCCGCGGCGGGCCGCGCCAAGGGCTTCACCGTAGCTGTACAGCCCCAGTCCCTCGAGCGCGAGCACCTCCGCGATCGTGAAACAGTCGTGGACTTCGGCGATACCGACCTCGTCGGGGGAGATCCCGGCGTCGTCGTACGCCGCTTCGGCGGCCTCGCGCGTGCCGGGCGTCTTCGCGAGCGACTGGCGATCCTGCAGCGCCATCGTGTCGCCGCCGTGGCCCGACCCCGTGATCGCGACGCCCGAATCGAGCCCGTGCTCGGCTGCGTATGACGGAGAGCAGAGGACGACGGCGGCAGCGCCGTCGCTGATCGGGCAGGCGTCGTACAGCCCGAGCGGTGCGGCGATCTCCGGGGCCTCGAGGACGTCGTCGACGGTGATCTCCTGGCGCAGGTGGGCGTGGTCGTTGACGAGCGCGTTCTCGTGGTTCTTGACCGCGACGTGGGCGAGGTCCGTCCGGTCGCCGCCGTAGGCGTCGAAGTAGGCTCGAGTCAATAGGGCGTAGGCTGCCGGGAAGGTAACGCCGGCCCGTACTTCGAAAAGGTCGTCCGCCGCGCGAGCCAGCCCGTCGGTCGCGCCGGCGGTCCCCATGTTGCTCATTCGTTCCATCCCGCCGGCGACGACCACGTCGGCGTCGCCAGCCCGAACGGCGCGGACCGCGTCCCGAATCGCGACGCCGCTCGAGGCGCATGCGCTCTCGACCCGTCTCGCTGGCGCGGTCGTGCCGAGGGCCTCCGCGACGAGCGGTCCCTGGTGTCCCTGGCGCTCCGAGAGCGTGCCGACGAAGTTGCCGTAGAACACCTCGTCGACGGCCGCGGATGTGAGCCCGGCGTCGTCGAGCGCGGCGAGTCCGGCCTCCGCGAACATGTCCCGTCCGGTTCGGTCCGGAAACGATCCGAACGCAGTCGTCCCTGATCCGGCAATGAATGCCTTCGTCATTAGCTACCACGACACGATTGCACAGACGGGATTAAATGTGTATCGACAGCGCCTCGGCGCACGGAACAACCGTCGCTCGAGGCGCTACACTTATCAGCGTGGTCGAAACACCTTCTCTCGATGGTCGACAAAACGATCGACCGCGTCGGCGTCGTCGGCGCGGGAACGATGGGCAGCGGTATCGCACAGGTCGCCGCCACGCACGGCTACGACGTCGTGATGCGGGACATCGAACAGGAGTTCGTCGAGAGCGGCTTCGAGACGATCGACGACAGCCTCGGGCGTCTCGAGGGACGCGACTCCCTGCAGGAGGAGCCCGACACCATCCGGGAGCGAATCGACGGCACGACGAGTCTCGACGACCTCGCCGACTGTGATATCGTGGTCGAGGCGGCGCTCGAGAAGCTCGACGTGAAGCGGGACATCTTCGCGGACCTCGAGGAGGTCTGTGACGAAGACTGCGTGCTCGCGACGAACACGAGCACGCTTTCGATCACCTCGATCGCGGGCGACCTGGACGCGCCGGAGCGCGTGGTCGGGCTGCACTTCATGAACCCCGTGCCGATCATGGAGGGCGTCGAGGTCGTCGTCGGCGAGAAGACCGACCCGGAGATCGTCGCGTTCGCCCACGAGTTTTCCGAGGATCTCGAGAAGACGACCTGGGAGGCAGACGACAAGCCCGGCTTCGTCACGAACCGCATTCTGATGCCGTGGATCAACGAGGGGATCCGCGCGTTCGACGAGGGCGTCGCCACGAAGGAGGACATCGACGCGGGCATGGAACTCGGTACGAACGTTCCGATGGGGCCGCTGACGCTCGCGGACCACATCGGGCTGGACATCTGCCTGCACGCGACCGAGACGCTATACGAGGAACTCGGCGACCGCTACAAGCCCGCCTACCTCCTCAAGCGGAAGGTTGAAGCGGGGGATCTCGGGAAGAAGACCGGCGTTGGCTTCTACGAGTACGACTAGGCTCGTTCGCTCGAGTCCGAATCGCCGACCGAGAACCTACCGCTTCAGGTGCCGGGCGATGATCTTCTTCTGGATCTCGGAGGTGCCCTCGTAGATCGTCGTGATCTTGGCGTCGCGGTAGTAGCGCTCGACGTCGAAGTCCTTCGTGTAGCCGTAGCCGCCGTGGATCTGGACCGCCTCGCTCGCCACGTCCACCGCCGTTTCGCTGGCGAAGTACTTCGCCATCGCGGCCGCCTTCGGTGCGACGCCACCCTCGTTCTGGCGCGCCGCGTCGCGGGTGAGCAGGCGGGCCGCCTGCACGTCCGTCTGCATGTCGGCGAGTTTGTGCCCGATCGCCTGGTGTTCGACGATCGGCTTGCCGAACTGCTCGCGGTCGTGCGCGTAGGTGATCGAGTCGTCGAGCGCCGCCTGTGCGACGCCGACCGCCTGACTCGCGATCGCGACCCGACCGCCGGTGAGAATCGAGAACGCGGAGCTGAGCCCCTCCCCGACCTCCGTCAGGCGGTTCTCGGCCGGAATGCGAACGTCGTCGAAGATGAGCGTCGTCGTGTCGCTCGCGCGCAGGCCGAGTTTGTCCTCCTTCTTGCCGACCTCGAGCCCCTCGACGTCCTTCGGGACGAGGAACTGGGTGACGGTCCCGGGATCGTCGCGGTCAGTTTTGGCGAAGAGGATGACGACGCCCGCGCGCTCGCCGTTCGTGATCCACTGCTTCTTGCCGTTGATCACGTACTCGTCGTCCTCTCGAGAAGCCTCGGCTTCTCGAGGATCAGCCGAGGTCTCCTCGGCGGAGTCGAGGCGGGCTTCGGTCGACAGTTCGGCGGGGTTCGAGCCGGCGTGGGGCTCCGACAGCGCGAACGCGCCGACCGGCCGGCCCGACACCATCTCCGGGAGCCACTCCTCGCGGTGTGCCTCCGAACCGAACTGCCGGATGCAGGAGGTCGCGAGACAGTGGACCGAGAGCGCCGTCGCGACGGCGAGGTGGCCGTACGCGAGCTCCTCGTTGACGATGCTGTACGTGAGCGTGTCGACCTCGAGTCCGCCGTACTCCTCGGGGACAGTCAGCCCCGTGAGATCGAGTTCAGCGAGGCCGTCCCAGACGTCCTCTGGGAACGCCTGGCTCGCGTCCGCCTCGTCGACGTCGACTCCGACCTCGTTCTCGACGAACTCCTGTACCGTGTTCCGAATGAGCTCCTGTTCGTCTGTCAGCGTCATTACCTCCCTCTTCTCGAGGCTGCTACTAAAGTGTGTGATTCGACAGCCGTCGGATACGTCCCGAATGTGGAACCTCGAGCGAGGTGCGAGAAGGTGGCTCGGACGGTGAGCGCCGGGTGAACGGAATCGTTAACCGGAATTGTGTCGAACCGGCCGCACACATGGACGATTACGACAACCTGCTCGTCGATCGGACCGACGGCGTGGCGACGGTGACGCTCGACAGCGCGGCCGGCCGGAACGCGCTGACCCTCGAGATGGCGAACGAACTGGTCTCGGCGGCGACGACGCTGGGCGAAGATCCGGACGTTCGGTGTATCGTGCTAACCCACGAGGGCGACTTCTTCGGTGCGGGCGCCGACCTCTCCCAGTTTTCGGGCGACGAGTCCGACGCACCGCTGCTCCGCGAACTGGCCGGCCGCGCCCACGAGGCGATCATCCAGTTCCACCGGACTGAGACGCCGGTCGTCGGGGGTATCGACGGCGTCGCGGCCGGAATCGGCTTCAGCCTCGCGCTCATGCCCGACCTGGTCGTCCTCGGCGACGGCGCGACCCTCACATTCGCCTATCCGGGAATCGGACTGACCGGTGACGGCGGATCCACCTTCTTCCTGCCGCGACTCGTCGGGCTTCGAACCGCGAAGGAGATCGTCCTCCGAGATGAGCCGATCGCGCCCGAGGAGGCCGTCGAAATGGGGCTCGCGACCGAAGCCGTCCCCAGCGACGAGTTCGAGGAGCGACTCGAGACCGTCGCCGCAGAGATCGCCTCCGGCCCGACTCAGGCCCTCGGAGCGACGACGCGGCTGCTGACCGATAGCTACGAGCGGAGTCTCGAGTCCCAACTGTCCGCGGAGGCGGACACCATCGCGGGCGCGACGCGGACGGTAGACTACGCGCGAGGGCTCGACGCCTTCTTCGGCGACGGCGATCCAGAGTTCGTCGGCCGGTGACGAATCCGCGCCGCGGAATGATTTATGGGACCGAGTCGCAAATAGGGGGGTATGCATCTCGGCCTGGTAATCCCGCGAACTGGCGCACACGACCCGACCGACCTCGCGATCGACGCCGAAGCGCAGGGGTACGACTCCGTCTGGATGGGCGAACTCTGGGGGACGAGTTCCGTTGTCAAACTCTCGGAGATCGCCGCTCGCACTGACAGCGTCGAGATCGGCACGGCGATCGTGAACGTCTTCTCGCGGACGCCGGCCGTGCTCGCCATGACGGCGGCGACGCTCGACGACGTCTCGGACGGACGGGCATCCTTCGGCGTCGGAACGAGCACGCCGACGGCTGTCGAAAACGTCCACGGCATGCCGTTCGAACGCCCCGTTCGCCGCTCGCACGAGACCATCGAAATCGTACAGGAGATCCTGACGGGCGAGGAGTCCGTCGACTACGAGGGCGAACTGCTCGAGGTAAACGGCGTCCCGCCCATCGACAGGGACGTGCCGATCTATCACGCGGCGCTCGGCCCGGCGAATCGACGGGTCGTCGGCCGGCTCTGTGACGGCTGGATGCCGCACAACATCCCGTTCTCGGCGCTCGACGAGGCGTTCGAGGTCGTCGAGGAGACCGCACGAGAGGCGGGGCGCGATCCGGACGAGATCACGATCGCGCCGTACGTCCCCGCCGCCGTGAGCGACGACGCCGAGGAGGCCTACGACGCCGTTCGCGGACACATCGCCTACTACGCCGGCAGCGCGGACGGCTACCGGAACGCGGTCGGAACCCGGTTCCCGGATCGTGCGGACCGCATCGCCGAGGCGTGGGGAGCCGGCGACCGCGGGGAGGCCGCCGGGCTCGTGACGGACGAGATGGTCCACGACCTGGGTGTCGCCGGGACGCCGTCGGACGCCCGCGAACAGCTTCGCGAACTCGTCGACGAAAACGCGATCGATCGGCCGCTGCTGACGATCCCGGAGCAGGCCGCGGACGATCTGGCCGAGGGAACGATCAAGGCGCTCGCGCCGGTTTCGGACTCGTAATCGAACGACATCGAATCGCCAATAGCTCTCGCGGTGCCGTCACACGTAATCCAAGTTCACCTGCGTCACGTTCGCCGCCCGCTGGACGACGTCCGCGATTTCATCCCGGCGTCTCTCGTCGATCCGGCTCTGGGGTCCGCAGACGCAGATCGCCCCCCGCACCCGATCGCTCTTGTCGAAGATCGGTGCGGCGATACAGACCATGCCCGCGATCCGCTCGCCCTCGTCGACCGCGTACCCCCGTTCGCGGATCGTCTCGAGTTGCTCGAACAGGATATCGGGATCGGAGATCGTCCGGGAGGTTAGTTCGACGAGCCCCTGTCGATCGATGATCGATTCGACGCGGTCGGTCGGCATGGAGGCGAGCATCGCCTTCCCCGGGGCCACCGCGTGCATCGGCATTCGCGCTCCCGGATACGCGAACAGGTTGACTGCGTCTGACCCCTCCTGGACGGCGAGGATGACGGCCTGATCCGCCTCCTCGATAAAAAGCGTCGCGTGTTCATCGGTCTCCTCGGCGACGGTCTCGAGTTCGTCGCGAACGGCTTTGAACACCTCCAGTCGGTGTCGCTGCCGGTGACCGACCTCCAGAAACCGCGTCGTCGTCTGGTACTCCTTGCCCTCCATTCGTACGTAGCCCGTTTCGACGAGCGTCTGCAGGTGATCGTGAGCCGTACTCACCGGCATATCGACGCGCTTAGCGAGTTCCGAGACTCGCCCCCCACCGTTCTCTGCGAGTTCGTCGACGAGTGCGAACGCCCGTTCGACCGACCGGTTCGATGTCCGTCCCATACTGACCGACCACTATCGCCACCCACAGAAGTGTTTCGACTCTCCCGGATAGATTTTCGAACAGACGGCGAACCGATTCGTTGTCGACGGCACGGGAACCGAAGATGACCACGTCCGACCCTCGGTCATACTCCGGTGAGAGGCTAGAAAGTAGAGGTTTTCGTGAATGTGCTATGCTAACGTGGAACGATGACGGAAACGGCTGTTTCGAAAGAGTCGGATCTCCTTCCATTGGATATATTATATTAACACCATATTATTGGCCTGTCGTTCGTTCGGAACGGAAGTTGATATCCCGCTCGAGACCGCGAACGTGGCTATACGAGGGAATACTCCGACTGTTTTACCAGTACGTGCTCCCAAGGGCCACGTCAACGCCTCTTAACGTAGTTCCGGGAGAACCGGAACACGTTCCACGTCGAATACGACCTGAATCTGGGGAATCACCCATAGAAGCCGTCCCTCGAGCCAATTTTCGATTGACGGGGAGTTTCGACCTGCTCGGAATAGGTGGTGCTATGCCGGATGAGTGGAGATAGTGGACCGGTCCGCAGCAATGATTTACAGACGTACATTCGTAATATTCTGTGGTCGAGTGAGGAACGGAGCCGGCCCGAAACCGATACCCGACTGAATGCGGTTGAACAGTTCTCTCCGATTTTCGCGAGAGATCAGTGATCACGGATTCAGTTCCATCGAAAGTGTTGTCGGAGACCGAATCGAATAGTGGGTTCTCCGCGGGAGACTGTTCCGCAGTATCACAAACCCCTTTAAGTTTTATTACTACCTATATGCCCAGATGTTCCGACATGCTCAGTACGCTATATCGACTAGTTACGTTTCAACAGTAGCCCAAACCGTACTATTCAAAATAACATGTGGCGAAAAGCGACCCACTACTATAATTATGCCTTATTTAATACTCTATAACTATAATTCTTCAGACTAAGTTTTGAAATATATTTCGAGTTTCACGGGGAAGCGACGCTACTGAGCGCCTGGGACACGAACACGGCGTAGCTACGAGTTGATGGTGCCTCGAGAAATCGCACACATACCGCGATCGAGAAATAACATATCAACTATGATTAACTCCCGTATAGAAACGCGATAGACGTTTACTAACGAATTACGTCCTGGTGTCTCGGACGACAGTCCGACATCGAAGACAACTCTGACGAACGAATCGACGGCCGAGGCGCGCTGGCGAGAATCGTCATGGTCGCTCTCTTTAGGCCCGTATTTAGGTGAGGGTGAAAAGTGAGGCGGTACGATTTTGTGCTGGTCTACGGCAAAAATCAACCGTCTCAACGGTTGTAGCGACTAGATTGATTTGAGTTTTGTGGAGCGAGAACGGACACCGCGTCGGCTGATGGATCTCGGTATTCGGTTCCATCTTGCTGGATTATCGCTTTCGAATACTGTTCGAGAACTCGAGAAGTTCGGTGTCGAGCGATCGCGCAATGCTGTTCACGATTGGGTACGGAAAGCCGATCTACAGCCAGTAACTGACGCGACTCCGAATCACGTTGCGCTCTACGAAACCGCGATTCGAATCGATGATCATCAGTATTGGCTGTACGCTGCAGTCGATCCTGAAACGAATATAATTCACCATATACGGCTGTTTCAAACGGCCACAACCGCATTGACTGAACGCTTTCTGCGAGAATTAACCGAGAAACACGATGTCGAAGACGCTGTATTTCTCGTTGACGGAACACAGCACCTTCAGACAGCACTCCGCCGACATGGGCTCCGATTTCGATACGAAACACATGCAAATTGGAACGCTGTTGAACGTATCACTTGAGAGGTAAAATAACGCACCTCTTCGATCTCAAACTACTTGAGTCACGTCAGACCATCAACCGCAGAATCGTGGCTCCAAGCCTTCGCCGTCTGGCACAGTGCTACAAACGAAACACGACCCTCTCTAGGGACGAAAGATTTAGTTCCGTCCGCTCGTAGTATCGGGTATGGATAAAGGACAGAACACTGGCGGACTGATGTCCAGCGCCGGACTCGTTCGGTACTTCGACTCGGAGGACTCGAACTCGATCAAGATCGATCCCAAAACGGTCATCGCGACCGGCGTCATGATCGGCGTGCTGGTTCAGCTGCTGACGTTCGTCGCGTAACCAACTGGCCCGCATTTTCACATCCGATCGACGGACACGAATAGCGACTGTTCTGTCGGTATCGCCGTTGGCGGTACGAGTACAGTCAAGCCGCATATATGCTAACGGTTCGTATCGAGTGTATGACCGACTCTATCGGCCTTCTTCCGGACTCGACCCGACTCGGCCGGACGGCACTGACCGTCGGTGACGAGTCGGCGGTAGTCGACTTCTACCGGGATGTCGTCGGACTCGAGGAACGCTCTCGAGACGGGCCGACGACGCTCGGCGTCGACGACACGCCGTTGCTCGAGAGCCGACACGAGGCGGACGCAGCGCCGCGTCCCCGGGATGCGACCGGCCTCTTCCACAACGCGTTCAGAGTACCGACTCGCGCGGCGTTGGGTGACGCGCTCGCGCGGATTCGCGACGGCTGGGAGCTTACCGGGGCGTCCGACCACGGCGTCAGCGAGGCGCTCTACTGTACCGACCCGGAGGGCAACGGTGTCGAGATCTACCGCGACCGGCCCCGAGAAGACTGGCCGCACGACGACGACGGAACCTTCCAGATCGGCTCGTGGCCGCTCGACCTCGAATCGCTCGCAGCGGCTGCGAACGACGATCCGGCGGCGACCGCCCCAGCGGGGACCGTACTCGGGCACGTCCACCTCGAGGTATCGTCGCTCGAGCGCGCCCGCGAGTTCTACGCTGACACCCTGGGATTCGACGTGATGGATGCGGCACCGTCGGCACTGTTTCTCGCCGCGGGCGGCTACCACCACCACTTAGGGTTGAACACCTGGCACCGGCGATCGACTCCGACGACGGCGAATCACCGCGGACTCGCGTGGTTCGAACTCGTCGTGCCCTCGAGCGACGCGCTCGAGACGGTCCGTCGGCGACTCGAGGTCGGCGGCGTTTCAGTCGCCGACCGCGACGAGGGCTTCGAGATCGCTGATCCCGATGGGATCACTATTCGCCTCGTCGCCGAGCCGTAGCCGGGGTCGCGACCTTTTTGGCGCCCCCATCCATAGGGCGGGGCATGTCACTGACCGCTGGCGTCGTCGCCGTCCAGGGCGACGTCGAGGAACACGCGGCCGCCATCGAACGCGCGGCGCAGGCCCACGACCGCGAGGTCACCGTCCGCGAGATCCGCGACTCGGGAATCGTCCCCGACTGCGACCTGCTCGCGATGCCCGGTGGCGAGTCGACGACTATCTCCCGACTCCTCCACAGCGAGGGGATTGCCCCCGAAATTCGCGCGCACGTCGACGCCGGTAAACCGCTACTCGCGACCTGCGCCGGCCTGATCGTCGCCTCGAGCGACGCGGGGGACGACCGAGTCGCCGAGCTCGGACTGATCGACGTGAGCGTCGAACGCAACGCCTTCGGCCGTCAGCGAGACAGCTTCGAGGCTCCGCTCGCGGTCGACGGGCTGGCCGACGACGAGCCGTATCCGGCGGTGTTCATCCGCGCGCCGGCTATCGACGACGTCGGCGACGGCGATGCGACGGTGCTCGCATCGTGGGACGGCCGTCCCGTCGCGGTCACACAGGGATCGGTCGTCGGAACCGCGTTCCACCCCGAACTGACACCCGACAGCCGCATTCACGGCCTCGCGTTCTTCGAGAACGAAAGCGCTGACGTCCCCGAACTCGAGGAAGCGGCCTGAAGCAACTGGTCCGATCAACGACCGTCGATAGCCGATAGACTACACGATATTTTTGAAAAATTCCGATCGTAGTTCCCTATCTCGTAGAAGAGGTCGAATAGGCACACTAGGCCAACATAACACAATATAATTTGGGAAAATTTTATATATTTGTAATAATAAAAGTTTGGCATGATGGTTGAGAAGCGGAACCCGATCCGATGTCAATCGAGGCGTCCGGTCTGCTCACTGTCCGCGACGGGAACGGGGGACGACCGATCGTGACCGCCTCGAGCGAACCCGAGTACGCGGGCTCCGCGAGTCGGAACGGCGAGCGATCGATCGGAACGCTCGCGGTGACCGTCGCGGCCGGCTGTTTCTGGGCGCTACTGCTGTATGCGTCCCACCCGGAACTGGTTCCCGTCGGTCGAGACGGGACGTTCCCACGGATGGAGTTCGCGGTCCTCTTCCTCGGGGGCGTCCTCACGTTCTACGCCATCGACTCGTGTCGCCGCGCGTATGCGGCCGGTGACCACCGGGAAGCGAGGGCATTGGCCGTCGCCGCGGGCGTCGCCCTCCTCGGGTCGCTGTACGTCTATCGAAATCAGATCGAGCTCGCCTATGGAGCCGAACTGCCGCTGAGCGCGACGGTCGCGGCCGTCGCCCTCCTCGGCCTCGTGTGGTTCTTCGCGTGGCGAGAGTTCGGCCCCGTCCCCGCCGGACTGGTCGGTCTCGCGCTCGCGTACGCCCTCCTCGGGGTCGGCCTGCCCGAACCGCTCGGACACGAGGGACTCGCGGTCGAGCAGTTGGCGCTGACTGTCGCGATCGACGGCGGCGTCCACGGCCGGTTCGTCCAGACGACCGGACTCCAGATCGCGCTCCTCGTGTTGTACGCGGCGCTCGTGGTCGGCTACGGTGGCGTCGAGACGCTCCGATCGATCGCCGCCGCCGCGTCGTCTCGACTCGGGACCGTTCGGACGTGGGCGGTCGGCTCGGCGCTGCTCGCCTCGGTCAGCGGCTCGTACCTGGCGAACGCCGACCTGCTGCGGTCGCGGTCGGTGCCGGCGCTGTCGGAGCTGGGACTGAGCGACCGAGACGCCGCCGGGATCGAAGCGGCCGCGTCGACGATCGGCCAGGTGCTGCCGCCGACCGTCTTCGTCGCTGGCTTCCTCGTCACGTCGCTCGTCCCGGACCTCACGCTTGCGGACGTCGTCGTCGCGGGGCTGCTCCCAGCAGGAATCGCCGTGGGCTGTTTCCTCGTCGCGCTCCGATACGTCCCGTTCGACGTGGATCGGCGAGCGACGGCGACCGACTCGAGTCGATCGGTCGACGGAGCCGAAGCGAATCGGAACGCGGACTCGACCCGTCCGCGTCGAGCGCTCGTGATCGACGGACTTCGATTCGGCCTCCCGCTGGTCGCGTTCGTCGGCCTGTACTACGGCGACGTCGCCGTTTCGATAACCCAGATGCTGGTGTGGTCGGTTCTCCTGCTGGTCGCTCTCGGACTCCTCGTCCCCGTCGTCCGGAGCGCGACCCGCGAGCGAATAACGGACACGCGGCATCGCCGACCGGTCGCCGCGCTCGAGGACGCGGTCGGCGACACCGCCCGCGGGCTTCGGCTGGGGGCGCTGGTGCTCGCTCCCGTCGTCATCGCCGTCGCCGCGATTGCTGTCGTCATCGACCTCCTGATGGCCGTCGAGGCAATGGAACTGCTCTCGACCTACGACACACCGCTCGAGCGGTGGCCGCTGGCCGTCGTCGGCGTCGCGCTGATCGTCGCCGCCGTCGGGACCGCCGGCCTTCCGACGACCGTGGGCGCCGCGCTCGTCGGAACGCTCGCCGTCGTCGGGGCCGGGCCGGCGTCGAACCTGTCCGCATTCTTCGCCACGCTCTACGCGGCCGTCGCGGCCGGCGTCGCGCCGCCGGTCGCCGCCGCCGCGGCGCGGACCGCTCGAGCCGGTTCGGTGGATACCCGGTCCGTCTCGCTGACTGCGATGCGACTGCTCGCGCCGGTGTACGTCCTGCCGTTCGCGGTCGTCTCCCACCCCGAACTCGTCTCGCCGTCGCCGTCGCTCGAGAGCCTCGCTACGGGCGTGCTCACACTGATCGGCGCGCTCGCCGTCGTCTACGCGGCTAACGCACCGATTTCGCGGCCGCGACGGGGCCGGTGGCTCGTCCGCGCTGTCGCGGGCGCGCTCGGCGTCGTCGCGATGGTGTACCCGACGACTGCGATCCAGTTCGTCGCCGCTGCGGCGATCCTCGGGCTGGCCACCGTTCGGCTACGGTGAGCCTCAGGGGCGACCGCGGACGGACGATCGGATCGGAGACTGTTTTATCCCGTCTCGCGCTGAGAATGAGAACGAATGTCGAACGAGAGCGCTTCAGTGGATCACGAGATCGATGCCGACGACGATACCGTTCACAGCATGTGGGACAACAGTCTCGAGCCGGTACGGACGGTCGAACCCGGCGATGTCGTCCAATTTACGTGCAGAGACTCGACCGACGGACAGATTGGTCCCGACTCGACAGTCGCCGACCTCGCCGACCTCGACGTCAGCCGCGTCCACGCGCTGACCGGACCCGTCGCGGTCGAGGGTGCCCAGCCGGGCGACGTCCTCGAGGTCGAACTGCTCGACCTCGAACACGAGGGCTGGGGCCACTCGGTGGTCCTTCCGGGCGAAGCGGAGCTCGGGCTCCTGTCGGACGAGTTCCCCGAACCGGACCTCCACGTCTGGGACCTCGAGGACGGCGTCGCACAGTTCGTCGACGGGATCGAGGTCCCGCTGGATCCGTTCCCCGGCGTCGTCGGCGTCGCCCTCGACGAGGACGGCAGCCACGAGACGTTCCCGCCGCGGTCGGTCGGCGGGAACATGGATATCAAACAGCTGACGGCGGGGTCGACGGTCTACCTCCCCGTCGCGGTCGACGACGCGCTGTTCAGCGTCGGCGACTGCCACGCCGCACAGGGGGACGGCGAAGTCTGTGGGACCGGGATCGAGGCGCCGATGAGCGTCACCTGCCGGTTCGACCTGCGATCCGACCTATCCATCGAGCAACCGCAGTTCGAGACCACGGGTCCGTTCACCCCGACCGGTCGAGACGAACCGATGTACGGGACGACGGGGATCGCCGACGACCTGATGGAGGCGAGCAGGGCGGCCGTTCGGTCCATGATCGACCATCTCCAGGAGGAACGCGGACTCGACCGGAGCGAGGCCTACATCCTGTGTTCGGCGGTCGTCGACCTGAAGATCAACGAAGCCGTCAACGCCCCGAACTGGGTCGTCTCCGCGTACCTCCCGCAGAGTATCTTCCCCGACGAGTAGCGGTCGACGGTGGGGAGCGACGATCCCGTTCGACGGTTCGATGAATCCGGTCGAGACGGTCCGGCGAACTCCCTCCGGGTATCGGACCAGTGGTACGCATTTACCCGTCGACACCGTAGTAGCGATATGAACCGGTACCGATCCGTCGGAGCGTCGATCGATCGCCGCGGTGTACTCGGACGACGACCGGCACCCGGCTACCGACGCGACGGACGGAGCGACGCGCGAAGCGACCGCCTCGAGGTGCGGCAGCGGAGCGTCGAGCGGGTGGTGCGATGACGGATTCGTCAACGGGGACGGTTCAGGGCGACGAACCGTCCGACCACGAGCAACCCGAGCGCCAACGCACACCCCCCGAGGAGGTCGCACGACAGGTGTTCGACGTGAGTCCGGTCAGCACGATCGTGGTCGATTCGACGGGAATAATCGCCTTCGCGAACGACCGCGCCTCGGAGACGCTCGGGCTCGCGAACGAACGGCTTACCGGCCGACCGTACGATCCGTCGGAATGGCCAATCTACGACGACGACGGAGCGCCGATCGCCCCGAACGAGCACCCCATCACGCGTACCTTCGAGTCGGCCGAACCGGTGTACGGGTTCGAACACTGGATCGAGCTCCCGGACGGCTCCGAGCGATGGTTCTCGAGCAGTACGTCACCCGTCTTAGACGACGAGGGGGCGGTCGAGCACGTTGTCGTCGCGTTCGAGGACGTGACGGCGTTAAAACGCCGCGAGAAGCGGTTGACCAGCGACCACGTCCGACTGCTCGAGTACCGGGCCGACGAGTCGGCCGTCCCGCCCTCTCTCCGCGTCGACGACGGCGAAACGCGAATCGAGATCGACTCTATCGTCTCGCTGCCGGACGGGACGACCGTCCAGTACATGGGGACGGCGGATCTCTCCGCGAGCGAGTTCGTGACCGTCGTCGAAGAAGTCCCCCACTACCTCGACGCGCGGTTGCTCAGTTCGATCGGCGGCTACAGCCGCATCGAAGCCCACGCGGAATCGACGACGGTCTCGCACGTCTTTCAGTCCCTCGGCGGTCAGGCCCGCACGATCATCGTCAGCCCGAACGAGGTCCGGTTTCGCGGCGAGCTTCCCGGCGACGTCGATCCCCGTCTGGCCGCGGACGGCATTCGGGAGTTCCACCCCGAGGTCGAACTGGTGTCCGAAAGGCTCGTCTACTCGCCGCATCTCCTCTACGACGTCGTCGCCGACGCGCTCACCGACCGACAGCTGTCCGCGCTCGACGCCGCCTACTTCGGCGGCTACTTCGATTCGCCGCGAGCCAGTACCGGCGACGAGCTCGCGAACCGGTTCGGCGTCACGCGACAGACCTTCAACCAGCACCTTCGCAAGGCACAGCGAACCGTCTTCCGTCACCTCTTCGAGAAGTCCGGCGCGGACGCACGCTGACTGGTCAGCATACCCTCTTAGGCCACTGTCCGTTCTAGCGAGAGCAATGAATGAGAACACGAGCCACACCGGTTCCACCCCTTTCCGACCGACCGGTGACGACAGTACCGGCTACGATCCCACGACGGGAACGTTCCACAGGGAGTTCGATATCGATTCCGAGACGGTGCTCAGCGCAGTCGTCGAAACCGTGGGTGCGGTGACGAACCGCGACCCAACCGCGATGACTGCGCTGTACGAGATGGTCGATCCCGAAGCGCTCGGCGCCCTCCTGCGATCGACTCGAGACCGCCCCATCGAGATCTCCTTCTCGTACGAGCGCTGTCAGGTGACGGTCTCGAACGACGGGCGCGTCGTCGTCGAACCGCCGACGAACTGACCCGATCCTCCCGACGGCGACGATATGGCAGCATGCATTCGCGACCGGACGTGTTTTCTCGCTCGCTCGCAAGGGTATCGGTATGCAGGCATCCATCGACGCGGTTCGTGTCGCGGGGACCCCGCAGGGACCGGTGCCAGTGGTCGTCCTCAAGGTCGACGGTGAAGACGACGTCGTCCCGATCTTCATCGGCTTCAACGAGGCGACGAGCATCGCCCGCGGTCTCGAGGCCGAAGATATCGGCCGCCCACTTACCCACGACCTCCTGCTCGACGTCATGGAGGAACTGGGCAGTCGGATCGACCGCGTCGTCGTCAACGAGATCAAAGAACGCGACGACGGGCAGGGCGGCACCTACATCGCCGACCTCCACCTCGAGACGGCGCGGGGCGAAACCGTCGTCGACGCCCGACCGAGCGACTCGCTCGCGCTCGCGGCCCGGACGAACGCCCCCATCGAGATCACCGAGGCCGTCTTCGAGGACGGCCGAGACGATAGCCAAAAGTTCGAGCAGTTAGAAGACATCCGCAGTATGTCGGGTGAGATGTAGATGGACCAGACGCTCGAAGAGCTGTTCGCCGTGATCGAGGATCGCAAGGAGACGCTACCAGAGGAGTCCTACACCGCCTCGCTGTTCACGCACGAGAAAGGCGAGAACGCGGTGCTCGAGAAACTCGGCGAGGAGACGACCGAACTCGTCCTCGCGGCGAAAGACGACGACCGCGACGAGATCGCCTACGAGGCCGCAGACATCGTCTACCACCTGCTCGTGCTGCTCTCGATGAAGGAGATGGAACTGGAGGATCTCGAGGCGGAACTCGAGGCGCGGCGCTGAAGCGGACGGCTCGAGCCGTCGGTCGATGAAATGGAAGCCGCGAACCGTGCGACGCTAACGCGGGAATTGCGAATTGGACGCCGATGACACGGAGCAGTGCTGCTGTATTTGTGAGCAATTGTCATGGAGTCGACGTCGAGCGACGCACGTCCGCGATCGCCGTCGCCGAGGCGGCCTATCCGGACTAGATGGCGTGGGCGCGGTGCTCGAAGAGTCCGGGAAGGAAGAGTACGACATCGATCACCCGAATGCGGGCGATCTCGTGCTGGTCACGGATCGAGACGCGTGATTCCAGTACCACTGGTGGGACGAGCGAGAGAACGCACCGCCGTATGCGACCGACGTGACGCCGACGGTCGTAGACGCGCTCAGGTTGAACACCGAGACGCTCCGCTAACAGGTACGGATCGGCGTTTGCGATGCGGTCGGTGGGACGCCCCGGCCGTTCGCTCCCGCTTGGACCGCCCCCTGTCGCCCTTGCAGTCGCCCGTTACACTTTGATGGCGACGTTCGATGTGGGTTCATGCGATGGCGGTACAACAGATCGACCACGCGGACGACCACATGCAGGAGTGTATCGACAACTGCCTCGAGGCTGCCCAAGTCTGCGAGTGGTGTGCCGACGCCTGCGCGGACGAGGGCGAAGGGATGGCCCGCTGCATCCGCCTCTGCCGGGACGTGGCGGACGTCGCCTCGCTGCACGCGCGATTTATGGCCCGTAACTCGGGCTACCACCAGGAACTGGGCGAACTCTGTGCGGACCTCTGTGAGGAGTGCGCCGAAGAGTGCGAACAGCACGATCACGACCACTGTCAGGCCTGTGCCGAGATCCTGCCGAAGTGCGTCGAGAGCTGTCGAGAGATGGCGTCGGCTTGAACCGTCGTCTTCTCTCACCGGTGGCGCTGTTGGGTCAGTTGGCAATCCGAACGAAACGGGAGAGCGGCGCGCGCTCGGTCGAGACGGGACACAGTAGCGGGATCGAGCCGTCGGCTGCCGGCGTTCGTCTCGCCGAGATCAGTACGTGTTTCGTCCGCCGCGACCGGGTCGGTCGGGACGGTCGGGGTTGAGCACGCCACCGATCGCCCCCGCGATGGCGCTCTCGATCGCCATAATGAACGAGACGAGCACGGCGATTGCGAAGATCCCGAGGCCGGCGATCCCGGTAATCGCGCCGCCGATGGGACCGCCCGCCCAGCCGGCGATGCCGACGACCAGAGCGATCAACAGACCCCCGACGATGCCGCCGAGGGCACCGGCGAGCAATCCATGCCAGAAGCCGCGCCCGAGGCCGCCGCCGGCCATGTAGCCGGCGACGAAGCCACCGATCAGTCCCGCGGCGAGTTGCCCCAGTCCGGGCAGGGCGAGCCCGAACAGTCCGAGCACGGTCGCGACGAGGAAGCCGACGAGAACCGCACGCCAGTTCGTCATACTCGAGTATACGCGAGCAGCGCGGATATACTGTTGGCCGGAGGTAGCTGGTGCGTATCGCGACCTCATCGAAGACCGACGATTTCGAACCTCGCACCGCCCTCGTCGCTCTCCTCGATCGAGAGATTCCAGCCGTGCGCGTCGATGACGTCCCGGATGATCTTGAAGCCGAACCGGACGTTGGCGCCGGAGCTGTCGCCCTCGAGCAACCGCTCTCGCTGCTCGGGGTCGATCCCGGGACCGTCGTCGGCGATGTAGAAGCCGCCGTCGATTGCGCCGACACGAACGGAGACGTCCGCACCGCCGTGTTCGATCGCGTTTCGGAACACGTTCTCGAACAGCTGCTGGAGCCATCCCAGATCGGCGGTAATCGTCCGATCGGACTCGACCCGTAGCGTCGCCTCGCGCGTCTCGATCGACGACCACGCCTCGCTGGCCAGCTGCTCGAGTTCGGCTGATTCGAACTCGTTGACTCCCTGGCCAGTTCGTGCGAGCGCGAGCAAGCCATCCATGATCGACAGCGCCCGTTCGACGCCCTCCTCGACGTCAGAGAGATACTCCAGGTCGTCGGTTTCGCGCGTAAGTTCGGCGTACCCCTTCGCGACGGCGAGGGGGTTCCGAAGGTCGTGTGCGAGGACGTTCGAAAACTCCTCTAACCGCTTATTCTTCGTCTGAAGCTGTCGCTCCCTGTCGACTCGGTCGATCGTCCCCTGAATCATCGCCCCCAGGATCGTCGCGAACTCGAGGTCGTGTTCGTCGAACGTGCGGGTTTCGGTCGAGCCCGCGAGCAGGACCCCGTGTTCGCCGAGCGGGACGACGATCTCGCTCTCGATCGAAGTCTCCGGGTTCAACACTTCCGGATCGGAACTGATGTCGCTCGAGGCGTACAGTTCGCCCGTGGTGAACACCCGCCAGGCGATCCCCGACCCGCGGGGGATCGCCGTTTCGCCGAACAGATCGGTCGCTTCGTCGGTCATCGTGAGCGGTCGGAGCACGTTGCCCGCCTCGTCGAGCGTCAAGATGGCGGTGATCGGCTGGTTCAGCACCGATTCCGCGACGGAGACGGCGACCGAGCCGACCGACTCCATCGTCTCGCACTCGAGCAGCCGCGGCCCGGCTTCGGCGAGCGCCTGCATGCTCTCTTCGCGCTCTTTACGCTCGGTGATCTCGGTGGCGATCCCGTAGATGGCGTACGGTTCGCCGTCGGCGTCGAACAGCGGCGCTCGGACGTTGAAGAAGACCCGACGCTTGCCCCTAATACGGAAATCTTCGACGTACTTGTTCGCCTCCCCACTTTCGAGCACCTCGCGATCCATCTCGTTGATCTGCTCGACGTTGACCGCCGGATGGATGTCCTCCGTTCGCTTCCCGAGTATCTCCTCGCGCGGCTGGTCGAATATCTCCTCGAACGCCGGGTTGACGTAGAGATATCGTTGCTCGAGATCCTTCATGTAGACGACCGCCGGTGTGTTGTCGAGGATAACCTGCAGTTGGTCGCGCGTGCTCCGCAGTTCCTCGGTCGTCTCTCGCATCTCTGTGATGTCTCGGGAGATAATGACGAACTCGCGGCCGTCATCATCCGATCCGGTAGGGGTGTCGGTCGGGAGCGACTGGCCGACCGCCTCGAGCGAGATCCACGAGCCGTCCGCGTGCCGGAATCGGAACACGGCACGGCCGATACGGTTCGTTTCGGATGTGACGACATCGAAAAATATCTCGGCAGCGCGGTTCGTGTCGTCCGGGTGGATGTAGTCGAACGCGTACTCGCCGACGAGTTCGTCCTGCCCGTAGCCCAGAATGTTGCTGATCGACGGACTCTGATACTGGACGAGACCGTTCTCGTCGAGGACGGTGACGAGATCCGACGCGTTCTCGATGAGACCGGAGAAGTGGGTGGCTCGTTCCCGTGCGGTCGACAGTTCCGTCGCCCGCTCGACCGCTCGGCGGAGACGAGCGACGACGAGCGACGGCGCCGAGACGAGTCGGTCCTCGTCCACCCAGTCGTCGACGGGACGCAACTCGGCTATCGCTCCGTCCTCGAACTCGTCGTTGCGACCGCCGATCACGTGAACGACGGGGACGGCCGGCCACTCCGAACGAATTCGATCGATCACCGTCGAATCGACGCTGTCGTGATAGAGCACGCAGTCGACCGATTCCGTCTGGGTCCATTCGTCCCCGTCTGTCGGGTCCACGACGGTGATCGTTAGCTCGCGGCGCTCTCGTCCGAGCGAGTGGACTCGCTCCGCCGCCTCGAGATCGCCGGACACGAAACAACGAACGTGCATGCATCAGCTAAAGAGTCGAACGGGATATAATCCCCGCGGCCGATTTCCATCGGCACGTAACGAACGGCCTTTTATGATCGGGGGATCTAGTGCAGGGTATGATTTTCGAAGACCTTCCGACAACGCCCACGTCGGAAGAGCTGATCGATAAGGCGTTTTCGCGGGCATCCCGGTCCGGGAAGGCCAAAGGCGGGCTCGAGGCCCAGCAGTCAATGCTTCAGGTGGCGGCGAACATCATCTCCGACAACTTGGAGAACGTGGTCACGGCGTGGCCGGACTTCGCGTACGAGGACGACGTCCACCCCTTCTACTACGAACTCGCCGACGCGATCGTCGACGTGGACAGGCTTCGCCAGAGCCTCTCGGAAGTGATGTGGGCCAGCCGGAAGGCCCGCGAGATCCACGAGGAGTACCAGCCGAAGCTCCGGAAGACGGACGTCGACACGGCCCGCAAACACCGAAAGCAGGCCTTCGCTCGCCTCGCGGACATCGTCGAGCAGATCGACGACGAACTGATCTACATCAACAAGTCCCGGAACGACCTGCGGGACTTACCCGAGATCAACCCCGAGGAGCCGACGATCGTCGTCGCCGGCTACCCCAACGTCGGGAAGTCATCGTTCGTCAACGACATCACCAACGCCCGCGGCGAGACGGCGTCGTACCCGTTTACGACCAGAGGGATCGGCCTCGGCCACTTTGAGCGCGATCGCGTCCGCTATCAGATCGTCGATACGCCCGGCCTGCTTGACCGACCGGCGGACGAACGCAACGAGATCGAATCCCAGGCCGTCAGCGCCATCGAGCACCTCGCCGACTGCATGCTCGTGATGATCGACCCGAGCGCCGAGTGTGGCTACCCCCTCGAGTCCCAACTCGAACTCCGCGACTCCATCGCGGCGCAGTTCGAGGACGTTCCCGTGCTCACGATCGCGAACAAGGTCGACCGCAAGGAGGTCTGGGACGACAGCCTGATCGACGAGATGGCCGCCGATTACGCCATGAGCGTCGAGACCGGCGCGGACGTCGAGACGGTGGTCGAAGCGGCCATCGGGGCGATCGACTACGAACCCAAACTGCCGTTCGACGAGTGACAGTGCCGTCGGATTTGCGAACCGACAGCGATACCGGCGGGCGACCCGAACCGAGACAGCGATGAAGGGACCGGGTATCTTCTGGATGCTCCAGACCGCCGCCGGGCTCTCGATGGCCGGCCCGATGTTCGTCGTCGGCTTCGAGTTTGTCCGGGGCGGTCGAATCGCCGCCGGAATCGGCTTCTTCGCGCTCGGAGTGGTGGCGCTGTACTTTCCGACGTATCTCATCAACCGCATCGGCGGCCCGAGAACGTGGATTCGGCGGCGGTTCGGCCGCGGCGACTCGAGCGATAACGAGGACCGGAGCGATCAGTCCGAACGCGAGTCCGCCGCCGCGGCCGAGCCGACGGACGCGGCCGACGGAACCGACCGAAACGCGACGATGCTCGATCGACTGCGGCGATAAGTTCGTCTGGGGCAGATCTGACACTCGCTTGCCTCCTCGTGCGAGCGACTCAGCCGCTCGAGCGGCTCCTCGCGGTTCCGAACGCGTGATCAGAACGCCTCGGCAACGCGTTCGCGTCGACGCGTATCCGAGAGCAGATCGCGGAAAAACGGGACCCTCAGCGCTCCGTGATCCCGACGGATCTGATCTCGACGCCGACCGGGTCGTCGGCGTGCTGGTTGATCCGCTCGTGTAACGTATCAGCTAGCTCCGGGGGGATTTCCCCCTGGGGTCCCCCGATCGTGAGGGTCACGCGCTCCGGGCTGACGAACGGATAGTCGTCGTCCATAACGACCTCGAACTCGAGGAGCTGATACTCGGCGAACTCCCCCTCCGAAAGGACCATTTCGACCTCGCCCCGGGCGTTCTCCTCGAAGGTCGCGACGGCGAACGAGGAGTAGGTGATGGCGCCGAGGAACACAGCGAAGACGAGGACGATCACGGCCAGTCCGATCACTCGCCTGCGGACGCGTTCTTCCGTCTTTCCGATCGAGAACAGATTCTCCGGTCGGTAGCCGGCCCACCACAGCGTCAGGAGTCCGGCGAGGTTCACCGAGAGGACGTTGACCAGCACGAGCGCCGTGGAGCCGATCGCGGCCGACGGCTGGCCCCAGGCGATGGCGATGCCGGCCGCCGCGGCGGGCGGAATCAACGCGGCCGCGATCATCACCCCGACGAGGGCGACGGAGGTCCCCGTCGCGATACTGATGATCCCCGCGACGCCGGCACCGAGAGCGATCGCGAGCGAGAGCAAGTCCGGCGCGAGTCGCTCGGAGATTTCGTCGACGCTGCCGATATCGAGCCCGGGCGGGACGATGTTCGTCACCCTGACCGTCCAGGCGAAAACCGCCGCTGCACCGATTGCGAGGACGATACCGATGATCTGATAGTAGAGACTGCTCTTGAACAGTTCCTCGTCGTCGATCACCGAACCGACGCTCAGTCCGAGCGCGGGCCCGATCAGCGGTGCGATCACCATCGAACCGACGACGACGGCCGGAGAGTTGAGGAACAGACCCGCCGTCGCGACGACGGCGCTGATGACCGTCATGATCGCGTAGACGGCAAACGTCGGCGTCAGCGAGTCCGCCTCCGCCTGGAGTTCCTGTCTCGAGATCCGGTCGCTCTCGACGTCGCCGTTCTCGTACTCCTCGCGAAGGGACTCGAAGCGCCGAGAGATGACCGTTTCCGCGTCGACGACGACCGTGTACGCGTCATCGTCGATGCCGGCGTCCTGTAGCTCGTCGAGAACGGGTTCGACCGCCGGTGACGGGAGCGGGAAGTAGATAACCGCCGTATAGTCCCGATTGCTGTTCTCGTCGGTGAGAACGTAATCGATCTCCCGATCCTCGAGCGTGTCGACGATCGTCTCTCGCTTACCGGTCGGAACCGTCAGCTGTACGAGCCGCACACCTCTGGCTGAGAACCTCGGGGGACATAACTTGGGGCGCTTTCGGCTCCCAGTCGGCGGCTTTCGCGACGAAGCGCCGGCGGACCCGACATCGGTGACGTGCCGAGAGATCCACACCGATACGATTTTATGTCAATGGAACGTAATTCGTTCATGTACCGACGGCTCGCACCGTGGTTCGGTAGCCTCTTGCTGACGCTGATCGCGGGCTTTCTCGCCGTTTTCGGACGCGACGCCATCGCGGACCCCGTTATCGCCGTCCTGCTTTCGGGGCTCGTCGCCGCGGCGGTGCTGTCGATCGTCGGCGGTACCGTCGAGTCGATCACGGTTGGCCCGCGGACGCTCCCGTGGAACGTTCTCCTCGGTACCGCCGACGTCGTCCTCGCCGTCGTCGTCATCCTCTCGAGCGTTCGAGCCCTCGGCACCGGCGGAACCGATGCGGGACTCTTTGCCGTCGCGGCGAGTATCGGCGGGCTGTCGCTCGCCTGGTTCGGTCTCCAGACTGCTCGGAACAGCCGCCACGTCGACCTCGAGCCCGCGCCGTCGCGGGCGAGAGTCGTCGGGCTCGCGGGACTCGCGATCGCCGCGCTGGTGGGCGGAACGCTCATCGCAATACTCGTGTGACGTCGGGGTTGCGACCGCCGCGGGGACTTCATTCACGGAGTATAAACCCGGGACGCACCTACGACGCCCTATGTTCGATACCCGTCCCGACCGCGAGGCCGAGGTCGTCCTCGTCGGTCGCTCCAACGTGGGCAAGTCGACGCTCATGCGCGAGTTGACCGGCCACAGCTTCGACACCGGCGGCAAACCCGGCGTCACTCGCGAGCCGAACCACTACGACTGGGCGCCCGAGGACTTCGTCATCACCGATCTGCCCGGCTTCGGCTTCATGAGCGGCGTCCACGAGGACCACCGCGAAGAGATCAAGACCGGCATCGTCCACTATCTCGAGGAGTACGCCGACAACGTCCTCGTCGCGGTGCTGGTCGTCGACGGCAAGAGCGTCATCGACATCATCGACCGCCACTCCGGCCCCGACGAGATCCCCTACGACGTCGAGATGTTCCACTTCCTGCGGGAACTCGACGTGCCGACCGTCGTCGCCGTCAACAAGATGGACAAGGTCGACGACCGCGACGAACGACTGAACGACCTCTGTGACCGCCTCGGCTTGCTCCCACCGTGGAAGCAGTGGCAGGAGACGATCGCTCCCATCACCGCCAAGAACGGCCAGATCAGTTCGCTCGAGGAGGCCGTTCGCGACCACCTCCACGAGCAGAACCGGGACGATCTGTTCAAATTCTTCTAGAACTGCGACGCGCGTCCGCGGACGCCGCACACTCCTTACCGGTCGTCGGCCCGCTCGAGCCGTCCTCTCGACCGCCGGAATCGGCGTTTCCTCGACGCTACTCGAGAGTTGCCCCGGTACCGACGCTCGAACAGTCAAGTAGGTCGAAGCCGTACGTTCGTCCGTGTTTATCGACCCCGGAACACTCGAGGTCCGTCTGCGCGACGAGTTCGGCGGCACGATGGGCCAGTCTCGCGTCGTCGTTCGGCAGGCCGTCGATCTCGCGGACTCCGGCCAGTATCAGGCCGACGTCGGGGCGACGCTGACAAACGACGTCGTCATCGAGGAGCTTTCGGACGCGCCCGACGGTCCCCCAACGGATCGGTGGAACTGGTGGATCGGCTCGCTCGAGATCGCTTACGGCGGCTACGGCCAGTTCGGAATTCGTCGATATCAGAATCAGGAGTGAGGGTTCGATCGTGCAGTTTCGAGTGGCATCCCCTTCGAACCGAAACATCTTTTCCCGCCCCTGACTGACTGGTTAGTCAGTGAGTGCAGACGACACGCGGGACGCGATCATGCTGGCGACCTACGAAGCACTCTGCGAGGAGGGCTACAGTGATCTCACCGCCCAGTCGATCGCCGACCGAACCGACCGCAGCAAATCCGCGCTCTTCTACCACTACGATTCGCGCGAGGCTCTCGTCGCGGACTTCATCGAGTACCTGATCGAGGGGTTCGACGCGCGGGTCGAGCGGACTCGTGCCCGGCCGCCGCTCGAGCGACTCGCGGCGTTCGTCGACTGGTTCCTTGCCGATCCCGACGACGACGAGTTGGCGTTTCACACGGCCTTCCTCGAACTCCGAGCGCAGGCGCCGTACAACGACGTCTACCGCGAAAAGCTCCGGGAGAGCGACGATATCCTCCGGACCGCCGTCGAAGAGATCCTCCGGGACGGGATCGACGCGGGCGTCTTTCGAGCGCACGATCCGGAGTCCGTTTCGGCGCTCTTGCTGGCCTCGTTCGACGGCGCGCGGATCCGCCAGTTCACGCTCGGGCGCGACGAGTACCTCGAGACGGTCAGAGCGGAGACCGTCGACCGCGTCCTCGCGGACGTTCTTGCGCCCGACGTCGAGTTTCCCGACGAGGCGAGCTTCGAGTTCCCGCGCGACGATCGGCTCGTGGACGACAAAATGGCGGACGAAGCGACGAACGAGACGGAAAGGGAACCACACGCGGAGAGCGATACCGAGAATACAGCGTCGAACGCGGAGGGTGATCCCACCGAATGAGCGACGCAACGGACCGGTCGGTCGACGTCACCGACGGCGAACTGTTCAAGCCGCTCATGGTGCTGTCGGCGCCGATCGTCGCCTCGCAGATCCTCAACGTCGGCTACAATCTGGCGGACACCTACTGGGTCGGTCGCCTCGGCGGAGACGCCATCGCGGCGCTGTCGTACTCCTGGGCGGTCGTCTTCCTGATGATCAGCGTCGGCGGCGGCCTCACCGTCGCCGGGACGGTCCTCATCGCCCAGAACAAGGGCGCGGGGAAGATCGGCGCGGCGAGCCATCTCGCCGGCCAGACGCTCTCGTTCGTGACGGTCGTCGCGCTCGCATTCGCCGCCGTCGGCTACGTGCTGACGCCGTGGCTCATGCAGATGGTCGGCGCCGCACCCGGCGGCGACGCCTACGCCTACGCCGTCAGCTACACCCGGATCATGTTCGTCGGCATCGTGTTCATGTTCTGGTTTTTCATCTTCGACGCGCTCTCCCGCGGCTGGGGCGACACCAGAACGCCGCTCTATCTGATGGCCGTCAGCGTCACGCTCAACGTGCTCATCGACCCGTTCCTGATCCTCGGATTCGACGGGAACCCGCTGTTCGCCTGGGTCGGGGCGACTGGCCTCGAGTCCACGCTCTATGCCGCCACCGGCTTCGACGGCTGGGGCGTCGACGGAGCGGCGGTCGCGACGATCTTCTCCCGCGGCATCGCGGCCGCAATCGGCCTCGCGCTGCTGTTCACCGGTCGAGTCGGGCTCCAGCCCTCGCTCTCGGATCTCTGGCTCGACGGTGAGACGGTCCGGCAAATCCTCGACATCGGCGCACCGATCGCGACCGAGCAGGGCTTTCGCGCGTTCGGGATCACCGTTCTGACGGCGATCATCGCGCTCGCGGGCACCGAAGCCGTCGCGGCCTACGGGATCGTCACGCGCCTCTCCTCGTTGCTGTTCATGCCCGCCTTGGGGCTCGCCCGCGGCACCGAGACGGTCGTCGGCCAAAACCTCGGCGCCCAACAGATCGACCGCGCCAAGCAGGCGGTCACACTCAGTTCGATCGTCGTCGTTTCGGTGTTCGCGGTCGTCATCGCCGTCGCCTACCAGTTCGCCGAACCGATCGTCTCGATCTTCATCGAGGCGGGGACCGAGGACGCCGATCAGGTGATTCAGTACGCCGCAGCGTACATCCTCATCGCCGGCCCCTCCTACGTCTTCCTCGGCGTCTTCCAGATCCTGTTGGGCGGACTCCGCGGCAGCGGTTCCACCCGAGCCGCGATGGTGCTCTCCGTACAGGAGCTGTGGCTCTGGCGCATTCCGATCGCAGCCGTTGCGCTTATGCTCCTCGACATGGGCGTCGTTGGCGTCTGGTACGCCGTCGCCATCTCGTACGTCCTGTCGACGATCACCACCGCGGCCTGGTTCCTCCGCGGAACCTGGACCGACGACGTCGTGACCGACGAGTCGCCGACGCCCACACCCGGTGATTGAGGTGACCGAACACGATTTCCACCCCAGCTGACGACTCGGTCGCTCGATTCCCGACAGTCCGGGCGCCGACTTGGCGCCGCGGATTCGCACGGTCGCCGTCGAGTCCGTTCCGGCGCGGGACCGGTCGCTCTCCGCCGCGTTGTGTACCGTTGCCGGCGAAGTCGGCTTCGAATCCGAATCCGGGGACGATCCGGCGACTCCGGGCGCGTTCGCGGACGTTCTCGAGCCGGTCGTCACGGCGGTCACGCTCCTCGAGGGCTACGTCTCGCTTCGACTGACGCTGATGAGCGCCGCCGGGGGGCTGGCAGATGGTGGTGGGCCGGCGGTCGACCGCGACGACGCCATCCTCGCGAGCGACTTCCTCCACGCCGGCGCGTACGCGACGCTCGCCGAGACGCCGGTGTCGGACCGGCGGCGTCTCGAGCTGTATCGCCTCCTGCTCGAGGGATCGACGACACTTACCCAGCAGTGTCTGGCTCGCATCGACGCGGCCGAGCCCGTTGCCCCGGGCGAACGCGTCGATACGGACCAGCGCACTGACCCGGCTGCGTGCGCTGATGCGGACGAGACCGTGGACGATCGCTTCGAGGTGGCAGCGACGCTTGCCGAAACTGCGGGAGCGATCGGTGCGGCGACCGTCGGCGCCTCGACCGAAACACGGACCACGCTGCGCCGCTATAGTCACGCGATGATGACCGCACTCGCGTCCCAGTCGTCGGCCACGTCCGACGACGACGATCCCCGGGCGAGCGCCGCTCGCATGCTCTTCGACCCGACGTGCCAGCACGCGGTCGTGACCGACGAGGAACTCGCGTACGCGACGCCGGCCGTCGAGCGTTCGCTCGAGCGAGCGCGGACGGCACTCGAGGCGCTCGTCGACGACGCCGCCTGTACCGACGTCTCGTCACCGCTCGGTCGACTCGAGCGTGCGACGCGGGTTCCGTTCCACCGGGAGTGAGGATCGACCGATGAGTGAGCTCTCGAGACCGATCTGGCCCGCCTATCCCCTGTCGGCGTTCGTCGCGGGGCTCGGCCACTGCTATCTCGGTCAGTGGAAACGCGGGGCGATCTGGTTCGCGTGCTACGCGCTCGCGCTCGCCTTCCTCTCCGCCCGGACGCTGTCGGGTGCGCTCGACTTCGGCGAGCCGTTCGTCGTGACGGCGCTGCAGTTCGAATCGGTCGCCTACATCGATGTCGCGGTTCCGCTCGCCGTGTTAGTGATCTGCCTACTTGATGTCTACCTCATCGGACTCACGAGACGGACGGCCGCGAAGACGACCCCGCCGCCGGCGTCGAACGGTTCCTGAGGCCGGTCTCGAGGGCCGGTCCGGTAGCCGACCGATTGCTACACCTTTTTCTCCGTGTGAGACGAACGACACGTATGGCTCGTCTCGGGACACTCCTACTCAAGGGGGCCGGAGCCCTCCTCCTCGCGTTCATCGCACTCAGCGTGATCGCAGCCGTCGTCAGTATCGTCCTCTCGATCGTCGCAACCGTCGTCGCAGCCGTCGTTGCGCTCGCGATTCTGGTCGTCATCGTGCTGTCGGTGGTCGGTCTCGCCTCGCTGTTCCGCGACGACGGGGCAACCGTCGACGCGGCGTACGGCAGCGAGCGTTCGGATCGGTCGACCGAACGCGAGGCACCGGCGGACCAGCTTCGCTCCCGGTACGTCGACGGCACACTCAGCGATGACGAGTTCGAGCGCGAACTGGATCGACTGCTCGAGGACGACCTCGGCCGGGGAAACGGGCTCGGCCGCGATGGCTCGAGCGCTCGCCAGTCGACCGATCGAACGCGTCTCCGGGATCGCTAACGATCGGCGTCGTCTGCGACGATACGCACTGTCGAACGCTCCGTTTCGAACAGCACCCTCGTAACCCGCGCAGTCTGCTCTGCCCGTAAAAGGGCCGGTCTCCGCAGTCGCGAGCGGCGCGAAAACGTTCGAGTGCTACAGTTCGGGTGGTGGTGAGCGGATAACGCTGAGCCAAAATAACTCGAACGAGCGCACGAGTGAAATAAAGTCGTCGGGAGTGACCGGCTTCGTGAGATAGGCGTTTGCTTCGAACTCGGACGTTTGGATGAGCTCTTCGCCGATGTCGGATCCCGTTAGTACGATGATGGGAATCTGCTTCAACGCCGCATCCGCTTTCATCGTACGGAGGACTCCGTCGCCAGTCGCTCGGGGAAGATACCAATCCAGTAGGACGATGTCCGGTCGCGGAGCGTCCGTGAACTCGCCGCGCTGATATACGAAATCGAGCGCCTCCCGGTGATCTGTAGCGACGTGGAGCGTATTCACGATGTGTGCATCCGAGAACAGCTCTTTTACGAGCCGAGCGTCTCCTGGATTATCCTCGACCAGGAGGATCTCCACCTCCCGACCGGGAGCGGAGGGTTGAGGATCCATTAACCAACGTATGTTGGTAAAGCGTTTAAGTATCTCGGTTGGTCAACTGCTCGATCTGCGATGTAAACGGACTGCAGTCACCGTAGAGACCGTCCTTAAACTACGTCTCGAGTCCCACAACAGAATCGCACGCTCGAGAGCAGCCGCCGATCCGTTGACGTCGGTGACGGAGCCGCCGCGACCGAGCACCGAGAACCGATGGAGGAAAACGGCTCGAGAACCGACCTTCCCCAATGAAACTCCGTTTTCTCGGCGGCGCTCGCGAGGTGGGTCGTAGTGCGATCCTCGTAAACGACGCCCTTCTCCTCGACTTCGGGATGCTGACGGCCAACCCGCCGCAGTTTCCGATCGAGACGCCGACCCCCGAGGCGGTCGTCGTCTCCCACGGCCACCTCGACCACGTCGGCGCGGTGCCGGCGCTGCTCTCGGGCGACGCCCGGCCGCCGATCCACTGGACGCCGCCGACGTACGAGCTGACGATGACGCTCGCTCGAGACACGCTCAAACTCCACGGGGGATCGTTTCACTGCCCGTTCACGGAAACCGACCTCCGACGCGTCACGCAGGTCTCGCAAACCCACGGCTACCGCGAGACGTTCGAGGCGGCCGGCCACTCGGTGACGTTCTACAACGCCGGCCACATTCCGGGCAGCGCACACGTCCTCGTCGACGACGGCGAGACCCAGCTCCTCTACACGGGTGATTTCCATATCGACGAGCCGTCGGGCGCGAACGGAAACGTCGCCTCGAATCGGGGGGATAGCCCCGACGACCTCGTCAGCGGCCAGCGACTGGTCGCGGGCTCGAGCGAGCGCCCCGAGGCGGACGTCGTCCTCTGTGAGAGCACGTACTCCGACGTCGAACACGAGGACCGGGCCGTCGTCGAGGAGCGGTTCGCCGAGAGCGTCGAGACGACGCTCTGGGAGGGCGGCACGGTCGTCGTCCCCGCGTTCGCGATCGGCCGCACGCAGGAGTTGATGCTCGTCTGTGCGGCTCACGACATCCCCTGCTACGTCGACGGCATGGGCAAGGAGGTGACCGAGATGCTCCGCCAGCACCCCGGGTTCGTCCGCGATTCCGAGGCGTTTCGGCGGGCCGTC
Source organism: Natronorubrum marinum (assembly GCF_052040125.1). Taxonomy (NCBI): domain Archaea; kingdom Methanobacteriati; phylum Methanobacteriota; class Halobacteria; order Halobacteriales; family Natrialbaceae; genus Natronorubrum; species Natronorubrum marinum. The sequence goes on from NZ_JBPPFV010000001.1 coordinate 227,394, forward strand.
TCCCACGCACGGTTCGTCACCGGTCACGATGGCCAGCGCAAGCGGATCGTCGACCAGACGGCGGCGATCATCACCACCAGCGGGATGCTCTCGGGCGGCCCGGCGATGACCTACATCCCCGAAATTCGCGGCAATCCGACGAACAAGATCGCGATGACGGGGTATCAGGTCGAGGGGACGCCCGGTCGCGACCTCCTCGAGACCGGCCGCGCCGAGATCGACGGCCGCGTGATGCCCGTCAGCGCACAGGTCGAACAGTACGACTTCTCCGCGCACGCGGATCGAAGCGGTGTGCTCGAGTTCCTCGAGTCGTACCGCGAGAGCCCGGTGCTCGTCAACCACGGCGACCGGTGTGCGGCGTTCGCCGAGGAACTGCGGGGGGAGGGGTTCGACTCGAGCGCGCCGGAACTCGGAGACGCCGTTTCGGTGTGATTGATCGAGGTGGCGCAACTCGAGCCGGTCGGCGATTCGCCGTTCAGCTAGCTGTACGCTTCGAGCGCACCCCACGAGAGGACCCTATCGACGCGAATCTCGAGAATCGGTCGGTCGTGCAGGTCGTGATCTCCGTACTGCTCGTACTTCGACTCGAGCGCGGCGACGCCGTCGCCGTGATTGCCGGTGGAAACGCCCATCGAGGCGTCCCCGTCTTCGTCGGGCTCGCTCGAGACGACGCGGGCCCGGCCCCGGACTTGCACCCATGCGAGACGCGACCAGTCCTCACTGTACCGGTCGACGAGTAGCGCGACGCGCGGATTGGCTCGGACGTCGCGAACGCGCTGGAGCGTCCGCGACGACTTCGGCTTCTCGTCGATCGCCGAGACGATTCGGAGGCCGGATCCGTCGTCGTGGTTCGAGTGTGGGGGCTCGAGAATCGCGAAACAGATCGGCACTACGTGGGGGATCCCGTCCTCGGTGGCCGTCGCTAACCTTGCGACCCGCGCTCGCTCGAGAACGGTTCGCTCTTCGGGTATCATACTGAACGAACGACGCGCGCGACAAAAGGACCCGGTCGTATCGACCGGGACGGCAAACTACTCGAACGTCCCCGCACTCGGTTCGCCCGAATGAGTCGCTCGAGTGCCGAGTACCGCCAGGAGTACGGCCTCGTCGCCGTCGCGGCACTGAGCTATACCTGCCTGATGTTCGTCTGGTTCTCGCTGCCGGCGTACTTGCCGGTGATCATCGACGATCTGGGACTCTCGAGCACGCAGGCTGGGATGCTCGCCGGCGCGGTGCCGTTGACCTACATCCCGCTCGCACTCTTTTCCGGGATCGCGGTCGATCGGATCGGCCCCGGACGGAGCCTCGCGGTCGGCGTGGTGATCTACGGACTCGCCCAGATCGGTCGCAGCGTCGCCCCCGGGTTTCCGTCGTTGCTCGCCGCGACGCTCCTGCTCGGCGTCGGCGCGACGGCGATCACGTTCGGCCTTCCGAAACTGGTCGGCGTCCTCTTTCCGCCCGCGAGGACCGGCCGGCCGTCCGCGATCTACCTCGTCGGGGCCTCGGCGGGGTCGGCGCTCGTGTTCGCGGTCGGCCGGCCGGTGCTGGGTCCGTGGCTCGGTGGTTGGCGACCGCTGTTCTTCTGGAGCGGCGTCGTCGCCGTCGTCTACGGACTGGGCTGGCTGCTCGTCGCCCGCCGCGCACGGATCGACGACCGGATGGCCGACGACGACTCCTTCTCGCTCGGATCGGTCGTCGCCGACCTCCGACTGGTGCTCTCGCATCGCGAACTCCAGTTGGTCGTCGTCGTCGGAACGATGTACCTGCTGCTCAACCACGGCCTGCAGGGGTGGCTGCCGACGGTGCTCGAGTCCCGCGGGTTCTCACCCGGGTTGGCCGGGCAGGCGACGAGCCTGCTGATCGGGGCCTACGTGGTCGGCGTGCTCACGGTGCCCGAACTGGCGGATCGGTTCGAGGCCCGCCGGCCCGCCCTGATGGGCTGTGGCACCGTCGCCTTCCTCGGCCTTCTGGGGGTGATCGCCGGCGACACTGGAGCGCTGGTCGTCGTCGGCATCGTCGTGACTGGCCTTGGAGTCGGCGGCGTCTCGCCGCTCATTCGGGCGATCCCGCCCGATCTCGAGGGGATCGGCGCGCGGCTCACGGGGACGGCGGTGGGCTTTATCTTCGCCGTGGGAGAGATCGGCGGCTTCTTCGGCCCGATGCTCATCGGCGTCTTCCACGACGCGACGGGGTCGTTCGTCCCCGGGCTGGCGGTGCTCGCAGGCGGGGCGCTGGTCGTCGTTCTCGCCGGAGGGGGGCTGCAACGACGGGCTGAATGACGTCCCCAACACTTTGGTATTACGGGACGTATTACTGGATATGAGCAAGAGTACGCGAGTGACGGAGAAGGGACAGGCGACCATCCCGAAGGAACTTCGTGAAAAATACGACCTCGACCCCGGTGACGAGGTCGTCTGGGTCGATACCGACGACGGGATCGTCGTGAAAAAGCGTACGCGAACCGATGCTCGAGGCCTGCTCGTACCGGACGAGACGCCGAAGGAGAAGCGCGAAGCGATCGGTGAGGAACTCACACAGCGCGTTCGTGACCGGCGCGATCGAAACTATGAGGAGACTTGACGTGACGACGCCGACGTACACGGCCGATGCGGTCGCGTTGCTCGTGTATCTGGTCGACGGACTTCCGGAGCGTGCTGATCGCGTGTTCGCACAAGCAGAGGCCGGCGAAGCCGTTATTCAAGCGCCGAGTACGGCGCTCGCCGAAGTGTTTTACGCGGTTTCCCGGGATAAAGACGTTCGTGGAGTGCAGTTGACGGGGACGCCCGAGGATGCTCGGCAGGCGCTCGTCGCGAACGGTCCGATAGCTCTTGCTCCAATCGACGATGACGAACTCGTGGAATATGCGTCGGTCGTCGATGCGTTCAGTATTCACGACGCACTGGTCGTCGCGAGTCATTCCGCTCGAGAAACCGACGCCGTGATCACGTCCGACAGAACCATCCAGGACGCTGGAGTCGAGACGATCTGGAAGTGACTCGGTCAGTCATATCGCGGTGCTAAATTTTCGCTCACTTGAGAGACAGCGTCGCCGCACAGTCCGGGCACTCGAACTCGACATCCTCGTCGCTCGAGATTCGCATGTGACCCGCCTCGCAGTCGGGACAGCTCACGTCCCTGTCCTCAAGGACGGGAATCCGAGCGATACGAATATCCTCGGTGTTCCGCGGCGCGCCGAGTGCGAGGGCTACGACTTGCTCCTCGCCGTCGTTTCGGCCGGACTGGAACTCGCCGGGCGCAAAGCGGATGACCTCGTTTTCGGCGACGGTGATTTCCGCGGAGTCGCTGCCGGGGCCGTCCGAGGGCACCTCGAACGTCGCTTCGCCCTCGAGAACGACGAACACCTCCTCCTGATCGAAGTGGGCGTGGACGGAGCCGCTGAAGCGCTCGCCGGACTCGAGGACGTAGCGCGTGATCGCGACGTGGTCGGTTCCGAGGGGTTCGGATAGGGGGCGTCGATCCGCGTGTAACTCCTCGTCGTACGGTTTCGGCTTTAGATCGCCGATCTCGACGCGGTTCATGGGTGCCGTTCGACGTGTTGGCACAAAACCGTTTTTGGAGCGATACGACTGGTCCTTCCACGAAGCATTATCCCGCTCGCTGGTGTCACCCGCCTATGGCGACGTCACCACGCACCAACTTGCTCCGACGGACGCTCGAGGACGACGCCGTCGCGCTCGGCATCCTCGAAAACACCTACAGTCCCACCCTCGTCGAGTTCTACGGCGAACTCGGGCTCGACTTCGTCTGGATCGACCTCGAGCACGCGGGGCCGAGCCCGTTCGACGGCGACCGACTCGAGGACCTGCTCCGCGCGGCGACCGTGACGGGCACGGAACTGCTCGTTCGATTGCCCGAACCCGATCCGGGGATGATTCGGAAGGTGCTGGACGCCGGCGTCCGAACTCTGTTCGTCTCACGGATCGAAACGGCCGAAGAAGTCCGTCGAGCGGTGGAAGCGTCCCGATTCGAGTACGACGGCGATCCCGGCAAACGAGGGTTCGCGAGCCCCCGCGCGAGTCGGTGGGGGACGACCGACGACTACGCCGGCACCGAGGACGACGAGGTCGTCGTCGGCGTGACGATCGAGAACCCCACTGCGGTGGCGAACATCGAGGATATTCTGGCGGTTCCGGAACTCGGGTTCGTCTTCGCCGGCCCGCTCGACCTCGCGGTGTCGCTGGGCCATCCTGGGGAGCCGACCCACGAGGCGGTCGAGGAACAGATTGAGGAGATTCGGGAAGCGGCACTCGAGGCCGACGTCCCTCTCGGCGGCCTCGGCTTCGGGATGGACGACGTCAACGAGAAGGCAGCGTCCGGGTATCAAATGCTGAATTTGGGGAGTACCACCGGCGCACTACAGGGCGTCGTCCGGTCGTGGTTGAACGAGTACGAGGGACTCGAGTAACGTGCGCGCGGCGCTCGCGTAGTATGAGCGGCTCATTCGCGTAACGTGAGTAGCTCGCTCGAGGTGCTATAGATGCGCAGACCGGGGCTGTAATCGCTGGCGGATCGGATCTCCGAAGAGCGTCGGTACCGGCCGGTTCGAACTCAGCGATCGCCGTCGGTCTTCCGGCGCGCCGGCGGCGTCTTCGACAGCACCTGACCCCACTTGTCGCGGTTGTCCGCCACCTGCCGGTAGCCCCACTCGCGAATCTGGCCGTAGTCCTCGAAATTCCGGAGGAAGCCGATCGCGTTGCCGACGGGACCGTTCTCGTCGTATCGGCGCAACGCCTCCTCGATCGACGCGCCACAGGAGTACGTGCGCTCGTCGGTCAGGAGGTGCGAACACTCCTCGTAGCGCTCCGGGAGCCGTTCCCGCAGGTCCGGATGGTCCGACAGGTCGCTGAAACCGACGATCCTGATCTCGGTTCGGTCGTCGAAGTAGTCGGCCCACCACGTACAGAAGCCGCAATCGTCGTCGTAGACGAGGGTCGGCTCGATCATGGGTCGACGTACGTCCTCGAGACAGTAACGTTTGGCCCGCATTCGCTCGCGCCGAGAGCGCGTTCCCGAGACCGAGATACTCGAGCGGGGTCGACACCAACAGCGTGGACGGCGACCAATCGTCTCGCCAGAACATTATTGGTGTCCGTGACTAATCGAGATGCATGAGTAGTGCGGCGCGGCCGCTGTCCGAACCGCAGGTGCTGGCCCACACCAAGCAACGGCTCTTTCCGGCGGACGAAGACGGCGGGCAGTCCTACGTCGTGGCCGACACGCAGTTCTCGAAAGACGAGTGGCTCCCCGGACGGCCCGTTACCCCCGCTGTTCGGGAGTGTCTCGCGCCGTTCAATCACGTCCGGATCGGCGGCGGCTATCCCGATCTGGTCGGTGTGCGTGCGCTCGAGTCGGACCTCCTCGCGGTCGAACGAGTGGGCGACGAGCCGCCGCTGATCGCCATCGAAGCGAAGGGGGAGACGAGCGGCGGCGTCGATACCCAGCTCGGAATCGTCCAGGCCTACGATCGGCTCCACGAGGCCAACGCGGCGTACCTCGCCGCGCCGGCGGCCGCGATCACGGCGACCGATCGGACGCTCGCGCGGGAGCTGAACGTCGGCGTGCTGGGCGTGGATGCGACGGGTGGCGTGGACGCGCTCGAAGTCCCGCGAGTCGTCGGGAATCGGACCTCGAGCGAGGCGACGGCGCTGCGGTTTCAGGCCGGCGCGCAGGGCGTCGCGAACAAATCGTTCGGCCTGAACCACCCGAAGAACTACCTCGGCTATCCGCTGGCCCACTACGCGGACGGCGACACCGACGCGTTGCTCTCGGAGTACGAAGTCGTCAGCGCCGTCGAGAGCGCCAGACAGGGAGCCGCGTTTCTCGGACTGATCGAAGACGGTCCGCGCGGGATCGAACTTACGTCGCTCGGCCAGGAGGTCGTCCGGTTCGCGAACGCCCGCCGTGGATCCGTCGAGAGCGCACTCGAGGAATTCGAGGACTGGTACCGATCGCGAAAACGGTTCGTCGACCTCGCACCCGAGTGGGGTCAGCTGGCCCGTCGGGTGGTGTTCGAGTATCCCGCGACGGAGCTACTCGTCACCGAGTTGCAGGTCATGCACGACGACTGGCAGCCGGAGCCGTCGCTCGTGGATCTCGTCGAACACCTGCACGCGGTCCATCCGACCCTTACGGTGGAGCTGTTCGTTCGCGGTACCGACGACGTTCGGCGGCGGGTGTTGACCGAAGACGGAGACCTACGGCGCGAGGCGCTCGCGGACGGACACGTCTACCACTCGCCGACCGTGTTCCAGCTAAAAGCGATGCTGTACCACACCGGGATTCTGACCGAGCGCGGGCGGGAGCCGCATCGGCTCGAGCCGAGGGAAGACGTCTGGGCGCTTCGAGAGCCGGTTTGATTCGACCACCCGCTGCTATGAGGACTCTTCGATCGATTCGAACCCGTATCGCTCGCGGTGTGCCGCCAGGAATTTCGCGTGCGGTCGTTCGTCCTCGGTATTCGGCACCGTGATCGTCTCTCCCTCGAGGCGCGAAAACTCCTCGTAGCCTTCGAGGCCCGGTCGATCCGCCACGAGAATCCGGTACTCGTCCGACACGGAGAGCCAGCCGGCGTCGAAGGCCCAGTGGTGCAGTCGACAGAGCGCGAGCCCGTTTTGAACGATATCGCGGCCGTCGTCCCGTTTCGGATAGATGTGTGCCGCCTCGATGTCGACGGTTCCGGCGGGAGACTCCCGAGACGTTCCGCAGATCGCACAGCGAGAGTCGTAGGCCGATTTGACTCGACTCGCGAACGCACTCGACCGCACGCGTCGTTGGGTTTCGGTGAACTCGGCGTCGTCGTCGGTCAGCGCCGGCTCCGAGTCGTCTCCACTCGCTGTCTGCACCCCACTCGCGCGGCCGCCGTCGGTGACCGACGCCGCGACGGTCTCGAACTCCACTGGATGGTCGAACGCCAGCCGCTCCATCGTGAACTGGTAGACCATTCGCTCCTGATCGTCGTCGAAGACGTATCGGGCATCGACGATAGCTACCAGTCCCTCGTAGCGGAGTTCGCTGCTGTCTGCGGGCTGGTAGAAGAAATACACCGGGACGGTCGATCCCTCGGCCTGTCCGAGCAGCGCCTTGTTCGCTCCGGTCGGCGACTGATCGCCTTTCGAGGGGACACCCTCGCCGATATAGGTGAAGCGTTCTCCCCCGAGATCGTCGCCGTACGGGCCGTCCTCTCGAGCCTTGACGATAATGTACGACAGCGCTCCGTCGTCGTCCGTTCGCGGACTGATTCCCTTAACGTACGAGCCGAAGCTGGTGTCGAACGCCGACTCGAGTTCCTGTTGTGTGTAGGACTCTCCGCGCTCGAGGGTTGGACCGTCGGATGCGAGTCGCCGAGCCAGGTCTCGGCCGCTGTCCGTCAGGGAGTTCATCCCATCAGACCGCTCGACGTAGCCGAGACTCTGCAGCCAGCCTCGGTGCTGGGCGGGTCCCGAGGGGTCGCTCCAGCCGATCTCGGGATGGTCGTCCGCGATAGCCGCGCCCAGTTCAGCGTCAGTCTTCGGGCCGTCGAGCAACGCCTCGAGCGCGGTTTCGAAGCCGCGGACGTTCTCGGCGAGCGCGTCGAACAGCACCTTCGGCTCAGTATCAGCTATCCACTGGATTCCGCGTTCGGTCAACGCCACTCGCTCCTCGTCGACTGTGAGTAGCCGGATCGACTCGAGAAAGCGGAACCGATCGCGAATGCCGTCGTCGCTCGTCGCTCGCGTGTTCGATTTCACCCACTCGAAGAGTGCAGCCTCGTCCGGGTTTTCGGTGAGAACGTACGTGAAACACCGCTCGAGAACAGCCGTGTAGTTCCCCGCGCCGCCGAAGAATCGAACTGCGATAGTGAGTTTCTCCTCCCCCATCTGTAAGATCTAACAACGGTACTATTGCGAAACGGGTGGTATAAATTGAGTGGCAGAGAGTGAGCCACGAGTGAAATCGTTTTCCGGTCCGAAGCGCGATTTCTCGGCTCAGGGGGACCAATACCACGTGATCCGTTTTTGTATAATAGCACCATCAGTAATAATTTCAATCGGGTGTCTTTTCACGATACCCTACCAGTAGGGTGTATGGTTACACGACGTACTGTTATTCGAGGCTGTTGTGCTAGCGCCATCGTTGCGCTCGCCGGTTGCGCGGATGAGGGGGATGATTCGACGACCGCGACCGCATCGTCCGGCGGTGGTTCGGATTGTAGAACCGTTACCGAAACGAGGGAAGAAACGATATATGACGAGATGCAGTCCGTCAGTGCCGGTGGGACGCTCACGTGGAATCCCGACTTGGAGCGTGGGGACCAACTGACCATCGACGTTACCGAAGTCGATGGTGCACGCCCTGCACTCGAGGTGGAGGACTCAGCCGGAACCGTGATCGCAGATATCGGCCCCAGCAGCAACATTCGACGGACGCTCAGTATCGATGCCGACGACCGGTACTACATCACGCTCGAGAACGAGGCGGTGTTGACGTCGGGACAGTGGGATATCGTGCTAACGCTCGAGCGGGAGTACGAAGAAGAGATCTGTGACTAGGGCCAGATGCGGTCGAAACCGCGAGCAGTAGCACTGTTGCGCTAAAAACCGGCCTACGCCGACGGCCCGCTATCCGCAACGCCCGACGATCCCGCCGCGCCGATCGTCACCGGCTCGAGCGAAATTTTCAACCCGTGCTCGACCTGCTCGACCACGACGGTGTGACTCGCGTACTGAAATTCAAGACTCGTAAAGCCGGAACTGGACGTACAGAGCGTGTCGAGAACGTCGGGATCGATCGCGTTATAAAGAGGGTCAAGCTCGAGTACGTCGGTGCCGGTTACCTCGCTGACGAGGTCGACGACGGCCATACTCGGCTGCTGGTCGTCGGTAGCTGACACCGTCGTCGAGTTGTAAGCGTTCATAACTCATGGTCTCGAGACCGGGAGTAAAGAAAATGACCCAATATTTCGGCCCGAGTCGGACAGGCAAAATCACAGTTCGACCCCCTGCAATGTCACGTTTGGTTCCGATTTGGTCGGTTTTCTTCCGCCGTCCGAAGCTCTCACGCCCGATCCGGGAATCGCGACGACGCTACTCCCGTCGCTGCACTTCGTGTCGACCGAAGCCGTATCGGAGGCGGTTCGCCAGCCGTCGTGAGAAGCGGCCGTCGTCGGCCCGCGAGCCGAACCGCTCGGACAACGCGGTGTAGATGAGCGGCAGGGGAACCTCCTGCTCGAGTCCTTCCTGGACGGTCCACGTCCCCGTCGAGCCGCCCTCGATGCGGTCCGCGACGTCGCCCAGATCGGAGCCCTCCTCGCGGAACGCCTCCTCGCAGAGTTCGAGCAGCCACGAGCGGATCACCGCGCCGTTGTTCCAGACCGATGCCACGTTCTCCAGGTCGAGGTCGTATCGGCCCTCGTGGAGCAGCTCGAAGCCCTCGCCGTAGGTCTGCATCAGCGCGTACTCGACGCCGTTGTGGACCATCTTCACGTAGTGACCCGAACCCGCGGGTCCCATGCGCTCGTGGCCGTCGGGCCCCGTCGCGACGGCGTCGAAGACGGGCGTCAGTTCGTCGTAGGCCCACTCGGGGCCGCCGACCATCAGCGAGAAGCCGAGGTGTGCGCCCGCGGGACCGCCGGAGGTCCCGCAGTCGAGGTACGCGGCTGCACAGCTTTCGGCCCGTCGGACGGAGTCCTCGAAGTAGGAGTTCCCGCCGTCGACGACGACGTCGTCCGAGTCGAGATGTCCCTCGAGTTCCTCGAGCGTCGCGTCGACAGCCCCGCCTGCGGGGACCATCAGCCAGATGCGTTTCCCTTCGCCGAGTCGGTCGACGAGATCCGCCACCGAGTCGGCCGGTTCGGCGCCCGCGTCCGCGGCCGTGGCCACGGCTTCCGGCTCGAGGTCGAAGGCAACGACGTTGTGGCCCGCCTCGAGCGTCCGATCGACGACGATCTGTCCCATCCGTCCGAGTCCGATTACGCCCAGTTGCATGCGGTCCACTCGGCGGGGGTGTGAGGTAGTGGTTGTGATTCGCGATACGCCACTCGGCGTTCGAGTCCGGTCTGATCTACGCTCGAGTTCAGCCGGGTCCACGCTCGAGTCGCGTTGGCCGATCCACTCGGTCGGTGCGCGCTGGCTGTCCGCTCGATCGACACGCGCTGGTCGAGCAGCGCCCACTGTGCAGGATCGGGGCACCTCGAAAATCAACGATTCGGCGACGGGCGAGCGAGGAACCCGTTCGATCGGCTATCAGCGCCGGCTAGTGGAGCGGTTCTTCGAGGCGCGCCCAGCCGATCGCGTCGAGGACGACGATGCGGTCGTCGTACCGGACGTAGACGCCGTTGTACTCGCAGCCGTTCCCGTCGTGATACGGCAGGGAGCCCCGAACGGCGTCGACGACGGACCAGGCGCCCTCGTGATCGATCGTGAGGTGTTCCCACTCCTCCTGTGCGTCGTTGCGAACCGCGCGGTCGATGGCGCGGCGCGCGCCGGGGATGTCGCCCAGCCGCTGGGAACTGATATCGACGACGGTGGCCCCGCGAGGGATCTCCTCGTGGGCAATGACTCGTGCGCCGAGGTCGGCTTTCGACCGCGACGGGCAGTCGGTCCGCTGGCCCGAGTGTAGCACGTATCCGGCGACCGCAGCGGTTCCGACCGCGAGCACCGACAGCGCCAGTTCTTTGCCCCTGATCATCATGGGAGTACGTTACAGTAACCAACTAAGTATCTTTCGCAAGAATATTTGTTCCTAAGACGTTTCCGGTCGAAAAACGATTCTGTCGCCAGTTTCCCGACGATATTCGACCAGTTCGCGGACGGACGTGAACCGAGGGTGCGTATCACACGCCGAACGCCCACGAGAGCCCGTTACCGCCGCGAGCGGGTCCCGAGTCGTCAGAGTAGTCGGACGACGTTCGTCGAGATCATGCCGCCGACCACGAGCAACGCGATGGAGACGACCGCCGCCGCGCGGTACATCGGGAGCGCCTTGTTCGCCGGTTCGCGCAGTTTCTTCCCGTTGAGTCCCGCCTCGAGCCGTTTCGCCCCGATTTCGACGAGCGCGGCGAGGACGGCCCAGAGGACGACCATGAGGAGGACGAGCTGGCCGTTCGTCGTCTCGAAGAGCCGCTCAGACGTGTACCGCGTTCCCGCGAGGTGGCCGCCCGAGAGCAGCAGCAGGAGCGCGCTTACCCGCGTGATGGTCGTGAGCTTGCCCGAGATAACTTCGAGGGGTTTCGTCGTGTTGAACGCCCCGTCCCGTGCGAGCGGGAGGACGACCAGCGCGACGAAACAGACGCTGCCGGCCCAGAGCGCGGCGAAGACGAGGTGGACTGTCTGGGCGAGGAACGTATCAACCATACGGAGTTGCTGGAGAAGCGGCAGTATCAGCGTTCCGACTCGCGTCGCTGCTCGCGTCCTCGATTCTGCAATCGGTCACTCGAGCCAGTCGGGCACCCACGCGACCAGTTGACGCCGGAGCAACGCGTAGGCCAGCGAGAGGGCAATACCGCCGACCACGACTGCCCTGGTCCAGCCGTCGAAGACGAGCAACGCGGGGACCGCGAGCGCGACGGCAAGGGCGGCGTCTTCCGGCGCGCCGTCGTAGCGAATCCAGCGCCGCGGTCGGATCCAGCGGCTTCGGACGTGATCGTAGACGGCGCGTTCGCTCCGATCGTTCCACGGATCCATCTCCGGGCCGCCGCCGAGCGCGTCGCTGGCGGCGTGGAGCCAGGCGGCGACGGCGAACGCCGCGAGGGCTGCCGTGGCGCTCGAGGGAACGACCACAGCGGCGATGACTGCCGGACCGGCGAGTGCGACGCCGGCGACGGGAAAGTGCAGCGTTCGTCGGTGGGCGAAGACGAGATCGAAGTCGGGCGCGAGTCCGCCGAGGATCGCTCCGATGGCCAGCGGGAGCGCAAACTCGGGAACGACGGCCGCGATGGGGGCGACGACGGCGAGTCCCGCGAACACGTGCGTGGTCGCCATCATTGCTATCGATCCCTCCGTCTGGAACGGTCAAAAGGATACGCGAACCGGTGGTTCATCCGATCTACAAAAAAGCAGGCCGAGGCGGTTCACTCGAGGTTCTCGCCCTGATAGCTGCCGTCGTAGACGTCCTCGTGGTTCGCCTCGGCGAAGACGAGTTGGGCGATCCGAGCGCCGCGTTCGATCTCGACGTCGTGGTGGACCTGCAACAGGCCCTCGCCGCGGCCCTCGTAGCCGGCGTCCCAGACGGCCGTGTTCAGCATACACGAGTTACGCATCAGCGACGAGCGAGGATAGACGAAGCCGATGTGACCCTCGGGGATCGCGATTCGCTCGCCGTAGCGGGCGACGTAGGCACCCTCCGGTAGATAGTACGTGTCGGGATCTTTCTTCTCGAGTTCCTCGAGCGGACGGGCGACCCGATCGCCGACCTGTTTTCCCTCTCGGCCGATGCGACCCGGTTCGAGCTGTTCGAAGACGACATCGAGCGTCAGGTCGACGCCGTTCGGCTGGATCTGATCGTCGGACGTCGGCGAGATGTGGTCGGCGACGAACGCGCCGGAGCGGAACATGTGGTGACAACGCCACGGAACCGAGAAAAGCGTATCCGTTCGTGATCGGGGGACGGGATACACCCGGCGGGTTGTGCAACCGAGGTGGGGCTGCGCTCGAGTCGGTCGTGGACGCTCGATCGAACGCGACGGTACTCGAGCCGATCGAACGCGGATTCGAGCAACATCCCAGCACCGGCGAAAATCGTCGATACTGGAACGTTAGTGTCCTCGAAAGGGAATCCGCCGGACGAACGTCCACCCGCGTGGGAATATTTACTCGAAGAGTAGCTGTTTCGTGGCCCGAAAACGGACGACGCCTCGCCAAAACACGCTGGATTTATCACGACGGAAAGCCGAGTTCTGGGTGCTATGGGACAAACTCTCACCGAGAAGATTCTCGACGACCACCTCGTCGAGGGCGAACTCGAGACCGGCGAGGAGATCGGGATCGAGATCGACCAGGTACTTACGCAGGACACGACCGGAACGATGGTCTGGCTCCAGTTCGAAGCGATGGGACTGGACGAAGTACAGACCGAGATCGCAGCCCAGTACTGCGACCACCAGACCTACCAGTTCGACTTTAAGAACACCGATGATCACCGTTTCCTCCGCTCTGCGGCCGGCACATACGGCGCTCATTTCTCTCGCCCCGGCAACGGTATCTGTCACAACGTTCACCGCGAGAACTTCGCCGCCCCCGGTAAGACGCTGCTTGGGTCCGACAGCCACACCCCGACCCCCGGCGGAATCGGCGAACTCGCCATCGGCTCCGGTGGCATCGACGTCACCGTCGCCATGGGCGGCGCACCGTACTACATCGAGATGCCCGAGATCGTCAGCGTCCGTCTCGAGGGCGAACTCCCCGAGTGGGCCACCGCGAAGGACGTCATCTTGGAGCTCCTGCGACGCCTGAGCGTCAAAGGCGGCGTCGGCAAGATCCTCGAGTACACCGGCCCCGGCGTCGAGTCGCTCACCGCCCCCGAGCGGATGACGATCACCAACATGGGAACGGAACTCGGCGCAACGACGTCGATCTTCCCGACCGACCACCAGACCGAGGATTACCTCGAGCGCGTCGGTCGCGGCGACGAGTACGTCGAGCTTCAGCCCGACGACGACGCCGAGTACGACGACGAAATCGTCGTCGACCTCTCCGACCTCGAGCCGCTGATCGCCCAGCCCTCGATGCCGGACAAGGTCGTCCCCGTCAGCGAAGTCGAAGGCGAATCCGTCGAGCAGGTCATCGTCGGCTCCTGTACGAACGGTGGCTACGAGGACATCCTCCCCGTCGCCAAGATGCTCGAGGGTCGCGAGACCTCGATGGAGACCGAGACGATCGTCGCACCCGGCTCCAAGCAAGCCTCCGAGATGCTCGCCCGCGAGGGCTGGGTCGCGGAGATGATGGCCGCCGGCGTCAACTTCTCCGAGGCCACCTGTGGAGCGTGTATCGGCATCGGTCACGTTCCGGCTTCGGACTCCGTCTCGCTGCGAACCTTCAACCGCAACTTCGAGGGTCGCTCCGGCATCGAAGACGACAACGTTTACCTCTGTTCGCCGGAGGTCGCGGCCGCAGCCGCGCTCAAGGGCGAAATCATCGATCCGCGAAACCTCGCCGACGAACTCGGCGACCTCGAGGCGCCCGGCGTCGAACTCCCCGACGAGTACAACGGCTCCAAGACGGACCTCATCGCCCCCGACGAGGCCGTCGACGACGAACTCATCAAGGGTCCGAACATCGGCGATGTCCCGCTGAAAGACCAACTCGGCTCCGAAATCAAGGGCGAAGCGCTGCTCAAGATGGAGGACAACATCACGACCGACCACATCATCCCTGCAACCCAGGACATCCTGATGTACCGGTCGAACGTCCCCAAACTGAGCGAGTTCACCCTCTCGCGCGTCGACGACACCTTCGCACAGCGCGCGCTGGACGCCGACGGCGGCTTCCTCGTCGCCGGCGAGAACTACGGCCAGGGCTCCTCGCGCGAGCACGCCGCCCTCTGTCCGATGTATCTGGGAATCGAGGGCGTCCTCGCACAGAGCTTCGCCCGGATCCACCGCGCGAACCTCTTCAACTTCGGGATCGTCCCGCTGACGATCGACGAGGACACCTACGACGCGATCGATCAGGGCGACGAGATCGAGATCGACGACGACGTTTACGACGCCGTCACCAGCGGTCAGGAGGAGTTCACGGTCCTCGTCAACGGCGACGAGTACACCGCGACGCTCGACGCCTCCGAACGCGAACGCGCAATCCTCGCCGCCGGCGGCAAGCTCTCCTGGACGAAAGACCAGGCCGAAGGTAGCAGCGGCGCTACGCCCGCGGACGACTGATCGGCTCGCTCACCGACGAGTCGCCGATTCGAATTTTTTGCACCGTCCGTATCAGGCGCGAGTGACTCGGTAGTAGTCAGTGAAGACGATTACCTCCCCCGGCTCGAGATCGGCGTCCGTCGCCGAAATCGATCGACCCTGCGTCAGTGCGCCGTAAAACGAGTCCAGCGTCTCCGTATCGAGTTGATCGACGTACCGGACGGTCGTCTCCGCCGTCACCGACTCGACTCGCTCGAGGTGTAGCGATCGACGGAGGAGGTCACTGGAGGTCATGTTCATTGTTACCAAATGTCTGTATTCTACTTAACCGTTGCGGACGTATCGGTGAAATTACGGCTCACACGCGGGTATTACCGGTCCTCCGGGCGGTATCGACGACTGACTAAGCGGATAGAACGGGACGAATCGACGCCGGTGATCGACCGCTCGCAGCGAGACTACTGCTCCTGTTCCGGCGCGAGGTTGTCGAGATCGACCTGCTTCTCGAGGAGGACCTCGGCCTGGTCGGCGACGACGCGCTGGTTGCGCATGAGCTGTTTGAACTTGCTCTGTGGCGAGAGATCGCCGATGAGGACGCCGCCGACGATCTTGCCGTCTTTGAACGCGACGCGACGCCACTCGGTGTCGCTGTACTTGCGCTCGGCGTGCTCGTCGCCGAGGGTAGGGTGGCCGAAGGAGAGAAACGGGAAGTCGAAGTGGGTGATCGAGTACGAGGAGACCCACTGGAACTCCTCTTCCTCGGCGTCGGCTGCCATGTTCACCGCGGCGACGCGACCCTGTTCTTTGGCCGAGCCCCACGAGCCGTTCTGGGCTTGCTCGCCAAGCAACACGTCGTAGAAGCGCGTGATGTCGCCGGCCGCGTAGATGTCGTCGACGTTGGTCTGCATGTACTCGTCGACGAGGATGCCGTTGTCCTGCTCGAGACCGGCTCCGCGGAGGAACTCCGTGTTGAAGGTCAGTCCGATGGCGACGCCGGCGAAATCGCAGTCGTAGCGCTCGCCGTTCGGATCGACGGCCGCGGTCACGGTACCGTCGTCGTCGGTTTCGAAGTGATCAACGCCGCTGTCGAAGACGGGTTCGACGCCGACGTCGCGCATGCCCTCGTGCATGATTTCCGCGCCCTCACTCGAAAGCGCATAGCGCCACCAGCGGTCGCCGCGCATCAGGTACTTGCCGTCGACACCCTGTGCACCGCAGACGGCGGCGAAGTCGATGCCGAGGAGACCGGCACCGACGACGACGGCGTTGTCGGCCGCTTCCGCGCTCTCGCGGATCCCGCGTGCGTCCTGGAACGTCCAAAAGTGATGGATCCCGTCTGCATCGCTGTTGTCGACGGGTAGCTGGGTCGGCGTCCCGCCGGTCGCGACCAGCAGCTTGTCGTAGGGTATGTCGCCGCTGTCGTGGGTGTGGACGACGTTTTCGTCGGTGTCGACGCTCGTCACGTGCGTGTCGAGCGAGAGGTCGATGTTGCGTTCCTCGTACCACTCTTCCTCGTGGATCGAGATGGGGGCTTCGGGGAGTTTTCCTTTCGCGTGTTCCTTGATGAGAATCCGATTGTACAGTGGCTCCCCCTCATCGGTGATGACGGTAATCTTCGCATCCGGGTCTTCTTCCCGGAGGGTCTCGGCAGCCGAACTGCCAGAGATCCCGTCACCGATGATCACGTACTGGGTCATATCCGGAACGTTCGTAATGCGGGTTAAAGTGGGTTGCTATCTCGTCTATTTCGTCCAGCCGCCAGACTGAAGACAACGATCGTGATATATCGGCCGAATATTGTAACGATTGGTAGCGAAGCCACGTCGCCTTCGTTCCAATTCTGGATGTTGCAAGGTTTGCTGTTATCTCTGACAGTTTCGAATCGAGCGGGTCTCGTCGCTCGACCGCCAAGCCGGGTACGTCGTTAGCCAAACCGTTATTGACCTGCCCCTCCGTAGTCGGCGACATGAAACTCCGTCAAAACGTTCGACACTTCGCCTCTCGGAAAGCCCTCGAGACGCCGGTCATTCGCTCGGTTGCAACGTCCGGGCTGGTTCGCATGCACACCAAAATCTTTCTCGATAAGGCCGACCCGGAGCGTGCTGACGAACGCAAAGACCACCTCGACGGCCTCTTCGAGGCGACGATGGATAGCTATCTGAAGGCGCTTCAGGAGGAGTACTCGGAGGCCGAAGCCCGCGAAATCACCCACATCCAGGCCAACTTCGACTTCTACAACCACGGCTGGACCGAGATGATGGAGATTCCCGTCGACGAACTCGAGGCCCACTACGACCGCTACGGGGAGTTCTTCGAGCGCTGGGATATCACGATCGACGACCCTCTTGGGCAGTTCGCGCCGCTGGAGGGGCTCCCCGAGGCACCCTCGACGCCCGAACGGCTTGAAGAGCCCGAACACCCCCACGCGGAGGGCGGGTTCGCGGACGACGTCTACGTCGAAACCGAAGACGGCGAACTCGTCGTCGGCGGACAGGAGGAACCCGACGACGCCGACGTCTCGAAGGCCGTCGGGGTCAGCGACGACGACCTCGAGGACTGATACGGGCTGCTGTAACGAGTTCCCTGGCACAACCCGGGCAGTCCTACGATTGCGCCGTAAACGA
This sequence comes from Natronorubrum marinum, assembly GCF_052040125.1. Lineage (NCBI taxonomy): Archaea > Methanobacteriati > Methanobacteriota > Halobacteria > Halobacteriales > Natrialbaceae > Natronorubrum > Natronorubrum marinum. The sequence goes on from NZ_JBPPFV010000001.1 coordinate 244,869, forward strand.
CCGACAGCAGTCCGTATGAACCGTCCCGTCCAACACCTCTGAACCGCCTCGGGGTCAAGTGGTTCGAGACGCCTTCGGCGTCTCGTCATCAAGCGAGACCGGAGGTCTCGCGGACATCGCGGAGCTTCGCTCCGCTCGGTCACGGAAGACTGCGTCTTCCGGACGACCCCGAGGCACTCGCCTTGCTTATCTGTAGACCGCAATTCAGCCGACCGTTCGGCGAGTGGAACGGCCGCCGAACAAGCGTTTAGATTTTGATTTCTTTTCGGAGAGGGACAGTAACGACTACGTAACAATACCGGACGCTGTCCTGTTTCTCGCCAATGGACCGACGAACGTACCTCGCTGTCGCAACGTCAGCAGCGGCTGGACTCGCCGGCTGTGCCGACGCCACGTTTCCCAACTCGAATTCGGAGAACGGCGACGACGGATCGCCCTCGAGCGGTAACGGCAACGGGTCGCGAACCTATCCCGACGCCGCGGGAACCGACGACGATTTCGAAGACCTCGACCGGTGGGACGTCATTGGCGGCACGCTAACGGCCGACGAGAATCGAGCGCTCGTCGGCTCGCAGAGCGCTCGATTCGAGGTGACATCGGGGAGTGCCAGACTCGCGAAAACGTTCTCGGAATCGCGCGAGTTGACGGACGTCGTTCCCGGCGTCGCCGTCGCGTCGGACGACCTCGTCGTTCCGTGGCTCCGACTGGTCGACAGCGACCGCAATTCGATCGAGTACCGACGCGGGATCACCCCCCACCTGCCGCTCGAGCGGTACAACTTCGGCGTGACCGACGTCGACGACGGGTTCGACGCGGCGAGCGTCGACGAGGTCCACCTCCAGCTAAGCACGGGTGAGGGACAGAGGCGGACGGTCTGGTTCGACGACCTCCACTTCACCCCCCGTCCGGAGACGGGGAAAGTGATGATCCAGTTCGACGACGCCCACAAAACGGACTACACGAAGGCGCTGCCGCTCTTAGAGGAGTACGGCTATCCGGCGGTAACGTTCATCAACCCCAACTACGTCGAACGCGGCGAAGCCGGCGGGGATTCGCGGGTGACAACCGACGAACTTCGGGAACTCCACGACGCGGGCTGGTGCGTCGCGAACCACACCATGAGCCACCCGCAGTTGCCGGAACTCAGCGCGGCGGAGCAGGAAGCCGAGATCCGCGCGGGCAAGGAGTGGCTCGTCGACCGGGGGTACGAGGAGGGTGCCGAATACTTCGCCTACCCGTTCGGCCAGTACGACGCGACGACGATCGAACTCGTCGACGACTACCACGCGATCGGCTTCGCCGGCGGCCCGCCCGTTCAGGGATACAACACGAACACGCGGCTGGCCTCCCGAATCGGCGAACCCGATGCCGAGCGCGTCGAGCGGGCGCTCGAGCGGACGGCCGAGATGAGAGGCATTACGTCGATGTTCTACCACCGTCTCGAGGGCGAGGATCTCGAGGCGTTCGAAACGCTGGTCGAGACGGTCCACGAGTACGAGTCGAGGGGTGAAATCGAGATCATTCTTCCACAAGATCTCGAGGAACGGTACCTGTTCTAACGCGACGACCGTCCCCGCTCGGGGTCCTCATCGCGGTGTCGTCGCACCGACTGCACCGACAGTCCGTTTCGCGTCGCTGAGCTTGCAGTTCGCCCCGGTTCGGCTGTCGCTCGCGTTCGTCGTCACGAAATGGACGGCAATCCGTCGAAGACCAGCCGATTCAGCGTCGCAATCGGTTCGGCGTCGCAGTCTGCCGCGAAATCACTCGAGCCACGGCGGCGTCACGTAGTCGGCGGTGGCCTGCTCCTCGGGCCAGACGACTTCCTGGACGCCCTCGCCGTCGTCGGTTTCCTGCCACTGGAAGTAGAGGGTATCCTCCCGCCGATAGACGAGGTCGTGTGCGAACTCGTGGCTCGGATCGTGGAACTCGGCGGTGCCGGCCGCACCGGTAAACGAGGTCGTCTCGATCTGCGAGACCAGTTCGTCGGCGTCGAGCGTCCCCGATTCCTCGACCGCGTGGGCGAACAGCATGACGGCGTCGTAGGTGTGATATCCCGTGTAGACGGGGTTCGCACCGTCGAAGGCGTCCTGATAGGCCGTGACGAACGGCTGGGTCTTGTCGGTGATCGTACTGGTCGCCGTCGCGCTCGTCTGGCCGACGCCGTATCGACAGGCACCGCCGACCAGGTCGTAGTACGCCGGTAGCTGCATCGGGACGTGGATCCCGCCGAACGCGAACGGTCGCGGCTGGGGTTGGGGATCGGGTCGGTTCGGATACGACCAGTCGAGAAGCGCCTCGGTCCCGGTGTGGGCCGTCGTGATGAAGACCGCGTCGGCTCCTTCCGCCTCGGCCTCGTCGTAGAGATCCGAGAAGTCGCTCGTCGCCGGAGGGTACCGCTCTTCCATCGCGATCTCGACGCCCGTATCGGCGAGTTGCTCCTGGTAGACCTCCCAGGGCTTTTCGGTCCACTGGTAGTCCTCGGCGAGCAGCGCGACGGACTCCCAGCCGAGGTCCGGACCCATGTCGTCGATGAAGTCGATCTGCATCTGTCCGAGATCCGAATCGTTGTTCGGCCCGACGCGGAAGTGGTACTTGTAGCGGTCGTACTCGTCGTGAACGAGTTTGCTGGCCGCCGTCGTCGCTGCGCCGGAGGTGAGATGGAGCGTCTCTTGCTCGGCGATATCGCCCATGATGTTCATGAGCGCCTCGCTCGCGAAGACGCCGACCGTCACGTCTGCCCCCTCCTCGAGGACGAGTCGCTGGTACTGGCGACGGGCCTCGAGCGGACTCCCGTTCGTATCGCCGACGACCATGTCCACGTCCTGGCCGTCGATACCCCCGTTCTCGTTGAGTTCGGCGACGGCGACCTCCGCGGCTCGGACGATCGACCGACCGATGTAGTCGCTGTCCGGATCCGGTGCCAATACTCCGACCGTCACCGACTCCTCCTCGGTGCTGCTCCCGACGACAGTCTCGTAGGAGCTGAGACAGCCCGCGAGGGAGACGCCCGCAACGGTTCCCCCTGCCGTTCTGAGCAGCGTCCGGCGATTCAGTCGTCGTCCTCGTCTCGCACTCGAGTGCGTCCGTCCCGACGTATCGTGGCCCTCGGCCCCGGTCATACTGCACCTCGTTCACAGGTATCTATGATAATAGTTGCCAAGCAACTATCAGAACTGATTTTTTGAGCGTGGCCACTGGAGGGCGGGTTTCGGAGACGACAAACCGATACCGGTCGTCGACGACGACCAGGATCCGCAGACGGAAGCGGCGGGACGGTCGTCAGCGGCCCGCGAGCCACGGTGGCGTCACGTACTCGCTCGTCGCGTACGACTCTGGCCAGATGACCTCTCTGACGCCCTCGCCGTCGTCGGTTTCCTGCCACTGGAAGTAGATACCGACCGTCGAGTCGTCGTCTACGTTGTAGACTCGATCGTGTGCGTGAACGTGGTCCGTATCGTAGAATTCGACTGCCCCAGTGGCACCGGTGTACTCGATTCCCTCGAGTTCCGAGACCAGTTCGTCGGTTTCTGTCGTCCCGGTGCGCTCGACGGCCTCGGCGAACAGCGCGACCGAATCGTACGTGTAGTAGCCCATATCCTGTGGATAGGAACCGAACGTGTCGTAATAGCGTTCGACGAACCGGGGCGTTACCTCCGTGATTTCGCTTTCTTCCGTCGCAGCCGAGTACCCCAGCCCGTATCGACACGCTCCGTTCGTGTCCTCGTAGTACGTCGGCATCTGCATCGGGACGTGGATGCCGCCGAACGCGAACGGTTGCGGCCGGGGTTGGGGATCTGGTCGGTTCGGATACGACCAGTCGAGGAGTGCGTCGGTACCCGTATGCGCCGTCGAGATGAACACCGCGTCGGCGCCCGCTTCGACGACGTCGTCGTATATCTCCGAGAAATCGTTCGTCGCCGGGGGATAGCGCTCGTCCATCACGACGTCGACGGGGGTGTCAGTGAGCTGGTTCTGATAGATGTTCCACGGCTCGTCGGCCCACGGATAATCCTCCGCGAGCACCGCGATCGACTCCCAGCCGATATCGGTCGCGACATCGTTCATGAAGTTGATCTGTGCCCGACCGAGGTCGACGTCGTTCGTCGGTCCGACCCTGAAGTGATACTTGTAGCGATCGTACTCCTCGTGCACCCGTCGACTCGCGATCTGGGTCGCCGCGCCGGCGGTGAGATGGAGCGTCTCCTGCTCGGCGATATCGTCCATGATGTTCACGAGCGCCTCGCTCGCAAACATGCCGACCGTCACGTCGACTCCCTCCTCGAGAATGAGCCGCTGGTACTGCCGGCGGGCCTCGAGGGGGCTCCCGTTCGTATCGCCGACTGCCAGTTCGACCGTTGTGCCGTCGATACCGCCGTTCTCGTTGAGTTCGTCGACGGCGACCGTGGCCGCCTGAGCCATCGACCGGCCGACGAAGTTGCTCTCGGGCTCGGGAGCCAGTATCCCGATCGTGATCGTCTCCTCGTCGCTGCTGGTTCCGGTGATGGATTCGTAGGAACTGAGACAGCCCGCGAGAGAGATTCCCGCTGTCCCGCCGGCGGTCATTTTGAGCAGCGACCGCCGATCTAGCGACCCGGATCGCGCGTTCGAACCGAGGTCGCTCGCTCCACTGTACCCACGTTTATTCATACCATACTACTGTTATCTCTTCGGTTCCTTAATATTTGTGGGCAAATGAGACAGGCCGAGTGGATACGGAACGATCAGTGGGAATTCGACGTCAGTTCCCGGGATCGAAGAAATGTATGTTTGGTTTATTCTCGTTTACTTAGATTATTTCCAATGGTGAATAGAGCCGATAAATCTGGACCGGAGCGACGGTACCGATCGAGTCGAAACCGAAGCCAGTTCGCGTCGTCATGCCGACTCGAGAGGGCGTCGATCGCCTACAACCAGCTGGGGTCGACGTAGTCTGCCGTTGCCTGATCGTGAGGCCAAATCGTCTCCTGAACTCCCGCCCCGCCGTCCTCTCGCCACTGGAAGAAGACCGGGTGGGCGTTGTCTTCGCCGTAGACGACGTCGTGAGCGTGCGGGTGATCCCGATCGTAGAATTCGATCGTTCCGGTCGTCCCGATGTGTTCTGTCGCCTCGAGTTCGTCGACGAGGACGTCGCTGTCGAGGGAGTCGGCTCGTTCGACCGCCTCGGCGAACAGGTTGACCGCGTCGTAGGAGATGTAGCCGGTGTACACCGGCGTGCTCCCGTCGTGGAACGCCTCGTAGTCGCTGACGAAGGGCTGGGTGTACTCGGTCAGTTCGCTCGTCGCCGTCGCGCTGGCGTACCCGACTCCGTACCGACAGGCGCCGCCGACCATGCCGTAGTACTCCGGGAGTTGCATCGGAACGTGGATTCCGCCGAAGGCGAACTCTCGCTGGTCCGTCGCCCAGTCCAGTATCGCGGCCGTTCCGGTGTGGGCGGTCGAGATGTACGCGGCGTCCGCACCCGACTCCGCGACGGCGTCGTAGATGTCGGAGAAGTCGTTGGTTGCCGGCGAGTATCGGTCCCACATCGTCACGTCGGTCGTGTCGGTCGGGAGGTTCTCCTCGAACGTTTCCCACACGCCGTCGTTCCAGGCGTAGTCTTCGGCCAGCATCGCGACCGAGTCCCACCCGATCTCGGGACCCATCTCGTCTAGGAAGTCGAGTTGCACCTCGCCCAGCGTGACGTCGTTGACCGGTCCGGCACGGAAGTGATACTTGTAGTCGTCGTACTGTTCGTGGACGAGCCGACTCACGGACGACGTCGCGGAGCCCGCCGTGATGTGGATCGTCTCCTGTTCGGCGATTTTGTCGATAATCCCCTGCAGCGCTTCGGTCGAGAACATACCGATCGTGACGTCTGCGCCTTCCTCGAGGACGAGGCGATCGTACTGGCGGCGGGCCTCGAGCGGACTGCCGTTCGTGTCGCCGACGACGGTCTCGATCTCCCGACCGAGAATGCCGTTCTCGTCGTTGAGCTGGGCGACGGCGAGTTCGACGCCGTGCTCGATCGACCGACCGATGAAGTCGCTGTTCGGATCCGGGGTCAGTATCCCGATCGTAATCGGTTCCTCGTCGTCGCTCGACCCGGCGACGGTTTCGTATGCATCGAGACATCCTGCCACCGAGACGCCGGCCGCCCCACCCGCTGCCGCTCTGAGGAGTGTACGGCGCTCCAGTGTAGAAGACGCGGTCGACAAAGTACGTGCATCCGTGCACCTCTCTTCGGTCATACCGGGCTGAGATTTCGACCTCCGTTTCTTAACAGTTGTGGAGAGTGTCTCACGGCGGTCGTACGGCGTGAGCGTAGTTTCGACGAAGCAGACTGATTGGAAGAAATTCCCGGATACGCGCTGTCAGAATAAATTTCACCACAGCAGGGGAGTTTTTCGACCGAACGAAGCGCTATCTCTACATTCGGTGAAAATACCACTTTGATAACTGATTATCAGCTCCGATAACGGCGGCTGACAATTTATGTAGGGACACTCTCACCCCTACTATATCTATGGACGTCTTTCGACGATTGGTACCATCAGCTATCCGCCGTCGATACGCGGTCAAGTTCGGGATCGTGCTATTGATACTCGGTCTGGGGGTTGGGTTGGTCGGGTTCGGTGCGACCGCTGGAATCACGAATCAGGTAGAAGATCGTGTACAGGACGATCACACGTCGTTCGCCAGTCAGGAAGCACAGAACCTCCAGATGTGGAACCAGCAAAACGAGCATACGATCGGGGTGATCGCCTGGTCCGACGTCGTCGCCAGTGACGAGCCGGACGCGATCGAAGAGCGGTTCCTCGACTGGGAGGAACACCTCGATGCGGACACGCACGCGATAAGTTACGTCGACACGGACGAGGGGACCGTTCTCGCGAGTACGGACCTCCAGACCGGCGGCGCGGAACCGGCGACGATCGACGACATCGAAGCCGTCCCCGCCGAGGCCTACGACGAAGCCGCCGAAACGGACGGTGTGCCGTGGGTTTCCGACGCCTACACCGTCAACCGCGAACTCGGTGACGAACAGGTCACCGTGATGACGTACGTGCTGTCGGTCCCGAACGCGGACGACAGAGCGATCGTCTACACGGCAGAACTCGAGGCGCACGCGAATCGCCTCGCCGACGACGACGGGATCACGACGATGGTCGTTGACGGGAACAACAACGTGATGGCCGACAACGAGGGCTACGGCGAGGACCACGAGACGCTCGGTCTCGCTTACGGCGACCAGAACGCCGACGCCATCGTCGAGCCGGCACGAACCGAAGGCGCCGGGACCCATCAGGTCCCCGGCTCTGCGCTGAACTTCGACACCGCCGCCTACGACTTTAGCGACGACGAGGACTACGTCGTCAGTTCGGCACGCGTACTGGGGACTGACTGGGTCGTCGTAACTCACGAACCCGAGAGTCAGGCGTACGGGTTCGTCAACACGGTCAACGACTGGGGTATCTACGCGACACTCGCCGGCGTGCTCATGATCGGGCTGATCGGTGCCGTGCTCGGTCGGAACACGGCCGTCTCGATCGATCGTCTTACCGACAAAGCGAGCAAGATGGAAGAGGGCGATCTCGACGTCGATTTAGAGACCAAACGGGTCGACAATATCGGCCGGCTCTACAACGGGTTCGACTCGATGCGCGTTGCCCTCCGGGAACAGATCGAAGAGGCGGAATCAGCCCGCGAGGACGCCGAACGCGAGCGCAAGCGGGTCGAAGAGATCAACGGCCACTTAGAGGAGAAAGCCGACGAGTACAGCGACGTTATGGAGGCGGCCGCCGACGGTAATCTGACCGCTCGGATGGACGCCGAAAGCGACAACGAGGCGATGGCGGAGATTGCCGACGAGTTCAACCAGATGCTCGAGGAGATCGAGCAGACGGTGGCCGAACTCAACCGGTTTGCGACCGACGTCGCAACCGCCTCCGAGCAGGTGACCGCCTCGAGCGAGGAGGTCCGATCCGCCTCCCAGCAGGTCACCGAATCGATTCAAGAAATCTCCGACGGTGCGGAGCGACAGAACGAGTCGCTCCAGTCGGTCAACCAGGAGATGAGCGCGCTCTCGACGACGACCGAAGAGATCGCCGCCTCCTCGAACGAGGTCGCCGACATCGCCGAACGGACGGTCAACACTGGCCGAGACGGCCAGCAGGCCGCCCAGGAAGCAATCGCAGCGATGAACGAAATCGAGACCGAAGCGGGTGGCGCGGTCGACGAGATCCGCCGGCTCGAGCAGGAGGTCCAGCAGATCGACGAACTGATCGCGACGATTTCCAATATCGCGCGCCAGACGAATATGCTGGCACTGAACGCCAACATCGAGGCCTCTCGATCCGCAGGTGGTCAGGACGACGAAGGGTTCTCCGTCGTTGCGAAGGAGGTCAAGGCCCTCTCCGAAGACGTCGCGGAAGCGGCCGACGAGGCGGAAGACCGCCTCGAGGCGATCCGCGAGCGGACCGAACGGTCCGCCGACGAAGTCGCGGGCACCAGCGAGAACATCGAAGACGCCGGCGAACAGGTCGAAGAAGCCGTCAAGGCGCTCGAGCAGATCGCGGACCTCGCCCAGGAGACCAACGTCGGTGTTCAGGAGATCTCCGCGGCGACCGAAGAGCAGGCGGCCTCGACGCAGGAAGTCGTCGCCATGGTCGACGACGCCGCGACGGTCTCCGAGGAGACCACCTCCGAAGCCGAGAACGTCGCCGCAGCGGCCGAAGAGCAGACCACCGCACTGACCGAAGTGACCAAGTCCGCCTCGAACCTCTCCGGACAGGCCGCAGAGCTCTCCGAGGCGCTCGACCGGTTCGATACCGACGCCGACCGCGCGGATCTCGAACTGGATTTCGACGAGGACGACGATCCGGACCTGCCGGGACTCGAGACCGGCGACGAAGCGTCGGAAGCGCAGACGGATACGTCGACGGAGGAACGGAGCCAGGGCCAAGGGATCACGCTCGAGTCGAGTCAGACCGAGGCCAGTGACTCCGCCGAGGCGACCGATTCGAACCCGGAGCAGTCGACCGAGACGTTCCAGACTGAGTCGACCGACACGGCGGCCCGGTCGGGAATCAGCGACGAAACGTCGACCAACCCGGCGTCGACCACCGATACGATCGAGTCGGAGTCCGCCGAGACTGACGCCGAACCGGCACCGACACCGACGTTCGATGCGGACCCTGCGCCAGCATCGGAAGATGGGGAACCGGCGACACCGGAACCCGACGCCGAACCGGTGACCGACGCCGACACCGAGCAGGAGACACCGGTGACCGACGCCGACCAACCGGAGGCTGATGCGACCGAACTCGGTGCCGAGGAGATTCTCGGGATCGACGAGGAGACCGACGCGGACCAGTCGGCCGGCGAACCGGCATCCGAGCCGGAGACCGAATCTGCCACCGACGACGGAACGGATCCGCTCGGAGACGACGATACGGAACCGGGCAAAGACGCTACCGATTCGCTCGGCGACGGCGATACAGAGCCGCTCGGTGACGAAACCGCAGAACCGCTCGAACCGGTCGAGGAGACCGAAACCGAGACCGACGCAGAGTCCGAAGCGACCGATGACGAGAGCGCCGGCGATCAGGACGAGGTCGAGAACACTAGCAGCCAGGACGACGCGGACGATACCGTCGAAAACGACGTGTTCACGTTCGGGAACACGGACGACGAGTAACGGTCCGCTCTCGAGTCGAACCGAACCGCGATAGTCGATCGTTCTCGGTGGGGTTCACCGTCGGCGATCCGACGAACGCGTCCGGAATCCGTACTCGTTGTTTTCGCAATCAGTCGCCGAGTGGAGACTGAATCGAGTGCCGTTCCGGAGCGTCGGCGACGGCCGTTCCGCAGGTCGGGCCCGTCTCGAGCACCCACGATGCGCTGATGGCGGCTGCGGACGAGCCGAACCGGGCCTCGAGCAGCGGACGGGAAACCGCATCGTAGTTCGTTCGCACGGTCGACGTTCGATTTGACCGTCGTCGCCTTGGGGATCGGTCGCCCGCCGGGCCGTCGCGGTCCGCTACCTTTTTGCCTGCAGTCTCGGAAGCAATCGGCATGCTCACCGTGCGGGCACCGGCGACGAGTGCGAACCTCGGGAGTGGCTTCGACGTCTTCGGCGTCGCTCTCGGGACGCCCGCCGACGTGGTTCGAGTCGAACGCGCGCCGGAAACGCGAATCTCGATCACCGGCGCCGGCAGCCAGTACATTCCGGAGGATCCGAAGCAGAACACCGTCGGCGCGGTCGCCGACGCGCTCGACGCACCGGCCCACATCAAGATCGACAAGGGGGTCAGACCCTCGTCCGGCCTCGGCTCGTCCGCCGCGAGCGCGGCCGCGGCGGCCGTCGCGCTCAACGCGCTCTACGACCGCGGTCTCTCGCGGGAAGAACTCGTCCCGATCGCCGCCGAAGGGGAGGCGCTCGTCTCCGGCGAGGCCCACGCCGACAACGTCGCCCCCTCGCTGCTGGGCGGCTTTACCGTCGTCACCGACGACGACGTCACGCAGGTTGACGCGCAGATCCCCGTCGTGGCCTGTCTCCCCGAACAGTCGGTGTCGACGCGCGACGCGCGCGCGGTCGTTCCCGACTCCGCTACACTCGAGGACGTCGTCGACACCGTCGGCAACGCGTCCACGCTCACCGTCGGCATGACCCGGGACGATCCCGAACTCGTCGGCCGCGGAATGAACGACGCCATCGTCACGCCCCGGCGCACCGCGCTGATCGACGGCTACGACGACGTTCGGGAGGCCGCCCTCGAAGCGGGCGCGACCGGCGTCACGGTCAGCGGGGCCGGACCGGGAATTCTCGCGGTCTGTCACCGGCAGAATCAACGGGATATCGCCGGTGCGATGGTCGATGCGTTCGAAGCCATCGGGATCGATTGCCGCGCGTACCAGACCCACGTCGGCGAGGGTGCCCGGCTGTACCGGGACTGATCGTCACCGTCACCTCGAGTAGCCACCGATGGGAGCCCGAACCGACGCCGCACTCACGATACTCGTTCTCGCCGCCGTCGGTATCGCCCTCGTTCTGGTCGACGCACCGCTGTCGCCGCTCGCGCTCGCCCTCGGCGGACTCGGCACGATTGCGTTCGAACTCGTCGCCGCTCGAGACGTGGCTACCGTTCGAGAGTACTGGGAGCGGCCGGTAGTACAGGCAGTGTCCGTCGTCCTCGCGTTAATCGTCGTGGCCGTCGGTGCTTCCATCGCGCCAACCGTGGTGCTATCGTTGTTCTGTGGCGGTGCGATAACGTACCTCGCGTTTCTCGGACTCGTCGGCGCGGGGCTCGTTTCGCCACCACAGACGTGGTGGTAAGCGTGGCCGCCGGTCGCGTCGGTTCAGCGCTTCGAGCCGCGGGCCGTCTTCCAGCGGCGGCCGTAGATCCGTGGGAGCGCATCGACCTTCGCCCCGCGAACGTTGCTCGGGACAGTCGATACGCGCGTCGAGACGCTGGCCGGCAGCGGACCGTAGGGAACCGACGACACCGTCGTCGGATTGTTCGAGACCGGCCGCCGGCCGGCGTAGCCGGAGCCGCGCTGTTTCGACTCGTACAGCTCTTCGAATTTCGAGTGCCCCTCGAGAACCCCTCTGCGGGCTGTTTTCGCCGCCTTTTTCGCCTGCTGCTGGAGCGCCGCATCCGGCGCATCGGCTTTCACGTCGTCGACGAACGATCCGACGTCGGCAGCCGCTTCGGAGTCGCCGGAGGAGTCGAGCAGATCCGGGCCGACGACGTCCTCGAGTTCGGCTGTGAGCTGTCGCAGCTCCGTCTGGAAATCGACGAGGTCGACGGTGTTCCAGAGCTCTCGGAGGTGGATAACGTGCCGGATCGTGCTGAGATCCAACGCTACGTCCGGATCCCGCTCGCGAATCGCTTCCGGGAGCTCGTTCAAGTCGAGAAGATCCGGCAGCGCCGATACGTCGACGACGTCGGGTAACTTCTCGAGGTCGATCGTCCCGAAGAGGTCTTCGACTTCCTCGACGACGTCCCAGAGTTCGGCCGCCGTCGTCGACAGCGTTTCGTCCGACTCGTCGGTGGTGGTTTCCTCGAGTAACCGAACGGCTCCCGCTTTAAGGTTCTCGGACAGTTGTTCGAACGTGGACGAAGACGATGCCTGGCTCATACGGACCGTAGGCGACGTACGGAGAAAACGAAGGTGCTTGCCGAACGGTCGCGGTAGAGGGGGTTAGCAGAGAAGTGATTTCTCGCCTGCGGGCGGTTAGACGCCGCGGCCCTGCAGTTTCTCTTCCTCGGCGAGATCCGCGTTCGCGTCGCCTTTCATCCCCTTGCCGAGGTGCTTCGAGATCCCGGCGAGCGTCTCGGGGTCGTCCCAGTTGTTCGTCGCCTCGACGATCGCTTCGGCCATCTCCGGCGGGTTCTCGGCGCCGAAGATGCCGCTGCCGACGAAGATGCCGTCGCACTCGTGGTGCATCATGAGCGCGGCGTCGGCCGGCGTCGCGATGCCGCCAGCCGCGAAGTTGACGACGGGGAGTCGCCCCATCTCGGCGGTCTCGTGGACCAGTTCCGCGGGCGCTTCGATCTCGCGAGCGTAGGCCTCCCGTTCCTCGTGTTTCATGCCCTCGAGTTCGCGAATCGCGCCCTTGATCGTGCGCTGGTGGTGGACGGCCTGGTTGACGTCGCCGGTGCCGGCCTCGCCCTTCGTTCGAATCATCGCCGCGCCCTCGTCGATCCGTCGCAGGGCCTCACCGAGGTTTCGGGCTCCGCAGACGAACGGTGCGGTGAAATCGCGCTTGTCGATGTGGTAGGCGTCGTCGGCGGGAGTCAGCACTTCCGACTCGTCGATCATGTCAACGCCGACGGCCTCGAGAATCTGGGCTTCCTTCGTGTGCCCGATACGAGACTTCCCCATCACCGGAATCGAGACCTCATCGACGATCTCCTCGACGTCCGCGGGGTCCGCCATCCGGGCGACCCCGCCGCGCTTGCGGATATCCGCGGGGACGGCCTCGAGCGACATGACGGCGACGGCACCGGCGTCCTCGGCGATTCGGGCCTGCTCTTTGTTCACGACGTCCATGATGACGCCGCCTTTCTGCATTCTGGCAAATCCGCGCTTGACGAGGTCGGTCCCGCGGCGCAGTTCCTCGAGATCGGTCTCAGTCTCGGTCATACTGCGCCGTTAGGAGCCACCACACTTACGCGTATCCGTTCCGGATACGACTGGTTGACGAACCGAGATGCTGCGCGACGGATCGGCAGAATCGCTCCCGCGATACCGGCCCCGGCACTCACAATGCATCGACCGGAGCGCCCGCGTGGAGCCGCGCGCGAGCCCGGGAGCCGTACAGACGCGCGATCGGGCGATTCCAACAGCCGAGCGTCGCCCGTAGCTCGGACTCGATCTCGAGGCTCGCACCGACCGGCGAGCCGACGGCGATCTGGCCGCGAATCTCGGCTCGCGTTCGCAGCAGGTCGCCGCCCTTCGTCGTGTAACTCCACATCGACCAGTCGCGGTCGCGAGCGGTCGCGCGAGTTCGCGGCCGCGGAACCTCGAGGCGGACGGTCGGCGTCTCGGTCCCGCCGTTGCCGACGACGGCTCGCAGCCCCCGCGGCCCGTCGGTAACCGTAATGTCGGCCCGTTCTTTGGGGTAGCCCCAGATCTCGCGGCCGAGCGCGACCGACGCGTCGGTCGTCACCGGCAGCCAGTGGACGTAGCCGCCGACTTCCCCGTCGACTAACTGGGCGATCGGGAGCGACGTTCGACTCCCGCGGACGGCCGGAACGATGACCGCAAACTCGTCGTAGGGCTCGAGGCCGGTTTCACCGTCGTTCGCATCCGCACCCTCGTTCCGTCCGCCGCCGACGCGGTGGTACTGAATCCCGACGAATGTCACGCAGCCGATACCCGGTGCGATCGCGAGCGCGGAGAGACCGGACGGCAACAGCGCCTCGAGTCGAGCCCGTAGCGCCGGGACCGTGACGCCGCCGAGCGCGAACTCGAGGTCGAGCGGCAGGGCGATTTCGTGGCCGGTCGAGAGGGTCGCTCGAGTCGGATCGTCGGCTTTGGAGTGCATACGGGACGTAACGACGTGATGCCGGATAGTGGCTCGGGTGGAGTGATCGTCTGATCGCGACGGTATCGAGACGTATTCCGTGTTCAGTATAAGCGAGAGATACATCACTTTGGTCCGATCGAACCACGTGCGGTGGCGTGCGCTGAGCCGTGGTGAGCGATGAGTGAACCACGGCTCGAATCTGCGCGAGGGATGAGGGAGCGAGCCAGCGAGCGACCGAATCGGCTGGGGAGGGCGTGGCAATCACCGCCGCCAGCGAGAGCAGCGCGCTCGTCTTCAGTTTCCATCGTCTACACTCGAGCGTTCACTACGCCAAACGAGTGAACAGCAGTCACGCGAGAGACGCTGGTCGAACGAGAAACGACTGAAAACGGGACTCGGCCCGTCCGATCGACGACTGAGAATCGACATCCGACAATCGACGACCGATACCCGCCAACCGCTACTGTTTTGCGAGCGTCGACCGTCACGGTAGATGAAACGATGTCCGCGACGACCCGGCTGCCCGACCGTGACCCGTTGCCGACGTATCTCGCGCCCGTTCCGAAGCGACTCGAGGACCTCGGCCTCCGGTTCGCCTGGCTCGTCGTGGCGATCAACCTTGCGGGGACGGCCTTCGGCTTCTGGTACTACTCGGGACAGTTCGCCGAGACGCCGGCGGTGATGTGGCCGTGGGTGCCCGACAGCCCGATGGCGACGCTGTTCATCGCGCTCGCCATCGCCGCGTGGAAACTCGGCTACGAACAGCCGTGGCTGACGTCGCTGGCGTTCTTCGGAAACATCATCCTCGGCCTCTGGACGCCGTACACGCTGCTCGCGTTTGCCGACGCGTACGGCTACCTGCACCCGCTGATGTTCCAGTTCCTCTTCTGGAGCCACCTCGCGATGGTCGTCCAGGCGTTCGTCCTCCACCGGATCACCGACTTCCCGGTCTGGGCGGTCGCCGTCGCGCTCGTCTGGTACGGGAGCAACCTGATCGTCGACTACTTCGTCCCGATCGTCGGCGACCCGCATCACACCTCGATCCCCGTCGCTCGAGACGAGCCGATGTACCTCGGGGCCGACGCGCTCGGCGTCGTCGCCGCCGGCGAAGTGACGTTTACGCTACTCGCGCTGTTTCTCGCGCTCGCGACCTGCGTCAAAAAGGTCCAATCGTCGTGCGCGACCTGAATCCCCGGGCGCCACTAGGCCGACCGGGGCCGTCGTCCGTCCTCGAGCGATGCCAGTTCGAGGTACGGATCGAGGATTCGAGCCGCATCACGACGTTCGATCGTCCCAGTCGTCGAATCGTATCGAACGACGGCCGCGTCGATCAGCTTCGGCAGGTGGGCGTGGTGGAATCGAGTCGAGACCGCCTCGAGTCGTTCCGGTGTCAGGTCGCCGTTGCGGTGGGCGATCCCTTCGACGAGTTCGTCGACCGACACCGCCCCAACTTTCTGAGAGAGGTACGACAACGCGTCCCGTCGCTGCTCTTCGAGCAGGAGTTCGAAGACGGCGTTCGTGGAGAGGGATGCGGTGCTGTTCGAAGATTTCACGTTCGAGGTTTCTGTCGTCATAGTGCTCTGTACTCGGCTTACACGGCTGCTCGCAACCTGTCGACGAACGACAACTTCAGCAGAGCACACCTCACGAATGGGTGAGATGTGTCATAAACTTTCTGCTACTATTGTACTAATTTCCAGAATGTTTTGCCAATGTCCTGCAACTCACATGAAATTCGTGACAATCCAATAGTTTGACCTGCATGGGGACTGAATGTACACTGTTCGAACCTCCATGCAGTCAACGCTTTTGGACGCCGGTCAACAGCGCGAAGAGCGGTAACGAGCCGCGGCGTTACTCGAGGACGACGATCGCCGACTCGGTTTCGATCATCTCGCCGGCACCCGAGTAGCTTCGCTCGAGTTCGACCTCGAACAGATCGTCCTCGAGTTCTTCGCCGGCAACGCGAAGCACGTCGGCATCGTCGTCGATCTCGTACTCTCCGCTGTCGATGCCCGCGTCGATCTCGCCGACCTTCGAGCCGAACTCGGGTCCGAGCGTCGAGTAGTCGAGATCGATGTTCGCGACCTCCGTCGTCACCTCGGGTTCGTCCTCGAGCACGGTCAGCTCCTGGACGTGCATTACGTTCTGGATGGCGTCCTCGAAGCCCTCGATGGGGCCGTAGACCGACACCGACTCGAGATCGGCGTTCAACGGCAACTGGTTCTCGCTCTTGTAGCGTCGCAGCGCCGAGATGACCTCCATCGCGGTCTCGCCGGCCTCGAGGTCGGCCTCGTACCCCTGCGGTGCGGGCCAGTCGCGAGTGTGGAGGCTGGTTTCGGCGAGGCTCCCCTCGGTATCGCTGTACACCGCCTGCCAGATCTCTTCCGTCACGTGGGGCAGGAACGGCGCCCACAGCTCGAGGAACGTGCGGTGAGCCGTCCGCAGGGCGTACTGCGTCGAGGGGTTGTCCTCGCGCCCCTTCGCGATCTCGAGGTAGTCGTCACAGAACGTGTTCCAGAAGAACGTCCGCAGCCGATCGCGAGCTTTCGCGAACTCGTAATTCTCGAGGTGGGTCGTCAGCGTCTCGACGGCGTCGTCGAGTTCGGCGAGCAGCCAGCGGTCGATCGCCTCGAGTTCGGCCGGCTCCTCGGGTGCGGCGGGAGCGAGGGTGTCGACGAGTTTCGAAGCGTTCCAGAGCTTGCGCAGGAGCTTCTCGCCTGCGGTCAGGTCTTTCTCCTGGTAGGGGAAGTCGTCGCCGACGGCGGCGCTTGCGGCCCAGAAGCGGACGGCGTCGACCGGGTACTCCGAGAGCACCGTGTCGGGTTCGACGACGTTCCCCCGCGATTTGGACATCTTCTCGCGGTTCTCGTCGAGGACGTGGCCGTTGATCAGCGTCGCGTCGAACGGCACCTCGCCGGTGTGTTCGTAACACTTGACGATCGTGTGGAACAACCAGAACGAGATGATGTCGTGGCCCTGCGGCCGCAGATCGAAGGGGTAGAGTTCGGGGTTGTCCATCCGGAACGCTTCGGCCTCGGCGTCCCAGTCCCAGCCCGCGTTGATGAGGGGCGTCAGCGAGGAAGTCGCCCACGTGTCGAAGACGTCTTCCTCCGGGACGAACTCGTCGTTGCCGCACTCCGGACAGGCGTCGACCGGTGGCTCGTCCGAGAGCGGGTCGACGGGTAGCTCCTCGCGCTCGGCCATGATCTCGTGGTCGCACTCCTCGCAGTACCAGACCGGGAACGGGATCCCCGAATCGCGTTGGCGGGAGATCAGCCAGTCCCACTCGAGGCCCTCGATCCAGTGCTGGTAGCGGGTGAACATCTTCTCCGGGTACCAGTCCATCTCCCGGCCGGCCTCGAGGTACTCCTCCTTGTGATCCAGAATCTCGACGTACCACTGCTTGGAGACGCGGAACTCGACGGGCGTGTCACAGCGCTCGTGGACGCCGACGGCGTGGGTGATCTCCCAGCGGTCGCGGAGGTAGCCCTCCTCCTCGAGGTCCTCGACGATGGCCTCGCGGGCCTCCTCCGTGGAGAGCCCCTCGTAGGGACCGGCGAGGTCGGTCATCGTCGCGGACTCGTCGATCGCGACGCGCAGCGGGAGGTCGTGGGCCTGGTACCACTCGATGTCGTTCTGGTCGCCGAAGGTACAGCACATGACGACGCCGCTGCCTTTCTCCATGTCGACGCGCTCGTCTTCGATGATCGGCACCTCGTGGCCGAAGAGCGGGATTCGAGCGGTCTCGCCGACGAGATCCTGGTTTGCCTCGTCGTCGGGGTGGACGAAGACGGAGACGCAGGCCGGGATCAGTTCGGGTCGGGTCGTCGAGATGACGAACTCCTCTCGAGGTGGGTTTTCTCCGGCGAGTTCGAACGCGATGTCGTTGAAATGCGAGTGTCGCTCGTCGTCCTCGGTCTCGACCTGCGAGATGGCCGTTTCGCACTCGGGACACCAGATCGCGGGGGCCTTCTTGCGGTACTCGCGTTTCTTCTCGTAGAGATCGAGGAAGGAGAGCTGCGAGATGCGCTGGACGCGGGGTTCGATCGTCTTGTAGGTGTTGTTCCAGTCGATCGAAGTCCCGAGGTTCTGCATCTTCTCTGTGAACTCGGCCTCGTACTCTGCACAGACCTCGCGACAGCGTTCCTGGAACTCGCGTCGCTCGTAGTCCTGGTGGCGGATGTCCAGTTCCTCCTCGGTTAGCCGTTCCGAGGCAATTCCGTTGTCGTCGTAGCCGAACGGAAAGAGGACGTCGCCGTCGGCCATTCGCTGGAAACGGGCCGCGAAGTCCTGCAGCGTGGAGCCGTAGAGGTGGCCCATGTGCAGGCTGCCCGAGACCGTCGGCGGCGGCGTGTCGATCGCGTAGGTCGTGTTGGGATCCTGGCCCGGATCGCCGTCGTACGCGTAGACGTCCGCGTCGATCCAGCGACGTTGCCAGCGTGACTCGACCGCTTCGGGATCGTAACCGCCCTCGAGGCTCGGCTCGGCGTCTCCGGCGTCGTCCGCTTCCTGCTCAGGCGCGTCCGTACTCATGTTCTCACCGCCCGCTTCGGGCGTCGTCCGTGCGTCGTCGTGTCGTCGAAACTGTGGTCGTTCATTGGAGATACCGGTCGTTGCTCGGTGAATGCTGGTCGCCGACAATACATCCGTCGAAACGGGGTGGGTGGTGTGGGGCTATGATGCCCCTACGAAAACGGCGTCGGACGGGCCGTCGGGCGTGTCGGCCGTACTCGCGACGGTGTCGGACATACGTGGCTGTACTGCGGGGAACGGTGTTAGGTGTTTCGTCGCGAACGCGGCTCCCTCGAGTCGACCCGGACCGCCAGCCGAGCGCTAGTATAAAAATACAGGGGTCCGATTGGGACGCCGACAGTCGATCGATCGGGTTAACGTGGTATCACGTTCTGCATGGAACTATGAGCGCGCAGACGTCGAGACGAACGGTGCTCGGGGCTGCAGGGGCGAGTCTGCTGTCGGCACTCGCGGGCTGTAGCGGGATGACGCCGCTGGTCGGTCGACGGACCGAGGCGCACGAAACGCTCTCGACGGCGGACGCGGACCGACTCGCCGTCTACGGCAACGTGGGCGAAATCACGGTCGTCGGTACCGATCGCGACGATGTCGCCCTCGACATCGAGAAGCAGGCGAGTTCGATCCGAACCGACCTCGAGGAGCTCGAACTCCGAACCGAAACCGACGGCGACACCCTCGAGATCCGCTCGGAGTGGACGGGGAGCGTCGGCTGGTTCGAGAGCCAACCCACGATGAACCTCGACATCGACGTTCCAGAGGCCCTCGCGATCGAGCGAATCGAAGCGAGCGTCGGCCGCGTGAGGGTAACGGATGTGACGGGCGATCCGACGATCGAGGCGAACACGGGTGAGATCCAGGTCTCGAACGTCGACGGGACTGTCGGCGCGCGGACGAACACCGGCGAGATAGAGATCCGCGACGTCGAGGGAATCGAAGACGTGCACACGACCACCGGCAGCGTCGCGACCGACGTGCCCGCGATCGACGGCGAGACGACGATCAGCGCGACGACCGGCAGCGTCTCCGCCGCCGTCGATCCGGATCTCGATGCCGAACTCCACGCGAGTACCAGCACTGGCGAGGTCGACGTCGCCGGGCTCGAGTTGACCGACGAGACACGCGAAAATGACCTCGTGACGGGAACGCTGGGCGACGGCGGGCCGACGCTGCGACTCGAGACGACGACGGGAGAAGTCGACGTGTCGCCGCTGTCTTGATCGGGAGGAAAACGGCGGGGGTCGCGGCGCGTTCGCCCCCGTTTCATCAGATGGCGAACGTTTATTTTTTCGCGGGGAGCACTCACGATCGAATGGCGCGCACCGCGACGACACTCACTGACGGCCACCTCGGACGAGCGGCGGCGGGGCTCAAACGGTTCGTTGCGGTGCCGTTCAAGCGCCAAACGTACCTCAATCTGACCTATCTGTTGCTCGCCTTTCCGCTGGGCATCGCTTACTTCGTGTTCGTCGTGACGGGAGTGTTACTCGGCATCGGCCTCTCGATTATCCTCGTCGGGATTCCGCTCCTGGCCGCCGTGGTCGTCGCCTCGCTCGCCGTCGCGGGCTTCGAACGCTGGCTGACGGCCGCGCTGCTGGACGTCGAAATTGCCCCGCGGACGACCCCCCACGGAGACACGCACACCGAGCAGATTCGCTCGCTCACGACTCACCGAAAGACGTGGACATCGCTGCTGTATCTCCCCGTAAAACTCGTGCTCGGCGTCGTCTCGTTCGCGCTCGTCGGTACCGGCTTTTCGACCGCGGTAGCCATGCTCGCGGTCCCGCTCTACTACGATCAGCCGGGGTTGTACGTCGGCACGGTGTCGGATCGTGCGCCCGAGATCCACCGGACGCTGTATCTCGGCTGGGACTACCTGCTCGTCAGCGTCGACGCCGTGTTCACCGTCGGCTACTGGGAGATTACGACGCTTCCGCAGGCGCTCACGGTCGCGGTACTCGGCGTCGGGCTACTGTTCGGTACGTTCCACGCCCTCAACGCGCTCGCTCGCGGCTGGAGTCAGTTCGCGCGACTCGCACTCGAGGACGGCTACGACCCCCTTGCGGTCGTCGTCCGTCGACTCGGCTCTCCGGCGGAAGCCCCGAACGACCTTACTCGCCCAAGCGAATAACCGCGATCCCGTCCGAAACGCGCTCGAGGTCGCCGTCGAGGTAGGTCGCCAGTCGCTCGAGCGACGGTCCGCCGTCGTCGCCGTCGACCCTGACCACGCGAATGCGGTCGTGTCCGGTCGCATCGTAGTTGCCCTGCATGACGAGCGAAAACAGCTCTCGCGGCGTTACCGGATCGCCGGCATCCAACCGTGCGGTGATCCCCTCGAGCGACGATTCGACCGCCGTCTCGACGTCGAAGGTCACGTCGACGGAGACGGTTTCGTCCCGGTCGGTCGCGGCGAGGTACTCCTCGGAACTCCTGACAGCGGGTGCGAGAATCTCCTCGAAGTCGACGCCGTATCGCTCGGTCCCGAGGTAGACGAAGGCGAACATCGCCCGGAGCCCGTCCAGGAACGCGTCGTCGGTTGTCGTTCGCTCGAACACCTGCTTTCGGTCCTTCTCGGGCAGCGTGTGGAGGAGGAGGTCGAAATCGAGGACGGCCGCGTGAATCCGGCGACGGATGCGCGCCTCGGCGTTTCGCTTCGACTGTTCGTGGCTCATCTCCCGGTCGCCTAGCAGGTAGGCTCGGTCGGCCGGGCTGAGCACGCCGCGTTCGCGGTCGGTATCCGTGTTCATAATCGGTATCGGATTATACAACATCGATTTCGATCCGAAGCCCTATGGCTCTCCCGATTCGAATACGATTTAATGAACCCGAGTCCGCGGGCCGTCACTCCACGCCGTTACCGAGTCGCGTGGCGTGACGGAAGGGGAGGGACGGAGAGCCAATGAGCGGAGGAATCGGAAGGCGGTACGCGAATTTCGTCGTCTCGCACAGCCGCCTCGTCGTCGTGCTGGTCCTGTTGCTCACCGCCGTCATCGCGGCCGGCGCGGCGATCGGTGAGAGCGAGGACGGCGAGATCGGGCAGTTCGACGTCGACTCTGAGGAGACCGAGGCCCTCGATGAGATCGACGCCACCTACGGCACGGACGACGGTGTCGTCGCCCAACTCGTCGTTCGCGACGAGGGCGGCGACGTACTGACCAAGGAATCGCTGCTCGAGGGGCTGTACCTCCAACAGGAGGTACGCGAAGACGACGACCTAAACGCGACGCTCGACGAGCAAGGGTTCGTCGGCCTCGAGAACATCGTCGCAACGGCTGCGGTGTTCGAGGACCGGGCTGCGGACGCTAACGGCCCGCCCGATACGAGCGAGCCGACCCTCGAAGAGGGGATCGAAGCACTCGAGTCGCGCTCCGACGCGGAGGTCGAGGCGCTGCTCGCGGACGTGCTCGATCCCGACAGCAATCGGGGCGGTGAGGACGCCTACGAGTTCCTCCCGACCAGCTACGAACCGGGCGAGACCGAGGCCGAATCGCGGATCACCTTCATTTTCCAAATCGACGATAGCGGCCCTGACGAGGAGCCACAGGCGGCCTACGACGCGCAGGTCGAGATCGACGGACTGGTCGACGAGCGCTTCGACGACGCGTTCCTCTTCGGGCAGGGAATCACGGACGCGGCGTCCTCGAGCGCCGTCGGCGACAGCTTTGCGATCATTACGCCCGTCGCGCTCGTGCTCGTCCTTGGCGTCCTCGCGATCACGTACCGGGACGTCGTCGACGTACTCATCGCGGTCTTCGGAATCGCTGTCGTCATGGCCTGGCTCGCGGGTATTCAGGGCTGGCTCGAGATCCCCTCGAGCCAACTGCTCATCGCCGTCCCCTTCCTCCTGATCGGGCTGAGCATCGACTACGCGCTCCACGTCGTGATGCGGTATCGGGAGGCCAGAGCCGGCGAACTCGAGGGGGCACAGTCACAATCGGCGACGGAGAACGGGGAACCAGTCGACGCACATGGAGAGACTGACGGTGGCGTGATCGGGACACGGGCTGGAATGACGCTCGGCCTGTCGGGGGTTGTCCTCGCGCTCGGGGCGGCGACGGTCTCGACGGGCGTCGGGTTCCTCTCGAACGTGGTCAGTCCGCTGCCAGCGATTCAGGATTTCGCGATCCTGAGCGCCGGCGGCATTCTCGCGACGTTCGTCGCCTTCGCCGTCCTCGTCCCGGCGCTCAAGGTCGAGGTCGACGACGTGCTCGAGAACCGGTTCGGACGAAATCAAGCGAAGCAGCCGTTCGGAACGGGCACGAGCGTCGTCAACCGCGTCCTCTCGCGATTCGTGGCGCTCGCTCGCCGCGCGCCGCTTGCGGTCGTGCTGATCGGATTCTTGCTTGCGACCGGCGGCGCCTACGGCGCGACGACGATCGATACGGAGTTCAATCAGGCCGATTTCCTCCCCGAAGACGCCCCCGAGTGGGCTAAGTCCCTCCCCGGGCCGCTGGCGCCGGACACGTACACGATCAGCGACGACGCCGCCTATCTCGGCGCGAACTTCGCCGAACGCGGAGAAGGGAGTCAAACACAGATACTGATACGTGGCGACGTGACCGATCCCGACGCGCTCGTGGCGATGGACGATGCGATCAGGGGGGTCGGCGACGACAGTACGATCATCGTTCGACCGGGCGGCGCTGCAGCGATCGACGGCCCGCCGGCGGCCATCCGGGAACTCGCGAGCGAGAACGAGAGCGTCGCCGCCGCGCTCGAGGAGCGCGACACGACCGGCGACGGCCTGCCGAACGAGGACGTCGCCGGGTTCTACGACGTGCTGTTCGATGTCGATCCGGACCGAGCCAGCGAGGTGATCTACCGGACCGACGACGCGAGCTACGAGACGTCCCGGCTACTGGTCAGCGTGCAGGGTGACGCGGCCGCACAGACCGTCGCCGACGACACTCGTGACCTCGCGGCCGCGATCCAGAGCGCTGGGCCAGTCACCGCAGTCGCGGCTGGCGGCCCCGTAACGACCGCCGTCGTCCAGGACGCGCTGCTCGAGACGCTCGTCCAGGCGTTCGCGATCACGCTGGTCGTCATCCTCGTGTTCCTCACGGCTCTCTACTGGGTTCGCCACCGGGCGCTCTCGCTGGGCGTGGTCACGCTCGCACCCGTGGTCGCCGCCCTCGCGTGGCTGCTCGGCGCGATGGCGCTGCTCGACCTCCCGTTCAACAGCGAGACGGCCGTCATCACCAGCCTCGCGATCGGTCTCGGCGTCGACTACAGCATCCACGTCGGCGAGCGGTTTATCGACGAGCGCGACGATAGAGAGTCGCTCGAAGACGCCCTCGCAGCGACCATCACCGGCACCGGCGGCGCGCTGTTGGGCAGTGCGGCGACGACGGCGGCCGGCTTCGGCGTGCTCGCGCTGGCACTGGCACCGCCGTTACAGCGGTTCGGGCTGGTGACGGGGCTGAGCATCATCTTCGCGTTCGTCGCCTGCCTCACCGTCCTGCCGTGTCTGCTCGTGCTCCGGGAGCGGGTGCTCGCTCGAGCGGGCTAACGGGCTTTTTTCGCTTCAGGTCGATCGGTTCGATTATCGCGCACCTGGTTCGTCGAAAGCGACCGACCGTTCGGGTGTCGTCCGCACCGTCGACCGCGCTCGAGTGGCGCTACTCGTGCGGCAATACGGGACGCGCAAGTGATATGTTTGGGCCGCTGACGGTCAGAAGCGGTGATTTCCGTCACAAACTTATTTACCTCGATGCGGTGTGCATAGAGTGTGAGTTTCTAACACGAGGGTTGGAAACAATACTCAGTACGGGGCCGATCGGATGCTCCGGGAGTAATAATGTCAGAACACAACATTTCTGTAACAGTTAACGGCACACACCACGATCTGACGGTCGAACCACGAACGCTGCTCGTCTCGGCGCTCCGAGAGGATCTCGGCTACACCGGGGCGAACGTCGGCTGTGAGACCGGGCGATGCGGCGCCTGTACCGTCAGGGTGGACGGCGAAACGATCAAATCCTGTACGCGGTTTGCCGTCCAAGCGGACGGCGCGGAGATCGAGACGGTCGAAGGACTCGCCGACGACGGCGAACTGTCGACCCTGCAGGAGCAGTTTCAGGAGAATCACGGGCTCCAGTGTGGCTACTGTACCCCCGGGATGCTCATGTCCGCCGACACGTTCTTGCGGGAAAACGAGGATCCGTCGCGCGAGGAGATTCGGGACGCCATCGAAGGGAACCTCTGTCGATGCACCGGCTACCACAACATCGTCGACGCGATCGAAGCCACGGCGGATCAGTTGGGTGAGCAACGATGAGCGACGCGGACGCGAGCGGAGCGTCCGACGGCGACGGTAGCGGGGCCTTCGGCGCCGCGATCGAGCGCGGCGAGGACGTTCCGCTACTGACCGGGTCCGGGGAGTACACCGACGATATCTCCCTGCGCGGAACGACGCATCTGGCGATTCGGCGCTCCGATCACGCTCACGCGCGTATCGAGAACGTCGACACCGGTGACGCGGAAGCGATGGAAGGCGTGCTCGCGGTGTTCACCGGCGAAGACGTCGTCGACAGCGGCGTTCCGAACACGATTCCGACCGCCTGGGACCTTCCGGGGCTCGTCCAGCCTCAGTACCGCATGCTCGCTACGGACAAAGTGCGCCACGAGGGAACTGCCGTCGCCGCCGTCGTTGCGGAGACCCGACACGCGGCCGCCGACGCCCTCGAGCACATTTCGGTCGAGTACGAGGAACTCGAGCACGCCACCGATCCGGTCGAGGCCGTCGAGGGCGACGTCCCGCCGGTCCACGACGAGGCCGAGGACAACGTGGCCTTCGACTTCGAACTCGGGGACGCGGACGCGACCGACGAGGCGTTCGCCGACGCCGATCGAGTCGCGAGCGTCGACCTTCGACAGCCGCGTCTCATCCCGAACGCAATGGAGCCGCGGGCGGCCCTCGCGGACTGGGAGGAGGCGACGGGGAAGCTCCGCCTCTGGATGACGAGCCAGAACCCCCACCTCCACCGGATGCTGCTCTCGGCGGGGACGCTCGGACTGCCGGAGAACAAGATTCAGGTGATCGCCCCCGAGGTCGGCGGCGGCTTCGGCAGCAAGATCTACCACTACCCCGACGAGGCCGTGACGGCGTGGTGTTCGATGCAACTCGGCCGGCCGGTGAAGTGGCAGGCGACGCGCTCGGAGAGCTACCTGACCGACTGCCACGGTCGGGATCACGTGACGACCGGCGAAATCGCGCTCGACGACGACGGGACGATTCGCGGCGTTCGCGTCGAGACCCACGCCGGACTGGGGGCACAGCTCTCGCAGTTCGGAACGGCGACGCCCTCCTACCTGTATGCGACCGTCCTCTCAGGCCAGTACACCATTCCGGCCATCCACTGCCGCGTCGTCGGCGCATTCACGAACACGACGCCCGTCGACGCCTACCGCGGTGCGGGGCGAGCCGAAGGGATCTACGTGATCGAACGGCTCGTCGACGTCGCCGCGCGGGAACTCGAGATGGACCCGGCCGAACTGCGCCGGCGAAACCTCGTCCCGCCCGACGAGTTCCCCTACGAGTCGGCAGCCGCGCTGGTCTACGACAGCGGCGAGTACGAGCGCGCGATGGATCTAGCGCTCGAGCACGTCGACTACGAGAAGCTGCGCGAGCGCCAACGCGAGCTTCGAGACGAGGATCGATACATCGGCATCGGTATCGGCAGCTTCATCGAATCGGCCGGGCTCTCGCCCTCGGGACTCGCGGGCGACCTCGGTGCCCAAGCCGGCGGCTGGGAGAGCTCGATCGTCCGCTTCGACTCGACGGGATCGGTGACGGTTCTCGCGGGAACGGCCGATCAGGGACAGGGCCATCGAACGACCTACGCCCAGATCGCGGCCGAAGAACTCGGCGTCTCCGTCGACGACGTCACGGTCGTCGAAGGGGATACGGATCGAATCCCGCAGGGGATGGGCACCTACGGGAGCCGCAGCGCCTCGGTCGGCGGCGGCTCCATCGCCCGCGGTGCTCGGGAGGTCAGAGAGAAAGCCCGCCGGATCGCGGCCCACCAACTCGAGACCAGCGTCGACGACATCGAGTTCGACGACGGCGAGTTCCACGTCGCCGGCGCGCCGGATCGCTCGCTGCACATCCAGACCATCGCCCACGAGGCCTACCTCGGCCACGACCTGCCCGAGGGGATGGATCCGGGGCTCGAGGAGACGAACTTCTACGACCCGGAGAACTTCACCTACCCCTTCGGCACGCACGTCGCGGTCGTCGAGGTCGAACCGGAGACAGGCGAGATCGAGATCGAACGCTACGTCGCAGTCGACGACTGCGGCGAGATCATCAACCCGATGATCGTCGAGGGACAGGTCCACGGCGGGATCGCACAGGGGATCGGCGCGGCGCTCTACGAGGGTGCGGCGTACGACGACGAGGGCCACCTCCGAACCCGTCGGATGGACGAGTACGTCGTCCCGCACGCGACGCAGTTGCCCGACTTCGAGACGGACAACACGGTGACGCCGAGCCCGCACAACCCCATCGGCGTGAAAGGCGTCGGCGAATCGGCGACCATCGCGGCGGCGCCGACGATCGTCTCGGCCGTTGCGGACGCCCTGAAGCCGTTCGGCGTCGACCACATCGACATGCCGATCACGCCGGAGTCTGTCTGGCAGGCCACTGGGGGTGGTGACTGATGTACACGAACGACTTCGACTACCACCGCGCCGATAGCGTCGAAGAGGCGGTCGAACTGCTCGGCGACCACGACAACGCCGAGCTGGTCGCCGGCGCGCACGGATTGCTGCCGCGGATGAAGACCGGAGACGAGTCGCCGCCGGCGCTCGTCGACATCGGGCAGTTGAGCGGGCTCGACTCGATCGAAGAACTGGACGACGAGAACGGCATCTCGGTGGGGGCGCTCGCCACACACGCGGAAATCGCCGAATCGGAGATCGTCCGCGAACGCGCGACTGCGCTCGCCGACGCCGCGTCCGAATTGGGCGATCCGCCGGTCCGAAACGGGGGTACGATCGGCGGCAACCTCGCCCACGGCGATCCGCGCTCGGATCCGCCGGCCGCCCTGCTCGCGCTCGAGGGCACCCTCGAGGTTCGCGGCTCGGACGGCGAGCGAACGATCGATGCTACCGACCTTTTCGAGGGACCGTTCGAGACGGCCGTCGGCGAGGACGAGGTCGTCACTGCGATTCGGATTCCGACCGACGACGCCGTGAGCGGCTACCGAAAACGTCGAGATCCGCTCTCGGGCTACGCGATGATCGGTGTGGGCGTCTGGCTCCGGACCGACGACGAAACGATCGAGGCGGCTCGAGTCGCCGTCACCGGCGCGACGACGACGCCCGCGAGACTGTCGGCTGTCGAGGACGAACTCGAGGGGAGTGCGGTGAGCGAAGAGACGATCACCGCGGCAGCAGCGGCGGCCGGCACCGAGCTCGATGCCGACGCGTTCGTCTCGGACGTGCAAGCCAGCGCCGAGTACCGCGAGCACCTGCTGACGATCGATACCGAGCGAGCGCTGTCCGACGCGCTCGACGTCGGTCAGTAATCGATCGGCGGTCGCTCTTGGGGAAATTCGCGGGGACGAGGATCCCGCGAGAACGACGAACCGGCGGCGTTCGCCCTCGTCGATCACGGCACAGACCGCTACGTCGTCTCCGCGAAAGCCGCCGAGAGAGGTATTACACGAACGTATTGAAAGACGCGATACCGACTGCGATCATTAGGAGACCGAGAGCGACCACGATGACGGCACCGACCCAGTTGCCGATACGGTAGGTCAACGAGTGCTCCCGATTGGAATCCTCCCCCCTGAAGACGCTGAAGAGGCCGTTCAGGAGGACGAGCGTCGTCGAGAGCACGAGGACGCTGTAGGCCACTAGGCCGGCGAGTACGAGGCTGGCGACGATCGCCAGACTCCCGAGTAGTGCCAGTCCGTATCCGACGGCGTAGAGCTGTCTGGGCACCATCCCCAACTCGTACTGACACTACAGCCATAGTCGATATGTATCCACCGGTCAGTCATCCCCTGGAACTAACCGACACCCGTTGCCCAAGCGCGTCGTCTCGCGTTTGCTCGAGAAAGAACGGAAAGAAGTGCTCCAGCGCTACCGCTCGCCCAGTATCACCTCCGGCGCAAGTAGGGTGAGGGTTATGAGTGTGACGAGCAGACAGAGAGCGAGTACCCGCAAAGCACCGGAAAGCAGTCGGCGATCCCTCGGGAGCGATTCCGCGAACCCGACAAGGACGAACGCAACCGCGACGACGAGTGTACTCGCGGACCCGCCGCGTAGCGGGAGTCCAAAGGAGACGTACAGACCGGTGAAGACGAGCGAGAAGACGAAGAACAGCAGCGCCTCGGACCGCCCGTCCGGCTCGCGGAATACATACCGCTTGATTCGGGTAAACACAATTCTAAATAAGGCGAACAGTATATAAAAATAGCATGTCAACGACGGCGAGGCGGTGACCGAACGCGATCGACCTGACCGTTAGTCGGTCTCGAAAACCAGCAGTTCGTCGCCGGCGTCGACTTCCTGCTCGTTTGCCGCGAGGAACTCCGTAACCGTGCCGTCCGCCGGCGCGGTGATGTCGTGGAAGTTCTTCATAACGCCGACCAACCCGACGACGTCTCCCTCCGAAACCTCGTCGCCTTCGTCGACGAACGTCGGGTCGTCTGGATCGGGACGCGTGTAGAAGACGCCGGGCATCGGTGACTGGATGTGTTCTGTCGCCATTTATGAAATCCTACTACTGAGTAGGGCGGCCGAGCATATAGGTTTTGACAAACCTATACCTCCTCGAACATCACCGTAAACACATCATTCACCATAGTTTACGAACTCGTGTAATTGTTTTAGTACGTTTCTCGTCCGACTCTAGTCGGCATCTATACAGTGGTAACCGTTCTCTTGAGACGTAGGATGAGCGAGCAAACGATAACGAGGCAAGAGCTTCCGTCACCGCGGTACGAGTACGGCGGGGACGACTGGGTGTTCGTCGAACTCGACGAGGCGATGAGCTTCGACGCGAACTTCAAGGCACAAGCGATCACGCAGGAGATCCGTCGGAACAGCCTCGAGGGACTCGTCGAGGTCGCGCCGTCGAACGCCTCCTACCTGATCCAGTTCGATCCGGCCGTGTTGCATCCCGACGAACTGATCGAGGAGCTGAAATCGCTCGAGGACGAGATCGACGTCTCCGACTACCAGTGGGAGGCGCGGGTGTTCGACATCCCCGTTTTCTACAACGATCCGTGGACCCACGACACGCTGATGGACTTCCGGGAGCGCCACCAGGATCCGGACGCGACGGACCTCGAGTACTCCGCGGAACTCAACGGTTTCGACTCCGTCGAGGCGTTTATCGACCACCACTCAGGCGCGCCGCACATGGTGACAATGATCGGCTTCGTCCCCGGACTGCCCTTTTGTTTCCAGATGGTGCCCCGCGACGAGCAGATCGAGGTGCCGAAGTACGAACAGCCGCGGACGGCGACGCCGAGCCGAGCGATCGGCTTCGGCGGCGCGTTCACCGCCATCTACCCCGTCCCCGGGGCCGGCGGCTACCAGCTCTACGGTCGAACGCCCGTCGAGGTGTTAGACGTCGACCAGGAGCTGTCGGCGTTCGAAGAGTCGATGGTGCTCCCCAACCCGGGCGACATCCTCAATTTCCGGCAGATCGACCGCGAGGAGTACGACGCGATCCGCGAGGAAGTGGAGGACGGCAGCTACGAGTACAACTACGATCGAGTCGACTTCGAGCCCCAGGCGTTCTTCGAGGACCCGGACGGCTACAACGAGCGGCTCCTGGAGGTGCTCGAGTAATGCGGGTTCTCGACGGCGGACTCGTCACGACGGTACAGGACACCGGCCGCCACGGACACTACCACATCGGCATGCCGCCCTCCGGCGCGATGGACCAGTTCGCCCACAAGGTCGGCAACTGGCTCGTCGGCAACGACGAGTCCGACGCGACCCTCGAGATGACCTATATGGGCGCGGACGTCGAGTTCGAGGACGACGCCGTCTTCGCTGTCACGGGGGCGGACATGCAGCCCACACTCGAGGACGAGCCGGTCCCGACGTGGACGGCCGTCCGGGCCGACGCGGGCGACACGCTCAGTCTCGAGTTCGCGACGGAGGGCGCGCGAACGTACTTCGCCGTCGCCGGTGGCGTCGACATCGAGCCGGTGATGGGGAGTCGGTCGACGTACACCCTGATCGGCATTGGCGGCCACGAAGGGCGGTCGCTCGAGGCGGGCGACGAACTGCCCATCGGCGAGCCCTCGGCGGACGTCGACAACGTGATCGGAAACTCGATCGACGAGGCGGACCGCCCGGATTACTCGACGAACGAGATCAACGTCGTGATGGGGCTCTGTGATTATCGTCTCACTGACGAGGGCCGACAGCGCTTCCTCGACGCCGACTGGAAGGTCTCCGACGAGGCCGACCGCGTCGGCTACCGGTTCGAAGGCCCCGACATCAGAGATATGTTCGAGGAGCGCGAGCAGCCGTTCGGTGCCGGAACGGACGTCACCAACGTCGTCGACCTCGGCTACCCCGTCGGCTCCATCCAGATGGCCGGCCAGCCGATCATCCTGATGCGAGACGCCGTCACCGGCGGCGGCTACACCACCGTCGGAACGATCGTCAGCCCCGACCGCGGCGCGCTCTCACAGTGTCGAACCCACAGCACCGTCGACTTCAACGCGGTCGATGTGGAGGAGGCGCTCGAGATCCGTCGCGAGCGAGACGAACTACTTACGGACATTCAGGAGTCGCTGTAGGGCGAATTTACCAATAAATGATCACCAAAGTACTCGTTGCGAACCGAGGCGAAATCGCGGTCCGCGTAATGCAAGCGGCGACCGAACTCGGCATCGACACCGTTGCCGTCTACAGCGACGCCGACGAGACGGCCAAACACGTCCGCCGCGCGGACGAGGCCGCTCACGTCGGCTCCTCCGTTGCCGGCAAAAGCTATCTCGACCAGGAGTCGCTGCTCGAGGCGGCGAGCGAAACCGGCGCCGACGCGATCCACCCGGGCTACGGCTTCCTCGCGGAGAACGAGTCGTTCGCCCGCCGCGTCGAAGACTCCGAGTTCATCTGGATCGGGCCGCCGGCGGACGCGATGGCGGACTTCGGCGAGAAGACGAAAGCGCGCGCCATCATGGCCGACGCCGGCGTCCCGATCGTTCCCGGAACCGACGAACCGATCGACGACCCGGAACGGGTGAAAGCCTTCGGCGACGAGCACGGCTACCCGGTCGCGATCAAGGCCGACGGCGGCGGCGGCGGTCGCGGGCTGAAAGTCGTCGACGGTCCCGACGAGGCCGAAGAGGCGTTCAAAAACGCCAAACGCGAGGGCGAGGCCTACTTCGACAACGACGCGGTTTACGTCGAGCGCTTCCTCGAGAACCCGCGCCACATCGAAGTGCAGGTCATCGGCGACGAGCACGGGAACGTCCGCCACCTCTACGAACGGGACTGCTCGGTGCAGCGCCGTCAACAGAAGCTCATCGAGGAGACGCCCTCGCCGGTACTCGACGAGGAGACGCGGGAAGAGCTCTGTGAGTCCGCCCGATCCGGCGTCGCAGAGGCAGGCTACAGCAACGCCGGCACGGTCGAGTTCCTCTACGAGGACGGCGAGTTCT
Organism: Natronorubrum marinum; assembly: GCF_052040125.1. Taxonomy (NCBI): domain Archaea; kingdom Methanobacteriati; phylum Methanobacteriota; class Halobacteria; order Halobacteriales; family Natrialbaceae; genus Natronorubrum; species Natronorubrum marinum. The sequence continues at coordinate 277,056 of NZ_JBPPFV010000001.1, forward strand.
ACTTCCTCGAGGTCAACGCCCGGATTCAGGTCGAACACACTGTCACTGAGGCGGTGACCGGAATAGATATCGTCAAAGAACAGTTCCGCGTCGCCGCGGGCGAAGCGATCTCGTTCGAACAGGACGAGGTGAAGACCCGCGGAGCGGCGATGGAGTTCCGAATCAACGCCGAGGACCCGTACAATGACTTTTCACCGACGCCGGGCACCCTCGAGACGTACCGACCGCCCACGGGAATGGGTGTCCGCGTCGACGACGGCGTCAATCAGGACGACCGGATCAGTCCGTTCTACGATTCGCTCGTCGGGAAGTTCATCGTGACCGCACAGGATCGAACGGAAGTCCTCGAACGAAGTAAGCGGGTCCTCGAGGAGACCGACATCGAGGGCATCTCGACGACGATTCCGTTCCACCTCGCGGTGCTCGCAGACGACGCATTCGTCGACAGCGAGCACACGACGAAGTACCTCGACGAGCAGTTCGAGGGGCTGGACGACGCGTGATCGTCCGATAACTCGGGCGATTCGCGGGGAATCAGACCAGTTCGTCGAGGCGAGCCAGTTCGATTTCCTCCGCCTCGAGTCGCTCGTGGATCGTCTCGAGTAACTCGACGGCGTTCGGGCCGTCGCCGTGGATACAGATGGACGACGCGGGGACGTCGATCGTGGTGCCGTCGACGGCCTCGACTTCGCCGCGGGTCGCGATGGAGACGACGCGATCTGCGACCAGTTCGGGATCCTTCGGCTCGACCGATTTCTCGACGATCAGGGTTCGGTCGGGGTTGTAGTCGAGGTCGACGTAGCCCTCGAAGACGGCGTCTAGCTCGTCGTACTCCTCGGCGACCTCGTAGATGTTCATATCGGTCGCCAGATAGACGAGGTCGGGATCGACCTCGAGGATGCCCTCCATGACGGCTCGGCAGTGGTCCGCGCTCTCGGAGAGCATCGAGTACATCGCGCCGTGTGGTTTGACGTGCTGGACGCTCGCTCCGTGGCGCTTCGCAAAGGCCAGCAGCGCGCCTAACTGGTAGACGACGTAGTCGCGCACCTCCTCGGGCGTCGCGTCCATCGTTCGCCGGCCGAATCCCATCTTATCTGGCAGACCGGGGTGGATGCCGATCCCCACGTCGTGTTCCGCCGCGAGTTCGACGGTCTCGCGCATGACGTGGGGGTCGCCCGCGTGGTAGCCGCCGGCGATGTTCGCGGAGGTGATGTACGGCATCACCTCGTCGTCGCGTCCCATCGTCCAGTTACCGAAACTCTCGCCCATGTCGCAGTTGATGTCGATTGCTGTCATCGGTGAATCGGTCCCGTACCACGTCCTTCGTCGTCGATCTACTTGAGGTATCGTGGCCCAACCGGGTTGGGGACCCGCTCGTCCGCGACGGCAATCGACACTCGTCGGTGCTCGAGAACGGTCGCGAAAACGCCCGACTTCGCGCAGTACTACGACTCCGAACCGCTGTCGGAGTGCGCTCGTACCCACAGCTCGCCGATCCGGGAGAGTCTGGTTCGGTAGGATTTCCCGTGTTCCTCGCGCTCGATGTAGCCCTTGCCGCCGGGACCCAATCGATCGACGTTGTAGATGACCTTCGAACGGAAGCTGTCGGTGTACTCCTCGTTGAGTTCGCGGGCCAGCGCCTCGGCCAGCTCGGAGACCGAGTCGAACTCGCCGTCCTCGCCGAGTTTGTAGAGGATGAGCTCCTCGAAGGGTTTGACGTTCGAGAAGGAGGCGACCGGCAGCTCGACGATGTGCTTGCCGTCGATCTCTTTGGCCCCGATGGTCGTCCCGCGCTCGTCGAACTCCGAGAGGAGGTCGCGGGCGCTCTTGAGCCGGGACTCGATCCGATCGCCGTCGATAGCCGCTTCCTGCGCCCCTAGATCTTCGAGGATGGCGATCTGTTCGCGCAGTTCCTCGGCGAGTTCCGTCTCGAGGTACTTCTCGGGAGCCGTGTAGTAGGTGTGGATCCCCTCGCGATCCTCCTGGCGTTCGACCATCAGCGAGTGGGCGGCGTTGGCGAACGCGAAGCTGACGGTCCGGGGCATCGCGGCGACGTTCACCCAGACCTCGTTCCCGGCGTCGAGCTCTCCCGTGATGAGATCGTAGGCCTGCTCGAAGGCCGCGTCGTAGTCGTAGACGTCCTCGAGGACGAACCGCTCCGTACTCGCCCCTAGCAGGTTCCGGAAGTCGGTCTCGAGCTTCTCCGAGAGGTGTCTGGAGTACTCGACGTTGGCTTCGCTCCCGACGGCACCCTCGAGCAAAATGACGCTGTCGACGTCGATCTGATCGCGCACCAGCGGCGCGATCAGCCGGTCGTAGTCGAAGCCGACCGGGACGATGTGGGTTTGCATACGTGATACAGCGGGACTGAAGTTATAAAAACTGCCAGTCTCGCGACCGTTCGAACGGACGGCATCGCGGTCGGCTCGCGCGCCGGTTCAGACATCGTGGGGATCGAGGGGTGTCCTCGATCGGACTCGAAGAGATCGCGGCGGGCCGATTCGGGGGTCCCGGTGGGCCGACTCGTGAACGTATTCACATCTCGCCGGGCGGGTGCTCGGACGACTCGACGCCCGAAACGCCGGTCTACGGTCTGGTGTTTATTTATCGCCGCCTCCCGTAGCGCCACCTATGGTGACTCGCTTTCCGAGCGTCGACGAGGACGTCGAGGGATCACGGTTACAACTCGACATCTGGCACCCGGAGTGCTGGACGCTCGAGGTCACCGACGGCGCGCCGGGCGGGTTGCTCGGACACGGGGTGTACGCCATCGACGGAAAGGCCACCGGCCGATTCACCGCGTACGGCCGATCGATCGACGACCTGGAGGAACTCCTCGCGGCCATCGAGGCGTCGTCGTTGACCGACGCCGTTCGGGAGGTCGACCAGCACTACGCCACCGACGTCGGGACGCCCGATCCCGAGAACGTGACGACCGGGCTCGTCGTGCAGTACGAACTGACGAACAGCATCAACGACGCGCTCGTCTCGCGGGGGTTCATTCCCGACGAACCCGTCCGGATGACCGACGGCCGCGAGTACTGGACGGTCGTCATCCACGAGGATCGAGCGGCGATCGCCGATCGCCTCGACGAGATCCGCGAGGAGAAATCGGCGGTCGTCGAGGTCGAGACCGTGCGATCACTCCACGAGGGGGTGACGAACGGCGTGTTCCGGACCGACTGCCTGTCCGAGCGACAGCGCGAGGTGTTCGAACTCGCGCGCACCAGCGGGTACTACCGCTGGCCGCGCGAAACGACGGCGGCCGACCTCGCCGCGGAACTCGACGTCGCCGAGGCGACGCTGCTCGAGCACCTTCGAAAAGCCGAATCGAAACTCCTCGATCCCGGCGCGGAGTAAGCGGGTTGAGCACGAACTGCGACGGAAGACCCTGTCTATCTAGGGTGGGGGTTGAATCGAGTGCATTGCATGGTGACAATTATCATGGCACCAGATGCCACAAAATCGGATCGGAGCCTCGCCCGCGACATCGGTCCTCTCGGTGCGATCGCCACCGTCGTCGCTGGGACCCTTGGGGCGGGACTGTTCGTCACCCTCGGGACGGCCAGTTCGACGACCGGCCCGAGCGTCATTCTGGTCATCGCGCTGTCGGGGATCATCGCGATGGCGATCGCGATCAACTACAGTTGGCTCGCGACGATCTTTCCCGCGGCCGGATCGACGTACTCGTACGTCACGCGCGTGTTTCGCAACCGCCTCGCCGGGTTCGTCGCGACGTGGTCGCTCTGGCTGGGATACATGGCGGCCGTCTCCGTGCTCGCGCTCGGGTTCGGCAGCTACCTACAGGTGTTCTATCCCGGCGTCGATCCTCGGTGGGCCGGTATCGCCCTGATCACCGTCCTGTTCGTCGTAAACATGCTCGGCGCTCGTCGGTACAGCATCTCGCAGAACATCATCTTCGTTCTGCTGGTCGTCTCCATCCTGGTGCTGGTCGTCCCCGGGACGTTCACCGTCGAGGCCGGCAACTACACGCCGTTCTTTACCGGCGGGTTCGACGGCGCGCTCGCGGCGGCCGTCCCGCTGTTCTACGCCTACATCGGGATCGCCGTCGCGGGCGAAATCGGGGCCGAAGTCAAAAACCCCTCGAGGAACCTGCCGCTCGCGATGGCCGGCGGGACGCTCATCCTCATCGCCCTCTACATGTGGACCGCCGCGGTCATCTACGGCGTCGTCGGAGATTACACCGTGCTCGCCCAGTCCGACCGCCCGCTCTCGACCGCCGCGGAGACGTTCCTCCCGGTGAACGCGACCGCCATCGTCGGCATCGGGGGGTTGCTGGCGACCGCCTCGAGCGTCCACGCCGTGATGGCCGCGGGGATCAAGTTGCCGTACTGCTGGGCCTGGGACGAGGTGTTCTCGACGCGATTTTCGGAGGTCAACGAGCGCTGGCGGACGCCCCACTGGTCGCTGTTCACCCTGTTTGCGGTCTCGGTCGGCCTGACCTTCTGGACGGGCGGGCTGGACCAGGTTATCGCGATCGCGACGTTCAGCTACCTGATCGCCTACGGGGCAACGTCGTTCACCGCGATGTACCTCTACCTCAAGCGGCCGGCGATGCGCGACGAAGCGGCCTTCGATCCCGGGAGGTGGATCTTCGTCCCGGGGCTGCTCGGGCTCGGCGGCTGCGTGCTCTTGCTCTCCCAGGCTTACCAGGGTTCGATGACCGTCTACGTCCCGTGGCTCGCAATCGGGCTCGTCGTATTCGGCGCGTACTGGTACAGAGGCCAACAGTCCGAGACGGACGTCGACGCGATCCTCGATACGCTGCCCGGCGTCCCGACCGACGAGTACAGCCCCGCAATCGCCGACGAACCGACGGTGGCCGACGATGGAACGCCCGCGGATGACTGACCTGAGCGACCGAACACGCACAACGACTGATACGAGCAATCGAACACGAATCCAATGAGCGAACGTACCCACACCCTGGCGGACGACATCGACTCCGACGAGACGATCGCGTTGCTGCAGGATCTCGTTCGGATACGGAGCCCGTACTTCGAGGAGGCGAAGATCGTCGAGTTCGTTTACGACTGGCTCGAGGACGAAGGGCTCGAGCCGGAGTATCAGGCGGTGAGCGAACCCGATATCACCGGCTACGAGGGAAACAACGTCCTCGCACGCCTCGAGGGGACGGACCCGGACGCGCCAACGCTACTGTTGAACGCCCACGTCGATACGGTCCAACTGGTCGAGGAGTGGGACGAGGACCCGCTCTCGGGACGGCTCGAGGACGGGAAGTGCTACGGACAGGGCGCCTGCGACATGAAAGGCGGGCTCGCGGCGGTGCTCGTCGCGTTCCGGGCGCTCGCCGACGCCGATCTGCAGGGTGACGTAATCCTCTCTGCAGTCGTCGACGAAGAAGGCCCCTATGGGCTGGGCGCGGATCAGCTGATCCGGGACGGTATCACCGACGAGTGCGACGCGGCGATCGTGACCGAACCCGGTCCGATCCTCGCCCAGTCGGACATCGAGAACCCGGCACTGATACTCGGCGCACGCGGCCGATTTCTCTACGACATCACGGTTCGGGGACACGCAGCCCACGGTTCACAGCCCGAGAAGGGACAGAACGCGATCGTCGACGCCGGCGAACTGGCCGGCGCGCTCGCGGAGATGGACGTCGGTTCGCATCCGCAACTCGGCGACGGCTCGGTCTGTCCGCTGTCGATCGAGGGCGGGGGCGAAACGCTCTCGGTCCCCGAACGCTGTCGCCTGCTGGTCGACCGCCACGTCGTGATCGGCGAAGACGCGGAATCCGTACTGGCCGACGCCGAGCGCGTCGTCGACGATCTCGATCTCGGCTCGGAAGTCGAGGTCGGATTCCGCGAGGCCCCCGCGACGGACGTTCGCTACGGCCCGTACGTCACCGACGAGGACCATCCGCTGGTTCGATCCCTGCGGTCGTCCGCAGAATCGGTCACGGGCCGGCCCCCCGCGATCGGCTACTTCTCGAGCGTCGGCGACTTCAACTACTTCGGCCACCGTGCCGGCCTCCCGACGGTGATCCTCGGCCCCGACGGCGAGAACATTCACGGCGCGGGCGAGTTCGTCTACACCGACGATGTCGTCGACGTGGCCCGTACGCTCGTCGATGCGGCGACCGAGTTCGCAGGATAGGTGGCTGGCCGAGACCCGTCAGACCGGATCCGATTCGTCGACGACCGCCTCGACGAGCTTTCGCTGGGCTGCTCGGAGGTGTTCGTGGAACGTCGGGGCCGTCACGTCCATCGAGTCGGCGATTTCCTCGCCGGAACTGTTTCGGGGCCACTCGAAGTAGCCGCCGTAGTAGGCCATCTCGAGTGCGGTCCGCTGGCGGTCGGTCAACGCCTCGGCCAGTTGCGCCTGGAGTTGCTCCAGCGACTCGCTCGAGGGGGAGACCTGACGCCGAGCGACGGTTCGGATGCTGGAATAGACGTCCGTCAGTTCGCCCATAACGGCGCGAATGTTCGTTCCTGTGGGGAAGTGGACCGTCGTGGTGTACTTCCCGTCGTGGATTGCCGCCGCCTCGACGTAGCCGCCGTAGGCGTCGATGACCCCGAACATCGGGGGCGAGGTGATTGCCAACTCGAATTTTACGTCACCGGCCGACCGCTGTAGCACCGATACCTCGTCCCAGTGGGGGACGCACTCGACGATCTCCTCGAACAGCGGAAACGTCTCGGAGTCCGTCGTTCCGTACTCGAGGTACTGTTCGTCGCCCGTCCGGACGACCCGGTCGAACCAGATCGAGTGGCCGGTCATGTCGGGCCCGTCGAACATCGCGACTGCGTCGTCGATGACGAGTTCGAGTTCGATCAGATCGTCGCCGAGCAGGACCCGTTTGCGCTCGAGGGCGGCGATGGCGTGGCCCAGAATCTCGCCGAGTTGGGCGACGACGCCCCGTTCCTCGTCGGCGAACGCGTTTCGACGCGCGCTCGTGATCCCGAGGATGCCGTACAACACGCCGTCGTACGTGATCGGGATGGCGGCAGCCGACTCGTACCCGTGTTCCCGGGCGTCCTCGCGCCAGGGTTCGAAGTCCGGATCAGCGAACACGTCGTTCGACACCTGCATTTTGCCGGTTCGAATCGCTTTGCCGGCCGGACCGCGGCCGGCCGGGTCGTCGGCATCCGTCGAGAGCGGGATCGACTCGACGTAGCCGTCGATCCCCGCTTCGACGCGGTGGGTGACCGATTTCGATCTGATGTCGACGTCCGCGATGAACGCGAATTCGTAGGACGGCGAGTCGGCCAGCGACTCGCAGGTGACGCGCTCGAGGTGAGCCCGAGTCGATCCGGTGACGACAGCGTCGTTGATCCTGCGGACGACGCCGTTGACGTGATCGAGCGCGGCCAGGCGCTGGCGCTGGCGCTCGAGTTCCGCTTCGCGCCGTCGAGCCTCGGTAACGTCTCGGAGAATCGAGAGGTGCGTTCCGGGCAACACGTTTGCGACGGAGTTGTACTCGACTATCCGTTCCGTCCCGTCGGGTCGAACCAGCGAGAACGAACCGCGGAGCCGCCCCCGCTCGAGCAACGTCTCCCAGGCCGAACTGACGTTGTGATCGTCGTGGATAAACTCCTTGAGCGAACGGCCGGAGATTTCCGACCGATCGAGCCCTAACAGCTCGCTTGCGGCCGGGTTGGCGGCGACGATCTCGTTCTCGTCGCCGACGAGAATCGCGTCGTGTGCGTCCTCGAAGATCGATCGAAGCCGTCTGTTACCGTCCTCGAGTTGACGCTCGCGGCGCTTGCGTTCAGTGACGTCGGCGACGAGAACGGTCACGCCGGACTCGTCGGGATAACACCGCGCTTCGAACCAGCGGTCGGTCCGTTCGTCGTGTGCGTCGACGGTGATCCGTCGCTGGCGTTCGAACGCGCGTTCGTGTGCATCGCCGAACAGCGACTCGAGGTGGTCGGTCACGGAGTCAGCCGCACCCTTCTCGGGCCCATCTGCGTCCGCAGGTTCGTCGACTGCGTCGGCCACGGATCGATCGAAGAGCGACCGGGCTCGCTCGTTGACGAGCGTATACCGAAGATCGGTATCCAGCGTGTAGACGGCGTCGGAGACGCGGGCGAACGCGTCCTCGAGTTCGCTCCGCTCGTCCGGTATCGGCTCGCTTTCAGCCTCGATAACTCGCCACTCGTCGCCCATGTTCGCCCCTGTCAGCCGCGCTCAATAAACGTAGCGGGTAATACTACTTTTCTGAATGGTGATAGCACCCAACACGCTAACAGTTATCGGGATACTCGTCGAATCACCCGCCGCGAATCGGGAAACAAGTGGTTACGGTGGGCATCTCAGCTCAGTCGGCGGGCTCGATCGTTCGAATCAGGTCCGCGACCGTCTCCCGGTCGGACTCCGGGTCGACCTCGAGCCCGGCCGGCAGGTCGCCCCCGTCGGTCGCACCGTCTCCGTCGACGACGTCGCTTCCATCCTCGAGCGGCAAAATTCCGCCCGCCATTCCGAAACTCGCCTCGGTCGGCCAGACGGCGATGTGGGCCTCCGCGTCGAGCCACTCGTCCTCGCCCGCCGTTAGGTCGGGGGAGACGGGATAGTCCGCGTCGAGGACGAACCACGTCCCTTCGGCGCCGTTCGTCGCCTCGAACTCGAGGGTGTTTCGCGTCCCGTCGACGCGCAGCCCCTCGTCCTCGAGGATCGTGACGAACTGCGACTTTGCCTTCGGCGCGGCCTTCTCGAAGGCCGATTCCGGTGCCATACCGAGATCCGAGAGCGCCGGGGAGAACCTCACGTCGACGGTGAACAACGAACGAACCGGAATCTCGCTCGCGCCCAGCGCCGCCAGTCGGTCGGCGGTGTCGGTCGGTTCGTACACCGTCGTCTCGGCGGTGATCGATGCGAGAAGCACGCTCGATTCGCCAGTCTGGGTTCCCAGCGCTCGCCACGAGTCGGCCAGCGACGCCGGCAGGTCGATCGTCATCGCTCCTACGTACGCGGCCGTCGCCTTTCGCTCTGGCGGTCGTCTCGAATCGAGAGAATCACCATACAGTGAGCGATTCGGGTGCACTCGAGAAACTCAGCCCGTTCGCATCGACCGGATGGGGCCAGCACGCTCGAGGTGATTAGTGACAGAGGTTCACGCTGGTCTCCGCTGCAGACGCACGCCGGTCACTGACTGCAGACGCACGCTGGTCACTGCTGGTGGCGTACGCGAACCGTCCCCTCGGCGGTGACGCCGACGATCAGCGGCGTCGATATCTCGCGGCCCGACACCGCAGCGCCCGCGGCGTCGCTGACGACCTTCATCAGGTCTGGCGCGGTGTGATCGACCTTGACACCCTTCTCGTCACAGGCCTCGTAGACGAGCTGTGGCACGTCGTAGAGGTCGGTACCCTCCGGGACGCGGACGCGAACCGGTGCCCGCAGCGCCTCGGCGAAGGCGACCGTCTCGCGGGCCTTCTCGAGGTTCTCGCGGCCGCTCGATTCGATCGAGGAGACGTTCGCCCGCGAGGTCCCGAGCGCGTCGGCGATGTCGGCTTGCGAGGTGTCGCGCTCGCGAAGCGCGAGTACCTGGGCCTGCCGGCGCGTCAGCACGCTCGTCTCGGCGTCGAACCCGATCTCCTCGAGTAGCTCCTCGACCTCGTCGATCACGACGACCACCGCGTTCGTTCGACCGACCGTAGACCCTCGAGTTTGGTTTCGCGTGCACTCATACAGTACACTAAGCCGGCGGCGGGATCAAAGCTTTCCCGATCCGACGGGTCATACGGTTTGCTCTACCGATGTATCGGTGGGACCGCAGGGCGGATCGCAGTCCCGCCGAAAACGACGTACAGCAGATAGTATCAGTTGCCGCCGGTCGCGGTCGCCCGCGCCCGTTCGTGGTACCAGCCGCCGAACGCCCCGAGCGGGACGATCAGCCAGCCGGCGAAAACCGCGCTGAACAGGAGTGCCGAGACCGAGATGACGACGGCGAACACGAGGAGTTCTCCCAGCGCCAGCGTCCCGGTCGCGAGCGTTACGGCGGTGAACACGAGCGAAACACCGAGGGAGCCGCCGATCATACCGGTGGCTGCCGTACACGCACCCAGCAGTGCGCCCGTGATCGGGTCCAAGGCGTCCGCGTCGACCGCGCGCCAGCAGAGCGTCCCGGCGACGAACGACGTCACCACGCCGAACGGGGCGAAGAGCAGCCCGTACGCGACAGCGAAGCCGAGATCGCTCGTACCGGTGACTGTGGGAACGGTGTCGGTCAGGAGCAACAGGCCGGTAGCGACGAACCAGATGGTAATCGCGAGCACCCCCGTGGCCGCCATCGCGATCCCGGCGCCGATATCGCGTCTGGACGCGTACGGCAGTCGACCGGGACCGAAGCGGCGACAGATCGAATCGGGCATCGAATAGACAGTGTTGGCGAAACAAGTTAATAGTTCGTCATTTTTCGACGGTTGAGAGGGGCGGGAAGCGATCCAGCCGACGGCGGACAAACCGGCCGAACACCAGATACCAGTTACACGACCGCCAGCAGTCGTATCGGTGGCGAGACCGCCGACACCTGCGAGGACGTGCTTCAGTGGAGTCGGTTCAATCGCTAGAACGGGTTCTCGAACGCCTCTCGAGTCCCCGGCGTCAGGGGGAGCCGCCGTTTGTGTCGCATACTGGCGTACCAGTCGGCGATCCGTTCGACCGCCGCAGCGTCGACACCGACCCGTTCGGCGACGGCCGCGACAGCCAGCCCTTCGTCGACGCGTAATCGCAGTATCCGGTCCACGGTTTTCGGCTCGATATCGAGTTCGTCACCCGCGAACTGATCTGCGCCAACACCAGGGGAGACGGACTCTGCGACGAGGTCCGTGGGAATCTCGAGTGCGCCGGCGAGCGCCCGGACCTCGGTCGCGTACAGGTCGCCCAGCGGGAGACAGTCGACCCCAGTGTCGGCGTGTTTCGTCAGCGTCCCGAGGAAACGGTCGGTTCGCGTCGCCGTCCCGACGACCACCGCGTTCGACGTGTTCGCGACGTAGTACGAACAGGCCATCCGCAGTCGGGCTGCGACGTTCTCCATCGCGACGAGATCGTCGGCCGGCTGAGCGGTCGCGCCGATGACCTCCTGAAACGCGCCGAGCAACGGCTGGAGCGGGACGCGGCTGTACTCGATATCCAAGACGGATGCGATGGCCTCCGCGTCCCGCGCCGCCGCCTCCTGATTCATGTAGGCCGGCAGGACGAGCCCGGTAACACGGTCCGAACCGAGCGCGTCGACGGCGAGCGTGGCGGTGACCGTCGACGCGAGTTCGCCGTCGAGGGCGATCACGACGCCGTCCGCGCCCGCGTCGTCGACCTGTTCCTCGATGAACGCCGGGACGATCTCCTGAAGCCGCGTCAATGCGTCGGGGCCGGTCGCGAGTCCATCGTCGTCCCGCGGGACCCCATCGTCTCGAGCGCGACCGACCGCAGCGGCGTCATCGGTCATCGCTGCCCGGTCCGCGGTGTCCGTGGCGGTTGCTCGACCTCGTAGCGGTCGATCGATCGCTGCGAGTGACTCGAAGAGGGGCCACGGACGAACCGACGACCGTACCCCCATGGGACTGTCGAAGAGATACTCATTCACTTCGAACACCGCCTCTCAACCCACATAGGCATTTCCTAGCCATATCATTCCACAATTGGACAGTGTTTGAATACTTAGTATGATATTCATACACCTGGATGGCGGCGAGATCGCACGGCTGGAGAGGGTCGAATCGGGACGATAAGGGTCGAAACGGGGCGGATAGGGGGCGAATCCGTGCCGAAAACGGAACGGAAGAAGACGGGCGTCAGTACTCGAGCGTCCAGCGCTCTTCGTCCTTCGCGGCGAGTACCTCGCTCACGCCGTCGGCCAGCCGGTACTCGTCGCCCTCGCGAACGACGGTTCCCGCGCGCTCGAGATGCTCGAGGTGGGCATATGACTCGCCGGGTCCGTGGAGGATATGGATGCTCTCGAGTTCCCCGAACAGGTCCGCGCTGACGGTCCACGTGTCGCAGGGCCCCTTGCGATCCAGCGCGTCGAGCACTCGAAACGCGCGTTCCTCGTGGTGGTCGATGATGTACTGCGCACGAGCGGCCGGATCGTCGATCGGGTCGCGGTGGCCCGGCCACGCGCGGTCGTAGTCGGCGTCGACGATCCCCTGTAACGCCCGGAGATACTTCTCGAGCGGCCGGTCGACGCGGACGTCGGCGCCGCCGACGTTGGGGGTGTAGACGGGTAACAGCGCGTCGCCGGAGACGACCTCCCGCCGGCCCTCGAGCGTCGTCTCGAACATCGAGAGGCCGGCCGCGTGGCCGGAGGTGTGGACGGCCTCGAGGTCGTGGTCGTAGCCGTCGAGCGAGAATCGATCGCCGTCTTCGAACGCCGTCACGGTCGGCGACTCGTTCGTACCGCCGGCCGATGCCATCCGCTCGCGGAGCACTTCTTGTTTCCCTTCGGGCATCCCCCACTCGTCGAAGTACTGTCTCTGCAGGTCGTACATCGCTTCCCAGGCGTCCTCGTCGCCCTCGATCAGCGGCGCGTCGGCCTCGTGCGCGTAGACCTCGGCCCCGCTCTCGGCCTGAATCGGGCCCGCCAGCCCGGTGTGGTCGCCGTGCCAGTGCGTGAGGAAGATCCGGTCGACGTCGGCGAACGCGAGTCCGCGCTCGTCGAAGGCGGCCTCGAGTTGCTTGCGGGTCGTCTCCATCCAGTCCCCGGTATCGATCAGCACCGTCTCCCGCCCGTCCGCGAAGAGGTACGCGTTGTTGTCACCTTCGAACGCCGAATTCGACAACGAAATCCGATCCATGCGGGGATATCGCACGAGTGGTGAGAAAACTGTTGTGACCGCGGCGGTTCGCGAACGGCAAAAACGGCGACTGCTCGATGACTGTCCACTCATCGAAACGCACGGTGCCTTACGAGCCCCAGAAATTCTCGCGACTGCCGAGGCGTTCGCGTTTCTCGGCCGCGGACTCTCTCGAGTCGTCTCCTGTCTCCGTCGACGCGTCTCCGTCACCATCGTCATCGGAGTCGTCGATCGCGTCGGCGTCTTCGGCCTCCTCCCCCTCTGCATCCGGGTCCATCGGGAGGAGTTCGAGCTCCTCCGCGCGGGCGTGGTTGCTGTGGACGCGCGTGATTTCGACGCGAGCGCGAGCCTCCGGCAGGACACCGTCGACCATGACGATGAACCCGTCCTCGGTTCGACCGACGCCGGCACCGCTCTCGTGCATGTCGACGACGTCGACGACGACCTCCTCGCCCGCTTTGACGGGCTGGGTCTTCAGGTCCTGAATCGGCTGGCCGTAGTGGTTGCACCACTCTTTCCCACCCCGATCACCGTAGTGGCTACACCCCATTCCCGAGATCCGTTCGGAGAAGCTCGGACAGTCGTCGGCAAGCGGACAGTCTGCCATAGCGCGTACTACCAGTGGCGTCGTTAAACCGTTTCCGTCTCGCAGATCGACGTTCGTTTCACCGATCGAAGACTGAGCTGGAGAAAACGCTGGTAACTCCTTTCCGGCTGTTTGTCGAGGAACGTAATACACACCGGATGAATCTGCGGCGACTGGAAAATGAACGGCTCCCATCTGAAAGCGCGTTTCGAAAAGATTTACGGTACGGACGTTGCAGTGATTGATGATGAAAATCCTCGTTACGGTCAAAGAAGTCGCGACCGTCGAAGACGAGTTCGAGATCGAGGGTACTGCAATCGCTGATCAGTACCTCGGTGCCGACCTCAACGAGTGGGACGACTACGCCATCGAAGAGGCCGTCCAGCTCCAAGAGGCCGGCGTCGCCGACGAAGTCGTCACGGTTACCATCGGTCCGGAAGACTGCGAACAAACAATCCGCCAGGCGCTCGCGAAGGGTGCCGACCGCGCCGTCCGCGTCTGGGACGACGCGCTCGAGGATGTCGACCTGCTCGACGTCAACGCGAAGACACAGATCCTGAGCGCCGTCGTCGAGGAAGAGGATCCCGACCTCGTCCTGACGGGCGTCCAGGCCGGCGACGACAGCTTCGCCGCGACCGGCGTCTCCGTCGCCGAAGAGATCGGCGCCCAGTGGGGTGCCGTCGTCAACCATCTCGAGCACGAGTTCGACGACGGCGTCGCCTCTGTCCGACGCGAACTCGAGGGCGGCGTCGAGGAGCTCACCGACATCGAGCTGCCGGCCGTCCTCACGATCCAGACGGGTATCAACGAACCGCGCTACGCGAGCCTGCGCGGCATTCGACAGGCCCAGCGCAAGGAACTCGACGTGCAGGGGCTCGCAGACCTCGGCGTCGACGAGGGCGAGATCGAAGGCGACCTCACGCTCACGGACATGTACGAGCCCGAGAGCGAGAGCGACGCGACGATCTGGGAGGGAAGTCCCGAGGAGACCGCCGCCGAGTTAGGTGAGATGCTCCGCAACAAGGGGGTGGCGCCATGAGCGACGTCCTCGCAGTGACGGAACACCGCCGCGGCGACCTTCGCGACGTCAGCTACGAAATCATCACCGCGGGCCGCCAACTGGCCGACGAGACCGGCGGCGACCTTCACCTCGCCGTCATCAGCGGCACCGTCGACGAGTTCGCGGACAAAGTCAACCGCGAAGGCGTCGACGCCGTCCACACCGTCTCCCACGGCGAGGAGTTCAACCACGACGTCTACACGCAGACGATTACCCAGCTCTACGACGACCTGGCGCCGCAGTACATCCTCGCGCCCAACAGCGTCAACGGCCTCGACTACGCGCCCGCCGTCGCCAACGCGCTCGACCTCCCCGTCGTCACCGACACCATCGACCTCGAGACCGACGGCGAGACGCTGATCGCCACCCGCGAGATGTACGGTGGCAAAGTCGAGACGACCAACGAACTCGAGGGACCTGCGCTCGCGACGATCCGGAGCGCCGAGTGGCCGGTCGCCGAGGGAACGGGAGACGCCTCGATCGAGGCCTTCGATGCCGAGATCGACGAAGACGCCGTCGGCTCGACCGTCAACGGTTTCGAGGAAGTCGGCGGGGGCGACGTCGACATCAGCGAGGCCGACGTGCTCGTCAGCGTCGGTCGCGGGATCGAAGAGGAAGACAACATCCCGCTCATCGAGGAACTCGCCGACGCGCTCGACGCGACGGTGTCGTCCTCGCGCCCGATCGTCGACAACGGCTGGCTGCCCAAGAACCGACAGGTCGGCCAGTCCGGGAAGGTCGTCACACCGGACGTTTACATCGCCATCGGGATCTCCGGTGCCGTCCAGCACGTTGCCGGCATGAAGGGCTCCGATACGATCGTCGCGATCAACACGGACCCCAACGCCCCGATCATGGACATCGCCGACTACGCGATCCACGACGACCTCTTCGACGTCGTCCCGGCGCTCACCGAAGAGTTCCAGTAACGCTCATCGCGCTCACCGAAGAGTTCGGCGGGCAAACGAGTGAGTCACGGCAGTCCGTCTTTTCGTCATCGGTGGTGAGTTGCTCGAGTGCGTACATTCGAGCGGACTACGAGCGAGAGTCGGCGACGGCGTGTTACTTCGTCCCCCGACCCCACCGGCGAGATGACCGGTCCGTCAAACGGATCAAAAACCCCGTTCCAACCGGAGAGTGACATCGATCCGACCGGGCAGTCGGCACTCGAGCGGCGGATCGCCGACTAACGAGTCAGAATATTGTATCATCGTTGATGAGTGCCCAACATAGCTATGTATCCGTAATCAAATACGATTCGTATGTCAGTCCGACTGAAACGCCGGAAGCTCCTGTCAGCCGCGGGTGTCGCTGGACTCAGCGGCCTCGCTGGCTGTCTCGGTAGTTTCTCCGGGTTCGACGTTCGCGACACCGAAGATGGAGATGGTGGCGGTACCGATCGAACGATCAAACTCGGTGTCATGCTACCGCTCAGCGGCGATCTCGGCTCCGTGGGGGAACCGATTCGGGACGCCGCGTTACTCCCGATCGATCAGGTCGAAGACGAGATCGATCTCGAGATCGAGTACGAGGTCGTCGACACGGAGACCTCCCCGTCGGCGGGCGTACAGGGGGCCGCCCGCCTCGTCAACGACGGCTATCCGATGGTCAACGGGCCGGCGGCCTCGGACGTGACGCTGCAGGCGACCCAGCAGGTACTCATTCCACACCGGGTCGTCAGCTGTTCGCCCTCGGCGACGACGCCGACGATCACGGCCCTGAACGACGCCGGCCTCGTCTTCCGGACGGCGCTGTCGGACTCGTTACAGGCGGTCGTCCTCGCGGAGCAGGCGACGGCGGATCTCGGTCACGACAGGGCGGCGACGCTGTACGTGAACAACGACTACGGCTGGCAGCTGAGTCAGGCGTTTACGCAGGCGTTTCAGACAACCCACGGTGGGACGGTGTCGGCTCAAGTTCCGTTAAACGAGGAGAACGACTCCTACGCCGCTGCGATCGAACAGGCCAGGACGGACGATCCCGACCTCCTGATCGTGATCGGCTACCCCGAGACGGGCGCACAACTGTTTTCGGATCTGGGCGACGACCTCGACGGGATCGACGTGCTCGTCACCGACGGTCTCCGAGACGGCGGCCTTCACGACGAGGTCGACCACTCGATCGACGGCGTCCGCGGCACGGCGCCGCTGGTCGGCGGTCCCGGCGAGGAGTTCTTCGCCGACGGGTTCGAAGACGCGTACGACGCCGAACCGGGGATCTTCACGGCCCACGCCTACGATTCGACGGCCGTGCTCTTGCTCGCCAACGCGTACGCCGGGCAGAACGACGGGACGGCGATCAGAAACGCCATGCAGACGGTGACGAATGACCCCGGAGAAGTGATCGAACCGGAGACGCTCGCCGAGGGGCTCGAACTCGCGGCACGGGGCGAACCGGTCGAGTATCAGGGCGCCTCGAGCGCGTTGTCGTTCGACCAGAACGGCGACGTGACGGACGCGACGTTCGAGTACTGGGAGTTCGATCGAGAGGCGGATGGCGGTATTGCCGAAATAGACAGGGTGACGACCTGATGTCTCGACTCGCAACGCTGGTCCCGTCGTTCATCAGACGGCGATACCTCGCGAAGTTCGTAATTTCGATTCTGGTGGTCGTCCTGGTCATCGGCTCGGTCGGCGCTGTCAGCTACACCGCCATCGACGACACTGTCAGAGCCGATTCGAACGAACAACTCGAGTCGACCGCGGAGTTGCAGGCGGACGGAATCGGCGAGTGGGTCGAATCGATGCGCGTCCAGACGCGGACGGCGTCGGCCTCGCCGGTGTTACAGGACGGCGATCCACAGGAAGTACAGGGCGAGATCGTCGAGGCCCAAGCGCGGATGTCCGTCGACGTGCGGGCGATCCACTACGTCGACACCGAGAGCGACGAGGTCGTCACGAGCACGGACGCGGAACTCCGCAGCCAATCGCTCGCGGACGTCGAGGATCCGTGGGCGACGACCGACTTCCAGGGCGAACTCGCGTTCGACGATGCGGTGTGGAACTCCGAGCAGGCCTACACGTCACCGTCGCTCGACGATCAGGTGATGGCCTTCGCCAGTCCGGTTTCCGAACGCGACGATCGCGTCGTCGTCGTCATCGGGACGCTTGAGTACCGCGTCCAGCAGCTTCAGCAGGAAGGCGCGTCGTCGTCGACGGCTATCGTCGACGCGGACGGAACGCCGGTCCTGCAGTCCGAGAACGCGTCGATCGACGAGGCGTCGGTCGACGACGAGGCACTCGAGGCCGCGCTGGGCGGTCGGCTGACGCGCGTCGACGACGGCGAGTTCGTTCGAGCGTACACCCCGGTCGGCGACACGCAGTGGGTCGCCGTCACGAGCGTCCCGACCGAACAGGCCTACGGCGTCGCGACCGACGTCGGTACCAACGTCATCGCGATGGTGCTCGTGAGCCTGATCGCGCTCGGCGTCGTCGGGGTCGTGCTGGGTCGCCAGACGGTCGTCCCGCTCGCCGAGTTGCGCGATCGGACGAAGGAGATGGAGGAGGGGGACCTGGACGTCGATCTCGAGACCGCTCGGGAGGACGAGATCGGTCGGCTCTACGAGGGCTTCGACAGCATGCGCACCTCGTTGCGGAATCAGATCGAAGAGGCCGAGGAAGCCCGTCGGGATGCGGAGCAGGCACGCACCGAAACCGAGACGATCAACCGCCACCTCGAGACCAAAGCGGACGAGTACCGCGACGTGATGGCTCAGTGTGCGAGTGGAGACTTGACCCAGCGGCTCGATCCCGAGAGCGAGAGCGAGGCGATGGCCGATATCGCCCGCTCGTTCAACTCGATGGTCGACGAACTCGAGGAGACGACCGCTCACGTCAAGACGTTCGCCACCGAGGTCGCGACGGCGAGCGAAGAGGTGACGACGAGCGCCGAGGAGGTTCGATCGGCGTCCGAGCAGGTGACGGTGTCCGTCCAGGAGATTTCCGACGGTGCGGACGAACAGAACCAGCACCTGCAAGCGGTCGCGACCGAGATGAGCGGCCTTTCGACGACGACCGAAGAGATCGCGGCCTCCTCGAACGAGGTCGCCGACCTCGCCGAACGGACGGCCGAAACGGGCCGTCACGGCCGCAAAGCGGCACAGGAGGCGATCGACGGGATGCACGAGATCGAATCCGAGTCCGCCGAGGCCGTCGAGGCGATCCAGGCGCTCGAGGCGGAGATGGAACAGATCGACGAACTGGTCGAGTTCATCTCCGAGGTCGCCGAGCAGACGAACATGCTCGCGCTGAACGCCAACATCGAGGCCTCGCGCGGAGCCAACGACGACAGCAGCGGGTTCGCCGTCGTCGCCTCGCAGGTCAAAGAGCTGGCCGAGGATACGAGAGAGACCGCCGAAGACATCGAGAAACGACTCGAGCGGATCAACGAGCGGACCGACCACACGGCGACGGAGGTCCAAAAGACCGCCGATCGGATCTCGACGCACGTCGACTCCGTCGAGAACGCGGCGGCGGCGCTCGACGAGATCGCCGACTACGCGAGCCAGACCAACGACGGTGTCCAGGAGATTTCCGCGGCGTCCGAAGAGCAGGCCGCCTCGACGCAGGAAGTCGTCGCGATGGCCTCGGCGGCGACCGACATCTCCGAGACGACGGCGCAGGAGGCCCAACACGTCGCGGCCGCGGCGGAGGAGCAGACGTCGGCCCTCGCCGAGGTGTCCGAGAACGCGAACTCGCTGGCCGGACAGGCGGCACACCTCAGCGAGGCGCTCGACCGCTTCGACACCGACCAAAGCTCGCAGTCCTGGTCGACCGACGCCGACCCCGCACTGACCGACGAAGCCGGCGGGGAGCCCGAAACGGGAACCGAACTGAGCTTCGAGGAGGACGAACCGACCGAGACGGACGCCGAACGGACCGAAGATGACGATTCCGCAACAGCCGAGCCGGACGCGGACACGTTGGAGCCGGACCAAACGGACCAGCCGTTCTCGTTCGACCGCGTCGACGAGTCCTGACTTCGGCTGATCCGTCACCTACTTTGTACCCCCGTCCTAAGCGCTGGCAATGGAACGTCTGGAGCGTCGTCGGGCGCTGATCGAGGAGCGCCTCGTCGAGGTGATCGACGCCCTCGAGCCGGACTCGCTCAGAGAGGAGGTCCGCCACACGGCGCTCTCGGGCGGCAAACGCGTCCGGCCGATGGTCGCACTGCTAGCCTGTGAAACCGTCGGCGGCACGGCCGATGACGCGGTCGATTTCGGCGTCGGTATCGAACTCGTCCACAGCGCGTCGCTCGTCATCGACGATATTATCGACCGCTCCGAACTGCGCCGCGGGACGACCAGTGCGTGGGCCGAGTTCGGCTACGGGCCCGCCATCGTCTCGAGCGACGGCCTGCTCGGGGAAGCGTTCGCCCTCTTTTCGGCGGATCCGAAGGCGACGCAGGTCGTCGCCGAGGCGATGGTCGAACTCGGCGTCGGCGAGGCGACGGAGCTGTCGGCCGAGCCGGAGACGGAGGACGAATACATGACGCTGGCGCGCCGAAAGACCGGGGCGCTCTTTCGGGCCGCCGCGGAACTCGGAGCTATCGCGGCCGATTCGGACCCCGTCACCGTCGAGGCGCTCGGCGAGTACGCCGAACGCGTCGGCGTCGCCTTTCAGATCAGAGACGACGTGCTGGATGCGATCGCCGACCCCGAAGCGCTAGGGAAACCGACCGGCCACGACGCCGCCTTAGAGCGTCCGTCGGTCGTCCAGGTCACCGATCTCACCCCGGAGGAGGCCAACGCCCGCGCTCGAGCCGAGTCGGACCGCGCGATCGACGCGCTCGACCGCGTGGAAGTCGCCGATCCGGCGGCCAGAGACTACCTGCTCGAGTTGGCGGAGTTCGTCGTCGAACGCGAGCGGTGACTCGAGGCGAAATCGTGCGGTAACGATCCTTGCTGTTGTCCTCCCGCGAGCGCTGTCGCTATACTCGCTGTCGCGTCTCGTTGGTCTCGTGGTCGCCCTCCTCGTCCGAAAACCGCGACTCGAGGACGGCGAACGTGAGGGTGCTCACGATGCCAAGTAGCGTCCCGACCGTCAGCGCCGTCGCGAGGTAGTTAATTTCGACTTCGTTTAAGAAGTATGCGCTCACCGCGTGCAGGACGATGGCGATCGAGAGGACGTAGAAGGGGGCGTTGAGGTACCGCCACTCGAGTCGCCCCGCGATGTACTCGTCGGTAATCTGGCCGAGGCTCGTGGTGAGACCGGCGGCGGCGATCCACTGGACCGAGCCGTAAGCGAACGCGGCGAGCATGACCGGGGCGCCGATATCGTCCGCGGTGCCCTGCTGGATCTCCTCTAAGGTGTTCATCCCGCTGACGCCCCCGAGGACGAACAGGGCCGCGGCGACGACGTAGGCGAGCAGCGTCGTCCGGCCGGCGTACAGCGACCGTCGGCCGCGTTCGACGGCGTCGTCGAGTCGGTCGCCGAGGCCGAGCCCGCGGGAGATGAGGTAGAATCCGAGGAGCGCGGAGGTCGTCCCGAGCACGATGCCGGGCATGTCCAGCACGCTTCCGATCAACGCGAGCGGATAGATGAGGAGGAGGATCCCGAGCGGAATCAACACCGTCCCTCGCGTCTCGGGGTCGTTCAACACCTGTTTGATCGTGTAGTACATCGACTCCAAGTTCTGAGCCTGTCGGACGACGACGCGGCGAACGCCGTCGATCGGGACGCGCGAGCGGATGATCGGGATGACGGACTCGTCCTGTGCACCGTCGGTGACAACGAGCGCAGTCACGTCCTCCGCGGTCGAAAGACTCGCGAGGACCGTATCGACCTCGTCGCCAACCTCTCGATTTGCCTTGACGTCGCCCTCGTCGTTGCCGGTGACGACGGCAACTTCGACGCTCTCGTCGCGTTCGTCGAGATCGTCGTAGATGTGTAACCCTTGAAAGATGACGTTGACGTCGGAGTCCTCCGGGTCTGCGGTCGCGAGGGCGACGGCCGCTTCCTCGACCGGGTCGCGACCGATGACCGGCGTCGAAAAGCCCGTTTTCCGGCCGAGGTCGTCGTCGAGGTCGACACAGAGGACCAGCAGCATCTGCACGAACGTTTGAGCGCGGGGTATTTCCATCTTCTGGGGACGACGGAATTCACGGGACGGCTCGACGAAGGCACAGACGACAGCGGGGCGCGGGGCGATACCCGGGGCGGAAGCTCTCGGAAGGGGTTCGCGGATGTGGCGTGTCCCTACTCCGCACCAGCGGTCGCGTTCTCGAGCAGAGAATCGACTAGCCGCTCGAGACTGTCGTGCCCAGCCGACTCACGGCGCGTTCGTTTCGCACGGCTTTTGTGGACGCGCCCAGTACGTTCCCTCGAATGATCTCGAAGGGCTGTGAGCAGTGCGCGAAAGGCGGCAAGATGGTGCTGTTCGTGTACGGGTACTGCGACCAGCGTGACTGCTTTTACTGCCCGCTCGGCGAGAACCGCAAGAACGTCACCGACGTCTACGCGAACGAGCGACTCGTCGAGAGCGACGAAGACGTCCTCACGGAGGCCCACCGGATGGACGCCTTGGGCACGTCGATCACCGGCGGCGAACCGCAGGAGGCGCTCGACCGAACCTGTCACTACCTCGAACTCCTGAAGGAGGAGTTCGGCGAGGACCACCACACCCACCTCTATACGGGTATTCCTGGCGGCCGCGAGAACATGCGCCGCCTCTCCGAGGCTGGACTCGACGAGATTCGGTTCCACCCGCCGCTGGAGCTGTGGGGCGAGATGCACGGCACCGAGTGGGAGGATATCCTCTACATCGCTCGCGAGGAGGGGCTCACGCCGGCGTTCGAAATTCCCGGCATTCGCCCCGAGCCGGAGTTCCTCGACTTTCTCGACGAGGGTGCGGCCGAGTTCTGTAACGTCAACGAGTTCGAGATGAGCGACGGGAACTATCGCCGGATGCAAGAGGAGGGCTTCGAACTCAAGGAAGACCACATGAGCGCCGTCGAGGGTTCCCGCGAGGACATTCTCGAGGTGATGGGCGACCACGAGAAGGTCTACTTCTGTACTTCAGTCTTCAAGGACGCCGCCCAGCACCGCCGTCGCCTGAAACGCATGGCCCGAAACATCCGCCGGGAGTTCGACGACATCACCGACGACGGCACGCTCGTCTACGGCAAGACTCGAGCCGAACCCGAGCGTTTCGAGGCGCTGGGCGTTCCCGAGGAGTTCTACACCGTCAAGACGGACCACGTCGAGATCGCCTGGTGGCTCTTAGAGGAGATGATCGAGGAAGGCGATCTCGAGGACGGCGAAATCGTCGAGCAGTATCCGACGTACGATGGACAGGTCGTCGAGCGGACGCCGTTGGTGTGAGTACGGCGAGCGACTGGAAGGAGTGAGCGGCTTTTTGGTGGAGATTTTTGGAGGCGGGTGAGCAGAGCGAACCCGACGAGAAAAAGGTCCATGTGGCAGGTCGTCGAGCGGACGCCGTTGGTGTGAGTACCGCGAGCGACTGGAAGGAGTGAGCGGCTTTTTGGTGGAGATTCTTCGAGGAGCAGTGCGTAGACAGAGCGACGGAACCTGAGGGAAAACGGTCGTCGTCAATCCAGCTCGGTCGGGTCCACTTCGGGGAGCGTGATGAGGTTCTCTCGACCGATGCGGAGTTTCTCGATCTCCTCGTCCTCGTCCATCTGCGAGAGGAGTTGGGAGACCTTGGCGTTCGACCAACCGGTCTCTTTGACGATCGAGGCCTGTTTCATCCGCCCGCCGTTTCGGGTAAGCATCCGCAGGACGCGTTCCTCGTCGCTCAGCAGTTGGGGATCGATCTCGTCGTCGGGTGTCTCTTCGTACTCGAGTCGAGTCCCGGCGGCACTCGTCGGCCCATCCCCGACAGCGTCCGCCGCGCCGCCGGACCGAACTGCGGTTCCGCCGTCGGTGTCGGTCGCGGACGCGCCTTGATCATCAGCCCCGTCTCGAGCGACAGCCCCCGAGCGTAAGCGAGCGAGGAGGCCGAGTTCGTCGACCCGCTCGGAAATGCGATAGAGAGGGGCGGGAAGATCGCTTATCTGGTCGCGACGGGCAAAGAGGTAGCTTCCGATCCCGACGGCGAAGACGACGCCGACGACGCCCGCGATCAGCCAGTTCGGGATTCCGAAGGAGGATGTAGCGCCACCGCCACCGCTGCGGACGAAGACGATCTCGAGTTCATCGCTGCTGAACTCGTAAGGGCCGTCCCAGTTGAGCGTCGTGGAATACTGTGTGTCGAGGGCGTAGCCGGATGGTGGCTCGATAACGAGACGCTGTCCGTCAACTAGGGCAGAAAAGCTCGTCATCGCGTCACCGAAATAGATTCGATCGCCCTCGACAGTTGCAAAGTTCGTCCACGTAAACGAGTACGAGATGATACCGACTTTGAGATCAGTATCTGCGTCAGTCTCGGGCAGCGATCCGTCTTCGATTCCGGCTTCCTCCGGTGAGACGATTCGGGGTTCGTCCCAACCCGGGTTCTCGAACGTCATCTCTCGACCGGTCGCCTGCTGTGCATCCTCTCGAAACGTATCGAACTGCTGGGAGTCGTATGAAACGTCTCGTTGACCGCTCGTGACTTCGTCAGCGTAATCGACGAACGCTGTTTCGTCGTCCTCGTCGGTGAGCAGGAAGCGACTTTCGATCGTCCACGTCGCGTCGCCGGTTTCAGTGACGCTGATTCGGATTACCTGCTTGGGATCGGTAGACTCAAGCGAAGACTGAGACGCTGTCGGGCTCGGTGAGCCAAGAGACCACTGAGGTTCAGAGAGTGTCGTGGAGGTGGAACGCTCGTAGAGTGACTGGTCGCTGAGTGGGACTGGCTGTGTCTGCTCGGGGGCAGAGGAAGCAGGTGTAGCAGCTGCTACCCCGAGGAGAGAGGTCACGAGGAGGGCAGTAAGGGCGAGTGTAACGGCGGTGGATACCCGCATACGTACCACCACGGTGGTTCCCCAGGGGAAAAAACACTTTCCATCCAATAATAAGACGTTATTGCCCGAGATGAACCCTTACTCCGAGAATGACGACGCGCCAAGCGGCTGCAAAATGGGATGAAACGGCCGTAAAACGAGGATGATATATCAACGAGGCGACCAACCAACAGGGCGACCAGTTTTTGTATCAGGAGTTCTTACGGTGAGGCGATGAACAGCGCGACTCCCGCCCTCCTCGCGTTGCTTCTCGTCCTCTCGCTCGTTGCAATTCCTGTTGCAGCAGGGCCAGGAAGTGAGGCACACGATCAGCCACAACCGGCACTACAAGAGCAGAAGCAGGTAGTGACGTACGATGAGGCAGCCGAAGAGACGAGCAATCGTCTCACACTCGACGGCGAAACGAGAAGCGAATACATCGAGTACGGGGCAGACTTCGGAACGCTACTCCGAAGTAGCGACGACGAACTTCGGACCGACTACGACCAATACGTCACCCTCGACCGAGACTTTGAGGAAGCGAGTGACAGCGAACGAGAAGCGATGGTCGACGCAGCATACGAGGATGTCAAAGATCGAGCAGGCGAACTCGAAGAGAGAGAGCAAGCGGCCGTCGAGGCTCACGCGTCGGGACAGATAACGACGACCGAGTTGCTCCAAACTGTGTTGCGGAACTATAACGAGGCGGCGACGCTCTCGGATACCCTCGGCGAGATCGAGGAACAAGCGGATCGGATTCCGGGATACTCACTGTCGGTTCAGGACGACCAGAACGAACTCGAGATGCACCGAACCCCAGTACGAGCACATCTCGAGAGGGCGGCACACGGACAGGTGCCTGATAACGCGGTGCTCATCGTCGAGACGTCAGAAGCGGGCTACACTCTCTCGTACCTCGACGGCAGCTACATCCGTGAGGCGACTGACTTCGATAATCGGAGGGCTGCATGGGTGAGTGAGTTCGACGATATCACTGACGCGTACGATCACGCAAGCGAACTGTATCCGTGGGTGTTCGAAACCGGCCGCTCCCCGACGGCTAACGAGCACACGACGGTGAATCTGTACCAGATTCAAGCCTCGCACGATCAGGGGCGCCTTGAGGCATATCTCGATGGTGGAACCGGTAACGTACACCGTGAAGTACAGGTGCTTAGTCATACGTCGCTGCCGACGGAAACCGAAACCGTCTGGACCGACGGGAACTCCAACATAACGGTTAACCAGACACCCTCGAACGGGCCAGTCGAGGTATCCGTGACTGACGCAGCAACCAACGAATCGAAGGCAGCGACGATCACGGTCGATGGATTCGAAGTCGGCGAAACCGACGGCGATGGTTCCATATGGTTCGCGCCTCCCGCCGGACCGTTCGAACTGGCGGTGGAGACCGAAACCGGGACGATCGAGGTAACGGTTCCGGACGACTAATTCGCAGCGAACCCGTTTGCGGGGTTTGACGGGAACGATCAGTCGGAAACGAATCTACTCGAAAAAGCGTTGGTCGATAGTACGAGTGTGTACAATTGGTTGAGCCGCATTTTTATATCCGATCGAGCGGTCAGACAGCGTGTGTCACGTCGCTCGAATGGTCCACCTTCCGACTGGAGCGTCGATCCCGGAAGTGACTGCACCGGCGGGGAGAGCGTCGATAAGACGACATTTGGTTCCAACGTTCGAGCCGTCAGCCGCCTCGTCGGCGTGCTCGCGCTGCTCGCCATAACGGTCCTGCTGGCGACGATGGTCGCGGTCGGTGCCAGCACGTTGTCGCTCGAGTCGGGCGGGCCGACCGCGGCGTTCGATCTCGCGGTCGACGGGGAGGAGTCGACGGTGGCGATCGATCACCGTCAGGGCGATGCCATCGACGTTACGGAGCTGTCGATACGGATTACGGTCGACGGCGAGGAGTTGGCCGACCAGCCGCCGGTGCCGTTCGTCGGCGCGGAGGGGTTCGACGGCTCGCCGACGGGGCCGTTCAACGCGGAGACCGATCCCGAGTGGCGGACCGGAGAGCGCGCGAGCGTCACGGTTGCCGGGACGAACGATCCGGAGATCGAATCCGCGGATACGGTCGGCGTCACGCTCGCCGTCGACGGGACTCGGATAGCGACGCTCGAGACGACGGCGACGTAACGCGGGGATAACGAGGGTTGATAATCAGCGATTACTCGGGAGCGCGACCGATCGTCGTAATGGCGACGTCCGGGTCGTAGGACGGTCCCTGAAACAGGTGTTTGACGTCCTCGAACCCGGCTCGTTTGAACATCCGGTCGGCCTCGTACTCGTCGTAAAAGAGCATGATCGAGTCCGCGAGTTTCTGCGCGAGGATGCTGTCGGGGTAGTTCGGCCCGACGACGAGCACCTGCCCGCCGGGTTTCAGGACGCGACGGAACTCCCGAAGCGCGAGGATCGGGTTCGGCCAGTACTCGATCGAGCCGGACGACCAGACGACATCGAACGTGTCCGTCGCGAACGGCAGCCGTTCGGCGTCGCCGCGGTGGAAGTGAACCGGCGGAGCGTGTTTGCCGAGTTTCGCGTAGGCCTGCTCGAGCTGGTGTTCGCTCTGGTCGAGCGCGTACACCTCGTCGACGTGTTCGAGTAGCCCCTCCGTCGCGAAGCCGGTGCCACAGCCGACGTCGAGGACGGTCATCCCCTCGTCGAGATCGAGCAGTTCGAGGGCGTCGGCGCGCATCTCCTCGTTCCAGATGAATGGATTAACCTGGTCGTACACGTTCGAGAGGTACTTGTAGAACAGTCGGGCTCTGGCCTTGTTCTCGAGGATTCCCATTGTGGGTGGATTTCAGCCGGATCGGGATATGTCTGCTGTTCCCGTCGGTCACGAACCGTATAATCGACACAGACCGATGTTCCCGCGGGCGGAATCGCTGGGTGACTTTCGCAACTACCATATACGCGCCCTTGTAAACGTCCACCCGCTTAGAGTATGCCGAGGCCAGAGGTTCTCGAACGAATACAGTCGGCGGAAGAGGAAGCCGACGAGATCGTCGCATTGGCACAGAACGACCGCGACGAGCGAATAGCCGAGGCCCGGAAACGTGCCGAGGAGATTCGCACGGAAGCGGAACAAGAAGCGCGGGATCTCAAGGAGCGCCAGCTAGAAGCGGCGCGCGAAGAGATCGACGAGGAGTGCGAACGCGTCCTCGAAGAAGGAGAACAGGAGCGTGCGGCGCTAGCCGAACGTGCCCAGGACCGGGTCGACGAAGTGACGGACCACGTCGTCGAACTGTTCCAGGAGGACGTCCATGCTCAGACCTGAGCGGATGAGCAAGATCTCGGTGACCGGATCCAAGGGCGTCATGCCCGCGGTCATCGAGACGGTTCACGGACTGAACCTGGTTCACCTCTCGGACTACGACGGCTCCTGGGAGGGGTTCGACAACGGGAACCCCGTCGAAGGAGCTGACAGCGCATCCGAGAAGCTGGTGACCGTCCGCGCCCTCGAGAGCACCCTGGAGCTGTCGGCCGACGAGGCCGAGCCGGGGACCCTCGAGGAGAACTGGGAGTCGCGTATCGAGGAGATCCGAACGCGGGTCAACGAACTCGACGACCAGCGCAGCGAGGTCCGCGAGGAGCTTCGACAGGTCGAGGAGAAGATCGGCCGCGTCGCTCCTTTCGCGGAGCTCGGAATCGACCTCGACCTCCTGTCGGGGTACGACACGGTCGACGTCGTCGTCGGCGAAGGGCCGCGCGCCCAAGTCGAAGACGCCGTCGCTGCATCCGACGAGATTCGAGCCTACGAGACGTTCACCGGTGGTGACGTCGTGGCTATCGTGGCCGCGCCCACCGCAGACGCCGGCTCGAGTCCGATCGACGACGCCCTGGTCGGCGTCGAGTTCACCCGGCACCCGGTGCCGGAGACCGACCAGACGCCGAGTGCGTACGTCGACGAGCTGTCGGAACGCAAACGCGAACTCGAGTACGAGATCGAAGATATCGACGCCGAACTCGAGCAGATCAAGGCGAACGAAGCCGGCTTCCTCCTGCGCGTGGAAGAAGAGCTGACGATCGACGTTCAGCAGGCTGAGGCGCCGCTGCAGTTCGCGACGACGGATCGCGCGTTCATCGCGGAGGGATGGATCCCGAGCGACGAGTACGACGACCTCGTCGCGTCGCTGAACGACGCCGTCGGCGACAGCGTCGAGATCGAAGAACTCGAGCGCGCGAGCTACGACCGCCACGGCAAGACCCACACGGAGGACATCCAGCAGGGTGCCCAGGCGGCGAAAGACGACGAAGAGGCTGCGTCGGACGACGGTCAGCAGCAAAAGGCCGTCACCGACGGCGGCACGGCGGTGACGATGAACGATGAGCCGCCGACGATTCAAGACAATCCGTCGGCAGTGAAACCGTTCGAAGCGCTGGTGAATGCAGTCAACCGACCGAAATACAACGAACTCGATCCCACGATCTTCCTGTTCCTGACGTTCCCGCTGTTCTTCGGCTTCATGATCGCCGACGTCGGGTACGGGCTCCTGTACGTGTTGATCGGCTTCTATATGTACCAGAGCTTCGACAGCCCCGGGATCACGAGTCTCGGGGGCGTCGCGATGTGGGCGGGCGCGTTCACGATCTTCTTCGGCATCATGTTCGGAGAGATCTTCGGCCTCCACGAACTGGGCTACATCCTGTTCGATGGCCACCCGCCGATGGAAGACAAGGGACTTGCACCCGCGACTGAGAACTTCGCTCTCACGTGGGTCGTCGTGAGCGTCCTGCTCGGCGTGATCCATCTGAACATCGCGTACATTCTGGATTTCGTTGAGAACATCCAGCACGGCCACGGCCTCTGGGGAGCGATTACCCACAGCGGCTCGTGGATATTGATGCTCAACGGACTCTGGATCTGGGTGTTCACGCCACAGGGAGCGAGCGCGAAGCCCGACTTCCTGTTCGAAATCTTCGACGGCGCGGCGTTCAACTTCGGGTTCAGTAGCTTCCCGATGATGACGCTGGTCGAACTGCCGATCGCCGGCGGATTCGAACTCACCCTCCCAGTAGTGATGCTCCTACTCGGGATCGTCCTGCTGGCGATCGGTGATCCCGTCGAACTCGCGGAGTTCGCGATTCCGTTCGCACACGGCGTCTCCTACGCCCGGATGGCGGCGGTCCTGCTCGCAAAGGGTGGGATGGCGTTCGTCGTCAACCTGCTGGTGTTCGGTGGCGTCGAGACAGAAGAAGGGACTCGCCCTTTCCTCGCCCCATGGACTGACTATACCCACGAATCCGGCGAAGTGATGTTCGAAGGCCTGATCCACATGGGTCCGATCGCGCTCGTCTTCGGACTCGTCCTATTGGTCGTCGGACACATTGTAGTCTTGCTACTTGGTATCACAAGTGCCGGATTACAGGGTATCAGGCTCGAGTACGTCGAGTTCTTTGGGAAGTTTTATGAAGGCGGTGGAAAGAACTACGAACCGTTCGGACACGATCGAAACCACAGCGAGGATTAACTACAATGGCACTTGAACTTGGACCTGAACTGGCGGATGTTGCACTGCAAGCAGAAGAAGTGAGCGGCCCAACCCTCGAGAACGAAGGTGCAGCGGCACTGGCAGTCGGTCTCGCGGCACTCGCCGCCGGATATGCAGAGCGTGGTATCGGCGCCGCAGCGGTCGGCGCAATCGCCGAGGACGACGATATGTTCGTTCCAGGCCTGATCATGACCGTCCTTCCAGAGACGCTCGTGATCCTGGCACTGGTCGTCGTCTTCATCGTCGGATAACTACCGCCCCCTTCTCTCACCAATGAGTTTGGATACAGTCGTAGAAGACATTCGAGAAGAGGCCCACGCGCGTGCGGAGGACATCCGCGCCGAGGGCGAAGCGCGCGCCGACGAGATCGAATCGGCCGCCGAGGAGGACGCCGAGGAGATCCTTAGCGATGCGGAGCAAGCAGTCGAGCGCGAGATCGAGCAGCTTCGCGAACAGCGACTCTCCAGTGCCAAACTGGAGGCGAAACAGAAGCGCCTGGAGGCCCGCCGTGACGTCCTCGGCGACGTTCGCGAGCAGGTCGAGGACGAACTCGCCGCCCTCGAGGGAGAGACCCGCGAGGAGCTGACGCAGGCTCTCATCGACGCGGCGAGCGACGAGTTCGACGAGGGAGACGACGTCAACGTCTACGGTCGCGACAGCGACGAAGAACTGATTACGTCGATTCTCGACGACTACGACAGCTACGAATACGCCGGCGAGTACGAGTGTCTCGGTGGCGTCGTCGTCGAGAGCGACCAATCTCGAGTCCGAGTCAACAACACGTTCGACTCGCTGCTCGAGGACGTCTGGGAAGACAACCTCCGGGAGATCAGCAACAGACTCTTCGAACAATGAGCGTAGGTGCCTCGAATCCGGAATACGTGAACGCTCGCGTTCGGTCACGTCGAGCCTCGCTGTTCGCGGACGAAGATTATCGGAAGCTGATCCGGATGGGGCCGAGCGGGATCGCACGGTTCATGGAAGAATCGGAGTACGAACGCGAGATCAACGAACTCGGCGCACGCTTTTCGGGTGTCGACCTGATCGAGTACGCGTTAAACCGGAACCTCGCGAAACACTTCCAGGACTTGCTCGATTGGTCGGACGGTCGACTGTACGACCTCATCGCCCGCTACCTCCGGAAGTTCGACGTCTGGAACCTGAAGACGATCATCCGCGGGATCTACACCGAAACCGATCCCGAGGAGATCCGGACGGACCTGATCATGGCGGGCGAACTCGAGGAGGCGACGATCGATCGACTGCTCGAGGTCGACGAGATCGAGGATGCGATCGAGGTACTCAACCGGACGATCTACTACGATCCCCTCACGGAAGCGTACGAGGAGTTCGAAGAGACCGGTGCGCTCGTTCCCCTCGAGAACGCGCTCGACCGGGAGTTCTACGAGCACCTGCTCGACGACCTCTCCCGCGGTCCGGCGGCCGAGCCCCAGGAGGGGCCGGAGGCGAAGTACGTCGAGTTCCTGCAAGCGGAGATTGACTTCCGGAACGCCCGAAACGCCCTGCGACTCGCTCGCAGCGGTGCCGACCTCGATCCCGCAGCCTACTACATTGAAGGCGGCGTACTGTTCGACCAGTCGGAGCTGAGCCGGCTCGTCAACGACTACGACGCGCTCGTCGATCACATCGGCGAGAACAAACGCTACGGCAAGCGCCTCTCGGGGGCGATGGATCGGCTGCGGAACGCTGACAGCCTTATCCAGTTCGAGCACGCACTAGACGCTGCGCTGCTCGAGTACGCGGATACGCTCTCGAGCATCTATCCGGCCTCGATCTCGGCCGTACTGTCGTACATCCTCG
The DNA here is from genome assembly GCF_052040125.1 of Natronorubrum marinum. Classification (NCBI taxonomy): domain Archaea; kingdom Methanobacteriati; phylum Methanobacteriota; class Halobacteria; order Halobacteriales; family Natrialbaceae; genus Natronorubrum; species Natronorubrum marinum. Next base: position 308,695 of record NZ_JBPPFV010000001.1, read on the forward strand.
CCAAAGAGCGCGAGGTCGAGAACATCCGTGCGATCGCTCGCGGACGCGAGGTCGGACTCGAGGAGAGCGAGATCGAAGAGGAGCTAGTGATCCTATGAGTCAGGAAATCGCAGTCGTCGGCAGTCCGGAGTTCACGACCGGCTTTCGCCTCGCGGGAGTCCGTCGCTCCGAGAACGTCCCGGACGACGAGAAGGAGAGCGACCTCGACGACGCCGTCACGAACGTCCTCGAGGACGACGGCGTCGGAATCGTCGTCATGCACGACGACGACCTCGAGTACCTCTCGCGGAACGTGCGCCAGACCGTCGAGACGAGCGTCGAGCCGGTCGTCGTCACGATCGGCAGCGGAACCGGCGGCGGCGGACTGCGCGACCAGATCAAGCGTGCGATCGGTATCGACCTGATGGACGAAGACGAACAATAAACTATGAGCCAGGCAGAAGACACCCAGACCGTCGACGAAGACGGTGTAATCGAAAGCGTGAGCGGTCCGGTCGTGACCGCCGCGGACCTCGACGCCCGGATGAACGACGTCGTCTACGTCGGTGACGAAGGGCTGATGGGCGAGGTCATCGAGATCGAAGGGAACCTGACCACGATTCAGGTGTACGAAGAAACCTCCGGCGTCGGCCCGGGCGAACCCGTCGAGAACACGGGCGAACCGCTCTCCGTCGACCTCGGACCAGGTGTGCTGGACGCCATCTACGACGGCGTCCAGCGCCCGCTCGACGTCCTCGAGGAGAAGATGGGGACGGCGTTCTTGGACCGCGGGGTCGACGCCCCCGGGATCGACTTCGAGACGGAGTGGGAGTTTACCCCGACCGTCGAGGTCGGCGACGCCGTCGAACCCGGCGACGTCGTCGGTGAAGTGCCCGAAACCGAGAGCATCACGCACCGCGTGATGGTCCCGCCGGACTACGAGGGTGGCGAAGTGACGTCGACCGAGAGCGGCGAGTTCACGGTCGACGAGACCGTCGTCGAACTCGACTCCGGCGAGGAGATCACGATGCACCAGGAGTGGCCCGTTCGTGAGGCCCGCCCCGCAGACACGAAGGAGACGCCGACGATCCCACTCGTTTCTGGGCAGCGAATTCTCGACGGCCTCTTCCCGATCGCGAAAGGTGGGACGGCCGCGATTCCCGGTCCTTTCGGCTCCGGGAAGACAGTCACCCAGCACCAACTCGCCAAGTGGGCCGACGCGGACATCGTCGTCTACGTCGGCTGCGGCGAGCGCGGCAACGAGATGACCGAGGTCATCGAGGACTTCCCGGAACTTGAAGACCCGCAGACGGGCAAGCCGCTCATGTCCCGGACGTGCCTCATCGCGAACACGTCCAACATGCCGGTCGCAGCCCGAGAGTCCTGTATCTACACGGGAATCACCATCGCGGAGTACTTCCGCGACATGGGCTACGACGTCGCGCTGATGGCCGACTCCACCTCCCGGTGGGCCGAAGCCATGCGCGAGATTTCGAGCCGACTCGAGGAGATGCCCGGCGAAGAGGGGTATCCCGCATACCTCGCCGCGTCGCTCTCGGAGTTCTACGAGCGCGCCGGCAAGTTCCAGCTGTTAAACGGCGACGAGGGATCGGTGACGGCGATCGGTGCCGTCTCGCCGCCCGGCGGCGACTTCTCCGAACCCGTCACGCAGAACACCCTGCGTATCGTCAAGACGTTCTGGGCGCTGGACGCCGACCTCGCGGAGCGTCGGCACTTCCCCTCGATCAACTGGAACGAGTCGTACTCGCTGTACCGACAGCAACTCGACCCCTGGTTCCGAGAGAACGTCGCCGAAGACTGGCCGGAGGTTCGCCAGTGGGCGGTCGACGTGCTCGACGAGGAGGCCGAACTGCAGGAGATCGTCCAGCTCGTCGGCAAGGACGCCCTGCCGGAAGACCAGCAGCTGACCCTCGAGGTCGCACGCTACCTGCGTGAAGCCTGGCTCCAGCAGAACGCGTTCCACGACGTCGACACCTACTGCGACCCGAAGAAGACCTACCGGATGCTCGGCGCGATCCGGACGTTCAACGACGAGGCCTTCGAGGCGCTCGACGCTGGCGTTCCGGCCGAGGAGATTCAGGACGCCGACGCCCTTCCGCGACTGAACCGGATGGCGACGGCGGAGGAGTGGAACGAGTTCATCGACGAACTCGAATCGGATATCGAATCGCAGATCAGAGCGATGTACTAACGATGAAAGAGTACCAAACAATCACGGAGATCAGCGGCCCGCTGGTGTTCGCCGAGGTCGACGAACCCGTCGGCTACGACGAGATCGTCGAAATCGAAACCGACGACGGACGAACGCTGCGCGGACAGGTGCTGGAATCGAGCGAAGGCGTCGTCTCGATCCAGGTGTTCGAGGGGACGGGCGGTATCGACCGCAACGCCTCCGTTCGGTTCCTGGGCGAGACGATGAAGATGCCCGTCACCGAGGATCTCCTCGGACGGGTGCTCGACGGCTCCGGCAACCCGATCGACGGCGGTCCGGAGATCGTCCCCGACGACCGCATCGATATCGTCGGCAAGGCGATCAACCCCTACTCTCGCGAGTACCCAGAGGAGTTCATCCAGACCGGCGTTTCCGGTATCGACGGCATGAACACGCTCGTTCGCGGCCAGAAGCTCCCGATCTTTTCGGGCTCCGGACTCCCCCACAACGACCTCGCGCTCCAGATCGCCCGCCAGGCGTCGGTGCCCGAGGAAGAGGAAGGCGACGACGACGAGGGGTCGGAGTTCGCAGTCATCTTCGGTGCGATGGGAATTACCGCCGAGGAGGCAAACGAGTTCATGGACGACTTCGAGCGCACCGGCGCGCTCGAGCGCTCGGTCGTCTTCATGAACCTCGCGGATGACCCCGCAGTCGAGCGGACGGTCACGCCGCGACTCGCCCTGACGACGGCGGAGTACCTCGCCTTCGAGAAGGGCTACCACGTGCTCGTCATCCTCACCGACATCACGAACTACTGTGAGGCGCTTCGCGAGATCGGTGCGGCACGCGAGGAGGTTCCGGGTCGGCGTGGCTACCCCGGATACATGTACACCGACCTGGCACAGCTCTACGAGCGCGCCGGTCGAATCGAGGGCAAGGAGGGGTCGGTCACGCAGATTCCGATCCTGACGATGCCCGGCGACGACGACACCCACCCGATTCCGGACCTGACCGGCTACATTACGGAAGGCCAGATCGTGATGGATCGGGACCTGAACAGCCAGGGGATTGAGCCGCCGATCAACGTCTTGCCATCGCTCTCGCGACTGATGGACGACGGGATCGGCGAGGGGCTCACCCGTGAAGATCACGCCGACGTCTCCGACCAGATGTACGCCGCCTACGCGGAGGGTGAGGACCTGCGCGACCTCGTGAACATCGTCGGTCGCGAGGCGCTCTCCGAACTGGACAACAAGTACCTCGACTTTGCCGACCGGTTCGAGGAGGAGTTCATCCAGCAGGGGTACGACAACAACCGCTCGATCGACGGCACGATCGAACTCGGCTGGGACCTCCTGTCGGAGCTTCCAAAGGAGTCCCTCAACCGGATCGGCGAGGATCTCATCGAGGAGCACTACCGCGAAGACGAGACGGAAGCCGCCGAAGTCTCGGCCGACTGATCGACGCGGTTTCGCGGTCCCATTTCTCCCGGTTCGATCTCACCGATAGTCGATCGGCCGGCTCAGGGGGCACCCGAACGCTGACGGGCTCGGAGTAATGACAATAGTTATTTCAATTCAACTAACACGATGTCGCATGGACGATCGCATTTCACGGCGACGGCTGCTCTCCACAGCGGCGGCTGGCAGTCTGACGGTCGGCGTCGCCGGCTGTCTCGACGAGTTCGGTAGCGAATCGAGTGATGATGACGATGACGACGCGACAGCCGACGCCGGGAACAGCCCCGAAAACGCCGACGACGATCTTTCCGACGAAGACGAGACGTATGCGACTGCCTGCGAGGCTGGTACCGAATTCCTCGAGACGACCTTCGAGGGTGAGTTCGAGGCGGCCGGCGACTACTACCCCCACGAGTATCTCGCGGAATACGACCGAGAGTACTTCGTCGACTACCTCGAGGGTCGATTTGGCGACGCCGCCGAGGAGTACGATCTCACGGCCACGAACTGTGCCGAATCGACGGACGATCACGACATGATCGAGGCGGCCCGCGACGAACTAGACGCCGAGGTGACGGCGGGCGAGTGGCTCACCTACGAACTCGACCTCGAGACCGACGAAGAGGCGGTATCGGAGTTGCTCGACGTCCTTGCGATCGAGATCGAGGGAACGTGGTACGCCGGCGTCGTCGACGTCTCCGTACCGGACACCGAGGTAACGGTCGAAATCGCCGAGGCCAGTCAACAGATTGACGCGGACAACGAAGATGCAGCGGTCCTCGTCTCCGTGTTCGATGAGAACGGAGAGACCGTGCCGGGCGCGACGGTGATCGCTACCGGCGGATCGGCCCAACTCGAGGGCGTTGTCCACGCCGAAACGGGTGCCGCCGACGACCTCGAGGGAACCTACGACGACCTCGAAGAGCATCAGGCAGTGCTGAATTTCGACGGTCGACAGTCGCTTCGCGACGATCAAGAGACGGGGACGATCGAACTGGACATCGTGCCGCGGTCCGACAGCAACTACGTCGACGAGCATCCGAACCGCGACATTCTCGTCATCAGAAACTGACCTCGAGTCCGGAGACAGTGGATCGTTTTCATCCGTTTGATAGCTGGGATTCGTCACACGCTCGAGCCAGAGGACGCCGAACTGGGAACGACCGAAACTTCTGTACGTCTCGTCGGTGAAGGGTCGAGTGGTGTGGTATAAATGCACAAGCCATTGCTCACGACAGACTTTCTCGACCGGGCGCGGACGCACTACGGCGACGACGAGGCCGTGGTCGCTACGACGGGTGAACGGTTCACCTACGGCGAACTGGGGGAGCGCGCCGATCGGTTCTCGGCGGCCCTGCAGGAACGCGGCATCAAGAAGGGCGATCGGGTCGCCGTCTTGGATCCAAACACGCACTACCACCTCGAGGCCGCCTATGGGATCATGCAACTGGGCGCGGTTCACACGCCGCTGAACTATCGGTTGACGCCGAACGATTTCGAGTACATTCTCAACGACGCGGGCGTCGACGCCATTTACGCGGACTACGACTACGCCGAGAACATCGAGGCGGTTCGCGAGTCAGTGCCGACGGAGACGTTCGTCACGAACGATGCGGACGCGGTAGACGGTGAGTGGGAGGAATTCGACGAGGTGCTCGAAGAGGCCGGCACCGACTACGACCGTCCCGAGATGAGCGAGGACGAGATCATCACGATCAACTACACCTCGGGGACGACGGGCGATCCGAAGGGCGTCTGTCGAACCCACCGCTGTGAGACGATTCACGCCTACCTGATCACCGCCCACCAGGAACTCCGAGACGACGACGTCTACCTCTGGACGCTGCCGATGTTCCACGCGAACGGCTGGGGTCACATCTTCGCGGTGACCGGAATCGGCGCGAAACACGTCTGTACCCGCGGCGTCGACGCCGCGGACATCTTCGAGGCGGTCCGGAGCGAGGACGTCTCCTACATGTGCGGCGCACCGACGGTGTTGAACATGCTGACCAGCCACTACGCCGAGCACGAACCCGAGACGACGGGCGACGCCGACGTTCGGCTGGCAACCGCCGGGAGCGCGCCGCCGGAGGCGACGATCCGAACCGTCGAGGAGGAGTTCGGCTGGTACATGAAACACGTCTACGGGGCGACCGAGACCGGCCCGCTGATCACCACCTCCGACGCGCGACGGCATTTCGACGACGGGAACGATGACCGATTCCGGATCAAGAAACGGCAGGGCCTCGCCTATCTGGGGACCGAGGTCCGCGTCGTCGACGAGGACGGGAACGACGTCCCCCGCGACGACGAGACGATCGGCGAGATCGTGGTTCGCGGCAACCAGATCATGGAAAAGTACTGGAACAAGCCCGCAGAGACCGAGGAGGCCTTTAACGATCGCGTTGAGGGCTACTACCACATGGGCGACCTCGCGACCGTCGACGAGAACGGAATGGTCTCGATCCAGGACCGCAAGAAGGACATCATCATCTCCGGCGGCGAGAACATCTCGAGCATCGAACTCGAGGACACGCTGTTCGACCACCCCGAAATATCTGACGTGGCGGTCATCCCGGCCCCCAGCGACCAGTGGGGTGAGACGCCGAAGGCGTTCGTCGTGCCCGAGAGCGGCGATCCGGACGACCCCGGCGTGACTATCGACGAACTCGTCGACTTTACGCGAGACAACCTCGCGGGGTACAAGGTAGTTCGGGAGATCGAATTCGTCGAGGAACTGCCGACGACGGCGACCGGCAAGGTCCAGAAGTACGAACTCCGCCAGGAGGAGTGGGAGGACGAAGACCGGATGGTCGGACAGGGGTAGCTATCGCCACCGGCCGTCTCGGCCAGCGTCGTCCGTTCGCGACCCCCAGTCGGCTTCCGATTCGTGATCGTCAGCGTCCCATCCGACTGTGGTATCGCCCGCGTTCGACCGCGATTCGGGCCGCCCGCCGCGTTCTCTGGCGAGTCGCTCTGCCTCCGTCCGGTCGACGATCGTCGGGTTCGAGGTCTCGTCGGCAATCGCCAGCCACAGGACGAGTGGAATCGCCAGGGAGAGTAGGAGGACGAGGAGGACGACTGCGCCGGACATGAGTCTGGTACGTTGCCGGACGATCTCCAGACACAAAGAATTTACCGGATGACATGAATCGAGGGATATGAAAGACGGCGACCGCGGCTGTCCGAAGTGTCAGCACACGGAGACCGAAATCGACGAGATTTCGACGACCGGAACCGGGCTGTCGAAGTTTTTCGACATCCAGAATCGGAAATTCATGGTCATCAGTTGCACCAACTGCGGCTACTCCGAACTGTATCGGGGCCAGTCGTCGGGAACCATGGTCGATCTCTTCCTCGGATGAGTTGCTGCTCGAGGGCCGTCCCACGGCCACAGCGGCCAGGGAAACTGTAAACAGTTATCCGACTGGGGGCGCAATCCCCCCACAAGATGGCCAAGGACGTCAAGCCCACCCGCAAGAACCTGATGGAGATCGAGGATCGCATCGAACTCTCCGAGCGGGGGCACGGGACGCTCGAGAAGAAACGGGACGGGCTGATCATGGAGTTCATGGACATCCTGGATAAAGCCCAGGACGTCCGCGGCGACCTCGCACAGGACTACGAGGACGCCCAGAAGAAGATCAACATGGCTCGAGCCATGGAGGGCGACGTCGCGGTCCGCGGGGCCGCCGCCGCGCTGCAAGAACACCCAGAGATCACCACCGAATCGAAAAACATCATGGGCGTCGTCGTCCCGCAGATCGAGTCCTCCCGCGTCTCGAAGCGCCTCGACCAGCGCGGCTACGGGATCATGGGGACTTCCGCCCGCATCGACGAGGCCGCCGAGGCCTACGAGGACCTACTCGAGAGCATCATCCTCGCCGCCGAGGTTGAGACGGCCATGAAGAAGATGCTCCGCGAGATCGAGACGACGAAGCGACGCGTCAACGCTCTCGAGTTCAAGCTCCTGCCCGACCTCTACGACAACCAGGAGTACATCGAGCAGAAACTCGAAGAGCAGGAACGCGAGGAGACCTTCCGCCTGAAGAAGATCAAGGAGAAGAAAGAGGCGGAGGAGAAAGCGGAGCGAGAGGCCGAAGCGGAGGCAGAAGCGGCGGACGCGAGCACGGCCGAACCCGACATGGAACAGTCGACTGCGGGCGGCGTTTCGGGCGGCGACTGATCGTATTGGGTTTCTCTTCTTTCAGATGGCCTGTTCAGTCTGTGATTCGCCGACGGTCTCGTTTTCGGTTCCCGAGCAGTATCGCGAGTTCGCACCGGCGCAGGCGTCGGCCGCAACGTGCTGTACGCGCTGTCTTACCGTCGAACCGGCCGACGACGACACGCTCGCGGAACCCGACTTCACCCGCGTGAGTAACGCGTTTCCGACGAGCGAGGCGGCGATTCCGCTCGCGCTCGCGCTGGGTTTGTGCTCGTCGCTCGCGACGAACCGCGCGGCGATCGAGGAGCTACTCGAGGCCGTCGAACGCGCCGGAACGGATCCGCTGTTGGTGCTCGATCGGCTCGTCGCCGATCCCGAGCTCGAGCCGGAAATCGACCTCGAGCGACGACGGCACCAGATCGAGCAGTTACTGTACTGACGGCTTCGTAGCGTATGGCTACGACGCAGATCTCCGGAAGTCGGGCGTGAACCATCCGCTCAGTACAGACGAAGGCGTTACCGCTCAGGCTGACCAAACTACGTGCAGTGGCGCACGCTGTCGATCGACCGAACGAACGTGAGGTCGGGCGACGAAAACGTGCGAGGTCGTCGTGAGTGTAACGAGCGACGGCTTGGAAGTCGCGAAGCGTCTTCCAGTGGATGAGCGAACGACCGGAGGGAGGAAGCGAATCGGTTGGGGAGGACGTGGTAATCATTGCCCCCAGGGCAGCAACACGCTCGCTCTCACCAAATCATCATTAACACAGCTCCGTTCACTAAGCCCGAACCGTGAAAGGGACGCAAAACAAAGGCGACACTGCGACTACTTCCCGGTCGGCGTCACGTTGTTGCTGACCGCCTGTTTCACCTGCAGTGCCGCGCTGGCGGCCAGTCCCCGAGCCACCTCGCTGCGCTCGTCGGCGGTGATGACCTCCTCGCCGGCCGCGACGTCCTCGAGGTCCGGCGTAAACCCGGCACTGACGGCGTGACCCACCGGCGGCCGGACCGCAACGGTGACTTGAGGACCGGTCATCCCGCTCGAGATATCGGAGTCGACGACGTACTCGCTGGGGAGGAACTCGCGGGTTTGGGCGGCGATTCGCGAGACGTCGCGGTGAAGCAGTCGCTTCTGATCCCTCGAGAGGTCCGGAACGTCCGCCGCGGCACGCTGACCAGCACCCGTTTCTCCCGGCAGCCCTGCGTACGGCGTATTTCCGTTCATGAGAAGTGTGTACCGGTCACAATGCGCTGCCGGGTCAAAAGGATTCGCCTTCGGACAATCCCGACAGGTTACTCACACGCTGACGGAAGGTCATTCACAGTGATCGATTCCCTTCTCAATCTCGTTCGGCGGCGCTGATCGGTCCTCCGCGATCAGCAGATCGGCTCGCTCTCGCCGTAGACGGCGAGGACGAGCGCTGTCGTGTGCGCGCCCGACTCGGCCCGTGTGCTCTCGACGGCGACGCGCGGTTCGGTGAACTCCCAGTCTCGAAGCTCCTGACCCGCGTCCAGCCCTTCGCGAACGCGTCGTTCGACGTCCTCGCGGTCCGTCTCGCCCGATGTCTCGTAGAACAACCCCGGTCCGTCGTCGACCGACTGGGACCACGCGAGCGCCGCACTGGCTTGGCCGGGACCCGCGACGGTGGCTCGAGCCTCGACGACGGTCAGCCGTTCGCCGGCGGGACCGAGATCGGGCGCGGTGCCGACGGCTTCGACGTGAGTCTCGGCCGGGATCACCGACGACACCGAGACGAGGTTGTAGTTCTCGACGCCGGCGTCCGCGAGCGCAGCGTCGTAGGAGGACATCGCCGTGGGGCCGGATGCGGTCCCCCAGACGACTCGAATCGTGCTCATACTCGCGTTCGGGGAGCGAGGGCGTAAGGCGTTGCGGTTCCGAGGCCGAACCCGCCGAGCAGCGCGTCGACTCGCGACTCTCCTCGCTAAAATCTACCGGCGAACGAGTTCGGCGCTACCCGCGACGACGAACGCGGTTATTCCGGCGGCGAGCCCGTACCGAGCCGCTTCCGGGGGCGACTGACCGGCGATCAGGATCGAGCTGACGGCCCAACTCGAGCCGATGGAACCTGCGAGAACGAGAGCGTGAACGAACGGGTGGGCCTCGAACCACTGTCCGACCTGTCGGTACCGACGAAACGCGGATTCGAGGCTCATACGTAGCTGTACGTGCCGATAGTATCACTCGGCAAATAAGTCGATCGAAGTGAACCGAGGGAGAAAACCCCTACTGGAAGATGTAGCCCGCCGAGGAGATGACCTCGCTCGAGTCGTCCTTCTCGATCTTCTCGAGCGCCTCGACGAAGTCCTGATGGTGGACCTGCTCGCGGTCGTTGCGGATCGCGAACATGCCGGCCTCGGTGGTGAGACTCTCGATCTCGGCACCGGAGTAGCCGTCGGTGTCGTCGGCTAACTCGCCGAAGTCGACCCCGTCCGCGACGTTCATATTCCGGGTGTGGATCTCGAGGATCTGCTCGCGGCCGTCGCGGTCGGCCTCGGGCACCTCGATGAGGCGGTCGAACCGGCCGGGGCGGAGGATGGCGCGGTCGAGCATGTCGAAGCGGTTCGTCGCGGCGATGATGCGGATCTCGCCGCGGGCCTCGAAGCCGTCCATCTCGGAGAGCAACTGCATCATCGTTCGCTGGACCTCGGCGTCGCCGGAGGTCTTCGACTCCGTACGAGTCGTCGCGATGGCGTCGATCTCGTCGATGAAGATAATTGCCGGCTCGCGCTCGCGGGCCATCTCGAAGAGGTCTCGGACGAGTCGGGAGCCCTCGCCGATGAACTTGCGGACGAGTTCCGAGCCGGCCATCTTGATGAAGGTGGCGTCGGTCTCGTTGGCGACGGCTTTGGCGAGCATCGTCTTGCCCGTGCCTGGCGGCCCGTAGAGCAGGACGCCGCTCGGCGGCTCGATGCCGACCTCGTGGAACAGTTCGGGTTCGGCCAGCGGCTGTTCGACGGCTTCGCGAACCTCGCGAACCTGCTCGTCGATCCCGCCGATGTCGGCGTAAGTGACTTCGGGCTTCTCCGTGATCTCCATCGACTGGGCGCGCGCGTCGGTCTCGGCGTTAAGCACCGTCTGGATCGCAAAGGAGTCGTTGACCGCGACGCGGTCGCCGGGCTCGACCTCCTCGACGATGCGCGGGGAGACGTCCGTGAGCACCTCTTGGTTGTTGCCGTGCTGTTTGACGATCACCTCGTCGTTCTCGAGGACGTCCTCGACGGTGGCGATGTACAGCGAGGAGCTCTTGAGCGTCTCGTTTTCGCGCTCGACGCGCTCGACGCGGTCGCGCAGGTCCTGGCGACGCTGTTCGGCCTCCTCTAGCTGCTCGGTGAGCTGTTCGTTTACCTCCGCGAGATCCGCAAAGTGCCCGCGGAGCGCCTCGAGCCGCTCATCGTCGGGGAGATCGGGATCGATATCGCGGTGAGGTCGGTCTGGGATAGACGGGCTTCGAGACATCCTGACGTACGCTGGTAAGTCCCCGATGATAAATGTGCCTTTGGGTCGCGGTGTGATTTCGCGGCGTCGATCACGGCGACCCGATCCGCTGTTCGCGGTCGAGCAGCGTCACGATTACGACGTGCAGGAGGGTCAAGACGGCGATGGCGACGAAGTGGAGTCCCAGCATCTCGGGAACGGTTCCGAGCGTCCGCGGGGCAACAGCGCCGACAGCGACGACCACGAGTAGGCCGCCAGCGGTAAGCGGCGCCGCGTCCGGGCGAACCGCCGGGCGCCTCGTCGCGCTTTTCGAGTTAGCTGTGAGTGAACCGGGAAACGGGCCTCGAGCGACTCGATCTCAAGCCGGGGACGCTGTCTCCTCCGACGTCGGCGTCGGCGTGACGGCGCGCTCGAGCACCGCGTGGCTGCGCAGCAGGAGCAGCCCGAAGCCGACCTTCGCGGTCAGGTCGAGGGCCATGAACGCCGCGGTCTCCCAGTACAGCGGGAGGATGCCGAGGGTACCCTCGGTCCCGAGGATCCAGACCACGGGGTACAGCAGCCACAGTACGATGAGCAGGTTACGGAGCCTGCCGAATAGCGATCGCACCTCCGGGGACTGAGCCTGCGCCCGCTCCGAGAGGGTCCCGACGAGAACGTACAGCAACACGAGCAGGAAGCCGGTGCTGATTCCCCACCACGCGATGCGGCTGCCGGTGGTCGCTGCAAACGCTCCGATGGTTCCGGTCCCGATCATGAGCACGTCGAGACCGATTAGGGTCGCGATCGTGTTGCGGTCGGCCCCCGCCAACAGCGCGAGGTCGAGCAGCAACAGCGGCGTGGTGAAGATCCAGTCGGCGTAGCGCGCCCAGTAAATCGTGAGCGCATCGCCGCCGACGGTAACCTCGGTGACGCCGAATCCCGTCGCCATCGCGTAGTACATCACCGCCGCGATAGTGGTGATGAAGATCGTGATGATGTAGAACTGTTGCATCTTCGGGTCACGGACGCTGCGTCCGCGGCCGACGAAGTACAGCGTACCGAGGGTCATCCCGATCGTACCGATCCACAGCCAGAGTGACTCTGGTCCTACTAGTTCGGACATAGATGGAGAGAGGTTTTACATAATATATTGCCAGACACCCTAACGGAATAATCTAGCCACTCGTGTATCTCAGCCTTTCTGACAACGAGTTGAAAATCGTAGCGTATATCTGGATGGTCTGTGTCCGGAAACCTGAACTGACGGCCGGCAGCGCCGACTCAACAGACCACGTTGCGCCCGGCTGCCCTCTCGTACCACTTCGACTATGTCCCCGACTAACCCGGACGATTCGATCGCGGACGCCCTGCTCGGCGACTCGACCTACGAACGACTCCGCGTACAGCGCTACGCGCTAATCAACCGGCGGATTCCCGAAAAGCTACGCTGGCAGAGCGGTCTGCTGTTGGCGCTCGCACTCGTCGTCCCGATCACGGCTACCTACCCGGCGTCGGTGCAGGCGGCCTTCCCCGGTGGCGATCCGCTGTGGTCGTCCCCGCTCGTGCTCTGGCTCGGCGTGTACGCCGGCGTGATCCAACTCGCGACCGCGACGACTCTCGCGGCGGTCGCGGTCGTCCGCCGTCGTGGCGAACCCACGTTTACAGAGTCGCAAGTCCGGACGCTCCTGAACGTCGAGGACGTCGCCTCCATGTTCGGGCTCGTGACCGGCGGCTTCGCCGTCGTTCTGACGGTCGCCTTCTTCCTGTTCGGTCACATGGGAAGTGAATCCGTGGCGGGATTCGTCGCCGCTGCGCCGCAAAACCCGTATGAACAAACTGCCGTTTCCGTCCCCGTGATCGCCGTCGGCACCGCGGCCGCGATCGGCGCCGGGCTGGTCTACCTGACCGGTCGAGCGCTCGCCGTCGAGTCGCTCTGACTGATTGCTGGCGTTTGTTCTCAAGTGGAGTCGCGCACCACCGCTCGAACGCGAGCGCGCGCTCGCGCTGGCCGGTTCCGAGGTACTCGTGTTGGTGCCCCCAATGAGCAGCCGAATCTTCGCTCGCGGAAAACGGGTGGCGAGATCGATCGCTCGAGCCCTCGACCTGACCGTCAGTCTAAAAGCGCGTCCATCTCCTCGAGTCGCTGACCGTAGCTCTCGAGCGCCCGATCGATGGGCTCGGACGTGCTCATGTCGACGCCGGCGATCCGCAGCAGTTCGAGGGGGTACTCGCGAGAGCCCCGCCGGAGGAACTCGAGGTAGTTCTCGGCCGCGTCGCGGTTCGGTTCGCCGCCGGCTCCGTTCGGAAGGACGTCGTCGACGATGGCCAGCGCGGCGGAGATTCCGGTCGCGTACTGGTAGACGTAGAAGGCCCGGTAGAAGTGGGGGATGCGCATCCACTCGCGGGCGATGCGGTCGTCGACGACGGCGGGCTCGTAGTACTCCGATTTGAGTCCGCGGTAGAGGTCGTCCAGTCGGTCCGCCGTCAGCGGTTCGCCCTCCTCCTCTAAGCGGTGGGCCTCGTGTTCGAACTCCGCGAACAGCGTCTGCCGGTAGAGCGTCGAGCGCACGCGTTCGAGGAATTCGTTTAAGACGTGCTTGCGGAACTCGGGGTCGTCGACGGTCTCGAGCAAGTGGTTCGTCAGCAGGGCCTCGTTGACCGTACTCGCGACCTCGGCCACGAAGATTTCGTAGTTCGAGTAGACGAAGGGCTGCTCGTCTTTCGTCAGTTCGGAGTGCATCGAGTGGCCGAGTTCGTGGGCCAGCGTGTACATCGAGGAGATGTCGTCCTGGTAGTTCATCAGGATGAACGGCTGGGTGTCGTAGGTGCCGCCCGAGTAGGCCCCGGACTGCTTGCCCTCGTTCTCGTAGACGTCGACCCAGCGTGAGTCGAGACCCTCGGCGACGCGGGACTGGTACTCCTCACCCAGCGGTGCGAGGGAGTCGACGACCCACTCCGCAGCTTGATCGTACTCGACGTCGGGCCCCTCGTCGCCGGTCAGGGGCATGTAGACGTCCCACATCTGGAGCTCCTCGACCTCGAGGGCCTGTCGCTTGAGTTCGGCGTGGTGGTGGAGCTTGTCGATGTTCTCGTGGACGCTGTCGACGAGCGTGTCGTAGACGTCGACGGGGACGTTGGGACCGTCGAGGGCGGCCTCGCGAGCCGTCTCGTAGTTGCGCGCCCGGGCCGTCTTGACGTCGGCCTTGACGCTGTTCTTGTAGGCAGAGGCGACCGTGTTTCGGAGCGACTCCCACTCGTCGTAGTACTCCTCGTGGACCGTTTGCCGGAAGTCACGATTTGGGCGTTTGAGCAGGTTGACGAAGTTACTCTGGGTGATCTCGACGGCTTCGCCGTCGGGGTCCTCCACGGTAGGGAACGCCATATCGGCGTTCGCGAGCATATTGTACACCTCGCCTGTCGCCCCCGTGACCTCGCCCAGTTCGGCGAGCAACTCCTCGACTTCGGCCGAGCGCGTGTGCGGTTTCATCCGCAGGACGTCGTCGACGTAGTGGTCGTACGTCTCGAGGGCCGGTTCCGCGTCGACCATCTCCTCGAACGCCTCGCGCGTCAGCTCCTGCAGCTCGGGGTCGATAAACGAGGCCGCGGAGTGGGCGTCGGAGGCGAGCGACTGCGCTCGCGCCGTCAGGGCCTGATACTGCTGATTCGTCGTGTCCTCGTCGCGACGCATTCGAGCGTAGGAGGCGACCATCGACACCTCGCGCATGATCTCGTCGCGCAACTCGAGCGTCTCGAGGAGCGTGTCGGCGTCGTCGGTAACCTGTCCTTCGTACGCGGCGAGTTCGTCGACGCGCTCGGCGACCGCTTCGTAGGCGCTCTCCCAGTCGTCGTCGGACGCGTAGATGCTCTCGAGATCCCAGGTATAGTCCTCGTCGACCTCGGAGCGTTCGGGAACGGAACTCATAGCACGCGTTTCGGAACGTAGGTGGTAAAGGGTATCGAAGGGGGATCGGTCACACCGCACACGACAGAACCGTCGGGACATCGCCGAGCGGTCGGGGTTGGTCGCCGAGACGGTAGTCGAAAGGTCTCTGCCTCGTGCGACCAACCCCGGCCGAATCCGACCGGCAAAATATGCCGCTCGAGCGCGAATAGCCGGCTATGGACGACGAGGCTATCATCGACGAGCGACTCGAGCGCCCGATCGGTCGTGCCTGGAGCGACGATCGCGGCTGGGAACTGCTGACGCGACTGACCGAACTCCCCCACCGGATGGGGGGTTCGCCGGGCGAACGCCGCGCCGCAGAGATCGTTCGCGAGGAGTTGACCGACGCCGGTCTCGAGGATATCGAGTTCCAGGAGTTTTCGATGCAGTACTGGGAGCGAGGCTCCACGGAGTTCGCCGTACTGGGAAGCGAGACAACGACCGGCGGGAGCGGGGGTTCGGGAACCGATTCGGATCCGCAGCGTGACAGCCCTGAGTCGGGATCGACTGGCGTCGACCGCTCGTTCGAGGCGATCGCACTCCCGTACGCCCCGGCGGGCGACGTCGAGGGACCGCTGGTCGACGTCGGCTACGGGACGCCGACGGAACTCGAGGACGTCGATCTGCAGGGGGCGATCGCCGTCGCGAGCACGACGACGCCGTCGGGCCAGCGGTTCGTCCATCGAATGGAGAAGTTCGGCCACGCGGTCGCCGCGGGCGCGAAGGCGTTCGTCTTTGCCAACCACGTTCCCGGTCAACTGCCGCCGACGGGGGCGTTGAAGTTCGACGCCGAGGCCGCCGTGCCGGGTGTCGGCGTCAGCGCCGAAACTCACGACTGGCTCACGGAGTACGCCGAGCGCGGGGCTCGAGGGCGGCTTCGCGTCGATGCCTCGACGCAGGACGGCTCGAGTCAGAACGTCCACGGGACAGTTGGCCCCGACACGGGCGAGGAGGTGCTCGTCGTCGCCCACTACGACGCCCACGACATCACCGAGGGCGCGCTGGACAACGGCTGCGGTATCTCGACCGTCGCCGCCGCGACGTCGATCCTATCGGCGATCGAGGATGACCTCGACTGCCGGGTTCGAATCGCCGGCGTCGGCTGCGAGGAGATCGGATTGCTGGGTGCCGAGGCGATGGCCGACGAACTCGATCTCGAGTCGGTCCGCGCAGTGGTCAACGTCGACGGCGCGGGCCGGTTTCGGAACCTGAAGGCGTACTCCCACGGCTCCGAGCCGATCGCTGAACTGGCCGAGGCGGTGACGGACGCCGCGGGCCAGCCGGTCGTCAACGAGTCGGATCCGCACCCGTTCAGCGACCACTGGCCGTTCCTGCGGGCGGGAGTGCCCGCACTCCAACTGCACAGCGAGCCGCCGGAGGGCTCCGAACGGGGGCGCGGCTGGGGGCACACGACTGCGGACACGCGGGACAAGGTCGATCCGCGAAACCTCCGCGAGCACGCCATGCTGACGGCGCTGTTGGTTCGCGAACTGACGCGAACGGACGTGCCGCGAGTCGAGGCCGACGAGTTACGCGAACAGCTGCGAGAACAGGAGTACGAGCCGGGGATGCGGGCCGCGGAGGTCTGGCCGGACGGGTGGGAGTGACCGGACTCCCGCCAAGTAATTCAGAACGGCACGTCGTCCGAAATGTCCCGGGACGTCCCCTCACTCAGCCCGTCGAAACCGGTGGTTACCGAGACGTAGTCGATCGCGTCGATCTCGCTCGGAAGCCGTCGCTGGATCGCCTGCGTCGTCATCGGACTGACGCCGCAGCCGCTGCATGCCCCGCTCAGATTGATCTCGACGTGGCCCTCCTCGAGATCGACCTCGGTGATCGAGGAGTCGCCGCCGTGAGCCTGAATCTGGGGGAAATTTCGCTGGAGGAACAGCGACACCGCTTCTCGAACCTCGTCTTCTGGGGACTGGGCGGACTCGCTCATGCCCGACTCGAGGATCCGGATGGATAAATCTCTGTTCACCGCTCGAGTCGATCGACCCGTCTCATCCCCGCATCTCGGCGTCGACGGCGGTCCGGACGGTACGAGCGACGCCGAGCATCGCGACGAACGCGCCGGCGACGACGAGCGCGACAAACAGGAAGATCCCGATGCCGACCGCCCCGACGTTGGAGTACGCAAGCAGCGGCGAGGCGACCTGATAGCCCAGATAGACGATAATGATACCCGCGGAAACGTGCAGCGACGCCCGCCAGTACGCGCCGTACTCCTCCGGTGAGAGTTCCATGCTCCGAGGTGTCTGTCCCGGCACAAAAAGGCTCGTCAACGCGCCGGAGACCAACGGACTCCCGACTCATCGAACGCTGTCGGCGATCTGCCCCGCCACGCGCGACCCCGTCCGGCGGTCGATCCGTCGCCGCTCGAAGATCGCTCGAGCGCTCGCGGCCGCCTCGTCGTCCACCGCGAACTCGAGGCCGGGATAGTCGACCGCGGCCAACACGAGTGGTTCGGGGGGCGCGGGTGCGATTCCCTCGTGGCCCGGTAGCGGGTCGGAACCGAACGTCCGGTCGATCTTCGCCAGCGGTTCTGCCCCGGTGGCGACGTCGCGGGCCAGCGAGACGAGTCGCCGGACGAGTTCGCGGGCGAAGCCGCTCGCGGTGACCGTCACGGTGAGATAGTCGCCGTCGCGGGTCGCCTCAAGCGTCGGCGCGCGCTCGGTGTTGCGGTCGTCCGGCGTGAGGTTGTGGAAATCGTGACTGCCCGACAGCGCCTCGCAGGCGGCGCGAAACCGAGCGTCGTCGACGGTGCGTTCGGCCTCGCCCCCGTTCGACTCGCTCGCTGCTGGCGGCGCGTACAGGTGGTACGTGTACGCCCGACTGATCGCGTGGTGGGTCGCGTGAAAATCGTCGGAGGCGGCGGCGGCCGCCCATGCCCGAATATCAGCGGGGAGTTCGGCGTTGAACGCCCGCGGCGTGAGCCACTCCGGTGTCTCGAGCCCCACGGTCTGGGCGAGCGCGGAGACGCCCGCGTCGGTCCGACCCGCCGCGGCGTAGCCGTCGGGTTTGTCGGCGTCGGGGGCGAGGACCTCGAGGCCGCGCAGGGCGTCGAATATCGCGTCCTCGACGGTGGGCACGTCGGGCTGGCGCTGAAAGCCGTAGTAGCCGGTGCCGTCGTAGGCGATTCGGAAGGCGCGCGTCGGCATCGGCTCGACTGACGGACGCCACCGTGTTAGGCGCGTCGAACGGCGCCAGCCCGCCGTCGCACTCGAGACCGAGCGCTAACGGTCGTCGTCCCGGGTAACGTCCGTGATCCAGCTCAGCGCGGCCATCGCCTGCGGAAAGCCGATCGTCGGAATCGCGAGAACGGCGACCTGTTCGAGCGCCTCGGGGTCGTGGCCCTCCTCGAATCCGCGACGGACGCGTGAATGGGCGGCCCTTTCGGACGGAGCGGCGACGGCCACGCCGAATTTGACGAGCCGTTTCCGGTCGGCAGTCTCTCCCGGCGTTTTATGCCCGTCAGGTTCCGAGACTCCCCCATGAGTCGCCCCCTGCTGATCGATACGGACCCCGGCTGCGACGACGCCGTGGCCATTCTGACCGCCCTCGAGCGGTCCGACCTCGAGGTCGTCGGACTGACCACCGTCCACGGCAACGCGCCGGTGTCGGAGACGACCGAGAACGCCCGCTCGATCCTCGAACTCGTCGATCGCACGGACGTGCCCGTCGCGAGAGGGGCGGATCGGCCGCTGACCGTCCCGCTCCGGACGTCCGAGCACATCCACGGCGAGGGCGGCATCCGGGGCGAACTACCGACGCCGACGGCTGCGAGTCGACCCGTCGACGCCCACGCCGCGCAGTTCATCGTCGAGCAGGCTCGAGCCCACGAGGGCGAACTGACGCTCGCGGCGATCGGGCCGCTGACGAACGTGGCCCTCGCGCACGCGATGGAACCCGACTTGCCCGACCTGCTCGACGAACTCGTCGTCATGGGCGGGGCCGCGTTCAGTTCGGGTAACGTCACGCCGCTGGCCGAGGCCAACTTCCACACCGATCCCCACGCGGCCCACCGGGTCGTGCGGGACTGTTCGCCCACGCTCGTCGGCCTCGACGTCACGGCGGACGCCGCGGTTCCGCCCGCGGAAGTCGAGTCGCTCTCACGGGACGATCCGCTGGGACGAGCCGTCCACGAGTGGCTCACCTACTACGACGACGACCAGCTCGAGCAGTACGGAATCGAGTCGGCCGCGATTCACGATGCGCTCGTGATCGCGGCCCTCGTCGACGACGGCGTACTGGAAACCGAGCGCTACCCGATGGAGGTCGGAACGGACGCCGAGATCGCCCGCGGGGCGCTGGTCTGTGATACCAACGGCGTGACGGGCGAGCAGCCAAACGGCTCGGTCGCTCTCGAGGCCGATTACGAGCGGTTTCGGGAGATCGTGAGAGCGTCGCTCGAGCGATCTCTCGACGGACCCGAGGCGAAACCGAGCGAAGACTCCGTCGCGTGAGAGAATGGGGCGCCGTCGGGTACGCCGGTGATGATGATCAACCGTCTCTGGCCCTGTTTTCGAGAACCCGCTCGACCGTCTCGCGGTCTGGAATCGCGTGCTGGACGCCTTCGGTCACCGTCGCCAGCGAGCCAGCGACGGTTGCAGCCTCGAGCGCTCGCTCGAGCCCCTCTCCCTCGCTCATCAGGGCCGCGAGGGTGCCACAGAAGGCGTCACCCGCACCGGTCGTATCGACCGGTTCGACGACGGGCGGTGTGACCTGATAGTCGACGGCGCCGGTCGCGACGACGTCGTCGGCCCCCTGTGTTCGGACGACCGTTCCGTCGAAGTCCGCGAGTTGCTTCTCGAGCGCGGCGTGCTCGGTTTCGTTGACGACGACGATATCGACGGCCGAGCGCGAACAGAGCGGTCCGGCTCCGTCGGCCGGAGCCGGATTGAAGACTACCGTCGGACGGGTGGGCTCGTCCTCGAGGCGCTCGAGCACCCGCTCCATCGCGGCGACGGAAATCTCGTTCTGCAACAGCAGCGCGTCCGCCGTCCGGATCCGGTCGTAGTGGCGGTCGACGTACGCCCCGTCGACCGCGTCGTTCGCCCCGCCGACGATCGCGATCCACGACTCGCCGGCGTCGTCGACGAACACGTACGCTTTGCCCGTCTCGCGATCGGCGACGGCCGCCACGTGGTCGACGGCGACGCCGCGGTCGGCGAGCGTCTCGAGCACGCCGAACTCGGCCTCGTCGGATCCGACGCAGCCGAGGAACGCGGTCTCGGCGCCGGCGCGGGCCGCCGCCACCGCCTGATTCGCGCCCTTGCCGCCGACGACGCTCTCGTCGCGTTCGACCTCGAGGGTCGGGAGTTCGGGACTTCCGTCGATCCGAACGGTCTCGCCGGCCGCCGGAAACCAGTCGTACCGGGTCTCGAGGTCGCGGATTCGGTCGGTCGGCAGATACCGGGTCCGGTCGACGTTGGCGCTGCCCAGACTCACGACGTCGGTCATTCGTGCCGTAGCTTCGATCGCGGGGGTATTAATCCGGTCGTCAGCCGACGCTCGGCTGTCCCGCTTGCCGGCTGGTTTGCGGGTGTCCCGGCCATCGGCCGGCTTTCGGGTGCCTCGAGCGCCGGCCCAGGCCGTGGCCCGTCCGCGTCAGTTCCGCGTCGCCTCCCGGTCGTCTTCGCGTCGCGGATGGACCGTCTCCCAGTCGTTGGGGAGGACCGGTCCCTCGAGCAGTGTATCGTCAGTCTCGGCCATCCAGTCGAGTAACTCGTCGCGAAGCCGGTCGCGAACGGCCTCGACGGCCGGGTCGTCGGGTTCGTCGTCCGCGAGGATCTCTTGTCGAGCGGGTCGGCCTCCAGATCGTACAGTTCTTCGTACGCTCGCTGCTCGCCGTAGTACTCCTCCTGGACCTCTTGTCCGGCGTCGCTGGCGTAGATATCCGTCGTCATGTAGACCGCGGGTAGGTGCCAGAAGTTCCGGCTGTACTTCCAGCGCTCCGTGCGGATCGCCCGGATCGGGTTGTAGCGGTCGTGCCAGGTATCCCGGCGAAGACCCGATCGCGCGACTCGTATGACGATTCGCCGTCGCGCAGAAGCGGCGCCAAACTCCGACCGACGAGCCGGTCCGGGTCGGGCATCGACGCCCCCGCAACCTCGAGCAGCGTCGCGAAGACGTCGACGTTGCTCACGAGGTCGTCGACGGCCCGGCCTGACTCGAGGACACCGGACTGGCGCTGCAGGCGGGCGCCCTCGATGCCGGCGTCGAAGCAGGTCCCTTTCGCCCGCGGCATCGCCAGCCCGTGTTCGGTCGTGAAGACGACGGGGGTGTCCTCGGTGAGCCCCGCCTCGTCGATGCTCTCGCAGATCCGCCCGATGCCGTCGGCGAGGGCGTCGATATTCGGCGTGTCGACGGCCGCACCGTAACAGCTCGCGTACGTCCCCAGATCGTGGCAGTGAATCAGCACGATGTTGGGCGAGACCATGGCCGTCACGTACGGGAACGAACCGAGTAAGCGTTCGGACTGCAACAGCCGCGAGATCGGGTCTCGACGGCGAATATCGAGGGTATGGACACATTCCAATATCGTGAACCACCTGCATACTCCGGGGCGCTGGCCTTCCCTCCGAGGGGCGGAACTGTACCAACCATGGCGGACGCTACTGAATCCGACGCGGCCTCGAGTAACGAGCGTGACTCGGAGTCACATTCCACCGTGCGGAACGTCGTTCTCGTCGTTCTCGACACCGCTCGAGCGAAGAGCAGCGGGCCGGAGACCAGCCCGACGCTGACTCGTCTCGCGAACGAGGGAACGTCCTTTCCCAACGCCTTCGCGACGGCACCGTGGACGCTCCCCTCCCACGCGTCGATGTTCACCGGCACCTACTCCTCCGAGCACGGGACCCACGGCGGCCACACCTACCTCGACGAGGGGTTGCGAACGCTCGCCGAATCGTTCGCCGACTCGGGGTACGAGACCATCGGCGTCTCGAACAACACCTGGATCACCGAGGAGTTCGGCTTCGATCGAGGCTTCGACGAACTCCGAAAGGGCTGGCAGTACATTCAGTCCGACGCGGACATGGGGGCCGTCGTCCGCGGCGAGGACCTCCACGAGAAACTCGATGCGACCCGAAACCGCCTCTTCGACGGGAATCCGGTGGTCAACGCCGCGAACATTCTCTACAGCGAACTGCTCCAGCCGGCCGGCGACGACGGCTCCGACCGGTCGACGACCTGGATCGCGAACTGGCTCGCCGAGCGCGACACCGACGATCCGTTCTTCCTGTTCTGTAACTTCATCGAACCTCACGTCGAGTACGACCCGCCGCGGGAGTACGCCGAGCGGTTCCTGCCCGACGGCGCGAGCTACGAGGAGGCGGCCGCGATCAGACAGGACCCTCGCGCGTTCGACTGCGAGGACTACGAGCTCACCGACCGCGACTTCGCCCTCCTTCGCGGCCTCTACCGGGCCGAACTGGCCTACGTCGACGACCAGCTTGGGCAACTGCGGACCGCACTCGAGAAGAGCGGCGAGTGGGAGGACACCCTCTTCGTCGTCTGTGGCGACCACGGCGAACACATCGGCGAGCACGGCTTCTTCGGCCACCAGTACAACCTCTACGACACCCTGATCAACGTCCCGCTGGTGCTCCACGGCGGCCCCTTCACCGACGGCGGCGAGCGCGACGACCTCGTCCAGTTGCTCGACCTTCCCGCCACGCTGCTCGAGACCGCAGGTATCGACGACCCCGAACTGCTCGAGCAGGGCTCGAGTCGCTCGCTCCACCCCGATTCGACGTCGCCGCCGCGGGACGCCGTCTTCGCCGAGTACGTCGCCCCGCAGCCCTCGATCGAGCGCCTCGAGGCCCGCTTCGGCGACATTCCGGATCGCGTCCGCGAGTACGACCGCCGGCTTCGCGCGGTTCGGACGCGGGAGTACAAGTACGTCCGCGGCGACGACGGCTTCGAGCGCCTCCACGACGTCACGACCGATCCGAACGAACGCGACGATATCGCGGCCGAGGAGCCCGAGCAGGTCCGGACGCTCCAGCGCCGGCTCGAGGAGCAGTTCGAACCGCTCGAGGACGCCGACACGACGGGGGAGGTGGAGATGCGCGAGGGGACCAAAGAGCGGCTGGCGGATCTGGGGTACCTCTGAGCGGCGGTGGAGACGGCCCCCTATCAAACCGATATCTGTACACGCGGATCGACTTCTGCTTGGGTTCGGTACGTGGTCTCATGTCTCCCTCCACGCACACGGCAACGCAGTCGTTTCCGACTCGAGCGGTCCACGACCGATCGGCCGGGCGGCTGACCGTCGTCGTCGACGCCCTCCCCGCCGCCGTCGACGATATCACGGTCACCGCTAGTTCGACGCGCGTCTACCTCCGAATCGAACACGAAGACACCACCTTCGAGCGGGCCGTCTCCCCGCCGGTTCGTCTGGAGGAGTTCACCGACGACCGCGAGGCCGTCTACAACAACGGCGTGCTCACCGTCACCGTCGGGACGGAACGGCAGTACAGGCGCTGAGTCAGCCGCTGCGTTCGGCCGAGTGGGTGTGCCTGCAGTGCGTTTTTGTCCGGGGATCTGATACACTCGAGCCACGAGTTTCGGCTCCCCCTCTCGAGTCCGAACCACTCGAGAGAGCCACAACGCCACCCGATGACCACACACGACGCATCCGCCGACGCGAACGGCTTCGTTCGATTCTTTCGCAATTACACGAAGACCTGGATCCACGCCGTCGCGACGGCCGGGTTGACCGCGTTCGGGACGCTAACCATCGTCCACCGCTGGTTCGCCGCGCTCGCCATCGCGTCGTACCTCGTCCCGCCGATCGTGCTCTATCTCCGCCGCGGACGGGCGCGTCCGAGCGAGGATTCGGCGTCGGTCGCGGACTCGAGCGAGAAACACGGTTCTGCGAGCGGCGTCGAGCGCGAGAACGGGAGCGGCGTCGAGAGCGGACAGTCCGGCGAACCGGAACGCGCCGGCGCTCGAGCAGCGGCGAAAGAATCGGCGACGACGAACGAGTCTACGGCAAACACGCCGGACGCCGCTGCGAACACCTCATCGAGCGAGACGGCCGGAGCGGAATCGAGCGCAGCAGCCAAAGGGCGCTCCACGGCGGGGCCGGATGGTGATGGAGCCGGTGAGGCGGCGCTCGAGCACGCCGATTCCGAAGAGAGTGATCGATCAGACGACGGTCGAGTTGACGACGACCGACCCGACGACACAGTCGACGGGGGGGAGCCGACAAAGACCGACGACACTCGAGACCGGTCGACGACCGACGAGGCGACGAACGAGTCGACGGAGACCCACCTCGAGTGGCGCGCCGTCGACGTTCCCACGGATGCGACGCTGCGGGACGCGACCGTCTCGAGCAGCGGCGGCTACGCGGTTGGCGATGGCGGCACGGTCCTCGCTGATAGCGGGAGCGGCGAAAACGGTGGGGGCGGCGAAAGCGATGATACCAGCGGAAACGAAGAAAACGGCGACGGAAACGGATGGCGCATCCTCCTCGAGGACGGCCCCGCGGCCGGAGACAACGACCTCCGGGGCGTCGACGCGACGACCGACGGCAGCGCGGTCTGGGTCGCGGGCGACAGCGGCTCGCTGGGACGGATCGACGCCGAGACCGGACGTCACGTGGACTACACCGCGCCCGAGGATATCACCGACAACTGGCTCGGCGTCGCCGTCGCCGGCGGGGCGGGTTCAGAGACGGTCCTCCTGATCAACGGCTCCGGGGCCGTCCTCCGGGGGCGGTTTCACGGCGACGCCCTCGAGTGGGCCGGCCTCGAGAAGCCCGGCAGCGGCTCGAGTCTAAGCGGCGTCGCGCTCCTCGCAGACGGCGTCGGCTACTGCTGTGATACCAACGACGGCGTCTACGAGACGACCGATGGCGGCGAGTCGTTCGAACGGGTGGGACTCGAGGGGGCCGACGGAACGCTCACCGACGTCGCGACGACTGGGGCAGGTGAGTGTCTGGTAGCAGCGGACGACGGCGTCGTCCACCGCTACGACGGCCCGACGTGGACGCCCGAGCGCGTCGCCGACCGGGCGCTGTCGGGAATCGCCTCCAGCGGCGACCGCGTCGCGGTCTGTACCGACGACGCAGTGTCCGAACGGACCGAACCGACTGGCGACTGGGAGCGGTTCGCTGTTGACGCGTCCGGACCGCTGCTGGGGGTCGCTACCGACGGCGCTCGAGGGGTCGCGGTTGGCGAGAACGGAACGCTGGTCGAGCGACACTGACGAGCGCCGTGGCCACCGTTATGGTACTCGGCGGCGGAGCGTTCGTGTGGCGAGTGATCAGGAATCGGCGCGCGATCGCTGTCGCCTCTGTGGGACGGCGTGTTCCGAATCCACGGGCGAGTCGTCGTCGGAGCCGGCTGTGGATCAGGATCCGGCTTCGGAATCAGCTGTCGATCCAGCTTCGGAGTCGGGAGCCGACGGCCCGTTCTGCTCGAGTGGCTGCCGCCAAATCGCGGCGGAACTCGGCCGTCCCGACGGCGACGATCGCATTGTCGAGGGTGATTCGCCCGAGAGCGGGAGCGACACCGCGGAGACAACGTCAGAGGAGCACGCGCGCACGTTCTTCCGGATCGACGGCATGCATTCGACGCTCTGTGAGTTCTACCTCGAGTCGATCGCCGAAGGCTGTGACGGCGTCGCGAACGCCGCAGCGAGTTACGTCACGGAGACGGTGCAGGTCGATCACGACCCCGAGCGGGTGTCGGCGGCGGACCTCGAGGACGCGCTGAGCAGAACCGGATACACCGCCTATCGCCGCGAGGAGGCCGCGGGAGAGGACGACGGGTCCGCTGTTTCCGAGATAGGGGGCAACGACGCGGGCACCACCCGCCGATCCCGCGAGATGCGGGGGCTGCGCAAGCGACGCTCGGAGGACGTCCTCGAGATCCGCTACATCGTCGGGATCGTCTTCGGCTCGTTCCTGCTGGTGCCGTACGTGACGGTGTTCTACCCCGTTTACCTCTCCCGGTACACGGAGTACTGGCTGTTCGCGCAGTACGGCGAGACGTTCGCGAGTTTCGACGGGATGCTGTTTCTGCCCCTCTTCTTCGTGCTGACCACGGCCGTCCTCTATCTGACGGGGATGCCGTTGCTTCGCGGGGCCTACGTGAGCCTGAAACTCCGGGAGCCGAGCACGCAGCTGCTCGCAGCGTCGACGATCGTGGCCGCCTTCTGTTACGGCACGCTCTCCTTTCTCCTCGGACGGCCCGAGGTCTACTACGACCTGACGATCCTCGTCGCCGCGACGGTGATGGCCGCCGTCTTCTCCGAGGAGACCGTCAAACGCACGGCGCTGAACCGACTCACCGACCTCACGGTCTCGCAGGTCGATACAGCCCGCGTCCTCGAGGCCGACGGGACGTCGCGAGAGATCCCGGTGGCGGACGTCTCGGCCGACGACCGCCTGCTCGTCCGCGCCGGCGAGCGGATCCCGGTCGACGGCCGCGTCGCCGAGGGCGAGTGCATCGTCGACGAGGCGGTCGTCACCGGCGAATCCCTCCCGATATCGAAAACCGCGGGGGACGAAGTGATCGGCGGCTCGGTCGTTACGGGCGACGCCGCGGTCGTCGACGTCGGCGACCGGACCGCGAGCAGCATCGAACGGCTAACCCGAACCGTCTGGAACCTCCAGAGCGCGGATCACGGCGTCCAGCGCCGGGCCGACGAGCTCGCCGGGATCGCCCTCCCGCTCGTCGCCGGCGCTGCCGTCGTCGTCGCTCTCGCGGCCTTCCTGCTGGGCTCGAGCACGCCGGCCGTTGCGTCGGCCGTTCTCCTCACGGTCGTCGTCGCGAGTCCGTGGGCGCTCGCGCTCGCGACGCCGTGTTCGATCGCCTCGAGCATCCGCGACGCCCTCGACGCCGGCATCGTCGTCTTCGACGAGAGCTTCTTCGAACGGCTGCGCGAGGTCGACTGCGTCGTCTTCGACAAGACGGGGACGCTCACGACCGGCGAGATGACCGTACTCGAGGCCGAGGGGCCTGACGAACTGTTACGGGCTGCCGGGACGCTCGAGCGACGCGCGGCACATCCGGCTGCGGCGGCAGTCGCGGAGGCGTTCGCCGACGGATCCGACGCGGGCGGAAACGAGCGGGCGCGAACGGATGGCGGGAACGAGCGAACGCGAGCGGACGGCGGGATCGCCGACGAGGGGCCGAGTGAGACGGGAGCAAAATCGGTGCGGGAGTTCCAGCGCCACGCGACCGGCGTCGAGGGAGTCGTCGACGGCCAGCGATTGCACGTCGGCCACCCGGACTTCGTTCGGGGGGCAGGGTGCGAGTTCGAGGCCGATCTCGAGCACCGAATCGAGGACGTGCGAGCGGACGGCCACCTCCCTGTACTCGTCGGCCGGGACGGACACGCGGAGGGACTCGTCGTCGTGGGTGACGAACCGCGATCGGGGTGGGCGGACGTAGTGTCCGCGCTCGACGCCCGCGGCGTCGACGTCGTGGTCCTCACCGGCGACGACGAGTCGGCGACGGGCCGTTTTCGGGACCATTCCGGGGTGAGTCGCGTCTTCTCGAGCGTCCCGCCTGCGGGGAAGACCGCTGCAATCCGGCGACTCCGCGAGGACGACTGCGTCGCGATGGTCGGCGACGGGACGAACGACGCGCCCGCGCTCGCCGCGGCGGATCTGGGGCTCTCGCTCGGCGGCGGGACGGCGCTGGCCGCCGACGCGGCCGACCTTGCGATCGCCGAAGACGACCTCGCCGCGGTCGAACGCGCCTTCGCGCTGGCCCGCGGTGCTCGCGGGCGCGTGGTGCAGAACCTCGGGCTAGCGCTCGCCTACAATGCGATCGCGATCCCCGTCGCGCTGGCGGGACTGTTGAGCCCGGTGGTGACCACGCTCGCGTTGATGCTCAGTGCGGCGTTGATCGTCGGGAACTCCTCGCGAGCGCTGCTCGAGGAGCAATTCGCGTAAATCGTTCAGAGGTGGCTCGATACGGGTCGACCGAGCGACTGCTTCTTGGTGAACGGCCGTGAAGCGCTCAGTGCAGGCGAAGTAGTGTGCACTCACCGCGAGCAAACGAAGTGAGCGAGCGGGCCGACGACCGACCCGTAGGGGAGGGAGGAGTGCTTTTCATCAACGTTTTTCCGAGTGCGGTCGCGAAGCGACCGCACGCAGAGCAAAAGGTTGGCGCGTGGATTGACCCACTCGAGCGATTCAGATTCAGGTACAACGCTCAATACCCACATCGTCGAACGATGACTCGAGATGTCTTCGTTCGACCCCAAATCCGCGGCCGCTCGAGGCGAACTCCGATGACCCGCGTCCTCGTCGCCTACGGCTCGAGCGAGGGCCAGACGGCCACGATCGCCGAGCGCATCGGTGACGTCCTCGAGTCCGAGGGCCACGAGCCGACGCTGGCCCACCTGAAACATCCCCCGTCGGGCCTCGACGTGGCGGCGTACGACGGCGTGATCGTCGGCGCATCGATCCACGCCGGCTCCCAT
This sequence comes from Natronorubrum marinum, assembly GCF_052040125.1. Taxonomy (NCBI): domain Archaea; kingdom Methanobacteriati; phylum Methanobacteriota; class Halobacteria; order Halobacteriales; family Natrialbaceae; genus Natronorubrum; species Natronorubrum marinum. The sequence goes on from NZ_JBPPFV010000001.1 coordinate 337,300, forward strand.
CAGGGGTACGTCACCGAGTTCGTTCGCGAACACCTCGAGGCCCTGGACCGGAAGCCGTCGGCCTTTTTTTCGGTGAGCCTGACGGCGGCGCACGCGGATCCGACCGAGCGCGAGCCGGCGCGGGAGTTACTCGAGACGTTTCTCGAGGAGACAGGCTGGGAACCGGACGCGACGCTCACCGCGGCGGGCGCGATCAAATACAGCGAGTACGGGCTGGTGAAACGGTTCGTGATGCGCCGGATTGCACGGAAGGCGAGCGGCGATACCGATACGTCGCGGGACTACGAGTATACGGACTGGGACGAGGTCGAGGCGTTCGCACTCGAGTTCTCGTCGGTAATATTGGTCGATTAGACCGCCTCCAGTAGAATCGATTCAGGGGAGTTCGAGCGTCCTGCTGCCGCTGACAGCGATGAGTGCCACGTCCTCCCCAGCCGATTCGCTCGTTCACAAGTTCACTCGCTCATCCCTCGCGCAGAATCGAGCCGTAGTGAGCGAACCGCTCACTACGGCACCGTACGCGCCACCGCACGTGGACCGATCGGTCCGGAGTGACACGTGGGAAGTTCGTCTCGTCGGGCGAATTTATACGAAACCGAGCGATAGTACGACCAGGAACGCCACGAAAAGCACGCAGAGGACGGTACCTGCGGCCAGCCTCACGTTCTCCTTTGCCTTCTCGTGGATCGGCATCTCGGCGTACTCCTCGCGGAAGGCCTCGAGGTTCTCCTGATCGTAGAAGTACTTGGTGTCGAACGCGAATCGCTCGGTCACGGCGCAGCCGGTACAGACCGGCTCGCCTACGAGTCGCTCCGTCTCGATGTGGTCGTCACAGTTGATGCTCCCGCAGTTGGTACAGTGGATGTAGGTCTCGTTCGCGCCGTCGGCACCGCAGTGGACGCACTGGCGAAACTCGTTCGTCGTGGTCGCTCTCGAGGGACCCGCGGCGTAGTGGCCGTACCGATACTCGTACTCGCCCAGCGAGACGCGCGAGCGAACGTGGGGCACGTAGACCGGATCGATCGACCAGATGGAGATATCCGACGGTCTCGGGGTACAGGTCTTCTCGTAGTCGACGTTATTGCCGCCAGTGTACTGGACCGTCGTGGTGTGGACCTGCTGGAGCCGATCGATCGCCCACTGCTTGTAGGTGGTCTCGGTTCGGCCGAACCGCCGCCGTTCGACGGCGTCGAAGGTCTCCTCGAGATTTCGATCCTCGAGGTCGATGCGGGGGGCCGACGGGTTCGCGACCAGTTCCTTGACGTCGCCGGTCTCGATCCGCGGCGTGTCGCCCTCCGCGCGGATCACGAGGTCGTCGGACTCGTCGACCCGGTGGACGACGCCGACGCTCGTCTCGAACGTCGCGTTCGTTCTCGTGTGGACGGTCACCATCGGCTCGAGCGAGACGGTCGTCTCCGGCGTCGGAATCATCGCGGGCTCGAGGTTTTCGATCTCGCGGGACGCTTCGAAGACCGGCGCGTCCCGCCCGCAGGTCGGGTTGGTCGGCCGGAGAACTTCCTCGCAGAGGATCTCGATCCGGCCGTTGTAAAGGTCCATGCCGATCTCCTCGCCGATCTCCCGGAGGTCCGCGCCGCCAAGGAGTTCCACCCCGCCGTCACGTCTGGCGCCGAGGTCCTGGGCGTACTCTCGAGCGGGAGCAGTGAAGCGTCCAGTCGTCACCACCATCCCCCGGACGGGCCCGTCGTAGTCGTAGGTCTCGACGGCGGAGTGAAGTTTCTGGATAATCGGACGGCTGACCGTTTCCGTGTGCTTGCACTCGACGACGACCGCGCGCCGACTCCCGTCGACGACCTCCTCCATCAGAATGTCCCGCCCCTCGTCGGCCGTCCGCCTCGATTGACGGACGTTTTCGTAGCCTAAGTGGCGGAATACGTCCTCCATCAGGTCCTCGAACTCGTAGCCCGAGAGGTCGTCGAGTATCGCCATCGCGTTCACGGAATCTAGACAGTCACGGAACCATAGCGTTTCGGGTCGACTATCGAATCCGACTCGCGGGACGGAGAGTCGGCAGCCGTTGCCGACCCTGAAACGTCTTTGCTGTCGTCCGTGGTCCCACGCCTATGACGACCGACCCCGACGACCTTGAGTTGACCGACGCCGAGGAACAGGCTCTCCACGAACTGCAACTGGGAATCGAGCACATCCACCGAGCGTACGGCACCCTCCTCGAGTTCCACCACGACCTCGGCCACGCGATGGATCGGATGAGCAGCGCCGAAGACGCCCTGCGCGAGGCCGGACACGAGGAGTGGGCGGACGACCTCCGCGACGACCACCTCCCCGCGGGGGCGATCAGCGATCAGTGGACGTTCGAACTCGTCGAGGAGTTCTCGACCGAGTTCCTCGAGGAGGTCGACGACTTCGAGAGCGAGGTCAGGGACGAACTGGCCGACGGGCTCGATCACGTGACCGAACGCCGCCAGAAGCGACGGCTTCGAGATCGGGGGGGAAAAGGAGACTGACGACTGACGCTACCGAACCGAGAGCAACGGTGCCTCCTACCGAACAGTTCAACACAAGGTAAAGTTCGATACAATTACCTGAGAAGAACCTCGATAGTTGATCGAATGGGGGAATTGGAAACAGCGACGGCCAGGGGCGTCGTTCACCTGACAGCGAACCGGCGTGGCCCGCCAGCGATCGACGCCGGTTCGTGGGACTGAGAATGAACCGAACACGACGGACGATAGTGGCGACCGTCGGTGGCTCCGCCGGCGTGCTCGCCGCGGGCACGCTCGGGGCCTCGCGCTGGGCCAGCGACGGCCCCGACGAGACGGCAGTCGACGGGGACGGCGCGGTCCTCGAACTGACTGATGACGGGTTCGAGACCCACGGCAATCTGTTCGAGGGCGATGCCCGGCGGCCGCCCGTCACGTTCGACGTCGTGAACGGGCGTTCCGAACCCATCTCAGTCACGCTCGAAGCTGATTCGTTTCGACTGCACGCGACTGACGCCACGACGACCGACGACGGTCGACTCGTCGTCGGAGACGGCTCGAGCGACCGACTCCAGCCCGGTGGTCGACTCGCGAACGTGGTCGTCGAACTGACGGCGGACGCCGCCAGGCGAGGGAGAGCGCGGACGATCACGGAGTCGCTCGCGGTCACCGTCGACGGTAAAGCGACGACCGAAAGCGGCCCGAAACTCACCCTCGAGCGCTCCGGGTTCGTCGTTGAGGACGCGACGCTGGCGTTGCGTCGAGTCGACGACATCGTTGAACATCGATGGACCCTGTCGAGGCTCGACACCGGCGGCGTCGCGCTCGCGACGCTTCGGTTCGACTACACCGATCTCGAGTCGAGTTCTCCGCGCCGGTTCGACGACGCGGAGTCGCTATCGGCGACTGTCGTGGTCGACGGCACCGAACGCGAGGCCGAGATCGAACGCCGGACGGCGGATCGGATCGACGTCGCGCTCGCGAAGTCGCTCGAGACCGACGATGCGTCGGTCGAACTCCTGCTCGCGAAATCGGAATCCGAATCGGCGTCGTCGGCGACCCAACCGCCGAACGGGGAGCCAGGAACGCGGAGCGGGGCGACGCTCGAGTTCGTCGGCGACGGGTACAGCGGCCGCGTCAAGGGTCTCTGGAACGGCTCCTGAAATCGAGGAGAAGGGACGAGTTCGAGCGCGTTACAGCCCGTCGATGATCTCGTCGGCGAACGTCGCCATCGCGGCCTCCCGATCCTCGTTCTGGATCCCGATGATTGCGTGATCGAGGCCGTACTCCTCGAGCCGTCGGAAGTAGTCTCTGAACCACTCGATCCCCGCGTGATAGCCCAGGTGTAGCGGTTCGGGCTCGGCCGTCGGCTCGTCGGCCAGTTCGACCCGAACGGCGATCGCGAACGGCTTCTCGTCCGTCAGCTCCCGCCAGTCCGCAAGGTAGCTCTCGAGCGTGCGTTCGGGGAGGTGGTAGAACAGCCAGCCGTCGCCGTGGTCGGCGATCCACTCGTCGGACTGCCGCGAGTTGCCGGTCGGGAGGAGGGGGATCGTCTCCTCGACGGGTTTTGGTACCACGTCGAGGTCGCCCTCGAGTCGCCCCCACTCGCCTTCGAGAGTCGGATACTCCTCGCGCCAGACCGTTCGGATCGCCTCGTACCGCTCGCGGAACCGCAGGCCCCGTTCCTCGCGATCGACGTCGAAGGCGAGGTACTCAGGGTCGCGGTCGCCGGAGGCGACGCCCATCACGAGTCGGCCGCCCGATAGTCGGTCGACGGTGGCCGCGGATTTCGCGACGTGGATGGGGTGGCGGAGCGTGAGGACGACGCTCGAGGTCCCCAGCGCGATTTCGTCGGTGTGGGCCGCGACGTTGGAGAGCCACGGCCAGGTGTCGAACGTCTGGCCGGCATCGCCAAATTTGGGCCAGTAGGTCGGGACGTCGCGTGCCCAGAGCCCGTCGAAGCCGACGGATTCGGCGTGTTTCGCGAGCCGAATCTCTTCGGCGACGTCCGGCGTCGAGCGGTTCGCCCCCGTGAGCGGAAAGCCCGCACCGAAGGTCAGGCCGTCGCGATCGAACAGTCGTCGGTAGCCCTCGTTTTCGTGTCCCCGGGTCGGCATTCGCTCGAGCTATCGGCTCCGATCGGATGTCGGTACCGGTTCGGACGAGACACCGGGCCGCGTGCGAGCGCCGAGAGCCATACTGTCCGCTGTACGTCATTTTCGATGGGACCGCGACCGTCTTGCGGTCCCACCGGTAAATCGTTTCAACAACCTGTATCAGATATCGACCGCGAACGGAGCGAACTCGTGTGCGTCGCTCGCGAACGCGCCGAGGAGGGTCGCGATCTCCTCGAGGTCGTCGGTGTCGATCAGCTCCACAGGGGTGTGCATGTACCGGTTGGGCACACTGACGACTTGCGAGGGGATCCCGCCGGCCGCGGTGAAGAAGCCGTCGGCGTCCGTCCCCGTTCCGAGCCCGAGCGCTTCGACCTGCACATCGATCTCTCGGTCGTCGGCGACCGACCGCAGCGCCTCGAAGAGCGTCGGATGGTTCGTACTCCCACGGCCCAGCGCCGGTCCGCCGCCGAGTTCCATCTGACTCGTCTTCTCTTTCGGTGCCGAGGGGTAGTCGACCGCGTGACCGACGTCGACCACGACGACGGCGTCGGGCTCCAAGTCGAAGCCGACCATCTGCGCCCCCTTGACGCCGACTTCCTCCTGAACGGTCGAGACGGCGTAAACCGTCGCCTCGGTACCGGCTTCGACGGCCGTTCGAAAGCCCTCGGCGGCCGCCCACGTCCCGACGCGGTTGTCGATGCCGCGGGCAGCGAGGCGCGTCTCGGAGAGCCAGGATATCGTCGAGGAGAACGTGATCGGATCGCCGACTGCGAGGCGGCCGCTCGCCTCGTCCTCGCTTTCGGCTCCGATATCGATCCAGAGATCCGAGATTTCGGGCCCGTCGCCGTCCTCCTCCCGGAGGTGAATCGCCGTCTGTCCGATTACGCCCTCGACGGGACCGTCGGCGGCGTGGATCGTCACGTGCTGGCCCTTCGAGACCGACGGATCGCTGCCGCCGATGCGGCCCGGCCTGACGAATCCGTCGTCGTCGATCGATCTGACGATGAAGCCGATCTCGTCGGCGTGGCCAGTGAGGACTACCTCGGGTGCGTCGGAATTGCCCTCGTGAACGGCGATGGCATTCCCGTAGGCGTCCGTCCGCACGTCGTCCGCGAACTGTTCGACATAGTCCAGCCAGATCCGCTGGCCGCGAGTTTCGTAGCCCGACGGCGAGGGCGTCTCGAGCAGTTCGACGAGAAAGTCACGCGACTGAGAGTCCATACTCGAACCGTACGGAGAGGGGGTTGAATAGCTTGGCCCGTCCGGTCACTGCAGTTGCAGAAGTACCTTTTTCTCGTCGGGTTCGCTCACGTCGCTCGCTCACCGCTCTTCCAAAAATCCACGCTAAAACACCGGAGGAACAGAGTTCCTCCGAGACCTCGCTCACTGCGTTCACGAGGAAGACCGCTCACTCGCTTCGCTCGTTCGCGGGTGCTGCGCTTGTGGCTCGACCGCTGCGGCAACGCCTCAGCCTGAACTGAACGCTACGGGTACGAAAAAGCGGTACTCGATATCCATCTCGAGGGGGTTCGGATGATCAGTTTTGGTCTCCCGTTCGACGCCTTCGGTGACGCTCGCCCGATCCGATGCCCGTCACCGCGTCGGTCGCTCACCGTCCGCCCAGCTAGTCGGAAGTATCGAAGCCGTTTTCCCCCGTGCGCGTCTTCGCTCTGGTATGAACGGCGGTAGCGACATGACCCTGGCGTTCGAACTCGAGGCGCTGAAAGAGCTCGCGTCGCCCGAGAGCGTCTTCGAAGACGCGAGGGGCTGGACCGAGTACATCGGCGTCGTCTCCGAGAAGCCCACCTACGTGGTGACGAACTTCACGCGCAAGAACCGCATCCGACAGGACTTCTTCTCCGGCCCGCGCGGCAAAGCCGAGAGCCTGGAGGGCGTCAAAGAGCAGTTCGACACCGACCGCTACGTCCTGATCGCCTCGAGCGAGGAGGACGAACAACTCGCCGAGGAGGTCGGCTGGGAGTACCTCGACGTCGAAGACGCCGCCGAGGCCGCCGACTGGATCGTCGCCTCGAGCGCCGACGACGAGGCGGACGACGCCGAACCGGTCCGCGACGACTGGCCATAGATCGCCGCAGCCGTCGGTATCGAGCCTGCTGAACACCGATTTCGAATTTTAGTCGCTCGAGGAGTCCGTATCTGAACGACTATCGTCTTTCACGGCGTCCGGTGCATATCGACCAATGAGCTCTGTACTCGAGTCCCACGTCGACGGTGATATCGTCGACGCGATCGGATCGCTCGGCAACCGCACGCGCCTCGAGATTTTGTTCGCACTGGTCAAGCAAGAAGACGAGTGTCTGGAGCAGTGGGCGACGATGTCGTTTACGGAACTGTACGAGGCTGTCGACCTCGAGAGCACGTCCCAGTTCTCCTACCACCTCGATCGACTGACCGATACGTTCGTCGTCGAGACGGCCAGTGGGTACCGGCTGACCTACGGCGGCGACAAACTCGTTCGGACGATTCTCTCGGGTGCCTACGAGAGCACTCCCTCTTTCGACGACGTCGAGGTAGACGGGGTCTGCGTATTCTGTGAGACGTCGGCGCTCGTCGCGACGATGGATACGGAACGGTTCGTCGTTCGGTGTGACGCCTGCGAGGCGACCCTGCTGAACGATATGCTTCCCCGAAGCCAGACCAGACACCGCTCGGCGGCAGCCATCGTCGACAGCGTCGGCACCCGAATCTGGAGTACGTACACGCTGGTCAGGGGTGGCGTCTGTCCGGAGTGTTACGGACCGGTCGACAGCGCCGTCGACACCCACGAACCGGACACGGGTGAGCACGACGGGCGGCCGTTCTACGCGCTCTCGCATACGTGCCAAGAGTGCTGGCTCGCGATCCACATGCCGATCGAGGTGACCGCAGCGTTCCACCCCGCCGCCGTCGGTTTCTTCTGGGAGCACGGAATCTCCCTGCTGGAGTGTCCGCTCTGGGAGTTCTTCGAGTATATGGTGAGCGGGACGGTTTCAACGCAGGTCGATAGCGTCGACCCGCTCGAGGTGATCGTCGAAATTACGCTCGAGGACGAGAGCCTCCGCCTCGAAATCGACGACTCCTTGACCGCCACCCCCGAGCCGAGCAGCGGTGACTGAGTGCGACTCTCACCGGCGGTCTCTCAAATATCTTTGAGTTATCCGACTGACAATATGTAAGTTATACAACAATATTTATCGCAGTCGGTTCGTATGAGTGCGTATGCGTTCCGATTTACCGACCGATACCACGGCGGCGCTCCGGAGGCTCGAGTATGGCAGCGATTAAACTCGACGGGTTGACGAAACGCTTCGGTGACGTCGTCGCCGTTGACGACCTCGATCTCACCATCGAAGAGGGCGAAATCTTCGGATTTTTGGGGCCGAACGGCGCCGGCAAGTCGACGACGATCGACATCTTGCTGGACTTTCTGCGTCCAACTAGCGGCACCGTGACCGTCCTCGGCCGCGACGCCCAGTCGGACGGGCTCGCCGTCCGAGATCGAATCGGCGTCCTGCCCGACGCCTATCACGTCTACGATCGACTCACCGGCCGCCAACACGTCGAGTTCGCCATCGAGATGAAAGGCGCCGACGACGACGCTGAGGCCCTGCTCGAACGGGTCCGGGTGGCCGACGCTGCGGACCGGAAAGCCGGCGGCTACTCGAAGGGGATGCGCCAGCGGATGGTCCTCGCGATGGCGCTCGTGGGCGATCCCGACCTGCTCGTGCTCGACGAGCCCTCGACGGGGCTGGACCCCAACGGGGCCCGCGAGATGCGCGAGATCATCCGCGAGGAGAACGAACGCGGGACGACCGTCTTCTTCTCGAGTCACATTATGGAGCAGGTCGAGGCGGTCTGTGACCGCGTGGCGATCATCAACCGTGGCCGGCTGGTCGCCGTCGACACGATCGACGGACTCCGCGATTCGACGGAAACCGGCGAGACGCTGTTCGTCTACGTCGCGGACCTCGACGAGCGAGTTCTCGAGTCCGTCCAGTCCCTCGAGGGCGTCGGTAACGCGTCGATCGACGACGGCCGCTTGCGGGTATCCGTCGACGGCGTCTCGAAGTTCGCCGTCCTGCACGCGATCGACGAAGTCGCCGCTGTGCAGGACTTCTCGGTCGTGGAATCGTCGCTCGAGGACCTGTTCGTCCGCTACACCAACGCGGGCCAGGAGGTCGAGGCGTGACGTGGCTCACCGTCGCGAAGAAGGACTTCCGCGACGCCGTCCAGTCGCGGGCGCTGTGGTCGCTCGTCGGTATCTTCGTCGTCCTCTCGGTCGTCTCCACGTACGCGTACGTCGAAGCGCCGGCGTTGTTGGGATCGCAAGCGGGGGCGACGTTCGGCGGCCTGATCTTCTTCACGATCGGGCTTACCGGGCTGTTCGTTCCGCTGGCGGCGGTCGTCGTCTGTTACAAATCACTCGCGGGCGAGCGCGAACTCGGGAGCATCAAGCTCTTGCTCTCCCTGCCGACGACTCGCGGCCAGGTCTTCGTCGGAAAGGTGATCGGCCGAGCCGCCGTTCTCGCGTTCGGGCTCGGCGTCGGTCTCGTGGTCGGTATCGGCTTCGGCTCCGTCTTGCTGGGTGAGTTCGACGCCCTCGCCGTGCTGGTGTTCGTCCTCGTCACGCTCTCGTTCGCCGCGATCTACGCGACGATCGTCGTCGGGATCTCGGCGACGACGGGATCGACCTCGCGCGCGACGACGCTGGCCCTCGGCTTCTTCGTCGTCTTCGAACTGCTCTGGGACGTGGTTCCGATGGGAATCCTCTACGTCGTCGAGGGCTTTTCGCTCCCGGCGACGATTCCCGACTGGGTGTATCCCGTGATGCAGCTCTCGCCCTCGTCGGCCTACTTCACGACGGTCGTCGCCCTGTTGCCAGATCTCGCTGAGACGGTCGGTGCCGACCCGTCCGGTGCCGGAGCCGGCGTCGAGGTGAGCGCGACCGAGGCCGAACCGTTCTACGCGACCCCCGAAATCGGCCTCCTCGTCCTCGCTCTGTGGCTCGTCGTCCCGCTCGCCGTCGGCTACTATCGATTCGACGCGGCCGACCTCTGAGACGCGAGCGTCGTCGGTTTTTCTCGAGTCGTCGCGCTTATGCCCGGGCCGGCCGAAAGGCGCCCAATGGCAGAGCCCCGCGTCCCGGGTTCCGGCGGCGATCGAACGCTCGAACTTCCCTGTGGGAAGTCCCTCGACCCGCACCAGATCGACCTCGGAATGCGCGAGTACTCCTGTGACTGTGGCGACGCGCACGCCGTCGTCACCGACGTCCATCCGCCCTCTCGATTCTTCCCCGAGTCGCTCGTTACGATCCTTCAGGAGACGATCGAACCCGCCGACGAATTCGAGGAGTTCGGCACGCCCCACCTGCTGGGCGTCGTCATGGAGGAGTTTCCCGAAAAGGTCGCCACCTACGACGCGAGCGACGACGGGAGCGTCGGCTACGCGATGCTGTGGGTCACCGACTTCGACTCCCGTCGGCTCCACGAAATCATCGTGGAACTCGTCGTCGAACTCATGGATCACGCGATCAGCCACGCCGAAGACGACGACGCCGTCACCGACTTCGAGTCGCAGATGCTCGAGTTCGACGTGAGCGAGTTCGTCGAGCAGTACCGTCGTCAGCGCGACTTCGAGAGCGAACACGACCGCGCGTTGTAAGCTCGCGTATCCGACGAGTACGAGCCGCGAACCGCCGACCGTCAGCGACAAATTTCGACGCCGCGGAACTCGAATCGGGCGCCACCGGCGTCGCTGTCGGTAACCGTAACGCGCCAGCCGTGGGACGCGGCGATCCGGTCGACGATCGCGAGTCCGAAGCCGGTCCCCTCGGCCGCGGTCGAGTAGCCGCTCTCGAAGACGCGCTCGCGCTCGTCGCTCGGGATTCCGGGACCGTCGTCCTCGACGAAAAAGCCCTCTCCGTCGGGGAGGTCACCGACCGTGACGGTGACGCCGACGTCGATAGGATCGCCCCCGTTAGCAGTGGGTTGTCCCCGTTGGTCGGCACGCACGACGCTGTGCTCGACTGCATTTCGAATCAGGTTCTCAAGTAGCCGTTCGAACCGACGTTTGTCGACCCGGATGACGGCCTCCGTCGGCGTCTCGAGGGCGACCGCACCTGTTTCGACGTGTCGCCAACACCGTCTCGCGAACGGCGCGAGTTCGACCGGCTCGCGGTCCGCGATCGGTTTTTCCTCGCGCGCGAGCGTCAGAATGCCGTCGATCAGCTCCTGCATCCGAACGTGTGCCTCGGCGACGGTCTCGAGCCGGTCGTCGTCGTCGTGCTCTCGCACCAGCGAGAGCTGTCCCTGGGCGACGTTCAACGGGTTCCGAAGATCGTGAGAGACGACGTTGGCGAACGACTCGAGGCGCTCGTTCTGCCGTTTCAGCGTTCGTTCGCGCTCCTTGCGCTCGGTAATATCGCGGAGGACGCCGACGGTCCCTCGAAACTCGTCGTCGTCCTCCGTCGGAAGGAGCGCGAGGTGATTTTCGGTCGGAACTCGGTCGCCGTCTTTCGTGTGGAGCGTGATCTCGTATGAGTCCCGTTCGCGGTCGTCGTCGGCCAACAGCGCCGCGATTATCGCCTCACCCGTCCTGATATCGTCGTCGTCGATGACGAGCGAGACGTGCTCGCCGATCTGGTCGTCGGGACTGTAGCCCACCGTGGTCAGATCGGCGTCCACCGGCGGAATCACGTTCGTGAACCGACCGTCGGCGTCCAGTACGTACACCTCGTCGGGGATCGCCTTCAGAATCGTCTCGTACTGCTCGAGTTCCCGCTCGCGTTCCGTCCGAGCGGTGATGTCGCGAACGACGCCGGCGGCACCGCGATACTGGCCGTTCTCGAGCGGGAGCAAAGAGACGTTGTCCTCACACTGAATCCGCCTCCCGTCGCTCGTTTCGACCGTAATCTCGTAGGTCTGTTGGGTGCGCTCGGACCCGCTGGACAGGAGCTCCCGAACGACGTCCGTCCCGCGCTCGACGGACGGCTCGTCGAGCAGAAACGAGACGGGCTGGCCGACGATGTTGTCCTTCGCGTAGCCGGTTATCTCGGCGTAGGCGTCGTTGACGAACGCGTAGCGGCCGTCCGAATCGATCGTGTAGACCGGATCGCCGAGCGCTTCGACGATCGTCTCGTAGCGTTCCAGATCCCGTTCGCGATCCCGGTGATCCGTGACGTCTCGAAGGGTACAGATGAGTCCGTTCCGATCGGTCGTCGAGAGCGTGTGATCGACGACGATCAGGCTGCCGTCCGCTCGAACGCCGGTTGACTCGTCGTGCCAGTAGCCCTCCGCACGCACCGTCGGGAGCACCTCCTCGCGGACGGTCGCGGCGTCCTCGTCGGTGTACAGGAGGTCCCAGTGCTCGCCGATCAGTTCCGCCGGTTCGTAGCCGAAACACTCCGCGTACGCCCGGTTCACGTAGACGAACGTTCCGTCCGGATCGAGCAGACTGATCCCCTCCCGCGCGGTTTCGATCGCTCGACGTTGGCGTTCGTGGTCGCGCTGGGTGCGCGCCGTCTCGACCGCGTTGACGAGTCGGTTGGCGAGCACCGGATACTCGCCGCTGGCGGTCTCTTTCTGCACGTAATCCGTGACACCCGCCGCGATCGCGTCGCTGGCGAGCGCTTCGGACCCGGAGTCGGTACACAGCACGAACGGCATGCACTCGTCCCGATCGCGAACGCGTTCCAGCAACGCGAGTCCGTCCGTGTCGGCCAGATCGCACTCCGAGACGATGCAGTCGATTCGATCGGTCTCGAGACGCGCGAGTCCCTCCCGTGCCGTCGTCGCGGTGGTCGTCTCGAACCGGTCGTCTTCCCGCTCGAGTCCCGCAGCGAGCTGCGCCGCAAACTCCGGGTCGTCGTCCACATGTAAAACGCGGATTCGCTCCGGCCGGCCGTCCGCGCGTGGTGAGTCACCGGTCGGTCTCATGACCCCCATTTTGCCAGTACGGAGAAATAGATTGGGTCCGCTCTCACGGACAGACCGCGTTGCGATACTGTCTTCGACGACTGAATCAACCGAAACGGAGCCGAATGAATCGACCGAGAAACTGCTGCGTAGCCAACCTGCATACCCGCTGCGGACTCGTTTGACCGTCGTTACGGCGTTTCGACCGAGATCGCCACCCGTAACCCGCCGCTTGCACTCTCCTCGAGCGCGATCGACCAGCCGTGTGCCTCGACGACCTCGGTGACGATCGCCAGTCCGAACCCGGTTCCCTCGGCCGCCGTGCTGTACCCCCACTCGAGGACGTCGTCGCGCTCGTCGGCGGATACCCCCGGCCCGTCGTCCTCGATCGCGAACCCGTCCGCGGTGGCGATGACCGTTATCGTCACGTCGTCGCCGACGTGTTCGCGGGCGTTGCGCAGGACGTTCTCGAAGAGCGCACGGAGTCGACTCTCGTCGCCGTCGACCGTCGGCAGCGAGCCCTCCCGGACCACCTCGAGCGTGGGATCGACCGCGCGGTGGGCCTGATCGAGGACGGTGTCGAGGTCGACCGGGACCGTCTCGGTCAGCCGCTGCCCGCTCCGGGCGAGCGCGAGCACGTTCTCGACGAGTTCGTCCATCCGGTCGAGCGCCCACTCGATCTCTTCTACGTGTCGGTCCCCGTCTTCGTCGACGTGACCGTCGAGGTTCTCGATCTGGCCCGCCGCGACCGTGAGCGGATTCCGAAGGTCGTGAGAGACCGTGCTCGCGAACGCCTCGAGGCGGTCGTTCTGGCGCTCGAGCTCGCGGCTTCGATCGGCGAGTTCGCACTCGCGGGCGGCGCGGTCGAGGGCCGCCTCGGCGTTGGCGGCGAGGATTCGGGCGAGCGTCAGCGCCTCGGGGTCCAGATCGTTGACCGCGAGCGAACTCACGATGAAGATTCCGTGCTCGCCGAGGGGAACGTGGGCCTCGCTTCGGACCGGCGTCTCGGGGTTGCGAACGTTCGCCGCACGACGGACGTCGCCGTGGACGATCGCCTCGCCGGCTTCGTAGGCGTCCCAGGCGATACCGCCGCCGGATTCGATGTAGCCGATGTTCCCGAACAGCTCGACGGCTCGGTCGCTCATCGCCGCGGGAACGAGTCCGCTGTTCGTCCCGCCGGCGGACGCCGTTTCGGCGTCGGGAGTCGGTCCGTCGTCCGCGCGGTCGGCCGTCGCCTCGGCTGTCGACCGTGCGTCGCTCATCCCTTCGGCCGCCGATCGAGTCATGATCTCCGGTTCGTAGAGAAACACCGAATTGAGGTCGAGATCGAGCGCCTCGCTGGCGATATCGGTCACGATGCGGGCGATTTCGTCGCTTCCCGTCGCCGCCATCAGTCGTCGCGTTCCGTCGTGCAACCATCGGATGCGGCGCTCGTGTTCCTTCCGGGCCGTGATGTCGCGTATCGCGCCGACGCTGCCGAGCAACCGGCCGTCGTCGTCGAGCACCGGCGCGATATTGTCCTCGATGTGGTGTGTCGATCCGTTCGGCGATTCGACGGTCGTTTCGATGGTGGCGCTTCGCCGGTCGTCGCTCGCTCGAACCTCTTCGAGGAGCGCCCGCCGTTCCTCGAGTTCGGCCTCGGTAATGAACTCCGTGACGTGCTCGCCGACGATCGACTCGCGCGGTTCGTCGAAGTAGTCGGCCATCGCCTCGTTGACGATCTCGACGCGTCCCGTCGAATCGAGGACGTACATCGAGTCGCTGACGGTCTCGACGAGCGTTCGGTACCGCTCGAGCTTTCGCTCGCGACGTTTCTGCTCGCTCGTATCCGTGTAGATCGCGTACTCGTGGATCTCGCCGTCGATCTCGGTCGCAAAGCCGCGAAAGAGGAAGTCCCGGGGACCGTCGGTCGTACAGCGCTCGACCTCAGCCGTGACGACGGACTCGAGTCCGACCGACTCGTAGACGTCGATCTCCTCGGTTCCTTCCGGGACGAGCAGTTCGTCGATACCGTACTCGGTGAGGGTCTCGCGATCGTATCCGAACAGTTCCTCGAACGACGGGTTGACCGCGACGACGCGGGCGGCGTCGGTACGGTCCAGCACTAAGACCGCGTCGGGGACGCTCTCGAACAGCGCAGCGAAGCGGTCGCGCTCGTTTCGGCGCTCTCGTTCCGACCGAATTCGCGTGACCGTCGAGGCGACGGCCGCGGCGACGAGTTTGACGAGGCTGACCGCGCGGGCGTCGAACGCGTTCGGCGTCGTCGAAATCGTCTGTAAGACGCTGTCGGCGTTGACGGGAACGGTCACGACCGAGCGCACGTCGGCTGCGGTCGGCCCGCCGCCGCACGAGTACGTCGTCGGATCGGTCACCACCGTCGTATCGGTCCGAAGCGCTTGCTCGACCAGTCCCTCGCAGGTCGGTTCTCGAAGGGCCGCCGTCGCATCGTCGCCGCCGGTGACCGCAACGGGGGCGAAATCGGCGCTGATCCGACTCGTATCGGGATCGTCCCGCTCGACGAACATCGCCGTCGCGTCGGTTTCGAGCAGCCGGTCGATAGCGTCGATCGCCAGTCGGTACGTCTCCTCGATCGACGAGCAGGACTCGAGTACGCGGACGGCGTCGCGAGTCTCCTCGAGATCGAGCCCGAAGTCGCCGGTGCGGGTCGTCGGCGAGACCTCGCCGTCGGTCCGCAGAATCGCTCGCAACTGCTCGGCGAGCAGGTCGATCGAATCGGTCCGCCCTTTCGGAACGTACCCCGAGAGTCCGGCCGTGATCGCGTCGCTCGCGAGCGTCTCGTCGCCGTCGGCGGTGTAGAGCACGACCGGTACGGTTGCGAGACCGGCCGCCCGGAGCGAGTCGTACAGCGAGAGCGCGTCGGTTTCCTCGAGGCGGTACTCCGTGACGATACACGCGTACTCGCTCGTCTCGTCGGCGAGCGCATCGCGAAGGGCCGTCGTCGTCGCCACTGCCTCGACCGTGGGCGCGTCCTCGTCCGCCTCGAGCGCCATCGTTGTCTGCGCTCGATCAGTGGCATCTGGATCGAGGTACAGGACGGGGCCCAACGCCGCGTCACCACACCTCTCGGACTCAGGCATTTGGTCGTCTTCCATCAGTAACGGCGACCTGATAAGATATTCGGCCGTTTTCGATGCGCGTTCGTAGTCGTTCGGGAGTCGAATCGAGCGAGCCGTCGGAGCAGTACCGCGGCGTGCGTTCGGTCTCCCGACGGCTCCGGTTTTCGTGCCGGTTGATCGCGCCCTCCAGTTCGAATTTCGAAAAGCGATTTCGAGATTCGTACTGTATCGTGGGGCTTATTACGATGTACGAACTCCGATTCGACAAGCAAAATGAGCACGGACCATCAGGGCGAGGGCGACACAGGGGACGGACGCACGATCCTGTTGATCGGTAGCGGACCGATCCAGATCGGGCAGGCAGCCGAGTTCGACTACTCCGGTGCGCAGGCCTGCCGGGCCCTTCAGGAGGAGGGCGCTCGCGTCGTGCTCGTCAACTCGAATCCCGCGACGATCATGACCGACCCGGAGATGGCTGACGAGGTCTACATCGAGCCGATCACCACCGAGGCCATCGCCGAGATCATCCGCAAGGAACGTCCCGACGGCGTCATCGCCGGCCTCGGCGGCCAGACCGGCCTCAACGTCACCGCCGAACTGGCCGAGGAGGGCGTCTTAGAGGAGTACGACGTCGAGATCATGGGGACGCCGCTGGACACCATCTACGCGACGGAGGACCGCGACCTCTTCCGCCAGCGCATGGAGAAGATCGGTCAGCCCGTGCCCCGGTCGACCACGATCTCGCTCGAGGAGGGCGAGACGGTCTCGGAACTGACCGAGGACGACCTCAAAGAGCGCGTCGAGGCCGCCGTCGAGGAAGTCGGCGGGCTGCCGGTCATCGCCCGCACGACCTACACCCTCGGCGGGTCGGGGTCGGGCGTCGTCCACGAGATGGACGAACTCCTCGCTCGCGTCCGCAAGGGGCTGCGCCTCTCGCGTAACAGCGAGGTGCTGATCACCGAATCCATTGCGGGCTGGGTCGAGTACGAGTACGAGGTCATGCGCGACGCCGACGACTCCTGTATCATCATCTGTAACATGGAGAACATCGACCCGATGGGGATCCACACCGGGGAGTCGACGGTCGTTACCCCCTCACAGATCGTCCCCGACGAGGGACACCAGGAGATGCGCACCGCGGCGCTGGACGTCATCCGCGAACTCGGGATTCAGGGCGGCTGTAACATCCAATTCGCCTGGCGCGACGACGGCACTCCCGGCGGCGAGTACCGCGTCGTCGAGGTCAACCCGCGCGTCTCCCGCTCCTCCGCGCTCGCCTCGAAGGCGACGGGTTACCCGATCGCTCGCGTCACCGCGAAGGTCGCCCTCGGCAAGCGCCTCCACGAGATTACGAACGAAATTACCGGCGAGACGACCGCCGCGTTCGAGCCGGCGATCGACTACGTGGTGACGAAAGTTCCGCGCTGGCCCAAGGACAAGTTCGACGACGTCGACTTCGAGCTGACGACCGCGATGAAGTCGACCGGCGAGGCGATGGCCATCGGCCGAACCTTCGAGGAGAGCCTGCTCAAGGCCTTGCGGTCCTCCGAGTACGAACCCGACGTCGACTGGGCCGAGGTCTCAGACGAGGAACTCGAGGAACGCTACCTCGAACGACCGTCGCCCGATAGGCCGTACGCGCTGTTCGAGGCCTTCGAACGCGGCTACACGGTCGACGAGGTCGTCGAACTGACGGGCATCTTCGAGTGGTACACCGAGCGCTTCAAGCGCATCGCGGACTCGACGTTGGCCGCACAGGAGGGCGACTTCACCGAGGCCGCCATCGCCGGCCACACCAACGCCACGATCGCTGCGACGGCGGGCGGCGAGGTCGACGTCGACACCGTCGAGCAGCAGGTTCCCGGCCGCACGTACAAGCAGGTCGACACCTGCGCCGGCGAGTTCGAGGCCGAGACGCCGTACTACTACTCCTCGCGCAAGAACGAGTTCGAGTCCGGCCCGCTGGTGGGCGACGCCGCATCGGGCGAGCTCGAGGTCGATCTGGACTTAGAGAGTGTCATCGTCGTCGGTGGCGGCCCGATCCGCATCGGGCAGGGCGTCGAGTTCGACTACTGTTCGGTCCACGCCGTACAGGCCCTGCGAGAGATGGGGATCGACGCCCACGTCGTCAACAACAACCCCGAGACGGTCTCGACGGACTACGACACCTCCGACGGGCTGTTCTTCGAGCCAATTACGGCCGAGGAGGTCGCCGACGTGGCCGAAGCGACCGGCGCCGACGGCGTAATGGTCCAGTTCGGCGGCCAGACGTCGGTCAACATCGGCGAACCGCTTCAGGACGAGATCGATCGCCGCGGCCTCGAGTGTTCGGTCATGGGGACCAGCGTCGAGGCGATGGACCTCGCCGAGGACCGCGACCGCTTCAACGCCCTGATGGACGAGCTGGGGATCGCCCAGCCCGAGGGCGGGACCGCCTTCTCCAAGACGGAGGCGCTCGAACTCGCTCACGATATCGGCTACCCCGTCCTCGTCCGTCCCTCCTACGTGCTGGGCGGCCGCGCGATGGAGGTCGTCTACGACGACGAGGAACTCGAGAAGTACATCGAAGAGGCCGTCCGCGTGAGCCCGGAGAAACCGATTCTCGTCGACGACTTCCTCGAGGACGCGGTCGAACTCGACGTCGACGCCGTTTCCGACGGCGAGGACGTCCTGATCGGCGGCATCATGGAACACGTCGAGGCCGCCGGGGTCCACTCCGGCGACTCCGCCTGTATGATTCCGCCGCGCTCGCTCGACGACGACACGCTGGCCCGCGTCCGCGAAGTCACCGAAGAGATCGCCGACGCACTCGACACGGTCGGCCTGCTGAACGTCCAGCTCGCCGTCCGCGATGGTGAAGTGTACGTCCTCGAGGCGAACCCGCGCTCTTCGCGTACCGTCCCCTTCATCTCGAAAGCCACGGGCGTGCCGATCGCCAAGATCGCCGCGAAGGTCATGGCCGGGACCTCGCTCGCCGACCTCGACATCGACGAGCAGATCCCCGAACAGACCTCGATCAAGGAGGTCGTCCTGCCGTTCGACCGCCTGCCGGGCTCGGACCCGCGTCTCGGCCCGGAGATGAAATCCACCGGCGAGGTCATGGGCAGCGCCGACACGTTCGGCAAGGCCTACGACAAGGCACAGGACGCGACCAACAAGCCGATTCCCGAGTCGGGAACCGCCATTATCGACCTCTCGGCCGACAAGTTCCCCGATCCGGAGACCGAGGACGGCGAGGCCCTTGTCGACGGCTTCACCGACCACTTCGACCTCTGTGAGGAAGTCGACCTCCCGCAGGCCGTCCGCGAGGGGAAAGTCGACCTCATCGTCTCCCGCGACCGCGACCTGCTCGAGGTCGCCGTCGAGGAGGAGATCACCTACTTCTCGACGCCCGCCAGCGCGTCGGCCGCGCTCGAGGCGCTCGAGTCCAAGGCCGAACCGATCGACGTGCAGTCGATCACCGGCCGTCCGAAGCGTACGGCGCAGTGGGGCCGCTCGGACTGAGTCGGCCATCGGTCGACGTCGAATTTTCGGTCGGATCGATCATGCGGTCCCGGCGAACTGGGCGACTATCGATCCCTGATCGGCGGCGCCGCCCAGCGACGTGCCGACGACCTCCATCACCCCCTCGATCTGAGTGCCGCCGTGGAACTGTACGTCGACGACGCCGCTTCCAATTTCGTAGAGCGGCGCGACGATTCCGCCTCGAGGCGTGAAGATGTTGACCTGCAACCCAGCGGAGACGCCCGGCGGGAGGTCGACGCCTAGATCGGCGATGTGTTCGGCTCGGAGCAGCCCCGACGCGTCGTCCGTCTGCACGGAGCCGATCGGTACCGCCGCATCGTTGAGCGTCGGGTCGCCCCCGGTGTTCAATGCGGTTCGAAGCGCTGTGTTGGTGTAGAACGCGACCGCCCCGCTCTCCGGTGCTCCCTGCGGATTTCCGGAGATAAGGGCGACGTCTCTCGGCCCGGCTGAGGTCTCTCCGACGGGCGGGGTGACGAAAAACTGCCCGTCCCGGTCGAACGCCTCGAACGACGTCTCTCCGACCATACGGATCTGGTACAGCGTCGGCTCCGTCGGGATGGCCGATTCCTGTGCGCGTGTTCGACCCGCGATACCGACGCCGCCGAGACCGAGTACACCCGCCGCTTTGAGCACGGTTCGACGCGAGAGTTCACTACCGACTTCTGTGGCTGACATTCTCTTTCACTATTCCACGAGGAACGAGGAGAATAGGTCGTCGACCGGCTTAAAATACTGTCACGAACGGCTGGAACCTCCATCGGACAGGGGTCTCCTGCTCGACGCTCACTCGAGCGTGTACCGGTCGAACTCCTCGATGGCGAACAGAGACGAGACGGGGGGTGCGAGGAGGCCGACGACGAGGACGGTCCACGCGGAGATCGTAATGCCTCGAGCGGAGACCGCCAGTTCGGGGCCGGGCGTCCACGCCGTCACCGCCGTGAGCAGGTCGGCGATCAGGCCGGGCGCGTCGACGTAGAGGACGGCGGCGGCGATCGCTGTCAGGATGATCACGGCCGAGTAGACGATGAAGGCGGTCTTGCTCGGCATCACCGCCTCGCGGTTGTTCGTCACCTTGACGCTGCCGTATCGGGGGAAGGCGGCGCCGACACCGGTCGCGAGGGCCGGCGCCGCGACCGCGCCGACGGTGGTGGCGACGACCAGAGCGGCGGTGTGCTCGAGCGAGAGGGGACTGAGCAGGCCGAGAGTGAGCGAGACGAGCAAGGCGACCGGGCCGGCAACGAGCGCGCTGGCGACGACCAGCCCCGTGATCGCCTGCCGGCCCGCGAGGGGCGAGGCGACGACGGCGGGTAGCGCGCGGCCGAGGTCACCGAGCGGGTTGAGCGTGAACAGCGCGCCGGCGGCCCAGACGACGTACAGCGAGAGGATCACGGCGACATGGGTCGGCACGGCTCCGGTTCGGGCGATCTCCTGGACGAACGCGATCGATCCCAGTAACGGATAGCCGACGTAGACCAGCCGGATCGGGGCCCGTTTCGTTCGGCGGATCGCGGTCGTCGCCACCGTTCGCACTGGGCGCGAGAGCCCGTACGAGAGCAGTCCCGAGAGTCGGTCCGTCGAATCCGTAACCGGCTCTTCTCCCTCCTCGAACCGCGCGGGATCGGCGAACCAGTGCCGTCGCGCGGAGGAGATGCCGACGGCGACGGCGACCGCGCTGAGCCCCGCTGCGCCGAGCAGTGCTCCGAAGGCGATGGTACTCGAGGCGGCGACGTTCGGGACGCCGAGCAACAGGAGATGGCCGGGCCAGCCGAGGGGGCTGTCCTGGAGCGCGTAGAACAGTTGGTCGATGACCAGATTGAACCGGCCCGTGGCGATGGCGCCGAAGTAGAGCACCCAGAACGCGATGAAGATCACCATTCGGTAGCGAGCGATCGGTTCGTAGACGGTGACCAGATGGCGGATCCAGACGCCGACCACGAAACCGACGGGAACGGCGGTACAGAGGGCGAGAACGACGACGAGCGGCACGAGCAGAACGGGGAGTATCGTCCCCGCTCCGGAGGCGAACGCGGCCGAGAGGACGATCGCCGGCGGAAGGAGCCAACTCCCAAATAGGAGCATCTCGGCACCGACGATGCCGACAACGACGTTCCGGAGCGGCGTCGAGGTGAGCAGGAAGGCCGGTTTATCGACGGTCGCGGCCGACGTAAACGCCCGAATCCCCGCCATGAAGACCAAGAACAGCCAGGCGACGGCGACGCCGCCCGTGACGAGTTCGGTCGCCATCGTGGCTTGGGACTGAGTAATTCCCTCTGCGAACTGCTCACCGAGCATCGGCAGCAGGTAGCCGCCGGCGACGACGATCGAGCCGAACATGACCGTCGCGAGCAGCCCCATCATGAACAGCTTCGAGCGCTCGTTCGACACCGCTCGAACCGTTCGTCGGAACTCCGTCGTAGCGACGAGGAGGGGAACGCGCGACATCAACGAACACCACCGCAGCGGTGGCGACTGCACATCGGCAGGGAGGCACACGGCAGTTCGGGACCCATACTCGATAACGCGTCATCCATCCAGTAAATCATTTGGATCCTGTCATTCGCGAGCCGATACCGTTCGACGAGCGGTGGGACCTCGCCTGCGCCTCGAGCGCCGTCGAATATGTCACACATTTACATCGAATGCGACGAAACGAGACGTATGAGCCCCCCCGACGCCCCCGCGATCGAAACCGAGGCCCTCACGAAACGGTACGGCGAGACGACCGCCGTCGCCGGGCTGACGATGACCGTCGATCCGGGGACGGTCTACGGCTTTCTCGGGCCTAACGGCGCGGGGAAGACGACGACGATGCGGATGCTAACGACGCTGACGAAACCGACCTCGGGGACGGCCCGGGTTGCCGGCCACCCCATCACCAATCGCGAGGCCGTCACGCCCCACATCGGCTACCTGCCCGAGGAGCCGCCGATCTACGACGAGCTGACGGGTCGCGAACAGCTCGAGTACGCCGCCGGCCTCCGGGATCTGCCCGACGCCGACGCCACCGAGCGCATCGAGTCGCTGCTCGAGCGGTTCGACCTGCTCGCGGACGCCGATAGACGGATCGAGGGCTACTCAAAGGGGATGCGCCAGAAGGTCGGCGTCATCCAGGCCGTTCTCCACGAACCCGCCGTCGCTTTCCTCGACGAGCCCACGAGCGGATTAGACCCGCGCGCGGCCCGGACCATGCGCGAGACCATCGCCGACCTCGCTGATCGGGAGATGACCATCTTCCTCTCGACGCACATCCTCCCCGTCGTCGACGAACTGGCCGACGAAATCGGCGTGCTTCACGACGGCAAACTGGTCGCCCAGGGCGAGCCCGAGACGCTGAAGTCCCGCGCCGAGACCGGCGAAGCGCGGAGCCTCGAGGAGGCGTTCCTCGAGGTCACGCAGGAACACAGTGACGAGGAGCCGGACCGTTCGGCCGAGCCGCCGATGAAGTAACGTGTGCGCTGTGAATCGGCGAGCGTCCGCACTGTCGCTGTCGATCGCGCGGCGGCGATAGCTCACCGTTAGAGCGGTTCGTAGACGTACGAGTGACGGATATTCACGTCGTACAGGAGCGTCTCACTGGGCATCCGTCGGAACCGGAAGACGGCGTAGATATCTCCAACGGCGCCTGCGGTGTTTACTATCAGCACGAATCCCGCCGTGATCGCGATAATCGGTATCGGAACGGCGAGCAACGGAACGCACGCTGCCGTTATGACGACGAGCGGCGCGAGGGCGACGCGGAGTAGGTCGTTCCGGCGTTGAAATTCACCGAAGACTGCGGCGTAGAACGCTCCCATCGCCGGAACCGCGCCGTACACTGCCGTGTGGCCGTACAGTCGGAAGACGACGCCGTGAATCAGTTCGTGAACGACGGTCGTCACAACCAGTGCCACGAGGAACGGAACGGCGATCGCGGTCAGATCCATCGTCCACGTCGTCGCCGATCCCTCGACCGTCACTTCGTAGAACGTGAACAGTTCCGGCCCGTGAAGCAGCGACAACAGAGCTACAACGGCGACAGACGAGAGGAGACCCAACAGTCCAGATCCGATCAGGAGCGCTATCATCGGGTACCGAAATTCGTACGGCTCGGCGTACCCCTCCGGGGTTGGAGGCAACTGGTCCGTCGCGACGGAATCCGAGTTAACCGATATTTTCTTAGCCACGGCGCCACGTCCGCTGTACGGTCGTAAGTAGTTACATTGTTTGGCCGGACGGAAACGCGATTGTCCGTCGACGATGGGTCGGGGACGCGGACAGGCCGTGCCGCCAGCGGCGAGTTCGACATTCCTAAGCGCGCGGACTCTGTGGTTCGGGTATGGAGTATTACGAGGCGGCGGACTTTTTATTCGATCTGCGGCGGTTCCGCCCGAAACCCGGGACGGAGTCGACGGCGCGGCTGCTCGCCCACCTCGAGAACCCTCACGAAGGCGTCGAGTTCGTCCAGATCGCCGGCTCCAACGGAAAAGGGAGTACGGCGCGGATGGTCGAACGAAGTCTCCGCGAGGCCGGGCTCTCGGTCGGCCTCTACACCTCGCCACACCTCGAGGACCTGCGCGAACGCGTCCGCGTCGACGGCCGCAAGATCCCCCGGTCGGCGGTCCGTGACTACGTCGAGGCCGCCCGCGGGTACGTCACCGAGCGCGGGGCCGACGGCGAGTCGCCGACGTTCTTCGAGACGATGACCGCGATGGCGGTCTGGCACTTCGGCCGCGAGGACGTCGACGTGGCCGTCCTCGAGGTCGGTATCGGCGGGAAGTACGACGCCACGAGCGTCGTCGATCCGATCGCGAGCGCCGTGACGAGCGTCACGCTCGAGCACACGGGCATTCTGGGCGAGACCGAAGCAGAGATCGCCCGCGACAAGGCACACGTCGCCCCGGCCGACGCGCCGCTGGTGACCGGCGTCACCGGGGACGCGCTCGAGGCGATTCGGGAGGTTGCCGGAGACGTGGTGACCGTGGGTAGCGCGTCTGCTGCACGGGACGGCGAAGCTGACCCCGATGTCACCGTCGAGTACGAGGGGCGGGCGAACCACACCGAAGCCGCCATCGCCATCGAGCACGACGAGTGGCATCTCGAGACTAATATTCCCCTTCTCGGCACGCATCAGGCCGAAAACGCCGGTATCGCCGCCGCCCTCGCGCGACAGGTGACCGACGTCTCGGACGACGACCTCGCGCGGGGGCTGCGAAGCGCCCACTGGCCGGGGCGGTTCGAGGTGATCGACACGGCGCCGCTGGTGATTCTGGACGGCGCGCACAACCCCGGCGCCTGCGAGCAACTCGCGGAGACCCTCTCGACGTACGCTTACGACGACCTCCACCTCGTCTTCGGCGCGATGCACGACAAAGATCACCGCGAGATGGCCGCGACGCTGCCGACGCCGGATTCGGCGCTCGTAGCCGAGCCGTCGCTCGATCGGGCCGAGGATCGGGACGTCCTCGCGAGGGTGTTTTCCGATGCCGGTGTCGACGACATCCGGACGAGCGAGAGCGTTCAGGACGCCCTCGAGACCGCACTCGCCGACGCCGGAAGCGACGACTGCGTGCTCGTGACCGGGTCGCTGTTCGCCGTCGCGGAGGCCCGCTCGCGCTGGACCGCTGCCGGCGTGCCAAAGCGGATTCGGAACCTCGCGGACGCCAGCGACGCGCTCGCGAGGGCGAACGTCCCTGAAACCGAGAACGACCGGTCACAGGTCGACGCCGTCCACCGCGTCGTCAAGCTGACGGTCGACACCCGCCAGGCGACCGCGTTGAAAACCGAACTGGTCCGCCTCGGCGGCGAGTGTGCCCTCTCCGGGCTCCAGCAGCACGCCGAGGCGGTCGAGGCGGTTCTGATGGGAACCGTCAGGCAATTCGAGGCGCTCGTCGCGATCCTCGAGTCGGATACGGACGGCGGGCCGAGCGGGCTAGCGGATGTTGCTCGAGAGATCCGAGAGACGCTCGAACTCGACGCGGCGACTACGGCCGCGAACGAGGCGGCTTCGAGCGGTGCGGATCCGATCGGTTCGGTCTCGGCGGACCCGGACGCACGCGAACCGGGTTCGACTGGCGCACGCAGCGACGACCACTATCCCTGGCACGACCGCACCGCCGTGATGGGCATTCTGAACGTCACGCCGGACAGCTTCCACGACGGCGGGGAGTACGACGCGCTCGAGGACGCTCTCGCCCAAGCCGAGGCGATGATCGAGGCCGGCGTCGACGTGATCGATGTCGGCGGCGAGTCGACCCGACCCGGTGCCGATCCCGTGTCGGTCGCGGAGGAGATTGATCGCGTCGTCCCCGTGATCGAACGGATCGCAGAGCTCGACGTCCGGATCTCCGTCGACACGCGCAAGGCCGCCGTCGCGGAGCCGGCGCTCGAGGCCGGCGCCGACATCGTCAACGACGTCTCGGGGCTCGAAGATCCCGAGATGCGCTTCGTCGTGGCCGACCACGACGCGGGGCTCGTGGTGATGCACAGCGTCGACGCGCCGGTGGTTCCGGATCGAAACATCGAGTACGACGACGTCGTCGAGGACGTAATCGATCAGCTCTCCGAGCGCGTGCTGCTCGCCGAGAAGGCCGGAATCGATCGCGACGATATCGTCGTTGACCCCGGCATCGGATTCGCCAAGTCCGCCCGCGAGAGCTTCGAGATCCTCGGTCGCCTCGACGAGTTCCGCGCGCTCGGCTGTCCGGTCCTGTTCGGCCACTCCCACAAGTCGATGTTCGATCACGTCGGCTCGGCGGCCGGCGACCGCGGTCCGGCGACGGTCGCGGCGAGCGCCCTCGCGGCCGACCGCGGCGCAGATATCGTTCGCGTTCACGACGTATCGGAGAACGTCGCCGCGGTCCGGACCGCGCTCGCGGCGCGCGATCCGAAGCGCTTCGAGTGGTAACGGTTGCCTCCGTCCCGAACGCGTCCCCACCCGTTTTCAACGAGGGTTCAGGTGCCGGTCCAACCTTCAACCGTCCGGACGGAGTACTCCCACCGAGCGCAGCGTGCGCGACGGACCAACTCATGTCTGAGGAACACGACTCCGATCTGGCGGCGAACATTCCGACGGAGAAACTCGAGGCGTACGACGTCGAAAAATCGGTCGAGACGGCCACGTCGATCGTCGACAACCCGAAGCGGGTGTTGCTGCCGTTGCTCGGCGGCGGCGCGTTGCTCCTATCTGCCCTCCGTTCGCTCAAACGGGGGCAGTTCCGCGCGATTCCCAAGGGGGTCGTCGGTGCCGGGCTGCTGAGCTACGGCCTCCGAAACCGGCGCTCGAGCGAGTCACCCGCGTTCGAACCGAGCACGGTCGAGATCGAGGAGGGGACCGACGGGAAGGAGACGTCGGACGAGGCCAGCGCCGCCGCCGAGCGCACCGACTCCGGGCGAGAGTCACAGATCGACGCCGAGGGTACCATCGACGAGTCGGCACAGCTCGGCGAGGAAGTCGAGACGGGCTCGCGGATCGAGTTCACCGACGACGCGGAGCAGGACGAGCCGCGAACGAAACCCGACCACGGCGGTGACGAGGAGGATCCCCGCCGCAGTACCGACGACGATAACGAGCCGGTCGAGGTCGACGTCTCCGATACGGCGATGGCCGAAGAAGTGGCCGAAGCGACCGGTCCCGATCCCGAGCAAGCACAGCCATCCCAGACCGACGCGATCGAACCCGAGGAGACGCCCGAGGAGGACGCCTCGGACATGAAAGTCGACCCGAACGAGGACGCCGACTCGACGAGCGACGAGTCGGAGGCCGATGCAAGCGACGAGGACGACGAAACTGACGAAGACGACGACCGATAACCCGTACGGCTCCGACGGGACGCCGGCTTCTCGAGACGACGCGCGATCGTTCGCGAGGCTCGAGCCTCGCGAACGGTTCGCTATAGTAACACTGGAAGTCAGTGCACACCCGATCGCGCGACGGCTATGCGATCGGTGTGTAAATAGTTCCAGTGGCTACTATACTCCGACTATGGGCTCCGCTCTCGGCCCGCCTCCCGGGTCGACTGCCAGCCGGAGAGCACGTATGCGGGCAGCGCAATGGCACCGACCACGAGCAGCGTGCCGGCGACGACCGTTCCGACGGTAACGTAGCGGGGACTCAGGGTCAGCGACGTCGGGAGATCGAACTCGAAGAGCGTGAGAGCGCCGAGAGCGGCGACGCTCGCGATGGCGACGGTGGCAACCGCCAGCAAGAGGGCGGGGGACACGAGTCGCCGAGACTGATCGTCCATACAACGTCTCGACAGCGACCGCCCATGAGTCGTTCGCCTCGCGGATCGAGCGGACGCCGTCTCCCCGGGTGCCGGAACCGGGACCGAACACGTGCGGTCGGCGGCGACTGATACCGAACCTGTTCTGCCGGACCGAACACGTTCCCGTCCCGCTCTGGGACGCGTTCCGCACGCAATAAGTCCCCTCGATTCCAAGAGCCGAACATGCACTATCAGGAACTCGGCGACTCCGGCGTCGAGGTCAGCGAAGTCGGCTTCGGCGCGTGGGTCGTCGGCACCGACTGGTGGGGCGACCGCTCGGAAGACGACGCCCTCGAGATGGTCCGGTACGCTATCGATCAGGGAGTGACGTACATCGACACGGGTGACGTCTACGGCCACGGCCGCAGCGAGGAGCTCATCGGCGAGGCGATTGCGGACGTCCGTGAGGACGTGACGCTCGCCACCAAGATCGGCTACGACTTCTATAACAATCCCCAGGCCGGCCACGGCGAGTTGCCCAAGGAGATGGACCCCGACTACCTCCGGGACGCCGTCGAACAGAGCCTCGAGCGACTCGACGTCGAGCAGATCGACGTGCTTCAGCTTCACAACGCCGACGTCGAGGAGATCACCCCCGACGTGCTCGAGTTGCTCGACGAACTCGAGGAGGAGGGGAAGATTCGCGCCCGCGGGCTCGCGCTCGGCCCCTCCATCGGCTGGCTCGCGGAGGGCGACCTCGCCATCGAGGAGGAGTTCGACTCCCTGCAACTCGTCTGGAACGTCCTCGAACAGGAGGTGGGAAACCACTTCCTCGAGACGATCGAGCGGACGGGCTCGTCGACCAGCCTGATCCCCCGCGTCCCCCACTCCTCGGGCATTCTCAACGAGCAGGTGACGCCCGAAACCGAACTCGGGGAGGGCGACCACCGCGGCTTCCGACCCGACGCGTGGTACGAGACCGGCTGGGAGAAACTCGAGACGTTGCGGTTTCTGGAACGAGACGGCGTCTCCGCAAGCGAAGCGAGCGGACGGCAGGGAGCGACCAGTGGGAGCGACGGTAAACGGACGATGGGCCAGGCCTCCATCGCGTGGCTCCTCTCCCACGAATCAGTCGCGTCCGTCACGCCGACGTTCCGCACGAAAGGCGATATCGACGAGTGGGCGGCCGCGAGCGACGTGCCGAAGCTCTCCGACGAGGAGCTGGCTCGCGTCGAGGAGTTGTACGAGAACGACTTCGACATCGACCGCGACGACGGGATGGACTCGCTGCGCTCGTCGGTCGGCGGCGACGACATCGAGTCGGCGGGTCTGGACAAGCTCGCGGCCGACTAAGGAATCCACGGAAGAAAGGTAAGCATATTTCAACTATTCTATTAGGCCGGCTCATTTCTCAGTACTGTTCCTCTAGTCCGCCGTTAGACGCCTCGTAAAGCCGTCTAGCCGCTGATTATTTGAGGAAATAATTTTTTGATATTTCCGTCCAATTCGTGATACTGTTCTGGATACTGATAACTATATCTGGACGGGCTGTCGATCGCGTATGGTCGATTCGACCAATAGACGTGCGTTCCTGGGGGGTAGCGGACTGGCTATCGTCGGTCTCAGCGGCTGCCTCGGCAGGTACAGTACCGAATCGGAGACGAACAGCTCGAACGCCGAACCCGCCGACGGTGAAAATCACGATCGAACGCTCCAGTGGGACGGACAGGGGAGCGAGCACGCGACGCAGGACTGTCCCGGGGAACGAGGATACTGGAAGTGGGTACTCACGCGGGGCGGCCCGACTGCGATCGAAGCCGGTGCGGTGCTCACAGTCGAATTCGGGGACGGGAGCAGCGAAACGGCGGACGGATACTTCCCCGGGGGAGGACAAGGTGCCGTCCACTTCGACGTTTTCAGAGAGGATGGCGGAACCGTCTCGAGCGCGCACGTCGAATTCAACGGGGGTGGCAATAACGCTCTTCTGACGATCAGTGAAGGCTATTGCGTCGAAGACCCCGAAGACCCGGAAGACCCGGAAGATCCGGAGGACCCTGAAGAACCGGAGGATCCCGAAGACCCCGAAGAACCGGAGGACCCGGAGGACCCTGAAGACCCCGAAGAACCGGAGGATCCCGAAGACCCGGAAGACCCGGAGGATCCCGAAGACCCGGAAGACCCGGAAGATCCTGAAGAACCAGAAGACCCGGAAGACCCGGAAGACCCCGAAGAACCAGAAGACCCGGAAGATCCCGAAGAACCGGAAGACCCCGAAGAACCAGAAGACCCGGAAGATCCCGAAGAACCGGAAGACCCCGAAGAACCAGAAGACCCGGAAGATCCCGAAGAACCGGACGAACCCACGAAGAAAGAACAGAAGAAGAAAGAAGCGAAGAAGGACTCGAACTAACCCGCGACGCGGCTAACGAGTCAGGAGCGAGCCGACGAACTCGGCGCCGTACGCCGCTGGTCCTCGAGCCCACCCGACTGTCGAGAGGACCGACCGGTAGACGCCCTACTCCGTCTCGCTCTTCGTGACTCTGAACTCGAACTCGAGCTGTCCGCTCGTCTTCACGTTCACGCCGCCGAGTTGCTCCGAGATCTGTTCGCGCGCTCGAGAGCTCGGTTCGACGGTCACGGAGACGCTGTCGCTGTTCGTGTTGTAGGAGATGTTACCCACCGTCACGTCGAACTCGAAGAGCGTCGGCACCTCCTCTCTAAGCTGGTCGCGGACGTCTTCGACCTCGGACCGAACGGTTGCCATCTCCTCGTTTAACGTCGTCATCGGCGGAGGTAGCTGCCAGCCGTGCTTAACCGTGTTCCTTGCTCACGTACTGCATTCATACGTTCGGCGGATCGGGGCCGTGAAATCTCGAGCGGCGCTCGTTTCGGGCCGCTATATACTCCCCTCTATATCTGGGTACCTGCCCTATCCCGACCGAGAGGGTACTCTGTCACAGGAACGAGACCCATGTCCACCCAAACCTACGAGTTCACCTGTCCGGACTGCCGGCGATCGATTCCAGTGACCGGCCCGATGCGCGACGCGACGCTGTCGAGCGGGTGTCCGATCTGCGGTCGGTCGGTGGCCGACGTCCACTTCGGAACGTGACTCCCGACGCGTTTGACTCCGCACGGAGTGTCCAGACGGAATCGCGAGCAGATCGAACCGGGGCGAAAAGATCCTTAGTCCCATTTAACACCTTTTGGGAGTGGATTTTTATATGGCGTCGGTGTGTATTTCTACGTCATGAATAACGTTACGTACGTCCAGAAAGCGTGTGCGTACATCACGCGCCAGACGGGCGAATTGCTGGTCTTCGACGGACCAGGCCACGACGGGTTACAGATTCCGAAGGGAACGCTCGAGCCCGGTGAGTCGCCGCGCGAGGCGCTGTTTCGGGAGGTTATCGAGGAGAGCGGTCTCGGGACGCTGAGTTCGACGAGCCATCTGACGACCGACGTCTGGACGCGCCGCGAGTCGCCGCCGAAGCGCTACGTCCGTCACTTCTTTCACTCGACGGTTCACGAACCTCGAGACCGGTGGACCCATACGGTGACCGACGGCGGCGAGGAACACGGGGCCGAGTTCGACCTGCATTGGGTCCAACCGACGACTGCCCGGGAGTTCGCCCTCGATCTCGACGACTACGTCCACCTGCTGCCGAACGTGACGCTCACCAACGACGTCGCGACGGTCTCGGACTGAGGTCGCTCTGTCTTTCGCCTGCCAGTTCTCCGTTACTTCGAGAGCGCGCGCTCGACGGCCTCCGCGACGCCCCTCGCTTTCTCGGCAAGTTCGTCCGAAACGTGGCCGTCGGCCACCGCGGCCTCGAGTTCGTCCGCGTCGACGATTTCGACCGTTCCGTCGGGCGTCCGGACGACGTCGATGTAGAGGTCGACGTACCGCGCCGCGTCGGGGAAGAGTTCGACCGGCGTACAGACGTTGACGTAGGTTCCCTTCGCGGTACCCTGCTCGTCTCTATACGTCGTCGGATACCACCACCGGCCCTCTCTAAGCTTCGTGACGGCGACGTCGCCGTCCTCCTTAGGGACGCCGAGCGCGTCGTACGTCCCGCCGCCGCGCATCGAGCGCTCGAGGGTCACCGAGCCGTCCCCGTTCCAGTCGGTCACCTTGCCGCGACCCAGCGAGATGAGTCGGCCGTCGGGCTTGCCGTGCCCGATTCCGATCCGATTGCCCGACACCGGACCGAACTGTTCGGCGACGGCGGCGAAGGGAAACTCGCCGTCGGCGAGATCCGTCTCCGAACCCGCGGAGCCACAGACGGCTTCCGCGAAGTCGACCGCCGCGCTCGCGGCCCGGTCGGCGGCTTTAGTCCGATGGTGGCCCGGCATCGTCGTCTCGACCTCGCGGCGGACCGCGTCCAGCGCGAAGCGCGTTTCGCGGCCGAACCAGCACCACGTCGTCGTCCGCGGTGTAGCGAGTTCCCCGGGCTCGCCCGGCTCTTCGGGCGTCTCCGCGAGCGCGTCCTCGAGCGCCTGCACCCGTTCGATCGCCCGCTCGAGCGCGGTTCTCATCGCCTCGAGGTCGGCGTCGGCGGCCGCGTGCTGCCAGCGCAGGCCCCAGCCGTCGGGCACGTCGACCGAGAGCAGGTCGGTCATCCCGACGAGTTCGTCGGCTCGCTCACCCCGGAGTGCCGCAGAAACGCCGGTCCGATCCCGCGAGAGCGTACAGAGTCCGCCCCTTACTTCGAGTGTCGGAACGACCCGCGGATCGTCGTCGCTCCACGGGGGCGTGGGCTCGCGGACCTGCACGCGATAGCGGTCCCCCGCATCGACGTAGCCGTCGACGTCGTCGTAGTGGAGGTAGCCGCGTCGGCCGTTTCCAAGGTCGACCGTCGCGCCGCCTCCGCCCCCGGCGTCGATCACTTCGCAGTCGAAGACCGCGCCGCGCGAGACGGCGTCCGCCCAGCGGAAGGCGTCGATTGCGAGCCCCTCGAGTTCGTTCGCGACCGCGTCAGCGGCGTCGGATTCGCCCGATATCTCCACGCCCTGCCTGTCGCGCGTCGTTTCGATCCTCACGTCTGCCGGCGCGGTGTCGAACGAGTCGTCGAATCGCTCTCGAATCGGCTCGGAAGCCTGTACGACCTTGACCCCGTTCTCGCCGAGCAGTCGCGTGATCGCCGTCGTGTAGATGCCGCGGACTCGAGCGGTCGTCATCGATTCGCCCCTCCGTGCGGTGTGTCGAAAGATTCCTCGCGTGCAGACACGGCGATCACTCTAGCGTCTCGCGGTCGGGTGCGAACCGCACTCGAGCGTTGATCGTCGGACCCAGCGTCAGTTCGATCGTTTCGTCCGGCAGCACTCGGCCGTCCTCGACGGAGACGCCCCACGTGTCGAATCGGAGCCAGCCCCGCATCTCGTTCGCGTGCGTCGTGAGATCGAGGTAGTCGACCGCGTGCTCGGGGTAGTTCGACGCCGAGTGGGCCATATCCATATCCGAGTAGACGGTATCGTGGGCGTCGAAG
Organism: Natronorubrum marinum; assembly: GCF_052040125.1. Classification (NCBI taxonomy): domain Archaea; kingdom Methanobacteriati; phylum Methanobacteriota; class Halobacteria; order Halobacteriales; family Natrialbaceae; genus Natronorubrum; species Natronorubrum marinum. The sequence goes on from NZ_JBPPFV010000001.1 coordinate 370,063, forward strand.
AACTCCTCGAGCGCCGCCGCGTCGGTTTCGACCGCTTCGACGACCGCTTCCGAGGCGGCCCGGAGGTCGTTGGTCTCGAGGCCGACGTCCCGGAGCGCCTGCTGCGTTCGCTGATCGAAGTGCATGGCCGTCGGTTGGGTGGGGAAGCCTTTGTGGATTCCGAGTCCGCGCCGGAGCGATGGCTCGGCAGGAGTTCGGCTCCGATAGTAGAACGCGTCGCCCGAGTTCGGTAGTCGGCTCAGTCGTCGGCCGCGAGACTCTCGGTGCTCTCGGCGGACAGCACGGCGTCTTCGGTGTCCGTGCTAGCGTTTGTGGCTGTGGCGTCGGCCTCAGATCGATTCTCGTCGGTCTCGTCCGGTCCCGGCGGCGCGGTGTAGAGGATCCCTCGGCTCGAGTTGAACATGGTTGTCGATCGAGTATCACAAGTGGACACTGATAAGCGCGATCCTTATATGGGTCTTGAGAGTGAATATCATACTAGGTTCGTTTCCCCGCCGAACGCTTACCGGAGGTGACGTTGTAGTGGCATGCATGGATCAGCGACGAGACTTGGTCGAACGGGCCGACGAGCAGTCGCGAGACCTTCAGGAGGTCTCGACGTGGGAACCGCGAACGGTCGTCGATCGCCTCGCGTACGTACTCTACAACGCGGTCAACTACGGGTTACAGACGATCGTACTCGCCGTCGCGCTGGGGATCACCCTCCTCTTGCTCGTCCAGCCGGCGGTGCTCGTCCTCGAAGAGCCGTCGCTCGCGCTCTTCTTCGGGCTCTCGGTGGTTCCGGCGGCGTTGCTCGCGGCCTTTATCTGGTACACGGACATCACGACGAATGAACCGTTGGGTCTGGTAGTCGCCACGTTCCTCCTCGCCGTGCTCTTCGCAACGTTCGCGGCGGTCGTGAACTCCGCGATCGGACCGCCACTGCAGTCGATCCCCTTGATCGGTACGGTCCTCTTTTTCTACCTGATCGTCGGGCCCGTCGAGGAGGCGGTAAAACTCCTCGCGGTTCGCGTCTTCGCCTACCGCAGCGACACGTTCGACGCGGTCATCGACGGCGCGGTGTACGGCGCGATCGCCGGACTCGGATTCGCCGCGATCGAGAACGCCATCTACATCGCCAGCACGGTCGCGACGGCCGAGGTCGGGACGATCACCGCCGCGACCGGCATCGCGACCGTTCGGGCGCTCGTGGGTCCCGGTCACGTCATCTACTCCGCGATCGCGGGCTACTACCTCGGGCTCGCGAAGTTTAACCCGGAACACGCCGGGCCGCTCGTCGCGAAGGGGCTCCTAATCGCCGCGTTCGTCCACGCCACGTACAACACCACGGTCGGCATCGTCCCCGAACTCGTCGCGGCCTCGTACCCCATCTCCTTCGAACTCGCGTTCGTCGGCTACGTCATCTTGTTCGACCTCGTCGTCGGCTACTACCTCTACCGGAAGATCGCCCGCTACCGTCGGACCTACCGCGCGGTCAGGGACGACACTGGTACACCGGCGAAGCCGGAACTGACCGAGTTCGAGCCACCGCGCCGCTGACGGCCGATTTCACCGACGCGACCGTTTGGCACGTTCGCGGCCCCGCTGGTGCAGGCACCACCGGCTTGCCTCGCAGTGGCGCACTGTTCGCTATGAGCGCGACCTTTACAGACGACGATCTCGAGAAATCCGTCGAGAACGCGAACGGCGAGGTGATCGGGACCGTCACGGAGATCGAAGCGGATACCGCCCGCGTCGAACCCCGCGCCGGGCTCGTCGACTCGATCAGAGCCGCACTCGGCTGGAACGAGACCCACGAGGACACGCTCGAGATCCACGAGGAGTCGGTCGACGAGATCTCGAGCGAGGCGATCCGACTCGAGTCGGAGTCGGTGGCGGACCTCGAGGACGGATCGACCGAAATCGACAGCGAGACGGGCCAGTCCGAAGCGCAGGATCCTGTTGGCGAACAGGACACGGCTGCCGAGCGGGATACGACGGAGGAACTCGACGACCCGCCGACCCACGACGCGACCGATCGATCCGCGGAAGCCGACCGGACGGTCCCGGTCGAGAAGATGGATCAGCCTCCCCTCGACGAAGAAGCGGCAGCCGAGACGCCGGACGAACTCGAGGAAACGGAGACGTCCGACGATCCGAATCAGGAAGATCCAACTGACGCGTTCAAGGATCCCGAGGAGATTCCGACGAGCGGAATGACGGGGGAGGACGGCAGCGACGACACGAGCGACGCGCTCGACGAAACGGCTGGAGGGACCGAAGCGGAATCGTCGGCCGGAGCAGGCGACTGGGGCGACGCTGAACCGGAGACCGGATCGGCCGAACCGGACGAACGGTTCTCGCCGGACACGATGAGCGGCACTCGATCGACCGAGTCGCCCGGCGAGATGGACCGCGCTGGCGTTCAGGACGAACCGGCGGGCGAAACCCCGGAACCGATCGACGAGGAGGAGTTACTCGACGATATGGCACCGAGCGAGGATTCGGACGCCGACGCTACCGACGCTACCGACGCTACCGACGCTACCGACGGTGCCGACAGCGCTGACGGGGGTCCAAGCACGGAACGGGCCGCAGATTTCGAGACCGCCGACGACGTGGACGCTGACGACGCGAATACCGACGGTCAAATCGAGACCGCAGAGACCGAATCCGAAACCCCAGGGACTGATTCGACCGACGAGACGGATTCGACCGACGAGTCCGATCTAACCGACGAACTGGACGCCGGCACCGACCTCGAGTCGGTCGCAGACGCCGACGATTCGGACGGACTGGACAGCGACGAGTCCGATGGACCAGACGACGGCGAGATGGACGGTCCGACGGAAACGGATGACGTGGCCGACGAGATGGATTCGGGCGTCGATCTGGCGGCGGCCGCGGAGCTGGACGATACCGACGATCTCGAGTCCGTTGGCGGAGAGGACGAGACCGAGGAGATGGATTCGGGCGTCGATCTGGCGGCGGCCGCCGAGTTGGACGATACCGACGATCTCGAGTCCGTTGGCGGAGGGAGCGAAACCGACGAGATGAATCTGGCCGACGAACTCGACACCGGCACCGATCTCGAGTCGGTATCGGAGTCGGACTCCGGTGGAGCGAGCCCGAGTGCGGACGGGCGGCCGGAGACGGAACTCGATCCCGACGTCGACGACCACGCCTCGAGCGAGGCGGACCCGCGGCCGGAAACCGAACTCGAGTCGGCGGAATCGGCTGCGAGCGACGAGTCGGTGGACCCCGCTGTCGGCGAGACGGCAGCGATCGAGGAACGCGAGGAGGCGGCCAGCGAAATCGTCCCGAGAGTCGATATCGAATCGGCCGTGGAACCGGACGATCAGCCGACGGCCGACATCGACCCAGACACGCTCGCCGGTCGAGACGCCGATGACGAATCGGCAGCCGACGAAGTCACTCGACAGCGAGTCTCCGAAGACGAGATCGACCCGGATACGCCCGCAGATCGGGCCGCACGAGAGCGAGTGGACGACGACGAAACGGCTACAGCGACCGACGCGGAGAGCCGCGATCGAGATCGGTCCCGATCGAGTGCTCCACTCGCGGCCATGCTCGCCGCACAGCGGGCGACGATGACGGGTGGCCAGGAACTGGTCAAGCAGGGCCTCACCGCCCAGCAGCGAGCCGCTCGAGCCGCGATTGAGGCGCCGCTGCTCGCCCAGCGTCAGGGAGTCGAGAACGCCCAGACGGCTACGCAGCGCTACTTCGACGCCGTTTCCGGGCTGATGGACGTGGAATCCGGTGACTCCGGCGAACAGCAGTCGCTGAGCGAGGCGATCGACGAACTCGAGGCGGCCCACGGGAGGCTCCCGGACGAGGACCTCGCCCAGCAGCTCGTGGACCACCTCGAGGAGCTCCGATCGCTGCAGGAGCAGTTCGGCGACGACGTCGAACGGGAGAACGAGCAGGTTGCGGAACTGCTCGAGCGACAGGCCGACCTGCTCGAGCGCTGTCGGAAATCGCTCGAGACGGGTCGCGAGCAGATGGAGCGATAGGTCACCCGCAGTCGGCCGAGTGCAGGACGCGATACGACTCGCGGTTATCGCGGACCGGAGCGCAGTATATATCCCAGCAGAAATAGTAGGATTTCGCGATGGTCGCAATCATCGGATCGGTCGTCGCGTTCGTCGTCGCACTGCTCGTCGGTGGATTAGCGATCTACGCCGGAGCATCGATCGTCGCCGACGTCGATAACTACTCCTACGCGGTCGTGACCGCACTCGTCGGCGCGATCGCGTGGGCGCTGACGGTCTGGATCCCGCTGTTCGGGCCGCTGTTCGCGCTGCTCGCCTGGATCTGGGTCATCAACTGGCGATATCCCGGCGGTTGGTTCGACGCCGCCCTCATCGGGCTCGCAGCCTGGGTGTCCGCGCTGGTGATCCTCTTCGTGCTCAACAGCGTCTTCGGACTCGGCGTCAGTGCGTTCGGCGTTCCGGGCGCGTAGAACCGATTCTCAGTCGAAGCGCGCCTCGAGCAGCCGTTCGACGTACTTCGCGAGCACGTCGACCTCGAGGTGGACCGGATCGCCGACGTCCTTGTCGGCGAGCGTCGTGAGGTCGTAGGTCGTCGGAATGATGGCGACGGTGACGCGACCGGTCTCCTCGTCCAGATCCGCGACAGTCAGACTGATTCCATCGAGAGTAATCGATCCCTTCTCGACGACGTAACGGCCGTACCCGTCGGAGAGTTCGAACTCGAAGAACCAATCCTCTTCGACGGATTCGATATTCGACACCGTCGCGACCGCGTCGACGTGGCCCTGCACGACGTGGCCGTCGAACCGGCCGTCGGCCGGCATCGCGCGCTCGAGGTTGACTACGTCGCCCTCCCGGATATCGCCCAGATAGGTCCGTTCGACCGTCTCGGTGGCGAGGAAGACCTCGAACCACGCTCGCTCCTCGAATCGTTCGACGGTGAGACAGACGCCGCTGACGCTGATGCTCTGGCCGCGCTCGAGTCCCGTCGCGACCTCGTCGGCGCCGATCCGAAGCCGCAGGCCGTCTTCGGTGCGCTCGCGTGCGACGATCTCGCCGGTCTCCTCGACGATTCCCGTGAACATACCTTGACGTACCAGCGGACGGATAAAGACGTTCTGAACCCGTCATTCGTTCCAGTTCTGAGACGCGGTCGTCGAGTGCGACCGGCGAATCCAGTCGCCGTCCTTTTGTCCGTACCCGCGCTAGTACCGCGCAATGACCGGTATTCTCGATACGATCAAACTCGCGGGGACGCTCGTCCTCGCGATTCCCGCCGCGCTCGCCGGCCTCGAGTTCCTGCTCGTTCGCGGGGAGACGGCGACCGGGGCGATTTTGATCGTCCTCGCCGTCACGCTCGTGATCGTCCAGCACCGCGTGACGCTGCCGTCCGACGTTCCCGGACTCGTCGCCAAACGGATCGCCGGATCGGTAACGGAAGACGACTCCGACGAGACGGAGGCGCCCTGAAGGCTGCAACGCCGCCTCCGATACGGCTTCGGCGTGACTCCCGGTGCAATCGAAACCTGACAGGGTCCCGCTCGTACGGTACGCTTCGGCGCGGGGTGGTTGGTAAGGCGCCTATCCGTGACCCGGTTGGAGGCCGCATCGTTTAGTCAGTTCGCACCGTATTCGCGACTATGTTCTACGGTCGTTCGCCGCACGGACACGGTCTGCGCGTCGGTTCGCTTCTCGAGGGAAGTGGCAGTAGAACGACTATCGGATCTGCTGTTTCGGCTGGAATCGGCCGGTATCGCTCGAGAGACCGGTCCGTCCGCCGATCAGTTCACTATGACGAGCAGCCGTTCGGCCGTCACGATCAATCGCTCGGTCCGGTAGCGTCGGGAGCCGATCGATGGTAGACGTTCTGGTTTCCGTCTCCCGACTGTTGGCCGCGTTGATACTGGTCGTCCTGAACGGATTCTTCGTCGCCGCGGAGTTCGCCTACGTGCGGGTCCGATCGACGGCCGTCGAATCCCTCGTCGAGGACGGGCGACCGGGCGCCGGCCAGCTACAGGACGCGCTCGGGAATCTGGACGACTACCTCGCGGTCACGCAACTGGGGATCACGGTCGCTTCGCTGGGACTGGGATGGATCGGTTAACCGGCGGTTGCAGCCCTCATCGAGCCGGTTCTCGAGTCGATCGTTCCGGCCGGGCTGATCCACGTCATCGCCTTCGCCCTCGGCTTCGGCTTCATCACCTTCCTCCACGTCGTCTTCGGGGAACTCGCACCGAAGACGATCGCCATCGCCCAGGCCGAACGGATCGTGCTCCTCGTCTCCCCGCCGATGAAGGTCTTCTACTACCTGTTCCTCCCCGGAATCATCGTCTTCAACGGGACGGCCAACTTCTTTACGAAACTGGTCGGCGTTCCGCCCGCGTCCGAGACGGAGGAGACGCTCGAGGAAGAGGAGATTCTGATGGTGCTTTCGCGCGCCGGCAGGGCAGGCCACGTCGACGCGGAAGAAGTCGAGATGGTCGAGCGGGTCTTCGAACTCGACGATACGCCCGTCCGCAACGTCATGGTCCCGCGGCCGGACGTCGTGAGTGTGGCCGCGGACCGCTCCCTCGCAGACCTGCGGGCGCTAATCCTCGAGGCGGGTCACACCCGCTATCCGGTCGTGGACGCGGATGACTCCGACCGCGTCGTGGGGTTCGTCGACGTCAAGGACGTGCTCAGAGCGATCGAGTCGAAGGGCGACGAAGACGACGTCACGGTCAGCGATCTCGCCCGCGACGTCCCCATCGTTCCGGAGACGAGCCAAATCAACGATCTCCTGGCCGTGTTTCAGGAGAACGAGTGCCAGATGGCGGCCGTGATCGATGAGTGGGGGCGTTCGAGGGGATCGCGACGGTCGAAGACATCGTCGAGGAGGTCGTCGGCGACATCCGCGACGAGTTCGACGCCGACGAGCGAGAGCCGTCGATCGACCGACGCGACGACGGAGCGTACATCGTCGACGGCGGCGTCCCGCTCGACGAGGTCAACGAGACGCTCGAGACGGCGTTCCAGATCGACGAATTCGGCACGATCGGCGGGTTGGTCCTCGATCACCTGGGACGGGCGCCCGTCGTCGGCGATCGGATCGCGGTGGACGGCTACGTGATGGACGTCGCGGCCGTCGACGGCGCGCGGATCTCGACGGTCGTTGTTCGAGAAGCGGCCGCCGAAGAAGAGTCGACGGCCTGATCGACCCCGGAGCGTCTGACCGTCCCGCGAATAGCCACGTTGCAAACCGACGCTCCGGAACGTTCCGCTGTCGTTCTCGGACGTGTCGCTACACTCATCGATAGGCTGGTGCCGAGCCGTTCGAACGCCAGACCGACGGGAAGGCCGATAGCACGCGCGGTCACTGCTTACGACGATTGCCCGTTGCAAGCCGGCGAGCGGAGCCGTATGTCTCTCCGGCGGTCCAATCGAATAGGGGGAATTCGATGGCGATGTCAGCGCTAGCACTCCGAGTCCGCAAAATCGCCGGCGCCATAATTGAAATCGCCGTGGACGCCGACAGTCGGCTGACAGGGTCGGACCGCGATCGAGACAGCCGAGCGCGAGCGCCCGGACGACTTCGACGGGAAACGCCGTTCCACGTGTCCCAACGTCGCCTTCGGCCGCTCACTCGAGCAGCGCCGACGGTTCGAGCGACCGCGACGGGGCCTCGAGGTACGTCGCTCGGTCCCCGTCTTCGCCTTTGACCAGGAGGTCGGCGATCCGAAGCCACGCCCCGTCGTCGACGCGGACGGCCGACTCGAGTCGGACGACGCTTCCGGGTTCGATCTGATCGCCGCCCTCGAGCGGGCGTTCGCAGGGTTCGAGACCGACGCCGAACGCCCGCGTCCGGATGTCGTCGCCCTCACCGAAGCCGAACGCGCGGACCTCGGCCTCGAGGTCGGCCTCGACGGCGGTGACCGACTCCGTGCCCGCAGTCACCATCGCGGCCGCGGAGCGAAACGACTGCGTCGCCCCGACGTGGGCCCGGCGCTCGCTGCCGCCGTCGCCGTCGACGACGAGCGTGCGGACGAGTCCGGCGTGGTAGCCGTCGGGGCCGCGGGGAGCCGTTTCGAGGACGATCGGTTCGCCCGCTCGAAGGGGCTCGTGTTCCGCATCCGGAGTCGAGGGCGTATGCCCCGGATCGGGGTTGACGACCGTGTTTCCCGCGGGAAACGCGCCCGCCGAGACGATGGCTTCGTCGATGGTCGTTCGGAGTCGGGTCGGCGTCACCGGATCGCCGTCGACCGCGAGAGTGCCGTCCTCGAGCGCTGCGTCCGCGAGCAGCGACGCTGCGCCTCTAACGCCGGCGCTCGCGGCGGCCTGTGCGTTCGCGATGCGGTCGCGCTCGGCGTCCGTCTTCGTCGCTCGAGCGCGCTCGAGGACGTCCGTCGAGGCGAGATCGAAGCCCGCCTGCTCGAGGTAGAGCGCGGCGTCGTGTGGCACTCGTGCGGGCGTGAGGGCCGTGCCCGAGTTAATCCGTTCGGCCAGTCGAGTCGCGAGCGCGTTAGCGGGGTGAGTGGCCGCGTCTCGACCCGACTCGACGAGCCACTCGTCCCCGTCGAACGCGACGGCGACCGTGGACGTGCCACAGTCGGTGCGCAAATCGTGCTCGAGGGTCGACAGACAGTACCGAATGGCTGCATCGTCGTCGGTCCCGACGTGAACGAAGGTATCCGCGTCGCGGCGCTCGAGCGCGTCGCGAACCGTCGACTCGAGGTGTGAGTCGACAGTCTCGCTCTCGAAACCGCCCGCAGGTAGCTCCGCGTCAGTCACGGCGCTTCGGCTTCGATCTCCTCGCCGTCGGCGTCCGCCGGCTGCTGGGCCTCCTCGATCAGGTCCTCGAGCGGCGTCTCGAGGAGTTCGTTGTGGAGCAGGACGTCGATCGGAAGCGTCGGCGCGCCGTCGACGAGGTTCTCGAGCAAGACGAGTCGTTCGCGGGCCCGGGACATGCCGACGTAGAAGACGCGGCGTTCGTTGTCGGTGAGGACGGGAACCGGCGAGGTCGTCTTGGTGAACTCCTCGCAGCCCGGAATCGCCGTCGGGTCGTCGACGGTCGCGACCATCTGCTCGACAACCTTTTCGGTGAGGTCGGTGCCGACGATGACGTGGTCGGCCTCGCGCCCCTTCGCGGAGTGGATGGTGCCGACGCGGACGCGGTCGGTCTCCATCTTCGAGTACTCACCGATGGCGAAGTAGGATTTGACGCTCTTCTTTTGGAAGTTGGTGACCTTTCGGAGCATGTCCGAAGCGGATGCTGGACCGGGCATGAACGGGACGTGATCCTGGATGACCTCGGCGGGGATCATGAGGTCCTCCAGGTCCTCGATGCCGGACTCCTCCTGACGCTCGTCGATCTCGTCGAAGAGCGCGTCGCGGTCGTTGGTGCCGAAGGCTGAATCCTGGAGCATATCGGCGAGGCGTCGGGCCTGCAGGCCGGTGACGTCCTCGCCCGCGTCGATCGCCTCGATGGCCCGGACGTACTGGGTGAGTCGGTCGGTCCACATTCGCTGGTCGGTCAGGGACGTAAACGGCATCCCCTCGGTGATGAACTCGTCGATGAACTGGAACATCTGGTAGCGCGCTCGGAAGAGCACCATGACGGTTCCCTCTTCGACGATGGATCGCCGAACCAGGCGCACGACGTCGAGCATGGAGGCGTTGCGTCGAGCCTCGACGGATCCGCCCTCCGTGCGCGGTTTGAGGTCCTTGTCCTGGCGCTTGTCGATATGGCGGATCTCCTTGTTGACCGCGTTAAGCACGTTCGAGGGGAGCCGATAGGAGTTCGGTAGAATCACGTCGTCGTCGACCTCCTCGTCGAGCAAGAGCGCGGGGTCGGCGCCCTGCCAGGAATAGACGACCTGATCGTCGTCGCCGGCGATCAGGACCTGTTTCATGTGCGGTTTCCACTCCTCGTAGACGTCGTACTGCAGCGTCGTGATGTCCTGAAACTCGTCGATCACCAGGTAGTCGACGCTCGGGAGCAGCGAACGCTGTTTCACGCGCTCGAGCATGTCCGCGAAGCCAATCTTTCCGTTTTCGCCCTTGTAAGCGCGCCAGCCGCGGATCGCTTCGGGGACGTCGATACGGTCGTCGTCGGAGGGCCACGTCGGCGTGTACTTGTTGCCCTCCTGGGCGTTCGGATCGATTTCGGGCGGGAGCCGAACCTCCTCTTCGTCCCACTGGAAGGGGACGTCGTACCAGTCGGCGACCTCACGGCTGGTCCGCTGGAGCCACTGACTCGTCGCGATAACCTTGTTTCCGATCGTGGTCGACCGGGCCGTCCGCCGGCCGGCGCCGCTGTACTCGTCTTCGTATTCGATGCCGAACTCATCGCAAAACTCTTCCTTGTCGGACTCACCGATGACGTCGCTTCGAGAGAGATCGAGCAGCTCGTAGGCCTTCGCGTGCATCGTACAGACGTTGCCCTGAAGCGCACGCGGACTCTCGTCGAGTCGCTCGGCCAATCGTTCGCGAACCTCCTGTGCAGCCGCTCGCGTGTACGAGACGACGAGGATATCCCGGAACGTCACACCGTCCTGTTCGAGGATCTCTTCGACGTGGTCGAGCAGGGCAGTCGTCTTGCCGCTGCCCGGACCACCGAACAACCGGGTCACCTTCGTCTCCGTAGTAGCCATTGTAGCTGTTCAAGGGCGCAATACCCATAAGTCACGTGGATTATCGTCGGCAAAAATGCCGATTCAGGTACCGATTTCGACTGCGAGCGACCGAATCTAACCGTTTCAGGGGTTTCGCGGGGAGCGGGCGGTTCGTATCTCGGCGCCGTCGCGTATCTTGTCCTGGCAGTCGGGACAGACCCGCGGGTTCTCGACACCGCGTGGGGTGAACACGCGAGCGTACGCGTCGGTGACGAACGCGTCGCAGTTTTGGCATTCCGGCATAGTGGTTCTCACTGAACTGTTGGGAAGCCACACATTATAATTCTATCGTGCGTTCGGGGAGGAAAATACTACGGGATAGCCGATGATCGCCGGCGTACTGGTACCACGGTGGCGTCGACGAGACTGTTTTCGAGGCCGCGGTCCCGTGGACCGAGCGACTGCGTCCGCTGTGGGACTCGAGTGCGCTCGGTACAGCGTGAAAACGAGGTGCGGTCGTTCAGACCGTCGGCTCCCAACCGCAGACGGTGCAGGTGCTGGCGGACGTATCGTGGAGGCCGCCACAGTCCGGACACTGCTTCTTGTTATACTCCTGGTCCCACCCGACCCGTTCTACAGCGTGACCGCGGTCCGTGAGGAATTGGTCGATGACGTCGTCACCGGCGTCACTGGGTGAGGTTGCCATAGGTGTGTCAATACCACCCACACTATTAAACTGTGTGGTCGCCCCATATTTCTGCCTCGACCCGATCGATACCCGCTATCGGGTGGCTGTTTCTGTCGATCCTCGGGCGGTTCCAGCGTCGCTGTGCTGACCAGCGGATTTTTCTCGGTCTCGGCCGAATAGCTACCCATGAGCGACCTGCGCCTCGATGCGACCCAGCTCGATCGTTACTCGAGACACGTGATCATGGACGAAATCGGGCCCGAGGGCCAGCAACGGCTGCTCGAGAGTTCGGTGCTGGTTGTCGGCGCGGGCGGACTCGGCTCGCCGGCGATCCAGTACCTCGCGGCGGCCGGAATCGGTCGCCTCGGCATCGTCGACGACGACGTCGTCGAACGGTCGAACCTGCAGCGACAGATCGTCCACGGCGATGACGACGTCGGCCGGCCGAAAGTCGAGAGCGCGGCGGACTACGTCGGGGCGCTCAACCCCGACATCGATGTCGAGCCACACGAGACCCGTATCACGGCGGACAACGTCGCAGAACTGGTCGAGGACTACGACGTCGTCCTCGACGCCAGCGACAACTTCGGGACGCGATACCTGCTCAACGACCACTGCGTGCTCACCGGGACGCCGCTCTCCCACGGCGCGATCTACCGCTTCGAAGGACAGGTGACGACGTTCACGAACGAACGCGGCGCGGAATCCGACACTGATTCGCCCTGTTACCGCTGTATCTTCCCCGAAGCGCCCGAGCCCGGTACCGTCCCCGACTGCGCGACGACGGGCGTCCTCGGCGTTCTGCCCGGCACCGTCGGCTGCATTCAGGCCACGGAGGTCGTCAAGTATGTCCTCGGCAAGGGTAAACTGCTCGAGGGACGGCTCCTCATGTACGACGCGATGGATATGACCTTCGAGGAGGTTCCGATGCGGTCGAATCCGGGTTGTCCGGTGTGTGGTGACGAGCCGGATATCGAGTCGGTCGAAGACGTGAGCTACGAGGGCAGTTGCGAGATTTCGGCGGATTAGTCGGCCGTCTTCGACCGTCTCTCCTCAGCCCAATTCGTTATCTGAACCGTTGAATCACGATCTCTCGAAGCTCGAGCGCGCCGATAAGCCCGATACAGGAGACGAACGCGGTCGTCCCGAGTTTCCCGCCGGAGCCGCCGAACGCCGGCGCGACCAGCAGAAAGACGAGTCCGGAGAGACCACCGGCAAGACCGACCGCGAGCGCTCCGTCCAGCCGTTCCGCACTCGACATCCCGACGAACGAGGCACAGAAGGCGACCGCGGCCAGCGTCGCCCCCACCTCCGGAACCGCGAGCGGGAACGCGATACCCGCGATCACGCCAACGACGCCGGAGCCGACGACGGCACCCCACTCGAGGCGAACGCTCAGGACGACGGTCGCAACGGCTCCGGCGACGGCCACCGGGACGATGAGGTGGGCGAGTTCCCACTGCGGGGTCCCCGACTCGACGAAGTCGAGCCCCAGCAGCGCCGCGGTCGCGAGACAGCCGAACATCGCGAGCGTCCCCAGCTTGCCGCCGACGCCGCCGAACGACTCCGTCGTCGCGACGAACCCGAGCCCGGTGACGACGCCCGCGAGGGCGACGGACTCGAGCGACCCGAACACCGCCGGCGAGGCCATTCCGACGAACGACCCGCAGTAGACCGGTGCGCCAACCTTCGGGACGGCGAGCCCGGCGGCCACTCCGACGAGCGCGGAGGCGAGCACGGGTCCAACGCCAGCGTGGACGCTTAGCGCGTAGGTGACGACGGCACCGATTACGACGGCGACGGCGTCGACGGCGTCAGTTCGGCCGAAGGCAGTCGGTTCGAACGCCTCGAGTTCGCGTCGGTGTTCTATCACGCCGGCGACGGCGGCGGTGAGCAGGATTCCGAGCTGGATTCCGACCGTTCCGCTCGGCGTCCCGGCCGGGGCGAGTACGGACCCCACGAGCAACGCGCCGGCCGTCAGTAGCAGCGCGAGGGAGCCCGCAAGCTGTGCCGGACGGTACACGAACCGAGAGACGGAGCGGGGGACAGAGAGGGTTACGGTTCGACTCGAGACCAGCGCTGGAGAACTCGACGCTAGTCTCGTTGGAGAAATAGTTATATCGAATACCCCCTGAGTACGACCGAACGAGCGGTCGATACGTCCGACGCTCGACGCCTATGAAAATCCTCTCCTGTAACGCCGGCTACCTGCTCGGATACCAGAACGTCCTCTGGGGGTACGTTCCGCCGCCGATCACCTCGCTGCTCGGCGACACCGACGTAGAACGGCGGAAACTCGACCAACTCGTCTCGCTCGTCGAGCGCGAGCGTCCCGACGTGGTCTCGCTCGTCGAGATCGACCGAGGCTCACACCGGACGGAGACCGACGGCCAGTTTCGCACGCTCGTCGACTCGCTTCGCAAGCGGAAGCTCGCGTACGAGGGCGACGTCGCCAACAAGTACGGCAACGGCGGGATCGTCGACTCGCTGCCGTTCTACGGCCACCTCGGAAACGCCGTGCTCTCCCGTTCGGGCCGTCCGACGACGGCTCACTACTTATCGACGGGACGAAAACGACTCGTCCTCGAGGTGTCGCTCGCGTCCGACATCGTCCTGTTCGTGGTCCACCTCTCGCTGCGCGCTCGAAGCAGGACGCTGCAGTTACGGGAACTCGCCGCGCTGATCGACGAACGGGCCCGCGGACGGGACATCGTCGTGACCGGCGACTTCAACACCTTCGACGGCACGGACGAATTGATCGAACTGACCGACCGTGCGGGACTCGAGCCGCGGATCCCCGGCGAGACCGTCCCGTCGCGCCCGCTCGACGAGCTGTTCGTCGACTCGCGGAGCCTCGACCTGTTCTGTTGTTCGCCGACGATCGACGTCGCACGTTGTGACGTACTCGACGTTCAGCTGTCCGATCACCGCCCGGTCGTCCTGGAAATCGACCGGTGACCGAGCCGCGAACCGTCCGTTCCGGCGATGGCCGGCGTACCCGACATTCAATACCGACTCGGTAGTGCTACCACCGATGAGCGAGTTTCAGACCGAACCGGCCGTTTCGTTGTTGGGAACCACCGACTCCAACCGACGGGTTCAGGAGGCGCTGGTCGACCTGTTCGCCGGCGACGGAAGGATCTACCTCGTCAGCGGCTACTTCACCTACCAGGGGTATCTGACGATACGGGACGAAATCGTCTCGTTTCTCGAGCGCTCTCGCGAGAACGAACTGGTGGCGATCGTCGGCCCCGCCTCCGACCAGTTCTCGGCGCGAATCGCCCACGACCTCTGGGCGCTCGACGACTACGATCAGGTGCGGCTGTACAAACAGCCTCGGGGACTCCACGCCAAACTCTACGTCCGCGACGGTCCGAATCCGCTCTGCATCCTCGGCTCGGCGAATATCACGCAGGTCGCATTCGAGTACAATATCGAACTGGGTCTCGAGATGACCAGAGAGAGCTGCGACCACCCGGACCTGCGACCGTTCCTCGAATGGGCTGAGGAAACCGTTGTAGCGTCGAAGCCGTTGCGACGGCGCGATATCTTCGGGCCGGTTCAGATCGGAAGCTCGCTCGTCAACTGGTCGCACAAGGCGCGGCTGCTTCCGCCGCGTAACGTGGTGCTCAGAGTGGTTCCCGTGCTAATCAGTATCGTGGTGCTCGCGAGCCTCTTCCGATTCGTCTGATCCGTTCTAACTCCGCAACAGTCCGCCGTCGATGGGAATCGCAACGCCGTTGACGAAACTCGAGCGCGGGCTCGAAAGCACGGTCACGATGTCGCCCAGTTCTCGAGGCTCGCCGATGCGGTCCATCGGAATCTCGCTCGCGAGGTCTACCAGCCCCTCCTCGTAGTCCTCGTAGACGCCGCGCTCGATGTTCGCCTCGATGAGTTCCTCGATTCGGGGCGTCTCGATCGTCCCCGGCAGCACCGCGTTGACGCGAATCTCCGGAGCGAACTCGCGCGAGACCGTCTTGACGAGGCCGGTCACGCCCCGCCGGACGGCGTTCGACAGCAACAGGCCGTCCGCGACCTCGCGGACCGTACGCGACGTGATGCAGGTAATCGAGCCGTAGTCGGACTCGAGGAGGTGCTCGTGGGCTTCCTCGATCGTCCAGACGGCGCTCATCACCAGCAGGTCGTAGGCCTGGTACCAGTCCCGTTCGTCGGTCTCGAGGAAGGTCGTACTCGGCGGCCCGCCCGCGGACGTGACGAGGTGATCCAGCCCGCCGAAGGCGTCGACCGTCTCGCTCACGAGATGGGACACGTCGTCCGGATCGGTGATGTCGGTCGGCGTGACTCGCACCGCCCCCGCGGCCGTCTCGCTGATCTCCTCGCGGGCGTCCTCGAGTCGCTCCTCGTCGCGCCCACAGAGCATCACGTTCGCGCCCTCCTCGGCGAGCGCCTGCGCGCTCGCGAATCCGAGGCCGCTCGAGGAGGCCGTCACCAGTGCGCCGTTCCCGTCGAGATCGAGTTCCATACTCGTCCCCACGGCAGCGTGCTACTAAGACCCGATGTCACTGGCAAGGTGCTCGCGAGAGGAGGCGACCGAGGTGGACTCAGCGGTCAGTCCGCGCCCAGCCCGTCGAAGTAGATCGTCCGCCGCTCGTCCTCCGCGGGCGTCGTGACCAGCGAGACGGCGACGGTGACGGCCAGGCCGATTCCCATCCCGACGAGTCCGGCCGTCCAGCCCGCGTAGGTGCCCGGAACGACCGAGAGGAAGAGGCTCGCGAGATAGAAGCCCTGACTGAGGACGATGCCGGCCGTGATCCCCGCTCGAGTCGTCCGTCGCCAGTAGAGCGCGACGAGCACGGGGAGGGCGAGCTGGGCGAAGCCGCTGAATGCCGCGTCGCCGAGTTCGAACAGCGTGGCTGGGTTGACCAGGCTGGCGACGAAGGCGGCGGTCGCAAAGCCCACGACGCCGACGCGGGCCAGCAGGTCCTCGCGGCGCTCGGAGACGTCCTGGTCCACGAACGGTCGGTACAGATCCCGCGTGAAGTAGGACGACCCCGACAGGAGCATCGAGTCCGAGGAGGACATCATCGCGGCCATCGCGCCGGCGATGACGAGCGCGGCGAACCAGACCGGCGTGTACTCGGCGAGGATCACGGGGAGGACGTTTTCGCCCTCCGGAATCGCCACGTCGAGGCCGCGGGCCCACGCGCCGAGCATGAACGAGGGGACGAACAGCAACACGCAGAGGATCGGCCACAGCGCGAACGAGCGCTTGAGCACCGTTCTCGAGCCCGCGGCGAAAAAGCGCTGGTTCACCTGCGGGAACATCGCGACGCCGAAGCCGATCGTGATCGCCGTCGAGAGCATCCACTGGGGCGTGTAGTAGGCGCTGCCGAGCGAGAGGAACTCCGCGGTCGACTCGTTGGACGCCAGTGCGTCCGTCGCGGCGCCGGGACCGCCGACGACGTTGAGCACCCAGAGCAGGGCGACCCAGGTCGCGACGAGCATGAATGCGCCCTGCAGCGTGTCGGTCCACGCGATTCCCCGAAAGCCGGCGACGACGACGTAGAGGATCATGAACACGGTGATCAGCCCCGCACCGGCGGCGTACGGTACGGCGCCCTCGGTCAGGGCCTCGAGGGCGGTGCCGGCGCCGACCTGCTGGAGCATGACGTACGGAAAGAGCCAGAGCAGACTGATGCCCGCAACGAGGCCGCGGAGTCGCCTCGAGGCGAACCGGTCGCCGAGCATCTCCCCGAGCGTGACGTACTCGTACCGCCGGCCGAGCAGCCACTGCTTGTAGCCGACGACGTACCAGAGGACGGCGAAGATGATCCCGTCCATCAGTCCCATGACGAGGATCCACTCCGGTCCCTGCGCGTAGGCGATGTTCGGTCCCGCGAAGAAGGTAAACGCCGAGAGCAGCGTCGCGAAGGTCGTAAACAGCAGCACGACCGTTCCGACCGTCCGACTGGCGAGGTAGAAGTCCTCCGCCGTCCGGTCGGTCAGCCGGTAGGCGACCAGTCCGACGGCCAGCGCCAGGACCAGGTAGCCGACGATGATGCCGAGTTGGAGCGCGAGGCTCACGGCCGATCACCGTTAGTCGCCGATCGGGCCGAGCGATTCGTTCCGCCGTTGCCGTTCGACGTTCCGCCTCTGCTCGAGTCTCCCTCCGGTTCGGTTTCGATGCCGATCCCCCAGGCCCGCCGGGTAAACAGGTAGAAGACGACCGACGCGAGCCCCATCCAGCCGATGTGCCACCAGAGCCACACTGGGAGCCCGACGACCACCGTCGCGTCCCCCCAGAGGAACCACGGGATCGCGAGCGCGCTGAGGACGACCGCGACCGCGATCCAGCCCACGAGTTCTAGCCGGCGCATATCCGGAGGTTGGGATCGACGCTGATACCCGTTTCCCTTCAACAGCCCCGATTGAAGAGAATCCGCTATCGATCCCTCGGCCCCGCTCAGTCGAGCGGTTCTCCAAGGTAAAATCGCTCTTTCAGGGAGGAGAAAACGTATAGGTATTGCCAGACGAATGCAACTCGAACTGATATGGCCCGGCTGTTCCCGTTCCGTTCCGAACCCGCAGAACACGAGGGCCAGCCGCGGGTCGTCGACCTCGAGGGCGAGGACGCCGACGCCGTCTTCAGCGCGCTCTCGTCGACGACTGCGCGACGGATCTACGCTCGACTGGACGAGGAGCCCGGAACGCCGAGCGACGTCGCCGACGCGATCGACTCCTCGATTCAGAACGTTCGCTACCACTTGGAGAAACTCGAGGACGCCGGCCTCGTCTCGGTCGTCGACACGTGGTACTCCTCGCGGGGCAACGAGATGAGCGTCTACGCGACGACCGACGGCCCGCTGATCGTTACGGGCGACGAGTCCGCGGCGAGCCGAATTCGCGAGGCCCTCTCCCGGTTCGTCGGCGGGATCGGCGCACTGGCCGGCGGGAGCCTGCTGGTCCAGTACGGACTCACGCGGTGGGCCGAGTCGGCGACGGACTCCTCGGGAGCGGAGACGGCCCCGGCGGGGGCGGAAGCGGACGATACCGACGATGCGGACGCCGCCGACCCGGACGATTCGACGGGCGACGCTGCGGCGGACGATTCGGCGACGGACGAGGACGCGTCCGACGACTTCGGCGCGCAACAGACGGAAGACGAGGAGATGGACGAGTCCGACGAAGCCGCATCGGGCGATGACGTCGCGTACGAGGATAATGGCAGCGGTGAGACGTTCGACGTCGAACCGACGGCCGGCGACGGCTCCATCGATCCCTCGGGCGACGGGACCGCTGCAGTCGCCGAAACGCTGTTCGAGACCGTTCCGCCGGGTCTCCTCTTCTTCCTCGGCGGCCTGCTCGTGTTGACCGCGGTCACCCTCTACTGGTACTGGTACCGACCGGCGTACTGACGGCCCGCTCCGGTTACCGTCGACGGACGCGGCATTCAGCAACATCCGGCTGGTCGATTGCTGTGCACTCACTGCCGTCCCGTCGGTTAGCGACCCTGGTACCGAGCAGTGTATTGACGGTCAGCGGACAGGTACTGAACAGCGTCCCGTCGGGGACAGGGTCCCAACAGGTCAACAGCTATTTCCCCGTCACGATCCAAAATCTACATAACCGACCGCGGCACCGCGTCTGCGGTGTCCCTCGAGGGGATTCCCCATGGAAGACACGTCGAAATACCTCATCCACGCGAACGTTACGGCTGACGGGGTCGTCGAGCGGAGCGACGTCGTCGGCGCGATCTTCGGCCAGACCGAAGGCCTGCTCGGCGACGAACTCGACCTCCGCGACCTCCGGCAGTCGCAGAAAGTCGGCCGTATCGACGTCGAGATAACTAGCACCGCCGGCCAGTCACACGGCCATCTCACCATCGCGACCAGCCTCGACAAGGTCGAAACCGCGACGCTCGCCGCCTCGCTCGAGACCATCGACCGCGTCGGGCCGTGTCGGGCCGACCTCGAGGTCACCGAGATCGAAGACGTCCGCGCGGCTAAGCGCAAGGAGGTCGTGAATCGAGCGAAGGAGCTCTTACAGACGGGGTTCGACGACAGCGTAATGAGTTCCGAGGAGATCCTCGCGGAGGTCCGCCAGCACGTCCGCGTCGAGGACATCACCGAGTACGAGGGGCTGCCGGCCGGCCCCCGTGTCACCGACAGCGACGCGATCATCGTCGTCGAGGGCCGCTCGGACGTGCTCACCCTGCTGAAGTACGGCGTCAAGAACGCCATTGCGGTCGAGGGGACGAACGTCCCCGACGCGGTCGCGGAACTGACCCGTCACCGAACGGTTACGGCCTTCCTCGACGGCGACCGCGGCGGGGACCTCATCTTCGAGGAACTGTCGCAAGTGGGCGACATCGACTTCGTCGCGTTCGCGCCCTCCGGCACCTCCGTCGAGGATCTGGACCACCACCAGCTGTTCGCGTCGCTGCGCAACAAGGTCCCCTACGACAACGTCTCCGGACTGAACGAGCCTCGAGAGGCCGTCGCGGCGACCGACGGGAGTTCGACCCCCGCCCCGGCACCGGACGCCAGACGCACGCACGGATCAGAAGCCGCGTCCCCGACGTCGATCGACGAGTCGTCCGGTTCGACTACCCGAACGATGGGGACGGGGAACGCAGCCGCCGACGCGACGGCCGCCGGCGAGGCGACGACCGAGAGCGAGGCTGCCGGCCCCTCCGACGGAACCTCGAGCGCGCAGTCGGCCGCCAGCACCGACGCGGGGTCGACACCGGTAGCGGCCGCCGACGCGACGGCCGATCCCGCGGACCCGGAGACCGTCTACGGCCACGCGTCGGCCGTCATCCGAGACGGCACCGACCGCGTTCGATTTCTCGACGCCGACGGCGACACCATCGACGAGACCGACGCGAACGACGCTTACGACGCGCTCGAGTCGCTCGAGTCGGCACCGTCGACGGTCGTCTTAGACGCGATCCTCAGCCAGCGACTGCTCGATCTGGCGGCCGACCGGGGCGTCGATCGGATCGTCGCACGCTCGCTCGGCCAGTTCACCAAGCGGCCGACAGCCGTTCGAATCCACGCGATCGACGACGTGGCGGCTGAACGGCCCGACTCGAGGTGAGCGCGGGCCGGGAAACGGATCCATCGCGGGTGCTATGGAGGCGATTCCGAAGCGTCCGACGCTGCTCGTCGACGTGCGTGCGTTCCGCTCGCTCGAGACGATCGGCTGGCGTAGGAGAGGCGGAACGACGTCGGTGCGGTCGCAGACGATTAGTCGTCTATTCGTTATCTTGATCATCGTTGGTGTGGCTCGCTTGGTCACTGATTGGACTTATCGAACGTTCGAGTGTGGATGATGGATACTGCAGGCGAGTGTTCTGCTGTCGCTGGCGGCGATGAGTGCCACGTCCTCCCCAACCGATTCACTCGCGCCGCCGGCGCTCGCTCATCCCTCGCACGGCTACAAGCCGCGTCTCACTGTCCGTTCGCCGCGTCTCAGCGTGCGCCACCGCACGTGGCCCGTCAGTACCAGCGGTATGTACGTCACCTGTACGTACCGCCGAGACCGATACCCATCATTTGCAGCGCGGTTCCAACAGCCCTCTTACCCGAATAGTGCGAACGCCAGCACCACGAAGGCACAGAACAGCGCGCCCGACAGTGTCGCGAGGAAGTTCACGCCCTGATTGCCGAGGACGTGGCCCTCGAGCGTCGCCCCAAGCAGGCTATCGACGGTCATGCCGACGATACCGGCGGCGACGATGACCGCCGCGCCGACGACGCCGACCTCCGGAAAGAGGACGTAGGAGATGCCGGCGACGACGATCGCGCCCGCGATACCGGCGACCTCACCCTGCCAGGTGACGCCGCCGTCGGTACCGGGTTCGACCGGTTCCAAGGTGGTGATCAGCCGCGGCGTGTCGAAGACGCTCCCGATCTCGCTCGAGAGCGTGTCGCTCATCGCGGTCGAGACGGAGCCGGCGAAGGCGAACAGAAAGAGGCCCGGCTCGGGATTACCGGGCAGTATCGTCGCCGAACTCGCCGCATAGCCCAACACGGCGACGATCGCGACGGCGGCGTTGCCGAGCACGTTGCCGCTGCCGCGGGCGCCGTTGTTGTCCTCGGCGACGCCCAGTTCCTCTTTCTCCTCGTAGCGGAACTTCGAGGAGAGCCCGCCGATGGCGAAAAAGGAGATGAGGACGACGAACCAGCCGTAGCCGCCGAGGACGATGGTCAACAGCCCCAGCAGGATGCCGGTGAGCATTCCCGCGATCGAGGCCGTCTCGAGCGCATAGGAGGCGTAGCCGAGCGCGATGGTGATCCCGAGGGCGGCGACGATCTCAACGCTGTCGAGCGTCAGAGCCGGCTCGAGTTCCGCGAGCAGCCAGCCCAGCAAGCCGACCGAGAGCATGACGATGGGGTCGTCGCGGGCCAGCAGGACGTCCCGAAGCAAGGCGGCGAGCAACGCGGCGCTCGCGCCGAGAAAGAGCATCGTCGGAACGGTCGATCCTATCGACTCGAGCGAGCCCGACCCGTCGGTCAGCGACTGCGTGAGCGCCTGCCCGGCGACGGCTGCGGCGGTCGCGACCAGACAGAAGACCGCCACGAGGACGACGCTGTGATCGGTCCGGCGGCGGGCGAGTTGTTCCGCGGCGTTCCCGTAGCCGACGAGGAGCACGGCGCCGACGAAAACGGCGATCGACATCGAGGATGTGACCGCGATGAGACCGAGCGTGACGGCTGCGAGAACGAAGGTGATAACTCCGTAGAGGCGACCGTCCTCGTAGTCCCCCGGATACGCGAGGAGGTCGAAGAGCGGACCGTCGGTCACGGCGAACGCCCCCCCGATCACGACGGCCGCGATCGCAGCCCCGACCCAGGGGCCGCCGAGGGGCACGGCGAGGACGAGCGTACAGAGGAGCGCGAACGCCCCTGCTCGCCGAACGGGTGCTGTCACGATACCGAGTCCTTTCTGTGGCGTTTACTTGAAGGTTCGTGAACCGCGCCGCGGCCGTTCTCACGGTTGTCAACGGCGCTACCTGGGAAACGTGTCACTGCGAGAAAACACCGTTTCACTCCGAAATCTGGACTGTATCCAATTGCATACGTACACTGAAACAGAGCGGACGGCGATAGCTCCTCGCTCGCCGAGGCGGCCCGTCACCCCTGACGCTTCGTAACCGGTAAACCAACGCGCCGGAAACGCAAGGCTGTGGGTTTGTACGAACGGTACCTCGCGTTGCGAATCCGCCGCCACGACGGCACGCTGCCCGACCACGTCGCGCTCGTTATCACGGAACGCGACCTCCTCGAGCGCGGCGCCTACGAGACGCTCACCGAGTTTTTCGCGTGGGCGTTCGAGTACGCCTCGCAGGTGACGGTCTACGTGAGCGTCCTCGACGCCGCCGCGGTTCCCGCGTTGCGACGCGAACTCGAGACGATCGACGCGCCGCGAGCGGTGGCGGTTCGGGGACCGGACGATCAGACCCGTGCGGACGCGCCGATCCGGATCGGGATCGGTCTCGGCGGCAAACACGAGTTCACCAGCGCCGTCCGGACGCTCGCGGAACGCGTTGACGACGGCGAACTCGACCCCGACGAGATCGACGACGAGCGGGTCGAGCAACACCTGATCTTCCCGACCGAACCCGATCTCGTGATCAAGACCGGCGCCGAACGGCTCTCGGACTTCATGATCTGGCAGTCGGTCTACTCCGAACTCTACTTTACGGACGTCAACTGGCGGGACTTCCGCAAGCGGGACTTCCTGCGGGCGGTCCGAGAGTACTGCAACCGGTCGCGACGCTACGGTCAGTGAACTGCCCCACCCCGTTTTCCCGAACCCCGGATCCGGCCTTCCGTCTCGGCCACCGGTAGCGAGACGTCTGGGTGACTACTTTTTCGGGTCGCGCGCATCGATCGACCCGGGTCCGTCGCTGCCAGTCGTCGTCGTGCGACTCCCGCTCCTCGTCACCGGTCCACCACCCTCGTCACCCATCGCCTCCGGGGCCGTTCCGATGGGTTCTTCGAGGCCGACGATCGGGCCGTCGAGGTGCACGCTCTCCTCCCTCAGTTCGTACTTGAGTATGCTGTTCGCTTCGAGTTTCGGCAGGACGACGTGGACGAGCGAGATCCGGGCCGATGTCGGCGAGCCCTCGGGGTCCAATCGGGCGACCGCCGTTGCCAGTCGTTCGAGCGAGGAGCGCGGCCCGGCCGTCGAGAGCACGTGCAGGGCGATCCGAGTACGGGTACTCGCGAGGAGGGCGTAGGCTGTCTCGGTCGATACCTCGGCGACTCGCGTGAATCGATCGACGTCGACAGGGATGCGAGGTGTTGGCATGCCAGCTACATGTGCGGGAATGATCGATAAAATCCTTGTGGTGAGTAAACATGTTCGGCCGACCCCGTCGTCGGATGCCGGTCGTCGCGCTCAGTCTGCGGCCTGCCCGCTCGAGTCGAGGTCGTCGACCTGTCCGCTCTCGGCGGTCTCGAAGTCGTCCGGATCGGGCTGTTCGGCCGTCGGCAGCGAGTCCCGGAAGCGCTCGACGATCGACTTGGCTTCGACGAGTTCGGGATCGCTGACGGCGCCGAGCAGGGCCATCGCCCGCCGGGCGCGGGTCCGTCGCCAGGACTCCTCGCGGTGTTCGTACGTTCGAATCCCCCGAAGGAAGTCGGTCTTCGAGAACTCCGGCCAGTAGGGCGTACAGAAGAAGACGGCGGCCTCGTTGCCGTTGGCGTGCCACGGGAGGAAGTTCGACGTCCGCTCGTCGCCGCCGGTTCGGATGATCAGGTCGACGTCTCGAACCGGCTGGTCGTAGAGCCGATCCTCGATCGTCTCGACGTCGATCGCGGCCGGCTCGAGGGTGCCCGTTTCGACGTCGCTGGCGACGCCCTGGACCGCCTCGAGCAGTTGCGAGCGTCCGCCGTAGGCGAGCGCGATGTTGAGGACGAATCGGTCGTAGCCGCGGGTGCGGCGCTCGGCATAGTCGACCGCGTCTCGAACCCGCTCCGGGAGGCGTTCGACCTCGCCGATCACCCGGATGCGGACCTCGTTCTCGTGGACGCGCTCGGCGTCGGCGAACTCCCGGAGCTTCTCACAGAGGAGGTCGAACAGCGCCTGATTCTCTTCGTCCGGGCGGTTGAAGTTCTCGGTTGAGAACGCGTACAGCGTCAACTCCTCGACGCCGATATCCTGACACCACTCGAGGACGCGCTCGGTCGTCTTTGCCCCCTGGCGGTGGCCGTCGGTCGCGTCGTCTCCCTTGCGGCGAGCGTATCGCCGGTTGCCGTCCTGGATCACCGCGACGTGCGTCGGTGCGCCGGATATCTCTCTCGAGAGCACCTCCTCGTAGACCGCGTCGACGCGCTGCCGGAGCCACCGCTTCATTGCTCGGCAAAAGGTCACCTACCCCTATGTGTCTTGTGTGGTGTGTATCACCATGAGAATCCGAGTGTCGCGCCGCGAGCGTGGAGTTCCCTCGGTCTCCCGGAAATCGTGACGGCTATCCGTTCGGATGCCGTCGGCTCGAGCAATGGCAGACGCGATCGACGACGACCTCTATCAGCGGACCAAGCGGCTCCTCGAACCGGGCGAGATCGAACTCAACGGCGCGATCGTCCACACCGATCACGACGGACAGGAGGACGTCCAGATGATGCAGGCCACGCTCGACGTCGGCGACATCATCGCCGAGCACTCGGGCCACGAGCCGGAGGACTGCTACGTCTACTCGGGCAACGACGACCCCGACTTCTCCTCGAACCAGCACCAGGGGCTCACCCTCGAGGACGAGTCGTTCGTCTGGGAGTGCCAGCAACTGCTGCGTCAGGGGAGTTTCGACATCGTCATCTACTACCGAGCGAGCGCCGATCACGAGGCGATCCTCGAGGACGTCCGCAATCTCGGCTACGAGGTCACGGGCGTCGAGGGCGACTAACGACTCCGTCTCCGTCGAAGAAACAACCATCCTTCTCGGCGGTCGAACGTTCGAACAGCCCCTCGAGCGGACCGTCCCGGTTCGCTTATGCCACGGGACTCCCGAACGACTAGTATGAGCACGGACGTCGACCTGTCGGAACGCGAACGGGCGGTCGTCAACGCCTTTCAGGGCGGCTTTCCCGTCGTGGAACGGCCCTTCGAACCCGCCGCCGAAGCCATGCGCGACCGCGGGGTCGACATCGACGCGACCGGTTTACTCGAGACGATCCGCGACGTAGACGAGCGGGGCGTCCTCTCGCGCTTTGGCCCACTGGTCAACGCCCAGGAGATCGGCGGCGCGGCGACGTTGGTCGCCATGCACGCCCCCGAGGACCGCTTCGACGAGGTTGTCGACGCCGTCAACGCCCACCGCGAGGTCGCACACAACTACGAGCGCGCGCATCCGCACCTGAACGTCTGGTTCGTCGTGAGCGTGGCCGACGAGGAGCGAGTCGAGGAGGTATTGGCCGGTATCGAGGACGAAACCGGCCAGGAGACGTACAACCTCCCCAAAGAACAGGAGTTCCGGGTCGAGGCGAAATTCTACGTCGACGGCCCGCTCGACGGTTCCGACGACGACGAAGCCGAATCGGCCGGCGTCGACTGCACTGCTCTCGGCCCTGACGTCACCCCGACCGACGAATCGACGCTGACGCCGGCCGAGCGCGACCTCGTTCTCGAGATCCAGGACGGCCTCCCGCTGACCGAGACGCCCTACGCGGACGTCGCGGCGGCCATCGAGCAAGACCTCGAGTGGGTCCTCGAGACGATCAAGCGGTTCGAGCGGGAGGGCAAGATTCGGCGCATCGGCGTCGTGCCGAACCACTACGCGCTGGGGTACACGGAAAACGGGATGACGGTCTGGAATGTCCCGGACGACCTCGTGAGCGAGGTCGGTCCCGAAGTCGCGGGCCTGCCGTTCGTCACGCACTGCTACCGGCGCCCGCGCCACGAGGGCGTCTGGCCGTACAACTTCTTCGCGATGACCCACGGCCGCAGCGAGGAAGAGAGCCAGCGGCGGATCGAACAGGTTCGCGAGACGATGGCCGCCCACTGGGACGTCGGCGACGACGACTGGGACTCGCTGTTCTCGACGCAGATCCTGAAGAAGACGGGGATCCGGCTCGAGGAGCGAGCGGACGCGAACACTAAGGGAGGTGACGAACTGCAAACATGATTTATCCGCGAGCGACCGCAGGGAGCGAGCGGCCTTTTTTGGTCTCTTCGCGAGCGGCGCGAGCGAAGGTCAGCGAGAGCGCTGCTCTCGCCGGACAGATTTTTTGCGCGAGTGGTCCGCTCCGCGGACCCGAGTGGAAAAAAGGTGGGCACGGATGATTCCACTCTTGCACGATTTCACGGGTGCGACGGTGCTCGTCTTCGGCGGCGGCCCGGTCGGGGCGCGGAAAGCGCGCCGCTTCGCGGGCGAAGCCGAGGTGCTCGTCGTCAGTCCCGCGTTCGCGGACCGTGAGTTCGGTAACGCGACACTGATTCGGGCCGCTCCCGATGCCGTCGACATCAACGGCTGGCTCGAGCGAACCGCGCCCGCGCTGGTCGTCGCCGCCACGAGCGACGAGGCGGTCAACGAGGCCGTCGCGACGGCCGCTCGAGACCGCGGCGTCCTCGTCAATCGCGCGGATCGCTCCGGCGAGCGCGAGCCGGGCAGCGTCGTCGTGCCGGCGACCGTCCGGGAGGATCCCGTCGTCGTCTCGATCTCCACGGGTGGGACCGCGCCCGCGCTGAGCAAGTATCTCCGGCAGGAACTCGAGGAGACGCTCGCCGGCGCGGGCGAGATGGCGCGCGTCTGTGGCGAACTGCGGACGGAACTGAAATCACGAGACGTCGATCCCGACCGGCGACGCGAGATCGTCATCGATGTCGTCAATTCTCCGGCCGTTTGGACAGCTTTACGTACGGGTGCTTCCAACTGTAGTCAAGTGATCGAGGACGTGCTGGACGAGGAACTGCCCGCCAGGGGTGACCGACCGTGATTCCGGCGGGGGTCGTGACTGCCGGACGAGTAACGCACGAAAGCGGGAGCGTCGACGATCTCGCCGACGCGAGCCCCGAGAGCCAGCGGGCCGGCGTCGCCGACCTGCTCACCGTTCCGGCGGTCGAGGAGGCGTACGCCCTCTCGACGTGTAACCGAGTCGAAGCTTACGTCGTCGCGACCGACGCCGCCGTCGGTCGGGCCGCACTCCAGGAGTTTTTCACAAACGTATCCGACGACGCGGTCGTCATCACCAACCATGACGAGAGCCTGCGCCACCTGCTGTCCGTTGCGAGCGGCCTCGAGTCGGTCGTCCTCGGCGAGGATCAGATCCTCGGACAGGTCCGAACCGCCTACGAGGATTCTCGGAGCGCCGGCGGCATCGGCGAGATGCTCGAAGCCGCCGTCACGAAGGCAATTCACGTCGGCGAACGCGCCCGAACCGAGACCGAGATCAACGACGGAATCGTCTCACTGGGCTCGGCGGCGACGAAACTCGCTGCCGAGCGCATCCCGCTCGAGAACGCGACCTCGCTCGTCGTCGGTGCCGGCGAGATGGGGCGACTCGCGGCCCGCAGCCTCGCGGACGCCGGCGTCGAGGAAGTCGTCGTCGCGAACCGAACCGTCTCCCACGCCGAACACCTCGCGAGCGAACTCGAGACCGACACCAGTGCGGCACCACTCTCGGCACTCGATCAGTTCGCAAGCGACGCCGATGTCGTCGTCACGGCGACCGGCAGCGAGGACCCGATCCTCGAGGCACAGCATTTCGAATCGGATGGTGGTGTCGACGCGACCGGCCGCGGAGACGGAGACGACGCCGGGAGTCCCGGCGGCAATGAGGACGGTCCAGACGACTGTACCGAACGGGTCGTCGTCGACCTCGGACAACCCCGCGACGTCGCGCCGACGACCAACTCGCTTCCGACCGTGACCGTCTACGATCTGGACGACCTCGAGTCGATTACGGCCGAAACTCGCGAGCAGCGTGCCGACGCGGCCCGCGAGGTCGAGTCGATGGTCGACCGCGAGTTCGACCTGCTCTGCGAGCAGTACAAGCGCGCTCGCGCCGACGAGGCCATCGCGGCGATGTACGAATCCGCCGAGCGGATGAAGAAGCGAGAACTCGAGACGGCGCTCTCCCGTCTCGAGGGGGAGGAGTTCTCCGCGGAACAGCGCGAGGTCGTCGAGGCGATGGCCGACGCGCTGGTCAACCAGTTGCTCGCCCCGCCGACCAAGAGTCTGCGAGAGGCGGCCGCGGAAGACGACTGGAGTACGATCAACACCGCGCTTCAGTTGTTCAATCCCGACTTCGGCGGCGACGACGGCCCGATCGCACCGCCACTTCCCACCGGCGGTGCGACGGCCACCGAGACCCACCTCGAGGCGACGGACGACGATTAGTCGGCTCGAACGAGCACGCGACGTGCGCCACCGCGACCGTTTCTGACGACGTTCCCCGTCGAGTCGCGACAGCGACGCCGTCAGTGCCAGAGCTTCGTCGCGTCGACGACCTCGAGATCGTCGTCGGCTTCGACTTCCCAGATCCGGAGCACGAGGTGTGCCTTGCAGTAGTACTCGGTGGTCTCGATCCCGGTGTGCCCGTTTCTGAGGACGAGCTGGCAGGTATCGTCGTTCGAACAATTACCTGTCCGATCACACATTACACTGCCAGCACGTACTCCGCTCGTCGATAAGTCCCTGTCGGTGGGGTGAGTCCGCGTTCCGGTCGGACGACCTCGCGCGGCACAATCATTATTTGATTGGGTTGCGTTCGACCGACTATGGCCGATCTGCTTTCCGACGACGAAATCGACGCGCAGCTCCCCGACGAGTGGACCCAGGAGGGCGACGAGATCGTTCGTAAGTACGGGTTCAGTGACTACCTCCGCGGCGTCAACTTCGCGCAGATGGTCGGCGAGATCGCCGAAGCGCAGTTCCACCACCCCGAGATCATCATCCGCTACGAGGAAGTCGAAATCCGGCTCACCTCCCACGAGGAAGGCGGTATCACGGACAAAGACACCGAGATGGCGGAGCTGATCGAGTCCGAGAAAAACGCCTGAGCAGATGGAGAGAGGGTGAGCGATGGAGGCCCGATACGTCTTCCGCGCGGAGCTTTGCCTCGAGCCCGACCAGCCGTCGGTTCGGCTCGAGCCGTCGACGGCTGAGACGACGGTTACCGTCTTTCACGAGGCCCCCGAACCGGGGCGCGAGGGCTGGCTGTTCTTCCGGGACACGCTCTGGCGCGGCGAACTGAGCGACGCGGCGTACGGCCGCCAACTCGTCGAGGAGTGGCTCGACGAGCCGGTCGAGTCGGTCTCGTTTCGGGAACTCCAGGTCGACCAGGAGTACTTCGCAGCCATGAAAGACGGTATCGCGGCCGATCTCGAGTCGTTCAACGCCGAGACCGTCTCGGAGGTGCTCTCGAAGTATCTGGGCTCGAGTATCCGAGTTACCGACAAGGTGTGAGCGAGTGATTCCGTGACCGACGATTTGACAGACGATACATCTTTAGTTGAGACGCACGTACCTCAGCGTCCGATGGACGGCGAGATGGACGACGACGATCCGTACGATTTCTGGCTGCTCGACCTCGACGGGACGCTCGTCGACGTCGAGTGGTCGTACACCCGCGACGTATTCGACCGGGTCGGCGACCGGATCGGCCACGAGTTCACCGACCGCGAAGCCGACATTATCTGGAGCGGCCTGACCGGCTCTCGAGACCGCCAACTTCTGGAGTGGGGCCTCGACCCGCAGGCGTTCTGGGAGGCCTTCCACGACGAGGAGGATCCGCTGGTGCGGGCCGAACAGACCTACCTCCACGAGGACGCCGAGTTCGTCACCGACCTCGACGTGCCGGTCGGTCTCGTCACGCACTGCCAGCAGTTCCTCTGCGAGCCGGTGCTCGACCACCTCGATATTCATGACTGGTTCGACGCGCGCCTGTGCTGTACCGAGCAGACGGGCTGGAAACCCGATCCGGCGCCCGTCCAGTCCGTGATGGACGACCTCGGAGTCGCGAACAACGGTCATCGGGGCGTCCTCGCGGGCGACGGCGCCAACGACGTCGGGGCGGCCTGGAACGCCGGCCTCGACGCCATCCACGTCGAACGCGTCGGCCACGACCGGCGCGGGCGCTGCGTCCTCGGCGATTACCGGGTTCAGTCGTTCGACGACCTGTTCTGACGTCGGCCGTCGACTCCCGGACGTCTCGAATCGGGTCGAACCCCGAGTCATGCAATACCAAAAAAGATTCACGAGGCGACTCTAAGCTGAGAGCAGAGACGCGAATGAAATACTGCCTCACCTGCGACTGGCACACGAGCGAGACCGACGAGCCCTCCAGCAGCGCTCGCTCGCGCCGGGCAATCGAACACTACGTCGAGACGGGGCACACGATCGACTCGAGCGACGGGGTCGTTCCGCCACAGCTCCCCGATCTCCCCGACGAGGTCTTCGTTCGGGATCTGCTCCCTTCGCCCTCGAGCGACTAATCGACGGCGTATCGGTCGCGCTATCTGCGACGGTTTTTCGAGCGACTAGTACGGAGGCACGTCTCGAGAC
Source organism: Natronorubrum marinum (assembly GCF_052040125.1). NCBI lineage: Archaea > Methanobacteriati > Methanobacteriota > Halobacteria > Halobacteriales > Natrialbaceae > Natronorubrum > Natronorubrum marinum. Next base: position 400,807 of record NZ_JBPPFV010000001.1, read on the forward strand.
GGCAAGGCGATCGACGACGATCACGACGACTTCCACTCCCGTAGTTCGCCGTCGACGACGACCTCGCTTCCGACGTCGTCGAACGTGATGCCGCCGTAGGCGACGCGACTTCCGGGACCAGAGTAAATCCCCGCAGTGCCACAGTCGGCCGCGCGAGCGGTCGTGAGCGTCGCATCGACGTTCTCTCGGAATCTGTACGCTTGATGTCTGGCTCCCGTCGCCGTGACGGTACTCAGCTTCAGGTCGTCCATGTCGTCGAACACCATCGCGTTCGTAAATGCGCCGTCGACGATGACGTTCGAGATTTTCGCGCCGTCGAATCCGCTCGCGTAGAGTCCCGATCCGGCGGCCAGCCCCTTGTCGTCGGTTCTGATCGTGACGTTGTCGATGGTCAACTCCCGTCGACCGCTTCCGACGTGACCCAGCGAGATCCCTCGCGCGTTCTCGATGCACGAGACGCAGTCGATCGTCAGATCCGCGATCAGATCGCCGGTGTCGGCCCTGATCGCCGAGTGCTGACAGCCGGTGATGTAGCCGTCGCTGACGATGATCGACTCGTTTCCGTCGCGATGGATGTGAACGCCGTAGTCGGGGTCGTTCTCCGGATCGATCTCGAAGTTCGTCAGGCGGCAGTGTTTCGTCGGCGTGTCGTCGGCCGTCGCGGGGCTGTGATCCGTGCCGTTCCACACGCTGTTCCAGCCCGTCCCCGCATTCTGGTTGTCGAACTGAACGGGGGCGTCCGAACTCCCCTCGCCGCCGCGACTCGCCCAGTAGCCGTCCACGACGACGTTTTTCGACGAGACGACGTCGATGTGGTGGTAGTAGACCGCGTCGCCGTAGATATTCTCCAGTCGGACGTTTTTCGCGTGTGCGGGCATGATTCCGTTCGACTCCGGCGCGTCGATGCGGACGTTGCAGACGCCCCAGTTCGAGGCCCCCCCGTAGCCGGTCGCGTCGTACCCCCTGTTGGAGAGGAGCGCCCGTCCCTCCTCGCCGTCGGGCCGTGGCCCCTCGAGGACGGTCGATCGACCGGCACCCACGAGGAGCGTATCGTCACCCACCAGCGGCGTTCGCTCGAGGAGATACCGGCCCGGCGGAACGTAGACGATCCCGCCGCCGGCGTCCGCGACGGTTTCGAGGAGTTCGTGGACGGCCTGTCCGACGTCAGTCGTGCCGTCGCCCTCGATGCCGTGTGCCTCGACGTTCCAAACGGGAGTCTCCTCGCTGCGTGCGTGGACGAGAGTCGCTGCGTCGGCGCTCGCCGTATCGATACTCGCCGCGCCGATGGTTGCTTCGTCGACGTGCGTCGCCTCGAAGTGACTCGTCCCCGGCACCGGCTGATCGGCACTGCCCCGGCCGCCGAAGTACACCCAGTCCTCGCTCGAGTCGTCCCAGCGCCAGGTGATCCCTTGGTCGGTCGCGTGGAACAGTTCGTCGTCGTACTCGCCCGTCGCCGGACGGTCGGCGATCGGGGCGCGGACGATCGCGTGCTCGTCGAGCGCCTCGACCGTGTCGGTGTGATCCCACTCGTCGCCCGGTTCGTAGGTCCCCAGTCCGAGCCGCGGCGTTTCGTCCGGCATGCTCAGTCGGTCCCGTACCCGTAGCCGTACGCCGTTCCGTAGCCGGAGTTGGCGGTCCTGATCTCCGAACAGCCCGCGAGCGTGGCGTAGCCAGCCGATATTGCGACGAGGAGGTCCCGCCGTCGCAGCGCTGTACTATTCATACCACCTGACTATCCCGATACTGTATAAAAATAGTCATGCAGTGAGCAGATCCACGAACCGTCGATCGCTCCTCGTATGCGGAGTATCCGTGCCGTACCGACCTCAGGCGTAGTGGTCCTCGAGATAGTCGACGATCTCCTCGCTCTCGTAGAGCGCTTCCTCGCGGTCGGTGTCGACGAGGAACGGGATCGAGTCCTCGCCGCCCAGTTCGGTCATCACCCGCCGAGCTTGGTCGTTGAGCACGTCGCCACCCTCGCTGCCGGGCCGTCGCGGGTTGTGAATTACGTACGAGACGCCGAGATCGGTCAGTTTCTCGCGGACGTCGGCGCTGTGCGGACAGCCTTCCGCCTGGTACAGTTCGAGCATGCCACGAGGACCGTCGCCGCTGGCGGGCATAACCGTTGGCCGCGCACACTCAGCCGCAGACCTCGTTCGACGACTCGGCCGTTCGGAGGTGGCCCCAGATTGCGCTCACCTGACGTTCGACTGCTCGCTCGCCGGCTGTAGCTCGTCGTCGACCAGCGTCTCGTAGGCGCGTCGGAACCGTTCGGAGAGTGCCTGATGGGAAATTCCCAGCTCTTCGGCTAGCTCCTCCATCGAGATGCCGCGCGGAATCTCGAAGTAGCCGTGCTCGAGCGCCGCCTCGAGCGCCTCCTGTTGCTGGGGGGTCAGCCGCGTCTCGTCGCCGGTCACGCCGCTGATGTCGCTCACCCGGCGCAGGTCGACCGAAATCCCGGACGCCTCGAGGCGGTCGTACGCTCCGACGAGCGTCTCCCGATCGGGGAACCGGACCCTGACCTGCCACCAGCCGTCGGTGCCCCACATCTCGAGGACGGAGCCGCCGTTCGCGAGCAGTTCGTCGCGGAGTCGCATCGTCCCCTCGACGAACGTTACGTCGAACAGCAGCCGCGACTGGGTTTCGACGAGCAGTTCGTACTCGGCGACGGAGGGATCCGTCTCGAAGGCTGTGGCAGCCGTCTCGCGGCCAACGTCGGAGACCCAGAGCGAGGGACACGTCTTCGAGACCGACGACTCGAGCTCGAACGTGGCTTCGGGCGCGTATTCGAGTGCCGTACCCAGTGTCGTCTGCGCTGCTGGTAGCCGGAACTCGGCTATCGTCGACATCACCACCTGTACATCACACTGACGTAAAAAGCGCTGTTCTGGCGGTACTGACTGTCTGGCGGACTGATATCGGTCCGGAATCGGTTGGCGGTCACCGCCGATCTGTCAACGCGTCAGGTTGTCGAGGGTCAGGGCTCGCTCTCGGTTCCAGTCTCGTTCTCGAGGACCGTCTCGAGTTCGCGGACGCTCTTCTTGCCCGTTCGGTCGGGGTTCGCGAGCACCCGGACGGGTTGCTCCCCGAGGGAGACGAACGCGAGATCGAGTCGCTCGGCGGTCTCGCGCAGTCCCAGCCCGACGTCAACGTCGCCCGAGATCACTTTGCGTGCGGGACTCTCGTGGGCGCGAAGCCCCAGATCGAAGCCGTCGATCGACTCGCGAAGGTCGCGGGGGGAACCGTCGCGGTGCGCCGCGAGGTCGTCGACTGCGGCCTCGAGACTCGAGCGCAGTCCCGAGTCCGTCGTGCGGTTGACAAAGCGCAGGTCGCGGTCGACCAGATCGGCGAGTCCCTCCACCTCTGCGGGATTGCCGGGCCGGACGATCAGCCCCCACTCGCGGCTCCAGCCGCCGAGTTCGTCGGCCTCGTGCTCGCGATCGGTCGGTCCCGCGACGACTGCGACGTCCGGCACGCCCTCGCGCAGTCGGCGCAGCCCCGGCCGGGAGCCGACCGATAGATAGCGGGGGTTCTCGAGGCGGTCGAGCAGCCGATTCAGCGTCGGGTCGTCCTCGCCGACGCCGAGCAGCGTCGGCGGGCGGACATCCGGCGAAAAGAGCTGGACGGTGACGGGTTCGCCCGCCTCGAGGTAGTCGGTCTCGGGGCCGACTTCGACGACGCCGTCGGCTTCGGCGAGACTGGTCGTCGCGCCGGAGCCCTTGTCGACGGGGTAGACGAGCGGCTCCGCGTCGACATCGGTTACGACCCCGACGGGCATGAGCCGAAGTCGTCCCTCGCCGTGGCGTTCCTGTCTGGCCATCCGTCCCGAAACGGTCGCCGCCGTCGGCTCCGGCAGCCCCGCGGCCGCGCGGATCGCGGGCGCGACGAACGTCCGGAAGACCATCATCGCGGAGACGGGGTAGCCGGGAAGACCGATATAGGCGGAGCCCTGCAGCCGGCCGACGAGCATCGGTTTCCCGGGTTTGACGCTGACGCCGTGGAGCAGCAGTTCGCCCTGTTCCTCGATCACCCGGTAGATGACGTCGACCGCGCTCGCGCTGGTCGACCCCGAGGAGAGCACGAGGTCGCACTCGTCGGCCGCCTCGCGGAGGATACGCTCCATTTCGTCCTGCTCGTCGCCGGCGTGGGGGTAGAGCACCGCCTCGCCGCCGGCGTCCTCGACCCCCGCGGCGATCGTGTAGCTGTTGACGTCGTAGATCTCGCCGCGGTCGCTCTCGAGGTCGCCGCCCGGCCGGACGAGTTCGTCGCCCGTCGAGACGATGCCGACCGCGGGCCGTCCCCGGACGGGCACCTCGTCGATTCCGAGCGCCGAGAGCAGTCCGATGTCTCGCGGCGTGATTCGGGTCCCTGGACCGAGCGCGCGCTCGCCGGCCGCGACGTCGGCACCCGCGAACATGACGTTGTCGCCGGGGGCGACCGAGGTGCGGATCAACACGTCGTTCGCCCCCTCGCCGTCGGTTTCGTCCGTGTCAGTGCGCTCGACGGGAACCATCGCGTCCGCGCCGTCGGGCATCACCGCTCCGGTCGAGATCTCGACGGCCTGCCCGTCCGCGAGTTCGACATCGGGTTGCGCTCCCGCGTGGACCGCGCCCACGACCTCGAGTCGCGCCGGGTCGGCTTCGTCCGCGCCGAACGTGTCTCGTGCCCGAAGTGCGTAGCCGTCCAGACTCGCCCGGTCGAATCCCGGGACGTCGAGTTCGGCGTCGAGTCGTGCCACGAGCACCCGACCGCGAGCGTCTTCGAGTGAGACGCGGTCGATGCCGGCCTCGAGCGAGAGCGAGTCGATCGCCTCGCGGGCCGCCGCGGGCGAGGCGAGGTCGCGAAACTCCTTGCGTTCCATACGCGCCGTTGGCGGGCCGGGGCTAAAAACGTCGGTCGACCCGGTCGCGGCGTGTGAGTGTCACGCACGACATCGAACGTATGGATATCCAATGAACGATAATGGTGTACTATTTCGAGAAAATGAGAGTGACTGCCGGTGTACCTGCCGATATCAAGCCCTTTACCGCCAGAATCCAAACCCGTGTTCGTGTCTTTTCGATGGAGTGATCTCCCGAATCCGTTCCGGTGGCTGCTGCTCTCGGTCGGCTCGCTGCTCGCGCGGTTCGGGGTGATCGAACCTCGTCGCGTCGAGCGGACGACCGACCTCGCGTGGCCGCGGATCGTCACGGGACTCGCCCGGATGTCGAAGTCCGCGGCGGACGTCGCGATGGTCGGGATCGCCCTCGGACCGGCAGCGATCGCTGGCATCGGACTCGCGGCCCCGTTCTGGGGGCTGGCGTTCGGAATCGGCGGCGGGATCGCCGGCGCGACGATCGGGTTGGTCTCCCAGCGCTACACCGGCGGCACCGCCGAGGGGGTCTCGCTGGCGGTGACGACGAGCGGACTCATCGTCGTGGCGATCATGCTCCCGCTCGCAGCCCTCTACTGGCTGGTACCCCACCAACTGATCGCGCTCATCGGCAACGACGCCGCGTCGATCGCCTACGGCGCGGACTACCTCAAGGTCGTCGCGCTCGGGGTTCCCTTCGCGGCGCTGAACCTTATCGGGAGCCGGACGCTCGTCGGCGCCGACGACGCCTGGACGCCGATGATGCTCCGCGCGGGCGGTGCCGTCGTCAACGTCGCGCTCAACGCGGTGTTCATCTTCGCACTCGGGATGGGCGTCGTCGGCGCGGCGATGGGAACCGTCGTCGCGAACGTGGTCGTCCTGGCCGCGTTCGTCGTCGGATTCGCCGTCGGCCGACTGCCGCTGGTCGGCGAGTTCCCGGTCACCCTCGGCTGGCCCCAGACGACGCTCGAGGACGTCCGTGACATCCTCACTATCGGCACCCCGCTGGTGTTCACGAACGTCGCCCGACGAGGGGCTCAGTTCCCCATGCTCGCCATCGTCGCGCTGTTCGGCCCGAACGTGCTCGCCGCCTACGTCGTCGCTCGACGGGTCCGGGATCTGATGGACACGCCCGGTTGGGGGTTCTCGCTCGCCTCGAGCAGCCTCGTCGGCCAGGAACTGGGCACCGGCGACGAACGGGCCGCCGACAGCTACGGCCGTCAGGTCCTCTGGTTCGGCGTCGGCGTCTACCTCGTCAGCGCGGCGGTCGTCTTCGTCTTCGCCGAACAGATCGGTCGCGTCTTCGTCGACGATCCGTCGATCCTTCCGCTCGTGACCACGTTCATCGTCGTCGCCTGCGTCAGCGTCGTCTTCCGCGGCGTCAGCGGCGGTGCGACCGGCCCGCTCCGGGCCAGCGGCGACACCCGCTGGCCGTTCTACGGCCAACTGCTCGGGCTCTACGTGTTCGCGCTTCCCGTCGCCCTCCTCGGTGCCGTCTCGGTTCCGGTCCCCGGCCTCGAGGCCGTCACTCCGCTCGGGATCGAGGCGCTGTACGCTGCACTGGTCCTCGAGACGCTCGTTCCCGCCGTCGTCACCTACTACCGGTTCGAGACCGGGACCTGGAAGGCGATCAGTCGGTCGTATCGGCCAGACTCACAGCCGAGTGATTAAGCTTGAGGAACGGTCGACGAGGGACGACGGAACGACCCGTGAGCGAACGAAGTGAGCGAGAGCGGAGACTGTGCGATCGGTGTGCATATCGGTTCAGTGCTCACGAAACCAGTTCGCCGTCGTTCGGTAACTGGTCGCTCGTCGGAGGATGCTACCGATAGGGCTGTACTACCTCCCAGACGACCGCGGCGCCGATGAGGAGAAACAGGAGTATCCCGGCGAGAGATAACACGCTCGTCAGAATCGGCCAAATCACAGCGCCGACCAGACCGTGCCGGTCGATGAGCCACTCGCTGAACGTCAGACTGGTACCGTCTGCGGCCGCCGAATCGACATCGTCCGGCAGGAACGGAAGCCACGACTGGAGGCCCCACACTGTGAGTTCACCGACGTAGAGTCCGCGCCACGCCGCATCGTACTCCGGCATCGAGGCGACCGGTTCCGGCGTGCTCGTCTCCGAGAGGTCCGGCGAATGGGACTCAACGGGAATAATAGGGTTGTGTCGCGAATTTCGCCTCGAGCCCCTCGATGCCATCGTCAAGCGGCGCTGCAAACTTGTGTGAACAGGCTCCCTGGCCGGAATGCACCGACATAGCTCTACAGACGCGGGACGCCAGTCCCAGCGTCTGGTGCCGCAATTGCCGCTATGGCTTCCTTTGTGCCAGAGATACACCTTTCGCAAATAGTTGCCTCACTCACGGAAAACTCCCTCTCATGTTCATCCTCTACGCCGATACCTTGCCCAGCATCACCCAGATCGCCCAGCTATTCGACCGCTATTATGAAACGATCATATGCGCTTACGCGAGGGAGAAGTCGCGTTCGAACGCGGCTTTCCCCTCGTCTTCGGGCGCATTCAACACACTCTCGACGGACCAACTCAAGTCGATGAAACCGAAACCAAATGCTTTGCTACAAGGCTCAGTTGCCGTCGCGGGACGGTCTGTCCCGTGCCGGCTCCGAGGAGCCAGGTCGATCACGGTGGAAAGGAGTGCCAGGTGATTGGATGACGCTCGTCGGGGCCTGTCGCGACGTACTTCGGGTGGTACGGGCAGAGGATGGCACTGAGGCGGACGAACTGAAGCCAGCGATCGATGAGATCGAGGTCCTGTCGGGCGAACTCGAGGAGGTCTGGCATGACGAGTGGCGCGGGTATTCGCCACTCGTCTACGAGCACGAGGAGACGGTCGTTCACACCGACGAATTCGTGACCGATGAGGGCGTTCACATCAATCAAGTCGAATGCCTCTAGTTACTGGTGAACCCGTGGTTGGCGAAATTCCGCGGGCTCTCCAACCCAGGACTGGAACAGTCGGTCCGAACCTACAGATTCGTCTGGACCTTGAACCTCGTCGGAACACTGCTTCAGGGGCTCATTGACTGCTTTGTCCTCAACGTGTTTCACCAAACTTGATAAGAGACAGATGTGTAACTTCTCAACACAATCGTCAGTTATGGTCGGGTATCAGGAGGTCGCGGTCGCCGTCGGTGCTGGCCTCGTGCTCGTATGGGTACTGTCGGCTGTTGTGCAGGGAGATTCAATTACGGAGGTTGCACCGGCTGTTCTCGTCGGACTCGGACTGTTTTTCCTGGTCATTCCGTTGTATTTCGACGCCGGGTCCGCAGTGAACGCCGGACTGATTGGGCTGGCTGTCATCATCGGGGTTTTATTGTTCGTCGACACGGCACTGAAGCCGATATTTTGAGGTGCGCTCATCTATAGAAGTCAGGACCTATGATTTTCTTGAACCCATGGTCATCGGTGAGAATGAGGCTGAGGACGTTCAGATAGCCCTGTAAGTGGTGTTTTGAGACCCTCGAAATCTTCGCAAGCAGTTGCGAAGGAAGCTATGCCGGTTCTCACAGCTGTTTGTATGCACCCGTTATCGCTTTAGGTCCAGATGGTCGGTCGGTTCAGCAGTTTGAGCTCAAGAAGGGCTGTTGAATTGTGAGACGCAAGACGAAATCAGCGAATTCACGTCGATTCTTCGGGAGAAGCGGCGAAAGCCGTCCAAGGCTCCAGCTGCTCGATAGCGTTACCACTCGCTGCAGACGTTCCCGGCCCGGCTGACGGATTCAGCCGGGCCGAATTGTCGCCAATTCGCCGTCGTTGGTCAGGTTTGGATCGACGCTAGCGTGAGCCACGCGCTCGGTCAGCGCGTGGCGATCGACGTTCGGATCGACCGCTTTCACTCGTTTTGGCGGGGCAGTCTAGCCAGCGCTCGCCGCTGGCTGCGATGGTTCAGACACCACTACAATCACGATCGACCGAATTAGACGCTAGATGGGCGAACTCCTGTCGAAGAGGTGCTCAACTAGACAGTGCCGGCCAAATGGGTCTCCCGAGGATAGCACACAGGAGCGTAATGATGATATTTAGCCGGTAGATGATCACCGTTTCAGTCATTCATCGACCGTCTGTCAGTAAATAGCAAATATCTCCCAAACGTGATTATCACGCTGTTATTATTGAGGGTCAATTCGGGGTTACTCACTCGAGACCCGGTTCGTGAACCGAGTCGGAGTCGGCCTCGAGGACAACGATTACAATACTACCGCGTGAGTCTGCTGGTATGTCACGACTTGCCGAATCCGATCGCGAGCGGATCGCCGCGCTGTTCGACCGTCACCTCGAGGTCGGCCTCCACCACGGCGCCCAGTTAGCCGTCTACGTCGACGGCGAGCAGGTGCTCGACCTCGCGGGCGGCGTGACGGGGCCGGACGGCGACGACGAGACGACGGACACGCGCCACGTCCTCTTTTCGTGTACGAAGCCGTACGCCGCGGTGACCCTCCACGCGCTCGTCGACGAGGGCGAACTCGCGTACGACGACCGCGTCGTCGATCACTGGCCCGAGTTTGCCGACGACGGAACCGAGAAGGCTGAGATCACTGTCAGGCAGGTGCTCAGTCACACGTCGGGGCTCAATCGCGGCGAGATCGACGACCGACCGGATCTCTGGAGCGATTGGGACGCCGTCGTGGAGCAGCTCGAGTCGATGGAGCCGAACTTCCCGCCGGGCGAGCAACCGGCCTACCACGCGCTGACCTTCGGTTGGCTGGTTGGCGAACTCGTCCGCCGAGTCTCGGGGACGTCAATCGAGGACGCCGCCGCCGAGTGCGTGTTCGACCCACTCGGCATGGACGACACCGGCATTGGCCTGCGCGAAGACGAGGACGACGACGTCGCGACGCTGGTCGGCTTCGAACCGTTCGACCGCTGCCGCGACCCGGGCGAGGGACTCGGCGACCACACCGCAGTCGCCGCGCCGTTCAACACCGAGGCGATCCACCGCTCGGTGATTCCGGCGGCGAACGGCATCGGCACCGCGAGCGATATGGCTCGCTTCTACGCCTGTCTCGCCAACGGCGGCGAACTCGAGGGCTCCCGACTCCTCTCGGCCGAAACAGTCGAGAAAATGACCGGCCTCGAGGCCGAAACCGATTCGGACGGCACGCTCGGCCGCGAAGGCCGGTTCGCCCTCGGCTTCTGGAAGGGGGGGACGACGGTCGCACCCTACGGAACGCTCTCACCCGACCGGGTGTTCGGTCACGCCGGTCTCGGGAGCAGCGTCGGCTGGGCCGATCCCGAGGAGAATATTGGCTTCTCGTACGTCACGAACGGGGTTCGCGACGGTTCCTACGAACACGTCGCTCGCGTGAACGCGCTCGCGGATGCGGTTCGACTCGCGCTCGAGTAGGATTGACGACTCGAGTATGGGTCGACGGCTCTATACGGCGAGCCAGAAGACGTCTCTGAGCGCCACGAGGAGTATCCCCGCCAAGACGACCAATATCAGGAAGGTAAAGAAGATAATCGCGGCCTGTCGTCCGGTAAGCGACTCCCCTTCGAGGAGTTCGTTCAGTTCCATACGTGCAGAGTAGCCAGACAGTGTTATTAATGATGGTGGTCGCGAGCGCGCCGGTTACCCGTTCGGCTCCCAGTCCTCGACGGCGACCGTCTCACCCGCCGGAATCCCCTCGCGCTCGTCGTCGACGACTACCCAGCCGTCGGCCAGCGCGACGCTCGAGAGCACGCCCGACCCGCTCGCTCTGGTCGGCGTCGCAGTGTATCGCGGCTCGTCGGCCTCGAGTTCGCTCGCGTTTCCATCTCGCGGCTCGAGTTGCACTCGCGCGAACGTTCGCGTGCCGGGTCCGCTCGGAATCTTGCGCTCGAGTCGGGCCAGCGTCGTGGGGTGGGGATTGGGCTCGGTGCCCTCGAGCCAGCGCAGTACGGGGCGCAGGAACTGGACCGCGTTGACGATGCAGGCGACGGGGTAGCCGGGTAAGGCGAGGACGGGCGTGTCCTCGACGAGACCCAGACAGACGGGGTGGCCGGGTTTCAGGCCGACGCCGTGGACGAGCACTTCGCCCAGCTCGTCGATCACTTCGGGCAGGAGGTCGCGTTCGCCGACCGAGGAGCCGCCGGTCGTCACGAGGACGTCCTTCGTCAGATCCCGCTGGATCGCCACGCGCAGCGACTCGGGGTCGTCGGTGACGACGTTCCGGTAGGTCGCACGGCCGCCCCAGCGCTCGACCAGTCGGGAAACGGTGAGCCCGTTCGTTTCGACGACCTCGCCCGGTTCCGGATCGGCCGCGACGAGTTCCTCCCCCGTCGGCACGACGCCGACCGTCGGCCGCTTCGCGATCGGAACCTTCGCGTAGCCCGCGGAGCGCAGGAGCCCGAGATCCGACGGTCGGAGCCGATGGCCCGCGTCGTAGAGCCGTTGGCCCTCTGCGACGTCCTCCCCGATCGGCGCGACGTTTTCGCCCTCCGCGACCGCGTCTTCGACCTCGAGTTCGCCCGCGGACTCGAGGTCGGTCACGTGCTCGATCATGACGACGGCGTCGGCGCCCTCGGGCAGGGCGCTTCCGGTGTGGACCCGCGCGGCGGTGTCGGGTCCGACGCTGGCGTCGCCGCCAGTTCCCTCGGCGATCCGGAGCACCTCGGGCGAGCGATCGCTGGCACCGAACGTGTCCGCGGCGCGGACGGCGTAGCCGTCCATCGCGGCCCGCCGGTAGTGCGGGACGTTCCGAGCGGACGTGACCGGTTCGGCCAGCACGCGGCCGTCCGCGCGCCCGACGTCTATCCGTTCGGCGCCCGTCTGCGGTGGGCTGTCGTCGCTGGAACCGCCTCCGTCGGCCGGCTCGCCCGCCGCGAGGGCATCCCTGAGCGTCCGACGCGCCTCTGCCACTGGGGTCCGCACCTTGAACCCTGACTCCTTGCGCTCGCTGTCGGCTCCGTTCATACTCAGACTCGGGGCGGCGGGCGTCAAAAACGTGGGGTCCGCGGTCCGTCACCCGCCGATACAGTTATATTGGGTGTCTCGAAACTGTCACGATCACGGATGGTCCTTCAAGTCGAGTCGGCTTCGGTCGCGGTCCTCGCACTCGGTGCCGCGGTCGCGGTCGCGTTCTGCTGGTACGGCATCGGCGAACTTCGACTCGCGAACCGCATCCTCCGCTCGCGGCCGGATTCGGTCCTCGACACAACGGACGGCGGTCGGATCGAACTGCGCGGCACGGCCCGGCCGGTCGACGACGGGCGGCGCTGTCGCGCCCCGCTCTCCGACACGCCGTGTCTCGCCTACGAGTACGAGATCGAACGGTACAGCAGTTCGAAAAACGGTTCGAACTGGTCGACGATCGACGCCGACGAGGGGTACGTTCCGTTTCTGCTCGAGGACGACTCGGGAAACGTCTTGATCGAGCCGCCGGGAGCAGACCTCAGGCTGGAGACTGACAACCGAATTACCGTCGATGCTGGGACGGAACCGCCCTCGACGATCGCCCGGTTCATCGAGGACACCGACGCCATCGACGATCAGGCGACGGGATCGGACCGCGGAATCCTCGATCGGCTGACGGACAGCGATCGTCGGTTCACGGAACGGCTGCTCGTCCCCGACGAGGAGGTCCACGTCCTCGGAACGGCTCGATACGATACGACCGTCTCGAGCGCGCCGGGACAGGTCAACGCCGCCGTCGGCGTCGACGAGGCGGCGTACGCCGACAGCCGCTGGCTCCGGCTTCGTCACGCGCTGTTCGGCGATCCGTTCATCATCTCCGACAGTACCGAACGGCGACTCGGACTCCGCGCCGGCGCACAGGGACTCCTCACTCTCGGAATCGGCGCTCTCGCGGCGGTAATCGCCGTTTCGTGGGCACTCTGAGGCGTCCTCTCTCGAGCGTTTGCCACCGTTTCTCTCCTGCACCCGAATCGACCGCTACCGCGGGCTTTTTCGTATCGGCGTTCGAACCAGTAGCTATGTCAGCGCTTCGCGACGCACTGCGGGACCTCTCGGACGACGTCTTCTTCGATCTGCTCGAGAGCGAGGACGCCTACCTGCTCGTTCTCGACGTTCCGGGCGTCTCCGCCGACTCGCTCGAGCTATCGGTCGACGAGGGTCGGATCTCCATCGACGCCCACCGCGAGAAGGAACCCGAGGACGACTACCGCTACCTCGAGGAGAATCGCTCGCTGTTTCTGGACGTCGACCTCCCGATGCCCGCCGACGCCCTCGAGACGGAGGCCGAAGCGACGGTCGAGCGCGGCGTCCTCGAGTTAGACCTGCCCAAAACGTCCGGAGACGGAGAGACAACGATCGACGTCGTCGAAGAGGATGCCGACTAACGTGAGGTGACCGAGACTGGTCTCCCTCCGCGCCTACAAGCGGTTCGTGCTCGTCGCCTGGCAGTTCCTCCCGCTGCTCGTCGCCTTTGCCCGTGACCGACGACGGTTCCTGCTGTTCGGCCGGTCGCGGCGGGTCGACCCCGAGACCCACCGTCACCGCGCGGAGGTCCTCCTCGAGTCGCTGTTGACCCTCGGGCCGACGTTTATCAAACTCGGTCAGTTGCTCTCGACGCGGCCGGACGTGTTGCCGCCGGCGTACATCGACGTGCTCTCGGCGCTGCAGGACGACGTGCCGCCCGCGGAGTGGGCCGAGGCGAAGGTCGTGCTCGAGGACGAACTCGGCGGGCCGCTCGAGGACCACTTCGTCGAGTTCGAGACGGAGGCGATCAGCGGCGCGAGTCTGGGGCAGGTGTACCGAGCGCGCGTCGATCCCGACGCCGTAGCGGACGACGAAGCTGCCGTCGGGGGCACCGAACGGGCGACCGATGCCGATGCCGCCGACGACGCCGGCCGCGAGGTCGCCGTCAAGATCCGCCGGCCGAACATCGAGGAACTGGTCAACGCCGACCTGCGCGTGATCAAGTGGTCGCTCCCCATCTTGCTCACCTTCGTCGACGAGTCGCGGTCGTTCTCGCTCGAGAACCTCGCCGACGAGTTCTCGAAGACGATCCGCGAGGAGATGGACTACGAGCGAGAGGCCGAGATGCTCCAGGAAATTCGCGGAAACTTCGCCGACGACGATCGGTTCGTCATCCCCGACGTGATCGAGAGCCACTCGGGGCCGCGCGTGCTCACGATGGAGTACGTCGAGGGAACGAAGATCAACGACGTCGAGGAACTCGAGCGGCGGGGGATCGACCGGACGCGAGTCGCGGAGAACTTAGAGCGATCGTATCTCCAGATGATAATCGAGGACGGCGTCTTTCACGCCGACCCGCACCCTGGTAATCTCGCGGTAACCGACGACGGACGGATCGTCTTCTACGACTTCGGGATGTCCGGTCGGGTCGATTCGTTCATCCAGGAGAAGATCGTCGACTTCTACGTCGCCGTCGCCAACCAGGACATCGACGGCATCCTCGACGCTCTCATCGAGATCGGGACGCTCAGCCCCGACGCCGACCGCGGGGTGATGGCCGAGGTGATGGAGATCGCCATCCAGGACGCCCGCGGCGAGGACGTCGAGCAGTACCGAATCAACCAGATCGTCGGGCAGATCGAGGACTCGATCTACGTCTTCCCGTTCCGTCTCCCGAAGAACCTCGCGCTGGTCCTCCGGGTCGCGACCGTCGTCGAGGGTGTCTGCGTCACCCTCGACTCCGACTTCGACTTCATCGACACCGCGACGAACTACCTCACCGAGCAGGGCTACCGGGAGGAGACCGCTCGCCAGTACGTCCGCGAAACCGGCCAGCAACTCCGCCGCAGCGGCGAGTCGCTCACGCGGCTGGCACCCAAGACCGAGCGTACGCTCGACAGACTGGACCGCGACGACCTCTTCGTCCGGATCGGCGTCGAGGACGAGGAGAAGGTCTTCGCCACGCTCGCCAAACGACTGATTTACGGCTTGTTACTGACCATGTCGCTGTTCTCGATGGGCGTCCTCTACGCTCTCGAGGCCCCCGAAGCCAGCGTCGTCGCCGCGGTCTTCTCCGTCCTGGTGACGATCCAGCTCTACCGGTCGTTCCGCGAGCCGCGAACGACCCGCGTCAAACCGCAGTTCACCCGCCAGAACCTGCGTCAGCGACGCGACGAGAAGTGAGTTCGCCCCCGTTTACGACCGCGAGTCCCGTACCCCCTTCGAACGAGACTCTGTCGCCTGCAACCTTCATTCCTCTGGCCCACGTCTAGCCCGTATGGACTACGACCGGATCGCCGATCTGTCGCTGTCGATCGATGCGATGTCGACCGAACGGCTGGAACGGGAGACCTCGAGCGAGTTCACCCGCGTCTCAACCGAGTTCGCGCTGACCGGACCCGGATCGAACGCCGACGACGTTCATAGCGATCCCATCGTCGGCCGCGGTGAGGACGTCACCTATGAGACGGACGAGCACGACGCGCTGGCCGAGTCGGGGCTGCCCGACCTCACCGGCGAGTATACCGTCGACTCCTTTTCCGCCCGCCTCGAGTCGGTCGATCTGTTCCCAGCGGGCGCACCCGACCGCGAGGTCTTTCGGAACTATCGCCGCTGGGGCCTCGAGAGCGCCGCGCTGGATCTCGCGCTTCGGCAGGCCGGCACCGACGTCGCGAGCGCGCTCGGCCGCTCGTTCGACCCCGTTCGATTCGTCGCCAGCACGCGACTGGGCGAACCGCCGACGACTGACCGACTCGAGCAGTTGCGCGACCGGGTTCCCGACCTCGAGTTCAAACTCGATCCGATTCCTGAGTGGGACGACGACCTCGTGAGTGCGATCGACGAGAGCGTCGGCACCGACAGCATCCGAATTCTCGATCTCAAGGGCCAGTACGAGGGAACCGAAGTCGACGTCCCGGCGGACCCGGAACTGTACCGGCGCGTTCTCGAGGCCTTCCCCGACGCCGTCGTCGAGGACCCCGCGCTGACCGACGAGACCGAGCCCCTGTTCGAGGACGACGCGGTTCGACGCCGCGTCTCCTGGGACGCCCCGATCGACGGACTCGAGGACGTCCGGTCGCTCCCGTGGGAGCCCGACTGGCTCAACATCAAACCCTCGCGATTCGGCTCGCTCGAATCGCTGCTCGAGACGATCGCCCACTGTGAGGAGCGCGATATTCGACTGTACGGCGGCGGTCAGTTCGAACTCGGCGTCGGTCGCGGCCACATCCAGACGCTCGCGTCGCTGTACTACCCGGACGGCCCCAACGACGTCGCGCCGCGGGCGTACAACGAGTCCATGGCCGGGACCGAACTGCCGGCGAGTCCGCTCGATCCGCCCGCAGCGCCGGTCGGCTTTCGGTGGGACCGCGACGCGTAGCCGGGCGGGATGGGTCGGTGTAACAGACGACTGTCGACTACTGTGTGCGGGCGACGCCGAACTGGTGTGACCCGGCTCGACTGTTCTCACCACCCACCCGGTAGGGAGAGAACGACCCCGATAATCGCCAGCGGGATGGCAAACACGAGCGCGTACCAAAACGCACCGACCGCTAGCAACGTCCAAGTCGAGAGGCCGTACCCGGTTGGATCCCAGTCGATACCCACTTGTGGCAGTCCGACCGCGCCGATAATCGGGACGGCAACGACGTAGCAGACAGAAAGGAGTGTGGTGGCAGCGAGGATCGGTGGCCCCCAGATCCCGTCCTCGCCGGCGAGTGCGATTGCCACGCTGACGCCGACGATATAGGGTAACGACCCCGCCAGTCCGATCAGGGCGTATGAGAGCCCTGCCGAATCGGTCGGCGGGAGCGCGCGAAAGAGCGCACGAATCCGACTCGAGGCAGAAATGGGGGCGGTCATTGCAGTCGCGACAACGCCAGGAGCAAGGAGGAACGCCAGCAAGAATAGGATACTCTGGAGGGACTCAAGGACGGCCATGCGGGGAAACGAGTGAGCCAGCGATAACTATTCTTTGGACTAGGTAACTCCCTCGCACGGATCTTCGTCCTAACGTCTCACCTCGTTCTACCCCTGACCCCGCTCGAGAACAGCCTCGGCCGTCTCTGCCCCAACGTCCGTATATCCATTCGCGTGATACTACCGCGTAGTCGGCCGACTCGTATGCCACACGAGGGGAACGCCTTCATAGGCGGGTCAAACGGTATACCGATCCGGAACGAAGTTAGCGACGGCCATGTACGACCGCATACTCGTTCCCGTCGACGGGAGCGATTCGGCGACGGCAGCGCTGGATCACGCGCTCGAGATTGCCAGCGATCACGACGCGACCGTCACCCTCCTCTACGTCGCGGACACGAACGAGCCGAGTCAGACCCGCATCGGTACCAACGTCAAGGACATCCTCGAACGCGAAGGCAACGAGATCGTTTCGGACGCGCGGGAACGAGCAGCGGACAGCGACGCTCCTGTTACCACAGACATCGTTCAGGGCATGATTCACGACGCGATCGTCGACTATGCTGAGACGAAGGACGTCGATCTCGTGGCGATGGGGACCCACGATCGAGACGGCCTCGAGCGATACGTCATCGGGAGCGTCGCCGAACGTGTCGTTAATACGGCACCAATGCCAGTACTGACCGTTCGTGTGTCTGAGGATAGCCCGACCTATCCGTATCAATCCGTCCTCGTCCCGATCGACGGAAGCGCGCACGCGACAACTGCACTGCGGACGGGTGCGGCCATCGCGAAGCACCACGGTGCGACGCTTCACCTCCTCGTCGTCCTTGAGGACGGACTCTTTGGATCGGTCGGCGAGACTGATCGCGAGCGTCAGGCGAGGGACTTGCTCGAGGACGCCGAGTCGACGGCGAACGACGAGGGTGTCCACGATATCGTGATTGCCGTCGAATCGGGATCGGTACCGACGGAGATCGTCGCGTATGCCGACGCCGCGGGAACCGATCTGGTAGTGATGGGGACCCACGGTCGCACGGGACTGGACGAGCGGTTCCTCGGCAGTATTTCCGAACGGGTCCTCCGCGCCGCATCGGTCCCCGTCCTGACGACGAATCGTCGAGACGGTTCATGAATTGGCGTTGTCGAAACGACCACACGGGTAGCGCCCGGTGTTGTCGTCTCGAGGGCCGAAATGAGCTACTCGAGAGCGGGGACATGCCGCCGGCGAACGGTGTGGTGAGGGTTGTCACCAGTACGTACGTACCGATGTGACGAGCGGGAGTAGCACTATACCCGTCGAAGTCGAACGTCGAAGCCATGGCCGACACTGTCGCCGATCCGGTCTACTACGTGATCAGCGACCTCCATATGGGCGGCGACGAGCAACTGGGCGAAATCGACTTCCTCGAGGAATTACTCGCGTTTCTCGAGCGGTTGGAGACGACCGACGAGGACGCGGAGTTGATCATCAACGGCGACGCGTTCGGTCTGTGGGAGTTCACCGAGCCCGAGGGAGTAGCGAAGTTCGATGTTCTCACGGAGCGCTATCCGGAACTGTTCGAACAGCTGCGCGCGACTGGAGATTCGATTCCCATCACGCTGTTGCCGGGCAATCACGACAGCGATCTCGCCGCGTACGACGAGTACGTGAGCCGGTTGGCCGACTACAACATTACCCTCGTTCAGGACCAGTCGATCGTTCGACCGGTTGGCGATCGGACGATTCACTTCGAACACGGGCACCAGCAGGATCCCAACAACCGATTCAGGGACTTCGGCAACCCCTTCGAGACGCCGTTGGGCTACTTTTACAACGCGCTCGTCACGAGCCGAGCCGGCCAGCTCTCCGATCGAGGGCGGTACAACTGGTTGAAGGACGTCCAGGCGGTCACGCCGACCGAGCGGGTCCCGAACTGGCTCCTCTCGAAGTACTTTTACCGCGAGATGAACCCCCTCCTGCGGTACGCCGTGATTCCGTTCCTGCTGTTGTTCTACGTTAGCGCCATCATCGCCGTACTGGCAGGGCTGGACGTCGCCGGCGTCTGGACGATGCCGGTCGAGCAGGCTGATGCGGTTCTCGACCGGCTGGGACTGGTCGGGGAGACCGTTCACTTCCTCCTCGTCGTCAACGCGGCGATCACTGGCATGATTCTCATCGTAGGGGTTCCCGTCTACTTCATTTTTCGCGACGTCGGGCAGACCGTCGATCGGTTCGGCGTGTTCGAGACGGACCTCACCGTCGACCCCGAAGCGCCGTACGTCGAGGCCGCCCGCGAGGTGTTCGACGACCGACCGGAGACGGCGATCTTCTGCTACGGTCACACCCACCGGCCGTCGGTGACCGAGATCGACGGCCGACTGCTCGTCAACACGGGCACGTGGCTGAAACGCCTCCACCGTCGGGACGTCGTCGCGGGGCTGCTCCCGCCCGTGTTCTACCCGTCCTACCAGCTCTGTGCCGTCCGAATATCTGCCGATCCTGACGGCGTGGCTGTCGAATACGAGGAAATCGAGAAAACGGCCCCCCGCGCGGAGGAGATCACCCGAACCGAGCGCCTGCTCACGCTGGGGCGGGCACCGACGCCGACGTTGCCGGATCGAACGGTCGTCACCAACGAACTACCGGATTCGGTGACTGACGTTGATCGAGAGGCGGACCCGCCGTAAAACGCCGCACGGTCGGCCACCATCGCTCGAGTCACTCGGAGTAGCCTTCCCGGAGGAACGCGCCATCGGTCTCGTAGATCGAGACCAGTTCCTCGAGGAATTCCTCGATGGTCTGATCCTCCTCGCAGTGGCTGTCGAGTCGGTCCTTCAGGTCGTCGCTGATCTCGATGGTGTGGGTCATGGGTGGAACGAGGCGTCGTCGCTAGTCACGGCAGCCGTCGGCAAATACTCCGGGGGCGCGTGTGCAGCGGATCGCGTGGGCCGGTGGGACCTCCCTCGCTCCGGTCGGCAGGGATATCTTTTGCTCCGGCCGGCGGGACGGTAGTTCGCTCCGGGCCACGGAAGGGAAACCACCCGAGCGGCACTGGAGGGTCGCCCGACCGGACCGGCACGGGACGGCCACGAAGTTATCCCGGCCGTCGTGATAGCATTCGCTATGACAGCGACACTGACCGACGACGAAGTCGGGAAGAAAGTGATCGACGTGGAAGGGAAAGAGCTCGGAATCGTCGCGCAGGTCGACGGTGGCCGCGCCGCCGTGGATCCGAACCCCTCCGTCGCGGAGCACGTGCTCGCGAAAATCGGCGTGGAGGGGGAAGACGAGGAGGATTACATCGTTACGGAAGACATGCTCGAGACCGTCGGCGAGGATATCGTTCTCCGCGGCGAACTCTGAGGGACGGCCGCGGACGCCTCCCTCCTGCGAACACAGTATCGACGCGACACAGTGCAATTGCCTCGTGTCCCGTCCAAGTTACCATGCCCATAGTTACCACTAATCACAACGAGTTTCCCGACGAAGTGCCGTCGGAGCCGTCGTTTCCGCTGGGCCAGCGGCCGCTCCACGAGTACGTCGCCCCCGACGGAGTGAGAGCGAAACAGAGACAGGAGACGAGCACCGAACGGAGCCACGCGAAAGCGAGTTGCTAACACGACGGGCCGCGAACGAGTGCGCATGACACCGCTGGAGCTTCGCGAAACCGTTCCGGCGCTCGAGTCCGCCGCCTACCTGAACTGGGGTGCGGGCGGGCCGAGTCCGCGACGCGTCGTCGACGCGGCCGAATCGACCCTCGAGCACCACGAGTACGAGGCACCGACCAACGAGGGACAGTACCCCGCCGCGTTCGACGTCTACGACGAGTCGCGAGCGGCGGTAGCCGGCGTGCTCGGTGCCGACGCAGACGAAATCGCGCTCACCGAGAGCACGACGGACGGGATCAACCGAGTTGCGGGTGCCATCGACTGGGAGGCGGGGGACGTCGTCGTCCGGACCGACCTCGAGCACTCCGCGGGAACCCTCCCGTGGCAGCGACTCGAAGCCGAACGCGGGATCGAAATTCGAACCCTCGAGACGGAACGCGGCCGTCTCGACCTCGAGTCCGTGAAAGCGGCGGCGAGCGAGGCGACCCTGTTCTGCGTGAGTTCGCTCACCTGGACGCACGGCACCCGGCTGCCGATTTCGGACATCGTCGACGTCGCCCACGACGCGGGGGCGCTCGTGCTCGTCGACGCCGTCCAGGCTCCCGGACAGCTGCCGGTCGACGTCGGGGACTGGGGGGCCGACTTCGTCGTCGCCGCGGGCCACAAGTGGCTCTGTGCGCCGTTCGGCTCCGGCTTCCTCTACGTTCGGGATGGACTCGTGCGCGAACGAGACCTCGTGCCGCCCGCCATCGGCTACCGTAGCGTCGTCGACGAGAACGCCGTCGACTACCGGTACGAACCAGGGGCGAAGCGGTTCGAGGTCGCGACCGCGAGTCCGGCCCCCTACGCCGGGTTGACGGAAGCGATCGACTGTCTCGAGGAGGTCGGTATCGAGACGGTTCGCGACCGGATCGAGACGCTGACGGATCGGCTCAAAGCGGGCCTCTCCGACGAGCAGTTGCTGAGTCCGCGGCGCTACGAGTCGGGGCTCGTGACCATCGCGGTCGACGAGCCGGAACCCACCGTCGAGCGACTCTCGGAACGCGGAATCGTGGTCAGGTCGCTTCCCGGCCCCGAGGCGATTCGCGCGTCGATCCACGCGTTCAACACCCGCGAGGACGTGGACGCGTTACTCGAGGAATCGTAACTCCCGATCGACTGGAACGAGAGGTAGCTGTAAGGGGCGTCGGAACGACGGATACGTATGTTCGAACGGATCCTCGTGCCGACAGACGGAAGTGGCCCGGCGAACGCGGCGCTCGAGTACGCCGGCGAAATAGCCGCCGTCGAGCAGGTGACCGTCCACATCCTGTACGTGATCGATCCGGACGAGACGGAGGAGATGGACGACCCTCTCGCTGGGAGTCGCGACTGGGCAGGGGAGACCGGCTCACCGATCATCGAAGAGATCGAGACCGGCGAGCCGCGGGACACGATCCTCGAGGCCGCCGTCGAGCACGACGTCGACGCGATCGTCATGGGGACGCGCGGCCGACGCGGCGTCGGTCGACTCCTGCTCGGCAGCGTGACCGAGTCGATCGTCCGCGACGCCGACGTCCCCGTCCTCGTCGTCCGGGGTGCGCCCGAGGTCAGACGCCCCTATCCGATCGAAACGATCGTGGTTCCGACCGACGGGAGCGCACACGCCGAAGTCGCCCTCGAGCGCGCGCTGACGGTCGCAGCCCACCACGACGCGACCGTTCACCTCCTCTCGATCGTCGACGTCACGCCGGCGGGAATCGAAGACCAGAACGATCTCAGGCTCGATCGACTCGAGCGGTACGCCCGCCGAGTCGTCGAGGAGGGCGTCGAGCGGGCGGCAAACTTGGGCGTCGAGACGGAGGTGATGGTCACGTACGGCTCGACCCACCGGAAGATTCGAACGTACGCGGACGACGTCGATGCGGACCTCCTCGTGATGGGGACGCACGGACGCAGCGGGCTCGATCGGCTCCTCCTGGGGAGCGTCACGGAACGCGTCTTGCGGACGGCGACGACGCCGGTGCTGACGGTTCGAGCAGCGAGCGAGGAGTAAACGCTGGCTGTTCCAGCATGGCGGCCCCGGTCAGTCGGTCTCGAGTCCGCAGGGGTGTCAGTTGGAAGTGGCCGATTTCGAGTCGGGCGGGACGCTGGCGTCAGTCGCCGTCAGTCGATCTCGAGTCCGCCGCGGCTTCGACGAGCGTCTCCCGCTCCTCGAAGTACGCCGGGGCGTCGCGGTCCGCTTCGAACCGAATGATGCGTTCTAGCGCCGCCGACCCGTCGTCGGCGTCGGACTGCAGATCCTCGCCGAGATCGGTGTACGCCGCTGCGAGATCCTGAAACGCCTGCATGCGCGTTTGCTTGGCTTCGACGAGAAGCTGTTTCTCCTTGACGTCGTTCTCGAGCGCTTCCAGGGCGTCGATATCGACGTCGCCCGGTCCGGCCGGGGTCGACGGGCCGCCGACCCCTTCGACGCCCGACGCGTGCTCTTCGAGTCGCGTCCGGAGTTCGGCCATCTTCTCGTCGATTTCGGAGAGCAGGTCGTCAGCTTCGTCGCGCATCGTCTCGACGCGCCCCGAGAGCAAGCCGGCCTGCGTGTGACAGTAGTCGACGAACTCCTCGACGACCAGTTCCGGGCCGGTGTCGTCGCTCATAGCGATCCGTTCGTGCTTCTGACCGAAGTCAGTTTGGACTGAGCGGTTCGGTAGCTCGAGGAAAGAGGGAACCCGCATTGAATTTCGAGTGTCGCATCCGCGAACGGCCGATAGCGCAGCGATACTGCCCGAAGACGCAGTGAACGATGTCGTTTGCGACGGTAAAGCCGTTGCGTGCTGTCGAACACGCGACGCGTTTTCGACCGGCTCGGCGGAACGCCGTTCTTCCGGGGTTAGCGTAGCATTTTGCACGCGGTTCGAGCGAGTGCAGCAGAGGGGATCCGCAGCACGACGGGACGTTCATAATGACTTTACCGCCGGCTCTAAAACGTGATGGCATGGCTGCTGACGCCGACGATACTGTCTACTACGTGATCAGTGACCTCCATATCGGCGGCGACGAGCAACTCGAGGAGGTGGAGTTTCTCGACGAACTGCTCGCCTTTCTCAAGCGCCTGGAGACGACCGACGAGGACGCGGAGTTGATCATCAACGGCGACGCGTTCGGCCTGTGGGAGTTCACCCGAATCGACGGCATCGAGAAATTCGACGCGCTGGCGGAGACGTATCCGAAGCTGTTCGCCCAGTTCCGGGCGACCGGCGAGAACGTCCCGATCACGCTCCTGCCGGGCAACCACGACCACGAGCTGGCCGCCTACGACGAGTACGTCGAGCGCTTTGCCGAGTACAACGTCGATCTCGTACAGAAGCAGTCGATCAGCCGTCCCGTCGGCGAGCAAGCGATTCACTTCGAACACGGTCATCAGCACGATTCCAACAACCGCATCGAGGACTGGGGGAACCCGCACGCGTCGCCGCTCGGCTACTACTACAACACGCAGGTGACGAGCCGGGCGGGCCAGCTGTCCGAACGGGGACGGTACAACTGGTTGAAAGACGTCCAGGCGGTTACGCCGACCGAGCGGATGCCGGTCTGGCTGTTCTCGAAGTACTTCTACCGCGAGATGAACCCGCTCATGCGGTACGCGCTCGTCCCGTTCTTGCTGGTGTTCAACATCAGCGCCCTCCTCGCCGTGCTCGCGGGACTCGATCTGGCCGGCGTCGTCTCGCTGCCGGTCGACCAGACCGAGGCCTATCTCGGCCAGTTCGGGCTGGCGGGGACGGCCGTCTGGTTCCTGCTCGCGATCAACGTCGGGGTCGCCGGACTGCTCGTGCTCGTCGGCATTCCGGTCTACTTCCTGAAACGGGACGTCAGGAAGACGATCGATCGCTTCGGGGTGTTCGAGACGGACATCACCGTCGACCCCGAAAAGCCCTACGTAGCGGCGGCTCGAGACGTCTTCGACGAACGGCCGGAGACGGCCGTCTTCTGTTACGGTCACACCCACCGTCCGGGCGTGCGGGACATCGGCGACGGGCTGCTCGTCAACTCCGGGACGTGGTTGAAACGGCTCCACCGCCGCGACGGGATCATCGGCATCCTGCCGCCGGTGTTCTACCCGTCCTACCAGCTCTGTGCCGTCCGTATCGCGCCCGAATCCGACGGCGTGGCCGTCGAGTACGAAGAGATCCAGAAACCGAGTCCGAGCCCGGACGAGCTCACCCTCACCGAACGGCTGCTCACGCTGGGTCGGAAACCGGATCCCGAACTGCCCGACCGAACGGTCGTCGAGGGAACGAGGACCGTTCGGCCGGCCGAACCCGCCGAGTGACCGAATCGGCGGTACCGTCTCGCTCGAGTCGCACCGAAACTCCATTTGCTAGCATAGCCCACGCTACCGGGCTTCCAGACCCGTTAAGTCCCTTCGGCCACTGACTCACTCACAGTGAATCGAGCAGCGAGTCGCGAGTATCTGCAGTCACCAGTCACCACCAACACATGAGCAAGGACTACATCGAGGTGCGGGGGGCGGAGGAGCACAACCTCAAGGACCTCGACGTCACGATCCCCCGAGAAGCGTTCACCGTCGTCACCGGTCTCTCCGGATCGGGGAAGTCGTCGCTGGCGTTCGAAACGATCTACGCCGAAGGCCAGCGCCGGTACATCGAGAGCCTCTCGGCGTACGCCCGAAACTTCCTCGGCCAGATGGACAAACCGCAGGTCGAGACCGTGGAGGGGCTCTCCCCGGCGATCTCGATCGACCAGAAGAACGCCGCGAACAATCCCCGATCGACGGTGGGGACGGTTACGGAGCTCCACGATTACCTCCGGCTGCTCTACGCCCGCGTCGGCACCCCCCACTGTCCGGAGTGCGGCCGCGAAGTCGGCGAGCAGTCGGCCCAGAACATGGTCGAGCGCATCCTCGAACTCCCCGAGGATACCAAGGTCAAACTCGCGGCCCCGGTCGTCCGCGACCAGAAGGGCGCCTTCGAGGACCTGTTCGACGAACTCGTCTCGGAGGGCTACGCCCGCGTCGAGGTCGACGGCGAGGAGCACGACCTCACGCTCGACAGGCCCGAACTGGACGAGAACTTCGACCACACGATCGACGTGATCGTCGACCGCATCACGGTCTCGACCGAGGCCCGCCCGCGGATCATCGACAGCGTCGAGACGGCGCTCGAGGAAGCCGAGGGCGTCCTGAAGGTCATCCTTCCCGACGCGCCGAAAGACGTCGCGAGCGATCTGGGCGACGCGGCCCGCCGAACGGGCGCGCTGGGCGACGAGACCGAGGAGGACGACCGCTTCGTCGTCGAGTTCTCGAAGGATCTCGCGTGTACCCACTGCGGAATCGACGTCCCCGAGATCGAGACCAGATCGTTCTCGTTCAACTCGCCCCACGGAGCCTGTCCCGAGTGTGAGGGGCTGGGCGAGACGAAGGAGATCGATGAGAGCCTCGTCATCCAGGACGAGTCCAAGTCGCTGAAACACGTCTTCGAGCCCTGGAGCTACAACCGCTCGTACTACCAGACACGCCTCGACGCCGTCGCCGAACACTTCGATGTCTCGCTGTCGACGCCGTTTGCGGAGATCGACGACGAGATCCAGCAAGCGTTTCTCTACGGCACCAACGAGAAAGTGACGTTCGAACGCCACACGAAAAACGGTACCCGACGCAAGCGTAAACAGTTCGAAGGCGTCATTCCGAACCTCGAGCGGCGCTACCTCGAGACGGACTCGGATTCGACCCGCGATCACATCGAGGACTACATGTCGGCGACGGAGTGTCCGGCCTGCGACGGCACTCGTCTGAAGGCCGCGAGCCGGGCCGTCCTGGTCGACGGCACCGCGATCACGGAGATCAACGCACTGAGCATCGGCGACGCCCTAGAGCACTTCGAGTCGATGGAAGCCGACCTCACCGAGCGTGAGAAGGTGATCGCCGAAGAGATCTTAAAGGAGATCCGATCACGGCTCGGCTTCATGTGCGAGGTCGGACTCGAGTACCTCACGTTAGACCGGGAAGCGGCCACGCTCTCCGGCGGCGAGAGCCAGCGGATTCGACTGGCGACGCAGATCGGTTCGGGTCTCGTCGGCGTCCTCTACGTGCTGGACGAGCCCTCGATCGGGCTCCACCAGCGGGACAACGACCGACTGCTCGATACCTTAGAAGAGCTGCGCGACATCGGCAACACCCTGATCGTCGTCGAACACGACGAGGAGACGATGCGCCGGGCGGATCAGGTCATCGACATGGGGCCCGGCCCCGGCAAGCGCGGTGGCGAGGTCGTCGCGAACGGGCCCGTCGAGGAGGTCAAGGCGACCGAGGGATCGGTCACCGGCGACTACCTCTCCGGCCGCCGCCAGATTCCGGTTCCCGACGAGCGACGGGGCCCAGACGGCGGTCCCGCGAGCGAAGCGAGTGGGACTACGTCGGACGAGCAAACCGAGTCCGACGGCGCGCTGACGATCCGCGGCGCCCGCCAGCACAATCTGGACGACGTCGACGTCGACATCCCGCTGGGCTGTTTCACGGCGATCACGGGCGTCTCGGGCTCCGGCAAGTCCACGCTGATGCACGAGGTGCTCTACAAGGGACTGGCCCGACAGATGAACGACAACACGAGCGTGATTCCGGGCGAGCACGACGCGCTCGAGGGCCTCGAGGCGATCGAGACCGTCCGACTGATCGACCAGTCGCCGATCGGTCGAACCCCCCGATCCAATCCGGCGACGTACACCAACGTCTTCGACTACATCCGCGACCTGTTCGCCTCGACGAAGCTGGCGAAACAGCGCGGCTACGAGAAGGGGCGCTTTTCGTTCAACGTCAAAGGCGGCCGCTGCGAGGAGTGTGGCGGACAGGGAACGGTCAAAATCGAGATGAACTTCCTTTCCGACGTGTATGTCCCCTGTGAGGAGTGTGACGGCGCGCGGTACAACGACGCCACCTTAGACGTGACGTACAAGGGCAAGACGATCGCCGACGTGCTCGAGATGGAAGTCGAGGAAGCCTACGACTTCTTCGAGTCCTCGAGCCAGATTCGGCGGCGGCTTCAGCTACTCAAGGACGTCGGGCTGGGCTACATGACGCTCGGACAGCCCTCGACGACCCTCTCGGGCGGGGAGGCCCAGCGGGTCAAGCTGGCGGAGGAACTCGGGAAAAAGGACTCTGGCGAGACGCTCTACCTGCTCGACGAGCCCACCACCGGACTCCACAGCGAGGACGAGCGCAAACTCATCGACGTCCTCCACCGGCTGACCGACAACGGCAACACCATCGTCGTCATCGAACACGAACTCGACCTCGTGAAGAACGCCGACCACGTCATCGACCTCGGTCCCGAAGGCGGCGAGCACGGCGGCGAAATCGTCGCGACGGGGACGCCGGAGGACGTCGCCCGACTCGAGGAGTCGCACACCGGGCGCTACCTGCGCGACCTGCTGCCGAAGATCGACCTCGAGGGGCCGCGCGGCGAGCGCGTCGAACCGGTGTCGGCGCCGATGGACGACGACTGAGTTGCTTCGGTTCTCACCACCGGTCTCTCGCGTGGCGTGGTCGGTCGCTCTGAACCCGTCCATGGGGGAGACCGTCTATATGCCCGTTCGGCTACTGACTGGATACTGTCGCCCGGAACCGCCGGGGCGGCCATCACCAATGACCGATCGAAACGTACACGACGCGACCGGGTGTCTGAAGTGTAACACGACGATGACTGCGGTCGGCGGCCGACTCACGTGCCCCGCCTGTGGCTGGGGTGAGTGTGCGGGCGCTGACTGATACGGTGCTGTTCCATAGCCGTTTCCGACGGGTGCTCGAACGGACCACGTCGAAACTCGTCGGGGCGTGTTTTGTACGGTAAATAGGGCTCTCGACGCTAAGTTCCCGTCGCGGCCGCTCGAGACTGTTCGTTCCGTTCGCTCTATGCACTCAGTCGTGAGAACGGAACCGTAAACGCAGGGCGGATCGGCTGTCGATGCCGATCGTCAGCCGCCGAGATACAGCTTGGACACTTCTTCGTTGTCCAGCAGCGCGTCGGCTTCGTCCTCGAATCGCACGGTTCCCTGATCGAGGACGTAGCCCCGATCGGAGATTCCCAGCCCCTTCTTGGCGTTCTGTTCGACCATCAGGATCGCCGTGTTCATGGCGTTGACCTCTTGGACGTCCCTGAACACGTCGTCGGCGGTGTTCGGTGCCAGTCCCGCGGAGGGTTCGTCGATCAGGAGCACGTCCGGTTCCATCACCAGCGCACGGGCCAGTGCGAGGACCTGCCGTTGGCCCCCCGAGAGGTTCTTGGCTTTCGCCGAGCGCTTCTCGTCGAGCAGCGGGAACCGGTCGTACAGCGTCTCGAGCACCGGCCCGAGGTCGTCGTCGCGGGCGACACCGCCCATCCGCAGATTCTCCTCGATCGTCAGCGAGCCGAACACGTTCTCCGTCTGGGGGACGAAACCGATTCCCTCGCGGACGATGTCTTCGGGTGCCATACCGCCGATATCGTCGTCGTGGTAGCGGACGGCTCCCTCCCACGGCGTCAGCATGCCGAACGCGGTTTTGAGTACCGTCGACTTCCCGGCGCCGTTCGGACCGATCAGACAGACGACCTCGCCCGCGTCGAGGTGGAGCGAGCAGTCGTCGAGCACCTGTACCTCGCCGTAGCCGCTGTCGACGGCCTCGAGTGCGAGAACGTGGTCGCTCATACGCCACCACCACCGAGGTAGGCGTCGATGACCTGGGTGTCCGACTGGATTTGGTGTGGTGCCCCTTCGGTGAGCACGCGCCCTCGGTCGAGGACGACGATCGGATCGGCGAGCTCCATGACGAACTCCATGTCGTGTTCGATGAGCAGGAAGGTCGTCCCCTGCTCGTTCAGCCGCCGAATCTGTTCGGCGAGCTTGTTCCTGAGCGTCGGGTTGACGCCCGCAACCGGCTCGTCGAGCAGGAGGATTTCCGGTTCGGCGAGCATCGCACGCGCCAACTCGACCAGTTTCATCTGGCCGCCGGAGATATCCGTCGCGGCCTGCGTCGCGAGGTGATCGATTTCGAACTCCTCGAGGATGCGTTCGACGTCTTCTACGTTCCGTTTCTCGTGTTCGCCGACGGTCTCGGGATCGGTGAACAGTTTGATGAACGACTCGCCGGGCTGATTCCGCGGACCGACGAGCATCGCCTCGCGGACGGTCATTCCCTCGAGCTTACGCGGGGTCTGGAACGTCCGGATGAGGCCGTGTTCGGCGACCTGATATGGTTCCTTCCCGGTGACGTCGGTTCCGTTGACCGTCACGGAACCGCCGTCGGGCTCGTAGAAGCCGGAGATGAGGTTGAACAGGGTCGATTTTCCGGCTCCGTTCGGTCCGATCAGCCCCGTAATCGTTCCACGTTCGACCTCGAAGGTGGCGTGGTCGGTCGCGACGAGCGCGCCGAAGGACTTCTGGAGGTCCTCCACCCGGAGGACGACGTCGTCTTTCGCCATGTTGGCGTTCGTCCGGACTGTGCTCGCGTTCGCATCGCCGGTCGTCGCTGGTTCTTCTCTCGCCTCACTCATTCTTCTCACCTGCCTTCACGTCGCGGACGCCCCGCTCGGGGCCGGACGGCGCGCTGCTGTCGACCGCACTCGACCAGATCAGTTCCCGCTGGGGCGGCAGAATCCCTTGCGGTCGGAACCGCATCACGAGGATGATCAACAGCCCGATCGCGAGCAGTCTGAACGGTGCGCCTCCGAGCGGAATTGCACCGATGTCGTTGACGAACCGAGAGCCCTCCCGGATAGCTACGACGACGAAGCCGCCGAGCAGGGCCCCGCGGTTCGAACCGCTGCCGCCGAGGATCACGGCGACCCAGACGTAGAAGGTTGTGATCGGATCGAGATCGCCCGGGTTGACGAAGAGATTCAGGTGGGCGTAGAAGACGCCCGCGAGCGCCATGATGAGGCTCCCGAGGACGAACGACTGCATCTTGTAGGAGTAGGTGTTCTTCCCCAGCGCTTTCGCGAGATCCTCGTCGGAACGGATCGTCCGGAGGAGTCTGCCCCACGGCGATCGCTGCGCCCGCCGGAGCACGGCGAACGTGGCGCCGAGGAAGACGAGCAACAGTGCGACGTTGAGCAGTTGCTGCCAGAACGACAGGCCGAGGACGACCGGCGATCCGGGAACGAGTTCGATTTCGATGGCCGGCATCGCATCCGGGAACGTACCCAGTACTGGCCACTCTTCGAAGAACGTCGGGATTCCCCGGAGGCCGGCGCTCCCGTTGGTCCACTGCCGTTCGTTGACCATGAATATGCGGATGACTTCCGCCAGTCCGAGCGTCGCGATCGCGAGGTAGTCCGCGCGCAGTCGTAGCGTCGGAATCCCGATCGCCACCGCGACGACGGCGGCGACGGCGAGTCCGACGATCAGTCCGTAGATGGGGTTGAACCCGCCTGCGATCGGCGAGTTGTTGGCCGTCATCAGGGCCGCACCGTACGCGCCGAGGCCGAAGAAGGCGGCGACGCTGAAGTTGATCAGTCCGGTAAAGCCCCACTGGGAGTTCAGCCCGAACGAGAGCAGCGCGTACATCCCCGCCAGTCCGAACAGGAAGAGGAAGTACGACGCGCCGAGCCAGCCGGTGAGAAGCAAGAGCACCAGTACCAGGACGATCAGCCCTATAGCAGCTGTGACGCCCTGTTCCGTTATCGTCAGGTCGTCCCAGTAGCCCCGGGGATCGCTGAGAACCCCCATACTATACCCCCTCCCCGCCGACGGCTTCACCGGCGATACCGGTCGGCCGCACGAGCAGAACGGCGACCATGATGAGGAAGGCAACTGCGTTCGCGTACTCGATACCGATCGGGATGCTGATATCGGACAACAGCGGCACCATCCTGACGACCATCCCGATAAGGAAGCCGCCGAGCATTGCGCCGTAGATCGACCCAATCCCTCCGAGGATCACCGCGGCGAAGATGATCAACAGGATGTCGAACCCCATCCGGGGCTCGAGGAGGCTGAACAGACCGAGGAACACCCCGCCGGCGCCGGCCAGTCCCGCACCGATGATCCACGACCAGAGCTTGATTCGGTACGTCCGAATCCCGCTCGCGCGTGCGAGATCCGGATTGTCGGCCATCGCGCGCATCTTCCGGCCGAGATCGGTGTGTTGCAACAGGACGTGCAGGCTCGTCACGAGGACGACCGCCGAGAGGACGATCGCGACGTCGTGCTGTGTCACCCGGATCCCGTAGGGCAACAGCGCCTCGATCGGCTGGACGAATCCGACGTCGTACCGAACCGAGTCCGCACCGAAGCCCATCTGGATCAGCGCGCGGTACACGAAGGCGACCCCGATCGACGTGATCAACAGCCCGATCGAGCCGATATCCAGCGGCTCGTAGACGATTTTCTCGGTGACGAGCGCGACGACGGCGGCGACCGCGACGCCGATCAGTAACGCGAGGAAAAAGCCCATCGGCAGTCCGAGGACGCTGAACCCGACGCTCCCGATGAAACCGAACGCGACGAGCGTGGCGTACGCGCTTACGGTCATCGTGTCTCCGTGTGCGAAGTTCGCGAAGCCGCCGATGCTGTAGATCAGCGAGAGCCCGATGCTCCCGAGAACGATGATACTACTGTATACCAGTCCGTTGGCGGCGTATTCGATAACAGACATTGTTGAGAGGATCGATTACGATTCCCGAAACTCGATCGAGACGTAATCGTGGTCTTGTACCTCCATCACCACGAGACTACCCCGCGGATCGCCGTTCTCGTCGAAGTCGATCGGGCCGCTGACGCCCTGGTAGTCGATGTCGTCGGCCGAGCCACCGTCGGCGAGAATCCCGTGGGCCTCCTCGTACGTGAAGACCTCCTCGCCGTCCGGGCGAGTGACGTCGCGGACGACCGCACCGAGCGCCTCGCCGGTGAACTCGTCGGCGGCTTCGATCGAGAGCGCGGCGGTGACCACGCAGTCGTACGCGAACGCGGACCAGGCCGTCGGCGACTCGCCGTACTCGTCCTCGAATGCCGCGGCGAACTCCTGGTAGTTCTCCTGTCCTTCCGGTGCCGCGGGCTCGACGAGTTTCATGCCGTCCATACTGCCTTCGGGCGTATCCTCGAGCACGCTGTCGCCCCGGTTGGAGTCCGCACCGTATAGCTGGGCCTCGTACCCCCCCGAGTACATGTCGTTGACCATCCTCGCGAACGGTCCCTGGTAGGTGATACAGAGCCACGCCTCCGCCCCGGAGCCGTCCATGCTGGAGACGAGACTGCTGTAGGACGAATCGCCCCCGTCGTGGGAGCTCTCGTAGACGACTTCACCATCGTAGGCCTCCTCGAAGGCGTCGTAAAGGCTCTCCCCGAACTCGTCGTTGATGTATGTGACCGCGACCTCGTCGTACCCGTCCTCTGCGATGATATCCGCCAGCGCGATCGACTGCGTTCGGCCGCTGGGTGACATTCGAAGCAGTCCCGGCTCGTCCGTCAGGCCGAGTCCGGTCGAGTTCTGGCTCAACTGAACGACGTCGGTGCTCGAGATGACGCTGTCGTAGATCGCCAGCGAGACGCCGGATCCCACTGCGCCGATGACGAACGGAACGTTGTCCTGGTTGACCAGTTTTTGGGCCGCGTTGACGCCCGGCTGTGCTTCCCCTTCGGAGTCCTCGACGATGATCTCGAGTTCCTGACCGCCGACGCCGACGTCGTTGACGTGCTCGAGCGCCAGGTCCTTGGCGTTCTGGTTTCGTTCGCCGAAGTCCGCCAGATCGCCGGTTAGCGAGTCGATCATTCCGATCGTGTAGGTGTCCTCGTTACCCTCGCCGTTCTCGTCTTCCTCCGTCGTGCTGATACAGCCGGCCAGTGCCGTTATTCCGAGTGCGGCCCCGCCGGTCAGCAGTTCTCGCCGATTTCGTAGTGATGTGTCATCAACCGCCATAGCTATCCGTTCGGTTGGGAAGTTCTCGGGTTAGTACCACCCCCGACCATGGACGAAACAGACCTTAGATGTCATCTTCTGGTAGTAATCGAACAGATCTAGCCGCGGACAGTCCCGCGGCGAATCGTCTATGGTCGGGTGGCCGTTTACCCTGATACCGTTCGAGCGTCCGATAATGCTCCTTCCAGTTGCGAGAAAGTTCGTCGCCGCCGAGGATCAATCGGGGGCGCTATCGCACGTTGCGGATCTCAACGAGGACGGTGTCGGCGGCATTCTGAACTTGCTCGGCGAACACTACGACAATACGGCGGAAGCCACCGCCGACACCGACGCCTACATCGATATGATCGAGTCCATCGACGACGCCGACCTCGACTGCTGCGTCTCGATCAAACCCTCCCAGATCGGCCTCGACCTCGGCGAGGACGTCTTCCGGACCCACCTCGAGCGAATCGTCGACGCTGGTACCGAACACGGTGTCTTCGTCTGGATCGACATGGAGGACTACACGACGACCGACGTGACCCTCGACGCGTTCGAACACCACGCACACGAGACCGACGGAAACGTCGGCATTTGCGTGCAGGCGAACCTAAAGCGCACCCGGGAGGACGTCGAACGACTGGCCGACGTTCCCGGCAAGATCCGGTTCGTCAAGGGTGCCTACGACGAACCCGCCGACGTCGCGTACAAACAGAAGGCGCGAGTGAACGAGGCCTACCGCGAACTGCTCGCGTTCGCCTTCGAGACGTTCGACGACGGCATTGCCGTCGGTAGCCACGATCCGGAGATCATCGAGTACGTCGAAGGGCTCGCCGAAACTCACGGCACGCCCTTTGAATTTCAGTTACTCATGGGCGTTCGCGAGGACGCCCAACGCGACCTCGCGTCGGAGTACGAGGTCTACCAGTACGCGCCGTACGGGCCGAAATACCTCTCGTACTTCTACCGTCGTGTTCGCGAGCGAAAGGAGAACGCGCTGTTCGCGCTCCGGGCGGTGCTCGGGCGGTAGTCGCCACTAACAGTCAGTGCAGACCCGATCGCGAAACCGTATGCGATCTGGCGTGACTCGTCTCAGTGGCGACTATAACTCAGCAGGTACCGAGGTCGTCGGGATCCAACAGCTTCGATTCGGCTTTTCGCAGGTGGTCGAGCAACGTCGTCTTCGAGACGTCGAGTTCGGCCGCGAGTTCGCGGGTCGAGACGCCGCGGGGCCACTGGTAGTAGCCCCGATTGCGCGCGAGTTCGAACACTTCGCGCTGAGTGCTGGTGAGCGTATCCATTCGGTGCTTGCGCTCGGGTTCGCCCGTCGGCGTACTCGTGATGGACTCGACGGTGATCTCGGCGTCGCCGTCCTCACAGACGCGGTCGATTTCGGCCTGGACCCCCTCTCGCTCGCCGGCGAACCCGACTTCCCAGTACTCCTGTCCGTTCTGGATTCGAACCGGCGCGCTATGGACGAACCCGTGCTCGAGCAGCGTCGGACAGATCATGTCCTGGGGATCGTACTCGAGGAAGAACTCCCGAATGACGTTGCCCGGAACCGACGAGGATTGCCGTCGTCCGAAACGCTCCTGCAATTCGAGCACCTCGCCGGCTAGGGGCGACTCGCGAATCTCCTCGATCAACCCCTCGACTTCGTCGACCGTCTGTCCGAAGGCGGTGAACAGTCCGTTGACCGACTCCCCCTCCGTCGTCGGTGCCGTGTAAATCGCGTGTGCCAGAATGCCCCCGCCAACCCGATCGGTTGATTCGATCGCCCAGCAGTTCGGATGCCACAACTCGAGTGTCACCCGAGTGCCGTGTACTGACTGGCTCCGTCCCATTGTGGTCTCTACCATTGTCTCCGTCTGTCACACTAAGTAGTTCTCGTTTCACGAATCACCACCCTCCCATGGACGGGTCGCGTTATTCCATACCCGCCGACCGATCGATATCTATGAGCCGACAAACCACAGAGCAGGTGTACGGCCACCACATCGGCGGCGACTGGACCGACGGAGCGGGACGACGTCCCGCAAGCAGTCGGACGCAGTCCGACGACGGTGACGGCACCGAGACGTTTGTAAGCGAGAACCCGGCAACGGGCGAGGAACTCGCCCGCTTCCACCGGGGCACCGAGTCGGATATCGACGCCGCGCTCGAGGCCGCCGAAGCGGCGACCGACGAATGGCGCGAACTCTCCTACATCGATCGCGCGGAGTACCTCTGGGACATCTACCACGAACTGCGCGAGCGCACCGACGAACTGGCCGAAATCGTCACGAAGGAGTGCGGCAAGGAGATCAGCGAAGGTCGCGCGGACGTCGTCGAGGCCTACCACATGGTCGAGTGGGCGGCGGGCAACGCTCGCCACCCCCACGGCGACGTAATTCCGAGCGAAATCGGGAGCAAGGACGCCTCGATGCGCCGCAAACCCCGCGGCGTCATCGGTTGTATCACACCGTGGAACTTCCCGGTCGCGATCCCCTTCTGGCACATGGCGATCGCCCTCGTAGAGGGCAACACGGTCGTCTGGAAACCCGCCGAACAGACGCCGTGGTGCGGCCAGATCATCGCCGAGATGATGGATGACGCCGGAATTCCGGACGGCGTCTTCAACATGGTACAGGGCTTCGGCGACGCTGGCGCGAGTATCGTCGACGACGATCGAGTCGATACCGTCCTCTTCACCGGCTCCGCGGAAGTCGGCCACGAAATCGCGGGCAAGGTCGGCGGCCAGCCCGGAAAACTCGCGGCCTGCGAGATGGGCGGGAAGAACGGCATCGTCGTCACCGAGAAGGCGGATCTGGACATCGCCGTCCATTCGGCCGTGATGTCGAGTTTCAAGACGACGGGCCAACGCTGTGTCTCGAGCGAGCGCCTGATCGTCCATGAGGACGTCTACGACGAGTTCAAAGCACGGTTCGTCGCGGTCGCCGAGGAGATCACTGTGGACGATCCGCTCGAGGAGAACACGTTCATGGGGCCGGCTATCGAGCCCGAGCACGTCGAGAAGATCCACCGCGCCAATCAACTCGCTCGTGAGGAGGGCGCCGAGGTGCTCGTCGACCGCGCGGAACTCGCAGCAGACGAGATTCCGGACGGTCACGAGGACGGCAACTGGGTCGGTCCGTTCGTCTACGAGATCGAGTACGACACCGACCTGCGCTGTCTCAAAGAGGAGGTGTTCGGCCCGCACGTCGCCCTTATGAGTTACTCGGGTGACATCGAAGACGCCGTCGAGATCCACAACGACACGCCGTACGGACTCGCCGGAGCCGTCATCTCGGAGGACTACCGCCAGATCCACCACTTCCGAGACCACGCGGAACTCGGCCTCGCGTACGCGAACCTCCCGTGTATCGGCGCGGAGGTCCAGTTGCCCTTCGGCGGCGTCAAGAAGTCCGGCAACGGCTACCCGAGCGCTCGAGAAGCCATCGAAGCCGTCACGGAGCGAACCGCCTGGACGCTGAACAACTCGAAGGAGATCGAGATGGCACAGGGGTTGTCGGCGGATATCGAGACCTCGAGCGACGACTGATCGGCGAGGTCGCTCGGAGCGACCGAGTTGCGGGCTCGCTCGAGTGACGGCGACGACTGATCGGCGAGGTCGCGCAGAGCGACCGAGTTGCGGGCTCGCTCGAGTGACGGCGACGACTGATCGGCGGACTCACACAACAGGGACGATCGTCACGAAGACACATCGAAGCGATCCGAACGGTTAACGCCGACGGGCACCGAATGCCGCGCCTATGAACTCGAAGAAGGCCGTCGTCCGACACGGGCTCGTCGGTGGTGGCTTCGTCACCCTGTTGCTGGCGGGGACGATCGTCGTCGGACTCGGCGTTCCGACGACGCCGTCGATGCTCGGCGTCGTGTCGTGGCTCGTTTTCGTCGGTGCGACGATGCTCGTCGCCGGACGCCGGGAGCGCGTCAGGATCGGTTCGAGAACGGTCGACTGGCCGCGCGTCGCCGCCGTCGCAATCGCGATGATCGCCGTCGGCTGGGGTGTGATCAGCTTCGGAAGGTTACTCGCGGGTGACAGTATTACCGGGATCGGGCCGATCGAAGCGGTCCTCACGGTTGGGATGGTGGGCTACTTCGCGTGGTTCGCCCGCGAGTGCTGGGTCGGCGGGGCGCGAATCGACCCGGAGACGTTCGCGGTCGACTGAGCGACCGACGCCGGTCGGGCGGTCCGCCGAGCGAGCCCTCTGCGTGTTTTCCGGCTAGTGGAGGAGCGGTCGGATTCACCCGGGAGTACAGCCAAGGCGAATGCGGTCGAACTCACGAGTATGCCGGACGATACCACGACCGATCGGCTCGAGGAGACGGAGCGGGAGCGCGAACGGGACCGGATCGACGAGAAGCCGACGGATTCGATCGATCTCGAGCACGCGGACCGGGTGCAGGTGGGCGTCACGCGTGGCGAAACCGATCTCGAACTCGGCCCGCCGCGGGATTATCCGGACCGAGCAGACGTTTCGGTTCGGCCCGAATCGGCCGACGGTCACCGGCTAATCCTGAGTGTCGACGCGATGGCCGGCGACCACGGAACGGGCCACGCGGACGTCGAACTGACGCCGTCGGAGGCGCGGGCGTTATGTGAACAACTCGACGAGACCGTCCGCTGGATGACCGAAGACGACGGTTCGGAAGCCGAACGCTGAGCCGTTCGGTTGGGGTCGACTCGAGGGTCACGAACCGGCCTCGCCGGGTGCGACTCGAGACAACTTCTTGAAGAATGGAGCGAGTACATCGGTACCGGAACCGAACGTCGGCCGATCGGTGGCCGCTCCACCGTCGGCCCGTCCCGACGGACGAATCGACCGACCTCTCGAGGTGTGCATCGCTGGTCGGAAGCGGCAGTGATGACGGTGAAAATCGACGGGCTGTGGACTCGTCGTCCCCAGACTCGCCAACGCAGTGTGGTTACTCCGGGCTCGGCGTCTCTTCGCGCGAGAGGTACGCCGCCAGATCGGACGTCGTGACGATGCCGATCACGCCCTCGTCCTCGTCGACGACGGGGAGGTGGTGGAAGCCGTGTTCGACCATCAGATCCGCCGCGTCGCGAATGCTCTCCTGTGCGGTCGCCGTGGTGACGTTTCGGCTCATGTACGTCGAAACCGGCGTCTGATCTTTCGGCTTGCGTTCGGCGACGATCTTGACGAAGTCCGTGTTCGTCAGGATCCCCTCGAGTTGGTTGTCCTCGTCGACGACGATGACCGAGCCGATCTCGTTTTCGAGCATCTGTTGTGCTGCCTCCTCGACGAGCGTGTCGGCGCGGACCGTCTCGAGCGGCGTGGACATGACCCGCGCGACGAAAATATCCTCCATACACCTGTGTACTCTTTATACACTATAAGAATTGCCGAAGCGGATAGCATCGTCCATCGGGGAAGACAACGCGGCTGGAGTCCAAGCGGCCGTGTGGACGTCCTCTCGATCCCATCGACGCCGTGACCGACGACCACGTTCGGGCTCCGCCGCACATTTAAGTACAAACCCGGCTATATTCCGTGACGTATCAACCGATGGCGTCCCCTCCAGCAGGTCTCGTCGGCACCTGCAAACTCCGCTCCGAACCCGCACCCAGTGACGAGCTTTTCGACCGCATTGTGGCGGAGTACGCCACCCTCGCCGACGAGTACGGTCCTCGAAACGTCCTGGTCCTGAAACGTCACCCCGCGGGTCTCGAGTCGCTCACCGAAGCCCTCGCCGGCATCGATGCCACGAGCGGCTCGCCTCGATCACCGCGCGTCGAGTCGCTCCCGGAACACGCCTCGAAGGTGCTCGAAGCGTACGATCC
Source organism: Natronorubrum marinum (assembly GCF_052040125.1). Taxonomy (NCBI): domain Archaea; kingdom Methanobacteriati; phylum Methanobacteriota; class Halobacteria; order Halobacteriales; family Natrialbaceae; genus Natronorubrum; species Natronorubrum marinum. The sequence continues at coordinate 439,719 of NZ_JBPPFV010000001.1, forward strand.
GACGCTGGATCGACTCGAATACGAGGAGCGTATCGAACTCATCTCGCTGGTGATCGACGGCGCCAGCCGCGACGTTCCGGACTACCTCGAGCGAGCCGCGGAACACGAGAGCTTCGCCCGAGACGTCGGACAACTGCTGCTCGAGGCGACGCGCCAGCAGTTGCGACTCGAGGACGTCGCGGACCGCGATCCACACGACTCGCTGGCCTTCCTCTACGCGATGAACGATCGGTTCCACGCGGAACTCGAGTCGCGGGAGTACGTCGAGCGAGCGGACGTGATCCCGCGGACCGTCGAGTTGCTCGAGTCGGATACGGACGGGCTCCGGACGCGAGTGACGGACTCGATCGACGCCGTCCTCGCCGTCGAGTTCGAGGAGTATCGCCGACTCGATCGGCGATATCTCGCGACGCTCACGCGCGACGCGGACCTCGTCTGTCTGGGTGAACGCCACGCCAGCGTCGAGCGCACGCGGGTCGAACCGGGCCGTATCGAGGATCTCGTCGGGGACGAACTCGAGGTGAAGATCGTCGACTCGGGGCTCGAGCAACCCGACGACGACCGCGGCACGACACCACCGCATCACGCGATTACGCGACTGTTAGCGACGGGAGAACCACCGAAACCGGCAGAAATCGGGGGACGACAGTCGATTGGTACCGACGACCGAGTCGAACCAGCGGAGCGCGGACGGGCCCGGCGTATTCGGACCCGGACGGCCCGCGATCAGGTCGGTGCCGTCGCGAGCGAGATTCAGGCGCTTCGGGACCGACACGACTGGCGTTTCGACGCATTCGCTGTCGCCGTCCCGCGAATCGAACGCGTCCCCGAAACCAGACGACAGCTCCGCGAGGCGGGGGTTCCGACGGCGACGATTGGCACGCCCTCGCTCGCCGAAGACCCGGTCGTCCACGAACTCTACGCGTTCGTGACGCTCCAGTGCGAACGCGAGCGAGACGCTAACAGGATCGACGCCCAACTCCGCGGCGACGCCGTCACTGATCACGCCGTTCGCGGTCGAGAGGGCCCAGAATTGACGGATCCGTGGACCGTCTCGCTCGAGCGCCTTCGCGCCCGCGCCGACGACGTGACGCCCGAGTTGCTCGCGTCGTGTACCGACTCGAGCGTCGCCAGGTCGCTCGAACGCTGGATCCGGCTGACGGACCTGAAGGGACGCATCGCCCGCGACGAGGCGTGGGTCGACGCCCGCGAGCAGTACGCGAGCGTCCGTCGAGTGCTCGAGATCGCCCGGTTCGTCGAGGAGACGGACCTCGTCGGCCCGGACTGGCAGGGGCTGCGGCGGATGCTTCGCCGAACAATCCAGTACGACGCGCCGTACGTCCACGCGGTCGAGGCCCAGCCGCCGACGGGCGGCGTCACGGTCTGTGCCGTCGACGACTGTAAGTACGACTCCTGGGAGGCCGTCTTCCTGCTCGACCTGCTCGACGAGAACTATCCCGGCGAGCAGTTTCTCACGCAACTGTTCCCGACGGCGTGGCTGCGCGAAATGGACAGCTATCCCGCGGTCACCGATCCGTCCGTGACCGACATCGCACGGACGTTTGCTACCGCCGATGTCGATTCCGGCGGCGACGATTCCGTCGGAGACCCGTTTAAAACCTATCACGCCCAGCGGTCCCGGCGGCGACTCGCCCTCGGCACCCGTGCCGCGAGAACCCACCTCTACTGTTGCTCGTACGAGCGGGGCTCCGGCGGCCTGCGACGGACGTACGACGAGTCGCGCTACCTCCAACTGATCGACGCGACCGACGGACTCGATCTACCGGACGTCGAAACCGACACCGCCGCAGCGATCCACGGCGAGACGAACGCCCTCGAGGCGCTGCTCGCCCAACCCCACGGCGAACTCGAGCGGATCCTCCGGGAGGCGAGCACCGGCGGCGAGGCCGACCTCGGCGCGACCGAGGAGCTGTTCGAGGAGATCGCGGTCGTCCTCGAGGACGGCGACATCGACCCGGAGCTGGCCGAAGCCGTCCGTTCGCAGTTCGAGTTCGCGGCCGGCGAGGTGGTGCGCGATGACTGAGGGTGCGGTTGACTCGAGTACTGACGGTTCGGCTGCAGACAGCCTCGACGTCGACGGTCTCGTAACCTACCTCCACTGTCCCCGCCGGTACGAATTCGCCCACGTCGACGGGCTCGAGGGAAGTAACGACGAGACGACGATCGACGACCGCATCGACCTCCTGCGAACGGCGATCTGCGACGCGCTGCGACGCGGCGAGACGGACCGCGAGGCGCTCGGCGATGTCGCACAGGACCGACTCGAGGCGCTATGGACAGACCACGACGAGCGCTTCCACTCGAGGACACAACGGCGACACGAACGACGGGTGCTCGAGGCGACGCTCGAGGCGTACGTCGAGACCGTCGGCGTCGACCACGCGGCGGGGGTCGAGCGGCTGACGGCCGAGGCGACGGACGGCGAGCTAATCGGACCGGATCTCCCGCTCTCGAGTACGGTTTCGCTGCCGGAACCCGAATCGGAAGCGAGACCGAAACCGGAGACTGAGGGCGACGCCGGCTCAGTCACGATCGACGCCAGCGTCGACTACATCTACGCCGACGGCCGGTCGATCGTCGGCGTCCGGTTCGTCCCGACGCTTAGGCCGCTCGGTCTTCTTCGGTACCGATCGGACTGGGAACGAGGGATCGCCGAACGGTTCACTGACCACTTCGATCCGGATGCGGGCGTCTTCGATCCGTCGTTCGTCGCCTCGCTCTTCGAGACCGCCGTCATCATCGACGGGCTTCGAACCCGCTGTCAGCAGTTGGGACTCGAGGATCGAACCTGTCGGTACGTCCAGATCCCCCTCGCCGAACGGTCGGGGACCGCGATCAACTGGGTTCGCGAGACGGTCGAAACGAGCCTCGAGGCGAAGGATCTGACCGACGGCTACATCGACCACCACACCTACGGCATGACCCACGAACACCGAAATCGGACGGTCGACGACCGGCTCGCGGACGTCGTGAGCGAGATCGCGGGTGGCGCGTTCGATCCGACCGATCGCTGGGACGACATCTCGAGCGACGCCTGTCCGGACTGTGGCTACACGGTCTGCTGTCAGGACTACATCGCCGAGGAGGTGCGATTCGATGGCTGATGCGAATCGAGAGCGGAATGTCGAGACGGACGACGACAATTGCGAGAGCGACTCGCTCGACCCAAAGGGGAATCAGCCCGCCGTCATCGAGAGCAACGCGGCCTGTACATCCGTCGACGCCGGCGCGGGAACCGGGAAGACGACGACGATGCTCATGCGGATCGAGCGCGCGATCGAACGCGGTGACGCCGATCCCGAGGACGTGCTCGTCCTGACGTTCGCGAACGAGGCTGCGGGGAGCATTCGGGACGCGGTCGCCGAGCGCCTCGACCCCGAAGCCGCCGCCGCGATCGACGTCTACACCTACCATTCGTTCTGTTATCGACTGGTCCGGGAGTACGCCTACTACCTCGGCTACTCGCCGGAGTTCGACGTCGTCACCGAGCGCAAGCGCCGCCGGATCGTCGGCCGACTGCTCGCGACCAACGACTACGACTTCGCGACCGTCGGGCAGGGCTCGCCGGACGACCTCGCCGCCGGCGTCGATCGGTTCATCCAGGCCATGAGCCAAGAGGACATCACGCCCGAGCAGCTAGAAGCGCAGCTTCCGGACGTTCGCACTCTCGAGCTCTGCAACGAGTTCGTCCTCTGGCTCGAGCGGACCGCGGGCGACGAACTCTCCTTCGATAACGAGGCACTTCGCTACTTCAACGCGGACGATCACCTCGAGGCGTCACAACAGTCGCTGGTCGGCTACGGGACGCTCATCACCTACTGTCGCGAGAAGATCGCGGAAGCCCCGGCGGAGTTCCGCGACGACGACGTCGTCCGCGACGTCGATCGTTACCTCCGGGTGCTCCAGCAGTGCGTGACGAACACGATCGAGGTGCTCTCGCTCGAGGAGCCGACGACGAAACAGCTGCCGCGAGCGCTGTTCGGCAACGAAATCTGGCGCACCGCGACGAGCCGGATCGAGCAGAGCCCGTTCGGTCGCCTGAAACACTACGTCGAGTTCATGCGCCTCGCGCGCCACTACACCGCGGTCTACGCCGACTACCACGAGCATCTCGAGGACGAGCGGACGCTGGACTTCGACGAACTGGTTCGGACGGCGACCGAGCTGCTGACGGACGACGATATCGCGACCGAGATCACGGACCAGTGGACGCAGGTCTACTGCGACGAATTCCAGGACACCGACGAGACGCAGTTCGCCCTGATCACCGAACTCACCGACGGTCCCGACCGGCCCGACCTGCTCGCCATCGGCGACAAGGATCAGGCGATCTACGGCTGGCGGGGCACCGACCGGGAGGGACTCGACCGGCTCGCCGAGACGTACGACGACCACGAGGCGATCGAACTCGAGCTCAACTTCCGCTCGCGCCAGGAGATTTTGGATCTCACCAACCACTGCGACTACGGACCGCAGTCCTCGAAGACGCTCCGCGAGGTCGGAAGGGAAACGGGCGAGTACGGAGGCGGAGCAGATGCCGCGACCGGGAACGAAGGCAACGCCACGGACGAGAGCGAAAGCGACGCCGCGACCGAGAGCGAAGACGGCAACGCGGAACAGCCCCCGGATCGCGTCGTCAAAGTCGAGAGCGAAGAGATCGATCGACCGACAGCCGAACAGGTCGCGACGACCGTCTCGCGGCTGTTGAACGACGAAGCCGAGAACGTCCCCAAACGCTCGCTCGAGGATATCGCCGTCATCGTCCGGACGAACCGTCACGCGCAGGCGGTCGCCAACGAACTCCGCGACCGGCAGATTCCCTACGAGATTTCGGGCTCGCCGCGAGGCGAGATTTCGCCGGGCATGCAGACGCTGCTCTCGTACTTTCGCGTGCTCGTCGATCCGACCGCCGACACTCACCTTCGGCGCGTGTTGCTCTACCGATACCGGCTCACCGAGGGCGATCTGGCGACGCTTCAACACCGCGACGGATCGCTGTACGACGCGGTGCTTGACTGTGAATCGACCGCGCTCGAACACCCGGATCGACTCGAGCGAGCGCGCGATCACCTTGCCGAACTGGAGACGCTGCGGGACGTCTACCCGCTCTCGGGCTTCGTTCGCCGGTTCCGCGAGGTGACCCGCCTCGAGTGGTTCCTCACGACCGACGAGCGCGAGGAGTTCCAGCGTCTCGAGCGGTTCGTCGAGGCCTACACCGCCGATTCGGTCGTCCAGACGCTGACGCTGGCGTTCGTCGACGCGCTCGAGGGGACCCTCCGCGGGAGCGACAGCGAGCGAACCCGGGGCACCCAGTCGTCGGACTCGATCGACGTGATGACGGTCCACCAGGCGAAGGGGCTCGAGTTCGACACCGTGCTCGTCCCGTATCTTTCCGACGAAGAGTGGTGCGTCGACCGCGATTACGCCGAACGCGCGCGCTATCGACTGCTCGCGGCGACGCTCGACGACGAGGTGGACTCGCCGCTGCTCGCGGACCTCGCAGCCGAGACGGTCGGCGAGGAGTGGCGCGTGCTCCACGTCGCGCTCACGCGCGCCGAAAACCACCTGTTCGTCTTCGGCTCCGAGTACGAGTACGACGGCGACGAGACCGAACTCGGCGTGTCGACCGCCGAGGCGTGTCTGTCGAGCGAGATCGAGTGGTCCGTCGCCGGCCAGCGAATGACCCTCTGGGCGTCGCTGACCGAGAGCTTCCGGCGTGTACAGGAGACTTACCCCGAAACCGTCGTCGACCGGACGGCGGAGATCGGTCGCTCCGCCGGCAGTAGCCCGGGGACGATCACCTACTACGCCGGCTACGACGATCGGTTCGTCGAACCGCTCGAGACGCGGGAAGCGATCGAGACGGTGCACCGACTCGGGCGGCAGTTGCGCAGCGGAGCGCTGTTGCCGGCGGCCGACGCGGCGAGTCACGACGGATCCGCGACCGTCGGCTCTGTGGAGGGATCGATACGACAAGTGCCGACCGGCCGCCGGCCGTCGGCGCTTTCGACCGACACCGTCCGATTCCCCGTCGAGACGCTCTCGAACGCGACCGAGGTGCCGGCCGCGTTGCGCCACAGCTACACGGCGATGGAGACCCACGAGACCTGCGCGCGGAAGCACTACCTCGATCACGTCGTCCGGGCGGTCGACGATGCGATCGAGCGGTCTGGCGGGGCCGAAGGCGGGGGAGACGACGAGACGGGGTCGCGAGTCGTCGGGACGATCTTCCACGCCGTTGCGGAGGAAGCGTTCTACCGCGACTACCGAAGCCGTGAGGAATGGCGCGAGGCGGCCGTTCGACAGCTAACGGCCCGCGATCTGCTCGAGCACCGCGAGGCCGTCCTCGCCTGTGTCGATCGCTACTTCAAGGCCACAGCACCTGCGTTCGACGAACGAGTTGCCGACTGGGAACAGCTTGCTGCGGAGCTCCCGTTCGCACTCGAGGACGTCACCGGGGTGAACGGCGAGGTCGTCGGCTTCGTCGATTCCGTTCGGCGGACGCCCGACGGCAACGTCGTGATCCTCGACTACAAGGCGACGGCCGACCGGATCGATGCTGAGGATGCGACGCAGCTAGCGCTGTACGCACGTGCCTGCGAGCGCCGGTTCGACGAATCGGTCGCTGCCGTCGGCTACGTCTACGTCGGCGCGGTCGACGGGCCTCGAGTCGATCTCGTGGCGCCCGAGGAACTCCCACCGTGGCCGTCGGTGCGCGAGACGCTCGAAGCGGTCGACGATCCGTCCTTCGAGGAGACGACGGCCGGCGATCACTGTCGGTACTGTCCCCACCGGTCGCTTGGCTGTGGGCCCGAAGCGGAGACGGCTGAGACGGTGGATATGCCGAGCGAATTCGCTGACGACGATTGAGCGGCGCCGGCGAGCGTGTCAGATAGACATTAGAATTACCGCGAGCACGGCGAAGGCGATCCCCAACAGTTTTCTGGGCGTCAGCGACTCCTCGAGTGCGAGCATGCCGATCACCGAACTGACCGCGATGAATAGGCCGTAGATCGGGACGACGACGCTGACAGGACCGAGGGCGAGCGCTCGGTAGTACGCCAGTAAGCCGACGGCGAGCAACATCCCCCAGCCGACGATGTGTGGCAGTTTCGGATGTGAGAGATACTGATGGGGGGACTGTCCCTGATAGACCAGCAGACCGCCGAGGAGGGTGAGCATGACCGCGTTCGACATGAAGACCGCCGTCGTGCTCGGAATCGTCTCCATCGCGACCTTCAACAGCGGTGCGACCAGGCTGTACGCGGCGAACGCGACGAACGAGAGCAGCAGATACCCTCGCTTCATTTACGATCACCCGCGCTGCAGACGATCGCGAGCACGGCACAGACGATTCCGGCCGCCCGGGTCACCGACATCGTCTCGCCGAGAAAGAGGATGCCGAGTATCGAACTCCCCACGATGAACATGCCGAAGATCGGCACGACGACGCTTACGGGACCGGTCTCGAGGGCGGCGGTGTAGGCCAGAATGCCGATCGTCAGGAAGGCCCCGGCGACGTAGACGTAGCCGGCTTCGACCGACATCGCGTGGGCGGGATCGGCGGTTCCGGTCAGGACCATCACGCTGCTCGCGATCAGGAGAAAGACGCATGTCGAGAGAAACAGCCCGGGCGTCGCCGGGACGTCCTGCACGATAACGCTCGTGAGAGGTGCGACGAACGAGTAGGCGAGGAGCGCTATCAAGACCCACAGCAAGTACTCCATGGCACGACGCTACTGGCGGTATGGGCTTAAAGGCCACGAGAACGTCGCCAATCGACACTGATACTTTATTTTCCGGGGGCGGAACGAATTCGTATGATCGAAGCAACGCTGTGTTTTCCGAGACGGACGCGCGACACCGAGAGCGACGCCACGGAGGAGGTGCTCCTCATCGAAAAACGTCGCGGGCTCGGCGAGGGCTGGTACAACGGTCCCGGTGGGAAACTCGAGGCAGACGAAACGCCCCGCGAGTGTGCCGTTCGAGAGACTCGCGAGGAGGTGGGGCTCGAAATCGATCCCGAGTCCCTCGAGAAAGCGGGCGAACTCACCGTTCTGCTGGACGGCGAGAGACACACGTTCTGTCACGTTTATCGGACGCGCTCGTTTGCGGGTGAACCGACGCCTACCGAGGAAGCTCGACCGGAGTGGGTGGCCGTCGACGACGTCCCCTACGATCAGATGTGGGCGGACGACCAGTTCTGGCTCCCCGGCGTCCTCGAGGGCGAGACGGTCGTCGGCGAGTTCCGCTTCGAGGGCGGGCCACCGCTGGACGAGGCGGCGTTCGTGGGCCACGACCTCGAGTGGAACGACCACCTCGAGGCGTCGGACACGTGAGCTGGCAGACAATTCATCACAGAGATGTAGATAGAGCGCGCACGGCGCCGACGATCGGTTGATCCTCTCTACCGAGTACAGGACGATTACTCTTTTATCCCTTCGTGGTAGCCCGGGTCGAGAACATGACCGATACGACTCGTCGGCGGACGCTCGTCGCTGTGGCCACCGGAACTGTCGGCGCACTCGCGGGCTGTCAGGGTCTCTCGACCGACGGCAGTTCCGACGCCGAGACAGACACTGCCGAAGAGATATTTTCGAACGGGTCGGAAGCGGACGACGATGGCAACGAGAACGGACTCGGCGATGACGACGAGGACGGCGATCTTACGGTTGCGGAAGATACGGACGACGACATCTCGGTCGAGGGGACGATCCAGGTCCTCGCCGACGTCGAGGTCGATGGCTCCGTCGAAGCCGCCGGCGTGCTCCTCGAAGAGGACGCCACGGTCGAGGGAACGATCGACACCGGTGGCACCGTCGATCTCGGCGACGACAGCGAGGTCGGCAGCGATGTCACTGCAGGCGGTGACGTGACGACTGCCGCGGACGCCGAGATCGATGGCGCGATCGATACCGACGGCGCCGTCGTTCTCGGCGACGACGGCTCGGTCGACGCCGGTGGAGAGGTGTACCTCGGGAACGGCACCGAAGTCGGCGGCGACGTAAACGGCGAGTCGGTCGATGAAGGTGACGACGTCGAAATCGGCGATGACGATGATGACGACGATGGGATAGGGTGGTTCAGCTTCGGCAGCGATGACGACGAGTAAGTCGAGTGGTCTCTTCGATCGGCCGTTGAAAACCCCCTTCGAGAGAACACCGGTTAGCAAACACACAGTAGTAGGCGGATACGTCCGTAGCGGACCGTTGTTTCTACGCGGTGGGAGCGTTGTCCGCTTGAGTACAGCACGAATACTCTTTTATCCCTCTGTGGTAGCCCGGCGTGAGAGCATGACCGATACGACTCGTCGTCGGTTGATCCTCGCAGCGGCAGGTGGAACCGTCGGCACACTCGCGGGATGTCTGAGCGAGACGTTCGACGAGGACCCCGACGAAGACGGTGGCGATGAAGAAGAGCTGTTCGGCGGGGACACGGAGAACGTCAGCGCCGACGAGAGTGGCGACGACGGGGACGATGCGGACGGCGAAAACGGTGACGACGGTAGTGAAACTGAGGAGGACGACGATACCGACGACGATGGCGACGGCGACGCCGATGACGATGACGATGACGGAGACGGAGATGGAGACGACAGCGATGATAACGGGGAAGAGGACGATTCCGACGAAGGCGATGGAGACGATACCGACGAGGATGATGACGACGGAGAGGACGGGGACGATGCGGAGGATGACGAGAATGAGGACGATGGGGAGGACGGGGACGATGCGGAGGATGACGAGAATGAGGACGATGGGGAGGACGGGGACGATGCGGAGGATGACGAGAATGAGGACGATGGGGAGGACGGAGACGATGCGGAGGATGACGAGAATGAGGACGATGACGACGATTAGTAACCGTCCGGTTTCTGATCGGCGTCACTCGAGTCTGCCCGCGCTCAGGGCTTCAGAACAACCTTTCCAGAACTTTTGCGATCCTCGATGTACTGATGGGCCTCGGCGGCGTCCTCGAGTGCGAACGATTCGCCCAGAATCACCTCGAGATCGCCGCTCGTCAGTCCCTCGGTGAGCTCGGGGACGGCCTTCATCACTGTACCCGGATCGTGATAGGAGGCCTGCCCGAGGTGGAACCCTTTGATCGTCTTGTTCTCGAAGAGGAGCCGTCGGTTCTCGATTTCGCCGGGGACGCCGCTGGCGACGCCGTAGGTAACCATCCGGCCGAAGTGTTTCATGGCGTCGAGGCTGCGCTCGAAGACGTCGTCGCCGACGCTCTCGAGGACGAGATCGACGCCCTCGCCGTCGGTTTCCTCGTCGATGATTTCGCGGAAGTCCGTCTCGGTGTAGTTGATCGGGTGGTCACAGCCCAGGCCTTCGGCGAGGTCGAGCTTTTCCTGCGTGCTCGCGGTGCCGAACACCTCCGCGCCGTGGTTCGACGCTAACTGCACGGCAGCCGTCCCGACCCCGCCCGCGGCGGCCTGAATCAGGACGGTTTCGTCTTCCTCGAGGCCGCCCCACTCGAACAGACAGCTGTGGGCGGTGAGAAACTGGACGGGGAAGCCGGCGGCCTCCTCGAAGCTCATCCCCTCGGGAATGGGAAACAGCATCTGGGCGTTCGCGACGGCGTACTCGGCGTAGCCGCCGGTGCTGAGCATCGCGACGACGCGGTCGCCTTCCTCGAGGCCGACGCCCTCGCCGGTCGCGTCGATCGTCCCTGCGGCTTCCATACCGGGGGTGTATGGCGCCTCGGGACCGCCGGGATAGACCCCGCGGCGTTGCATGATGTCCGCGAAGTTGATTCCGGCCGCCTCGACCTCGATACGGACCTCGCCGGCGCCCGGTTCCGGGAGGTCGGCGTCGGTGGCCTCGAGCTGGTCGCTGTCGCCGTACTCCGTTACCTCGATAACTCGCATACGTTTCCGTTTGTAACGCACTCGCTTAAAGGTCAGAGAACGTGGAAGAACTGGTCGGCCGTTGTCGGCGGGCGATCCGACGGGAACAGCCGAGACCGGTTCCGACAGACGCGACTATCTTTAATCAGCGAGAGAATCCCGCCGTTTACGGCGTCCTCAGAACGCGAAGCGTTCTGATGGGCATCGCAAACCGAAGGTTTGCACAACGGGCGTGAATCGCGTCACTCGACCACACAAGCCACGAGTAACAGCACTTTGAATACCCAACGCCAATACGAACATTTAACATACGAAAAAACGTACTGAAAAACGGATGCGAGTTGATATAGCCATCAAACGTGGAAGCGACCTCCACGAACAAGTGAAAGAATACTCCCGGGAGAACGGCCTGCGAATGGACTTCGCATACGCCGAACTCATCGAACAAGGACTCGACGCTGAAGAATGAGTGAGGAGTGCAAGACGCTCGAAGCGTATCTTGTCCCACCCACACAGCACAAGCAGCGCAAGCTCCACAACGAGCACGAACGATACGAGCAACTGCTTCGTCGGAGTTTCAACAACGAGTGCGACACGATGACTGCCGTCAACGAGGTCGTCAGTGGTGAAGAACTCAACTAGCACTCGAAAAACGCACTCAAAAAATATGTACCCAACCTCTTAGACGAGGACACGTATGATGCGAAACAACTCGCAGACACGCACCCAATCCGTTACGCCAACACCGCAGCCGTCTTCGACGTTGATAATAACCGCTACCACGAAATCTGTTGGGAAGTCCCGCTTCCCGGTCGCGGGACGAAATTCTGGATACCCCTCCAGTTGAATCCTGAGCAAGAAGACTGGTGGCATTTGCTAATTGACAACGAAGATGAGAGTGTATGGGCTGGAGAAATACGCCTGCAGCGTGACGGTAATCAATGGGTGTTACACGTCGCAGCGAACTACGAAATCGCACCAGGCCACTCGTGTTCGTATAATATCGACGACGTGACGCCTGTCGGGTTCGATGTGGGTGAGTCGAAGCTCTTGGTGGGCTGTGCCCTCCGAGACGACACACCCATTGATCCGTTGTTCGTGGATGGTGGTCGCATCCGACACCTCCGACAGAAACAAGCCTCTACCGAAGACCGCTTGAAATCACGCTACGCCTCAACGCTTTTGGACGACCTCGTGTGGGGACGGTGGCAAGACGCCATCGAAGACGAAATCGAGAAAGCATCCGTACGAGCCGTCGAATACACCACTCAGTTCGAGAACCCTGTCATCGTTCTCGAATACCTCAACGGTATCACCGACGAGGATATTGGCAAGTATTGGAATAGACGCCTTGGCAAGTGGCTGTTCTCCGAACTACAGTCACGCATCGAGGACAAGGCAACGGAGCACGGCATTCCTGTGAAATACGTGTATCCGCACCATACGTCGAAGACGTGCCACGCGTGTCAGCATATCGGGTATAGGCCGCATCAGGGCACGTTCAAGTGTACGAATGAGGCGTGTTGGGTGTCGGAGTATCAGGCAGATTTGAACGCAGCAGCGAACATAGCTAATCGGCTGAATCCGTGGGGAGAGAGCCTGTCTTGGAAATCGGCAGGCGATGACTCGCCTCGGAGCGGGGGCCAGTGGCAGGCCCACGAAGACACGTCACCGAGCGAGGGACTCCCGTCCGAGAGGCGGGCTTCCGATGACAAGGGTTCGTCCAGCTCACCACCGATGGGAGCGGGGGAGGAGCCGGAGACCGGTGGCGCGAACACGTCTTGAAACCTCAATCTAGCACAGTACTGGTATTCCACCTGTGGTGGAAGCCCCCGGCGTTCACGCCGGGCGAGGATGTCACTCGGACCAGCCCTGGTGGGTGGGGTGGACGTCGCTCTCGTCGTGGTTGCCTCCTTGTTCCCAGACGTCACCGGTTTCGCCGCTCGAGCCGCGACGGGTCTTCCACTCGAACTCGCCGGGATCGTCGATAGTGACCTCCCAGACGTTTCCCTCCGTCCAGGTCCCTTCGACGCCGCCGCCCCAGTTCGTGAGCTCGTCGGTGCTTCCGGTGAAGTAGACGGAGTCACCGTGACCGACGTCGACCGTCATCCGTAACGTGATCTGGTTGGACTCGCCGTCGTCATCGCCGTCATCATCGTCTTCCGTTTCGGGTGCATACATGACCCAGCCTTCGGCCGGAACCGTGATCTCGGCCCATCCTTCGTCGTTGGTGACAACCGTCTCCTGGCCGCCGGCGTGATCGGTGAGCGTCTCGTTCGTCCAGGACGTTTCGACCCATTCGGTCCAATCGCTCCGCTCGCTTTTGTTGATGCCAGCGAGCAGGTTCCCGCTGCGTTCGAAGACGTAGGTGTCGTAGTCGACGTGGCGGTCGATCACGTTGCCGTGTGCGAACTCCCGTGAGACGTCGACGAGATCTCGGAACGCCTCGTCGTCGAGTTCGGTCCGGTCCTCGGGCCCGGATCGGTACACCATCGGCATCCCCGCGTACGCGAGGATGAACGCTTCGGCGAGTTCGACCGCCCGGCCCTCGGGTTCGTCCGCCTCGACACTCGGACCGACGGTATCGTGGTTCTGTGCGAAGGTGACCGCGACGCTCGGATCGTGGTGTGCGACGCCGTTGGCCGCGTCCTGCGAGAGCCCCTCCATGCTGCCGCCCTCGAAGGCGTCGACGATGGCGTCGTACAGCGGGAAGTCGAAGACGGTCATCCCGGTGTCGGCGAACTCGAGCAATCGCCCGATGTCGTAGTCCCAGATCTCGCCGACGCGCCAGAGGTCGAGGTCGTCCGCGAGCGCGTTGATCTCGTATTCGAAGTACCACGGCCAGACGTGGCCAGCGGCGTCGTATCGGAGCCCGTCGGCACCCAGGTCCGCGATCCGCTGGAGATAGTCCCGATGGGCGTCCTGGACGTACGAGAGTTCGATATCGAACGACGGCAGTCCGAGGAGGTCGCACTCGTACTCCGCTGCCTCGCCGTCCAGTCGGCAGTCCTCGCCCAGCGTGCCGTTGTCGTGGAAGTGTCCGTCTCTGTCGAACTGCGGGAGTTCTACGTAACCGTCCGGACCCTGTTCTGCCGCCATGTGGTTCAACACGACGTCGACGATGACCTCGATCCCGTGGTCGTGGCAGGTCTCGATCAGCGACTCGAGTTCGCGCTCGGTCCCGAGCGTCGAGTCGAGATTCGTCAGGTCGACGGGCTGGTAGCCGACCGGCGGGTGCGGATCGCGGAAGCCGAACGGCGAGGTCTCGTCGTAGAAGCCGTACTCGCCGTCGTACGAGAGATCGTCCCAGTCGAGTTTTCCTCGCGCCGGCTGCTGGATCCAGATCGCGTCGATGCCGACCTCCTCGAGACGAGGGACGTCGGCTTCGATGTCGGTCCACTCCGCGTGGAAGTACTGGTAGGCGACCGTCCCGTCTTCGGCCACCGGTTGGTCCGGCAGCGGGCTCCCGTTGACAGCTCCCAGCGACGCACCGCCGATCGCCAGCGTTCCGAGGGCTACGCTCGTCTTCAACAGCGTTCGCCGTTCGATACCGTCCGCGTGGGTATCCTCACCCTGTGTGTGGTTATCTCCCATTGCGCTCGACAATATAATGTATGATGTAATAAAACATAATACTTTTATCCCCCATTCGAAACGGAATAGTATTGATGAGAAATAGTCGTGTAAAATTGCGTCTGGTAAACACTCTCAGCCAATCACTGTCGGTGGGCGGGAGTAGTATCGGCAACGAGGTTCAGGGTCCGTTGTCGAGGATGGAAACCTGGATCGTGAGGGAGTGAAGCCGTCGGCAGATCCGTACGTCCCACGGTTTCCGAGACGCTTCGGTGTCGAGACCCCGATCGACGGGTTTGGTTCGACACCAATCGCAGGGTCGGCCACCGTACCTTCGTATCGTTTAAGCGTGCGGTGGCAGTGAGTCGATGTATGAGCGACGAGAGCCAGGAACTCGGGATCACCGAGTCGAAATCGCACAAACCCGGCGAGTGGTACGCCGAAGTCGTCCAGAAGGCCAACCTCGCGGACTACGCCCCGATGGGCGGCTTCATCGTCACGAAGCCGCGCGGCTACGCCCTCTGGGAGGCCATTCAGGACGCGCTGGACGGCTGGTTCAAAGAGACCGGCGTCGACAACGTCTACTTCCCGATGTTCATCCCAGAGAGCTTCTTAGAGCGCGAGAAGGACATCGTCGAGGGTTTCGACCCCGAGGTCGCGTGGGTGACCCACGGCGGCCACGAGGAACTCGAGGAGCGTCTCGCCGTCCGACCGACCAGCGAGTCGATCATCGCGCCCTTTATGGCCGATTGGACTCGCAGCCACCGCGACTTGCCGCTGCGGCTCAATCAGTGGTGCTCGGTCGTTCGGTGGGAAGCGACGGAGACGAAGCCGTTCTTCCGGACGAAGGAATTCATGTGGCAGGAGGGCCACACCGCCCACGCCGACAACGAGGGGGCCTGGGAGGAGGTCTGGACCCGACTGAGCCAGTACGAGCGCGTCTACGAGGACGTACTGGCGATTCCGGTACTGCGAGGAAAGAAGCCCGAACACGACAAATTCCCCGGGGCCGATACGACGACGACCGTGGAGGCGTTGATGCCCGACGGCAAGTCCGTCCAAGGCGCGACGAGCCATAACTTAGGGCAGAGTTTCGCCGAGGCGTTCAACATTACGTTCTCCGACGAGGACGGAGACGATCGAACCGCCTACACGACCTCCTGGGGACTCTCGTGGCGGGCAATCGGGGCGCTCATCATGACCCACTCCGACGATCAGGGGCTGGTTCTGCCACCGACAGTCGCCCCCACCCAAGTCGCCATCGTCCCCATTTGGCAGGAGGACACCAAAGAGGATGTCCTCGAGTACTCCGAGACCATCGCCGACGAACTCGAAGACGCCGGCTTCCGCGTCGAACTCGACGACCGCGACGAGCGCAATCCCGGCTTCAAGTTCAACGAGCACGAACTCAACGGCGTCCCCCTCAGGCTGGAGATCGGCCCCTACGAGGTCGAAGACGAGGAGGTCACGATGGTCCACCGACCGGACAATGAGGAGGCAGTCGAGGATCGCGACGAGATCGTCGACGCCGTCGACGAGCACCTCGAGGACATCTTCGACAAACTGTACGATGCGGCCGAGGCGAACCTCGAGGAGAACGTTCGCGAAGCCTACAGCCCCGAGGAGATCCTCGGCACGATCGGCAAACACGGCGGCTACGTGAAGACCTCGTGGTGTGGCGACGAGGCCTGCGAGGAAGCGATCAAGGAGAAGATCGCAGCCGAGATCGTTATGCAGCCACTCGAGGACGAGGGCGGGACGACGGCCGGGGAGGTTCCCGAACCCGAGCACGACGAGTGTGGCGTCTGTGGCGACCCCGCGGACGAGATCGCATACTTCGCGAAGTCGTACTAACGCACGGCTCACCTCACCGATCCGCCTCGATTTTGTCGCATTTCAGTCTCATCCGCCGTAAATCGCCGCCGTTTGCGAATTTCGACGTCCGAACGTGGGCGAGAGTTTGTGTACGTTTGTCACACCCAAACCTAACTCTTTAACCCAATACTGCTTACGGCTGGCGGGAAATAACACAGATGTGGTGTTCACTCTGGTGGGTGAGCACTACGTGCCTCTGACACTTCTGCCCTAGTCGGGCAGTTATTCCTTCACCGAAACTTGCCGTTGCCGACGCTACTCGGGACGAACGGGCGACAGCGACGCCACTCTGAATCGGGATACGCAGTGAGCGGCCGCTGCGGATGTGACCACTGATAGACCTTATATCCCATTATATGTGTGTATAATACACTTAGTCATTATGGGACAGCCTCTTATAGCAGTTTTTGCTACGAGTGTGTATGCCACAGCCACAGATAGCGTCATCCACCGAGCGTTCGCGGGGACTTGCAGACCCCGCGGACGAACGGTCGAACTGCGGCGTCGGCGTCGTCATGGACCTCGATGGGGATGGGGGACACGATGTCGTCGCCGACGGATTGGAACTGCTCAAAAATCTCGAACATCGCGGGACCACCGGCGCGGAGAAAAACACCGGCGACGGTGCGGGCATCATGCTCCAGACGCCCGATTCGTTTTTCGATAGCGTTCTCGAGGCCGACCTCCCGGAGACCTACGCCGTCGGGTCGCTCTTTTTCCCACAGGAGGAGACGGCGCGTACGGAACTCGTCTCGATACTCGAAGACGCCCTCGAGACGTACGATCTCGAGGTCCTGGAGTGGCGCGACGTGCCGACGAACAACGAGGATCTCGGCGCGACAGCCGTCGACTCCGAACCCGACGTCTGGCAGGTCGTCGTCACGCCCGCGGACGATATCGATGACGAGACATTCGACCGACGACTCTACGTCGCACGGCGCGCCCTCGAGAACGCCGTCGAAGACGCCGATGTCGAGAACGCGGAGCGCTTCTACGTCTGCTCGCTTGACTCCGATACCATCGTCTACAAGGGCCTGCTCAAGGGGGTGCAGGTTCCGTCTTACTACGAGGATCTGACCGACGAACGCATCGAATCGACGTTCGCCATGGTTCACGAGCGGTTCTCCACGAACACGCTCGGCGCCTGGCATCTCGCCCACCCGTACCGAAACATCATCCACAACGGCGAGTTCAACACCATTCAGGGCAACATCAACTGGATGCGCGCCCGCGAGACCGACATCGAGAGCGAAGTCTTAGAGGATCTCGAGGCGGTCAAACCGATCATCGACGACCCCGATCAGTCCGACACCGCGAGCGTCGACAACGCGCTCGAACTGCTCATGCAGGACGGACGCGATCTCGAGCACGCCCTCCGGATGCTCGTTCCCGAGGCCTGGCGCGGCGACGACGCGATGGATCAGGACCGCAAGGACTGGTACGACTTCCACGCCTCGCTCGTCGAGCCCTGGGACGGCCCCGCACTCGTCGCGGCGACCGACGGCGAACGCGTCGGCGCCGTCCTCGACCGCAACGGTCTGCGCCCCTGTCGCTACGACGTCACCAAGGACAACCGGCTGATCGTGGCCAGCGAGTCCGGCGCGCTCGAGCCCGCACCCGACGAGATCCAAGAGCGCGGTCGTCTCCAGCCCGGCCAGCTGTTCCTCGCCGATCCGAACGAGGGCCGCGTCATTCCCGACGACGAAGTCTTCGAGGACCTCACCGACGACCGTTACGGTGAGTGGCTCGAGGCCGAACAGGTCTCCCTCGACGATATCCGCACCGCCGGCGACAGTTCGCCGCGCCAGCCCGTCGGCGGCCTACGCGACCAGCAGGCCGCCTTCGGCTACACGCACGACGAACTCGAGAACATGATCGAGCCGATGACCCAGAAGGGGAAAGATCCCGTCGGCTCGATGGGCGACGACACGCCGCTGTCCGTCCTCACCGAGTTCAACCGCCCGCTGTTCTCCTACTTCAAGCAGCTGTTCGCACAGGTTACCAACCCGCCGCTGGACTACATCCGCGAGGAGCTGGTGACCTCGATGGAGAGCCGACTGGGCTACCAGCGCAACCTGCTTACCGAGTCCCCCGAGCATGCCCGTCAGCTCGTGCTGGACTCGCCGATCCTCACCGACGCCGAACTCGAGTCGATCCGCGACTGCTCGGCCAACGGGATTACGGCCGCGACGATCGACATCACGTACGAACCGACGAGCGAGGAACTCGGCGACGACCTCGAAGCGGCGATCGAACGCGTCCGTGCGGACGCAGTCGAGGCCATCGAGGCGGGTCACGACGTGCTCATCCTCTCTGATCGAGACGTCGACGCGGACCGCGTAGCGATTCCGAGCCTGCTCGCGACCGGCGGCGTCCACCACCACCTCGTGCGCAACGGCCTGCGCAACCACGTCGGACTCGTCGTCGAGTCCGCCGACCCGCGCACGGTCCACCACTTCGCGACGCTGGTCGGCTACGGCGCCGGCGCGGTCAACCCGTACCTCGCCTACCAGACCATCGAGGACATCACCGCCGGCCCCGACGGCGCCGACACCGAGGTCGCCATCGACGCCTACGTCGGAGCCGTCGAAGACGGCCTCCTGAAGATCATGGCCAAGATGGGGATCTCGACGGTCGAGAGCTACCAGGGCGCCCAGATTTTCGAGGCGGTGGGTCTCGACTCGGACCTGGTCCGCGAGTACTTCGAGGGAACCGAGAACCGCACCGAGGGGATCAGCCTCGCAGAGATCGAAGCGGACGTTCGCGAACGCCACGACGCAGCCTTCGGCGAGGAGGAGTCCAAACTCGACCGACAGGGCGAGTTCGAACACCGCTCAGACGGGATCTACCACCAGTGGAACCCACAGACCGTCGGCGCGCTCCAGCAGTCCGTCCGATCGAACGATTACGAGCGCTACCAGGAGTTCGCCGAACTCATCAACGACCAACAGCAGAACCTCCAGACGCTTCGCGGGCTCCTCGAGTTCGACTCGGACCGCGATCCGGTGCCGATCGAGGACGTCGAGCCGATCAAAGACATCGTTCAGCGCTTCTCGACGGCCGCGATGTCGCTGGGCAGCCTGTCGCCGGAAGCCCACGAGAACAACTCGATCGCGATGAACCGCATTGGCGGCAAGTCCAACTCGGGCGAGGGCGGCGAACCGCCGGAACGGTTCGACACCGAACGCGAGTGTAACGTCAAGCAGGTCGCCAGTGGCCGTTTCGGCGTCACCTCGACGTACCTCTCGAGTGCCGACGAACTGCAGATCAAGATGGCTCAGGGATCGAAGCCCGGCGAGGGCGGCCACCTGCCCGGCGAGAAGGTCAACGAGATGATCGCCCACGTCCGCAAATCGACCCCGGGCGTCGGCCTCATCTCCCCGCCGCCGCTGCACGATATCTACTCCATCGAGGATCTCAAACAGCTGATCTTCGACCTGAAGGCGGCCAACGAGCAGGCGGACATCAACGTCAAACTCGTCTCCGAAGCCGGTATCGGCACGGTCGCCGCCGGCGTCGCGAAGGCCAACGCCGACGTGGTCCACATCTCGGGTCACTCCGGCGGGACGGGCGCCTCGCCGCGCACCTCAATCAAGAGCGCCGGCCTCCCCTGGGAGCTCGGCCTCGCCGAGGCCAACCAGATGCTCTGTCAGACCGGGCTGCGCGACCGCATCCGCGTCTCCGCGGACGGCGGAATGAAGACGGGCCGCGACGTCGCCGTCGCCGCCCTGCTCGGCGCCGAGGAGTACATCTTCGGGACCGCCTCGCTCGTCACCGGCGGCTGCGTGATGGCCCGGCAGTGTCACAAGAACACCTGTCCGGTCGGCGTCGCCACCCAGCGCGAGGACCTGCGCAAGCGGTTCCCCGGCGAGCCCGAACACGTCATCAACTACATGACGTTCATCGCCCAGGAGCTGCGCGAGATCATGGCCGAACTCGGCTTCGAGACGATCGACGAGATGATCGGCCAGGTCGACGTCTTGGCGCAGCGGACCGACGTCGACCACCCGAAGGCACGTAACGTCGACCTTTCGGACGTCATCGCGGATCCCGGAAGCGACGTCCGCCGCAAGATCCGCGAGCAGGACCACGAACTCGAGGACCAGCTCGACCGCGACCTCATCGAGGCCGCGGCCGACGCCATCGAAGACCAGGAGCCGGTCACGCTCGCGGCCGATGTCTCGAACGTCGATCGCACCGTCGGGGCGATGCTCTCGAACCGCATCACCAGCCGCTACGGCGAGCCCGGCCTCCCCGAAGATACCATCACGGCCGACCTCGAGGGAACCGCCGGACAGAGCTTCGGTGCGTTCCTGGCAAGCGGCGTCTCGATGCACTTAGACGGCAGCGCCAACGACTACGTCGGCAAGGGGCTCTCGGGCGGGAAGATCACGATCCGTACGCCGGAGACGGCGACCTACGACCCGACCGAGAACATCTCGATCGGTAACGTCGCGCTCTATGGCGCGACCGACGGCCAACTATACGTCAACGGCGTCGCCGGCGAGCGCTTCGCCGTCCGCAACTCCGGGGCCAAAGCCGTCGTCGAGGGCGTCGGCGACCACGGCTGCGAGTACATGACCGGCGGCGTCGTCGCCGTCCTCGGCGAGACGGGCAAGAACTTCGCGGCCGGGATGTCCGGCGGCGTCGCCTACGTCTACGACCCCGACGACGCGTTCGAGGCCAAGGCCAACACCGGGATGGTGTCGCTCCACGACGACCTCGAGGAAAAAGACGAGGAGATGCTGCGTCGCCTCGTCGAGAACCACGTCGCCTACACCGGCTCCGAGCGGGGTGAACTCCTGCTCGAGAACTGGGAGCGCGCGCTCGAGGCCTTCGTGAAGGTCATGCCCGACGCCTACTACGAGGCGATTACCGAGCAGGGCAGCGACGACGTTCGCAGCGAACTACCGGGTACGCCCGAGGCGGCCGTCGAAGCCGATTCGGCTACCTTCGCCGCGAGCGACGACTGAGCCGCGGTCGGACGCTTCTCTTTAGTCGCCGTCCATATACGACGCAGCGTAGGCGATCAACGCGGCGTTGAGCGCGACGAGTACGACGACCAGCAGTCGCGTGGTGTTCCGGCCGCCTTCGCCGTTCGCCACTACGAACGCCAGCGCGCCGATCCCGACGACCCCCAGTCCGACCGCCAGCAGGCGATCGAGCCGCGGATCGTAGTCGAACGAGACCGCCTCCCCGATTCGCTCGTCCTCGCGCGCTCGCCGCTCGCGGTACCGCTCGGCGACCGGATCGTCCTCGGGAACGCGGCGAATCCCGAACGTGAGCAGGGCGTCGATGCCGACGCGTGCCTTCGCGATCGTCGTGCACGTGACCGCGACGAATAGCATGACGACGACGCCGATTCCGGAACCAAAGGCGGCGACGGGGAGCAGAGACAACGCGGCGAGGGCCGCGATCACAGCCGCGATCCGCTCGAGTCGAGTCGGGACGGGGTCCACGGTACGTTCGTCTTTCCTATTGCTCAACAATAACGTTCCGTCAGGGAATCGAATTCGACATCGGCCCGGAAGTGCGAAACGCGACCGCTACTCGCGACCCAGCGTGTGGAATTCGTCGTTCGGTCGCATCGCCGCGAACATCGCGAGCCGATTGCTCAGGTTGTAGAAGGCCGTGACAGAGGCGATATCCCAGAGCGCCTCCTCGCTGAAGCCGGCCTCGCGAAGCGCCTCGAGGTCGTCTTCCTCGACCTCGGTCGGTCGCTCGGTCAGTTTCACCGCGACGTCGAGCATCGTTCGGTGGGTCTCGTTGATATCTGCGGTCCGGTAGTTCGCCACGAGTTGATCGGCCAGTTGGGAGTCGTCGGCGTAGATCCGCACCAGTGCGCCGTGGGCGACGTTGCAGTAGTAGCAGTGGTTGACCCCCGAGACGGCGACGACGATCATCTCGATCTCCTCGCGCTCGAGGGCGGTGTCCTCGACCAGTGCGTCGTGGTAGTCGAAGAAGGCTCGGAAGTGCGATGGTTTGTACGCCATCGCGGCGAAGACGTTCGGCGTGAATCCCGCCCGTTCGGTCTCGTCTTCGATACGCTCGCGGAGGTCGTCGGGGAGGTCCTCGAAGTCGGGAACGGGGAACCGATCCATCGCGTCGTCGTTCAGCACCGGATCGTCGTCGGTATCGTCTTTGGCCATAGCTACCACTTCACGGCAGTGGGACATAACTCGTGGTGTGTGAGTTGTCGGCGAGGCTGGCGACCGATGACGCTCGGTCTACTCGCTCTCGAGCGTGCCGCCCTCCGCCACGGCGGCGTCGCGAACCGTCTCGAGTCCGGGCGCGGCGAGGAGGTGAGCCGAACAGTCGCAGTCCGAGGCGCCGAACCCGGTGACGCGCTCGCCGGGGAGCCGGTCGGCCAGTTCGCATTCGCGGTCGGCGTCGGGGAACGTGATCGCGGTCTCGAGGCTCGTCTCGGCGTGGCCGAGCAGGTAATCGATGTGCCAGTGTCGGGTGTCGCGGTCGCCTGCGGCGAGTTGGCGGTGTCGATCGACGCGAGCGAAGCCGCCGGGGCCGAACGCGCTCCCGACGTACGCGTAGGCTCCGGCGTCGAATTCGATCCGGCCCAACGCGCCGACCTCGATGGTCGCCGCTCGAGTGAGGTCGATACCGAGTACGTAGGTGCCGCCCATGGCGGAAGGGACGGCCACAGCGACAAAAACAAAATCGATTCGTGACCTGAGGTGCCTCCATCACGACTCGACGCCGTCGACCGCTGGACCTTTCAGCCACAGCAACGAGGCTCAGGCATGGACACGGCACTTGTTATCGGTGGCACGCGCTTTATCGGTCGCCATCTCGTCGACGACCTGCTCGAGCACGGCTACGACGTCACGATACTCAACCGCGGGAATCACGAGAACCCATTCGAGGGCAACGACCGGGTCGAACGCGTCGAGGGCGACCGGACGAACGACTCGGTGCTCGAGGCGGCCGCGAGCACGGTCGACCCCGACGCCGTCTTCGACTGCGTCGCTTACTACCCGAAGGACGTCCACGCGGCCACCGGCATCTTCGCGGACTGCGAGGCGTACGTCTACATCTCGAGCGGCGCGGCCTACGGGTCCGAAGAGATCCCCAAACGCGAGGGCGTGACGCCGCTCGAGCCCTGTACGTCCGAGCAGGCCGTCGACGACTCGGGCGAGACGTACGGAAATAGAAAAGCGGCGGGCGATCGTGCGGTCGTTGCGGCTGCAGACGAGGGCGTCAACGCGATGAGCGTCCGCCCGTGTATCGTCTACGGCCCCCACGACTACACCGAACGCCTCGACTGGTGGATCGACCGCGTGAACCGCTTCGACCGCGTCGTTGTCCCCGGTGACGGGACGAACGTCTGGCACCGCGCATACGTCGAAGACGTCGCGAGCGCGCTGCGGATCGTCGCCGAAGAGGGGACGGCCGGCGAGGCGTACAACGTCGGCGACCGACGACTGGTGACGCTCGAGGAGATGGTGGAGCTGATCGCGACGGAGTTAGACGCGGATGTCGAGGTCGTCACCGCCGGCGCCCGCGAACTCGCGGCCGGCGACATCGAGCCCGAGGACTACCTTCTCTACCGGGAGTACCCCCACGTGCTCTCGACGGCGAAACTCGCCGCGCTGGGCTGGGAGTCGACGCCGCTCGAGGCGGCGATGGAACGGGCGGTCGACTCCCACCTCGAGAGCGATCGCGACGGCAGCGAGCACGGGCCGAACCGGGAGGCCGAGGAGCGCGTGCTGGGGATTCTGGACACGTTTTGAAATGCGGCGCTCGAGGGAGCGTCGCGTTCGACCGGCACATCCTCAGCGCCGGCGGGCGATGGCGAGCCCGGCGACGGCGGCGACGAGAGTCAACGCGCTGATGAGGACGAACGCCAACGTGTACTCCCCCGTACGTCGCGAACGTGGCCGGTGATCGCGGGCGGGGAGCGCGCGGCGACGTTCCCGACGGCGACGACGAACGTGAGATGCGGTCCGTCCCTGATTTCAGTGTCCTGAAACGCCATTTGGGTTGTCGTTCGCTCGGACGAACAGGCCACCCAAACACGTCACAACTCCCGACGAACCGGTCCTTCCCGACCGGTCGTCCGGATCGACGAGAACGATTTTATGTGTTCCCTTCCGTGGTCAGCAATATGTTCGAGAAATCGACGTGGATTCGCCTGCCGCGAAACGTCGTCGTCGGCCACGGCGTCATCGATCAGGTGGTCGACGTCATCGACGACCTGCACCTCCAGGGCCGGCCGCTGTTCGTGACCAGTCCGACGCCGCGCGAGGTCGCCGCGGATCCGATCGCCGCCGATTTCGAGGCCGCGGGGATCGATCCCGCGGTCGTCACCATCGAGGAGGCGACGTTCGACGCCGTCGAGGACGTCATCGAGATCGCCGACGCCGAGGAGGTCTCCTACCTCGTCGGCATCGGTGGCGGGAAGGCCATCGACATCGCCAAGATGGCGAGTCACCACCTCGAGATGGGCTTTCTCTCGGTTCCGACGGCGGCCAGCCACGACGGCGTCATCAGTAATCGCGGCTCCGTTCCGGACGGCGACACCCGTCACAGCGTCGCGGCCGAACCGCCGCTCGCCGTCGTCGCCGACACCGAAGTGCTGGCGCAGGCACCCTGGGAGCTGACGACCGCCGGCTGTGCCGACATCATCTCGAACTATACCGCGGTGATGGACTGGCGGCTCGCGAACCGGCTCAAGAACGTCGAGTACTCCGAGTACGCCGCCGCGCTCTCCGAGATGACCGCAGAAATTCTGGTCGACAACGCGGATCTCGTCCGCCCGGGACTCGAGGAGTCTGCCTGGATCGTCAGCAAGGCGCTCATGTCCTCCGGCGTCGCGATGAGCATCGCAGACTCCTCGCGACCCGCGAGCGGCGCAGAACACCTCTTTTCCCACCAACTCGACCGGCTGGCACCCGGCGCGGCGCTCCACGGCCACCAGGTCGGCGTCGGCTCGATCATGACGGCCTACCTCCACGGCGGCGAGAAGGGAATCTGGCGCGATATCCGCGACGCCCTCGACAGCATCGACGCGCCGACGACCGCCGACGAACTCGGCATCGACGACGAGACCGTCCTCGAGTCGCTGACGACCTGCCACGCGATCCGCGACCGCTACACGATTCTGGGCGACGGGATGGACGAGCGGGCCGCTCTCGAGGTCGCGACGGTGACGGGCGTTATCGACTAATCGGCGGCTACGCCTCCACCCACGACCGCCGCGTACCGGACACGGTGAGGTAGTCGGCCGCGAGGCCGCAGATGCCGAGGTGCAGCCAGTAGGTCATCAGCCGGTAGAGGATCGCCCCCGCGGTGGCGGCGGCCGCGGCGAGCATCGCGGGGTGGGCGCCTCGAGCGTGCTCGAGGACGTCCTTTCAGCCGACGCCGTAGACGAACAGCGCGACTACTGCGATAGCGATGACGAGTCCGGCCACCGCTCGCAGGCAGCGCATACGGCCGTACAGTGAGTGGACGGGTCAACGACTCCGAATCGGTAAGGCTGGCCGTTTGTTGCATCGTCTATCTGTCGGTTACGGAACAATACCAATTGCTCCGCGGTCGATCAAAATCCCGTTGCCGTCTCGAGGGTTGCGAGTCGACCGGCCGTCTGCGGCGACCCAAACAGTTATCGCCGATATCGTGGCCAGTGTCTTGTGGTAGCAATATTCAACGGTGCCGCCGGGGTACTCGAGGACGCACCGAGGGCGGAAGATACGGACTCCGCTACGTCGGCGCGCCACTGAAGGCCGCCCAGGGCGGCGACTCGTCGGCCAACCCCATCGCGATCACGTGATTCAGAACAATGCCCGAGACACCACGACTCGACGCGTACCACTTCGACGAGAGCGAGTGGGACGACTACGATCACCTGCGGGAGGAATTCGAGTGGGAAGTACCGGACCGGTTCAACATGGCCGCGTACGTCTGCGATCGGTGGGCGACGGCGGAGCCCGTCGACGGCGGCAAGCGCGGCGACGAACGCGTGGCGCTCTACACCGAAACGGCGGCCGGCGACCGCGAACAGTACACCTACGCGGAGTTCGACGACGCGACGAATCGGCTGGCGAACTGCCTCGCCGACGCCGGTATCGAGCGCGGCGACCGAATCGGCGTCAACGCACCGCAAACGGCGGAGACGGTGTTCACGCACGTCGCCGCCTGGAAACTCGGTGCCGTCTCGATCCCGCTGTCGACCCTGTTCGGTCCCGACGCGATTTCGTATCGCCTCGACGACAGCGAGTCACGCGTCTGCGTCGTCGACGAGTCCAACGTCGACGCGGTTCGCGAGGCCGCCGCGAACGTTCCGTCGCTCGAGCGACTCCTGACGGTCGGCGACGTCGATACCGAGGTGGAGGACGACGGGGCCGCCACCGAAGAACTCGACTTTTCGGAGGCACTCGAGGGCCGCTCGAGCGAGTTCGAGACCGTCGATACGGCCGCCGAGGACGACGCGATCATCATGTACACCAGCGGGACGACGGGCGAGCCGAAGGGCGTTCGCCACGCCCACCGGATGCTGCTCGGCCACCTGCCGCTGTTTCTGACGACGTTCTGTAACCTCGAACTGGGTGACGACGACGTCTACTACACGCCCGCGGAGTGGGCGTGGATCGCCTCGCTGTTCGACGTCGTCGTGCCGGGACTGTACTACGGGAAGCCCGTCGTCGCCTACGACGGCGGCCAGTTCGATCCCGAAACGGCGTTCGAGATCCTCGAGCGCTACGACGTGACGAACTTCTTCGCGCCGCCGACGGCATTACGAATGATGATGCAGGCCGAAGCCCCGGGCGAACGGTACGATATCGACTCGGTTCGCGTGATCCCCAGCGGCGGCGAGTCGCTGGGCCAGAGCATCGTCGACTGGGCCGAGGCGACGTTCGACGGCGCGGCGGTCCACGAGGGGTACGGCCAGACCGAGGCGAACCTCCTCGTCGGCGACTGCACGGCCCTCGCCGAGTTCCGAGAGGGGAAGATGGGGCTCGCTGCGCCGGGTCACGACGTGCGAATCGTCGACACCGAGACGGCGGAGCCGACCGTCGAGACGGGCGATATCGGCGAGATCGCGGTCAGGTACGAGGGGAATCCGGTCTGCTTCAAGGAGTACCTCAACAAGCCCGAGCGCACCGAACGAAAGGTTCGCAACGGCTGGCTGCTCACGGAGGACCTCGGAACGGTCGACGAGGACGGCTACTTCACGTTCAAGAGCCGGAAGGACGACGTAATCATCAGCGCCGGCTACCGGATCGGTCCCGAGGAGATTGAAGAGAGCCTCGCGGGCCACGAGGTGGTCGCCGACGCCGCCGTGATCGGGGTCCCAGACGACGAACGCGGTGAAGTGCCGAAGGCGTACGTCGTCACCGCGGCCGGGACCGATCTCGCGGACGGCGAGGGCGAGGACGGAACCGACTCGGCTTCGCTCGAGAACACCCTGCAGGAGCACGTCAGAACCCGACTCGCCCAGTACGAGTATCCCCGAGCAATCGAGTTCGTCGAGGAACTGCCGAAGACGGCGACCGGCAAGGTTCGACGGGCCGACCTTCGCGAGGAGGAGGGACTCGAGTAAGGTCGGAGTCGACCCCGCGGCCGCGGTCGGTCACCGAGAGCGACGATCAGACGTGCTCGTCGAGGAACTCCGCGATCGCGGAGTACGCCTCGATGCGGTTCTCGAGCTTCGAGAAGCCGTGCCCTTCGTCATCGAAGATCAGTTTCCGGACCGGAACGCCCTGCGATTCGGCCTTCTCGACGATCTGTTCGGCTTCGCCGACGGGAACGCGGGGGTCGTTCTCGCCGTGAAGGACGAACAGCGGGGCCTCGATCTGCTCGATGTTGTTCGTTGGCGAGATCTCCTCTAAGAACTCGCGGTCCTCGGCGAGACTCCCGTACTCGGCTTCGCGGAGTTCGCGCCGCCAATCGCCGGTGTTCTCGAGGAACGTGACGAAGTTGGCGATGCCGACGATGTCGATGCCGGCGGCCCACAGATCGGGGTACTCCGTCAGTGCGGCGAGGACCATGAAGCCGCCGTAGGATCCACCTTTGGCGACGATTTTGTCCGGATCGACCGCGGGATGGTCTTGTAACCACTCCACGCAAGCCTCGATATCAGCGACCGAGTCCATCCGTTTCTCGACGTCGTCCAGCGCCGCGTAGTCGGCCCCGTAGCCCGCCGACCCGCGGACGTTGGGTTCGAAGTAGGCGTAGCCGCGATCGGTGAAGTACTGTTTGACGCTCGAGAACGAGGGCCGACGCTGGCTCTCGGGGCCGCCGTGGATGTCGACGATGACGGGGAGACCGTCGTCGCTCGCTTCGCCGTCACCCGCTTCGTGGCCGTCGGGGAGGGTGAAGAAGCCGGGGACCTCGAGGCCATCGAAGCTCTCGACGCGAACCAGTTCGGACTCGTCGAACGTCTTGCGAGGGATACCCGCCGTCGGCGCGCTCGTCCACCGCTCGGTCTCGCCGGTCTCGAGATCCACCACGAAGACGTTCGTGTTGACCGTATCGCCGGTGGTCGACAGCGCAAAGCGCTCGGTGTCGGGATCGAAGCTCACGCCGCCGGAGATGCCGCCCGGAAGGTCGGGTTCGGGGAACGTTTCGAACGCGGTGGGATCGTCGTCGTCGAACTCGCCGACGGTGAGTTCCGTGTAGCCCTCGACGTTTCGGGAGAAGACGAACCGCCCCGTTTCGTCGTCCAGCGCGATGCCGCCGACGTTCCAGCCGTTGCCGTCGGCGACGATCTCGAACTCTCCGCTCTCGAGATCGAGGTAAGCCAGATAGAGCGTGTCCGCGCTCCCCTCGTCCGTCGCGAGGTAGATCCCCTCGCCGTCCGGCGCCCAGCTGGCGCTCTGATACCGAACGTCGCCCTCGTGGGGCGTGAGGTGCTCGAGATCGGGCTCGTCGGCCTCGAGGTCGAGCACGTAGAGGTCCTGATCGAAGTTGGAGTACGCCTGCGAGACGAGGAGTCGAGAATCGTCGGGGCTCCAGCCCGCCAGCGAGAGCCAACCGTCGCCCTCGTAGACGAGCGTCGCATCGTCTCCGGTCTCCTCGCGCTGTTGTACGTAGAGGTCGAAGACCGACTCGTCGCGGCGGTTCGAGGCGAACGCGAACCGCTCGCCGTCGTGGCTCCAGCCGCCCCAGCGGTGTTTCGCGCGAGCGATGCGAGCGCGAGGCTCGTTGCGGCTCTGCGAGCCACACCGTTGTTTGGCGTCCGGTTTCGCGGTCAGATTCACGATCTCGCCGGTCTCGGCGTCGAGTTTGAAGAGTTGGGTGCGCTCGTTGCCGCCTTCGTCCATCCCGAAGATCAGTTCCGGCCGCTCCGGCGACCAGGAGGCGAACGACACCTGTTCGTCGTAGAACGTCCGCTGTTCGGGCCAGGACTGGGCGTCCTCGAGCGTCCAGATCTGTGCAGTGCCGGTCGTGTTCATCAGAAACGAGAGCCGGTCGCCGTCGGGGCCGAACGACGTGCCGTAGGCGCTTCGGATGTTGAGATAGCGTTCGATCTCGTAGCCGTCCATACCACAGCCTCTCGACTCGGCGCGGTAGTGGTTTTGGTTGCGGAACGTCCACAGCCGTCGTGAAAGACAGGGATGATGGATTGTATGCCGGAAACGACTTTCAACGTGACAGAACTATTATGGTCGGGATACCGCCCCAATATACCCTTACACCGTCTCTCGATTACAGTGACTGGATCAGTTCTCCTAAATTGTCAGGCGGTATTCTACGCGCTCGCGTCACCGAAATGCGTGTGGCTTTATACCACGTGATGGTTTGCCACGCGTAACAAAACATCTCGGAACGAGTAGTGCCGGGTAATGCAAGATACGGGTGAAGACAGTGGTGACGGACAGGGCGTCGCCTCGAGTGCGGTAGTCCTCGCGACGGTACTGGTCGTGCTCGTCGCGTTCGGCGTGACTCTGGCCGTCGTCGGCACCGGACTCTCTCCTGGAGAGATATCGCCCACCAACGACAGCGACACCGAGACGCCCACGAACCTCACTGAAGAGGACAACGAACCGGTCAATCTCGGCGAGGAACTCAGCAGTGACGAATCGAACGAGAGCGACGATCCGGACGACTTCGGTGACGAAGGCAATGACACGGACGCGGACGAAAGCGGCGAGGACGACGCGGACGATGGAGACGAAACTGAGGACGACGAGGGAAATGAGAGCGAGGAGGCGGAGGATACTGCAACGGACGACGACGCGGATTCGGAGAGCGACGATACCGAGTCGGAGAACGGTACGGACGAGGAGAATGCTGCAAACGAGGACTCAGACGAGGAGAGCGATGCGGACGACACGAACGAGAGCGACGACGATATCGGAAACGGGAACGACGCAACTGACGACGACGAAGACGACACCGAAACTGATGACGACGAGGGCATCGTCGATCGGATTACCGGCTTTTTCACCGATATGCTCAACTTCGGCAGCGATAACTAACTGATCGGCGACGACAATCGGAGTGGTTCGGCTCCGTTCGTCGATCCTCGACAGCTCCCACGGCGACGAGGATACGAAAGACGACGAAGGCGCCGATGATGCAGGCGACACGAACGGCGACAACGGAGATACTGATAACGGCGATAACGGCGACGCCCAGTAAAACCCGATCGGCTGAAGAGTGACCCTCGAGTCCGACGCTGCGCCCGCAGTTCCAGCCGTCAGTTTTTGACCGCAGCGTCGGTCCGAACGCCGACTGGCCGAAAGAAGTGACTTTTTATCCCGGCGCTACGTTCCGCGCCACATGCGCATCGCGTTCGTCTCGATCGACACGGTACACCACCGCGATACCGAGACGAACCAGCGGTTTCAGACGATTCTCGAGGTGCTCCGCGATCACGGCCACGACGTCCACTGCTTTTGTGCCGGATTCTGGGACGACGAGTCGCCGACGCTCGAGCGAGACGAGATTACGTACCACGCGGTGACGGACGACGTCGACGCACGCAGATCGTTCTGTTGGCGACTGCCGTTCGATCTGGCGGCCGCGGGCCCCGACGTCGTTCACGCCAACGCCAACCCCGCGACGGCGGTGCTCGCGGCCGGGTGGGGTGCGACGCTCGCCCGGGTTCCGCTGCTCGTCGAGTGGTACGGCGACGGCGGCGTCGCCGACGATCGGTGGACGCGACGAGCGACGAAACGAGGCGACCGACTCGTCACCCC
Source organism: Natronorubrum marinum (assembly GCF_052040125.1). NCBI lineage: Archaea > Methanobacteriati > Methanobacteriota > Halobacteria > Halobacteriales > Natrialbaceae > Natronorubrum > Natronorubrum marinum. The sequence goes on from NZ_JBPPFV010000001.1 coordinate 471,204, forward strand.
GTCGGAACTCGTCGCCACGTGGGTCCGCGAGCGCGGGGCCGACGGCGACGACGTCGAGACCGTTCCGAATCCGATCGACGTCGACCGCATCCAGTCGGTGACGCCGGGGGACCGAGTCGACGTGGTCTACGCCCGCCGACTCGACGAGGGGGCGAATCTCGAGAGTCTCCTGCTCGGACTGGCAGAGCTTCGCGGCCGGGACTGGTCGACGACCGTCGTCGGCGACGGTCCCGAACGGGCAGCGTACGAACGCCTCGCGAGCGACCTTCGGATCGAAGACCGGATCACGTTCGTCGGCGACCTGTCGCTCGAGGAGCGCATCGCGGCCTACCGCGGCGCGCACGTCTTCGCCCAGACGGCCGAACGCTGCGTGTTCCCGACGGAGATGTGCTGGGCGCTGGCGTCGGGCTGTGTCGGCATCGTCGAGTACCACGCCGATTCGAGCGCCCACGAACTCGTCGAGGGCTGGGACCGGGGCTTCCGGACGACGAGCGAGGAGGAGTTGGCCGACGCGATTCTCGAGGCCGGCGACCTCGAGTACCGCGAGTTCAACGACCGGTTCGCCGACTACGACGAGTCGGTGGTCGCCGACCGCTACCTCGAGCAGTATCGCACGCTACAGGACGAGCACGGACTGTTGTAGGCCGATTTCTCGAGGCCGACTGAGGAACGAACCGTTCGTACAGAGATACCTATATGTTCGTTCGCGAGCAGAACCGGGTATGAACGACGACTGTGAGTTCTGCCGGATCGTCGCCGGTGACCGACCGGCGCACGTACTCTACGAGGACGACCGAACGATCGCGTTTCTCGATGCCAACCCGGCGGTCCGGGGCCACAGTCTCGTCGTGCCCCGCGTCCACGAGCCGGAGTTGTTGGCCCTCGAAGACGGAACGTCGACGGCCGTCTTCGAGTCGGTCCGCGCCGTCGCGAGCGCGCTCGAGTCGGTGCTCGATCCCGACGGCTTCAGCGTCTTCCACACCAGCGGCCCGCTGGTCGGGACCGTCGATCACGCACACGTCCACCTCCTACCGCGGACCGCGGACGACGACGTGTCGCTCTCGCTGTCGCGGGATCGACTCGAGTCCGACGATGCGTCGGAGCTGGCGACTCGCGTGCGAGAGTCGGTATGACGGCGTCGGCCGTTCTGGTGTGCTGTTTCGGGCCAGGACAACGGCAGTCGGCTAATTAGAGATCGAACGTCGACGCCGCGGTCTCCATGTCCTTGTCGCCGCGCCCGGAGAGGTTTAGGAGGATGGTATCGTGGTCGCCCTCCTCGGCGAGTTGGATCGCCCGCGCGACGGCGTGGCTGGACTCGAGGGCCGGAATGATTCCTTCGGTCTCGCTCAACTCGCGGAACGCGGCGAGCGCTTCTTCGTCCGTAATACCGGTGTACTCACATCGGCCCACAGCGCGGAACATGGCGTGTTCGGGGCCGACGCCGGGGTAGTCGAGACCGGCGGAGACGGAGTGCACCTCGACGTCGTCGTCGATCACTCGCGTACGCATGCCGTGGATGACGTCGTCTCGCCCCTTCGCGAGCGGGGCCGCGTGGCGGCTCGAGTCGCTCCCCTCGCCGCCGCCTTCAGCGCCGAAGAACTCGACCGGATCGTCGCGGAACGCGTGAAAGAGGCCGATGGCGTTCGAGCCGCCGCCGACGCAGGCGACCGCGGCGTCGGGCAGGCCGCCCGTTCGCTCCTGGAACTGCTCGCGGGCCTCCCGCCCGATAACGCTCTGGAAGTCCCGCACCATCCGCGGGAACGGGTCCGGACCGACCACGCTGCCCACGAGGTAGTGGGTGTCATCGACGTTCTGTGCGAAATCCTCGAGCGCGGCGTCGACGGCGTCCGCGAGACCTTCGTTTCCGCGGGTCACCTCGTTGACCTCGGCCCCCATCAGCCGCATCCGGAAGACGTTCATCTCCTGGCGGGCGACGTCTTTCGCCCCCATGTAGATCTCCGTCTCGAGACCCAATAGCGCGCCGACCATCGCCGTCGCGGTGCCGTGCTGGCCGGCCCCCGTCTCGGCGATGAGTCGCTCCCGGCCGGCGTGTTTGGCGAGCAGCGCCTGCCCGAGACAGTTGTTGATCTTGTGCGCGCCGCCGTGGAGCAGGTCCTCGCGCTTGAGGTAGATTTCCGCGCCGTAGCGCTCGCTCAGGTTCCCCGCGTGGTACAGCGGGGTCGGTCGGCCAGCGAACTCCTCGAGCAAATTTTGTAGCTCGGTCTGGAACGCGTCGCTTTCGGCGACGTCGTCGTAAGCCGTCGCGAGTTGTTCGAGCGGTTCCTGTAGCGGCTCCGGGACGTGTCGCCCGCCGTAGCCCTCGAATGCGCCGTCAGACATACGTCGAGAGTGGAACGCCGGTGACAAATACGTTCTGTACGATCGGGGCGACAATCGGCGTCTCCTGCCGGCTTCAGCCTTATCGGACCGTTCGTGGTAGGGTTCGACCTGCACCAGCCATCTCCCGAGCGAGTCCGTACGCGAGTCGACGAGCGAGCGAGGTGACGGCGGCGTAAGAGTCTCGAGTCTGCTCGCGGGCGAGCGCTCGACGCCGCCCGCGCTGGCGAACTTCGATTCGACGACGGTGTTCGTCGACACCGTGCTGGCGAGCGACGGAACGATCATCTCGCTCGAATGTGAGTACGACTGGCCGAAGATCGAACTGGGCGAGCGTCACAGCTTCCAGGTCGGCGGTCTCGGTGGCCTCTCGCCCGAGGCGTACTACGTGGGAAGCGAGAACGTCGCGAACTTCCTCGAGCGGCAAGATGCCGGTATCCGCGAGTGGGACGTCCCCGAGACCGACGGCCGACTGCCCGAGGCGGAGTGGGGGTTCGATACAGCACTTCGGGCGGACCTGGAGCGAGTCGCGGACGAGCAGGGGTACGATCTGCGTCGGCTCTCGTTCGACGATCCGCGTGATCTGAGCCCGTTCGTCGCGGACTGGTACCGAGAGCTTGCCGCCGCTGTCGTTCGATCGCTTCGACTCGATCACGAGCGATATCGTCTCTTAGCCGCTCGAAACCGGCATCACAGTCACTTCTCAGAACAGGGCCAAGAGTGCCGTGAGGGTGATCACGCTGGTCGCGAGAAACGCCACGAGGACGACGATCGCGGGCGTGACGCCGGTCGCACGGAGATCGGCGAGTCGGATTTCGGTTCCGAGACCGACGAACGCCAGCATGAACAGCCAGTTGTAGGCGCTTTCGATGGAATGCTGCTGGGCCGAGGAGAGCAGGCCCGCACTCGAGACGAGTGCGAGGACGAGAAAGCCGAGGACGAACGTGGGGAACTCGTCCCAGAGCGTCCGGAGGGACGGCCGGCCACCGCCATCTTGGCGAGCGTAATAGCTCGCGTACAGTAGCACGACGGCGCCGATCAGCGCGTTCCGTGAGAGTTTCGTCACCGTCGCCCACTGGCCAGCCAACTCGGAGTGTGCGAAGCCGACCGCGACGACGGGTCCCGTCGAGAACATACTGAGCCCGGCCCAGATCCCGAACACCCTCCCCGACAGGCCCAACAGGTCGCCGACGATCGGGTAGACGACGATCGTGATCGCGTCGAACAGCAGTATCGTGGCCGCCGCGTACGCGATCTGTTCCTCGCGCGGACGAATCGCCCCGGCGACGCCGACGATCGCCGACACGCCACAGATGCTCGCACCGGCCGCGAGCAGCGACCCGAACCGTTCGGGGAGCCCGAAGACGAGACGGGCGAGCAGTTCGACGCCGACGAGCGAAATGCCGACCGCAGCGATCAGGAGAACGAACACGGGGACGCCGACCTCGAAGGCGGTGTCGACCGTGACGGACGCTCCCATGAGGACGATTCCGGCGGCCAGCCACAGCCCGTGCGTGGTGATCCCCGGCGCGAGTCGGGTCGGGATACCGACCAGATTCGCCGCGAGGAACCCCAGTACGATCGCAAAGAGGAGGTGATTGACGCCGAGTGCCGTCGCGAGCGTCTGTGCTACCAACGCGCCGAGACAGAGCACGAGCAATCCCGGAAGGAGTCGTCGAATACCCATTCGTCACTAGAGCCTCTGGGAGTCGCGTGAGCCGACGGTCGGCCACCATCCATCGCTCGACATACGTTCGATCCGCGGGCGCCGTCACGCTTAACAGTTGCCGATCATTTCGGGTCGAATCCCACATCGCTCCGCCTGGAGCCGCGATCACTCGGTTCGGGAGTGATACTCCGTCCACAGCGCCGCAGCCACGGTAAAATCCTCGGCGGTCGCGTAGCCGCGCTTGACGTAGGGCTCGCCCTCGAGCGTACAGACCTCTAGGAAGTTTCCGTACGGCTCGAGCAGCGACTCGACGCGCTCGACCTCCCGCCGAGCGCGGTCGTCGTAGCCGTACCGTCGAAGACCAAGCGCGTACATGAGGCTGTTCCAGGGCCAGACGTGGTAGTGGTAGTCCCGATGGAGGAGAAAGAAGGGGTGGACCGCCGCGTGCGAGAACGGTTCGGCGCGCATTACGAGCCCGAACGACGTCTCGAGGCGCTCGAGCGCGGAGACGATCGCGGCCGCGCGGTCGTCGTCGACGACGCCGAGATACAGCGGGACGACGTTGGCATCGCAGGCGAGGACCGACCGATTGCCGCCGCCGTCACGTCGGTCGCCGGAGCCGCGAGCTGTGCCGCGGCGTTCGTCGAAGTAGCGGCCGTTCCAGAGCTGGGTGTACAGCGCCGCTCGGATGTCCTCTGACTCGCCCGTAAACGTCGTCTCGACGCCGCGTTCTTCGAGTCGTTCGACCGCTGCGAGCAACATCGCGGTGTTGTAGGTCTCTCGAGGGCCCGTGGCAGAATCCTACCAGGCGCTTCCCGACCCGGTGACGAGCCCCCCGGTGACGAACCGATCGCGGTGGACGGCCGCGAGATCGGCGACGGCGTCGGCCTGTTCGCGGAGGCAGCCACACGCCGCGAGCACCAAGACGAGCGCTGGGAACGTATCGACGCCCTCCGCCGGCGACGCGGCGTGGAACCGGTCGTGAAAGTCGGTGTAGAAGACCGAGCTGTCGGAGAGCTGGTCGACGAGCCACCGTCCTGTTTCGGCGACGCCCTCCTCGTATCCCGCCGCGGAGAGTCCGCGCGCGCCGAACGCGAGGTCTCGCGGCCGCGCGCTCGAGCGAGCCGTGATCCCGAAACCCGTACCGGCGTTTCTCGACGTAGTGGGCGAGCCGTCGCTGGAGCTCTCGAGCGTAGTATCGACCGGTCCAAGCGGTCTCCATGATCCGTCCAAGGGCTCGCGTTCGGAAGTGCGGTCCGGCTGCACAGGACGGCGAGCCGGCAGTTCAGCGCCCGCCGTGGCGGTGTCGATGACGGTCCGTCCCGGCCGAAAGGGGCGTTCACTCGGCTATTCGAATGCGTCGGCAAGCCGTTCTTGTAACCGAATCCCCTATCAACACGGCGAGCAATACCTCGGGATATGACAAAGCGGTACGTCTCGCTTCCCGACGAGGCGGAGGCGGGAATGCGGGAGTTCATCGACGAGGTCGATCGACGGCTGTCGAGCGACGAGGACACCTGCGCCGTCGTCGAGGACGTCCTGATCGACCTCTCGGGGGATCGCGAGGCATACGAACGCTGGCAGGACGGCGAGTCGGTCTCGCCGGCCGAACGCGTCCGCCTGCAGAGCTACGATCCCTGTAACACCACCCTCGAGAGCGAGTACTACGCCGAGAAGGACGAAGATCGGTTCCGCCGCTCGAAACACCTCCAGTGGCTCTGGCGGCAGTTCGACAGCCTCCCGATCGCGGACAACGTCGAGTTCGCGCTGCGGTTCCGCCGAATGCTCGCGAACCACCTCTTCGAGGAGTGTGGCGACGACTGCCGGTTCTTCAAGGGGATCTCGTTCACCTACGGCCACAACATCACGATCGGGGACAACACCGTCGTCCACGACGACGTCCACCTCGACGACCGCGGGAAACTCACCATCGGCGACCGCGTCTCGGTTTCGGACGGCGTCCACGTCTACAGCCACGATCACGACGTCGTCGACCAGACTGCGGTTCGAAACTACCACACGGTCGTCGAGGACGACGTTCGACTCACGTACGATGCGATGATCCGCGCGGGCTGTAAGGTCGGGGAGAACGCCATCGTCGGCGCGCGCGCCATCGTCCAGCACGACGTTCCGGCCCACCACATCGCCATCGGCATGCCGGCCAAGAGCGTCAAGATCAAACCGGGGTGGGAGGATGCCGCGGTCCCCATCGAAGACGCCGGCGTCAACCGCCAGGAGCAGCGACGCATCGAGTACGATCTCCCCGACGATCTCGAGGTCTTCGACGAGTTCGGCCGCGATCTCTAATCGGGATCAGCGTTTCGCCGACTACAAACGGTCCTCCCGTCACCTCCCGGCGGCATCGTTTCTTATCCACCAACGAACGGTATATTCGTCCCGGCATGACTCTCTCCCCCGGTGATGCAGGGAATATCCAAGTGCCTTGAGAACCTATAACATGCCAATGGAGCTCTGGGGCTGGCTCATCGGCTACGTGGTGCTGTTCACCCTCTTGCACCTGCTACTGTACTACGTGTATGTAAAGGGGGAGGACGGCGAGAACGCCGGCACACCCAGCGAGAGAACCGGCTCGCCGTCGTTCGCCGATCCCGACCGCGCGAGTCCCCACAGCTCGCCCGGCCCCGACCGCTATCCCACCGCGACGGACGGCGTCGACGACCCCGAGGAGTTCGAGGAAAGGCAGGAACTCGAGTTCGACGGCGAGACGATTCGGTGTCCACACTGCGGCGCGCGCAACGAGGCCGATCAGACGTTCACCTACTGCTGGAACTGTATCTCGACGCTTCGGCGATGAGTTCGTCAGGGATTAGCCGTCGCGTTCGGACGGGAACCGCCTCGATTCGCCGGTAGCTGACGGACGAATAGTCGCCTTTCGAGATAGTCTATTCACGAAGAACAAGTTTCAGGCTTGATCCGCTACGTTCGGGTGGTAATGAACGATTACGCTTTTAGTCTCTGAACGTAGAGAGTGACACGACGACGACCAGGTATGTACGGACAGAACTCCCCGCACGGCTCGCAGTCTCGCTCTCCACCGGTGTATCGCGCGGTGCACGACCCGTCCGGTCCGGCGACGCTCAGTACGACAGTCGTTCACGCACTCTCCGACTGTCTGGACGTCGACGTCACCGACGGCCGACTCTCGCTCTACGACAGCGTCGACCCCGACGCGCTCGACGTCCTCTTTCGACCGCGCCACGACGGGCGTCCGCGACACGGCGGCACGCTCTCGTTTTCCGTTCGCGATCACTCCGTCACGGTCGACAGCAACGGCGAAATTCTGATCGAACCGCCCGTCCGGCGGTAGCGATCGGCGGTTCGACTTCTCGAACTCCGACGCGGAACATATCGGGATGGGCGCCGACCGAGCCGCGGCCGCGATCAGTCCTCGAGTTCGTCCGCGAGTCGCTCGAGGTGGTCCACGCCGACGACGGCGACGACGTCACCCTCGGTGGCCGCTCGGAGGTCCTCGAGGCGGTCGATCATACAGCGCTCGCGGGTATCATCGCGGTAGGCCAGCGCGCTGTCGTCGGTCTGGACGCTGCTGAGCAGCGCCTGCACGCCGGCAACGTGCGAGCGCTCGTGGTCGGCCTGGCGTTCCGGCGAGTCGTCGTGATCGCAGTCGTACTCGATCGGGTCATCGCAGGTGACGGTCATCGACGTCGCGTGGGTCAGCGTCGCGGCGACTCGACAGGTCAGCGCCTCTCGCGTCGCGCCGCCGAGACTCGAGATGACGCGTCTGGCCGTCGACGTCGAGACGCGGTCGGCGATCAGCCGCGTCACGAGCTGGTGCAGGAACGACCAGTTCGGCGCGTCGATGCCGACGACGTCGGCGTCCGGCGCGGCGCGGATCGCTGCGCTCATCTCGCCGCCGAACCGCGGCGGCGCGTCGGCCGAACCGTCGCGAGCGTAGGCGCGGTAGAGGGGGAGGGCGGCCGTCGGCAACTCGAGAGCGAGCGTCTCGGGCGCGACGGACTCGAGGACGCGCTCGACGCGAGCGATGCTTGCGGGGTGGTCGTGGACGACGCCGAGGAGGAGACAGTCACTCGACGGCCCGGCCACCCGCCGACAGAACTGGGCGGTGATCCGGGGGTCGTCGAACGACGCGGCGAAGGAGGGAGCTTCGTCCATTGATCGACTGGTAATACGTGACTACCGGTATAACCCTTCTGTTGTCGTCGACTACAGGCGGGCGTCAGACGGACGTTCTCGGCAGTAAGGGGAGCATACTCGTGCGATCGTGGCGCGTTCCGGCGTAACTGTCGAGTGGGAGATGGGAACGGTTTTGCCGCTTTATTGTTCGTGCATCCTTGCGACCGATATCCGGTCCGGCCGCCGACCCGCCGACCGTCGGCGGACTGCACTCGACTGTACGACGCCCACACTCGACTGCGGGACACCCGATGGATTCGGCGCGCGGACGGACCGCTGGCTAACCAATGACCGAGGAGACGCTCACCAAAGCCGACGAGGGAAAACGGGTGTTGAACGCCGACGGGACCGAAGTCGGCCTACTGGTAGACGTCCACGACAATCGCGGTTACGTCGAGCCGGATCCGGGCATCACGGTGACGATCAAAGCAAAACTCGGCTGGGCGACGAAGAGCGAGGACGCCCACCCGCTCGACGAGGGCAGTATCCAATCGATCACCGACGACGCGGTCTACCTTCGGGGCACGCTCACCCACTGAGCGAGCGCCGCGCTTGCGAATCGAGGAGTCGAGAAGTGGTCACGGAGAATTACTCGGCGGTCGAGTCGCGGAATCGCCAGTCAGGAGATGACGACTGCGTTCAGACGCCCGTACTGTACCGCAGGATGCCGGCGAAGCCGCCGAAGGCGTTGTAGAGCTGTTCGCCCTTCTCGAAGTCCGTCGAGATGAACTTGGTCTCGGTGCCCCGCTGTTCGGCGATCTCGATGAGGTGGTCGATGGCGTCCTCGCGGTCCTCCTCGGTCGCCTCGACGTCGGCGCCGCAGTCGGTACAGGTGTGCGAGGGCGTGTTCTTCCGTCGGTCGACGACTTGGCGGTCGGTGTTGCCACACTCGCCGCAGTCGTAGGTGATGACGTCCTTCCGGAGGTCCTCGCTGATCAGGAGCCGATCGACGGCCCCCATCACGAGGTTTCGCCGGGTCTGTTCGAACCCGTACGTTGCGAGGTCGCCCGCGTTGAGTTGCTTGAAGAACTCCTCCATCTGCTGTTTGTCCTTCATCACCTCGGCGTCGGCCAGCGCCTCCTCGGCGTTATCGACCAAATCCTTCAGGCCGGACTCGTCGGTGTAGGCGACGTCGAACTTGCCCAGGACCTTGTCCTGGATTTCGTGGTGGAGGTAGTCGCCGTCCAAGAATTCGTCTTTCGTCGGCGAGGGACCGCCGACGAGGATGCCATCGATCTCGTGGCGCTTGGCGACGAACAGGTCGTTCGCCATGCCGGCGACCTCCTGATAGAAGTTGTCGATGGCCTCGAGGCGCAGGCGGGCGAATCGCTGGGCGGACTGGCCACCCTTTCGCTGCTTGCCGGGGACCAGCGAGGAGGCGGACTTGACGGGCTCGATGCGTTTGCCCTTCAGCCAGCCGACGTTCGCCTCGCGTCGGTCGAGGACAATCAGGCCGTAGAGGCCCTTGTCCGCCAGCATGTTCTCGAGTGGCTCGGTGAGAAAGTCCGAATCGCAGTGATAGCGGAAGGACTCGACGGGCTGTGGCGGGCTCTCGAGGACTCTGGTGACCATCTCGGTGCGGCCGCCGCTGGAGTCGACCGCACCGGAGAACAGGACGAGTCCGTTCTCCGGCGGGTAGGTGTCGTAGTATCGGAGCCGGTCCTTGATACTGGTCAGCGCGTCCTGGACGGCCGTCCGGGTCTGCTTGGACTTGATGTTGGCCGCCTCGCTGTGTTCCTGCGTGACGTGTGCGACGACGTCACTGATCTGTCTATCGTCGGGAACGTAGATCGTTACGAGCTGTGTCCCGGAGCCGTCGAAGTCCTTGAGATCCTCGATAACCTTCCGGAACTCGTATTTTTTCCGGTCGGATTGCTCCTGCTCGCCCTCCTGGCTCATTGTCCGTACAAAACGGTGCTGTGGGTAAGAATCCTTTGACACACCTGTCGACGTGGTACTGTGTGTCGGGAGAAACCCGGTATCCTGTTCCAGTTGGTGCGTGTCAGTATCCGCTCGACCGCGAGACACACCCCGCGTGTTGACGTGACGATTTAAGGTGCTCCCGTTCTACAGTCCGCACAGTACTTGAGTATGTCTCACGAGACGGTCTATGCTATTGCGAGCGGGAAAGGTGGCGTCGGCAAGACGACGACGACGGTGAACCTCGGTACGGCCCTCGCGGAGGCCGGCGAGCGCGTCGCGATCGTCGATGCCGACCTCGGAATGGCGAACCTCGCCGGGTTCGTCAGCCTGTCCCCCGACTCGACGACGCTTCACGACGTGTTGTCCGGTGGCGCATCGATCGACGACGCCACCTACAGAATTACAGAGAACATCGTTGCGGTTCCGAGCGGCACCAGCCTCGACGAGTACGCCGACACCTCCCCCGAAGGACTCAGCGACGTCGTCGCGGAGCTTCGAGAGGAGTTCGACTACGTCTTTCTCGACGTCGGTGCTGGTGTCAGCCACGAAACCGTCCTCCCGCTCGGGCTGGCCGACGCCGTCCTCCTCGTTTCGACGCCCGAACCCGCGGCCATCCACGACTCGAAGAAGACCCTCGAGTTGACCGAGCGCGCCGGCGGCGAGGTGGCCGGACTCGTCCTCACGCGGACCCGACCCGAGAGCGACGTCTCCTACGACGAGATCGCCGCTCGGCTGGAGACGCCCCTACTCGGCACGATTCCCGAGGACCCGTCGGCCCGCGAGAGCGTCTACGCCGGCACGCCGCTGGTCGTCTACCGACCCGACGGGCCGGCCGCCACCGCCTACAAACGGCTCGCGGCCGACCTGGCGGGAATCGAGATTCCGACCACTGCGACCGAACCCAGTGTGGAGTCCGACGGCGACCAGTCGCCCGGCGGTATCGACCAATCCGACGACGATATCGGCCCCGACACGGACACTGTCGACTCGAGCGCCAGTTCGACGACCGACGACGACGAGTCCGGCGGCCGAGAGGCGGCTCACGACGACGTCTCGAGTGCGATCACCGAGGCGGAGTCGGATACCTGAGCGCGGAATCCGGATTTTCGCACGGTTTTACGTTCGCGAACGGTCTCGATTCCTCGGTAAGCGGTTCCTGTCCGATCGTATCGCCGGGGAGACCGCTGGGAAGCAGGCACCGATGAGTGTCTCGAAATCGCGACATTCTGTACAGTTAGGTTGTGCTGAACGGAGTAACGACCGCCATCCGGAACTGTGTCGTACCGATTCGACGACGAGAGCGCGTCACACCTGCCCTCTCACCGTTTTTCGTCGGTTGCCTCCTACCATCACGTGGCACGGACTGTAACGAACTGATTACTAATCATATCCGTTATCGATGGCTCGACCATGGAGCGACGAAAAATCCTCCTCGGCAGTGGCGCAGCGCTCGCAACCGCACTGGCTGGCTGTTCCGGTAGCGAAACAAGTGACGACTCGGGCGACGATGACGACGGCTCCGATCCGGACCCCAACGGAAACGGCAAGGAAAACGGTGAAGACAACGACGACCACGACACCGACGGAACCGACACGGACGACGTGCCCGGCTTCGACGGCAAGAAACTGGACGTCGACAGCGACGCGATCTCGGTCAAAGCGATCGACAAGAAAGGCGACAAACTCGAAGTCCTCGTCGAGACGGAGATCACCGACCACGAGAAACTGTACGCCGAACTGGAATCCCTCGCGGACGACCACGACGACGCGGTCGTCGATCCCGAGGCGTTCATCGCCGAGATCAAGACCGTCGAGTGGATCATCGAACACGAGAAGACGACGGTCGCCTCGTTCTACGTCGACGTCGACTGGATCGTCAGCTACCTCCAGAACGAACTCTCGAAAGAGGAGTTCTACGAAAAGGTCAAGCAGACGGCCGAGTGACGGAACGCTCGAGCGAACGTCCACCCGGCCCGAGACGGTGACTCGACTTTTTCGGACGACGACCCGACAGCGGCCAGTACCGAACGAACCGGAAGCTGTTGCTACATCGAGCGCGGCGGTTCGACGCCGAGGATCGACAGCGCGTTCGCGACGGTGTGTTTCGAGGCGGCCACGAGCGCGAGTCGCGCCTCGCGGGCTTCGGGATCGACGTCGTCGGCCAGCACGGGACACTCCCGGTAGAAGGCGTTGAATCGGTCGGCGAACGTGCGCGTGTAGGTCGCGATCTGGTGGGGCTCGAGATCGTCGGCCGCCTCGTCGACGACCGCCGGGAATCGGGCGATCGTCTCGAGCAGCTCACGCTCGGCCTCGGTCGCGAGCAAGTCGGCCTCGAGCGACTCGAGTTCGATATCCTGGGTCGCGAGGTCCGCCTCCGGATCCAGCCCGGCCTCCTCCAGAATCCCACAACAGCGCGCGTGGACGTACTGGACGTACGGCGCGGACTGGGCCTCGAAGTCGAGGGCCTGCTCCCACTCGAAGGTGATCGCCTTCGTCGGCTGCTTGGAGACGATGTCGTACCGGACCGCACCGATCCCGACCTGATGGGCGATGCGCTCGATATCCTCCTCGTCTAAGTCGTCGTCGCGGATACGGTCGTCCAGTCGGTCCTCGACTTCCTGGCGGGCGCGGTCGATCGCCTCGTCGAGCAGGTCGTCTAAGTCGACGCCGGTGCCGCGACGCGTGCTCATCTTCCCCTCGGGGAGGTTGACGTAGGAGTAGAGCACCTGCCGGAGGTCGCTCGTGTCGTTGTCGAGCAGTTCGAGCGTCGTTTTCAACTGGCGGGCCTGCAGCTTGTGGTCCTCGCCCAGCACCGTCACGGCGCGGTCGTAGTTGTCGAACTTCCACTCGTGGTGGGCCAGATCGCGGGTCGCGTAGAGGGAGGTGTCGTCCGACCGCAGGAAGACGAGGTTCTTGTCGATGCCCTGGTCCTCGAGGTCGAGCTGCCAGGCGTCCTCCTCGTAGACGGCCTCGTCGAGTTCCTTCAGGCGGGCGACGAGGTCGTCGGTGTCGCCGTTGCGCATGAACCGCGTCTCCTTGACGAATTCGTCGAACTCGGCGGGGAGACGTTCGAGACAGCCCTTCATCCCCGAGAGCACCTGATCGACGACCTCGCTGACGCGCTCGTAGGCCGACTCGTCGCCGGCCTCGAGCCCCTGCATGATCGACTCGATTTCGGCTTCGGCGGCCTCGCGGTCGGCTTCGGCGGCGTTCTCGAGGTAGGCGTTGCCCTTTCGGTAGTAGCGCACGAGGTCGTACTCGATGCGGTCGCGTTCCGGCTCACCGTCGAGGTCCGTCTCGTCGAAGGTCTCGTAGGCCCAGGTGAAGACGGCCATCTGCCGACCCGCGTCGTTGACGTAGTAGTGGCGGTCGACGTCGTAGCCGGCGATATCGAGCAGATTCGCGACGGCGTCGCCGATGATCGGGTTTCGCGCGCGGCCAACGTGGACTGGTCCCGTCGGGTTCGCGCTGGTGTGTTCGACGACGACGCGCTCCTCGCGGTTCTCGAGCGCGCCGTAGGACTCGTCCGTGCCGGCCGTCAGCGTCTCGGCGAAGTAGGCGTCGCTCGGCAGGAAGTTGAGGTACGGGCCCTGCGTCTGAATCTCCGCGACGTAGGTCAGCTCGTCGGCGTCGATCTCGTCGGCGAGTCGGCCGGCGACCTGCGGCGGCGGGGCACCGACTTCGCTGGCGAGTCGAAAGGCCACGCTCGAGGCGAGCACGCTCTCGACGTCTTCCGGCGGTTCTTCGATTCCCAGGTCGTCAGTCGGGAACTCGAGTTCGGAGAGCGCCCCCTCGAGGGCGTCCTCGACCTCCGTGCGTAAAGAGAGGAACATACCCGCCCGTATTCAGGGGGCAAGTAAAGGAATGTCGGGTTTCGTCGCCGCGTTCAGTAAGTCGGCTACCGGTTCCCTACGTAACCGCTCGACGTCGCTGATACTGCCGCCACAGTTCTTGTCCGAGCCAGACGAGCCCGACCACCAGAAACGCGATACCGAGGAGACGGTTTTCTTCGTAGACGAAGACGTATGGACCGCTCACGATCAAAAATACACCACTCGCTATCCGAAACGTAGTCCAGTTCGTGTTGCTCATCGTGGGTCGTTCACGTATTAATCACCGTTTTTTCCGGGTCTGTACTGCTCGTTTCGGTACGCTCCAATCCGTCCGTCGGCACCCATCCCTGTCGTCGGCAACCGGTTAAATTACTGTCGTATTTCGCTCACTTGAGACGGTCACCGCCGTGACGGCGGGAGGCGGTCACTCCGACCTCGAGCCGTCGAACGACAGTTCGGCGGGAAGTTCGGGCTCCGGTTCGGTCCCGTCGGCCGCGAGTTCGGCCTGCACTTTCTCGATCAGCAGGTCGACCGCCATCCGATTCGCGCCCTCGGGAATGATGACGTCCGCGTTCTTCTTCGTCGGTTCGACGAACTGCTCGTGCATCGGTTTGACCGTCCCGAGATACTGTTCGATCACGCCCTCCAGGCCTCGCCCGCGGTCGATGACGTCCCGTTCGATCCGTCGCAGGATTCGGACGTCCGCGTCGGTCATGACGTACACCCGCAGATCGAGCATCTCGAGGATGGCGTCGTCGTACAGCGAGAAGATACCCTCGAGCACGATCACGTCCGTCGGCTCGACGGTCACACGCTCGTCCTTGCGGTTGTGTATCTCGAAGTCGTACTGCGGCATCTCGACCGCCTGACCCATGAGCAGGCTGTTGAGGTGCTCCTGTAAGAGCTCCCATTCGAAGGCCGAGGGATGGTCGTAGTTGACGTTCGCCCGCTCTTCGAACTCGAGGTGCGAGAGGTCCTGATAGTAGTTGTCGAGCGGGATACGGGTGACCGCTTCACCGACCGTTTCGGCGACGGTCCGCGAGACGGTCGTCTTCCCGGCTCCCGTCCCGCCGGCGATCCCGATGACGAACGACGGTATGCTCATCGTCCGATGCTGGGTCGGACCGCTATTGAATCCCCTGATCTCGACTCGGACCGATAACGTATCCGTTCGTTGACACAGTACGGCCTCGCGGAACCGTCACTCGAACCACACCCAACCCCGCGGAACCGTCACTCGAACCACACAGCCGCTTGGCGAAATCGCCGTTCGTGGATCGGTCGGAACGCTTCCCCCGACGCGTCGAACTCGCCTGGCGACCAGAACCGGGCCGCGCTCGCGTCGCTGCCGGCCGTCGGCTCGCCCGTCGCGTCGGCCCGATCCGCGACGTAATGAACCGTCAGCACGTGTTTGCCGTCCCGCGGCGGCATCGTCGTCGCGTCGAGGAGTTCGAGCGAGTTGGGGTCGAGGACGACGCCAGTTTCCTCCTCGAGTTCGCGAACCGCTGCGGTCTCGGGAGCCTCGCCGACCTCCATGTGGCCGCCGGGAATCGTCCAGTCGCCGACACCCGGCGGGACGGCCCGCTCGACGCAGAGCACCGCAGGGGTGTCACCCGATCGGTCGACGACCGCGACGCTCGCACAGGGGACCGGGTTGTGCCAGATCACGTCCTCGCAGGTCGGACAGCGCTCGCGCTCGCGGCCGTCGAACGCGGTCGTCTCGAGGGAATCACCACAGTGCGGGCAGAACTCGGCTGGACGGCTGACCATCTACGATGGTGTCGGCACTGGGGGTATCAAAGCGTTTGCAATCCGATCGGGCCGAGAGATGGTGAGTTATAGCGTCTTCAGACCGCTTCCCGTCAGCGGCACGACGACGTCCGCGTCCTCCTCGAGCGCGCTCCGCTCCCGATACTCCTCCAGCGCTGCGGGCGCGACCGCGCAGGTGGGTTCGACGTAGAACCCGCCGCGGTGGAGCCGATCGAGTGCCGTTTCGACCGGATCCGAGCCGAGCGCGATGGCGTCGCCATCGGTCGCCTCGATGGCCGCGAGAATTTCGTCCTTGCGAGCGGGTTCGGTGATTTTGATGCCGTCGGCGATGTCCGTCCCCTCACCGTCCTCGTCGGTTGTCGCACCGCCGAGTTCGTCCACGATGGGTGCGTAGCCCGCCGCCTGTGCGCCGAGCAGTTGGGGCATACCGTCGGTAATTCCGGCTTCTTCGAGCAGCGAGAAGCCGCGATAGGCACCGAGGAAGAGCGTCCCGTGGCCGATCGGGAGCACGACCGCGTCGGGGACGGTCCAGCCCTGCTGGGCGGCGATTTCGAACGCGAACGTCATCGTACCCGCGTAGAACGCCGGGTTCCAGGCGTGGCTGGCGTACCAGCCCTCGCCACCCTCCACGGCGTCGATACAGGCGTCGGTCACGTCCTGACGGCTCCCCTCGATCCGAACCGGGCGGGCGTCGGCCCGCTGGATCGTCATCAGTTTCGACTGCTTGACGTCCGCCGGGACGTAGATGTCCGCCTCGATGCCGGCGCGGGCCGCGTAGGTCGCGATGGCGGCTCCGGCGTTCCCCGAGGAGTCCTCGATGACCTTGTCGACGCCGAGTTCGACGGCTCGAGAGAGCGTCGTCGTCGCCCCGCGATCCTTGAACGAGCCCGTCGGGAAGACGTACTCGAGTTTGAACTGGGCGTCCCACTCGGGGGCCTCGACGAGCGGCGTAAAGCCCTCGTGAAAGGTTACGTGTTTCTCGATCGGCAGAAACTCGAAGAACGTCCAGAGCCCCTCAGTAGTATCTAAGCTGTGTAGCGGAAGCGGGTCGCCCTGTGGATGTGGCCGTTCGGTGAACTCGAGGGCGTGGCCGCAGTTACAGCGCCACGGCTCGTTCGGTCCGGCTTCGTAGACGACGTCGCAGTTCGGACAGGTGAGATCGGCAGGCATGTTAGTAGTTGTCGATGTCGGTGGCGACGGAGCAAACGTACTCGCCCGTGGCGACCTGTGGAAGTCGCCGCGTGCGCCAGAGGATTCCGTCGCTGTCGGCCGTCACTTCGGCTTTCGGTTCGCCGAACGGTGTCGTCACGTCGAACAACGTCTCGCCGCTCCGGACCCGATCGCCCAGCTCCGTTCGGAACGACACGAGTCCGCCGCTCGGTGCACCGTACTGTTCGAACCCGCGAGCGCGGGTCTGCTCGTCGACGTCGACGCTCCCGTCGAGAAAGCCGTAGTGAGTGAGGACGTTGAAGACGCCGTCGACCCCCTTCTGGATGCTCACCTCGTCCCAGCCGACGGCTCCGCCGAGTTCGGGATCGACGGTCGGGATCCCCTCGTCAGGCGCCGCACGGGCGAGTTGGCCGTCCGGCCCCTTCTGATCCAAAATGTGGCCACAGCCGAACACCTTCGCCAGTTCGAGACAGTCCTTGTGGAGTCGGTGGCGTTTGCCACAGCGAACGCGGACCTCGTCGATCATTCGACTGGTCGATCCCTGGTGGAGGTCGAGGATCAGATCGGCTCGCGTCGCCGCCTCGTACGTCGCAGCTGCGATCCGCTCGCTCGAGGTTCCGGTCTCGTTGCCGGGATAGGCCCGGTTCATCTTCGTGTCGTCGATCGGGTTGCGGTGTTCGGCGATCTGAAAGGCGTGGTAGTTGACGATCCCGGTGATCAGGATCGTTCCCGCGAGTTCCGCGGGGTCGAGTTTCGGAACGACGCGCTGGATAACGCCGATCCCGTTGAGTTCGTCCCCGTCGCTCGCGGCCTGCATGTACAGCGTCTTTCCCGGCCGTTCGCCGTTGATTACGGCGACCGGCAGACCGAACGGCGACCCATCCCGTGTCTCCCCCACCTCGAGACGGCCCGTGTCGATCTCGCCGGGATCAGCGCTCGCCGTTCCGAGCGTCGTCGTCATGTGCCTGCAGACGGACCCGTTCGTCTTTATTGGTTCGGTGTCCACCAGCAAGCACTGGGTTCGAACGGCCGTCGTTCTATGAAGGTATCTGTCACTTCATCTCGGCTCGGCCGACGACGAGAGCGGGCGGTCTGCGACGAGACGCGTTCGACGCCCTCAGAGGAATAACCGGAAGTAGTACGGGCTCAGGAACCCCTCGATGACTCCCGCGACCGCGAGCAGGATGCCGACGCCGACGAGCACCCAGAACGCGCGCTCGAGCGCGTCCGCGAACTCGGCTCGCGTCGCTCGCCCGCGAAAGGCCCGCCAGCCGATACGCCCCAGCCAGATGCCGACCGCCGTTGCGATGAAGATGGCCGGAATCTCGAGGATGCCGTGGGGTATCACGAACGCGAGGAGTTCCATCGGTTCGGCCTCGGTGCGGCCGTAGACGCCCATGAAAACGCCGTTGAACAGCAGCGAGGCGACCGCTGGGAGGACGAACGCGACGCCCGAGAAGGCCGTCGTAAGCGCGACCATCCAGTTGTTCCCGAAGAACTCCAGCGCCGCCGCCGGCGGAATGTGGCCCTCGAGGCGGGCCGAGATCGAGGTCTCGACGGTTCCGGCGAGGGGTTCGGCGGCCTCCCAGCCGACCCAGAAGCTGGCGAACGCGAGGACGACGACGAGCGCGTGCGTTCCGGGCGTCGCGCGGACGAACGCGACCATCTCGTTCCAGCCGCGGCGAACGCCGGCCCGGAACTGCCCGCGAGCCGATCGCTCGGGTTTCGTCGGCGGTCGCAGTCGGCCGCGGTAGTCGTTGTAGAGGGCCGTCTTCAGGAGGTCGAGGAAGGGGAAGACGAGCAAGGCCGTGACGAGCGAGGTGAACGCCATCACGTCGACGAGCAACAACACGCCCGAGACGGCCGAAATCGCGAGCATCGTTCCGAGCGAGACGGCGTAGTAGAATCCCGCGCCGACCGGCCGGGCGCGGACGAACGCGAGGGTGTTGGAAAGCGAGCCGAGCGCGGTCGCGTCGTCGACGACGACGGCGACCGGCGCGAACGCGAACAGCGCTCGAACGGCCGCGAGCGCGACGAACAGGACGAGCACCGCCACGAGCGCGATCAGTCCGGCGACCACCCCCGCACCGGTCGCCGCCAGCGCGACCACGGCGACGACGAACACCATCGTCCCGATCGTGAGCAACACCGCGATACACGCCAGGAACTCGAGGACGTACAGGCCGAGAAACCGCAGCCAGTAGCGGCGCGCACCGGCGATACCGGCGGTTAGGCCGCGCCTGTCGATCAGCCGGGCGCTACAGGCGGTGAGCTGTCCGGCGCTGACGATCGGGAAGAGGACGAGAAACAGCAGGAACGACAGCCCGATCGTCACGAGGACGAGCGCGACTATCTCGGGCGTGAACACCTGCTCGAAGACGGGTTCGAAGCCGCTCATCCACTCGTCGAACGCCTCCTGGTCGGCCTCGGGATCCGGCGGCTGACCCTCGATTCCCTGCAGGTGGTCCTGAATCGTCGCGAGTCGGCCGGTGGTCTCGAGGTAGACGAACCCGACGGCGATCGCGAGAAACGGAACGAGACGGACGATGGCGGGGACGGCAGCCCCGAGCAGGTACCACGGCAGGAGATCGGACGGCCGGCGACGGAGCGCGGCGATAGCGGCAGTGACCGAATCGGAGAGGGACATACTGACACTTCGATCGTCTTTCAGATAAATGAACCTCTATCGGTCGGGACGGACGGTCGCGTTGGGCAGCCACCCAGAGGCCAGTTGTCGATCCGTGGCTCGGGTCACCTTCCCCTCCCTCCTCACTCGATTCACTCGTTCCTTGCGGGTAGTGCGGAACCTTCGGTTCCGCTGACCGTGCGAACGGCAAAGCCGTGAGCAGAAGGGGACTCCGCGCTACCACATCAGTTGAACGTTCGGTCGTCGAATGAGTCATTCGAATCGTCGTCCGAACCGCCGCTCGAGAGTCGCGGCGTGAATCCACCCGTGAGAATCACGGAGACGACGACCAGCGCCGCGGCGAGGACGACGAAGTCCGCGCTGGGGTCGTAGCCGGCGAGCCCGGCCCCGGTCGAAACGACGAAGATGGCGACTGTGAAGACGATGGTCGCGAGGAGTCCGACGACGACGATTCCGACGACGCTGGCCAACAGCCCGCGCAGTATTCGGCGTATCGATGACATTCGTTACGAACGGATTGCAGTCGAATGAACCTAATAATTGTGACATCGATCTCGAGTCAACAATGCCGATATTTGACCGCTCGTGACGGGACGAATTACGATCCCCATTGCTCGAGGGTGTCGCGGCAGAGAGCCACGGTATCCGTGGTCGGCGTGTAGCGGCGAGAAACGCCGTGGCGGGATTTACGTCGCGCGGTGGCGTACGGACGGCTATGGTCACGACGCTCTCTGCAGACCGACTCGCGGAACTCATCGACGACGACGCGGCGTTCACCCTCGTCGATACCCGTCCCGAAGACAGCTACGAGGCCTGGCACATCTCCGGGGCGTTGCACTTCCCGTTCGGTCCCGAGGAGGAACTGGACGGCCGCACAGAGGAGTTCGAGGAACTGGTCGGCGACGCCGACCGGGTGATCACCACCTGCGCGAAGGGGATCTCCTCGGGGAATCTGGCGATCCAACTCGAGTCGGCCACCGACGCCTACGACGTCCAGACCGTCGAGGGCGGGATGAAGGGCTGGAGCGGCGTCTACGACCACGTCGAGATCGACGCCGGCGGCGACGCACTGAGGATCGTCCAGATCCAACGGCGCGCGAAGGGCTGTCTGGGGTACGTCGTCGGCTGCGAGGCGACGGGCGAGGCCGTCGTCGTCGATCCGACCGGCGACGTCGACGAGTTCGAGATCGCCGCCGAGGAGGCCGGTCTCTCGATCACGGGCGTGATCGACACCCACGTCCACGCCGATCACATCTCCGGCGGGCGCGACCTCGCCGACCGTCTCGAGGTCCCCTACTACCTCGGTGCCCGCGCCGCGGAGCGCGGCGTCGAGGTCGCGTACACGCCGCTCGAGCGAAACGAGGTACTGGACGTCGGCGACCTCGCGGTCAAGGCCGTGATCGCGCCGGGACACACCAGCGAGATGATCAATATTCTCGTCGACGACGCGGCGCTGCTGACCGCCGATACCCTGCACGTCGATTCCGTGGGTCGGACGGAACTCGAGTTCAGCGAGGACGAGGGGGAGCGAGGGGCCCGGATGCTCTACGAGACGCTGCACCGTACCCTGCTGGCCGAACCGGAGGGGATCACCGTTCTGCCGGGCCACGTCACCGTCACCGCCGACGGCGAGTTCGAGCATGGGTCGCCGGGCGAACCGATCGCGACGACCGTCCGCGACGCGCGGACGGGGATCGACCTGCTCGGACTCGAGGAGGACGCCTTCGTCGAGCGGATGGCCGACGCCGGCGAGAAGCCCGTGAACTACGAGGAGATCATCGACCTGAATCGCGGAATCGCCGAGAGTCCGCCGGAAGAGCGAACGGAACTCGAGTTAGGGCCGAACAACTGTTCGGCTTGAGCGAGGGCCGACGCCGAGCAGTGTCGCTGACACTCCGGCAGGCGCTCGTGCAAGACACGGCTCGACCGGACCGCCTCCGAAATAGCCAGCGCGCCTGAGAATTGGTTATGTAGTTTAGTGTCATACTATACCACGGCGAACAGCAATGCAAACAACAGCGATATACCAGGTCAAGTGCCCGGAGTGTGCCACCCGTTCGAGTATTTCACTCCCCGGTGACGACGTCGAACCGAAACCCAGTCGCTCCGTCGCAGCGTTCGGCGAACAAACGAAAGTAACGTGCTCGAACGGACACACCTACTGGGTTCAGTTCTGCTAATCTTCCCTTTTTGAGCCCCGTTCGGACGATACGGCGAGCGCCGCCGCGTCACCGCGAGTAGGTCTCGAGCCTGACGATTCGGCCGTCCGCACACTCGAAGAAATCCGCGAACTCGAACAGCACTCGCTCCCCGTCTCGAACGCGTCCGCGGGCGGCGGCCCGCTCGCCGTCGGCGATCACCCCCTCGAGTTCGTGGTTGGTGTCGGGATTCGGCCGATCTTCGCGCATGAACCGGACGAACGATTTGCGGTCCTCGAACGTTCGGTCGGGTCGTTTTTGGACGAACTCGGGCGCGAGGACGTCCTCGAGGACGCCGTACTCGTGGCGGTCGAGCGCGTCGTAGTACTGCCGAACGAGGGCTTCCGGCTCCATACGACCACCGTTTCGGTGCGACGGTCAAAAGGGTACAGTTCTGTCGGCCGCTCCCGTCCGGGGTCGAGACGACCGTTCCGGGAAGATATCAGCTTCGTTACCGTAACTCGTTTCAGCGAACGCTTACACGTGCGTGTGTCGACGGGTCACACATGGCATCGACGGACGATTTTCGGGCGGCCGTCTCCGTGGCCGACCTCGAGGAGACCGGACGCGAACTGGTGAGCATCGACGGGACGCCGCTGGCCGTATTTCACCACGAAGGCGAGATTCGAGCCGTGAACAACCGCTGTCCCCACATGGGGTTCCCGCTGGTCGAGGGCACCGTCGACAACGGCATCCTCACCTGCCACTGGCACCACGCGCGGTTCGAACTCTCCTGTGGCGACACCTTCGACCCGTGGGCCGACGACGTACAGACGTATCCTACGGAGATTCGGGACGACACGGTCTACGTGAACCCGAATCCGCCCCGCGAGCTGCCGCCGGCCGAACACTGGGCCGACCGCCTCGAGACCGGCCTTGAGGAGAACCTCCGACTCGTCGTCGCGAAGTCGACGATCGGACTGCTCGACGCCGGCGTCGACCACCGGGAGCCGACGGCGACGACGCTCGAGTTCGGCGCTCGGTACCGGGAATCGGGCTGGGGCTCCGGGCTGACGATTCTGGGCTGCATGGCGAACGTGATCGACGACCTCGCACCCGAGGACCGGAAGCGAGCGCTCTACACCGGCGTCCGGCACGTCGCGAGCGACTGCGCGGGCGAACCGCCACACTTTGACCAACCGTCGTTCTCGACCGAGGACGTCCCCTTCGACCGCCTGAAGTCGTGGTTCCGCGACTGCGTCGAGGTTCGGGACCGCGACGGAGCGGAACGCTGTCTTCGCACTGCCGTCGCGTCCGGACGTTCCGAAGCCGAACTCGCCGAACTGATCGTCGCCGGCGCGACCGACCATCCGTACCTCTCGACCGGCCACGTCCTCGACTTCGCCAACACGGCGTTCGAGAGCCTCGAGCACGCCGGCTGGGACCACGCCGACCGGGCGCTCGCGAGCCTCGTCGAGCCGCTCGTCACCGCCAGCCGCAGCGACGAGCGATCCGCCTGGCGACAGCCGGTGGATCTCGTCGCGCTGCTCGAGGACGTCTACGGCGGGGACGTGAGCGAGACGCGCGGTCTCGAGGCACTCGTTCGAGAAGGGGTGGACGAGACGTGGACCCCTCCGGAGGAGTTTCAGGCGATCCTGCTCGGGGACAACCCCGAAGCCGTCGTCGACGCGCTCGCCGACGCCGTTCGGGAGGGTGCGACCAGCGAGGCACTCGCCGCCGAAGTGGCCCACGCCGCCGCGACGCGCGTCGCCCAGTTCGGTACCGCAAACGAGTTCAGCGACTGGAACACCGTCCACCACACGTTCACGTACGCGAACGCGGCCCACCAATTCGCCCGTCGGACGGACGCCGTCGAGTGCTATCGCGGCGTCTTCGACGCCGCACTCAACGTCTACCTCGATCGCTTCCTCAACACGCCGCCCGTACCGATTCCGGCGGTCGGGGAGAACGAAACCGACCGCGAACCGGATGCGATTCTCGGGGACCTACTGGAGACGTTCGACACCGAAGGGGAGGTCAACGAGGCCGGCCGACTCGTCGCCGAGTACTTCGACTGCGGCGGCGATGCCGCGGCGCTGAAACGAACGCTCGGCCACGGACTGCTGCGCGAAGATTCAGGCTTTCACACGTTGCAGAGCCTCGAAGCGGCGTTCCGGCAGTTCGATCTCGCCGACGCAGGCGAAGGCGGCGATTGTGACGACGGTTCCGGACCGGCCGTCGACCTCGAGCGACGGCGGCGCGTGCCGATGATCGCAACCGCTCGCTACATGGCGGCACACTTCCCCACGCGTCGGGAGGCAGAACAGACGTTCTCCATCGCCTCGCGGCTCAACCGCGGCGAAACGATCCACGAGGACTGAGCTCGATCGCGAAGAGCGGGGCCGCTCGCGGGTCTCGAGGCCGGGTGCGGGTCCCGTTTCGGCGCGTTCCACATGGCTTTTCTCTCGGCTGTCCCTACGGACCGTGTGGAGTGTCACGTCTACTACGAAGGCGACGACGACCCGAAGAAGTGCACCGCGCGTCGCCTCGAGAAGTTCGATAAGGCCACCCTCTACCGACGGATGGAGCAGGTGCCCTACGGCGTCGTTCTCAACCCCCACGCCGACCAGGCGCTCTCGCCGGCCGACGTCGCGGACGGGCTCGGAACGGTCGTCGCGCTCGACTGCTCGTGGGAGTCCGCCGAAGCCGCCTCGTTTCGGATGAACGGCGTCCACCGGGCGCTCCCCTTTCTCGTCGCCGCGAATCCGGTCAACTACGGCCGCCCGTTCCGGCTGACGACCGTCGAGGCGCTGGCCGCCGCGTGCTGTATCTTCGACGCGTACGACCGCGCCGAGGACCTCCTCGAGCCGTTCCGCTGGGGCGAGACCTTTCTCACGCTCAACGAGGAACCCCTGCGCCGCTACAGCGAGTGTGCGGACTCGAGCGAGATCGTCGCGGTACAGGACGACTACCTGGCCGACGAGGAGCCGAGCAACGAACCGATCGACGAGTGATCCGCCGACGATCGGGACACGGCGACACCGAATACGCCGTCCATCAGCCGCTCCGTCGGTACAGTGTCCAGTCTTCTCACAGGCTGGTCGCTTCCCCCTTCGAGACGGGCTCTACGACCAGTGTCCCGCTCCGTCTCAGAGACAGTCGGTGCTGTCCGACGTTTTCGCAGTCGCAGGACCACAGCGGTTATATGTGCGACCGATCAACGACCGGTATGGCCAGTTTCGACGCCGCGGAAAAACGAACGCTTGAGAAGATGATCTGCATGCGCTGTAACGCCCGCAACTCACAGAAGGCCAAACGCTGTCGCAAGTGCGGCTACGCGAAGCTCCGACCGAAAGCGAAAGAGGCCCGCGCCGCATAATCGACCCGGTCGAAACCGCCTTCTCGAGTCGAGCCGATATCGTCCAGCGAGAGCGCTCAGTCGGATGTAAACGGTGTCTCTTCCAGTTCGGCACAGCAGTCGAGGAGCGTCGTCAGTCGGGCTGACGGCTGTCGATAACGAACCGTCCCGCTTCGGCGATCGTACTCGACGATATCCCTCGCCGTGAGCTTCGGCAGGTCGACGTGTCTCAAGGCGAGTTTCGTCTCTTCGATTCGGTCGTCGAGATCCGCCGACTCCGCGAGTGGACTCGGTTCGTCGGTGACGAGCCTCGCCAACTCGTCGACGGTGGCGACCTCGAGTTCGCGTAGATAGTAGAGCGCGTGCCGCCGGCGGTGCGTGGCGAGGAGACTCAACAGCTGGTCCACCCCTTCTCTGTCGCGACCGTCGCTGGCACCACCATCGGTTCGAATTCTGCACTCGGCGCTATCGCTCCCGTGTGCGATATCCGAAACGACCCCCACGTCGTTGGACATACAACTAGACAATTACTATAGCAAATTAGGTGTTATGGCCAGCAGGCGACCACTCTCCAACCGTATGAAATCAAACATTTCGACGCTCGAACGAACGGCTATTGTTCGCGTTGCTACTCGTTGGGATACTTCGGCTCCCGCTTTTCGGCCCGCTCGAGCGCCGTTTCGACCACGTCTCGTACGTCGCCGTGGAAGACGCCGCCGTGGCCCGCGTACAGGTGTTCGATACGATCAGGCATGCGCTCGAGCAGCTCCCGAATGCTCTCGATGAGTCGGTCGCGGGACTGGCCGGCCATGTCGGTGCGACCGAAGCTCCCGTAGTCGAATGCGCCGTCGTCGTGGACGACGACGTCGCCCGAAAACAGCGACGAATCGGAGACAAACGAGACGTGGTCGTCGGCGTGGCCCGGCGTGTAGACCACGTCGAACGACTCGCCGCCGATCGACACCGCGTCGCCGTCCGCGAGTTCGTGGGTGCGCGTGGGGTGGTCGTCGTAGGCGTACACGTCGGGATCGAACGCGTCGACGACGGCCTCGAGTTGGGCGACGTGATCGCCGTGTTGGTGGGTCATGACGACGTTGTCGACGTCGTCAGTGTGTGATCGAACCTCGTCGACGACGCCGTCCCAGGCACCGGCGTCGACCAGCGTGGTTTCCTCACCGACTACCAGAAACGCGTTACAGGTGAACGTCTCCGCCGCCTCCGTAACGTGATGGACCTTCATAGACGACGACTCGAGGGCCGGCCCCAAAATGGTGCCGTCCGCGAGGGGTCGTCCAGAATCTGTCGAAGCGACGCTTTGGAATTTTCAGAGCGTGATATGGTTCCGATTGTCGGTGGTACGCACAGTGTGTGTAACCATCACTCGATATCACAGCTGATGTTGAGCGCGTGCATTCTGTACCCTATCCAATTTTCGTCTGCCGAGTTCTGAGAGAGTAGGCGTTTGAGGCCCTTCGTGGCATATCAGATGGTGGGGACGGCTCACCATGTTCTCCAAGGAGGGTCACGTGAGGTTACTATTCTCATTCTCCCATACTGAGATGAGTGACTGCTACTCATTGGCCCCTCTAATTCAAGCTCGTGGGGCCTTCGGAAGGATAGTCCTCGGATTCGCGAGTACTGTGGTCCCTTACTCACCACCGGCAATCTTCATAAACGTCGCTTGACCGTCCTGATTTAGGTTGATCCGATACCCTTCATACGAGAACTGAATGACTGCTTGGGACTCTGCAGCGGGCGGCTCGGAAAACAACTTCTCAATGAGGTGGTCTATAGTGTTGTATATAGGCGGCAGGTCGATACCATCCTTCCCCTCGAGTTCCGCAACTACCGCTACTACGTCGATTGCCGGATCCTCTTGGTCAACGTCAAATTCCCAATGAGTTGCCGCCATCTCTTCTCCATCGCCGTGCTCACTACTTTGCTCACTCATGCTCTTGTTAGCGTCCCGTCAGCGGCGATGTGACCGTACCCATCAATACGGGCCGCGTCGGCGAGAAACCGGTCAAGTCCGTCCGTTCTTGCGAGTCCAATGGAATCCATAGTCGTGTCAACTGTAATGAAGCCGGCATCCGCAAGTTTCGGGAGGTGGGTGTGATACAACGCCGTTTTGATTTTGTCAATATGACTAGCCCGTTCCATCCTTGAGTGTGCCTCGTTCCAATCGGCGATCGCGGCTGCAAGCGTCTCGATGCCAACGTCCCTGACTTTTGTTCGCAGATGATACAACACGTATCGCCGGTGCGGATGCGTCAAGAGATCGAAGGTCTCGTTCAGTCGTGATGTATTCAGTGGTGCCATCATCTATCGGTTAGGCTGGAGAGGTATAGTGTTTCTTTGACTATAATTTTATACCTTTGATATTTTCAAGGTGAGCGCGGTGATTGATTGACTTTCCCAAGCAAAACAAGGATTATCAGTCAAGCACCGCCACCAAATTTTCAATGACAAGCCCCGCGCCACCGTGCGCGGGGCAGTTGACTAGTCCAACTACTAATGCCTTACTGGCGCAGGCTATCTCTCAGTAGACTCGCTTTCTGAGAGCGTGTCAGGCTCGCCGGCAATCTCCTGGTGGAAGTGATTCCACGGTTGGGCATGTTCCTCCGCCAGAATGTTGCTCGTCACGATCTGCAGGCCCAGTTCGTCTAACTGTTCGGTGCTTTCCTTGACGTCGGAGGTCGCTTCGGCCACGACTTCGACGTGGAGGTTCTCCTCGCCGGCCAGCATCTCCCGCACATTGACGACGCCCCGGACTTCGAGAGCCTCTTTCGCCATTTCTGACCGTCGGGAAAGTTCGGTCGAACAAATAAACAGGACACGCATCGGGTAGCCTGCCGCCTCGTAATTGATTTCCGGGTTATACCCGAGAATGACCCCTTGTTCCTCGAGTTGCTTGATCCGATTATGGATGGTCGTCCCGGTCACGTCAGTTTCGTCGGCAATGTCCGTGTCGCTGGCACCACGGGCGTCGATCTGTAACAGATGAAGGATCCGACGGTCGAGGTTGTTTAATGGATCATCGACCATGTCGTCTTATTCGGCAGCGAACCAATTGAACCTCTCGCCTATCCAAACGCAAGAAGAATCCAGAGACAGGATCTATAGAGAAGCCATCTCAGTGAGCACAATCAGATAACGATTCCATCGATCAATACGCACACGTATAGTAGCCACTGAACGTTGCCGTTCAGTACAGGCGAAGCGAGTATCGCTTAGTATCGTATCTTTGGCTCAAATCCGCAGATATCTGTTATCCAACCCCCCATCTGTATCGGAGTAAATGAATTGACGAGTACCTGAACGCCGTTTGTGAACACTCGGTTTTTATAGCGCGGGATGGTATAACACAGTGGCTGCCCCACAACGTGGTTGGGGCCGAAGGAGCAACTTGGGGCAACACTCCTTCAGTATCGCAGCTGTGATGCGATATGTTATTTCGGTTCTCACCGACGCTTGGTTACGACGGGACCTTTTGTAACGACTGGATCTTTTGTGCGGCGTCCATCCTGCTGTTCAGCCAATAGTTTGAGATGAGGTATTATCTCGTCAAAACGGTGGCCTCGTACGACGAGATCGTCATCTTGACTCCACACGATGAATCCGTACTTTGCTAATTTAGGAAGATGGATGTGGTGCATACTGACCGAGTACTCATCCACTTCTGCAATCGTTCGAGAACTGGATAGATGTCTCTGAAGTAGGTTCTCGTCCGCTTCTGCAATCTCTCGAGAAATGCCAGACGGTTTTGAGACGTATTGGGGGATTGAGAGTAATTTTACTAGTAACTGTCGTCGGTGGCTGGCCGTCAATGCGTCAAATACGTTATCATAATTAACCATCGTCTATCCCTTGGCTTCAACTACTACCTCCCACACATTAACACCGTATCATTTTCACGGCCAACAGCTGTTTTGATTAACTGAGTGATTACGTGTATACCGTTCAATTTGCACGAATAGTGTGCGACTCTCTCATCACGGTGGTTGTCCGAAAAGAATCGTTCGACGGCGCCCTCACAGCGGACTGTTCGGAATCCATCCCACCACTGAGCGGGGATGATTCGCTCGAGCGACGACACTGACCGACGCGAAGGCGACCTCGAGTGAGAGACCACGAGATTTTTTAGCCAGGTCGACGTAGAGGACACCGTATGGGATTCGGGAGCTACGACGAATCCGAGCAACAGGAAGTCGACGCTGATTTTGACGACGACACGGTACAATCCGGCGAGAACAGCCACGACGGATCGATCGAGTTCGAGAACGGCGCCTCCAGCGACGAGCTGCTCGATCGACTCCAAGAGATCAAAGACGAGGACTGATGAAGCCCGGGGTGCGGGCGCTGGGTATCGCCGAATCGGTTCGCGGTGACGGGACTCGCGACCGAAGCACGCTCGCCGGTGCCGTCGTTCGCGCCGACCGCGTTACGGACGGACTCGCGTACCGCTCGTGTACCGTCGGCGGCACCGACGCGACCGACGCCGTGGTGGCGCTGCTCGAGGACCTCGGTCGGCCCGACGTGCGGTACGTGCTGCTCGGCGCCATCGCTCCCGCCTGGTACAATCTCCTCGATCTCGCTCGAATTCGGGAGGCTGCTGACCGGCCGGTGATCGCCGTCTCGTTCGAAGCGAGCGACGGTCTCGAGGCCGGTCTCCGCGATGCCTTTTCCGACGCTGCACTCGAGCAGCGTCTCGAGAGCTACCGATCCCTCCCCGAGCGACGAGCGCTGTCGGTCAACGACGAGACGGTCTACGTACGACACGTCGGTTGCGACGCCGGGACGGCCGCGGCGGTCGTCCGGGCGTTCACGCCCGAAGGCGGTCGGCCGGAGCCGATTCGGGTCGCGAGGGTCGCGGCTCGAGCGGGGGATGCGTACCTCGACTCGCTCGAGTAGCGCCGCGCTCGGACGATTTTACAGATCGAGACCAGCGACTGCGACACCGAGACCAGCAACTGCGACCCGAAAGAGGTAGTAGTCGGCCGTTTGATCCTCCGGTATGGGAACGATGGACGAGTCAGGGCTCTGTGTCAGCGAGTGTTCGCGCTGTCCGGCGCTCGTAGAGTCTCGCAGCCGGATCGTCAACGGAACCGGACCCGAGGATGCCGACGTGCTGTTCGTCGGCGAAGGACCGGGAGCACAGGAGGACAGCGAGGGCGAACCCTTCGTCGGTCGCAGCGGCTCCGTCCTCGACGACGGACTCCGGAGCGTCGGCCTGATTCGCGAGGACGTTCGGATCACCAACTGCGTTCGCTGCCGGCCGCCGGAAAACCGCGATCCCACGACCGAGGAACTCGAGAACTGTCGCGGCTACCTCGAGCGGGAGATCGACCTGCTCGATCCGGAGATTATCGTGACGTTGGGGAAAGTCCCCAGCGAGCATCTCTTGGGTCGATCGGTTGCGGTAACCAAGGAAGCGGGCTCGATCGAGGAGGTTCGGATAGAGGGCACACCGCGACGCGTGCTGCTCTGCGTTCACCCGGCGGCGACGCTCTACGACCGAAGTCAGGAGGATACGTTCACCGACGCGCTCGAACGTGCCGCGGACCTCGCCGGTGTCGACGGTGACGGCGGAAGCGGGCAGACGAGACTCGACGGGTTTTGAGAAGTGTTTGAATATCGATCGGTTTTCCTCATTACCATTTTAAATAATCCGCTCTTGGTGTGGACGAACGTGGCGTTATTTTGATTATATGGGCGCCTTCAAATCGTTATGGCACCGATCGATGGACGACTACGTAGGTAACATAGAAACTACTAAATAAATTCATGCATAGTCCCTGTTATGTCCGACACCGATCGGTGGGCAACGGATCGACGAACGGTTTTGAAAAGTGCCGGCGCGGTGGGGATGGCGGGTCTCGCCGGCTGTACGGGTGGCAGCGACGATTCGGATACGATTTCGTGGGTGATGAATCCCGCGGAGGAAACGGTCGATATCGAACTGCAGTACCAGCCGCTGTTCGAGTACCTCGAGTCCGAAGCCGACATCGAAATCGAGGGCGTCCAGACGTCCGACTACAGCTCGACGGTGCTGGAGATGCAGGGCGACCGCGGCGACTTCGCTGATACTTCGCCCGGTGCAGTGGCCCAGATTCCCGACGACATCGACGTCGTCGGCATGCGCCTCGCGTTCGGCGCCGAACAGTACTTCTCGCTCATTACGACGACCCCAGACAGCGGTATCGAGGAGCTGTCCGACCTCGAGGGCGAAGAGATCGCGTTCGGTGCCGCGACGTCGGTCTCGGGGACGCTGTTCCCCATGCTGATGCTCGAACAAGCCGGTCTCGACACCGGCGGCGCACCCGACGGCAATCCCGAGGACTTCACCGCGCGGTACTCGGACCACGATACGGCACGGACGCAACTGCTCGAGAATCCGGACGTCGCGGCGGCGGCGACCGGTGCGTTCTCGACCGGTCCCCACGTCCCCGCGGAACAGTTCGATGAGCTGTCCGAAGACTACGTCGATATCTCCGTCGAGTACGACGGCGCTGGCTCGCGGGATCCGGAGCTTCAGTTGCTCGCCGTCTCCGACCCGATCCCGCGGGCACCGATCGTCGCCCGTTCGAACTGGGACGACCCGGTCCGCGAGGAACTCGAGGAACTGATGCTCGAGGCACCGTCGGAAGCCTTCGAACACGACGACGAAGAACTCGCTGACGAACTCGGTATCGACCCCGAGATCCTCGATAAGGACGAGGACGATCTCACCGAGGAAGAAGAAGAGGACCTCCAGACGTTCGAGGACCATGGCCTCTGGTTCGACGGTATCGAACCGGCGACCGCTGACGACTACCAGCCGGTCGTCGATCTCCTCGAGGAACTCGGGCTCGAGCCCGAGGAACTCGACTGAGCACACCCGATTGAAGAGTATCGATTATCATGTCTAAAGTTGTAGTCGACGGTCTCACCAAACGATACGGGGACGTCCTCGCGCTCGACGACGTCTCGTTCGAGGTACCGGCAGGTGAGTTCGTCATTATTCTCGGCGTATCGGGGTCTGGAAAATCAACGCTGCTGCGATGTATGTCGGCGCTGACGAAACCGACCAGTGGCGAAATACGGATCGACGGCGAGCCGATGAACGTCCCTCGTCCCGAAGTAGCGATGATCTTTCAGCAGCACAACATCATCGGCGATCTGACGGCGTACTCGAACGCGCTGTCGGGCAGCATGAATCGCAGTTCGTTCCTCGAGAGTCTGCTGCAGCTTCAGCCCGACGAGGAGAAGTATCGCGCCCTCGACGCGCTCGATACCGTCGGCCTCTTAGACGAAGCAGAGCAGAAGGCGCGTCGAATGAGTGGCGGTCAACAACAGCGGGTCGGTATCGCCCGCGCACTGGTGCAACGACCGGAGGTATTGCTCGCCGACGAACCCGTCGCGAGCCTCGACCCCGGGAGTGCACAGGAGGTGATGCGCTATCTCCAGACGAGTACCGTCGAGCGGGATCTCACGACGTTCATCAGCCTTCATCAGGTCAATATCGCACGCAAGTTCGGCGAACGGTTCATCGGCCTCCGCGAAGGCGAGAAGGTCTTCGACGGCTATCGTGACGAGTTGACGATCGACGCCATCGACGAGATCTACGGCGATATCGATACCGAAGGCATGTTCGTCGACGTGGACTCGAGCGGCGACAGCGAATCGGAGGTGACGCCGTGAGCCGACCCGATTCGGCGGAGGCAGCCGACGTCGACGGATCCGTATCGACGGACGGCGGCCAGCCGGCGACCGGCGCCGCCGACGAACCGAACCGAGACGAACGGCTCACCGAACAGTTCGAGAATATCCGGCGACGGCGACGGCGACGGGCCATCAGCGGAGCGGTAGTTCTCGCGTTCGTCGGATTTGTCTTCGCGCAGGGGCTCAGCGCGATCCAGATCTTCTCCGAGTTCCTCAACTGGAGTTTCTTCGGCGAGTCGCTGCGAAACTTCTTCCCGACCACCGAATACTTCGACGTGATCCCGTTCGTCGACTTCGGACGGTACTTCTCGTACATCCGTGAGGAAAACCTCCTGTTCAACCCCGAGTTCGGCGGTATCGTCAGCGGTCTCGGTATCTTCGGGATCTTCGGTGAGGCCGGCATCACGCTCGCGATGGGCGTCGTTGGAACCATCCTCGGCCTGCCGTTCGCGTTGTTGTTCGGCGTCCTCGGCTCCGAGCGGGTGACGCCGTTCCCGTTCAACTTCATCTTCCGCGGGACGATGTCGTTCATCCGCTCGATTCCGGCGCTCGTCTGGACGCTGATCTTCATTCCGCTCGCCGGTCTCGGTCCCGTCGCCGCGACGCTGGCGATCATGGTCGACACCATCGGAAACCTCGGTCGGCTGTTCGTCGACGAACTCGAGGAGATCTCGGACGGACCGATCGAGGCGATGGAAACCACCGGCGCGAACAGACCGCAGACCATCGTCTTCGGGATGTTGAGTCAGGTTAAAACGTCCTTTATCGCCTGGACGCTGTACATCCTCGAGATCAACGTCCGGATCGCGGTTACCGTCGGCGTCTACGGCGCCGGCGGACTCGGGCAGGTCGTCGAGGTCCAACAGGGACTGCTCAACTGGACGAACATGATGGCGACGCTGCTGTGTATCTTTCTGCTCATCATCACTGTCGAACTGTTCAGCCAGCGCCTGCGCGCCCGGCTTCGCTCCGACGAGGAGAAAATGGGCTGGCGGGAGCTGATCTTCGGCTTCCCCAACCGGATGGCCGAATCCGCGATGAAGTAGCGACGGTCGGCCGTCCCCACCGTTCTGGAACTCTTTTTTTCGGTACTGTTCCCCTCTCTGCACGTGAGTCGGTAATTCGGTCTCACGTCGGATTCACCCGGCTATCGCGAACACTGCACGGATGGAAACCCACTTGCCGCTCGACTCCCCATCTGCAGCTATGAATGCGACCCAGCAATCTCTCGCGTCCGTCGTCATCGTCGACTACGGACTGGGGAACTTACGCAGCGTCACCCGCGGTCTCGAGCGTGCGGGTGCCGACGTCGAGATCACCGACGATGTCGAGGCTTTCGCCGCGGCAGACGGCGTCGTCCTCCCCGGCGTCGGCGCGTTCCGGGAGGGCGTCGAGAACGCCGATCCGCTTCGGGAGGACCTCCTCGAGGTCGCCGAGTCCGGCACCCCGCTGTTCGGTATCTGTCTCGGCATGCAGATGCTGCTGACGACCAGCGAGGAGGGCGAGAACGACGGCGAGTCGGCCGTGCAAGGGCTGGACCTGATTCCGGGCACCAACGTCCGATTTGCGGAGGGCCAAAAAGTCCCACACATGGGTTGGAACGAACTGAACGTGGAACGCGACCACCCGCTGGTCGACGGCGTCGACGGAGACCACGCTTACTTCGTCCACTCCTACTACGCCATGCCCGACGACGACGATGCGACGGTAGCGACGACTGACTACGAACTCGAGTTCCCGTCGATCGTCGCCAACGAGGCGGGGAACGTCTTCGGCACTCAGTTCCACCCCGAAAAGAGCGGCGAGACGGGGCTGCAGATTCTGCGGAATTTCGTCGAGATCTGCGCCGAGGAGTAACGCTGCGACCGGGAGCGTCGTTTCCGACCCATGTGTGATGAGATACCTGTTTATGCGCCTTCAACAAGATCCGAGAACAGTTTATTCGCCAATGTCTCGGGGTATCGAACGAAGGAAGCCGGACCGCGTTTGCTAAGACAAATTTGATGAGGGGTTAAAGCCCACCTCATCGTGCTGGGATGCAGCAAGTCGCCCGAAGAGCGCGTTCACTGAACACTTCACCACCTCGCCACAGGTTTGTTGTTCTTGAGGTGATCAACGTCGAGTCAATCTCCATGGAACCACTCAGCGGACGCTAAAAAGAATTCCAAGGGCACTAATCCAAAACAGGAGTGATATGCCTCCCGAAATACACAGAGCATAATAGTTAGATACATATAAACATTTAATAACTAACTCGTATTAGTAAAATACAGAGCAATGAGGTAAAGATCATTGTTACGTCAAGTTGGACCGCTTACCATCAGTGGAAGCCTTCTCGCAACTGGAAGTGCTTCAGCTCGGGAGGCTGAACAAAATGATGTAAGTACTGCAACGATTCCAGATGAGATTGAACTCAGTGGGTCTTCCACTACTGATAATGTTCTCCCGATCACTGATGAGTCCGAGCTTTATTTAAGATCGCTGGATCGATACGGAGATTCTGCATCGTCTGTATCTGGATCCAATTCGAGCGCTAAAATAGTCGATGAAGATCCGGCAGAAAGCGGTTACGTGGGATTCTCACTTGGTGCGTTCAGTGAAAGTCGTATTAATCAAGCAGAATATGCTACCACCGTAGCTTGGGTTGAATGGGAAACTGATATTGATGAGCCAACTTCCTTCGAGATTGAACCAAAGTTCCATTATATAACCGCTGCAGGAAGTGCTTCTATCTCCCCCTTCAGTGAAGAAGAAGAGACCACAGAATGGAAGGAAAGCGAACGTGAAGGGAAAAAGAACAATCAGGTTTTATCGGAAGATAAAGCAGAGATGAGTCTTTCCAGAGTCGGAATCCCTGTTCTCGCTGGACTAATAAGTGGTAGTGATAGTGACACTGCTTACTTAATATCATTTGTCTTACAAAAATTAAACGAAACTGATGATTCAGCAGCAATTGTTCGCGAGGTAGAGGTCACATCTCAGACTGCTGAATATGACGAACATGAGGAAGATGAAATACGAACTATCACTGAGACACTCGACACTAATTCGCAATATCGCTTAATCTGTATCGCCCATGCCGAATCAGAGGCAATGGGTCTTGCAGGAGGTGGTGGTTACGTCGCATCAGCCGGAGGAGACGGATTGCTACCAGGTTTGTGGGTCCGTCGGGTCAAAATCAGCCCTCAGGGATACGACGGAGGTGACCCAACCTGTCCCCCTGGAGAACCTTGCCCCACTGAGGAAGAAGAAGGCGAATAAAAATTATTAACCATCTATCTCAACTAATACTATGGATGTGTTCGACCCCGAACAAACACAATCAACTTCTGATATAGCGAATTGGTTGTTTATTCGAACTGTGATTCTATTCGTTCTGGCTCTTAATGGGGCTCTTTTTGCCGAAGAAATGATTGGTACTGGTGCCCCCATTTGGGTACTAGGACTTTGGTTCTGGTTTCGGTTGCTATTCCGGGCTATTAGCGCGTATGAACCTGCCACTCAGAGTGCTCTCGAGGCTTGAATAACAGTTCCGTCTTTGACTACGGACCTCCGCTGCCTACTGCCTCTTCGGACGCCGGTCCGTCCGGGTGCCGTCCAGTGCGCGCTAAAATCTGACGTTCGTGACTATATTTTACGATCGTTCGACTGTCAGTACCAGCCATGTACACTTCTCGAGGGGGATTGTCACGAGAGGGCGGCTCGTCGGTGGGTTAGGAGATCGTCTCGTCGGTGCGTCAGTTCCTCAAGAGCGCGATTCGTCGGGACGGATTTCGGCTGGAGACACACCCCACGGTGCCGCTGTATAGCTACGGGAGATCGCTCCTTCTTCGCGTATTCGCCAGAATCGGTGGGACCGTCGGAACAGTTCTCGAACGCATCCCGCCCCCGGAACGTCACTACTAAATACTAGTCCTGTGTTACCGACCATTAAGAGTATTGCACGCGGAGCGACGGCATCGGTCTTGAACGCGGGTTCGCCGTTCGAGTCGAACTGAACCGTTCTCTTCGCCGGTCTGCATCCGACCGTGACGGATGCTATACCCGGTTTTCCACGATCCAATGAGAGGTTCATCACTCCACATTCCTCCACACCGATACAGCGGCACTCCGGGGTGTGTGACCCGACATACAGCGGCACCGTGGGGTGTGAAACTATCGGTTCGGCTGCTATCAAACCCCGTTCGCGCTCATACAGCGGAATTGGGGTTTCGCCTCGAGCGGTCCCGACGTTCCTCGTCTATCCCTCGTGGAGGCTGCCCAGGAGTCGGCTGACGTTGTAACTCAGCAGTACTCCGGAGTCGAACCACCACGATACAGCGGCACTCCGGGGTCGTTCCTCCCACAACTTCGCCGCACCGCGACTGCTATCGCCACGATACAGCGGCACTCCGGGGTTGTCGTCGACCCGATACAGCGGAATCGTGGAGTCTGATACGGTCACTGGCAGTCGGCTGCTATACAGCGGAATTGTGGGGTTCAATAGCACTGTTACAGCGGAACTGCGGGGTTCGATAGCACTGATACAGCGGAAACGAGGGGTTCGACAGAACGAATACAGCGGCACCGAGGGGTGTGTTTTACTGTTTTGAGAGGGTCGAGGACACTAATAGCATGCTATACAGCGGCAACTAGGTTCCGAACAGTTAAGTCGTGACTGTGTGATGTGCGTGATAGCTGAATGTCGGATTCGATGGACTACTTCGGAAGCGAG
Source organism: Natronorubrum marinum (assembly GCF_052040125.1). Taxonomy (NCBI): domain Archaea; kingdom Methanobacteriati; phylum Methanobacteriota; class Halobacteria; order Halobacteriales; family Natrialbaceae; genus Natronorubrum; species Natronorubrum marinum. The sequence goes on from NZ_JBPPFV010000001.1 coordinate 508,637, forward strand.
AACGAGATCTTTCAGAACAAAGAGCTACTGCAGGTCTCGCACCTCCCCGACGGCGACCGCATCATCGGCCGCGAGGACGAACTGACGAACCTCGCGAACGCGATCAAACCGGCGACGCGCGGTAACACGCCCAACAACGTCCTCGTCTACGGCAAGACGGGCACCGGGAAGTCGCTGTGCTCGAAGTTCATCACGAATCAGGCTGTCGAACGCGCGAAACGGGACGACGTAACGATCGGCGTCGCCTACGTCGACTGCCTGCAGGAGTCGACGGAGACCCAGGCCGTCCAGTCCGCCGGGCACCAACTCAACGAGCAGGACGTGACGGGAATCTCGATTCCCCACTCGGGGCTGAGCACGGCCGAGTACTACCGCCGACTGTGGGAGATTGTCGACAGCCGGTACGACGTCGCGCTCATCATTCTGGACGAGGTCGACAAGATCGAGGACGACGATATCTTGATGCAGCTCTCGAGAGCGGTCGAGTCCGGAAAACTCACCGAGAGCACGGTCGGCGTCATCGGCATCTCGAACAAGGTTCGGTACAAGGATTCGCTGGACGAGCGCATCAAATCCAGTCTCTGTGAGCGCGAGTACGTCTTCTCGCCGTACGACGCGACCCAGATTCGAGAGATTCTGCGTTCGCGTGCTGATGCGTTCCACGAGGGCGTTCTCGAGGACGGCGTCGTCCCCCGGGTCGCCGCGCTCGCCGCCCGCGAACACGGCGACGCGCGGAAGGCGATCGACATCCTCCGCTTTGCGGGGGAGATCGCCGAGGAGAACGACTTAGAGCGCGTTACGGAATCCTGCGTCGATCAGGCACACGAGCGCGAGGAGACCAGTCGCCTCGCCGAACTCATCTCGAAGAGCCCGAGCCACGCGAAACTCGTCCTCGAGGCCATGGCGCTGTGCACCCAGCAGACGGGCAACGACGACGCGCCGGTGACGACGAACGAGGTGTACGACCTCTACAAGCGACTCTGTGAGCGAGACCAGTCCGAGCACCTGAAGCTCCGCCGCGTCAGGGATATCCTCTCGGAGCTTGAGTTCCTCTCGATCATCGACCAGGAGCGCAAGTGGGCTGGGAAAGGGAAGGGCAACTACATGGAAAACCGGCTGATCGACGATCCGGAGGTCATCATCGCCGCGTGTAACGAATCGGACTAGCGATCCTCGTTCATTTGTTCCCGACTGTGGTTTCGGTAGGAGATTCTGGCTTCGATAGGAGATTCTGGCTTCGGTAGGAGATTCTGGCTTCGGTAGGTGGCACCCTCGCACAGTACGTGCGCTTATTGAACGATGCTGTTTCGACGAATGGTTCGGAAAACACGAGTGTTCTGCTGACGCTGGCGGCAGTGAGTTCCACGTCCTCCCCAGCCGATTCACTCGCGCCAACGGGCGCTCGTTCATCCATAGGAAGACGCTTCGCGTCTTCCACGCAGTCGCTCGTATTACTCGCGACGACCTCGCACGGCTCTGAGCCACGTCTCGCTATTCGCTCGCCGTGGCACAGCGCGCGCCACCGCACGTGGATTGTCAGTTCCAGCAGTATGTCTGTCACCTGTACCGTACGTGTTCCTACGAGAGAATAGCCGACAGTGGGGATCTCAGAGCAGTTCCCGGACCTCGGAGTACCACATGTCGTGATAGTCGACGTGGCCGACCCGGCGTGCGATGGCGACGGCGAGGGCGTGCCAGCACTGCTCGGTCGGATCGTCGGCGTCGAGATTGTACTCGCTGTCCTTGCAGGTACAGCCGCCGTCCTCGACGATGTACTCGTCGTCGTAGCCGACGACGATCGTAAAATCGCGGTAGGCCTTCACCCGGTTCTCCCCAACGGCTTCGATGGCGCGGACCCCACGGTCGCCGTGAATCTGGGAGATCTGCTCGACGACCTCGGGCGTCAACTCCCCCATCTCCTCGAGGTCTGCCTGCCATCGCTCGACTGGGTTGGCCTCCGGCACGACCGGAACTGTGTCCCCAACTGTAAAATCGGTTTGGTTGTTCGGCCGGTTTCCCTCGGAAGATCGGCGCTTCGAGTGACAGTACCCGTGACCGTTCAACGAACGGGCGCGTCGATCGCGACTCAGGACGATGGACTCGAGTCAACCGACGAATCGGCAGCCGACTCCGTCGTCGCGAGATCGGTGTCGACGGTGGTTTCGATACGGGTATCGACGCCAGCCGTAACTCCGGTATCGGTGGGTCCCTCGAGTCGAACGTTGCGCTGTTCGCGAACGTACTCGAGGAAGTTGTCGAAGAGCCGTTTGGCTTCGCAGGCGGCCTCGTAATTCTCGGCGTCGATGCCCTCGAGGACGGCTTCGATCCGGCCCGTCTCGAGTTCGCCTTCCTTTCCCTCCGTAACTCGCGTTGCCGTCGTCGTGTCGTACTCTGGGTGAAACTGGACGCCGAAGACGCGGTCTCGCTGAAAGCCGTGGATGCCGTACTCGTTTCTGGCGAACACGGTCGCCCCTGGCGGAGCCTCGGCGACGCGATCCGAGTGCGTGGTGAAGACGGTAAAGCGCTCGTCGACGCCGGTCAGCAGCCGATTCGCCCCGTTCTGCTCGACGATTCGGTAGCCGATCTCGTACTCGCCCATGCCCTCGACGCGGCCGCCGAGGACGTCCGCGAGCAGTTGGTGGCCGTAACAGACGCCCAGAAACGGGAGTCCGGCGTCGACGGCCTCGCCGACCCACTCCTTGAGCGCGCCGATCCACGGCTCGTCCCAGTAGACGGAGGCACTCGAGCCGGTGACGACGCAGGCGTCGAACGCGAACGTCTCGGGCAGATCGCCCGACGGACAGTGAAACTCGACGAGGTCGGCGTCGAGTTCGCGTTCGAAGTTTTGCTGGGTCGTTCCGCGTTTGTGTGCGGCGTTCAGCAGGGCGATTCGCAATCGCTCGGTTCGTTCGTTCGAATCGGTTGGCTCGTCGGTCGACGGGTCGGTCACGAGAGACTCCGCTCCGCGAGACCGGGCGTGTTCGAGGAATCAGGCGGCCGTAGATCGTTGCGTGTCAACTGTTCCCAGGGCATCGATATACGGATCGAAGGGGGCCGGATACAAAGGGCTTTCTAACGAGTAGGTCTGTTAGGGGCAGATTTAGCCCACTATTCAAACATTGTTCCGGTGTTCAGTGGACGGATGTCCCGCGCCTATCCGGTCGGAAAATACTCCCCGAACTACCGGTGTGTCGTCGTAAGCGAGGGCTACTCCAGATAAGATGCAGTTCGGGGCGAGTGACGATAGTGAAAAACGGCCCGCAATCGGGAGCAGTGTTCTTCTCCGCGCTTTCGACCCCCACACCACACGGAAGGTGGCTGCAGGCGCACTCGCTCGAGAGATCGGTTTCGGGTCATAGACGCGCGGAGACCACACCGTTTTTCGCAATCGGCCGCCGACAGCCGGTATGCGCGTCACCGAGAGCGGGGTCGAACTCGAGGTCCCCGGCGAACAGACCGAGGGCGTCGAGGAGTCGGTGTTCTACAACCCGCGACAGGAGCTGAACCGGGATCTGACGATCGCCGCGCTGCGAGCTTTCCGCGAGCGCGAGAACCGCGCGGAGTCGTATCTCGACGCGATGGCCGCGAGCGGCATCCGCGGCGTTCGAGCGGCCGACGACGGCTGGCGGGCGACCTGCTGTGACATCGACGAAGACGCCGTCGACCTCGCGCGAGCGAACCTCGAGCGAAACGGTCTCGAGAACGGCTCGCGGGTCGAACACCGCAACGTCAACGCCCTCATGCACGAGGCGAAGTTCGACGTGATCGATCTCGATCCCTACGGGACCCCGATGCCATTCGCCGACGCCGCGTTCGCGCGCTGCCGGGATCTGGTCTGCGTGACGGCGACCGATACCGCGCCGCTGTGTGGGGCTCACTTCAACAGCGGCGTTCGCTCGTACTCGGCCGTTCCCAGAAACACGGACTATCACACCGAGATGGGTGTTCGGATTCTCCTCTCCGCGCTCGCTCGCAGCGCCGCCCGCTTCGACGTCGGCGTCGAACCGATCTTCACCCACGCGACGAGCCACTACGTCCGCACCTACCTCGAACTCGATCGGAAGCCGACGGCGGCCGACGCCGCCCTCGAGCAACTTGGCCACCTCTCGCACTGCGAGGACTGCCTCCACCGCGAGGCCGAACACGGCATGACAGCGGATCCCCTCGAGTCCTGTCCCAACTGCGGGAGCGAGCGGATCCTCGTCGCCGGTCCGATCTGGCTCGGCCCCTACCGCGACCGCGAGTTTACCGCCGAAATCCGCGAGCAGATTCCCGACGCGTTTGGGACCGCCGACAAGGGACGGGAGCTCTGCGAGACGATCGAGGCGGAACTCGACGTGCCGACCTACTACGATCAGCACAAACTGGCCAAGAGCTGGGGACTGCCGGCCAACGCGATGGACGACTTTCTGGCCGATCTCCGGGACGCGGGATACGACGCCTCGTTCACCCACTACGGCGGGACGACGTTCAAGTCGGACGCGAGCGTCGCCGAGATCTTCGAGGCGACCGAAGCCAACCTCGAGTAGCTCACTCGAGTCGGCGTACGGCCGAACGAGTCCGCACCCAGGACAACGAACGCCCTCGCGTGTCGACGCGTTCTCCATTCCGAGCGTTCCACGATAGCGACGGCGCCTGAAGCCTCGAGCGAATCTCGAGAGGAGACAAGACGGTTGTCTTCAGGCTGCAGGCCTGTGCCACACGACCACATATTGTGCTGGCTGCGGACAGTTCCGAGACGTGATCGATCGAAGACAGGGTCTCGAGTTCGCGACCGCCGCCGTGTGGCTCGCCCGGACCCAACAGCTGACGCTGCTAGCGGCCGGCGTCGCCTTCTATGGCTTCATCTCGCTCGTCCCGCTGATGTTGCTCGGACTGGGGATCGCGGCCTCGATCGGGGGGGAAACGCTCGCGAACCAGCTGACGGCAGCGGCCAGCGACGTCCTCACGCCGTCGGCACAGGAGGTCCTCGCCGACACGGTCCTCGACGATGCCGGGCGGCAGGGAGCCACCGTGTTCGGCGCGCTGGGGCTGTTGTGGGGCTCGAGTCGGGTCCTTCGTGGACTCGACCGGGCGTTCTCCCAGATCTACGGCACCGCGGCCTCGAAGTCGTTCGTCGACACCCTCTGGGACGCGATGATCGTCTTCCTCGTCATTTCGTTCGGCCTCGCGCTCGTCGCGGGCCTCGAGTTGCTCGTCCGGTTCGTTCCGTTTCTCGGCGTGAGCGTCGTCGGCCCGATACTCGTTATGCTCGGTCTGACGGTGACGTTCCTACCGCTGTACGTCGTCTTTCCGGATGCGAACGTCGGTCTCCAGGAAGCCATCCCCGGAACGATTTTCGCCGCCGTCGGCTGGTTCGTCCTGAGTCGCACGTTCGGGCTGTACGCCACCATTGCCGGCGATTACGCCCTCTACGGCGCGCTCGGCGCCGTCTTTCTCGTGCTCATCTGGCTGTACGTCGGCGCGATCATCCTCGTCTTCGGGGCCGTCGTCAACGCCGTCCTCGCCGACCGTGAGGTGGATCGGCAGCTACAAAGTCCCGGCGCACGACAGTTTTGGACAGAAGCGATGACCGACGACGCCACGGGTGCCGACGAGGGGGCGACCGACGACCAGGCAGGGACGGGTACGCAAACGGCGGAGACGGGCGCAAGCGCCCGCCGGAGCGCCCGAACTCGAGACCGATCCGACGACCCCGAAGCGCTCCGCGAGGAGATCGAGCGCCTGCGCGATCGGGTCGAGTCGTTCGAGGAGGGCGTCGAACGCCGAACCGTCAGGAAGGAGTCTCTCGAGAGCGAACTCAAACGCTACGTCCGTCGCAAGTACCGTCGCGGCCACGCTCGCGACTGGGGGCCGTACCTCGTCCTGTTGTACGGGACCGCGATGTCCGTCGCGGCGTTTTACTTCCTCTCGGGCGGCTGGGCCATCTTGGCGATGTTCGTCGTCTGGACCTCGACGCTGGGCGTCTACGCCCTGATGGTGCTGTTCGGTTTCGGGATCTCCGTGCTCGGGGTTCCCGGCCGGATCCGCGACGCGATCGGCGACCGACGCTCCTGAGTCGGCCGTCACCCGCACACCCGTTTTGCCGTCTCGTTGATCCTCGCTCGAGCCCGTTACGAGCCGCGACTCGCGGCTTCGAGCAGCATTCCTTACTGCGCCGGAACGACTCGCTGTCGGACGAAGTTCCGAACGCGAGACGTGTAGGTCTCCGGGCGATGAAGATTGCAGATGTGGCCGACGTCCGCGAGCACTTCGATGCGCCCGTCCGTGGCTGCAGCGGCGTGGTCGCGCTCGCCGCGGCGCATGATCTTGTCGCGTTCGCCGTTGAGAATCAGCGTCGGGCCGGGATACGTCGAGAGTTTTGCACGGAAGTCGACGCCCGCGACGTCCGGCCCCGCGTCGCCGAACTGCTTCGGGTAGATCCCCGCGTCGATGATCTCCCGCTTGACGTCCTCGGGGAGGTCCCGGTTGTTCACCCATCGTGCGCCGAGTCGTTCGACGACGCGCTTGCCGATATCGGGTTTCGTCGCGAGCCGAGAAATCGCCCCGGTAGCTCGCGTGAGCGTCTCCATGCCGCCGATCGGGTTCGCGCTGGAACCCGAGAGTACCAGTCCGTCGACGTCGCTGGGTCGGCGATATGCGTACTCCGTCGCGACGTAGCCGCCAAGCGAGAGGCCGACCAGCACCGCCGTCCCGTCAGTGTGGGTGTCGATGACGTCCTCGAGCAGGTCGATCGCGGGATCCATCCGGAACGTCTCGTCCGCGCGAACGCCGTGACCCGGGAGATCCGGGGCGACGACCCGGTACTCGTCGGCAAGCCCGCGAATCTGGGGCAGCCACAGCTTTCGCGTGAACATCGCACCGTGGACGAACACGATCGCCTGCCCGTCGTCCGGGCCGGCGACGTCGATACCATCGGGTCCGCCTTCCTCGCTGCGCCTGGACATAGCCGTCGTATTACGAGGTGCGACTTAGTTTCCCGGCCGGAACACACAACGGGTCCGGAACACGGCGACGAGGTCGATTGTCATCGATTCTTTGTGCGATCTCACTCGCGGTCGTCAGCGTCCGTTTCCTCTCCACGATCGCCTCGGCGTTCTTCGCGCCCGCCCTCCGGGTCGACCGACGCGTCGGTCGACCGGTGATCATCGGTCGGTTCGACGGCGGCGTCGGTTCGGGAACTGGTATCGCCGGGGTTGAACTCCGCTTCCGGCTCCTGTCCAGCCAGTTCGGTCGGATCGACCTCGAGCCCCCGATCCATCTCCCGTTCGTCGACCGAGCCCGAGTCGTCTCGACGCTCCTCGGCGACGTCGGTCTCCTCGAGACCGGCGGAACCGCCGGCGGGTTCGGTCGCCGGCTCCGATTCGTCCTCGTCGTCGCCGATTTCGACGGTCGGTTCGGAGTCGGCCGCGTCCCCGTCCGTCGGCAGGCCACCCTCGAGCCGGACCGCGTCGTCGGTGATCTCTTGAACGGCGTCGCTGCTCAGCGGCTGAGTCTCTTCGGCGACGCTGTCCCATCCGATCGAGGATTTGATGGAGTCGACGGCGTCGGTTTCCGGCCTGACATGGGCGATATCGCCCTCGACCGACGTGACGACGCCGAGCTCCTCGCCGGCGTCGTTCACGATGGGCTTACTGACCTCGTCGTCGGTAAACGTAGCACACATGCCTGAACTGACTCCCCGTCGAGATAAGCCGGTGGTGCCTGCAATCGTCAGGAAGTAGCGGACTCGCGGACTGGGCCGAACCGTCCCGGTATCGTGGACGGGCGGCTGCTCGTAACGTCCAGTTCGTCCTCGCAAACTGCGTCAAAAACGTGACCGACGATATTCGAATCGGGCGTTCAGTGATCGAGCCCGGGTTCCATGTAGACCGCCATGACGAGCGCGACGACCCCGAAGAACGCGACCAGCATGAGCCCGGCGGCGCCGGAGATGATGTTCAGTTCCGGACCGACGGCGAGCAGGTTCGTCCCCTCGTATCCGGCCCAGCCGAACGCCAGCGCGAGGAGGAACAGGACCCCCGAGACGACCGCGGCGCCGATCTGGAAGGTGGTGTTGAACGGACCGATGCCGCCCGACTCGCCGGTCGACTCGGTCGCGGCGGCTTCCGATCCGGTCGCGGCGCCGGCTCCGGCCGTCGATCCGTCGACCGACTCGGACGCCGTCGGGGTTGCCGCATCCGCCCTCGAGAACCCGTCTGAAAGGTGGACGCGCGTCTCTGAAATTTCCCGAACGTCGCTCTCATCGAGGATGAACGGACCGCCGAGCTCGCCCCAGTCGAAGCGGGCTTTGAGCTGGTCGACGACGTCGGGTGCCGGTTCGACGTGGGCACCCTCCGTTTCGATCGAGGCGACCGTTCCGATCACCTTTCCGTCGGTTCGTTCGACGGGCTTACCGACATCATCGTCGGTGAAAGTCGCACACATTAGTAATTCCACGGCCGGGAAAGCCCGTAAAGGCTCTGATTCGTCCCCGCCGTCTTCCCGCCGTTATCGGTGAACGTCGTCCGTACTGACGGGTCTCGGAGTGGGGTGATCACCGTACTCCGAGGCGGGACCCGATGGCTGACCGATCACTCGATCGGGAACCGCAACAGCGCGCCGACCCCGTCGAACGCCTCGACGAACCGATTCCCGTCGGGGAAGTCGTCCGGGACGACGACGGTTTCGCCGCCCTGTGCTTCCGTTCGGTCGCCGAACTCCTGAAGGTCGGCTCCCTCGAGGGCCGTCGAGAGCAACAGCGTCTCGACGGCGTCGTACTCGAGCGCGTCGTCGACCTCGTCGTGTCCGTAGGCGACGGGTTCGTCGTCGCCGATCCGCTCGAAGAACTCGTCGAGCGTCTCGGTGACGGCTTCGCGGTCCCGTTCCTCGATCGCCTCCTGTCCCTTCTCCGCGAGCTGGTGGAGCCCCTGCTGACTCGCGTACTCGACGGCGAACTCGCCGACGATTCGGTCCTCGAGTCGGTGGTCCAGTTCGGCTTCCTCCCGGAAGGTCTCGATGGTACCCGTCGTCCCGCCCAGGAGGACGCCGTCGACGGGGTCGTCGCCGAGGAACTGCCGGTCGGCGCGCTCGGCGACTTCGTCGAAGAACTCGCGTTTCTGCCGTTCGCGGTCGCGTTCGAACCGCTCGGCGGACTGGCCGCCGGCGCTCGACTTCCCGGGCACCTCGCTCTCGAAGGTGTCGATCGGCTCGACGCCCTCCTCGTCGAGCAGCCCTAACGCAGCGCCGCCACGTTCGACCACCAGCAGGCCGTGGGTCGACTCGGGTTCGGTGATCGCCTCGAGCGGCTCGAGGTCGAACTCGGTGGCGTGGCGGTAGACCGAGTCGTCGATGGAGACCGGCAGATCGTCGAAGACCGACGTGAGCAGGTCGCCGTCGGCGACTCCGGCGTAGATCGCCAGACCGTTGTCCGGAATCTCGTCGTACTCGTTCAACTCACTTCGGACGCTCTCTACGGCGTCGATGAGCGGTTTCGGGAACGACTGCTCGTCGAGTTGGCTCGCCTCCGCGTAGTCGGTCTCGACGGGCTGGCGGACCTCGCCGATCGACTCGTTGGGCGGAGCGGCGAGTGTGACGAGGATGTCGCGGTCGGCCGAGGCCGAAGAGAGTCGATTCAGTCGATCGTGGAGTTCGTAGTCCGAGAGTGACATGGATATCGTACTCGTAAATCTGGAAGTGAGTGCCGGCCACGCGGCGGAAGCTGCGTGTCGCGAGGCCGGCGAGTACCCCTGCTACGACCAGTGTCAGGTTGAGCGACCGGCCGGCGCACTCATGCAGAACGGGGCGCTCGAGTCGCGGCGTTCGTCGTCAGTAGCGATCACGTCGGCGCTCGAGCGAGGATCAGTACGTCCGCGGCGGTCGCTCGAGAATTTCGAAGATTTCCCGCGAACGATACTCCCGGTTGCGCTCCTTTCCAGTCGTCTCCTCGAGAATGCCGTCCTCCTCGAGTCGGTCGAGTGCCCGATAGGCGGTTGGACTGGCGACATCCAGTAACTCTTCGACGACGGCTGCAGTGAGATACGGTTGGTCGAAGAGTTTGCACGCAAGTCGCGCGTACGTGGCGGAGTCGTCGCCGTATTCGGCCTCGTACTCCCGTTGCAGGGTGTGCAACTCCTGTGAGCGCAACAGCGTCTCCTCGGCCTGCCGGCGGATCCCCGTCACGAAAAAGTCGATCCAGGCCTCCCACTCGCCGTACTTGCGGACGGCGTCCATACGGTCGACGTACGTCTGCTTGTAGCGATTGAAGTACTCGCTGAGATAGAGCGTCGGCCGCTCGAGGTAGCCGTCGTCGTACAACTGGAGTGTGACGAGCAACCGACCCAGACGACCGTTCCCGTCTCCGTACGGGTGAATCGTCTCGAACTGGTAGTGGGTGAGCGCGATATCGACGAGCGGATGATAGCTCCCGCCGGTTCGAACGTACGTCAGAAGGGCGTCCATGGGCCCGTCGACGGCGCTCGGCACGGGCGGAACGAACTCGCCTAAGTGATTCGGAACCGTCTTGAACGCGCCGAGGGTGTCCGTCTCCCGTCGGTCGTCCGGAACGCCGCCGAGGAGCGTTTCGTGGAGGGTGTGAAGGAGATCGATCGAGATTCCGTCACCGCGCTCGAGCGCCTCGATCCCGTCCTCAAGCGCCCGTTCGTAGTTGAGAACTTCTTGCACGTCTTTCGTTTCGTCCGCCGCCGGAGCCCTCTTCCTATCTGACCCTCCAGTGCCGAGCGATCGGGTCTCGAAACTGTAGAGCGCGTTGTAGTCGATATCGGCACCCTCGATCTCGGACGACTCCATCGCTTCCTTCCGGAGCAACGAGGTGTACAGAACGGGGGCGAAATCGGTCGTCAGACCGAATCCACTGAGCTTTCCGAGCCAGAAGGTCGCCTCCGAGAGCGTCTCGTAGAACTCTGTATCGAGTTCCAATTCGGTATCCGGGGGGAGCGGATCCGGACTATAATACGGCCGCTGTCCGTACGGGACGAGCTGTCCGGGCGCATCGTCGGCTAACTCTCGCAGCACCATTCGTAACTACGAACGTATACGAACTCCCAGTAGTTAAATCCACCTTACTGAATGTAACTAAGGGGTGGCATATTCGGAGTCGCATTCATTTTGTGCCGTCTAACGAGAATACGTCCGTCCCGGATAGCAGACGGTTACGGACGAGTAGTCGGTTCGTAGCTGCGACGTTTCGATACGGGATCTGACGGTGTCGATCAGTCGGATCGGTAGCCGCGCGGTTCCTCCCTCGCTGCCGACTCTTCGACAGCCGGCGTGCTGACGACCCACTCGGGCAGCAGCGACCGGACGTCGCTCGACTCGCTGCCGATGACGGCGAAGCCGGCGAAGATCGTCAGGAAGCCGACGACCGCGAGGGGAGCGATGGTCTCGCCGAGCAGCGCCCAGCCGCCGATCGTCGAGACGACCGGGACGACGTAGAAGACCAGGTTGGCCTGGGTCGCGCCGGTCGACTCGAGCAGCCCGAAGTAGGCGATGTACGCGAGGACGCCGGCGACGAGGCTGACGTAGGCGAGTGCGACGAGCGCTTCCGTCGTCCACGCGATCGATCCCATCGACTCGCCGGTCGACCAGGCGAGGCCGTGACTGAGCGCCGCGGCGATGGGCAGTCCCCACGCGATGCGGACGGTGCTCGAGAGCGTGGCGTTCCCACCGGAGCGGCGGATGAGCACGGCTCCCAGTGCGGCGCTTGCGGCACCGGCGAACAGAATTGCGCGGCCGAGCGCGTCGCCGCCGACCAGCATCGCGGGATCGGGGCTGACCACGAGTGCGACGCCGGCGAGGCCGAGGACCATCCCGAACGCGCCGCGAGTCGAGAGACGCTCGTTCGAGAGGAGCACGGCCGCAAAGACCGGCGTCAGGATCGGGTTGAGGCTGAAGACGATCGCGCCGACCGCGCTGGTGGCGTACTGCTGGCCGACGAACAGGAGCGCGTTCGAGAGACCGATTACGAGGCCGCCGGTCGCGAGGATGCCGACCACGTCGCCGCGCGTCCGGGGCCGAAGCTCCTCGACCGAGGCGGTGAGCGCGACGTAGCCCAGCATGACGAGCGCCGCGACATCGAACCGAATCGCGACGAACAACAGCGGCGGGAAGTACTCCAAACCGGCCTTCGCGGCGACGAACGTCCCGCCGAAGAAGATACTCGAGAGGAGGAAGTAGACGGCCGTTCGGCGATCGATCACGGTCTCACCTCAGTTGGGAGCGTGCGCGTCGGGAGTACCGAGAGCGCGCCGCGCGTCGTGGAGGAACTCATCTTAGATACGGGTACGGGTCCGGCGCATATAGTTTAATTCAGAAAATATTTCACGCGAGGAAACGAAATAGTGACGGGAAAATCGAACTCACCGGGAAACTCGTTACTGTTTGTGCCATCTTTTCATGTTATGAGATTATTTCATGGTGCGAAAACACTATCAGGGACCGGCCGAATAGATCCGTATGGAATCGGCACTCGAGGAGATCGAGTTCCTCGCACTCTCGGCGAACCGCGTCGAGGTATTGGGACTGCTCGCGGCGGAGGGACACAGTCGGAACGAACTGGCCGCGGAGACGGGAGCGTCACAGGCCACGCTCGGACGGATTTTAAACGACTTTCGGGAACGGTCGTGGATCGACCGCGAGGGCAGCGAGTACGTCGCGACCGCGACCGGCCGACTCGTCGCGTCGGGCTTTACCGACCTCCGGGAGATCATCGAGACCGAACAGCGCCTTCGCGGCGTCGTCGAGTACCTGCCGACCGCCGAGATGACGTTCGACTTGAAGCGACTCTCCGACGCGACCATTACGATGCCGACCCAGACGCGGCCGAACGCACCGCTGTCGCGCCTGCTCGAGTTGCTCGAGACCGCCGACGAGGTGTGGACGGTCTCGCACGCATTCAACGAACAGACGCTGACGGTCGTCCAGAAACGGGCCGAAACCGACGAGCAGACGTTCAGAGGCGTCTTTTCTCGGAGCGCAATCGACGCGCTCGCGGCCGACACGGAGCTTCGGAATCGACTCGAGGATTTGCTCGCCGCCGACGACGCCTCGGTTCGGGTTCGCAACGGGAGCGTCCCGCTCGCGGTCATGCTCCTCGACGAGGTCGTCTACATGCTCGTTCGGGACGAGCAAGGCGTCCTGCGGGCCTCGATCGACACCGACGACGAGGTCGTTCGCTCGTGGGCGCGGAAGACGGTCGAGGACTACTGGGAGCGCGCCGAGGCGCTCGAGGACGCCGGCGTGTCCCTCGAGTGAACCCCAGTACGAGTCGAAAATACGATGCGATCGATCAGCGACGGTCCGCTCGAATGTCGTCGGCCGCTTTCTCGGCGATCATCGTCGTCGGCGCGTCCGTGTTTCCGCTCGTGATCGTCGGCATGATTGAGGCGTCGACGACGCGCAGTCCCTCGAGCCCGCGGACCCGCAACTGATCGTCGACGACGGCCATCTCGCCGTCGCCCATCTTGCAGGTTCCGACGGGGTGATACAGGGTTTCGGCGGTCTCGCGGATGTACTCGGTCAGTTCCGCGTCGCTCTCGACGTCCGATCCCGGCAACACCTCCTCGCCGCGATAGTCGTCGAACGGTTCGGCCTGCAGGACCTTCCGGACCAGTTTGATCCCCTCGAGTAGAATCTCGAGGTCGTCGCCCTCGGTGAGATACTGGGGATCGATGACCGGCTCGTCGAAGGGGTCGGACGAACGGAGCGAGATTCGGCCGCGGCTGTCGGGTCGCAGTCGGAGCGCGCCGAGCGAGAAGCCGTGGCCTGCGGGGTTGTCAAACCCGTGTTCGACGAAGTACGTCGGCCCGAAGTGGAACTGGATCTCGGGCACCTCGGCGTCCTCGGAAACGGTCGTGAATCCGCCGGCCTCCGCGATGTTCGAGGTCAGCGGCCCCGTTTTCCGGAGCAGGTATCTGAGCGTGTTCCACAGCGAGTCCGCGTCGGCCAGCGTAATCGCCTTCGTTGACTCGTAGTTGACGCCGACCTGCAGGTGATCCTGGAGGTTCCGGCCGACGCCGGGGAGGTCCTCGACGACGGGGATCTCGTGCTCGGCGAGGTGGTCGGCCGGGCCGACGCCGGAGCACAGGAGGAGGTGAGGCGAGTTGATCGCGCCGGCGGAGAGGATCACCTCTTCGGTCGCCTCGACCGTCGCGGAACGACCGCTAGCGTCGTCGCGGGCGTACTCGACGCCGACGGCTTCGCGGCCGTCGAACCGAACGTTGGTCACTCGCGCACCGGTCACGGCAGTCAGGTTCGACCGGTCGAGGACCGGTTTCAGATAGGCATCCGCCGCGCTGTGTCGCTCGCCGCCCTTCTGGGTCACCTGATAGTAGCCGACGCCAGATTGGTCGCCGGCGTTGAAGTCCTCGTTGTACGGAAATCCGACCGACTGCCCGGCCTCGAGAAACGCCTCGGTGAGTTCGTTCGGCGATCGAAGGTCGGCCACGTTTCGCGGGCCGCCGATCCCGCGGTACTTCGAGGAGCCGCGCTCGTTGTGTTCGGCGCGTTTGAAGTACGGCAGTACGTCCTCGTACGCCCAGCCCTCGTTGCCCAGTTCGGCCCAGCGGTCGTAATCCTCGGGCTGGCCGCGGATATAGATCATCGCGTTGATCGAACTCGAGCCGCCCAGCGTCTTCCCGCGGGGCCAGTACAGTTCCCGGTTGTGTAGTTCCGACTGCGGTTCCGTGTAGTACGCCCAATCGACCGCCGACTCGAACAGTTCCGAGAACGCCGCCGGCACGCCGATCTCTCGGTTCTCGTCGGGCTCGCCGGCCTCGAGCAACAGCACCTCGGCGCCGCCGTCGGCCGACAGCCTGTTCGCGAGCACGCAGCCGGCCGGTCCCGCACCGACGATCACGTAGTCGTAGGCTCTCCCGTCCACGGACATGTTGGGTTATCACATAGCACGGGGGTGCTATAGTCGTGTCCCCGTGTTTCGCTCACGGATAGTGGATCCCGGCGTTCGTCGTCCGCTCCGACCTGACGACGGTCCGAGGAATCCGTAGCCGACTGCGGGTTGCTGTCCGGGGTGGGCCGATGATCTCACGGAATCGAACCGTTCGTACCGGGCTGTCGAGCGCGGATCAGTTGTCGCCCGGCGTCTCGAAGTGGCTGCGACCGCGTTCGACGAACCCCTCGCGAGAGAGATCGCCCTCGAGCAGCGCCTCGAGGTCGCCGCCAACGCGTTCGGCGGCGATCGTGTCCGGATAGATGATACCGTCCGCACCGCGCTCGAGGAACTCGGCGGCCGTCTCGGTCGCGTCTACGCGAACGATCCGCGGCACGTCGCTCTCGAGGTCGACGACCGCCTCGCTTCGGTCGTGCTCCGGCGTCAGCGAGACGACGAGCGCGGCGTCCTCGAGTCGCGCCAGCTCCCAGACGCGTTCGTTCGAGACGTCGCCGTAGACGTAGTTGTCGCACTCCTCGCGGATCGCCTCGAACAGGACGGGGTTGTCCTCCACGACGAGCGTCGGCCGATCGAGGAACGAGCACGCGTCGAGGACCCGCCGGCCGCCGTGTTCGAAGTCGACGATGATGACGTGGTCTTCGAGTTCCTCGGAAACCTGCGTGCGGTCGCCCAGCGGCTCACCGAGAAGCCGAATCAGGCCGCGCTCGCGCAGCCAGCGATTGATCGCGCCGGCGTGACGACCCGTGTACGTCGCGACGATCATCGTGACGGCGGCCGCGAGGACGATCGCGTCGAACACTGGGGGTGCGATCTGATCGGCCGCGAACGCCTCGAGCGCGATGAAGAGGCTGAAGATGCTCACCTGATCGAGCGTGAGACCGGTCAGGATTGCCGTTCGGCCGTCGAATCCGCTTCTGAGCAGGATGAAGGCGACGAGCAGCGGGTTGAGAATCAGGATCGCGACGACCAGCGTGAGGGTGTAACCGATCGACTCGAGCGAGTGGGGGTAGTCGTCGGCGATGGCGATGCCGGCGGCGAACGCGCCGACGACGATCGAGAGGTCGGCCGCCTCGGCGAGCGCGATGAACCCGACGACGAAGGAGATGCCGAGCAGCATCATCACCTCCGGATCGCCCCGGAGCCGCGCGGTCAGCCGGTGGAAGAGCAGATACCGAATCCCGAGTGCGAGCGCGAACAGGCCGCCACCGACGGCGATCTGCTCCCAGGCGGGAGCCGCCGCGTAGACGAACGCGCTCAGCCCGAGCACGACCAGCACGCCGAGGAGGTCCTCCGTGAAGTGGATCGATTCGGCCAGCCGTTCGTACGTCGGCCGGGCGCCGTTCTCGTCGTCCAAGTAACTGGTCGCCACGAGCGACGAACTCAACGCGGCGGCGATTCCCAGGTAGCCGGCGTTCAACGGATCGAGCCCGAACGCGAGCCCCGCGCCGAACGCCAGCGCGCTGACGATCGACGCCTGCAGGAGTCCGACGGTGACGCTGATCCGTCCCGTCGATCGGAACGCCTCCACGTCGACGTGGATCCCGAAGAGGAAGACGAGGAAGGCGATCCCCCACTGTGCGAGGTCGAGCAGTTGCGTCTCATCGATCGCCGCCCCGGCCAGCGCTCCCGCGAGCAGGTAAAACGGGATCACCGAGAGTCCCTTCTGGGCGGCGACGAGCAGCAAGACGGCTGGCGAGGACGAAGATGAGCGTCAGCGCGAACAGGATCTCATACATCGGCATCACCTCCGGTCGTGTCGGCGTCGTCAGATCGCTTCGAGCCGCCGGATCCGGCTGCGTCACCGGCGTCGTACCGTGCGTCTTCACCACCGAGGTCGACCGTCTCGTCCGCTCGCTGCGAGCGATCTCGAGCCCGCGCGTTCAGTTCCTCGAGCCGGCGTTCGAACGCCTCGCGGTCGATCTGGCGGCGTAGCTGAGGACGGCCGCGGCCACGATGAGCAACGCAAAATCCGTTGCCAGTGCGATTCCTCCGAGAGACACTGTCCAACCGATATCGTAGTTGCGACGACTCGACGCCGTTCAAATCGGGATACCCGATACTGTCGGAAAAGCGTTGGCGCTGCACATATCTCGCGTGAAAACGGGGAGTACGCCGGTTCCGTCTCTCGAGAAACCGTCGATCGTTTACGCCGCGCGCGGGAAGTTGTCGATCGTTTCCGCGCGGAACGCCTCCTCGTCGAACTCGTACTCGCCGTCGAGGAACTCGAGGACCTGCTGTGTGTCCTGACGTGCGTTTTTCAGACACGTCGACGCGCCGGGCGACGGCGTGATGTTGAAGATGATATCGTCGCCAACGAGTTTCGCCTCGCCCATGTCGAGGGACTTTGTCTTCGTGTCGACGATCTGGGGACGGACGCCGCCGTACCCTTTGGCGCGCTGGATGTCCTCGAGTTCGACGCTCGGGACGACCTTCTGGACGTGAGGGAGGAACTGCCGTCGGCCGATCTCGGGGACGTCGTAGACGAGATTTCTGAGGACATAGGGCAGAAGGATACGGTCGGAGAGAATGTTCCCGTAGCTGAGAAACGCCGCCGCGTTCAGTCCGAACACGTCGAGGAAGTCCTTCACGGTCGAGATGCGGCCGCGCTCGAGCGTCGGAACGAGTTTCGCGGTCGGCCCGAATCGGGTGACGCTGGGGTCGTGGACGTCGGCGTCGCCGTGAACCGCGGCGAACGGCAGTTTCTTCATTTGGAGCGTGTACACCTTCCCGTTCAGGAGATCGTCCGCGAGGAAGAAGCTCCCGGCGATGGGGAGCAACACTTTGTCCTGCCCGTAGCCGAGTTCCTTCGCGATCTGGAGGCTGTGCGAACCGGCGGCGACGACGGTCGTGTCGCAGTCGAACCGCCCGTTGTTCGTCTCGATCGTGTAGCCGTCGAGCGTGGGCGTGATATCTTTGACTTCGGTGCCGGTGAAGACGTCCACGTTCGGTTCCTCGTCAGCCTGCTCGACGAGCGAGCGCGTCGTCTCGCCGTAGTCGACGACGTAGCCGTCCGAGGTCTGGAGCGCGAGCATCTCCTTCGAGGGATCGCGACCCTCGACGACCTTCGGTTCGATCTCCGCGATCTCCTCGCGGCCGATCGCTCGAAGTTTCGGGAAGAGGTCGCCGAACCCCTCCTCCTCGTACCGGCGCTCGAGCTGGTCGACCTCCTCGTCGCCGACCCCGAGCACCATCTTGCTCCGTTTGTCGTGCATCTCCCGATCGGGGTCGTGGTTCTCCAGATAGCCCGCGAGAAGCTCCGCACCTTCCTTGACGTCTTCGGCCTTCTCGAGCGTGTAGTTCGTCTCGATGTCTCCGAAGTGGAGCGTCTGGGAGTTGTTCGTGTGATCCGTGTTGATCGCCGCGATTGACGGCTCCTTCTCGATCAGCGCGATGGAGTCGATGTCCGAGAACTTTGCCGTCGTGTACAGAAGGGAGGCCCCACTGATCCCGCCACCGACGATAACGAGGTCGTATTTGCCAGACATGATTGGTTCTGTTATATACCCTACCCGGACCTCGCGACTCCGCACAGATAACTCATATTTTTTCGAACGAGTTTTCGATAATCGACGAACGGGGTATCGACACGGCAATTTTCGCACAGAGATGTCGGGCAGAATAGTGTCAGTAAACCGGGGGAAACCGGGCGGTGCCGCGTTCGCGCTCGTCGATCAGCGTACGTCCGAACTCGACGCCCGAGAGAGCAGATAGACGGCCACCCCGCCGAAGGCGACGCCCAATCCGACGAGGACGGCGACGGCGGGGACAATCGTATTGAGTGCGCCGTCGAACGCCGTCACGTCGAGGACTGTCATCACGTCTTCGTCGAGCATGATCGCCCGCGCCGCGTCGACGCCGTACGTGACGGGATTGATTTGAGCGAACGTCTGGATCCAGTTCGGCAGCACCTCGAGCGGGAGAAAGGCACTCGAGAGGAACAGCAGCGGGAACTGTAACAGGTTCGCGCCGATGATTGTCGACTCCTGATCTCGGGTCAAGACGGCGAGGGTGTTCGAGAACGCGATAAACCAGAGCGAGAACACGATTCCGACGGCGATGATTCCGAGGGCACCGACGACTCCCGTTGTGATCTCCGCGCCCAGAAGCACGCCGAGGCCGAGGATGATCGCGATCTGGAGCGCGATACGGAACACCTCGGCGAGCGTCTTCCCGACGAAGACGGCGGTTCGGTTCATCGGCGAGACGAGCACCTTTTCGAACATGCCGTTCTCGATGTCGTTGACCAGTCCGATCCCGGAGGTGACCGCCGACGCGAGCGCGACCTGGATCGCGATCGCCGGTACGAGGAAGGTGGTGTAGTCGACACCCGGACCCAGCCCCTCGCTGACCGCCCCGCCGGCCACGTTGCCGAACACCTCCGTGAACAACACGAGAAAGATGAACGGCTGTGCGAGCGAGACGACGAGGACGAACGGGTTCCGGACGGCCTTGAGGTTCCAGCGCTTGAAGTTAACCCAGACGTCCCCGGCGAACGTGTTGGAGGAGCGCGGGACCGAATCGCGCTCCGACGACTCCGCGGTCGGCGCGCTCACGACGCGTCCTCCGTTCCGGCGGCGGCTTCCGTCTCGACGGTCCCGGCAGTATCGACGCCACCGACCGTCGACTCGGTATCGACGCGCTCGCCGGTGATCGCGAGGAACACGTCGTCCAGCGTCGGCGCGCGAACGTTGAAGCCGGTGACCGTCAGCCCCGCGTCTCGAAGCGCGACGAGGAGATCCGTTCCCGACTCACGGGCCGTTTCCGCGGTGACGCTGATCCCGGTCTCGGTCTCCTCGACCGTCGCATTGTCGAAGGCCTCGAACTCTCCAGCGATCTCGACGGCCCGCGCTCTGGCATCTTCGCCGTCTTGCAACTCGATGTCGAGCACGTCGCCGCCGACCTGCCGCTTCAACTCGTCCGGGGAGCCGTCGGCGACGATCTCGCCGTCGAGGATCACCGCCAGCCGCTCGCAGAGCTGATCGGCCTCCTCTAAGTACTGCGTCGTCAGGAACACCGTCGTCCCGCGAGCGTTGATCCGTCGGAAGTACTCCCACAGCCGATTGCGCGCGTTCGGATCCAGCCCGGTGGTCGGCTCGTCGAGAAAGACCAGCGGCGGCCGGTGAACCAGCGCCGTCGCGGCGTCGAGTCGCTTTTTCATCCCGCCGGAGAACCCCTCCGACCGTTTGTCGGCGACGGCCGCGAGATCGACGAGATCGAGCAGTTCGGCGGTTCGGTCGTCGCGCTCGCCGCGCGGAACGCCGTAGGCCTCACACGCGAACCGAATGTTCTCCTCGGCGGTGAGCTCCGGATCGATGCTCGTCTCCTGAGCCATGTAGCCGATCGACTGGCGGATCTTCCGCGGCTCCGATCGGACGTCGAACCCGTTGACTCGAACCTCGCCGGCAGTCGGCGAGAGGAGCGTCGCGAGAACCTTGATCGCGGTCGTCTTGCCCGCGCCGTTGGGCCCCAAAAACCCGAAGAACTCGCCGTCGGCGACCGTCAGATCGACGCCGTCAACCGCGGTCGTCCCGTCGCCGTAAGTCAACTCGAGTCCGTCCATCTCGATCGACGCGGTCGGCGGCGTTGTTTGGTCCGTACCACCCTGTCGTGAGCGCTCGCGCGAGGTTTCAGCGTCCGCTACCGCCCGTTCGTTCGACATAGCGTTGGTACGGGACCTGACGTGAAATACGCCCCCCTTCCAGATCAGGGAGCCCCTCCGAAAATCGAAGTAATGGTCAGAGCTCGTACGCCATCGCCCACCGGTGGAGGTGGCCGAATACCGGGAAGATCGATCTGGCTTTCTCGGTCGGCGCGTACTCGACTCGCGGCGGCACCTCGTCGTAGGCGGTCCGCTCGAGCAGCCCCGCTTCGGTCAGGTCGCGCAACCGCGTCGAGAGCGTGTTCGCCGGGACCGACAGCGCGTCCTCGAGTTCGGAGAATCGCAGCGGTTCGCTCGCGAAGGCGAACTCCGAGAGGACTGCCATCGTGTGCGTTCGACCGAGCAGGTCGAGCAGTTCCGCGACCGTTCGTTCGACGCGCTCTCGCTCCGCGGGCTCGAGCGACCCTCGAAGCGCGCGGGCCTCCTCGGGGCCGCCTCCGGCGTCCAGCGGGATCGGACTATCGTCGGTCATAGTCGACGGGTAGCCCCCTGCGGGTAAGTTGGTTTCGGGAGATGCAGCTACTCCCCGTTTCGGCCCCGTTACTTCGAAGCTTCGAAGTTGCAAGTATAACCGCGCGGAACCGCTACGTCCTGCTATGCAAATCACCGTATTCGGTGCAACCGGTCGAACCGGGCTCCCGCTCTGTGAACAGGCGCTCGAGCGAGGTCACGAGGTCGTCGTCCACGCTCGATCACCCGAAACGGTCCCGTTCACCGACGATCGAGTGCGGGTCGTTGCGGGCGATGTCTACACTGGCGACGGCGTTCTCGACGCGGTCCAGGGCGCGGACGCAGTCGTGAGCGTCCTCGGACAGGGTGAGGGCTCGCCGGATGATCTCCTGACCGTCGCCGGCGAGAACATCAGCCGCGCGATGAGCGAGGCAGACGTCTCGCGGTTCGTGACGCTCGTCGGTGCAGGGGTCCGTGAGGACGGCGAATCGGTCTCACTCGGCGGTAAAATGATGGGGGTCCTGTTGAAGCTGCTCGCTCGAGACGTCCTCGAGGATGCCGAATCCCACGTCGAACACGTCCGGGCGACGGACCTGGACTGGACGGTCGTCCGGGTCCCTCGACTCGACGAGGGGGATCCGACGGGCGACTACCGCGCCGGCGACGTCGACCTCGGATTCGAGGCGATCGACCGAGCCGACGTCGCCCGGTTTATCCTCGACTGTCTCGAGAGCGGCGAGTACAGCCGACGAATGCCGAAGGTGGGGCCCGCGTAGCACTCTTCGGCCGGTTCACGCTCGAGTCATCGGGAGGGCCCGTTCACGCTCGAGTCGCCGGCAACGCCACGAAGAACGCCGGTCTCTCCTCTGGCGCGGAATCGTCCAGGTCCCGCCGTCGTGTCGGTCGGCGACGAGTACACGGCGGTCCGACGCCGGCGAGACGCTCGCCGACGAGTCGGAGTGAGACTGCTCTCAGAATTCGGACGGGTCCGACGAGCGTTTACGTGTTCGCCGACGATGTGAAACGTGGATTCGAAGGTAGTTAGTCGACGATGGGCGGAACGGTCCGGAGAGTACTCGCCAGAATATTACGCCTATTACGGGCCGAACGAGACGAGCGAGACCATCTGTGACACGCTCGAGCGGTTCGTCGACCGAGACGCGGCTATCCTCGAACTCGGCTGTAGCTCCGGCCGTCACCTTGCACACCTGTACGAACACGGTTTCGAAACCCTGGCGGGAATCGACGTCAACAACGACGCGTTCGACGTGATGAGGGAGACCTATCCGGAGCTCGCCGACGACGGAACGTTCTACCACGACAGAATCGAAAACGTCGTCGACGACTTCGAGGCGAACCAGTTCGATGTCGTCTACTCGGTGGAGACGCTCCAGCACCTGCACCCGGACGTCGAGTGGGTCTTCGAGGACCTCGCACGCATCACCGACGACCTCCTCATCACGGTCGAGAACGAGGGCGAAGACGGGAGCGAGCAGGACCAGTCGGCCGACCCCGGCGTGACCTACGTCAACGACGAGTTCCCGCTGTACCACCGCAACTGGAAGCAGGTGTTCACCGAGTTCGCGTTCGTTCAGGTCGAGGCCGAGTCAGGCAAGCGGGATACCGTTCGAACGTTCCGCTCGACGTCGGAGTGAGCGGCATAACTGGATATCTTCTCGGAGCACGGACTGTTCCCGTGTGGGTCCGTCTACCGGCGGTTCGAGGTCCGCTCGGAATTCGACCCTCGAACAACTCACGCTCGCGTGGGATCGACTTCCGAGCCCACAACTGACGTGGTTCGACGAGCCAGCGCGGATCGTCTCTCCACTACATCATGTGTGCGTGTGGATACACTATCCGTAATCCGCCGTTGTGATTCTATATTACACGTGCTGACAGTTCTACGCTCGAAAGTGTACGCTGAAATTGACAGAAGGTGTATGTGTAGATGAGCCGTATGAGTACGACATGTACTGGACGGCAACCACAGGTGGGCCAGTGAGTCTGCAGTATGACTGAGACGCCAATCGAGCCTGACGACGCTCGACACGAACTATACAGGATCATGAAAGCCGAGCTGCCGTTCGAACAGAAGGCGGCGCAGGCGCTCGAACTGGGAACACGCTATCTCGGGGTCGAAAACGGCCACATGACCAAGATCGACGCGGAGACCGACTACTGGAAGGCCACCGCGAGCACCGATCCGATCGACGGCGCGTTTCCACCCGGCCTCGTTCTCGACCTGCAGACGACGTACTGTCGGCGAACGATCGCTCAGGACGAACCGATCGCACTCCACGACGCCTCGAATCAGGGCTGGGAGAACGACCCCGCGTTCGCGGAACACGGTCTCGAGTGTTACCACGGAACCACCATCACCGTCGATGACGACGTCTACGGGACGGTCTGTTTCGTCTCGACGGGCCCCCGTTCGGACCCCTTCGGTAGCGACGAAACCATGTTCGCGGAATTGATCGCGCGGATGCTAGAACACGAACTCGAGCGCCGCCGAACCGAGGCTCAAATCGAGCAGCTCGACACCTTTGCCAGCACCGTGAGCCACGACCTCAGAAGCCCCTTGACCGTGATCCAGGGCTGGGTCGAGGCGACCGAGCAGTCGGCGAACATCGAGTACCTACGGAAGGTCTACCCGGCGGTCGACCGCATGCAACAGCTGCTGGACGACGTGCTCGCCACCGCCAGAAGCGGCCAGGTGATCGGGAACGTCGAACCGATCTCGCTCGAGACGGTCACGAGAACCGCCTGGGACCAACTCGAGACCGGATCACACGAACTGGTCGTCGAGACGGATGCCGTCGCGCGGGCGGACCAGGAACGGTTGCAGGCGGTCTTCGAGAACCTGTTTCGAAACTCCGTGGAGCACGGCTCCACGAGCCCTGCTTCGCAAACTCCCGAGGACCCCGCCGATCACGGCTCGACGGATCCGACAGAAACGGGCGGCTCGGCGGCTTCTGCGTCTCCGGAATCGGTCACATCAGGGTCCCCGTCGGCCTCGAGTGGCGGGCTGACGATCACCGTCGGCGACATCAGCGACGCAAACGGGAATCCGGTCGGGTTCTACGTCGAAGACGACGGCTGTGGCATCCCCGAATCCGACCGGGAATCGATCTTCGAGACCGGGTTTACGACCGCGAGTCTGGGAACCGGATTCGGACTCTCGATCGTCCAGAGCATCGTCAGCGCCCACGACTGGTCGACCGACCTGGCCGAGAGCGAGGCGGGCGGTGCCCGATTCGAGATCGCGAACGTCGATTTTCAATGAGACCGTCTGCCCCTCGTTGCCGCTCTCACAACTCGGTCGCTCGCAGCGTGAATCTCGACACGGCGAAGCCGGATTACTTCCTCGGCGGTGCAGCGATCACGAGAGACGCGTCCGATCGACAGCTGACCCTCACCTCGAAGCTGCCCCTGACTACACCTCACCGGTGCGTTCGCCGTGACGGGCGTAAATGTAACCATCAATGACAACACCATTGTATGCCTCCGGATCCTCGAAACACGTGAAGAGCAACCGAATCGTTCGAGACGGCTTCGAGACACGGACCGCAACGTACGCCACCGCGATCACGACAGCCCACCAGACAACGATTCCATCGACCGATGATCACGACCGCTGACGACGCTCCACCGGTGATACACCGCCTTGGCCAGCGACGGTCCCGTTCGATACTCGCCCGGCGGTTCGAGGTATCCGACGCGCCGATCGTGACCTCCTCGCTCGAGACGGAAGAACGGCCGGAGCCAACGGGTGGATCACGATGACCGACGAGGATCCGGACGGGGAGTTCGAATTGGGGTCGGACATCCGTACCACCCTCGAGAACGCTGTTCCGGACGACATCTCGCCACACCGGCTCGATCGGCTCCACGATATCGCGACGGGGTTCGTCGACCGCTCGACGGAGACTGCCGTATACCATCACGCGATCGACGGCGCGTACGATCTCTTCGACGTCCGGTACGTTGTCATCGTCATTTCGCGGGAAGACACGTGGACGACGGTCACCAGTACACATCCAGATCTGGACGCTCAGGTCGGACAACACCCCATCATCTGCGCTGCAGTCGAAACGGCGATGGATCGAAACGAGACCGTCGTAGTCGACGACCTCGAGGCGGCGACCGACGGCCTCGTTCCGCTAGACTGTGCGCTGTCGACGCCGATCGACGACACGACCACGCTGCAACTCGTCCGAGACGGAGACGGCTTCGACGAGGTCGACGTTCAACTCGCGAAGCTTCTCGGATGGGTCGCCGGATCGCGTCTCGAGCAACTCTCGCTTCGCGACGAGGTCGAGACGATGGCGGACCATCTCACCTCGTTTACCGACTTCCAGGGGGAGGTCCTCGAGCAGACTACACACGATCTCCGGACGCCGTTGACGTCGGTTATCGGCTACGTCGAACTGCTCGTCAACGAGGACGTCGGTCCGCTTACCGACGAACAGCGAGCGGTTGCACGGGTCGTCCGTCGAAAGGCGACCGATCTCGACGCCGCGATTGAGGCGCTGACGTCGTCGTTCGATACGGGACTGACGAACGTTCGCGCTGGCCGGAGCACGGTCCCTTCCGGCGATTCTGTCGCCGTTTCGGATGCCGTCGACGGACCGTTCGTCTTTCTCTCCATCGACGACGAACTGGGAACGTTCCTTGCAGCACAGCTCGAGGGGCTAGACTACGACGTGACGGTCGCCGACGACCGCGAGGCTGCTCGGGAGGCACTCCGCCGGACGCCGTCCTTGACGCTCCTCGTCGACCTGTTCGTGACCGGCGACGAACCCGACGGCAACAGTAGCGGGACGGTCGAAAATGGTGTCACCGTGGCGGAGCGTATCGGCCGTGAAGCGGGGACCGAGGAGACGACGATCAGCATGGTGTCGTTCCTTCGCGACGAGCCGGAGGGGCTGGTACAACTCGGCGTCTCCGCGTACGTTCCCGAGCGTCCCGGGGCGATCGTGGAGGCGGTCGAACAGGTACTCGGGGTGGACGAGTCCGAACACCTTCGCGTGCTGGTATTCGATGCAACGGCGTCCGAGGAGCCGATAGGCGGGCTTCCTCCCTCCTGGGAGGTGACGGCAGTCGACCAGCTCGAGTCCGTCCAAACCGCCTCGAAGACGGGTTCCTACGATCTCGCGCTCGTTCGCGCTTCGGATCTCACTGGCCGTGAACTGGAGATCGTCCGGACGCTCCGACAACGACAGCGCGGGCGCAGACTGCCGGTAGTCCTCGTCGACAGCGGATCGGCGTCGGCCGACAGCCAGTACACACTCGGTGGGAAACTGTTCATCCAGCGTCCGCCGTCCGTGTCGGATCTCGCGTCGATGCTGGTTTCGTCCCCGACCGACGACGACGGACGCTGACTCTCCTCCTTGTGGCGCGTACGCCCCTCGAACCGGACTGGGTGAAGCGGTTCATCTGTGACTGGTTCGCGGGGGCGAGCACCGCGACCGGACTGACAGCGGATGAACTTATTCGACTGCTTCACGAACGGAGACGTATGACCGACTACCGCGGGACCTGGGGCGCAGACGAGGTCGAGACGTTCCTCCGAGAGACGACGATCCCGGTCCGAATCGCCACCCATCGGCCGGACGGTTCGTTGTGGCTCGTGACGTTGTGGTATCGCTATCGCGACGGCGTACTCGAGTGTGCGACGCAGGCGAGCGCGGACGTAGTGCGCTTTCTCCGCAACGACCGAGACGTCGCGTTCGATATTTCGACGAATCGGATCCCGTACCGCGGGATCAGGGGTAACGGAATCGCGACGATCTCCGACGATGGCAAGCCGGTCCTGCGTGATCTCGTCGAGCGCTACCTCGGCGGGGACGACTCCTCGCTCGCCAGGTGGTTGCTCGCGGACGACCGCGAGGAGGTCTGTATTCGGCTCGAGCCGCGGGAGATCTACAGCTGGGACTACGGCGACCGGATGGGAGATGCCGGCACCAGCGGAGCGAACTGACGTCGACTCCCACTCCGTCGACATGTCGGTATAGGACGGGGGGCGTGGACGTGCTGCTGCAGTCTCGTCTCCGGGACTGCAAAAATATCGGAATTCGATCGAGTCGACCGATACGATCCCGGCGGAAGCGCGGGGTTCTCGAGTGTGCGAAACGTAGATTAGTGTCTATTCGTTGGTGATCACGTGAGAGACACAGCCTTCGTCGACGAAGGTTCCACCGACGAACAGGCGTGCACAGTTTTGGACGCCGTCGGAGCCGCCGGGGAACTGGTCTACCGGTGCGACGTCGACAGTCAACTCGAGCGTGGGGAGACAGGCCCCCGGTCCGAGTCCGGCACCGTTCGAGTGAACGGCGGTAACGGTGCCACCTGACACCGAGGCGGTCCAGCCGCTTCCGGACGCGGAGACGAACGAGATGCCGTCCGGCAGCTCGTCGGTCACGCTCACGCGACCGTCACACTGTTTCTCCTTGTGGTTACAGACGTCGATCTCGTACGTCGCCTGATCGCCGTAGGTGAACTGGCTGGCGGTCCGTTTGTCGATGTTGAGCCCGTCACAGTCGGTGTCCGCAGGGCGGACGGGAACGTCGATACAATCGCGGTTGTTGTCGGGGTCGACGTCGTCGTACTCGGTGCTCGCACAGTTGGTGATCACGTCGCCGGTTTCGTCCATCGAGCCGATCTCCACCTCGAGTTCGATCGTCGGCAGACAGTCACCGGGTGCGAGCCCGCCGCTGTTCTGGTGGTCGCAGGTGACGACACCGCCGCTTTCGGTGAAGGCCCATCCGCCCCCGCTTCCGGAGACGAACGTCACGCCGCTCGGCAGCGAGTCGATAACCGAAACCGGTCCGCGACAGAGATGATCACCGTCGTTGCAGACGGTGATCTCGAACGTCGTCGTGTCCCCTGGCGAGACGTGCGTTCCGTCGTGGGTTTTGCTGACAGACAGATCGCACTTACCGTGTCCGTCCCCATCGGTTTCGATCGGCACTTTCGCACAGTCGCTCTTGTTGCTCGCACTCGCGTCTCCCTGCTCGACGGTGGCACAGTTGACGATCGTCTCGCTGACGTCGTCGCTGTCGTCGATCTCGACCGCGAGCGTAAGCGTCGGGAGACAGTCGCCCGGACCCAGGCCGTTCGAGGCGGGGTGCTCGCAGGTGACGACGCCGCCGCTTTCGGTGCAGTCCCAGCCGGTGCCGCTATCGGAAGCGTAGGACGTTCCGGGCGGCAGTTCGTCGACGACCGTGACGGGTCCCGGTCGGCACGTGCCCTCCCCGTCGTTGCAGACGGTGATCTCGAACTCGGTCGTGTCGCCGGGTGCGACCGGAGTCCCGTCGCCGACGTGGGCTTTGGTTATCGAGAGATCACACACGTCCTCGTCCGTCTCATCATCGCAGTCACAGAACACTTCGGCATCGATCAACAGTCCCGTGATCGTCATGGTGTTCGTAACGATCGCTCGGAGCGTGTACTGGCCGGGGCCAACCGACTGGGTTTCCGGCCCTTTCAGCGTCGTGTGACCCGAGTCTTGGACGAGCGTCGTCGTTCCGGACGGTCCCTCGAGTTCGATCGTCGCGTCGTCGTCGACGGACCACTGATGGATGCGGAGTTCGCACTGATCGTCGTTCCAGTCGTCCGAGATTTCGAAGTCGATCTCGTAGACGTAGTCCCCGATCGGGTCCGACGGGGCGGGCCAGCCGCCGGTGCCGTGGGCATCGATCCAGTTCGCGGTCGTCAGGGTGACCCACTGCGAAACCGGCTCGATACTCACTGCTGGCCCCGTCGTCCCGTCGGGTGAGCTGACGACGCGCCAGTCGGGATCGGGCGTCCCGAACGAATCCGGCGTTCCGTTCGTCGTCCCGGTGCTCAGGTCGATGGTGAGATCGTCGTCACAGGAGTTCCCGTTGCCGCCGTTGCCACCGCCGATACAGCCGGCCACTGCCACCGCCCCACCCGACCCCATCGCTCCGAGAATTCGTCGACGAGAGATCGATCCGTCGTCGGTCATCGGCGCCTCGAGTCTCCGGTCGGAGAACGGTCGCGTTCTCCGCCCGACTCCGTTAGCCGAAGCCGATCACAACAGGGTCCGTCGATCGCTCTCCCGTTTAGGGGGAACCGTTCCCGCCGATCGCAATCAGCTGACTGCGCGCGTCGATAGGTCGGTCCGAGACTCGTCCGGCCCTCTTGCCGTGAACGGTCGTGATAATGCTGTTGCTGGCCGTTTTGCACGTATATCATCGTTGTAAGTTGTAGTCTCAGATCCGTTGCTGACCTCTCGACAACAATTCCGGTACTACCTTGCTACCGGAAGGTATGACGCTGATAAGTACTTTCCGGAAGATTATACATTTTTGATAGTACTGTCATTATATCCGTGGTTACCAGTTTGACGGAAAGTATCGACTTCGAGTTGACGGTTTGCTCCACTCGAGTCCACCGTCCACTCCCTCTCCCACTGACGACGTGGACGGTATCGGGTCCGCCTCCCACGAGTCGCCGACCGGGAGCGAGCAACCGCTATCGTCGCAACCGAGCCGACCGCACTCGAAATGCGGAGTCTGGACGCTCCTGTAGGAGCGACAGTCCCGACGACTGCGCCACCCACAGATGGACCGGTTCTTGTGCGTTCGCACACGAGTGAGTGTAATGAACGCGACGCGACTCCAGCTCCCGACGGTCGGTCTCGGCACCATGGGGGTCGACGATCCTGCAGTCATCGAGACGGCGCTCGAACTTGGCTATCGCCACCTCGATACCGCACAGATCTACGAGAACGAGGGTGTCGTCGGCGAGGGACTTGCCCGCGCGCTCGAGTCGAACGCCGTCGACCGGGATGACGTCACCGTCGCGACGAAAGTCTGGGCCGACAGCCTCGCGCCCGAGGACGTCCGCCGGACGACGGGCGAGAGCCTCGAGCGACTGGGCCTCGAGACCGTCGACCTCCTCTACGTCCACCGGCCGATAGACACCTACGACCCCGAGACGACGCTTCCCGCCTTCGACGACCTCGTCGCCGACGGACTCGCGCGCCACGTCGGGGTAAGCAACTTCACGGTGGACGAACTCGAGCGAGCGCGAGGGATCCTCGATTCACCGATCGCGGCCCACCAGGTCGAGTACCACCCGCTGTTCCAGCCCGAGGGTTTGCTCGAGCACGCCCGCGAGCACGGCTACCCGCTGGTCGGATACGCGCCGCTCTCCGGCGGCCGCGTTCGCGAGGTTGACGCCGTCGTCGAGATCGCGGCCAAACACGAGACGACACCCGAGGCGGTCGCGATCGCCTGGCTCGCGTCGAAAGCGGGCCTCGTAACGATTCCGAAGGCGAGCAGTCGGGCTCATCTGGCGGCGAATCTCGAGGCGAACGGGTTGGATCTCGACGCCGAGGATATCGGGCGGATCGACGGTCTCGAGCGCGAGACAGAGCTGTTTCCGGAGTGAACGGGCGCCGAGGCCGGTGGCTGCGTCCCATCGGTCTTGGCGACCGCCGAATCCGAGTCAGTTCGCGGCAGTAGATCGACCAACGGAAGATACCGATCGACGCCGAGCACCACGCTCTCGGTCCTCAATCGTTCGAGTCCTTCCACTCGCCGATCGCTTCGTCCTCGAATTCGCCCTTCGCCTCGCGTTCGTCCCGTCGGAGGACGATACCGAGTAGTACCAGATAGAAGCCGCCGACGATACCGAGGACGACCGTGCCCGGAAGCGTCCCGATCGACGCTGCCTCGAGAAACGTCGTCCCGGGCATGAACGCGGTGATTCGAAAGAGCCAGGCGAGCAACAGAACGCTGATCAGCGCGAGATAGATGCGCCGGAGCCGGTGTTCGACCGCCTCGAGTAGCGTAATCTTCACCGTCGGGTTGCGATAGTCTGCGGCGAGTTTCTCGCGCCAGTCACCGTGCTCGAGTTCCTGCGTCGGATCGAGGGTCGTCGCGAGTAAGTTCTGCTGAAAGAGCCTGATTCGCGAGCGGTAGACGTCGTAATCTCGATACCGTCGGGCCTCGATGAGCAAGAACAGCGTCGCGACCAGGACGCCGACGAGGATGATATAGTGGGGGTTGTCGGGACTCGAGAACGCCCAGGTGAGGATCGCGGCCATCACCGTCACGCTCCAGGTCGTCGTCTGATCGAGCCGTGAGCGCCAGGTGGTCTCGCGATCCAGCTCGCCGCGGTAGGCATCGCCGAGAGCGGTGCTCAGTTCGGAGACGTCCCGCCCGATCGTATCGCCCACGTCGGCGCCGGCCTCCGCGTCGGTGTCGTCGTCCATCTGGAACCACGTGTGATAGACGACCGCTGGAAGGAAATACTCGAGCGGTTGCGCTGGGAGTACTGACGGCTGTTCGACGGGGAGTCTCGAGCCTCGGTATCCGTAAATTGAGGCCCTCGGCACTCGAACAGGTACGACTGCCATCTACCGCTGAATCGAATTGGGTTTTGGAATTATGGTGACTTCCCCGCGGCAGTATCGAGCTATTCGGATTCGGACTTCTTCTCGCCACTACACATCGTTGCCCAGACTGGCAAGTACGACGTCGAGAGCATCTAGAAGGCGGTCTGCGTGTTCTTTCTCGAACACGAGCGGAGGGCGGATCTTCAACACGTTATCGTGCTTCCCGGACGTACCGACGAGGATTCGACGTTGCCGAAGCCGATTGACGATTTCCACCGCTTCGTCAGTCGCTGGCGTCCACGCCTCTCGGTCGGAGACGAGTTCCACACCGACCATGAGTCCGCTCCGTCGAATCTCGCCGATACGTTCGTGTTTCGTAGCCAACTTCGCTAGGCCGGAATGGAGGTACTCGCCGACTTCGCCGGCGTGTCCCAGTAACTGTTTATCTTCGAGAACGTCGAGGACTGTGAGGGCCGCGACGGACGACACCGGATTTCCGCCGAACGTGCTGAATATTCCGGAGCCGTTACGGAGCGTCGACAGGATCTCAGATCGCGTCACGACGGCAGCAACGGGGTATCCGTTCCCCATCGGTTTCCCCATCGTGACGATGTCCGGAACGATGTCTGCCTCCTGAAATCCCCACGTGTTCGAAGCGGTTCGACCGAATCCTGCCTGCACCTCGTCGGCAACGATCAAGCCGTCCGTCTCGCGCACGTGATCGGCCATCTCGGCCAGGTGCTCGCCGTCTGGAGGAAAAATCCCGGTGCTCGTAAACAGCGGATCGAACATGAACGCAGCGGCCCCCACGTTTCGGCTTTCGAGCGAATCCAGCGCATCGATCATCGGTTCTGAACGTTCGGCCGTTTCGCTCCAGTGGTGACTCGACCGCTGGACTGGCGGTGCGACAGTTTCGACGTGGGCCGGCCGGTTGCCGTCCGGCCAGTACTTCGGCGAGAGCGACGCTGTCGATTCCGTAATGCCGTGGTACGCGTGATCAGCGACGATCGCCCCGTCGCGTCCCGTCGCAGCGGTCGCCAGTCGCCAGGCGATATCGTTCGCCTCGCTTCCCGAGTTGACTAACAACACCCGGTCGAGCTCGTCGGGCATCGTCTCCAACAGTCGTTCGGAAAGCGTGGTCACTGATTCGTGCAAGTACCGCGTGTTCGTCGTCAACGTCCGAGTTTGTCCGGCAACGGCCGCCGCGACGCCGGGGTGTCCGTGCCCGAGGACCTGTACGTTGTTGTACGCGTCGAGGTAGCGGCGACCGTCCTGATCGAACAGCCAGACACCGTCGCCAGCGGCGAAGTGTACGGGATCACGGTAAAAAAGCGGTGCCGGCCCGAGAACCTCGCGGCGACGCGAGCGCAGGTCGGACGTATCGGCCCGCTGGTACGGAAGGTCTCCTTCCATAGCGGCGGCTCGCAGCAGTTGGCGAATCACATCCGGGCCGGTTTCGTCGAGCGCGATCAACGAATCCCACACTTGGGCGACGTCGGTAGTGTTGTGTTCGTAATTCGCGCCTTCCCGCACATGCATAATCGCCCTGACGGCGAGTCGTCCCAATACGAGATCGGGCAGCAGCCGACGTTCGTCCTCCTCGAGCGGCGTAACCGTCACGTATCCCCTGACTATGGACTGAGCCGCCGACAGCGGGTCGTCCCGGCGAGGCAGTACGTTCGCAAGCACGACGGCCAGGTCACAGACGAGTGCCGTGTAGGTGAGATCACCGAAATCCGTGATGCCGCTCACCCGGTTGTCGTCGTCGAACAGCACGTTGTTCAGCCCGAGGTCGTTGTGCACGACCTGCGCCCGGAGCGAATCGAAGACCGGGTCGACGTTCGCTTCGAAACGGTCGAGAACGCGTTCGGCGGTGGCGCGTCGCTGCTCGTCGTCGATCTGCTCGAGCATCGTGTGGAAATCGGACGCGTACCGAAGATCCCAGAGTACGTCGTACCTCGCGTCCGGGTGGAAAAAGCCCCGTAGCGCCGTCCCCATCGTTGCGACGGACTCGCCGTACGCGAACAGCGCATCGCGTGAAAGCTCCCCGGGCGAGGGGCTCCGCCCTGGAACGAACGAGTACAGTTGTGCAAAATAGGTGTCTCCGTCCTCGGTGATCGTGGTCCATGGCTCTCCATCAGTCGTCGGAATGATCTCCATTACCGGCAGATCGAGATCGGCCCGGTGTACGTGCCGAATTGCCTGCGTTCGGAGGTCGATCACGCCACGGTCGTCCGCCGAATTGACTATTTTGAGGACGAACGCGTCTCCGCTATCCGCGTCGATACGGAAGTTCTGATCCCGCTCACCGCCCAGTTTCGTCGCCGGTCCGGATACCCCGAAGGCACGACCCGCGACCGTCGACGCTCCGGTGGCATCGATTGGCGGCGGGTCGGTCACGATCGGTTCGGACCCGCGTATTTCGTCGATCATCTCACGTCACCTTTCGGCCGGCATTCATACATCGAACTGCTCCGAGTGGGCTGTTAAACATTTTGTGCAGCAGAACATCCAGTGTCCTCGAGATGTCGCTGCTGCCCGTCTCATCGGCGCCAACCTGCAACGACTCCATCGTCGGTGGGACGTGGCTCAGCGAACGCCATCGACGAATCGATTCCTGTTAGCCGAGTCACAGAGGGATCGATCCCAGCACTACTGGAGTACAGCCACTCTCGTTATGAGTTAGCCCTTGCATGCATTTTATACCGTTCACCGACAGGACAAAGGTTTCGACCGTTCTCGACCAACCGTACAGAATCAAGTAGTAGAATGAGGCCTCAGCACTCATAGGGCTCGTCACCACCGGGTGCCGAGTCCGGCTCGGAGCGAGTGAATCGTCATCGGCCACTCGAGCATAGCGGACGCTCTCAAAAGACGGTTTGGATTGCTCGAGCGATGCCAGATACCAGTGTAACCGATTCGTTACGATCCGTTCGCGAACGCGGCGTTGAATTCGTCGATCAGGTTCTCGAGTCGTGCCCGATTCTGATTCGAGAACGTTTGTGGGGCGCGGTCGGTGGCCGTCCGCGGGTCCGTCGTGGGGGTCGTCGTTTCGGCGGGGGTCGCTCGGGTTGTGGTTCGGTCGGGCTGTCGTTCGGTCTGGGTCTGCAAGTGTTGTGTGCTCATGTCGGTCGGATGGGTTCTGTGTCGTCGGAATACGATGCTGGGGACTCGTCGGAGAGAAGGGGCGAGTTTACGCTACTACGTGTACGACCGACATCTGTACTCACCCCTACAGGCTCCTCCATTATAAAAGTTCATGATAGATAATCCTCCCACCGATACCAGCACGAAAGTAAGTGGCGAGGTAGCAACTGGCACAGTCGACTCGAGACAACTAGTCGAACACCGACACGATTGCAGTCATGAACGGAGACGGTGCCGTCCCGTCCCAACGTCACCTGTACTCGCGAGCGCTCGGGTGCGCGCTCACAAATTAAGGCGGTACGGGTGAGAGCACTCGAGTAGACGCTTCGATGGGTGGTGACGACGACTCCGAGGCGGACGCAGCGATCGACGACTCCGCGGAGCCCGCCCGGCCGGACGTGAGCTTCGTGATCCCGACACGAAACGAGGCCGACTACCTCCGGGCCGCCCTCGCGAGCATCGCGGCGTTGGACACGAGCTACGGCTACGAGGTGTTCGTGGTCGACGGCGGCTCGACGGACGACACGCGAGCGATCGCTCGAGCGTACGACGCGACCGTGCTCGAGGCCCTCGATTCGAGCATCGCTCGGGCCAGAAACCTGGGTGCGGCCGCCGCGAGCGGCGAGTGGCTCGCGTTCGTCGATGCCGACACCGAACTCCGGGCGAACTACCTCACCGACCTGCTCGGCTGCCTCGAGGCGAACGGGCTTGCTGCCGGCAGCTCCTTCTGTCGGATCACCGGCCCGCGACGCGCGAGGCTGATGGAGGCGACGATCAACCACGTCTTCCCGCGGCTCGAGTACCCCATCCTCCCCGGCTTCAACTGCGTCGTCCACCGGCGGGCGTTCGACGAACTGGGCGGTTTCCCGGAGGTTCCGAACGAGGATACTGCGTTCAGCCGGCGGCTCGCCCGCCGGTATCCGACGGGGTACTGTCCCGAGGTGCTGGTCGAGAGCTCCGGCCGCCGGATCGCCGCGGACGGCCTGACCGGCGCGCTCTGGCACTACGCGACGCTGGACGTCGAACGAATTCGGCAGTCGAGACGCGGCGGGTTCACACTGTAATCGACATTTCGGCACCCACAAGGCCACCGTTTTTTGCTGCCGCCGTCGGAGGACCCTCCGTGACGATTTCTCCAGAGGCCGAACGACTGCTCGAGAGCGAGCCGCTGATGGCCCACCTCGGGACTAGCGTCGACGATCGGCCACACGTCGCCCCCGTCTGGTACCGCTACGCGGACGACGACATCATCGAGATCGTGACGACGGGTCGGAAACTGGCGAACGTTCGCGACAACCCCCGCGTCGCCCTCTCCGTGCAGGCCGACGACGCGGGGCAGACGCGCTGGATGGTAACGTTGCTCGGTACGGCGACGGTCGTCGACGACGAGGACGAAGCGGCCGAGGCGCGCAGGCGGATCAACGAAAAGTACGGCGCGGAATCCGACGCCTACACCGAGAATACGCTCGTTCGAATCGACGTGGGTTCGGCGAGTTACCAGACGTACTGACGGTCCGGTTTCGTCTCGCGATCAGTATCCCACGAGCGGTTGTCGGTCCGGATCGTTTGGCTCCGTACAGTGGCCCGTACTGTTCGTCAGTCGAGAGACGATGCGGTGGCCGGCGAGACCGCTCGAGATCGAATCGCTTCGTGAGCGACAGTCTCAACCCGCTGCCACTTTCGCCCTCGAACCGCCGCGTTCGAACATCGTAGGGAGAGAATACGGACTGTAACCGACCCTAACAGGTCTTGTACCGTGATCTATCGTCCCGTATGTGCTGGATTACGATTACTACGTTCGTTATGTGAGTAGTCGAGTAACAAACAATGGACGACCTGACTGGATTCCAACGAGACCTCCTGTACGTGATCGCCGGCGCCGACCAGCCGTCTGGCCAAGATGTAAAATCCGAGATAGAATCCTACTATCGCGCAGACATCAACCACGGCCGCTTGTATCCGAATCTCGACACGCTCGTCAACAAGGAACTGGTCGACAAAGGCCAACACGACAGACGAACGAACTACTACGAAATTTCCGAGAAGGGGAGTCGGTCGATCGACGATCGTCAGCAGTGGGAACAACAGTACATTTGAACGGCAACTCGTCTGTCGTCGACCGCACGTCCAGCGTCACCGCGCACTACTGGTTCTCGAGTCGCTCGAGCGCAGCCGCAACCACGAGCGGCAGCGTGATCGTCGCGTCCGCGTAGACCGAGACGTTCTCGGCGTCTTTCTCGAGTTTTCCCCACGATCGGGCTTCGTCGAGCGTCGCGCCGGAGAGTCCGCCGGTCTGTTTGGGGTCCATCGTCAACTGCACGCCGTAGTCGTACGCCCCCGGTGTGACGAGCATCGTCTGGAGGGTGAAGTTCTTGGGGACGCCGCCGCCGACGACGAACGCGCCGGCCTCGTCGGCGTCGAACGCGATATCGGTGAGCGGCGTCATATCCGAAAGCGCGTCGAGCGAGAACGGGCCGGTCTGGGAGTACATCCAGGCCTGGAGGCCGAGCACGGAGTCCTGGACGGCGGGACAGTAAATCGGCACGTCGTTCTCGTAGGCCGCGGCGGCGATACCGGGGGCTTCGTCGACACCGTCCCGTTCGTTCACCTCGGCGTTGGCTCGCCCCAACGCTTCGGTGAGCCGCTGGATCGAGACCGGCCCAGATTCTTCACACTCCGCCTCGAGCACCGGAAACACTTCCTCGCGAAGGTGGCTCTCGAAGT
Source organism: Natronorubrum marinum (assembly GCF_052040125.1). Classification (NCBI taxonomy): domain Archaea; kingdom Methanobacteriati; phylum Methanobacteriota; class Halobacteria; order Halobacteriales; family Natrialbaceae; genus Natronorubrum; species Natronorubrum marinum. Next base: position 545,888 of record NZ_JBPPFV010000001.1, read on the forward strand.
CGGCGAAGAACTCCTGTGGCAGGTAGACGTTGTAGATCCGATCGACGCCTTCGTCGCGCAGCGTTTCGTCGTGCTCGCGCTCCGTCTTCCCCTCCGCGTGGACGTCGCCGTGGTGGTGTTTGCCGCCGATAGCCTCGATGGCGTCGTGGGTGAGGTTCGCCCCGGTCGTCACGAGGACGTCGATGTGACCCTCGCGGATCAGGTCGGCGACGATCCGGCGCATTCCCGTGGGGACCATCGCGCCCGCAAGGGAGAAGAAGACAGTCACGTCGTCGTCGAACATCGACTCGGTGATGCCGACAGCTTCGTGGAGATCGGCCGCACCGACGCCGGCGGACCCGTACTCTTCGGCGAGTTCGCCGACCGTCATTCCGGCGCGAGCCTCGGCGTGGCCGATCGGATCGTGTGAAAACGTCTCGCGCTCTGGGTCGTGGTGTCCGTCCTCGGGGTCGTCCGCGTGGTCGTCACTCATGTCCTCGAGTCGGCCGGCCAGCGGTTTGAACGCCGCGATTCGGTGTGCGTTTCGGATCGGAACCAACCGCACAGAACTGGTCGGTGGAGCTGGTACTATAGTAGCCACTGCAAGTCAGTGCACACCTGATCGCCAAGCGAGTCGGCGATCAGTGTGTAACCCGTTGCAGTTGGTACTATCTCGCCGCGCCTGCACTGAAGAAAAGCGAAGCGACGTCTCCCGTGCGTTACGGCGCGAGTGGACCGCCGTTCGACGGCCGGCGATCCGCCGCTGTGTGCTCGGTTAGCAATCGGATTCAGTAGTCACCGTCGCAGTCGGTACACTCCGTTTCCGTATCGGCCTTCTCGGTCGCGACTTCCTTCCCGTCGTGGGTGATCGTGACGTAGGTCTTCTGTCCCTCGAGGACGGTGACCCAGAAACTCTCCGAGCCCTTGCCGTCGGGGTACAGTTTGCCGCCCTGTCCGTCGCCGTCGACGGTCCAGTTCGCCTTCACTTCGTGTTTGGTGTCGTTCGTGACGCGGAACTTCGCCTCTCGGATCGTCCGTTTATCGGCGTCGTCGTCCTCGTCGGCTGCGTCTTCACCGTTATCGTAGCCGTCGTCGTCGCCATTGTCGCCGTCGCCATTGTCGCCGTCGCCGTTATCGTCGTCCTCGTCGACTTCCTCGCCGTCTTCGATCGTCTCGCCGTCGGGATCGAAGTCCTCGTCGACCGCCTCCTCTTCGCCGTTCGGGTCCTCGCCGTTCTCGTCGGTGTCGTCGCCGTTGTAGCCGGCGTCGTCCTTGCGCGTTCGGTAACAGACGGCCTCGAGATTGAGTTTGTCCGCGATGCCCTTCGTGTCACACTCGAGTTTCTCGATGTCCGCACTGGCGACCTTTTTGCCGTCCGCGTAGACCGTGACCGTCGAGTCTTTCGTGGCGGTGCCGACCCAGAACGTCTCCGAGTCTTTCTCCGGGACCGTCAGCTTCCCTTCGAGACCGTACTCAGCACCGTCGCCGTTATCGTAGCCGCCGTCGTGGCCGTTGTCGTCGTGGCCATTGTCGTCGTGGCCATTGTCGTCGTGGCCATTGTCGTCGTGGCCGTTATCGTCCTCGTCGACCTCTTCGCCGTCTTCGATCGTTTCGCCGTCGGGATCGAAGTCCTCGTCGGCCGCTTGTTCGTCGCCGTTTGCGTCACCGTTGCCGTCGACGTCGTGGGCACCGCTGTCGACCGCCCAGTTGACCTTCGCGGCCTCCTTGGTCTCGTTGTAGACGCTGAACTTTGCGTTGCCCTTCTCGAAACAGACGAGATCCAGTTTGAACGCGCCTGTCTTCGGGTCGGTGTCGGCCGCGTTCTTGTCGTCCGACTTGCCGTCGGAGTCGTCGCCGGCCATCACGCTCGAAATCCCGAGCGCGCTCCCGCCGAGTACTGTTCCCGCAGCGCCGATACCGAGCAAACTCTCGCGTCGTGAAAGTGAATTGAACTTTGTCATCGTTGTCCTCCCGACGGACAGGTTCTGTGACCGTCGAGGCTGACTGAGACTCTGTCTCTCCGAAGTATTGTTACTCGAGGACTATCCTGCAAAAGTGATAGACGATATATCCAAACTGCATTGAACGGAATATTATTGGATGAATTACAGGACATGGGAGAGGGTTCAGCGCCTGTCCGCCCATCGATCTCGAGTAGAACCCTGCAACTATTCTCAGACTTATCACACGATTCCCTGCGGGAAATCGAGCTCGGTTACGCGGTCGAAACGGCTGAGAAATCAGGGCCGTGACACCCGAGTTTGAGGCCGGAGACGGACGGTGATCGACGACTCGCGGACGGCCAGCGATCGGTTCGACGCTTCACAAACGATGGTCGCGTTTTTCCACCGAGATCGTGAACCGACATTTCGAGACCGTTCACCGTCGCCCCGTGGGGGATCGCTCGGTGGCGAGACCAGCACAGCATGTATGCGGCCCATACCGTTCACACACGGTTGCTTCTGTGGCGATCCGGGTCGACTATGGGGGGTGATATCCGGCAGCGAACCGGCTACAATCCGGTCGGCTCCGCGAAGTAACTCGTCTCGAGTCCCCACTCCTCGACCACGTTCTGCAGCGCGCGGACGCCGAATGTCTCGGTGGCGTAGTGGCCGGCGAGGAAGACGTGGATACCGGCCTCTCGAGCTTCGTGGTAGGCCTTCTGTTTCCCTTCGCCCGTAATCAGTGCGTCCGCGCCGGCCGCTTCGGCCTCGGCCAGCCAGTCGGTACCGCTGCCGGTGACGATCGCGACCTCCTCGATCCCGTCGGGGCCGAACTCGAGCACCGGGATGGGTCGACCGCCGGTCTCGAGGCTCGACTGCAGCCGTTCGCGGAGTTCGTCGACGGTGTAGGACTCGGCTGCAGTACCGCGCTGGCCGATGTACTCCGGCCCGAGCTCTCCGAAGGGGGCGCGGTCCTCGAGGTCGAGTACGTTGGCGACGCCGGCGGCGTTACCGAGCTCCTGGTGGCCGTCCAGCGGGAGGTGCGAGACGTACAGCGCGAGGTCGTTCGCAATCAGGGGTTCGATTCGGTCGTACGTTCGACCGGTCACCCGGTCGAAGCCGCCCCACGAGAGGCCGTGGTGAGCGACGAGTACGTCCGCGTCGGCCTCGACCGCGCGCTCGAACGTCGCTTGCACGCCGTCGACGGCGAAGGCGACGTGCTCCACTTCGCCGTCGTCGGGACCGACCTGCAGTCCGTTCGCGCTGGCGTCGAGGTCGGCGTAGTCGTCGGTGCGCAGTTCCTCGTCGAGTCGGTCGACGAACGTCGCGAGCTCCATGTCCCGTGGTTGCTCGGCGAGGTCCTTGTATTCGACTGGTTCCGTGTGGGAACTCCGTCGGTCTCGAGTGCCGGGCGGGCACACGCGACCGAAACGAGCGGATGATGGGGAACCACAACGGCTCCGGCCCCTACATCAGGTAGAACAGCGGGAACAGGAAGACCCAGACGATGTCGACGAAGTGCCAGTAGAGGCCGAAGAACTCGACCGGCCGATGGTCCTCGAGATAGGCGTCGACGCTCGCGATTCGGTAGAGCATGAAGACGGCGATGAGCAGGCCGAGCAGCACGTGCAGGGCGTGTAGCCCCGTCGTGACGTAGTAGACCGTGTACTCGAGTCCGTACCACCAGTACTCGCCGTCGGCGAACTTCACGCTGTACTCGTAGGCCTTGACGCCCATGAACGTCAGCCCGAGAAGGAGCGTCGCGCCCAGCGCGCCGAGTAGCCCGGTCTTGTGCTGGCGCTCGGCGAAGACGAGCGCGAGGACGACCGTGAAACTCGAGGTAAGCAGAATGTAGGTGTTGAGCAGGCCGGGCCAGGCGGCAAACGGCACGGTCACCCAGTTGTTCCAGCCCATGTGCAGGCGCATAAAGACGTACGCGCCGATCACGGCACCGAAGACGACGACGTCCGACGCCAGGAAGAACCAGACGCCGAGTTTCGTGTTGCCGACGCCCTCGAACGGCCAGCGCTCGGCGATCGCCATCTCGGGCGCGTTGAACTCCTCGCGTCCGTACTCGAAGAGCGTGTACGCGAGAATCGCCACGCCGAGTACGGTGAGAATTGGATACAGCACGGTCGGCTCGGCGGCGGTACTGGCGTCTTCGAGCCCGCGCGCCTGAGCGAACTCGAGTACGTACGGCGTCAGTCCAGATAACCCGAGGAAGAACACGAACGCCCCGAGTCCGATACCGAGGGGCCAGATGCTCGCGTGATCCGCGTGTTCGACCTGCCTCGCCTCCTCGGTCACCACGCCTCCGTCGGTCGTCGCCGACGTGTCGTCGACGAACTCGAGTCGGCCGCTGGCGTAGCTCGGCCGACCGTCCCAGTTCTCGAGGGGCGGGGGCGAGGGAATCGTCCACTCGGCGGTGCGGGAAAACTCCCACGGGTTGTCGGGTGCGTCGGGCCCCGAGAGCCAGCTCTTTGCGAACGTGTAGAACATGATTACGAACGACGCGGCGAGGACGAACGCCCCGACGGTCGCCAGCTGGTGGTAGATCTGCATCCCCTCGCCGTAGTCGAAGACGCGCCGCGGCGTCTCCCAGGCGAGGAACATCGGGAAGTACAGCAGGTTGAAGCCGATGAAGTAGACCGCGAAGTTGAGTTTGCCGAGCGTCTCGGAGTACATCTTCCCGGAGAGCTTCGGCCACCAGTAGTAGAGGCCGGCGATCAGCGCCGTCACGCCGGAAACCATCACGTAGTGGAAGTGCGCGACGACCCAGTAGGTGCCGCGGAACTCGAAGTCCAGCACGACGGCACCGAGGAAGACTCCCGTGATGCCGCCGAGAATGAACAGGACGAGCGCTCCCAGCGAGAAGAGAAACGGGGTCGTAAACCGGACCCGTCCTTTGACCATCGTGTAGATCAGCGCGAAGACCATCAGGTCAAAGGGCAACGAGATCCCGATCGTCGTCGCCATGAACAGCGTCTTGATCTCGAGGTTGATCGTCGTCAGGAACATGTGGTGCATCCAGACCAAAAAGGACTGAATGGCCACGAGGACCATCGCGATGATGACCCACTTCCGACCGACGAGCCGTCGACCACAGAAGGTCTGGAACGTCTCGAACATGATCCCCAGCGCAGGGAAGAAGACGATGTACACCTCCGGGTGCCCGAAGAACCAGAACAGGTGCGCCCACAGCAGACTCGAACCCTGGTCGGTCGCCATGTACTGCGTGAGGAGGATGCGATCGCTCGCCTGGAGTAAGAGGGCGGCGAGCAGCGCGGCGAACGCGAATAGCATCATCCAGACCGTCAGCAGCCACGACCAGGTGAACAGGGGCATGTTCCAGAGGCCGAGTCCCTCCGCGCGCGATCGATGGATCGTCGTGAGGAAGTTCACCGTCCCGATGGTGATCGAGAAAACGAACAGAATCAACGCGAGGACCGCCGCGTTGCCGCCGGTCGTCGCCTCCATCGCCGGCGTGTACACCGGCACGTTCAGCGGCGCGTACATCGTCCAGCCGCCAGCGTACGACCGTCCCTGGAAAAACGACAACACGAACAGTAGTCCAGAAAAGAGATAGAACCAGTAGCTCATCGCGTTCAATCGCGGAAATGCGAGGTCCTTCGCCCCGATCTGCAGCGGCACGAAGTAGTTCGCAAAGCCGGTCGCGATCGGGGAGAGGAACCAGAAGACCATCAGCAATCCGTGAGTCGAGACGGCCTGATTGTACTCGCTGCCAGTGAGCAGCCCCGTTCCGCCCGGTGCCCACAGCTGGATGCGGAATATCAGCGCGAGAACGCCGCCCAGCAGGAGGAAAAACAGGGCTGTCGCCAGATAGAGGAGGCCGACATCCTTGTGGTTCGTCGTAACGAGCCAGCGCTTGACGGACGTCATCGGGGGCAGGTCGCTCATCGGGAGCCCCCGTCGTGAGAATTGTTCGGCTCGTCTGGCAGCCGGCTCGCCGGTAGACGAATCGGGGAATCCATACCGACGGTCTCCACACCCAGTTCCCGTATCAATGTGTGTGGCGCACACGCAAGGGAAGCGACAACCCCGGACGGCCTCGAGGCTGGTCGAGTCGTCGATCCGCCGGTGACAGTGCGCGACGCGGTGCCGAAGGCGTACCCGTCGTCGCCATTGTGACCGAACGCCGCCGAGCGTGAGCGACGCTACGGTCCGTCACCGCCAGTCCGGTCAGCGTGTGAAAAGACGAACTCTCGCAGCAGTTTCCCGGCGAGCGACGCGGCCTGTCCGTCGTCGCGGTCGTTGACCTCCACGACGTCGAAGCCGCTCGCGTGGGGGGCTACCTCGCGGACGATATCGCGCATCTCGCGGGACTCGAGACCGAAGGGCTCCGTCGTCCCCGTCCCCGGCGCGTACGCGGGGTCGGCCGCGTCGATGTCGACGCTCAGGTAGACGTTCCGATCCTCGAGTCGGTCGTCGAACGACCAGTCCGCGATGTCCGCCGGCGGGACGACGGTCACGTTCTCTTCGCTCGCACGGTCCCACTCCGCCTCGCTGCCCGTTCGGACGCCGAGGAGGACGACCTCCTCGACGCTATCGACCTCGAGAATTCGCCGCATTACGGCGGCGTGGGACAGTTCGTTCCCGTCGTAGGCTTCGTAGAGGTCGAGGTGGGCGTCGAGACAGACTACGACCTCGGGCTCGACCGCGCGTACGCCCGCGAGCGAGACGGTGTGTTCGCCGCCCAGTACCAGCGGGACGGCGTCGTCCCAGACGATATCGCGCAGGGTTCCCTCGAGGTACTCGAGATACGCTTCGGCATCGTCCCAGGCGCGGACGTCGCCGCGGTCCTCGACGTCGAGGTCGGAAAAGTGCTGGTCCGTCCGGTAATCGTAATCGTCGAACGGTTCCGCAAAAGTTCGAATGCGTCGGGGACCGAATCGGGTCCCCGGTTGAAAGGTCGTCGAGACGTCCAGGGGCGCACCGACGACCACGAAGTTCGCGCCTCCACGGTCGGGCTCTCGCCCTCGCGTGTCGGAGTCCTCGCGTCCGTCGGTCGCCCCGGGAAACATTAGACGATTTTTCGCTGGTCTTCCATCTCGAGGTACTCGATGTTCTCGTCGGGGGAGACGTCGACGTCCTCGGGGATTCGCATCGTGAGCGTTTCGTACGTCTCGAGGTCCATGACCTGCATGTCGTCGCCGTCGACGGAGACGACCTGTCCGTTCTTCCGTTCGATGATCGGGACCCAGATCTTCGCGTCGACGGGCTGGGAGAGCGAGCGCTTCTTGCCGTCGAAGACGCCTGCGGCCTCGACTCGGGCCTTCGCACTACCGTGTTTACCCGGCTTGGCGGTCGAGTAGGCGTTGATCTTGCAGGCTGCGTCGTCGATCATGACGTAACTTCCTTCCTGGAGTTCGCGAACTTCGGTCTGCTGTTTCGCCATATCCCGGCGTAATCAACCGACGGCCATAAACCGTTTGGAATGGACGCTGAGACGAGTTTGGTGTGCTAACACGTCCGAACCGTCCGATGCGGCCGGTGTTCGAGGAGCGAGTTCTCCACGGACGGGTCCGAGACGGCCGTTCGCGATCGGTGATCCTCGAGCGAAATCACTAGTAACTGGCCGACGAAGGCACGACTGATGCCCGGCAGCCTCGTCGCCGTCCTCGGTGTCGTCGCCGCGTTTCTCTCCGGTCTCAGCATCGCCATGGTCGTTCGACACCGCAGGCGTCGCCACGCCCGGTCCGAACTCGCGTCCGCCCTCGACGATCGACTGGCCGAGGCGTTGGGTCCGGGAACTGGCTCCCACCTCGAGCGCTCGCCGACCGTTCGCCGAATCGCTGTCGTCGATGCGGATGCCGAGAGTCGTGACGGGTCGGCGGACGAGGGCGACCGACCGATGCTCGTCCCGATCGTTCGCGTCGACCTCGAGACCACCGACGCGCCGGGAATGGAACTCGTTCTGGAGTACGTCGCGGACGTGCTCGAGGCGATCCAGCCCGAACTCGAAGCGCGCGACGAACGCGTCCGCTGCTACGACGTCGAGTTCACCTTCGGTCCCGGCGGGTTGATCGTCGCAGGGGAGTGTCGACGCGTCTCGGTCGCGCCGGACCTGGCCGCTCGACTGCTCGAGGACGAGCGCTACGGGGCGTTCGAACTCCTTCGAGACGTCGAGCGTGCCGATCGAGACGGCGACGGCCCGACCGTCCTGTGGGACGACTGTCGGTCGTCGACCGGTCGTCACTGACCGGGGATGTTCGGGACGAATACTGCTATTCGGTCGATCCGCTACGGCCGCGTCTCCATCGGTTGGCGACGGAGGCGAGTCCGAGCGACTCTCTATGGTAAATGTTAACATTGGTCGGCGCGTAACGGTTGTGAGTGTTCTTCGGCCTCGGCGGTGAGACACCGGTCTCCCGGAGCGACGAGCGCTCGGAGAGTGGTCCAGAGATGCCGACGATTCACAAACCCGCGGAGATCGAGATAGCGACGGAGGCCGAAGAGCGACAGGTCATCAATACCCTCGTGCTGGCGTTCGGTTCGGATCCGATGATGCGGTGGTTCTATCCGTCCCCGAACGACTACATGGAGCACTTCCCGGAGTTCGTCCGGATCTACGGCGGGAAGGCGTTCGAACACGGGACCGCTCACACCCTGCACGATTTCGCGGCGGCGGCCCTCTGGCTCCCGCCGGGTGTGCACCCGGACGAAGACGCGTTGGTCGCCCTGTTTCGGGACGCGCTGCCCGAAGAGCGCCGGGCGCACGCCTTTTCGATCATGGAGCAACTCGAGGCCTACCACCCTACCGAGCCGTACTGGCACTTGCCGCTCATCGGCGTCGGCCCCACCCAGCAGCGCCGGGGATACGGATCGGCGCTGATGCAGCACGCACTCGAGACGTGCGATCGAGCGGGCGAACTCGCGTATCTCGAATCGAGCAATCCGCTGAATATCTCGCTCTACGTTCGGCACGGATTCGAGATACTCGGCGTGATACAGGAGGGTGCGATGCCGCCGCTCATTCCGATGGTTCGTACGCCACAGGAGTGAGAATCACCGGATCGGCTGCCGATGAACGAGGAGCGAGCCGAGACACTCAGTCGTCGTGGGTCGTCGGTTCGTGCGCTCGCTCGTGGTGGTGTCTCTCCTGCAGGTGCTCGATCGCGTGAAGTTCGACGACGGGGACGACCTTGGCGACGGTCAGGAAGATCAACACCACCATCCCGACGGTGCCGATGATCGACGCGATCTCGATAAAACTCGGGAAGTAGTCGCCGGGCGTCGCCGCGTAGATGTTCATCGTCGGGTACATCAGCCCCTCGACGACGAAGAGGATTTTCTCGAGGAGCGTGGCGGTGAGGACCGCGAGTCCGCAGGCGAGGGCTCGCGACTTGGTGAACAGCGAGGGGCGGATGGTCTGTGCGAAAATAAAGGAGAGGACCCCGGCGACGAGCCCCATCGAGAGGAGATAGATCGGATGTGTAAGCGTCGCATGTGTGGCGTATTCCACGTCGACCGGCGCGGCGTACCCGCCGGTGACCTGCTGCTGGAGTTGTAGCCAGAGGAAGAGCAGGCAAAAAAAGCCGAGCCACAGGAGCAGCCCGCGGAAGATGTCGTCGGTGATGATGTGGTCCCAGTCGTAGGCCCGGCGGAAGGCGTAGGCGAGGAGGATCACGCCGCTGATCGCCGAGGTGAGCGCGATGGTGAGAAACTGTGGCCCCTGCACGGCGCCGAACCACCCGGGCATGCTCGGGATCAGGGCGAACAGCCACGGAATCACGCCGCCGTGGAGCAAGAGCGGGGCCATGATGATGATGGCCAGCGCGAGCCACCAGACCATCCGCTGGACGATCTCGTCTTCCTTCTCGGAGTAGCCGAGCGTCAACAGTTTGTAGACGGGGCCGAAGTGATCCGGCAGATCACCGCGCAATCTGGTGACGTCGTACCGGAGCGTGAGTGCGAGATAGGTCGCCGTCAGCACGAAGTAGGCCGTGATGACGGTGACGTCCCACACCAGCGGCGAGGCGTGGATCGTGATGTGGTAGTGGGTGATAATGCTCGTGACCATCCGATCGGGTCGTCCCAGGTGGACGACGATGTAGAAACCGGCCGCGGAGAGACCGGCGATGGTCAGCAACTCGGCCAGCCGAGCGACCGGCATGTAGCGTTCCATCCCCAGCAGGCGGACCGCAGCGGAGAGGATGATCCCCCCGTGGGCGATCCCGACCCACCAGATGAACGCGCCGATGTACAGCCCCCAGGTCACCCCGCCGCCGGTCCCCCAGTCGGAGAGCCCGGTGACGATCATCCCTTTGTAAAGTTGGTAGAGCCACCCGATCAGAAAGAGTGCGAGCGCAAGGCCGGCGACTCCGGCCAACACGAAATACTTCGTCGACGTGTTCTGTATCGGCCGAAGGATATCGGCCTTCTGTGGCGTTTTCGTGCTCATCGTGCGAGGGTCTCACAACCATACCGTCGCCACATCCGTCATTGCATCCGTTGGCCTTGCAAGCACACCCTCTGGCGTGACCGTTCACGACCCGCTCGTCGTCGAACGACTCGTGGGCCGTGTTACCGAGGGGACCACTCAAGTGTCCGCAAACCAAAGATCTCGATATGGCGCTGTTGGTGGCCCTCGACGAATCGGAACCGGGCTGGGCGGCCCTCGAGTACGCCCTCGAGGAACACGCTGACGACGCAATCGTCGTCGCCCACGTCGCCGATCCGAACCGGAGCGGCTACGGCGAGTTCGCCCATCTCGGCACGGAGGCGATGCGCGAACGGATGCGCGAAGCGGCGTCCGACCTGTTCGACGCGGCCCGCACTCGAGCGGCCGATCAGGGTTGCGAGATCACGACGGAGCTACTGACCGGCCAGCCCGCACCGATGATCGTCGAGTACGCGACGGATCACGACGTCGACCGCATCGTGGTCGGTAGTCACGGCCGGTCCGGGTTCTCTCGCGTCCTTCTCGGGAGTGTGGCGGAGCGTATTGCCCGACGGGCACCCGTTCCCGTGACGATCGTCCGCTGACCGCTCGCCGTACCGACCGTCGGTAAGCACGCGCTTACCGCGATTGTCGATCCGTCGACTCGTGTCTCACTGGGTAAGTATAAATTATGAAACGTGTGAACTTCCGGTCACTCCGTCGCAACTGAATAAACTAATGAGGCTCCGAAATAGTTTCGCGGTATGAACAACCGCTACGATGTGGTTATCGCAGGCGCTGGCCCAGCCGGTGGCCAGTGCGCACGCGACCTCGCAGCCCGAGGATACGACGTCGTCGTCCTCGAGACCGAGTCCGAGGACGAGTTCCCGCGCCAGAGCAACAAGTCCACCGCGGGGACGTTCCCCTCGATGATGGCCTCGTTCGGGATTCCCGACGATGTCGTGATGCAGTACACCGACAGCGTCGTCCTCGAGTCGCCGACCGAACACTACGTTCGGGAACAGCCCGGTGCAGTCCTCGAGTTCGCCGACTTCAAGCGATACCTCGTCGAGGACAGCCGCGCGGACGGCGCGGAGTACCGCTTCGACGCGCGCGTCACCGCGCCCATCGTGGAAAACGACGAGATCGTCGGCGTCCGATACAACGGCGACGAGGAGGTCTACGGCGAGATCGTTATCGACGCGACGGGGCCGGCCGCGCCGCTCGCGAAGAAACTCGGCGTCGTCGACCTCAAACGCGAGAACCACGCGATCGGCATCGAGTACGAGTTCGAAGGGATCGATATCGACCGCCCCGGCTTCGCGGACCTCCACGACGCGATGATGCTCCGACTGGACCACGAACTCGCTCCCGGCGGCTACTCGTGGATCTTCCACACCGGCGGTGACACCGCCAAGGTCGGACTGTGTTACATTCAGAACGACGGTCACAAGCAGTACGCGCGCGACGGCTACGCGATCGACGACTACCTGAACCACTGGCTCGAGACGGATCCCCGCTTCGCGAACGCCGAGCGACTCGAGGGGAAACAACACCGGGGCTCCGCGCACATCCAGCTCCCGGGCCGGATGCACACCGATCGATTCATGGCTATCGGCGACACCGTCCCGACGGTCGACCCGCTCTGGGGTGAGGGAATTAACAAGTGCATGCAGTCCGGCCGGATGGCCGCTATTGCGGCCGACTCCTGTCTCAAACACGGCGACGTGACGCCGACCGCCGAGAACCTCGAGGTGTACGAGAACCTCTGGCATCGCGACGTCGCCCCGAACATCAAGACCCGCCAGCATATGACGCAACTGCTCTATCTCGCGTCGAACGAGCGCTACGACAAGCTCATGCGAGATCTAAACCGATTCGACGAAGAGACGCTGGCGGAGGCGAACCGCGGAAACGTCCGAGCCGTGTTGAAACTGCTCGGTCCCGGCGACGCCCCCCTGCTCGCCCGATTCGCGAAACAGCAGTTTGGATTCTAAATCGACCGATATCGACGCGATTGCTCGCCCTTCCGTGCGCCGTTACTTCCGATTCCTGACCGATCTCGGCCACGGTCACCGAACGGTTAATGGTTCTCGCCTTCGAGACGTGCCAATATGTTGACTCCCCGTTCGGACGCCGTCGACGCTCTCCCCCTCTCGAGGCGAGCGCTGCTCGCCGCCTCTGGTGCGCTGGTCTCCGCGACGGCCGGCTGTGCCGGCTTTCTGGACGACGAGGATTCCCGAGCCAACGGCGACCTCGTGGACGACGTGCCGGCGGAAACGGCCGTCCTCGCTCACCTCGACGCCGCCGCGGTCGCGGACGCGGGTGCGCTCGAGGTGGACGAAGACGTATCGGATTCTGACGGCGACACGGCCGGCACTGACGATGATGCGGCCAGTGCGGACGACGGGGCAAACGGCGCGGACGGCGACGCTCTCGAGGACGACGGCTCCGTCGACCCGGGGTACGTCGCCGACGTCGCGGCGACGGTCGAAGCCCGAACCGGACTCGACCCGCTCGCGGCGACCGAGCTGTTGCTGTTCGGAGACGGCGAGGCCGAACTGAACGAGACGACCCTCGGGGACACCGACTCTGACGATTGGGCGCGGGTCAACGCCGTCGTCGACGGCGACTGGAGCGACGACGAGGTCGTCGCCTCTCTCGAGGCGACCACCGACGTCGCGTACGAGGAGACGACGTACGCGGACGAGTCGGTGCTGTACGAGCCGGCGGCGAGCGCGGACGACCCGGACACCCCCTTCCTCGGCGTCCTCGGCGACGGTCGGTTCGTCGTCGGGGACGGGGCTGCGGTGCGATCCGCGCTCGACGTCCGGTACGGCGATACCGATCCCGTCTCCGGGCTGGTTCGCGACGCGTACGAGGACGCCCGCGGCGCCCAGTTGACCGTCGCCTCCGAGACCGACGGCCTTTCCGTGCCGGAGACGATCGAACTGCTCGTCGACCTGGAGTTCGATATTCTCGACGAAGTCGACGCCGTCGGCCGGAGCTACACTCTCGTCGACGACGGGCTCGAGTTCGAAATCGACCTCCACGTCGGCGACGACGGCGACGCCGCGGAGCTCGAGACGCTACTTCGCGGTGCGCTTCCGTATCTCGGAAGCATCGACGCGGAGTTCGACGCGGTGCGCGAGGATATCGACCTCGAGCGGGACGGACCGGTGGTAACGGCCGCCTACGAGGGGGAGGCCGACGCGGTCCTCACCCTCCTTTCCGTGCTCGACGGGGTGTAACGTCGCGTGGACCTGCTGGCACTGGTGCGAAAGGAGGCGATCACCGTCAGGCGAAATTGGGGATTGATTCTCGTCCTCCTCGTCTTACTTCCCGGTGGGCTCGTCGCGGGGACCGCCATCTTCGAGCAGACGATCCCCCGCGACGTGCCCGTCGGCGTCGTCGCCGGGGAGGGGACGACTGAAGACGATATCGCGATTGCCGAAGCGGGGATGATCGCGTTCGCGACGCCGGTCGAGTACGAGTCGTCGGCCGAGGCGCGCGAGGGGCTCCAGCGCGAGGAGGTGTATCTCGTCGTCCACGTGCCGGGCGACGTGATGAACGAGAGCGGCGAGGCGAACGTGACGATCGTCTCGGATCGTGCATTCGTCCCGTTCGAAGAGCCGGTCAACGAGAGCGTCGGCGTCGCCGAGTCCGAGATCGACGCGCTCGTCCCGGCCGACGTCACCGTCGATCACGAGCAAGTCGGCGCACAGCGGAGCCTCTCGGAGTTCCTCGTCCCCACCGGGCTGTTCGCGTTCGTCACGCTCTACGCGCTGGTCTTTCTCCCCTATCAGGTCCGCTCCGAGCGGCTGGTGCTCGATCGACTCCAGACCGAGTCGCGACTGGACACAGTCGTCGCGAGCAAACTGCTGTTCTACGGTGCCGCGCTCGCGATTCCTGCGGCCGTCGTCGCGGCGATGGGGGTCTGGTTCGGCTACGACGTGACCGTCCTCTCACCGCTTTCGATCGCCGTCTTCGGTCTCACCTTCGTTTATCTGGCCGCGATCGGACTCGCCGTCCTCTTCACCCTCGGGCTCCGCCAGACCGCCCTGTTCGTCAACCTCGGGCTCGCGCTGGCCGTCTTCGGACTCTCGAGTCTGGTCTATCCGACCGGCTTCTTCTCCTCGGCGCAGGGGACGATCTCTCGAGCGCTGCCGACCTACTACTCGGTGGTCACGACCCGGAGCGCAATGCTTCGCGACGCGCCGGCGTCGCTGTACGCCGACTACCTGTGGTGGCTCGTCGCGACGACGCTCGCCTCGCTCGTCGCCCTGAAACTGACACTGGTCGTCTACGAACGGAGGCGCTGATGACTGACGCCGATCCACCCCGCGACGCCGACCCGTTCCGAGATGATCGAACTGTCGCCGCGAACGGAGATGCATCCGACGGGGCCGACGGTTCGCTCGCGCTCGTCGACGTCACGAAACGCTACGGCGAGACGACGGCGCTCGAGGATCTCTCCATCGCGTTCCGTCCCGGCACGTTCCACGGCCTGATCGGCCCGAACGGCTCCGGGAAGACGACGCTGTTCGCGCTGCTCGCCGGCCTCACGCGACCCACGAGCGGCCGGATCGAACGCACCGACGCGACCGCCGCCGTCGGCTACAGCTTTCAGGAGCCCCGATTCTACCCGTCGCTCACCGTCCGCGAGAACCTCGAAATCTTCCGCAAGTTCGCCGACGATCCACCGCCGGACACCTGGACCGAGACGCTGCTCGAGGAGCTCCGACTCGAGCCCGCTGCAGATCGGCGGGCCGACGAACTGTCGGGCGGCTTTCGCAAGAAACTCGATCTCGGGCTCGCGCTGATCAAGCGGCCGCAGTACCTGTTGCTCGACGAGCCGCTGGCCGACGTCGACGACTACTCGAGGCGTCGCATCACGGCCTTCCTCGACTCGTATTGTGAGGGCAATCGGACGGTCGTCGTCTCGACGCACAACGTGGTCGCCTTCGCCGACCAGCTCGATCGGCTCTCCGTCGTCGTCGACGGCGACCTTCGGTACGACGGCTCGCCCGCGGACGACGTCGTCTCGCAGTACCGGGCGCTGCTGGAGTGACGGTGCTCTTTCGGGAACGTACATCGTTTCCGATGGGTCCGAGAGGGTTTCACCCGGGTCGTCGTACGCGTCGCTATGTTCGAGACGATCCTGCTCCCGACCGACGGCAGCCAGCACGCCGAAGCCGCGGCCGAAACCGGCCTCGAGCTCGCGGGCATCCACGACGCGGCGGTACACGTCGTCTGCGTGGCAGATACTGGTCCGCTGAGCGATCTTCGCCTTCCCGGCGACGCCGCGAGCGCCGAAGACGCGATGCGCCAGCGCGCCCAGGAGTCCGTCGACGCGATCGTCGAACGGGCCGAAGACGCGGGTCTCGAGGTGACCGGCACCGTTCTGGAGGGGCCGCCCGAGCACGAACTGCTCGAGTACGCCGACGAGGCCGGCGTCGACCTCGTCGTGATGGCAACCCGCGGTCGGGGCGGGGTCCACCGAATGGCGCTGGGGAGCGTCTCCGATCACGTAATTCGGTTCGGCGACGTTCCCGTGCTCGTGGCGAACTCGGGTTCGCGCTCGGCGTGAGAACCGGGCACGGGCGTCTCACCGGGGTGAGCGACCTCGAGCGTTCACTCGCTGAGCGGGCTGACCGCTGGGATTCCTGCCAGCTATGGATGATGTTCGTAGCGTCGTGCAAGCCTCAGGGCACATATTCAGCAGCGAAGCGATTACAGTTCCAGGTTACTTGTCAGGATCGTCAGCGACCTGTTCGAGAAATCGACGCACCTCGTCGAATCTCAGTCCTCGCCGTACCTCGTCTTCAAACCTGTCGAACTCGACAAGTCCCATATTCGCTAATTCGGGGAGTAGAACGTGGTGGAGTTCGTAACAGATCGTGAGGTACTCACCGGAGTCAAGCGTCTCTGCCTTTCGAAGAATCGGATCTGCAGACACCGCACTCTCGTCCAATAGCGCGCGTAATACTCGCCACTGTTGCGCTGAGAGCACACGTTCGATACGATCACCGTCACAGCGTTTCTCCCTCACAGCCATGTTACCTGTCACGACTGGCACTCTCGTCCTCGGTCACTCCGAACGCTCGTTCTTTTCGACTTCCGTGACGATCACGTCCCAGTCGGGATGTTCGACCCCATTCCGACACTCGAATCCACCTTCAACATTGAGTCCACTCTCGTAGGCCCTGCGAAGGAGGGCTTTCAACTCCGCGTTCAATTCCTCCTTCGACGTAAGCGAGGTCTCCTCAGATGTCATCTTCCCGCGCCCCTTTCGTAGTTCTCCGCTGTGAGTTCGTGTTCTGGTGTGATGGTGATTGCACCGTAGCTGTGTACGGTTATTGCGTGCCCCTCGTGCGTGAAGGTAACGTGGGTATCTCCGTTCGTCCCGTTTCGAACGCGGACGAGCGCTTCTAATTCGTCGGAGTCAACAGTGGAATGGAGCGGGTCGAGTTCTACAGGATCAGTGTCCATTATGTCCGCCAGCGTTGCGATAATAGCGATGCTCGCTGGTGTCTTTTTTTGATCAAACTGCGTGCGAACAGTCCCTGATTCCTGAAAGTACTCGACCGCTTCGACCCCAATCCCAGATACTGTTACGTCCATCTTGCCCGATTCTAGCCGTCTGAGTCGGTTCAATAGGGATACTGATTATACAGGAGGTTTAAATAGCGACCACCAGACCACTCACAGCGAACTGCTGAGCGTTGCTCCAATGAGGCGTCGATGCCCGCGTCGGAGCCGTGAGGAAAGCGACTGCTGGGTGATGTCGAGTTCGTCAGCGATCTCTTCGAGCGACGCCTCGCGTGGGGTGTCAAAGTAGCCCCGTTCGTAGGCCAATATTAGGGCCTCGCGCTGGGTCTCGGTCAACTCGTAACCCTCTCCCTGGATCGGAAGCATTGCGTGGACGGCAGTGATAGCTATCGGAATATCGTTTTCCTGGCAGTACTCTCGAAACTCGGCGATTGCCTCCTGACCCTCGCCGCGCACCTCGAATTGCCACCCCTCTTTTGTACCGATTCCAGAGAGCACGACGACGTTGGCCTCGGCAAGCGCACTCAAGATACCGAAGTACTCTTGCTCCCACTCGGCACGCATGAGATACTCGTCTTCGACGCTATCGACCACTCGGATGTTGCTCACGCCGGCGTGTTGTTCGAACGCAGCTTCGATATCCTCCGTTTCCGCATCGCGAACCCAGAAATACGGGATGATCAGCGTCTCGTGTGGAATCAGCCGCTCCAGTTCGACCGTCACTCCCGGCAAGTTCTCGAACACACTCCCTAGCGGAAACTCCGCTACCGGACTCGTAAACTCCATCACAGTCGCCATAAGGAACCCTACGTCTAGCAGGCCGATAACCAGCATGGGTGGTGTATCATGGCTTCGAGACGAGCCAACGCACCGTTGATGGCTGGGATAGTGTGTTCTGCGAGCGGGGAGTCCGTTTGGTACCCGGGCGGCCATGGTACACCATGTCTCCTCCTTTTGTATGATCGACCAATCTAGTCTCACAAGTTAGCATGAGTGTGATAACGGAGATTCGAATCCCGTCCGAGGACTTCGAACTCGGACAAATCCTCAGTCTAGAGCAAGCGTCGGCGGTCGAACTCGAAACGCTCGTTCCGAGTGGGGACGCTACCGTGCCGCTCTTCTGGGTCTACGAACCGGTCGAAAACGGATTTCTCGATGCCGTCGAACGCTATCCAACTGTCAACAGCGTCATGGAGGTGGACGCATTCGATGACCGGAAGCTGATCAGGCTCGACTGGGATGCGAGCCAGGATCACCTTTTTCAGTGTATCTTGGAACACGACGGGCAAATCCTGAGTGCTACTGGATCATCGGAAGGATGGAATTTCGAGATACGATTCTCTGCCCGCGAGGCATTAAGTCAGTGCCAGAACTGTTGTGAGGACGCGCACATCTCCCTGAAAATAACCCGTATATACAATCCAACGGACCCCAAGGCTGGTCCGTGGTACGGCTTGAGTGAGCCCCAACGAGAAGCGCTGACGCTTGCCATTCGATTGGGATACTACGACATTCCACGAGGCTGTACGACCGCGGAGTTAGCTTACGAGCTCGGGATTTCAGATCAGGCAGTGACGGAGCGACTGCGTCGTGCCATTAGTACGTTCGGGACGTACGCACTTCTCACTCCCGAGTCGGCGGCGCACGTGGACTGATTGCTTCCATTATACACCATGGGACAGGACCAGGCAGTTGGGCCGCCGCTATGTGAGTATGGATAAGAATCGAAATCTGGGGACACGTAATATTCAGTCGATTGATTCGTCTTCCGATTCTTCAGGGCGTGAGAGACCGATCTCCCCCGATATGATTCTGTCGGCAGTAACGAACGAACACCGACGCGCCATCCTCAAGGCGTTGGACAACGCATCCGAGAAGACACTGGCATACGATGTGCTCGTAGATCGTGTTGCAGACCGGGTTCGAGACGAAGACGCGGACCAGGTGTCCGACGGGCACCGACAACGCGTCCGAATCGCACTTCACCATACCCATCTCCCAAAAATGGAAGAGGCCCGGATCATCGACTACGAGGCTGAAACGGGGCACGTCCAGCTTGTTGGCGGTGAACTGGAACGAGATATCCTGGCGTTGGTCGAACCGTACGCCGTCCACGAGTGAGAGAGTCGGGTGTGATTGAGGATGAGTAGCACCAGAATCTAACTCATTTTATTCATTCAATCTGATGACATTATTTGCCAAGTGAGGAGGAGTAGCACCATTCAGCGAGTCGTTGCGATTCAGGACGGGTGGGAGTTGGGGGGTGGTTCGTGTTTCCTGGCTTATCAATAATGGATATATTTTTCGAGTGTCTCCCGGACCATACTTTCGATTTCGATTTCCTTGATGGTAATAGGTTAAAATTCGTCCAATAAATAACCAGGGTAATCAAAGACCGATCAAAATGGCTTGCAACAATCAAATCCAAAACACCGAACTCATGTTCTGCATGCAATTTCTATCAGGGGTCGGTTAGATCATAATCCGTCGCGTGACATCCGTCCCCTGTACTGATCTCCCTGATCGTTCGCCACGTCGATTGATGCTCAATACTCTCCGGTAGCTGAACGGTCGCTCAGCGAACGATCTCGTTGATCGCTTCGGTCCGCCGCCCGATCGACCAGCCGAACAGCGCGAGGCCGACGTAGATTCCGAGTGCGGGCAGGACGTACGCCTCGAGGATCGCCTCTGGTGTGAACCCGAACCCGTCGAGGGCCGCGGCGAGCAACACCGAGACGAGAAAGAGCGCGATTCCGACGTCGGCAAAGCGCATGCTGGGGAGTTCGTCCGGCTGCGAGCCGATGCGACCCACCGCGTAGAACGCGAGGGTGTAGGTCAGCCAGCCGAAGACGAGCGCCAGTCCGGTCGTGAACACGTCCTCCGGGTACCGCTGGGGGACGACCGAGAGGTGAACCACCAGCGTTACGAGCGCCGCACTCGCGAGGAGGACGACCAGGAGCGGCCGTGCGCTTGCGGTCGAATCGCTCATTCGAGGACGGTTCCGTGTTCGTCGATCTCGCCCGCGACGATCCGGGTCGAGGAGATGCGCTCGCCGTCGTCGGCGAGGGTGTACGGGGCGACGATTCCGGAGAGCGGGTCGAGACCGTGCTCTCGGCGTCGGTCGTTGATCGCCTCGAGTTCGGGTGCCGTCTCCGGCGAAACGACGAGCGCGTCGATCTCGGGATCGTCCTCCGCGATACCGTACTCGCCCGTGAGCTCTCGAATCTCGACGTCGCGATCCCACTCGTCGAGATCGTCGATAGCGTCGGTGACTTGCCGGACGCGGTCGTCGAACGCGGGGATTTCTCGGGGTTGGGTGCGCGTTTCGACCGCGAACTCGTCGCTCGTCAGGGCGACGACGACGCCGTCGTCGCCGAACCGGAGCGCGTGCTCGAACAGGGTCCGATGGCCGTCGTGCAGCGGGCCGAACGTCCCAGCGACTGCGACGTACATACGAGTCCACGCAACGGGAAGACCCATAGGTGTGTCACGTTCTCTCGACTGCTGAACTCCCGGCACCGCGTGAGACTCGAGCGGACAGATGACGGGGCTGCGTATAGCGACTCGAGCGAATAGGCGAATATATCCGTCCGAAGAACGATTCGCGAACTAGAAACGTTGGTCTTGATGTCGCTGACTACCGAACTCTCGATCGTCTTTCTCGTCGGTCTCGTCACCGGTCTCGCCACCGGGCTGGGCGTCGCGCCGTTTTTCCTCGTTCGCGAGATCGCCGACCGCTGGCTCGTCGTGCTCTGGGGTCTCGCGGTCGGCATCCTGCTCTCGGCGGCCCTGTTCGGGTTGTTAGGTGAGGCGCTCGCCGAGGGCGAACTCACACACGTCGTGGCCGGCCTGATCGGCGGCGTCGCGTTCGTCTACCTCGCCGACCACCTCGTGTCGGGGTACGAGTTCTCCCCGCGGACGGTTTCGGCCGTCGATCCGCGAACGGTCGTGCTGACCGTCGGCGTGCTGACGATCCACAGCATTCCTGAGGGGATCGCCGTCGGCGTCGCGTTCGCCGATCTCGGGACGGGCGAGGGACTCGAGATTGCGGGGCTCACGGTGCCAGCGCTCGCCGTCTTCATGGGAATCGCCATCTCGATCCTGAACGTGCCCGAGGGGCTCGCCATCGCCATCCCGCTGATCGCCTACGGGATGGACCGCTGGAAGGTCGTCGGCTGGGCCGTCTTCTCCGGCCTGCCACAGCCGATCGGCGCAGTGGCCGCCTACTATTTCGTCAGCACGCTCGAGGGCCTGCTGGCGGTGAGCTTCGGGTTCGCCGCGGGGGCGCTGTTCTACCTCGTCGTCGTCGAATTCGTTCCCGCGGGGATCGACGCTGGCCGATCGCTCCCGCGACGGGGGCGACCGCGGCTCGTCGCCGGCGGTTGCGTCGGCTTCGTGGCGACGCTTGCGATCATCTTCGCGGTCGAAGGGATCGGGACTGTCTGAGTTCGGGTCGATGACTGGGATTCGGCAAGTACAGGGAATGCACATATCATTCAGCGACTGAACTACCTAATACCTGCCAATAATGACGTGCGAGATACAAAGTGTCCATCGGTCATTCCAGTGGATAGGGGCGACGAATCGTTTCGGGGCTATATTTTCGATGTTAGAGGCTTCAATGGGGGTGGGGAATTTCCCAAAGACATTCAACAGCGCCTGTGTCAATCTCCTCGCGGAGGACGGTAGTGGAACTGTGGCGGGACGCGAGCAATCAACACCCGTTCTGAGAGTGACTACTCTCAGTACCTCACGAAGCGTCCACATCCAACCGTGTCTGAGGTTTGAGTTCTGCGTCGGATCTTAGCGTTGTGATTCGCGGAGGATCAGCGGCTCGATGGCGAGTGTTCGTTTCGCTATGGTGACGATGCGAAGGACGTACGAGACGAACAGCATGAACGGAACGAGCGTCACCGCAAACGCACCGCCCACGACGAGGATGATGTGATCGAGACCGAGTGTGCTTCCTGGGAACGTCCCCGCATCGACGATTGCGACCATGATACCCGCAACGGCCAATACCGGGACTGCAGCATAGAGAATCATCTGAGACAAGTCGATGAGTGCCCACTGGAAGTACAGGGTCTTGATGTGTTCGCGCGCCGGACCAAACAGAGACAGCGCTGTTTTGAGGTCGTCAAGTAAGCCGCGTTCTTCCTCATTGAGGCTCCCTTCGTATTCGTTCGCGAGTCTTTCAACTTGGAATATTTTCCAGCTATAATTGAAATTTAATGCAGCGAATAACACATCGAACGAGCCGAATTGCGCATCTTCGAGTTGGTCATGCACCGTGTCAGCGTTCCCAGTGACGCTTTCAGCGAATTCATCGACTTCTTCTCGGAGGTTCTCGTTATCATTCTTGTCAATAGACTCTCGAAGGGCCGTCGCCCGTTGTGCCGTGATTCCGATGATCTGCCGGAGAAATTCGGATGGATCGGCAGGACTCGGAGATCCGATTAATCCTTCAGTAAAGTCCCGGACATCCATCGAACTGGACATACGCTCGCGTTGATCGCCGAGCGGGCCGTTCTCTTGGGAGAGAACGAGTTGACCGATCGTGACGACGAGTGTCGTCCCAGTCACGATGACCGTGATCATCGTTGAGAACATCGTGTCGATCATGTCGCCGGACTCGATTTGCTGTGAAAACGGTGGATCAAGGACAGCAACGGCGATGACGAATGCGACGAACACGGCACTGGTCAGGATGCTGGAGACGAGAAGACGGTTCGCGCGCAGCAGCAACCAGAGTTTAATCCGACTCTCGCCCGAGCGCTCACGCATCGTGTTGGCCGTACTGATGTCGTTCTCGTCAGTCATACTGGCTCATCCGATTGGGCAGGTCGCTTGAAAACGAGGTACTTGGTGCCGCCTCCTTCGTAGTCGATCGTCTCCACAAACTCCCAGCCCTCTGCACCGAGTTGATTCAACTCTGCTTTCGGATCCTCTGCTTCTCTTTGGCTCTCATCGCGCGGTGGGCGAAGCGTCTCGTACTCCCAGCGGGTCGCTTCTGATTCAGACATCACTACTAGTAGGTACTGCAGCCCTCTATACCCCGCTCCACCACAGAGGTAGTGAGAACATTCCTGACACGGAATATGGTCTGCTTGGACCCCAGCAATGCAACACGCAAGCACTCGGACATCGAAGCGGACAATGGATGACGAGTACTCCCTCACGCCGCCGGGCCGTTGCGACGATAGCCTTGGGCTGGTTGTTGAGACCGGCTACCTGACGCTCAGCCCCACAGTCACGATAGAGACGACCGGGTCGATAGTGCTCCAGCCACTCTCGGTGAGCGACCCCTGGTTGGTGACCGATATGCGCTGTATATTCAGCATGACTCCCTGAATATCAACGCAGATTGGTAAATTCCCTGGCGGTCAGTTCGCAGGTTTAGTTGCCGATCAGTATCGGTGAAATACTGAACAGAGACTTCTGTCTCAACCAAACCTCACTTACGATGAGTTACGACGGGACCTTCTGTACGGCGTCCATCCTGCTGTTCGGCCAATAGACTGAGATGGGGTTTTAGCTCGTCGAAACGAGGGCCTTGTAGTACGAGATTGTCACCGCGATCCCACTCGATGAATCTGTTCTCTGCCAATGTAGGAAGGTGGATGTGGTGCATACTGACCGAGTACTCATCTACTTCTACAATCGTTCGAGAACTGGATAGATGTCTCCGAAGTAGATTTTCGTCCGCTTCTGCAATTTCCCGGGAAATCCCAGATGGTTTTGGGATGTATCGGGGACTGGAGAGCAATTTGACTAGTATCTGTCGTCGGTGGCTGTCCGCCAATGCGTCAAAAACCTCATCGTGGTTGACCATCTCATATTCCACGGACCTATATTAGTCTCCCACAATATTAAGCACCTGTTGTTTTGATTAGGCGAGTGACTGAATACACCCGTTCAGTTCGCCAAAATACACCCCGAAATATCGATCGCGCAGATCGCGCTATGACTGCGACTCGAGTCCGACTACCTCCCCGGTCCGAACCACGTCCGCGAACTCGCCCTCGAGGTGGGCCAGCGCGGTCCGATGGACCGTTTCGGCGTCGAACGCCTCGCCGTCGAACCGTCGGTCGAAGGTCGCGGTTGCGTCGGCGACCACGATCGGATCGAACCCGAGGTTCTCCGCCATCCGCGTCGTCGTCGAGACGCAGTGGTCGGTCGTGAGCCCGACGATAACGACCGTTTCGAGGGCCCGCTCCCGAAGCCACTCCTCGAGGTCCGTCCCGATGAACGCGCTGTTGACCGACTTCGTCATCGTCGGCTCGCCCTCGAGCGGGGCCGTCTCGGATTTGAACGCGAACCCCGGACTATCTCCCCGCAACGGCGAGTCCGGCTCCGTGGAGTCGTGACGGACGTGGACCACCGGCCGATCCGTCTCGCGCCAGTGTGCGAGCAGGCGCGCCGCGTTCGCTTCGGCCTCGGGATTGTTTCGCTCGCCCCACCCGGAGTCGTCGAACCCGGTCTGGAGGTCGATCAGGAGGAGCGCGGCGTCCTCGAGTCGCCCCTCGCGGTCGGCGTCATCGACCACCATTACGGCAACCTCGCGGCCGGTTTCGGATGCTCCCGCGTCACCGTGAGTGGACACGTCGAGGGAGCCTGCGTCTCGTCCTCCGAAAACAGGTACTGGGGCCACTCGCGGTCGGTGTCGACGCCCCAGTCGCCGAGGTCGGCGTGCGGGCAGACGCCGTCGTACTCCTCGAGTCGGCCCTGGATGACCTCGCGGGCGTGCTGGCCGGCCTCGGTGTCGCCCGTGACGCCCATATTCTCGAACAGCGCGCGGGGCTGGAAGGTGATCTCGAGGCCGATCGGACAGTAGCGACTCTTCCGGTCCTCGTAGAACGGCGCTCGGCAGGTCGGAAACATCGGCTCGCCGCCGAGACAGAACTCCCAGTAGGGATCGTCGGGATCGGTCGGAATGTCCTCGGGCCACGGCTCGGGATCGTGGAGGTGTAGCGTCTGGAGGATGTGCCAGAGCGCGTCGTGGTACTCCCGCTCGGAGAGCGACCGCTCGGGCGGCTCGAAGAAGGTGACCAGCGACGCGCGCTCGGAGTGGTCCTGATAGATTTCGAGGTACTCGAGGATTCGATCCCGGAGCGTCAAGAGCGCGTCCGCGTCGCTCATCGAAGGGACGGCGGTGTAGAGCGGGTCGCCCTGCTGGACGGACTCGGCGCCGAAGAAACAGGGAAACGGGGTTCCGTTTCGCTCGCCGAGCAGCCCGTCTCGGAACGTCTCCCAGTGGTCGACGACCCACGACGGCGTCTCGCCGGCCTGCACGCGTCGCTCGAGCGTCTCCTGATCCATCAGCGACTGGATGCCCGGCTCGTTCATACGTCTCCCTTCGGCCTCACGAAAATGTAGCTTCTGTTTCCGTCGGCCGCCAGTTCCCGAACATATGTGGTCGGTATTCCGTATCTGTGATCAGTCTGTCCGCTCGTCGACCCGTTCGACGGTCACGCCGGGAGTCAGGGATCCGCCCTTGAGAATCCGCGCTCGAAGCCCGCCGCGGTGGACCAGCGCCTCCCGGACGCCCTGTTTCTCGAGGTGTCGCTCGAGGTACGAACACGGCTCGCAGAGTTCGACGCCCTCGCAGACGACGTCACCGACGCGGAACTGCTCCCCGACGAGGTGGTTCAGCGCGACCCCTTCGGTCGTCACGTTCCGGCGGTGGACGCCCGGCTCGAGGCTGATGTCGTACTCGTCCGCGACGCCCTCGAGCGCTTCGCGTTCGATGAGCGTGAGGTCGCTGCCGTCCCGATCCGCGAACGTCCCGTCGGTGTCGAAGTAGCGGTCGCCCTCGAGTCCCTGGTCGGCGACGGCGCGTACTTCTTCGAACTGTTCCATCGGTTCACCCTGTTCGGGTGCGATGTGGATCGCGCGTACGTTGCCGGTCATGTGTGTCTCGTGGGGGTGACTCGAGTTATATGTAGAGGGTCCTCGTTCGGACGAGCAAAACACTTGTATGCATTGTGTGCGATGTGTACATATGGGAACGATCTCGACTCGGGTGCCCGACGAGCTCGAAGCGGAGCTCGAAGAGTTCCTCGAAGCGGAACGACTCGACCGAAGTACGGCAGTTCGAAAGTTTCTGGCAGAGGGTCTCGAGGAGTGGCGTCGCGATCGCGCACTCGAGCGCCTCGTTGCTGGCGAGGTGACGCTCGCGAAGGCCGCCGAACTCGCGGACATGTCCGTCTGGGAGTTCGCACAGTTCACGAAGGACCGTGAACAGACGTGGGTCTCGAGCGACCATCTCGAAGCCGATCTCGAGGAACTGTGAATGTGGGTGTTCGACTCGACACCGCTCATCTATCTCGCAAAAGCCGACCGACTTGCACTCGTGTCGAAATTCGATGACCAGTGCTGGATCCCAGAACGAGTGTACGCGGAAGTCGTCACGGACGGTCTCGAGGCCGGATACGCTGATGCACGTCGTATCGAACGATGCGTCGATGAGGGGATATTCGAGAGCGTCACCGCTGAGGAAACCCCGCTGACGGCCCGATTACGACAGAACCCGAATCTGAGTCCCGCAGACGTCGCCGTGCTCGCCTGTGCTGATACGTGCGATGCGATCGCCGTGATGGACGAAGCCGCCGGGCGGACTGCCGCGGAAGTCGAAGAAATCGAAACCAGAGGGACGGCGTACATCGTCCTTCTGTGTGCAAAAGAAGGGACTATCTCCGTCTCCGAAGCGCGCGAAACGATCGATTCGATGATCGACGCCGGGTGGTACTGTGCTCCTGATCTGTACGCCCGTCTCGTCCAGAAGCTTGAGTCGTTCGACACCTGACCTCAGACCGTCTCGGGCAACCAGCCGCCGTCGACCTCCACGTTTTCCCCGCTGATGTACCCGCTTTCGGGATCCAGGAAGAAGTACAGCGGCTGGATCAGGTCCTCGAAGCTCGCGGGCCGGTCTCGAGGTAACTCATCGGGGAACTCGTCGGAGTTTTCGACGACGTACGGCGAGATAGCGTTGACCGTCAGGTCGTCGCCCTGCGTGTCGGCCGCGAGCATCCGCGTGAACATCAGTACCCCGGCCTTGGCGACGAAGTAGGGGAAGTTCTTCGGGCTGACGAGGCCCTTCTCGCTCGAGGCGTAGCCGATGTTCACGATCCGGCCGTACTCGCCCTCGCGCAGGTTCGGCAAGGCGCGCTTCGAACAGAGTGCGGTGCCGTTGAGGTTGGTCTCGAGCACCCGGTTCCAGGCGTCGAACTCGATCTCTTCCCAGTGGGCGGGCGCGAAGTCGCCGACGTTGTTCACGAGGACATCGACGGGACCGAGTTCGGACTCGACGGCCCCGAACAGTCCGTCGACGCTCTCGGGATCGGTGACGTCTCCCTGCACCGTCATCGCGTCGCTCGCGCCGCGCTCGAGCGCGTCGTCGGCCACCTCGCGGGCCGCATCGGCGCTCGTGTGGTAGTGGACGGCCGTCTTCGCCCCGCAGTCGGCCGTCGCCAGCAGGAGCGCCCGGCCGACGCCCTTCGCGCTCCCCGTTACGAGCACCGTTCGATCAGCCAAATCTGGTCCGTCCATATCTCGTCTCTCTCAACGGGTTCGGCGTGGAAAAAGCGACCGGAACGACGGCCCTTGTGTGGCGTATGTGGCCCGCTGTGGCCGAACGAGACGGAACGGGACGTTCGCAAAAAACGTGGCTTTACGGTACTCCGTTGGAATAGTGGCAGTATGGAGTTAGAAACCGTCCTGCTCGCCGTCGGACCTGGCGACACCGATCGAATCGACGAACTGGCAAAATCGGTCGTCGAAGTAGCCAAGCCGGCCGACGCGACCGTCATCCTCGCGCACGTGTTCACCAGCAGCGAGTACGACGACGTCCTCACGCGACTCGAGTTCGACCGCGCCACGGACGAGATCGATCCCGACGACGTCGCTCGACGCCACCAGTCGATCATCGACCTCCGTACCGTCCTCGACGAGCACGATGTCGATCACGTTATCAAAGGTGCGATCGGCGAACACGGGCCGACGATCGTGGATCTCGCGACCAGCAACGACGTCGATCGCGTGATCGTCGGCGGCCGTCGTCGATCCCCGACCGGAAAAGCGGTATTCGGCTCGACGGCCCAGGAAGTCCTGCTGTCGGCGCCGTGTCCGGTGACGTTCGTCCGGAACGACGATCTCGAGGAGTGATCGGCGGAGTTTCGACGCGGTAGTCGCACTGCACTCTCGGTCTCCGGCGCTGTCGGCATTTCTCGACACCAGTAGTCATGTTGCCACCTCGATCTCGAAACGGCGACGAAGCCCGCTCTCGAGTCGGCTTCGTCCGGTTCGGGAATACTGCGACGACGAGAATACTTAAGCGGATGGCACCACCACTGTGATGGTATGGCGATCGATACGATACTGCTTGCTGTCGGGCCGATGGATACCGTCCGAGCGGGGGAACTCGCCGATACCGTCCTCGAGATCGCAGAGCCGCTCGATGCAACGGTCGTGATCGGTCACGCGTTCACGGAAGACGAGTACGAGGACATCCACGACGATCTCGGCTTCGACGCCCGCGTCGAGGACGTCGATCCCGACGAGGTCGCCGCCCGACGCGCACCGGTGGGGGATCTGGAGGAAATCTTCGCGGACGCCGGCGTCGACTACGAGGTCCGCGGTGCACTCGGCGAGGTCAGCAGCAAGGTCGTCGACATGGCGATTGAGGTCGACGCGGATCGGATGGTCGTCGGCGGTCGACGCCGTTCGCCCGCCGAGAAGGCCGTACTCGGCTCTGTCTCCCAGGAGATCATCCTGCAGGCACCCTGCCCGGTCACGTACTTCCGCGATCTCGACGTCATGGAGTAGCCGGTCGGTTCTGCGTTCGCCGTCGTTCGTCCGGTAGGTCGGACACCGAGCGGGCTCGAGGTCGCCGAGCGACCGATCGTGGGAGCGCTTCGGCCGTCGGTCCGACCGTTTGTAACCACTACTCGTAGTCGAGTACGATCTGTGTAGTTAAGTACGGCGACGGCGGTTTCTAGGATAGCATGGACTACTATGCCGGCGTCGATCTGGGCGCGACCAACGTCCGGGCGGTCGTCGCCGAACAGGACGGGACGACGATCGGCGCGGACCGCCGGGCGACGCCGCGCGGACCGACGGGAATCGACGTGACGGAGGGCGTCCTGCGGACGCTTCGCGGCGCGTGTGGCGACGCCGGGATCACGCCGACGGAGATCGTCGCCGCTGGAATCGGCTCTATCGGCCCGTTCGATCTTGCAGAGGGGACCGTGATCGATCCCGCGAACCTTCCCGATTCGATCGATCGGATCCCCCTGACGGGTCCCATCGAGAAACTGATCGACAGCGACGAGGTCTACCTCCACAACGACACCAACGCCGGCGTCATCGGCGAGCGGTTCCACGCCGACCGGAACCCCGACGACATGGTCTACATCACCATCTCCTCGGGGATCGGGGCCGGCGTCTGCTGTGACGGCAACGTGGTGAGCGGCTGGGACGGCAACGCCGGAGAGGTTGGTCACTACGTCGTCGATCCGCGCGGCCGCCTGACCTGTGGCTGCGGCCGCGACGGTCACTGGGAGGCCTACTGTTCGGGCAACGCGATCCCGGACTACGCCCGACTGCTCGCCGAGGACGATCCGACGATCGAGACCGACCTCCCGCTCGACGGACCCGATTTCACGGCGAAAGACGTCTTCGATCTGGCCGGCGAGGACGAACTCGCCGACTACGCGATCGAGCAACTCGCCCACTGGAACGCGATGGGCGTGACGAACGTCATCCACGCGTTCGCGCCGATCGTCGTCTCCTTCGGCGGCGCCGTCGCCTTGCACAACGAGGAACTGGTCGTCGACCCGATCCGCGAACGCGTCGCGGAATCGGTGATGACGAACGTCCCCGAGATCCGCGTCACCGACCAGGGTGACGACGTCGTCGTCGAGGGGGCGCTCGCGAGCGCGCTGACCGGCGGAACGGGTGACCGTCAACGGCTGTAGTCGTGGCTGCCGCGCGCTCGTCGATTATCGGTGGCCGTTTCTCGCTTGGTAGCCGCTCGGGGAGTCGGTTTCGGTCCACTCACACGCTGTACGATCGAATTGGCGGGGCTGTCGTTGGCGCCGAACAGGTAACCGATTCCTGTTAATTCATCGTTTCTTGTCCTGTTGGGGAGAACGCTTATTGTGGACGGTAATATCTGACCGGCCACGATGGCTACGGGGGACGACGTCCGGGGGGACTGCGAGGAGCTGTCGATACTCCTCGTCAATCCGGATTCGGTCACGATCACGAGGCACTCCGTCGAGGTGGCGCTGTGCGAGACAGAGGAGGGGTCGGCGACCGTCGACGTCGACCTCGAGTTCGAGTGGCACCAGATCTGTCACGGTTGCGGCGAGCGAAAGTGGTTCAGTTCGATGATCTGTGACGACTGCCGGGACCGACACGGCGTCTGACAGCCCAAAACGACGTTGGCGGCCCGACACACCGTCTGACGACCGTATCGAGTCGCGATCTCGGCATGGTGTTTCTCGCTCTCCGATCGGCAACCGCTCACTCACTGACCGGGAACGGACCACGCGTTACTTGAGCGGCCGGTACGAGGCTATCGTATGCAGCGGAGAGAGCTCCTCCGAACGAGCGGGGCGGTCGGAGTTACCGCAGCGCTCTCGGAGGCCGTCCTCACGGCGACGACTCGAGCCACGGCGGCCGCCGCCGAGAGCGCGCCCGACGACTACGAACCGCTCGGCCGCGTCGAGGTCACCGGGGCCGCCGAAGCCGTCGTCGGCGACGACGGGGAAACGGCCTACCTCGCCACCACCGACGGCTTTGCGACGGTCGATATCAGCGATCCGTCCGAACCCGAACTGCTCGCGGACCGATTCCCGCTCGAGGTCGACGACACGCCGTTTCGGGAGATCCTCGACGTGAAAGTCGACGGCGACCGACTGGTCGTCGCCGGCCCGGCAAACCCACATGGGGACGACGTTTTCCACGGATTCGAACTGTACGACGTGAGCGACCCCGCCGACCCGGTCCCCGTCGGCGAGCCCTACGAAACCGGCTCCCATATCCACAACTGCTTTCTTTCGGACGGCGTGCTCTACGTGGTCGCCAACGGCGAGTCGGAGAATCCGCTCGTCATCTTCGACGTCAGCGACGACGACGTCGAGGAGATCGGCCGCTGGTCGCTCGTCGATCACGAACCCGAGTGGGAGGAGGTCTACTGGTTCGCGCGGTACAACCACGACGTCTACGTCCGCGACGAGATCGCCTACCTGGCCCACTGGAACGCCGGGACCTACCTGATCGACGTGAGCGATCCCACCGAGCCCGAGTACGTCTCACGCGTGATGAACACCGACCTTGAGGAGTCGCTCGCGCTCGACGACGACGAGGCACAGATGGGGCTCCCGGGGAACGATCACTACTCGGCGGTCGACGACACCGGTGACCTCCTCGCGGTCGGCCGGGAGGCCTGGGCGACGGGCGGCGACGAACCCGACGGCCCCGGTGGAATCGACCTCTACGACGTGAGCGACCCGACCGAGCCCGAGGAACTCGCTTCTATCGATGCCCCGCCCACGGAGGATGCCTCCTACTACGGCGAGGAGTGGACGACGGCCCACAACTTCGAACTGCGCGACGACCGCCTCTACTCCTCGTGGTACCAGGGCGGCGTCAAGATCCACGACGTGAGCGACCCGACCGAACCCGAGGAACTGGCCCACTGGCGCGACACCGACGCGGCCGGCTTTTGGACCGCTCGCGTCGCCGACCCCGGCGAGACGTTCGTCGCGAGCAGTACGCCGCTCATTCCCGGCGCGGAGACTGAGGGCGCGCTGTACACCTTCCCGACCGACCTCGAACCCGACTCGAGGGCGTCCGACGGCCCGCTCGATTCGATCCCCGGATTCACGGGCGCGGCCGGCGTGGCCGGAGTCGCCGGCGGGGCCGTCGCGCTCGAGTGGCTCCGTCGCCGCGACGGCGCCGACCGGTAACCGCGCCATCGCCCGAAATCCTCAGGATCGATCCTGATGGATGGTAGCAGCTGTCAAAACCTTATTCACCGCTCGAGTCCGTAGTTCGAGTAATGACTACGTCCGACGCAGCAGCCGACGCCGATGCGGACGGCGAGCCGTCGCTCAAAGAG
This sequence comes from Natronorubrum marinum, assembly GCF_052040125.1. Classification (NCBI taxonomy): domain Archaea; kingdom Methanobacteriati; phylum Methanobacteriota; class Halobacteria; order Halobacteriales; family Natrialbaceae; genus Natronorubrum; species Natronorubrum marinum. The sequence goes on from NZ_JBPPFV010000001.1 coordinate 577,887, forward strand.
CGCGTCGAGTCCTGGCTCACTCGAGAGATGCCGATCATTCAGATGCACGGCGGAACGAGCGCCGTTCGGGAAGCCGACCCCGAGACCGGCGAAGTGATCATCGAACTCGGCGGCGGCTGCGAGGGCTGTTCGGTCAGCGGCATCACCTCGAGTAATATCGAGGCCGAACTCCTCACGTGGCCCGAAATCGACGAGATCACCGTCCGCGTTCCCGACCCCCGCGAGAGCCTCGGCGGCCCGGATCAGGCCGAGTCGATCATGGGGGTCGACCGCACCGAGGGCGGCCGCGGCGACTGGGGCTCCTCGAACCCCGGGAAGGATCACCTCTAAGTCCCGACTCGTTTCGGATCCCGATCGACTGCGCGATTACCCCTCGTCCGACTCGGTGTGCGCGTCGGTAACAGGGGCGGATCATTTTGGGAATTCCTATATCCTTTTACGCGCCCATTGCGGAGTCGTATACCATGACGACGTGTAGACGCTCGAAAGCAAGGGGTGACGGCAGTGAGTGACGATTCCGCCGCGGAAGAGAACGCGGAGACGGACGGCGGCGTTCGCGCCTACACCGTCCGCCTCGAACTCGTCGACGAACCCGGCGAGTTACTCCGTGCGCTCGCACCCATCGCCGACAACGGCGGGAACCTGCTGAGCATCCACCACGAACGCGGCAATATGACGCCTCGCGGGCACATTCCCGTCGAGGTCGATCTCGAGTCGCCACCGGATCGATTCGACGGCATCGTCGACGCCCTGCGCGACGCCGGCGTCAACGTGATTCAGGCCGGCGCGGAACACTACGGCGAGGAGATCAACGTCGTGCTGGTCGGCAACATCGTCGAACACGACCTGTCGAACACGCTCTCGCGGATCGAAGACGAAGCTAACGCCGTCGTCCGCGACCTCTCGCTTTCTGCACCCAACGGAACGGAGGCCGTCTCGAGCGCTCGTATCCGCCTGGCCATCGACTCCGGCCAGACCGACGCGGCGCTCGAGGCCATTCGCTCGATCGGCTCGGACAAGGAGCTCACTGTCGTCGAACCCCTCCTCGGAGGTGACACCGCATGAAACTCGCAATCCTCGGTGCCGGCGACGTTGGCCGTTCGGTGGCCGACCTCGCGGGCGAATACGGACACGATGTCGTCGCGCTCGCCGACTCTACGACTGCCGCGGTCGACCCCGATGGGATCGACATTGAGGGCGCACTCGAGCGCAAAGCCGGCGGCGACGCGCTGGGATCGAGCGATCCCGCCGACGTCTTCGAGAGCGAGTACGACGTGCTCGTGGAGGCGACGCCGACGACGCTCGGCGACGCCGAACCCGGCTTCTCGCACGTCGAGCGCGCACTCGAGGCAGACCGTCACGTCGTGTTAGCGAACAAGGGGCCCGTCGCGGAACGGTACGAGGAACTCCGCGCGCTCGAGGCCGACAGCGAAGGTTCGATCCGCTTCGAGGCCACGGTCGGCGGGGCGATTCCGGTGCTCTCGACGATCGAAGACTCGACACCGGAGGCCGTGACCGCCGTCCGGGGCGTCCTGAACGGCACCGCGAACTTCATCCTCACGCGAATGGCCGCGGAGGGACTGGACTACGAGCACGTCCTCGCGGAGGCCCAGGACCTCGGCGTGGCCGAAGCCGATCCGACGTTCGACGTCGACGGCACCGACGCTGCGCTCAAGTTCGTCATCCTCGCGAACGTGCTCGCCGACGGCGGGTTCTCGCTCGAGGACGCGACGGTCGAGGGCATCCAGAACATTCCCGGCAGCGCGCTCGACCTCGCCGCGGAGGACGGCCGAACGATTCGCCTCATCGGCGAGGCGACCCGTGACGGCGTCCGCGTCGGGCCGCGACTCGTCCCCGAAAACGGCCCGCTGGCCGTCACCGGGACGCGAAACATCGTTCAGATCGAGACGCGGAACGCGGGTTCGCTCCACTCGAGTGGCCGCGGCGCCGGCGGCCCCGAGACGGCGACTGCCGTCCTCTCCGACGTCGGACGACTTCCGCCGCTGTAGGCGGTTGGTCTGCGTCAACTCCGCGCATCGGTCGCGGTCGCCTCCGTCGACACCTCCGTCTCATTCTCGATGATCCGTGCGGTTCGCCAATCAACTCGGGAAATTTTATGGCTGTTGTTTCTTCCGCGCACGTACGTCGACGTCGAATTGGTGCTGGTGCATCACCGCCGGACTCGCCTTTTACCGCCGACCTGCCGCTCTACCGCCGATTTGCCGCTCTACCGCCGACCTACCGCTCTACAGTCGAACTTCCGCTTTCCCACCGGATCTGGCCCTTTGACGTCGTGCGGGCGACGGGAGACCGATCGGTTCGGGGTGCTGTCGGTGCTCGAACAGCGCCTTCTCGCCGCTCAGTTGCTCTCGTCGGCCGATGGAAGCCGAGAATCGGCGTCCCTACACCGTGTGAACGCTAGGCAAACCGCAAGAGGGCGACGGGTTCGGCAAAATACGCTTTCGAAATGGTTTTAACCGCAACGAGCAAAAGAGACCGATATAAGCGCCTCTGCGCGTGAGCTACAACAATGAGCGAACAACACCAGAACCTGGCCATCATCGGCCACGTTGACCACGGGAAGAGCACGCTCGTGGGACGCCTCCTGTACGAGACAGGCAGCGTACCAGAGCACGTCATCGAACAGCACCGCGAAGAAGCAGAAGAGAAGGGCAAGGGTGGATTCGAGTTCGCCTACGTCATGGACAACCTCGCCGAGGAGCGAGAGCGCGGTGTCACCATCGACATCGCCCACCAGGAGTTCTCGACGGACGCCTACGACTTCACCATCGTCGACTGTCCTGGCCACCGCGACTTCGTCAAGAACATGATCACGGGCGCATCCCAGGCGGACAACGCCGTCCTCGTCGTCGCCGCTGACGACGGTGTCGCGCCCCAGACCCAGGAGCACGTCTTCCTGGCCCGAACCCTCGGTATCGACGAACTCATCATCGGCATCAACAAGATGGACATCGTCGACTACAAAGAGGAAACCTTCAACGACGTCGTCGACGAAGTGAACCAGCTGCTCAAGCAGGTTCAGTTCCAGACCGACGACGCCTCGTTCATCCCGATCTCGGCGTTCGAAGGCGACAACATCGCCGAAGCCTCCGAGAACACGCCGTGGTACGACGGCCGTACCCTGCTCGAGGCACTCAACGACCTGCCGGCACCGGAGCCACCGACGGACGCGCCGCTCCGACTCCCGATCCAGGACGTTTACACCATCTCCGGCATCGGTACCGTCCCAGTCGGACGTATCGAAACCGGTGTCATGAACATCGGCGACAACGTCTCCTTCCAGCCCAGCGACGTGGGCGGCGAAGTGAAGACGATCGAGATGCACCACGAAGAGGTGCCGAAAGCCGAGCCCGGTGACAACGTCGGATTCAACGTCCGCGGCATCGGCAAGGACGACATCCGCCGCGGTGACGTCTGTGGCCCAGCCGACGACCCACCGAGCGTCGCCGAGACGTTCCAAGCGCAGGTCGTCGTCATGCAGCACCCGTCCGTGATCACGGCCGGTTACACGCCGGTCTTCCACGCACACACGGCACAGGTCGCGTGTACGATCGAGTCCATCGACAAGAAGATGGACCCAGCAAGCGGCGAGGTCGCCGAGGAGAACCCCGACTTCATCCAGTCGGGTGACGCTGCTGTGGTCACCATCCGACCACAAAAGCCACTCAGCATCGAGCCGTCGAGCGAGATCCCAGAACTCGGGAGCTTCGCCATCCGCGACATGGGTCAGACCATCGCGGCCGGAAAGGTCCTCGAAGTTCACGAGAAAGAATAAATGCAGCAGGCACGCGTTCGACTCGCGGGCACGAGCCCAGAAGACTTAGACGACATCTGTGACGATGTCCGCGAGATCGCGAACAATACCGGCGTCAACCTGAGCGGTCCGATCCCGCTGCCGACGAAGACCCTCGAGGTGCCGACCCGGAAGTCGCCTGACGGCGAAGGGACTGCCACGTGGGAGCACTGGGAGATGCGCGTCCACAAGCGCCTGATCGATCTGGACGCCGACGAACGCGCACTCCGCCAGCTCATGCGCATTCAGGTGCCGAACGACGTCTCGATCGAGATCGTCCTCGAAGACTAACGGTCGATTCGCGTTTTTCACCGTTTTTGCGCGTTGATTGCTGATCCGCAGCGGTAGCTGTCCGATTCATCGACTTCCTCATGAGATACCAACCAGTCCACATGCAGCGGCGCGTGCTGGGCTACGGTTCGCCGACAGCGAACCGTCTCACAAACGCACGCGAGGTCGTCGCGAGCTTCGCGAGCGACTGTTCGGAAGATGTAACACATCTTCCAGTGGATGAGTGAGAGACCGCAGGGAACGACCGAATCGGCTGGGGAGGACGTGGAAACCATTGCTGCCGGCATGAGCAGAACGCTCGCATCGTCTTCAGAGTCCGATTTCCGCATTTAGTAGCAATCCACTCGAGTCGTCGGCATCCAAATCTCGCATTCAGTAACACCCTCCTCGAGTCGTACCCACTGTTCTCACGCTCGACGGTCAGTGCGGACGCTTTTGTCGGTCGCCGTCGCAGAGACTCGTATGTCGAGGCGCTCGCGGTCGCAGTCGGATACTTACCTGCGATCCGACTCCAGTGGAGACGACGGGTCGGCCGAGGGGGCGAGCAGCCCCATCGTCGAACTGCTGATCGTCTTCGTCGTCGTCTTTGCGGCCCAACAGGTGGCGGCGATCATCGGAATCGGCCTGATGGCCGGCCTGTTCGTCCTCGCGCCGCCGTTGACGACCAACCCGTGGACGATCGTCACGAGCGTCTACGCCCACGGCGGGATCGGCCACCTGGTGTCGAACAGCCTCGCGCTGATCGTTTTCGGCTGGCCCGTGGCGCGTGCGACCACCCGACTCCGGTTCCACACGTTCTTCCTGGTGACGGGCGTGATCGCCGGAATCTCACAGATCGTCCTCAGCGGGGTCTTTGAAGGGATGCCCCTCGTCGGCGGCTGGGTCGAACAGGCTCCGGTCCTCGGCGCCAGCGGGGCCGTCTTCGCCTTGCTTGGCTACCTGATCGCTTCGAACCGGCTGTCGACCGGGGTGGCCTCGTTCGTCGACGTTCCGCAGTGGCTGGCCGCGCTCGTGTTCGTCGGGCTGGCAGTCGCGGTGACGCTGGCCACCGCCGCGCCCGGCGTCGCGCTGCTCGCACACTTCACCGGGCTCCTCGTGGGGCTAGTGGCCGGACGCGCTCGCGTGTTACACGTCGGTGGGTCGGGTGGGCGCGGCTCGAGGCTGTAGCTGGTCGAATACGACGAATCGTGGTCTGCGCTGTACGCCGTCGGATTGTGCTCCAAGTCAGTCCGTGACGATATCCGCCGGGGTGCACAGTGAGAGGTCGTCTCGATCCTCGGCGACCGCTTCTAATTCCGCCGAGAACCCGGACCGGCAGAAACAGCAGTAGTGGTGTGTCAGCTCGGTGCCCTCCGGTGGCGTCCACCGAACCTGCGCCGTCCGTCGCTCGAGAGCGGTTAGATCGCTCTTCGTCATCTCTCTGGTGGTGTACGTACACTCGCCGGCGACGAGGGTCCCGTCGCTCGCGAGTCCCACGACGCCGAGTGACGAACCGTGGCTGACTCATATCGGTCTCTCGCTGGCCACGAGGATAATAATCGCAGGTAAGAAATCACGATTATACTACTTACGATTTTACTATTTGAGTTCGAATGAGAGGCGGGACTCGAGTGCTGGGGATCGTGGTGGTGACTCTCGAGTCGTCCACGAAACACAAGCTACAAATAGAAACCGAGGTTAGGAACGGTCGAGGGCTCGTAGATCAGTGGTAGATCGCTTCCTTCGCAAGGAAGAGGCCCTGGGTTCAAATCCCAGCGAGTCCACTTCTTCACGTCGCTTCGCTCGTTCAGTCGTGGACTCGCTGTACATCGCAAACCCTTCGGGTTTGCTCAATCCCAACGAGTCCATGATTTCTGCGCGGCGAGTAAACCCGCGAGCGGCGCAAATCGTCGTCGAAACTGAGATTTGAAGCATGGAAGTCGAAGTGCGGGCGCGGACACTCCTCGAGCGATACTGATTACCGAAGCGTATCTAGTTTAGAGTCCGACGCGACTCAGACAGCGTCGTTCCCCGACTGCCCGCGCTGTGGTGAGCCGATCACGATGGCGGTGGTTGCCGGACCGATGACGGCCACGATCTCGCCCTGTGGCTGTCGGGTGGTGCCGGGGTCGCTCGACCGCTCCCACCCAAATACCTCTATCAGGTGCAGGGACAACCATCACCTGTCACCGAGTGATCTCTTACGAAGATGACCAGCGAGTCCGCTGACTGGGAGTACAAAGCCATCGAGCCCCCCACGGAACTCACAAAACGCGAGTCCGCCAACCCCGAGAAGCGGCTCAACGAACTGGCCGCCGAGGGCTGGCGACTCGTAGAGACCGTCTCCTACGACGGCGGCGGGACGAAGTACCTGATCTTCGAACGGTCGCTCGAGGACGAATGAAGGACTTCTCGTCCGCCAACACGATGCGGGGCCGGGCCGACGAGAACCGCTACAAGCTCTGGGTGTTGCTCAACGCGAATCGGTGGTGGCTCACCGGGGCGATGGCCGCCGGGATCTTCGGGGCGCTGTTGCTCTGGGGCGTCTCGAACCCGCCGTCGGCACAGGAGGTACTGTTGACCACCGACTGGGTCAAGATGTCGTTCCAGGCGCTGATCGGCGCGCTCATCACCGGGACCACGCTGGTCGTCTCGATCAACCAACTCGTCCTCTCCCAGGAGATCGGCCCGCTCGGCGGACAGCGCCGGCGGATGGACCTCGCGATGGACTTCTACAAGAACACCGATGAGTTGCTCGAGTTTCCAAGCCCTGCCAATCCCGCGCTCTTTCTCAAGGAACTCATCGACGCGACCAGCGACCGCGCTCGTGTCTTCGAAAACGCGGTTCAAGAGAGCGACGACGAAGACTTTCGGGAGCACACGGAGGCGTACGTCGAAGACCTCCTCGAGAACGCGGAGGTGGCGACGGACCAGCTCGAGAACGCCGATTTCGGCTCCTTCGCCGTGATGAAAGCCGCGCTGAACTACAACTACGACCGGAAGATGTACGATCTGCGCTGGCTGTTAGACGAATACGAGGAGCGTCTCACGAGCGAACAGCGCGAGGCGGGACGCGAAACGCTCGAGGCGCTCACGATGTACGGCCCCGCCCGCGAGTACATCAAGACGCTGTACTTCCAGTGGTCGCTGGTCAAACTCTCGCAGGGAATTCTGTATCTCGCGGTGCCGGCGCTCGTCGTCGCGGGTGGCATGGTGATGCTCGTCGACGGGACCGCGATCAGCGGTACGCTCCTCGGCATCGACGTCTGGCTGTGGGTCATCTGCGCCGCGTACACGATCTGTGTCCTGCCGTTCTTGCTGTTCGTCTCCTACATCCTTCGGCTGGCGACGATCGCGAAGCGAACGTCCGCGATGGGGCCGCTCGTCCTCCGCGGGGACTGAGTTCGCAGAAACAGGTCGGTCAGTCGCTCGAGCAATGAAGCAGCCGCGCGTCACCGGCCGGCTGCCGATCCCGGCTCGGTCGGCTGGTGATCGTCGTCCGACAGACCGGACAGTCGTAGTCGACCGAGTCGCCGTTCGGTCGCCGGTTCCAGTCGCCCTCGATGGGGCTCTCGTGGCCGCAGTCGAAACAGTACAGCGTCGTCTTATCGGGTATCAGGGGGTCGGTAGTGGAGGCGGGGAGTGTCATACCAGCGGTCCGAACTGGGTGGACATAACCCCGTTGGTGTCAGCCGTGTTCGACGTGTGATAGCGGCTATCAATCCTGTGACAGTGAGACTATCTCGCACGAATCCGTCGAATGCCCCGTCGATAGCACTCACCTCGAGACGGCCGTAAGCGACGTGCTCGAGCCGCGATCCGACTCGAGTGGGCTGCCGTCGTCAGTTACGCGCCACTCGTCAGTTGGGCCTCGAGCCACGCTTCGACGCGCTTGACGACGACCGTCGCTACGGCGTCGGCGATCCGGTCGGGCGAGTCGGTCAGATCCCAGACGTACTCGCCGTTTCGAGTCATCGTCACCCACTCGACGTACTCGCCGCGGTCGAGTTCGAGGAGCAATTCCTCGAGGACACTATTGTCGAGCCGACAGCCGACCGCGTCTTCGATGCGTGCGGTGAGCTGGGGTGTCGTTGCGACGATACGGTCCTCGTCGGTGGCGGTCGCGGGGAGGGCGGTCGGCGATTGCGGGGACGGCAGCCGGTCGGTCATTGTCGGCCCATCGGTTGGTGTTCGAGGTATATTAATTCTGGTGGAAGTCTCGGTATCGTGACTATCGCGAAACACGACCGGATCCGAGCCGCGAGGTCGACCCCGTCCGAGTCGAGCACTGTCCGGCGAGGGCGTCGAGAACGCAAGCGTTCCACCATTTGAGTGCTCTCCTTTTCGGACGAACGCGAGCGATGTCGCCTGCGGAACTGGCCCCGACTCACCGCGAACCGAAATATCCCGTCTGCCCCTCTCAACGACGGAGTCCAACGATCGCCAATAGCCGTTGGCCGTAACCTATCCTTAGTAATTTTATGTTATACTCTTTCTTCAATATCTTGTTAACCAGAAATATTATTAGTCAGTACAGTATTGGGATGCGATATGCGATATGTGACATACGTGCTCACGCCACAACAGGGGTACTTCGATCCGGGGGAAGCGCTGTTGCGCGAGTGCGGAGTCACCCTCAGAACGATACAGGACATCGACTTCCTCACCGACGGAACGTTCGTCACGCGACGTGAGATCCGGGGGGACCGAGGGGACATCATCAGCGCACTCGAGCATCCCGACTCGAAAGTCTTCGATTACCTGCTCAGCGACGTCGACGGTAACACGATCCTGCAGATGCACTACCAGCCGAGCGAGCAAACGACGACGCTCTTCGAGATTCACCGGCGACACGCCGTCTTGCTCGACTACCCGATGGAGTACACCGGGCCGGAGAACGCGCGTCTTCGGGTCTCCCAGATCGGCTGCGAGAGCGAACTGCAGTCGCTCGTCGCGGAGACGCGAGACGCCGTCGACCTCGAGATCGAACGCCTCGGCAGGTACGACCCCTCCGACGGCCAGCCGTTGACCGATCTGACGGAGCGCCAGCGCGAGGTGCTCTCCATCGCGATCGAGGCGGGCTACTATCAGGAGCCACGCGAGGTGACCTATCAGGATATCGCCGAGCGACTGGGCTGCTCGGCGGGGACCGTCGGCCAACATCTCCGTCGAATCGAGTCCCAACTTATGTCGACGGTGATCACCGGCGGCACGTCGGCCACAGGGCACAACTCGACGTCGGAGACCGGATCGAACGCGGAACCGAGGCCGCCGTCGGGGCGATAGACGCCCGAGCCGAGTCCGGTTACGGAGCCGCTCGCGTCGCCGCATCCGCCGAAACCGACTGCTCCTGCGGGAACGAGAGCGTGACGATCGTGCCGCCGCCGGGCCGATCCGCAAAGCGCAGGTCGCCCCCGGCGTTCTGGACGATCCAGGCGACGAGCCACAGGCCCAGCCCGGAGCTGTGTTCAAGTTGCGTCTCCCGACCCTCGAGGACCGCCCGCCGTTCGGCTTCGGGAATGCCGTCACCGTCGTCGGTGACCGTGAACTCGAGTCTGGACTCGGTCTCGTACGCGACGGTGCGAACGGCGATTTCGACGGTCGGCACGTCGCCGCCCTCCCCGTCCGAATTGCCGTCGTCGCGGGGCCCGTTGTGCTGAATCGCGTTGGCGACCAGTTCGTCGAGCGCGTCGGTGACGCTGCCGTCGACGCTCGGTCTGGTCGCCGCTGACCCCTGCTTGTCGACCTGCGTGATGATTCGAGCGGCGGGGTACGCGGCTCGCGCGCGGTCGACGACCGACCGCACTACCGCCGTCGTCTCGACCAGTTCGGCTGTCCCGTTCCGCTCGAGGGTTCGCTCGACGCCGCGGGCCTTGTCGGCCGTCGTCATCAGATCGTCGATCTCCTCGAGAATGGGGGCGACGTGACGGCACTCGAGGGTTGAGTCCCGCTCGCCCGCGAGGGTTGCGTGGCCCTGGATAACGGTGACGGCGTTCCGGAGGTTGTGCCGAAGCACGCGGTTTAGCACCTGAATGCGCTGTTCGCGGTCGCGCTGCTCCGAGACGTCGCGTGCGACGACGACGGAGCCGTACTCGAGAGCGCTCACCGTGACGTCCTGGGGGAAGGTCGTCCCGTCGGCACGCTTGCCGGTCAGGGTTCCCCGCCAGTAGCGCCGCTCGTCCAGCGCCGGGAGGACCTCGCGTTTGATCGTGGACCGGGCGGCGTTCGTGTACAACGTTCTCCAGGGTGTTCCCTCGAGCGCCGCCGCGCTTCGAACGCCGTAGAGAGCGGCGTAGGCGTCGTTGGCGTAGGCGTGGTGATCGTCGACGACGATGGCGATGCCGTCCATCGAGGCGTCGATGGCCTGGGACAGCTGTGCGTTCTCGCGATAGTGGTGGGCGAACTCGACGTAGATGTGGCCGAGAACCGCTCCGAAGGCGATACCGGTACTTAGCGCACTGAGCACCGGCTGGGCGAACCCGTCGGTAAAGCCAGCTCTGATCGAGAGGAGGTAGATACTCCAGGCACAGAACGTTGCGACGATCGCACCGCAGGTAACCGAGGACGCGGTGACGATATCTGCCCGCTGCGTTCCGCTCTCGCGAGCCTGCGATCGGAGCCCGTACCAGACGAGCGCTGCGCCGATCGCCCCCGGAACCAGGAGTTCGACGACCAGCAGTGTGAGGGGGCCACCGAACACGAACGCGTACGCGCCGACAGTGCCGAGAAGGACGATTCCGACGATCGAAACCGAGTACTCGCGAACTATTGAAATCGCGAGGCGAGCACTCGAGTTCATCGGTGTGACAGTAGCCGATGGGGGAACGGTCACGATAAATCAATTGGCAGTTCCGCCAACAAATTCGCAGTGAACCGCCGTTCCAGTACGGCGCTCCCGAGTCGAGACGATACTCGAGTCGCCTCGAACCGCCCGTCCGGCGTCGCCACCCCTGATCGTTTGTAGCTGGCGCCCGTCCAGTCAACTATGTCGACCCTCTACGCGGCACTCCGCGATCGACTCCTCGCGTGTACGCCCGGCGGACCGACCGATTCCGATTGGACGGTGACGACCCACCTCGAGGGCCACGACCTCGAGTGCGTCGCGGCCTCACCCGCTGCCCCGGATCGGGTCTTCGTCGGGACCTTCGAAGACGGACTCTTTCGCGCGCAGGCGGCGGACGACCGGGCGGGTGAATCGAGCGACGAGGTGGACGAACCGAGCGCCGACGCGGACACCCCGTCGTTCGAGCGCCTCGAGACCGAGTTCGTCAGCGACGCGGTCATGTCGCTCGCGATCAGCCCGCACGACCCGGACGTGGTCTACGCCGGCACGGAGCCGAGTCGCGTCTACCGTTCCGCCGACGGCGGCGACTCCTGGACACTGCTCCCGGGACTGACGGTCCTCCCCTCCGCCGAGGAGTGGTACTTCCCGCCGCGCCCGCACACCCACCACGTCCGCTGGCTCGAGGTCGATCCGTTCGACCCCGACCGACTCTACGTCGGCATCGAGGCCGGCGCGTTCGTCCTGAGCACGGACGGCGGTGAAACCTGGCACGAACGGCCCGAAGGCTCTCGGCGGGACAATCACACGCTGGCGATCCACCCCGATCGAGAGGGGCGCGTCTACACCGCAGCCGGCGACGGCTACGCCGAGAGCGACGACGGCGGCGAGTCCTGGACGCATCCCCAGGCGGGCCTCGAGCACACCTACTGCTGGGGTCTCGCCGCCGATCCGGGCGATCCGGACTCGATCATCGTCTCGAGTGCGAGCGGCGCTCGGAGCGCCCACACGGCCGAGACGGCCGAGTCGTACGTCTACCGCCGCACCGACGACGAGCCCTGGGTCCGACTCGACGATCACGGGCTCCCCGTCGGCGACGGTGTCGTCCGCGCCGTCTTCGACACGACGAGCGAAGACGGCGTCGTCTACGCGCTGAACAACCGGGGCCTGTTCGTCAGCGAGGACTTCGGCGGCCGCTGGGAGCGCCTCGATATCGAGTGGGAGACGGAACTCGAGACGCAGACGCCGCGGGGACTGGTCGCGCTTCCCTGATACGGACTGTCGGACGGAACTGGTCGATCCACGACGCGTCAGTTCGGCCGCTCCGCGTCGCCGATGCGTTCCCAGACCACTGCGACCGAGACCGCGTGGACCGACGCGACGAGCGCGCTGCTCAATATGGGTTCTGCGTACGAAATCGGGACGAGCCCGAGGGCCCACGCCGCGAGTCCGAACGCGAGGACGAGCCCGAAAATCGACCAGCCCGAGCCGCGAGTCGTGCGAGCGCTTCGCCGAAGCGCCGCGATCGGTCCCGAGCCAGCGACCGCGAAGGCGGGCGCCGCGAACAGCCGCACCAGTACGACGGAGACGACGATCAGCAGCGGAATCCCGAGGAACAGGCCGACGTCGCCGATCGAACCGGTTAGGCGGTACCATGTGTCGAACATCACGACGAGGCCGAGATACGCGGGCACGCATCGAACGAGACCCGTTCCGTCGCGCGATCGCTCGTCGTCGACGGCTCGAGCGATCGTCACGGTCCCGGCGACCGCGACGATCAGCAGAGCGGCCACCTCGAGGCCGATTCCCCACGCGAGGTAGCGCAGTTGCAGGTCGACGAAGGCCTCGAGCGAGCGCCCGGTCTCCGGAACGCCTGTCGGGTAGCCGGCGAACTCGACGGTGATCGAGAAACTCTCGCCACCGTCGGACACCAACGCCGGAACCGGATCGTGTCGACGGAGCCAGTCGATAGCGGCGAGGAGGAATCCGGCCACGACGAACGGCACGGCGAGCGCCGGATCTCGTCGGATCCGCGCCGTCGCTACCGAGAGCGGAGACGGCGGCCCGTCGGCGTCAGCGCCAGCCCGTTCGTCGAGACCGAATCTCCGGTCCGAAAGCGAGTCTCGAGTCGGATTCGGGCCGGTGTCTGACCCCGGTTCAGGATCGCACGATTCGTCCCGATCCGAGCCGGTCGATTCGCCGGTCATGCGTTCTCCTCCAGGGCGAGGACGCGGTCACCGTCGACGATGTACAGGACGCCGTCGCCGATCGAGGGCGGTGAGAAGTGCCACTCCGATTCGTGGGAAAACCGCTGCTCGCCCGTTTCGGCGTCGAGTCCGAACAGTTCGTAGCCGCCCGTCCCGTAGACGACCCCGTCGGCGACAACTGGACGGACACCGCGACCCATTGAGACGGCCCACTCCTCGTCACCAGACTCGAGGTCCAGTGCGTGGAGCGCCCCGTCGGTCCCGTCGTCGGTGACGAACACCGTCCCCTCGGCGACGGCCGCGGCTCCGTCTGTCGCGTTTCCCTCGAGATCGCTGGTCCAGCGGACGCCACTGCCGTCGGCCTCGTACGTCACGACGCCGGACCGCGTCGGAACGACGACGGCGTCGCCGGTCGCCGTCGGTGCGAGCACCATCTGGTCCTCGAGTTGCTCGCTCCACCGCTCGTCGCCCGTCTCGGCGTCGAACGCACGGAGTTGGTATGGCCACGCGGCGACGAAGACGGTTCCGTCCCGCACCGCCGGCCGGCGCGGGGTGACGCTGACGTAATCGTCGGTCGAGAGATCCCGTCGCCACCGTTCGCGGCCGTTGTCCGCCTCGAGCGCGACGATATCGCTGGTGTCGGGAACGGCGGCGTACACCGTTCCACCGACCGCGACGGGCGACGGTGTCTCGGGCGAGCCAAAAAACGACGCCGACGTTCGACCTGGGCCCCGCCATCGTTCCGCGCCGAATCGGTGTCCAAACAGTCCGAGGCCGCCGCCGGCGTTCAACCCGACGACGCCCTCGGGCGAACTGACTGCCAGCGTCTCTGTGCGGTAGATCGATGCGGACGCACGGGCGGGACTCGAGCCGTACGCCTTCCCGTAGGAGAACCGAACGTCGCCGGTTTCGGCGTCGAACGCCACGAGTTCGTCGGTGCCGGCGTACAACGTCCCGTCGACGACGACGGGTTGGTCGACCGCGAACCCCCCGGCACGCTCGAGCGACGCTGCCCACGAAACTTCGACGTCGTCTTTCGGTCCTGACGCGTCGGGATTGTAGCCGGTTCCGGCGGCGTCGTATCGGTCCATTGGCCAGTCGATCGTCGTCGAGTCCGACTGCGCGCCGATAGCAGCGTGAGTGCCGAGGGAACCGGCGGCGGCGAGCCCGACACCCGCGAGTAACCGTCGTCTGGAGGGCATCAACTCGGCTGTCTCGGCGCGAATATGTAATCGCTTTCATCTGTTCGGATCGGGCACAGAAGAGAGACGACTGGCAGGATCGGACCGACGGGGTGACGGCACGGTCGGGGTGTGGCTTCGAAATCCTTTTAGGCGCTACACGGGGATAGTAGTGTAACTGAGTGATATCATGGACGTCGACATCATCTCCGAAACGGAGAACCCCATGTTGCATCGAACGGACGTTACCTTCGAACTGACCCACGATGACGCGACCCCTTCGCGCCTGCAGGTTCGGGACAGTCTCGCGGCCAAACTGAACAAGGACGCCGACGAGGTCGTCGTTCGCAAACTCGACACCAAGTTCGGGATGCGCAAGACCGTCGGACAGGCGAAGGTCTACGACACGGCCGACAACGCCCGCGACGTCGAGCAAGACCACATGCTCGAGCGAAACAAGATCGGCGCCGCCGAGGAAGACGCAGAGCCGGAAGCGGAGGAGGCCTGAGATGGCACGACACGAACTCTACAACGACGACGGCACCACGGAGCGCGAGAAGTGCCCCCGCTGTGGCGACGTCTTCCTCGCGGACCACGGCGACCGAACCCACTGCGGGAAGTGTGGGTACACCGAGTGGGAGTAACGGCGATGTGCCGAGCGGTAGCGAGGCACATCGAAATGCGAGCGGGGAGTGAAACGACCCGCGAGCAACCGATGTATCTCGGCGATAACCGCTAACACGTGAGTTCTGACACCCGAATTCTCGGCATCGAAGGCACCGCCTGGGCGGCCAGCGCGGCCGTCTACGACGGTGCGACCGACGACGTATTCATCGAGAGCGACGCCTACGAACCCGACAGCGGCGGCATCCACCCGCGCGAGGCAGCCGAACACATGCACGACGCGATTCCGCGCGTCGTGGAGACCGCACTCGAGCACGCCCGCGAGACGGCTGACGGTCCGTCCTCAGAGGCACCGATTGACGCGGTCGCTTTCTCGCAAGGCCCCGGCCTCGGCCCCTGCCTGCGCATCGTCGGCACGGCCGCGCGCGCGCTGAGCCAGGCCCTCGAGGTCCCCCTTGTCGGCGTCAACCACATGGTCGCCCACCTCGAGATCGGCCGCCACAGCTCTGGCTTCGACTCCCCTGTCTGCCTGAACGCCAGCGGTGCGAACGCCCACCTGCTGGCCTACCGCAACGGCCGGTATCGCGTCCTCGGCGAAACGATGGATACCGGCGTCGGCAACGCGATCGACAAGTTCACCCGCCACGTCGGCTGGTCCCACCCCGGCGGGCCGAAAGTCGAGGCGGCGGCCAGGGACGGCGAGTACGTTGACCTCCCGTACGTCGTCAAGGGGATGGACTTCTCCTTTTCGGGGATCATGAGCGCCGCGAAGCAGGCACACGACGGCGTCTCCGCAAACGGCGTGAGCGGAGGCTCGTCGGGCTCGTCCGACGGTGGGACCTCCATCGAGGACATCTGCTTTTCCCTCCAGGAGAACATCTTCGGGATGCTCACCGAGGTCGCCGAGCGCGCGCTCTCGCTGACCGGCAGCGACGAACTCGTCCTCGGCGGCGGCGTCGGGCAGAACGCCCGCCTGCGCGAGATGCTGGAGTCGATGTGTGGCCAGCGCGGGGCCGACTTTCACGCCCCCGAGCCCCGATTCCTGCGGGACAACGCGGGGATGATCGCCGTGCTCGGCGCGAAGATGTACGACGCGGGCGATACGCTTGCGCTCGAGGACTCGCGCGTCGACCCGAACTACCGGCCGGATCAGGTGCCCGTCACGTGGCGATCGGACGAGCCAGAACTCGCAGCCGGGCGGGCCGACGGCGAAACCCAGGTCCGCGGCGCCGAAGCCCTCGTCTCCCTCGACCCCGACGTCGGCCGGGTCACGAAACGCCGCGAGTCGAAGGCCTACCGCCACCCCGCCCTCGACGAGCGGCTCCGGCGCGAGCGGACGACCCTCGAGGCCCGACTGACGAGTCTCGCCCGGCGCGAGGGCGTGCCGACGCCGGTACTCACCGACGTCGATCCGCTCGAGGCGCGACTGGAACTCGAGTACGTCGGCGACGCCGACCTCCGCGACGCGCTCACGGCCGAGCGCGTTCGCGATGTCGGCCGCCACCTCGCTCGCCTGCATCGGGCGGGGTTCGTCCACGGCGATCCGACGACGCGGAACGTCCGGGTCGGGAGACGCGACGGGGGTCCAGCGCAGCGAGCAGCCGACGAGCGTGGTCCGACTTCGGATCGGACCTTCCTCATCGACTTCGGCCTCGGCTACCACACCGACCACGTCGAGGACTACGCGATGGACGTGCACGTCTTCGATCAGAGCCTCGTCGGTACCGCGGACAACCCCGAGCCGCTGCGCGAGGCGGTCCGGGAGGGCTACCGCGAGGTTGGCGAGGAGGGAGTGCTCGAGCGCCTGCGGGATGTCGAAGGACGGGGTCGGTACGTCGTCGACGACGCGTGATCCGTTAGCTGGCGGTCGAATTAGCGACGGTACTCGATCGACCGCGACTCCTCCGACGTCGTGTCGATTCCGAGCAGGAGGTTTCCGCCGCAGAAACAGGTTAACGCGTTCTGGAGCAATCCGAGTCCGGCGATCACCGCGATCGCCGCGCGTTCGCGTTTCCCCTCGGAGTAGGCTGCCACACCGACCACGACCAGCCAGATGCCGAGGACGCCTCGGACGATCCGATCGAGACCACCGACGTTGCGTTTCATACACTACTGTAAGATTATTGGGGTGAAAAACGTTCGTGTCGTCGCCGTCGAACCGAGGAACTCATGCCCGATCAGTTGGAGATGCGACCGATGGCCGAAATCCTGCTTACCGGCTACGAACCGTTCGGCGAGTTCGAGCACAACCCCTCGAGCCAACTCGCGAACCGCCTCGACGGAACGACCGTCGGCGACGCGACGATTGTCGGGCGCGAACTCCCCGTCGTCTTCGATCGAGTTCGTCCGGCGCTCGAGGCCGCGGTCGACGAGCACGATCCCGATATCGTCTGCGGGCTCGGCTTGGCCGCCGGTCGGAACACGCTCTCGCTCGAGCGGGTCGGGATCAACCTTCGAGACGCCGCGGGAATCCCCGACAACGAGGATCGAACGGTAGTCGACGAGCCGGCGACCGACGACGGTCCGGACGCCTACTTCGCGACGCTGCCGGTTCGAGCGATGAAGGAGCCGATGCTCGAGGCGGGCGTGCCGACGACGCTGTCGACGGACGCCGGAACGCACGCCTGCAACAACCTGCTCTACGCCGCGCGCCATCTCGTCGAAACGAGCGACCGCGAATACAGCGCCGGGTTCGTCCACGTCCCCCTGTCGCACGAGCAGGCGGCCGAACGCGACGACGGCGAACCCAGTTTGGCGCTCGAGGCGATGGCGGACGGACTCGTCGCCGGACTCGAGACCGCACTCGCGGACCGGTAATAGGTACAGGCGGCCACGGAACGGCCGAGTGTAGACGACCACGGAACGGCCGGGTATAGAGGGCTACGGAACGAAAACAAGTACGGTGATAGGGGGTCCGAAAGTACCGCAGACTGGCCCCTTGCGAGCAGAGAGACGAGTACCCAATACTCATATCCGGGGAGGATGTACGTTCGCGCATGGCAGATAAGCCGAGTTCCGGAGAGATTCTTGGGGTACCGTACAACTTCGAACGACCTAGCATAGGCCGCATGCTCTCGTCGTACTGGCAGCCCGGCGAAGGGATGCTCGTCGAGAAACCCTTCGGCGTCGGCTACACGCTGAATCTCGCCAACTGGCGATCGTGGGTCGTCGTGCTCGTCGCCGGCGCGCTCCTCTGGCAGCAAGAGCAGGGAGCCACGGAACAGCGTCAAGAGCGCGAGGACGAACCCGTCGAAGTCATCGTCGACGACGACGAGTCGGCGGACTGAGTTCGTCGGCCGATTGCACGTCTCGAACTGCCGCCATCGTCGATCAGCGGCCACCGCGTTTCCACTGCAGTCGAGACTGCCGATCGACGGTACTTTGCCGGCACCGACCCGTCTCCCGCACATGGCCATTCGATTCGTGACGGGTAACGAGGGGAAAGTCCGCGAGGCGCGCGAGTATTTCGACGGTCTCGCGGCCGTCGAACAGATTCAGCACGACTACACCGAGATCCAGAGCGACTCGCTCGAGGAGATCGCGATCCACGGCGCCCGCGAGACGTTCGCGGCGCTCGAGAGCGACGAGCCGGTGATCGTCGACGATACGGGGCTGTTCGTCGACGCGCTGGGCGGGTTTCCCGGCCCGTACTCGGCCTATGTCGAGGATACCGTCGGCGTCGAGCGCCTCTGGCGACTTGCACGCGAGGAGGAGAATCTGCGGGCGCGTTTCAGGACGGTTCTCGTCTACGCGGATGCCGACGGAACGGCGACGTTCGAAGGATCGGTCGCCGGCACGCTCGTCGCCCCGCGCGGCGAGGGCGGATTCGGCTACGACCCCATTTTCGAGTACAACGACCAGACGCTGGCTGAGATGAGCACCGAGGAGAAGAACGCGATCAGCCATCGCGGTCGCGCGTTCGCCGCATTCGCGGAGTGGTACGCCGACAACGAGGCGTAGTTCAAATCGGCCACTCCCGATCTGTTTGACAAGATCGTTTACCTTCTCGTAGCTACTTTCGCCCCGAATTCCCTCTGTAGTGGTCGCGATCCTTCGCCAGGCTAGCTCTTTATATCGGTAGAACCCAATACGTTATACACGATGCCGACGACCCCGAACCGTTTCCGAAGGCGACCCCAGATCGATCAACTCCGATATGAACTCGAGCAGTGAGGCCCTCGAGGCAGCTTGTCAGGCACTCGAAGGCGTCTACGACGACGTCGACGGAGCCGTTGCCGGGCTCGAGGACCGGCGGCCGACCGACGGCCGGACCGAGACGCAGGTGACCGTCTTCGGGGCCCTCGCGAACGACCACCGGGTCCGCATCCTCGAGGCTCTTCGAGACGGCGAACTGTGCGCCTGTGAGTTGCAGGTCGTCGTCGAAGCCCCCCAGTCGACGGTCGCGACGCACCTCCGGACGCTCCGGGACGCGGGACTGGTCGCGGGCCGCAAGAAGGGCAAGTGGACCTACTATCGGATCGCCGACACGGCGGTCTTCGAACTGCTCGATCTGGGGGCTGTCGTGGACGTTCCGGCGGACGACTGATCGCGATACCGAATTACGACCCGTACACCACTAATGACGACAAACGAATCACCCGACGACGACGCGACGACCGACCAGCGAACGCACGTCCGCGAGACGTACGGCGATATCGCAGCGACCGGCGACGGCTGTTGTGGAAGCTCCGACGCCGAGATCGCGGCCGATCCGGATCGCACGCTCTCGCTCGGCTACGATCCCGACGACCTCGAGTCCGTCCCCGACGAGTCGAACCTCGGACTCGGCTGTGGCAACCCGGTCGCGATTTCGAACCTCGAGTCCGGCGAGACCGTGCTCGATCTGGGTTCGGGCGGCGGCTTCGATTGCTTCCTGGCGGCCCGTGAGGTCGGCCCCGAGGGACGGGTTATCGGCGTCGATATGACCCCGGAGATGCTCGAGCGTGCCCGTCAAAATGCGCTCGAGAGCGAGTTCGCGAACGTCGAGTTCCGACTCGGCGAGATCGAACACCTGCCCGTCGCCGACGCGGCCGTCGATACGATCATCTCGAACTGCGTCGTCAACCTCTCGCCGAACAAACGGCAGGTGCTCGCGGAGGCGTACCGCGTCCTGCGACCCGGCGGCACGCTCGCGATTTCGGACCTCGTCGCGACCGAGCCGTTGCCCGACGAAATCCGGGACGATCCCGACGCAGTCGACGCCTGCGTCGGCGGTGCCGCGACGGTCGACGAGTTGGAAACGTGGCTCGCCGACACGGGATTCGTCGATCGCTCGATCACTGTCGAGGGCGAGTGGACCGACGACCTGCCGATCGTCTCGGCTCGAGTCGAAGCCGGAAAACCCGCCTGAGACACGCCGTCGTGATCGGCCGTCCGATACCGGACGCCGTATCGACGGCGGGATCCGTTCGAATCGAACGAGAAGTCAATCGTCGTCTTCGGTGGTGGCGTTTGCCGCCTCGTCGGGCGTCGGTTCGCCGCCGGCCATCGATTTGCTATCGACGCTGACGCCCTCCCAGTCGTGGTCCGCGTGGTAGCCCTCGCGTTCTTTCGCGCTGGGAGCGACCCGGATGAACTCGGCCTTCTCGCGGGCCTCGGGGATCGTGTGGCCGCCGCAGTAGGAGAGTCCGGATTGGATGCCGGCACAGAACTCCGCAACGGTGTCGGCGACCGGTCCCTTGTACGGCGTCAGGGCCTCGACGCCCTCGTCGGCGCGAACGTTGTTTTCTTTGTCGTCGCGCTTTTTGGCAGCGGTCGTGGTCGCCATTCCCCGGGAGCGTTTGTACCGCGTTCCGTCGACTTCGACCACTGCACCGGGTGCCTCCTCGGTCCCGGCGAAGAGACTCCC
Organism: Natronorubrum marinum; assembly: GCF_052040125.1. Lineage (NCBI taxonomy): Archaea > Methanobacteriati > Methanobacteriota > Halobacteria > Halobacteriales > Natrialbaceae > Natronorubrum > Natronorubrum marinum. Next base: position 598,612 of record NZ_JBPPFV010000001.1, read on the forward strand.
CATCATGACGGTCTCCGCCCCTGCCATTAACGCCTTCACCGCGTCGCCGGACGTGCGGATGCCGCCGTCCGCACAGATCGTGACGTCCAGGTCCTCGGCCGCCTCCGCGCAGTCGTCGACCGCGGTCAGCTGCGGGACGCCGGTTCCGGCGACTTTTCGCGTGGTACAGTGCGAGCCCGGACCGATACCGACCTTTACGCAGTCGGCACCGACAGCCGCGAGATCCTCGACGCCCGCGGGAGTCGCGACGTTGCCGGCGACGAGATCGGTCTCCGGGAACGTTTCCCGGAGGGTCTCGACGGCCTCGAGCGTGCGCTCGAGGTGGCCGTGGGCCACGTCGACGACGAGGGCGTCGACGCCGGCGTCGACGAGATCGGCACAGCGGTCGACGTAGTCCTCGTCGATTCCGACTGCGGCACCCACCCGTTCACCGCTGTCATGGACCTGCTCGACTTGTTCGGCCTGTTCCGCGGGCGTGAGAAACCGGTGGAGGACGCCGAACCCGCCGGCTCGCGAGAGTTCGATCGCCAGTTCGGCCTCCGTGACGGTGTCCATCGCGGCGGAGACGAGGGGCGTCTCCAGTTCGATCGACGGCGTGAAAGACGTCGAGAGGTCGACGTTGCTCCGGCTGTCGACCGGCGAGCGGTTCGGAACGAGGAGTACGTCCCCGTAACTCAACCCGGTGCGTAGATCGTTCATGCCCCTCCATACTCACCGCTGTACCCGAATAAGCGTCCCGACTCGAGCGGCAGATAGGCCGCCGCGACACCGCTCCCAGCCGTTGGCTCACTCCCGCGGGTCCCGATCCGGGCCCGGATACGCGCCCCCTTCGACGGCCTCGTAGAGGCTCTCGGGATCGAACAGTCGGGCGAACGCGTCCGGCGAACGGACGCTCACCGAGACGCGAGACTGCAGGGAGAGCCCAGCCTGGGGTGAGCCGAGGTCCTCGTCGTAGGAGAGCAGGTGTGCCGCCTCCCCCCGGTACGCGGAGGCGAGCGCCGGATGGTCGTCCGCGGGGTGCTCGACGGCGACCCGCTCGGCCTCGAGACGCTCCCGGTGGTCGGCTGCGAGGTCCGAATCGGCGAGTCGTGCAACTACCTGTTCCGTCCGCTCGAGCAGCGGATCGCTCGCGACGAGGTCGACCCAGGTGTGACTGCGGACGCGATCGAGGGCCTCGCGTGCGTCGCCGTCGACGAACAGGTCGGCCGTGAGCACGCCGACGTCGGCGACGACGCGTGCGGGATCGGGTCGGTCAGCCATCGTCGGACGCCTCCTCGGTCGCCGTCGTGGCCGCAAGATCGTCGACCGCCGTCCGCACGTCCTCGAGCGTGACGTCGTACTCCCCAGCGCGGTCGAAACAATCGGCCCAGGTTGCTGTCATCGCCGGTGTTTCGCAGTCCGGGGAGAAAAGCGGCGTGTCTCTCGAGGAGCCTCGATTTCGTATAGCTCATATCGATGTATGAGTGTCGTCGTCGCGTGTGAGTGGTCGGGTGCCAGGGCTCGACTCGAGCGCTGAAACAGCTTTTCGGGCGTCTTCGCTGGTATAAGGGCCTCGACTCGAGTTGCTCAATCTATGTGCAGAAGTACCTTTTTGCGCTTCGGGTTCGCTCGCTGCGCTCGGAACCACTCGGCGCAAAAATCTACGCTAAAAAGGCCGCTCGCTCCTGTTAGTCGCTCGCGGGTGCTGCGCTCGTGGCTCGACCGCAGCGGCAACGCCTCCGCCTGTGCTGATCGCGTGCAACATCACTGATCCCGGACGACGAAACTGGCTCACTGCGGCGTTTACCGATAGGTACGTTTCGTCACGCTCGGCTCGAGAGCATCCAGAACGCGACGGCGCCGAGCACGAACGCCACGCCGACGTTGACCGCGAGACCGATTGCGCCAACGCCGACGACGACCGCCAGTGACCGGCGATCCGCGACCGGTTCGAACGCCGCTCGGGCCAACTCGAACGAGACAACCACGAGCAAGACGCCCAACACGGCGACCGGGAACGCGGCCAACAGTGCGCCGGTGGCCACCAGCGCGAGCGCGAGGTAGCCGACGCCGAGAATGACGTTCGCACCCCCGGTGCGAGCGCCGAAGGCGTACTTCCCCGCGACCCCGCCGCTGCCGTGACACATTGGAATCCCACCGATCGGGATCGCTGCGAGACAGGTCGCGCCCATGCTCCGCGAGAGCGCGTCGGGCGAAACGTCCCGATCGTACAGATCCCCACAGAGCAGGGCCGTCGCGATGGCGGCGTTGCCGACCGTCATCCCCAACTGGGCGACGGTTCCCTCGAGTGCGCCGGCCGAGAGCGTCGGCGTTCCCGCGGGAAAGAGCGCGGGTTCGGGAACTCGAGGCGTCGGAACGCCGGTCGTCACAACGGCCGCGACCCCGCCGAGACCGAGAATTAGCAGGACGCTCGCGGCCCGGTAGCCGACGAGCGCCAGACAGCCGACGACGGCCAATCCGGCGACGGCGACTGGAACGTTCCCTGCCGAGAGCCCGACGGCCGCCTCGAGCAACAGCAAGGCGACGGCGAACTGGACGCCCCGAATCACGGGTTCGCCGACTACCCGCTGGAGCTGTCCGACGAGACCCAGTTTCCCCACGGCGAGCAGGACGCCGCCCGCGAGGAGCCCGGCCGCGGCGAGTTCCGGATACGAAAGCGAGCCGACGATCGCGAGCCCGATAAGGGCCTTCATCGGCTCGATGGACATCGGCATCCCGTAGTAGATCCCCCAGACGATCTGAAAGACGCCGAAGCCGACCAGTACGTGGGGGAGCGAGACGCTCGTGGTCGCTGCCAGCGCGATGAGCAAGGGGAGGACCGTAACCGAATCTCCTAGCGCACCCGTCAGTTCCGACGTCGAGAACTCGAGGTCGGATTCGGCCGCAGTGTGTGACGAGTACGCCATTGACTTCTGCTATGGGCAAGATACACTTCACTGTTGTCCGTAACTGGTTCCACTTTCACTACCGTCCGACGCTAGCGGATTCAGTTACATATGCCGACCGAGGGCCGATAACAAATGGAAGGAGCCAACGCGGACGCGTCGTCGCGGCTACCGCGACGCCGGTTCGCCGTCACCGATCGTCTGCGTCGAGGGGTCGGCAGTCGATACCGCCTCCGGATCGACATCGTCGCCTGTTCGCGCTTCGGGTAGTTCGTACCCGGTTTCGGTCGCGTAGCGCTCGAGATGGGTGTTTAACTCGCCGGCCTGTTCGGTGAGGACCGTCGCGCTGTGGGCGACGTGGGAGAGGGCGTCGGCCTGTGCAGCCGCGCGTCGGGAGGCTCGTGCCGACATCGTCGCCGTCTCGTCGCTCGTCTCTGCGGCGTCTTCGACGATGGCGACGACCTCCTCGGTCGCCGACGCCTGTTGCTGGGTCGCGGCAGAGATCTCCTGGACGCCGTCGTTCGTCTGCTCGGCGAGGCCGGCGATCCGCTCCAGTGCACTCGCCGCGTGCTCGACATCACCGACGCTGTCCTCGATGCGGTCGCGGCTGGTTCGAACCTCGTCGGCCGCCGAGATCGCTCGCGTCCGGAGCTGCTCGAGGCGTTCCTCGACCGACTGGACCGAGTCGTAGACCTCTTCGGAGAGGGTCTGGATTTCGTTGGCGACGGCACCGAACCCCTGATCAGCGCTGTCAGCGGATCGAGAGGCCTCGATGTTGGCGTTGAGCGCCAGCATGTTCGTCTGCTCGGCGATATTGCTGATCGATTCGATGAGATCGTCGATCTGCTCGGCTTCCGCCTCGAGCTGCTCGATCTCCTCGAGGGTCCGTTCGGTTTCCGCATCGATCACGTCCATCCCTTCGATCGCGTCGCTGGCTGCCTGTTCGCCTTGATAGCCGACTCTGGCAGTTCTATCTGCCCTGTCCGCGACCTCGGAAGCCGTCGCGGCGATCTCCTCGATCGTCGTCGAGAACGTCTGCATCTCGGCCGAGACGGTTCGAAGCTGTTCGTGTTGGGAGCGGTTCGTCTCGACGACGTCGGAGAGCGTCTCGCTCGCGCGGTCGCCCTCGGCCCGGACCGTCTCCATGCTCGTGTTGAGTTCGTGGCTGTAGGTGACGACCTCGCCGGAGAACGACTTCAGCGTCGCGAACGTGTCCTCGATCTCGGCGAGCATCGCGTTGGAGTTGTCGGCCAACTCGTCGACCGCGTCGTGGGTTCCGGGACGGTCGAATCGGTGCGTGAGATCGCCGCCGGCGACCGATTGGGTCGTCTCGGCGTGGGATTCAACCATCGACTCGAGTTCCGTCAGCGACTGATCGGTCCGCTCGCTTCGCGTGAGTTGGGCGCGAATCGACGCGAGCGCCGCTTCGAGCGCCGCCAGTTCGTCGTCCCGATCACCGTCGAACGAGACGTCGTGCTCGCCCGCCTCGAGGCGGCCCACACGCTCGGTTACGTCGTCGATCGCCTCCCGCAAGTCGTCGCGCTGGCGGGGAGCGGTTCGGCCGTCGGACACCACAGCGACTGCCGTGGCGACCAGCCCGGTGGTGGCAACGCCACCGACGCCGACGCCGAGTACGGCCGGCGTCGCTTGGCCGAGTGCGACCGCGCCGACGGCGATACCGAGCAGTCCGACGAGCGTGACGACTATTCCGAAGCCGATCGGTCGCTGGGACTGTATCGCGCTCGGAACCCTCGACTGACGGTCTGGACCCGTCGCGGACTCAGACATCCGGCCCTCCGCTCGCGGCTTCGGTCGTCGACTCGGTCTCGGCGTCGAACTCGAACGTCGCCTCCGTGCCGCTCGTGGATGTCACGGCGTCGGTCCGTCGAATATCGAACCGGCAGGCGTCGTCGCCCTCGTGCATGCACGTCTGTTCTTCGGCGACCAGCTCTTCGTCGAACTGGGCGGCGACGCCCTGAATCGCACCGCGCGCGACGTCGCACAGTTTCCGGTCGGAGTCGTACGTAATCCGAACGTGGTGCTCGCCGACTCGCTCCGATCGAATCCGCGGCGTCGTCAGCGTCGTCATATCTCGGGTCCGCAACGACGTGTGAAACTGCTGGATGTTCGCGATGAGCTCGAGTCCGTCCCACTCGTCGTCGATGTGGAGATCGTAGGTCTCGAGCAGTGCCGGAACGACCCACTTCCCGTACTGAGTCAGGATCGTTCGCGGACTCTGGTCGGTCAGTTCGCCCGCGACTCGGACGATTTCGTACACGTCGCCGTCCGGGTAGACGGTAACGGGCACGTAGACCTTCTCTTCGATGTCCGCTTCGTGCTGGATCGTCAGCCAGGCGTCTTCGCCGTAGGTGTCCACGACGAACGCCTGTAGCGTCTTCAGAATAATGCCGTGCATTCGGTCCCCCGTTCTGCACCGATACGATCTGTCCCCCGTGAGTTATCATATCTCATGATAGTATAGTCCGTTACCAGTAGTGGTACTTAGCGATTCACCCTGCATTGTTGGGTAGTTCCGATCACCGACGGTGACATAGCTACTCGCTGTCGTCGCGGTGTGCGGGAGCGATGGTTTCTGGGACGAGGGGGAGTCAACAAACTCTATATCGATATACAAAACTGCCGAGGTCGACGACTCGTCGCCCATATTGCGGTACGACTCGAGCGCCACGTGGTCCGAGCCGTAGTACGTCGGCGTGACTCACGAGCGGCGTGTCCGCGCCCGTTTGGGCCACTCGTTCGGTGTTCCCAGCAATGACTGTCCCGAGGCTGTCGTCGTCGACGGTGCCGCCGTCGAACGATGTCGCGAGTGGAACGCCAGCGCCGTCCACGAACGCTCGTGGGGAGGTCGAAGCTAGCGGTCGGATACTCGCGACGGATTCGCGACGACGAAACTGTTTTGAACTGTCACGACGACCGTGATCGGTATGGAGATTCGCCGTCTGCGAGGGACTTCGGATGCTCGCGCGATCGTTCGGATCAACGTGGTGGCGATGCGTGCGGCCTACGACGAGTTGCTCCCTGCCGACGTCCTCGAGCAGTTCGATCCTGATCCACCTGACGAGGCCGTCCGGGAGTACGCTGGCCGATTACGTGAGGATCGAGACGGCATCGTTCTCGCCGACATCGACGGCACCGCCCGCGGCTACAGCTATTTCCGCTGGGGCGACGACACCAAGTCCTTCGTCGGCGCGAACGAGGCCGGCCTCAAGGAGATCTACGTCGAACCCGACCACTGGGGCGAGGGCGTCGGCACCGCGCTGCTCGAGTACGGACTCGATAGCCTTCCGGCCTCGATCGATCGCGTGAAACTCGAGATGCTGGACGGAAACGATCTCGGCCACCGGTTCTACGACGCTCGGGGCTTCGAGCGGACGGGTTCGAGCGAGTTCGATATCGGAGACGAGTCGTATCCGACGGCGATCTACACGCGCGAACTGTGAACTGTCGCGGTCGGCACGTCAGAACCGTTCCCAGCGATCGCCTGCTCGAGCGACGCGCCGACAACCAGCACGTCTAAGCCGTCCCGATTAGACCACTCGAGCGTGAGCGACCTCGGCAAAATCGACCGGACGTTCTTCGAGCGCCACGTCGCGCCGAATCTCGGCGCGGATCGCACCGACGTCGCCGTGGGGCCGCGCCACGGCGTCGACTTCGGCGTCCTCGATATCGGCAGACGGGCGCTGGTCACCGCGACGGACCCGCTGTCGATCCTCCCGGCGCTGGGGTTCGAGCGAGCGGGCCGGTTCGCCCTCGACCTCGTGCTCGCGGACGTCGCCGTCAGCGGTATCGCGCCGTCGCATCTCTCGATCTGTTTCACGCTGCCCGAGACGATGACCGACGAGCAGTTCGCGACCGTCTGGGAGGCGATCCACGCGGAGTGTGCCGACCTCGGCGTGGCCGTCGTGACGGGACACACGGCCAGATACTCGGATCCCTCCCATCCGTGGGTCGGCGCGGCGACCGCGATGGGCGTCGGCGACCGCGCGGATATCGTCCGCCCCGACGGTGCCAGCGTGGGTGATCGACTCCTCCTGACGACCGGTCCCGCCGTCGAGTCCGTCGGGCTGTTGAGTACCCTCTTCGGTGGCCAACTGGATCTCCCCGATAGCGTCGTCGCGGACGCACAGAACCGACTCGAGGAAGTCTACTGCGTTCGGGATGCCCTCACGGCAGCCGCCGCGGGTCCCGTGACGGCGATGCACGACGTGACTGAGGGCGGACTCGCGGGCGCGTTGAACGAGATGGCCGACGGGGCGGGGGCTCGGTTCGCGGTCGATAGAGCGGCCGTGCCGATGCGTCCCGGCGTCGAGGCGGTCTGCGACGCCCTCGAGATCGACCCGTGGGCGGCGACGAGTAGCGGGTCGCTGTTGATCGCCGTCGATCCCGCGGGTGTCGACGCGGTTCGCGAGGCGCTCGAGGATCGGGACACCGTCGTCGCCGACATCGGCCGCGTGGAGCCAGGAGGTGGCGACGACGGGGAAGGCGACGTGATCGTCAACGGGGAGCGACTCGAGCACCCGAGTGTCGATCCGTCGTGGGCCGCGTACGCCGAACTGGCCGATTCGGCGAACGATTGAATTGTGTACCGTTTGCGGCGGCGCGTGCTGTGGCGCGGTGAGCGAATCGGCTGAGGGGGCTGTGAAATTCCTTGGTTCCGGTACGAGCACGGGTAGAACCCGTTAGAAGGTGATCGCAACTAACCGACTGACGTGGCGGCGGTGATTTCCACGCCCTCCCCAGCCGACTCGTTCACTCCCTCTGGTCGTTCACTCGTCCCTCGCGCGGGTAGCGCCGCAGTTCGTTCGTCACTCACTGCGGCTCCGCACGCGCCACCGCCGTCGACTGAGTAGGCTGAGAGAGACGGCAGCCGAATCGATTCTCAGGATCGCTTACCACGACCACTTTGTATAACCGGGGAATACCTACGGGTATGAGAACGCCAGCACCTGATACTCGCCCGGTAGGATTGACGATCGCGGGGAGCGACTCCGGCGGCGGCGCCGGCATTCAGGCCGACCTCGCGACGATGGCCGCCCACGGCGTCTTCGGGACGTCCGCGATCACCGCCGTCACCGCCCAGCACACCCGCGGCGTCGAGTCATCGCACGTCCTGCCGCTCGAGGAGATCGAGGCCCAACTCGAGGCCGTCACCGGCGACTTCGATGTCGGGGCCGCGAAGACGGGGATGCTCGCGACGACCGAGATCGTCCGGCTCGTCGCCGACCGCGCGGAGTCGTTCGAGTTCCCGCTGGTCGTCGACCCCGTGATGGTCGCGACCTCCGGCGACCGCCTGCTCGAGCCCGAAGCCGAACGCGCCTACGAGGATCTGCTGGGTGCGGCGCGGCTGGCGACGCCGAACGCCGACGAGGCCGAGGTGCTGACCGATATCGCGGTCGCGGATCGGGAGAGCGCCCGCGAGGCGGGCGAGGCGATCCTCGAGACGGGCGTCGACGCGGTGCTCGTCAAGGGCGGGCACATTCCCGGCGAGCAGGTTCGGGACACGCTCGTCACGAACGACACCGTGCGCGTGTTCGAGCATCCGCGTATTCGGACGGAGGCAACCCACGGCTCCGGTTGCACGCTCGCCGCAGCCATCGCGGCCCGCCTCGCGACGGGTGACTCGCTCGAGCCCGCCGTCGAGGGTGCGACGAACTTCCTCGCCCGCGCGGTGCGGTACTACTACGACGTGGGGGAGGGCCACGGCGCGGTCAACCACCTCGTCGACCTGCGAAACGAGGCGAGTCGGAATCCGACCGCCGAGGAGGTCCAAGCCGTCGTCGATCGATTCGTCGAGCGCGACGTCTCCCTCCTCGTCCCCGAGGTCGGGATGAACGTCGTCGGCGCGACCCCCGCAGCCGAATCCGTCGCGGAAACCGCGGCCGTCGAAGGCCGGATCACGCGCACGCTCTCGGGCGTCCAGCCGAACCGCGGCGTCCGATTCGGGGCCTCGAGCCACGTGGCCCGGTTTCTCCTCTCGGCCCGCGAGTTCCACCCAGCGCTTCGGTTCGCGGTCAACTGCCGGTTCGGCCCGGACGTCGAGGGCGCCCTCGAGGACCTCGAGTGGCAACTCGCGGCGTACGACCGGGACGAGGAACCGACGGACGTCAAAGAGACCGAAGGCAACACGATGAGCTGGGGTGCCCGGCAAGCGTTCGGCGATCGCGAGGAGCCGCCGGCGGCCGTGATCGACCGTGGCGACGTCGGGAAGGAGGCGATGACGAAAGTCGTCGCGAGCGATCCGGAGACGCTCGCGGATCGAGTGCTCGAACTCGAGGAGGCGGTCGAGTCCGACGTGGAACTCGAAGACGAGGTGAGTCGATGAGTGCAGCGGATCTCGAGGTCGGGATCATCCTCCCCCAGTACGGCACCGACATCGGAACCGTTCGCGAGACGGCACTCGAGGCCGAGTCGCTCGGTTACGACGCGGTGTGGCTCGAGGACCATTTCCAGTCGTGGATCGGCGACCCGCGCCGGGCGACACAGGAGTGCTGGACGACGCTCAGCGCGGTCGCCGAAGCCACCGACGAGATCCGGCTCGGAACGCTCGTCACGAGCCAGTCCTACCGCCACCCCGCCGTGCTGGCGAAGATGGCGGCGACGGTCGATCGAATCAGCGACGGACGGCTCGAACTCGGGCTCGGCGCGGGCTGGTACGCCGAGGAGTACGAGCGCTTCGGCTACGAGTTTCGGGAGCCGCCGGCCGAACGGCTCCGTCGGCTCGCCGAGACGGTCGAGATCCTGCAGGGACTCTGGACGAACGAGACGTACAGTCACACGGGCGAGCATCTGGCTGTCGACCTCGAGGATGCGTTCTGTGAGCCCCAGCCAGTTCAGGATCCTCACCCGCCGATCTGGATCGGTGGCGGCGGCGAGCAGTTTACCCTGCGATACACCGCCGAACTAGCTGACGGCTGGAACTACGGGACGCTCGAGCCCGCTGGCTTTGCCGACAAACTCACGGTCCTCAGAGAGCACTGTGAGAGTGAGGAACGCTACGAGGAGATCCGCAAGTCCGCCGAACTGTTCGTTTTCGTCGGTGAGACGACCGAGGCGGCCGAAGCAAAGCGTGAGGCGTTCCGAGACGAGTTCCTGCCCGACGAGCCCACCGAGCCCCGCGAGTTCTTCCTCGCGGGATACGTCGAGACGGCACCGACGGGGACGCCGGCCGAGGTACGAGATCGACTGGCCGACTACGGCGAGGTCGGTATCGAAGAGATCATGCTCGTCCTCCCGAACGCGACCGACGACGGGGACGAGAGCCGCTCGTTGCTAGCCGAGACACTGCTCGAGTAGACGCCTCGCGAATTGCGGTGGACGGCCGCCTAGAATCGGACTTCGACTTCGGCCCCGCGTTCGCTGGGGACCCACAGACGGAACGAAATGGATGAACATGTATGCCTTATTCTACACCAAACGTTTTACTATCTTCTTTTTATATAGAAGAATGATGGCTAATAGGCGGAATATACTCGCGGCCGTCGTTTCAGGGACGACGGTAGTCGCCGGGTGTCTCGGAGCCGCTGCCTCGGGTGGAACCGACTCCACGTTCGGCGAACTCGACCTCTCGATTCCCGCGGACGCTGTCGCCGTCGCTCGAGAGACGGCGGAATCGACCGACAGTTCGGGACGAGTGGACGCGACGGCGACCGTGTACGAGCGGGAGGCCGACGGCTCGGTATCGTTCATCCTCCTGACGGAGTATCGCGTGTCGCCCCTCGCCGGCGCGTGGAACCACGCGGCGTTCCGCGAACGGCACGACTGGACGGTGCATCCGGGATCGGTGTCGGTTCGGGATCACTCGACGAATACGGCCGCGACCGACGCGGACGACCCACCGCTCAGCGTGGAGACCGCCTCGAGCACCGAGCGGGGACGGTGGACCGTACATCTGACACCCCCGCAGGCGAATTCGGTGACGTACCGGTTCCTGACGTGGGTTTCGTCGGCGGCGGCGCTCTCGGACGGCGACCGCATCGTGGAGGCGCGTCCCGAGGCGGCGTTCGAAGAAGACGGCATACTGGGCGACGATACCGCCCTCGCGATGGAGTCCTCGCTCGTGTACGGTGCGATCGAGGACTGAGGGCGACGCGGGAAACGGCGGACTCCCGTGGCGTCAGCAGACGTGTCGCCACCGTCTCGAGCGCCGTTCGGAGCGCCTCGCGTTCGGCCCGCACGCGGTTCCCGTCTGGGCGCACCGACCGCGTTCCGAAACCCGAACGCTCATTCTCGAGGCCGGCGATACGGGCCACATGGTCGAGAACCCCTTCGACGTCGAGATTCGCGTCGGCGAAGTGCTGGAAGCCGAAGCGTTCACCGAGGCGAACAAGCCGAAGATGACCAAGCTGTGGATCGATCTCGGCGAGGACCACGGCGAGATCCAATCCGCCGCACAGCTGGATCACCACTACGACCCCGAGGAACTCGTGGGACGGCAAGTCCTGTGTGCCACGACCCTCGGATCGGTTCGGATTGCAGGCTTCAAATCCGAAGCACTGACGGTCTGCGTCCCCGGCGAGGAGGAGTATCCCGTCCTCGTCGAACCGGACGAGGACGTCCCGCTGGGCGGACTGCTGTTCTGATCGGGGACGGGCGGGAGCATCGGTGGCCCTCACCCGTTACCTTCCAGCGGGAGAACACCCAACCTGTAATATTCACCTGAAAAATTATCCGTCCGGCATGAGTCATCGCCACTATGAGCGGAGAACCGCCGCCGGCCGAGGGAACCAACATCGAGGGCGAGTCCCCGGAGGTCGAACCGACGGTCGAGACGGACGAGGCGACGATCACCGACGACGCCGAACTCGAGCGAACGCTCGGCCTGTCCGGCGGCCTCGCGATCGGAATCGGGACGATGATCGGGGCCGGCATCTTCGTCTTTCCGGGGCTGGCGGCCGGACAGGCGGGGCCCGCCGCGGCGGGGTCGTTCGCCATCGGGGCCGTCGTCGCCCTGCTCGTCGCCTTGCCGACCTCCGAACTGGCGACGGCGATGCCGAAAAGCGGTGGCGGCTACTACTTCATCTCGCGGGCGCTCGGCACGCTCGCCGGTGCCGTCGTCGGACTCTCGCTGTGGTTCGGACTCGTGTTCGCGACGGCCTTCTACCTCGTTGGCTTCGGCTACTACGCCGTCGATACGCTCGCCGAACTCGGCGTCGCGGTCGGCGACGGACTGGTTATCCCCATCGCCTTGCTGTTCGGCGCGGGCTTTACCGTCCTGAACGTCACGGGGACCGAAAACGCCGCAAAGCTCCAAAACGGGATCGTCGCGCTGTTGCTGTCGATCCTCGTCGCGTTCCTCGGCTACGGCGGCCTCGACGCGGTCGGGCTGATCGGCGAGTCGGCGGCGCCCGAGCAGTTCGCCCCATTTGGGACGCTGCCGATCCTGACGACCGCCGCGCTCGTCTTCACGTCCTATCTCGGCTTCGCACAGGTGGCGACCGTCGCCGGGGAGATGAAAGATCCCGGCCGGAACCTGCCGCTGGCGATGGTTGGTTCCGTCCTCGCCGTCGGCGTGCTCTACGTCGTGACCATCTTCGTTGCGACGAGCGCGTTCGGCAGCGAGACGCTCGCTGGATTCGGCAAGACTGCGATGGTCGAGGTGGGTCGCCACTACTTCGGCGCCGCCGGCGCGTTCGCAATCGTCTTCGGCGGCCTGCTCGCGACGATGTCCAGCGCCAACGCCTCGATTCTCAGCACGTCGCGGGCGATCTACGCCGTCTCGAGGGACGCCCTGCTCCCGAAACGAGCGAGTCGGATTAACCTCCGCTACGGCACGCCACACGTCGCCCTGGGACTGGCCGGCGGCCCGATTCTCGTGCTGACCGCGACGGGCAGCGTCGAACTCCTCGCGGAGGTCGCCTCGTTCCTGCATCTCATCATGTACGGGCTGATCTGCGTCGCGCTGATCGCCTTGCGCCGGAACGAGCCGGAGTGGTACGACCCCGATTTTCGGGTCCCCGGCTACCCCCTCGTCCCGGCGCTCGGGGCGATCTGCAGTTTCGCGCTGATCGGCTTCATGGAACTCGCGTCACAGATCGTCGGCGTCGCCATCATGCTCATGACCGCCGGGTGGTACGCCTATTACGCTCGGGACGTGAACCTCCGAGGTGAACTATGACCCGCGTTCTCGTTCCGCTGGCGATTCTCGAAGGCCAATCGGTCTCCCCCGGGCTGACGAGGCTGCTCGAGTCGGTCGACGTCACCGTACTCGGCTACCACGAACTCCCCGAGCAGACGCCGCCGGATCAGGCTCGGCTCCAGTACGAGGAGCGGGCGACCGACGCCCTCGAGGACCTCGTCGCCCAGTTCCGGGCCGCCGGCGGTCGAGCTGATCACCGGCTCGTGTTCACCCACGACAGGGAGCAGACGATCGATCGGGTCGCCGCCGAGACGGCGGCGAACGCCTACACGATTCCCGGCGCGAGCGGGCAGATCGAGCGAGTCCTCGTTACGCTGACGGGCGACGTCGCCGTCGACCGGATCTGCTCGTTCGTCGGCGACCTGATCAGCCCGCGCGAGATCGGCGTCACGCTCTTTCTGGCGACCGACGACGAGGTCGGCGGACGAGCGCTGCTCGAGGCGGCCGCCGAGACGCTGTCGGCGCGCGAAATCGACGTGGAAACCGAACTCGCCGTCGATACGCCGCCGTTCGAGGCGCTGCTCGAGGCCGGGGTCGATCACGACGCGATCGTCGTGGGCGAACGGGCCCCGTCGCTTCGCTCGCTGCTCTTCGGCGAGGAAGCCGAGCGGATCGCTGTCGAGTCGGTCGCGCCGGTGCTCGTCGTGCGAAACGTCGACGAGACTCCGCCCGACGGCCCGTAGCCGGGCGAGTTCGTTTTCGGTCGAGGGGAGGATATCGTCGGGAAGGGGCCGCGTTCCGAATCGTCTCCGCGCCCTATTCTCTGCCGTCCGTCGTCTTGCTGTCCGTCTTCTCGTCGCCAGTCGTCTCGCTATCCGTAGTTTCGCCGTTCGCCGTCTCGTCGTCTGCTTCGAGGTACTCCCCTCGAATCACGAGCACCGGATCGACGGTCCGTTTTGCCAGCCGTTCGGCCCGGTCCCGAAACACGTAGCGACGGACCGAGGGTCGACTCTCGCCGACGACCAGCAGGTCGTGATCGTCGGCCGCCTCGAGGATCTCTGTCGTCGGTGAGCCGTCGACGACGACCCTGCTGTCGATCCGATCGGCGGCGACCCCTTCGTCGACCAGCGCGGTGCGTGCCGTCTCGAGCAGTTCCGTGCCCGCGGTTCGGTCGTCCTCGTCAGCGGCGACGTGGAAGAGCGTCACCCCGAGGTCGGTTCCGTCGAGAAGCGTTCGGAGCAGTCGCGCGATGTGATCGACATTGACGTCGCTCCGGATCGCGACGAGAACCGACTCGAGGACGGGTGCCGGATTGACCAACAGGACGGCGTCACACGATTCCTCCACGGTGACGCGTTCGAACGTCTTCAGGCGGTCGTGGGTGAACGCGAGTCGCGTCGAGACGTCGCAGCCGACGTCCTCGAACACCGTTCGGAGTTCCTCGAGTTCGGCACGTACGCGGTCGCCGTACTGGTCACGCGCCTGTTCGGGTGCGGTCTGGTCGGGGATCTCGCGGTAGCCGAGCAGGACGACCGGGATCGACGCGAAGGCGTCGACGACCGTCGACGGAACGGACTCGCCCTCGAGGACGTCGACCGGAACTAGCACGCGATGATCGGGGGGTGAAGACATGACTGGCAGGTGGGTCGTGCTACCACGGTGGGCCACATATAGCCCCACCAGCGGAACGGGTACCGCTCGAGGAAGTCGGGTCGCCGACCGCGTCCACCGCGGAACCCGCAGGATTTTAGCGGTGGCCGAACAGTCACCCACCATGACCGAGGCGACGGGTATCGTCGGGGAGTTCTTCTCGCTTAAGGAGAACACCGACGCCGACGTGCTGGCGATGCAGTGTGGCGACTTCTACGAGTTTTTCGGCGACGACGCCGAACTCGTCAGCGACGAACTCGATCTGAAGGTCTCGCAGAAATCCTCTCACGGCTCGTCGTACCCCATGGCCGGCGTCCCGCTGAAGGATCTCACGCCCTATCTCAAGGCGCTCGTCGAGCGCGGCTACCGGGTCGCCGTCGCCGACCAGTACGAGACCGAGTCGGGCCACGCCCGCGAAGTCGTCCGCGTCGTGACGCCGGGGACGCTGCTCGAGACCAGCGACGCCGACGCCCAGTATCTCGCGGCCATCGTCGACGGCTCGAGTGCAGGCGGCACGGGTGCCGGCTACGGCCTCGCGTTCGCCGACGTGACGACGGGTCGATTCCTCGTGGCCGACGCCGAGGACGCCGACGACGCGCTGACGGAACTGTACCGGTTCGATCCCGTCGAGGTGTTGCCCGGGCCCGACGTACGGTCGGACGACGAGGTGCTGAGCACGGTCCGCGAACGGGTCGACGCCGCGCTGACGCTCCACGACACGGAGTCGTTCGCGCCCAAGCGAGCGGCCCACACCGTTCGCGAACAGTTCGGCCAGGAGACCGTCGACCGCCTGTCCGTCGGCGAGTCGACCCTCGCGGCCGCCGGCGCGATCCTCGCGTACGTCGAGGAGACCGGCACGGGCGTGCTCGCCTCGATGACCCGTATTCAGGCTCACCACGGCGACGATCACGTCACGCTGGACGCGACCACCCAGCGAAACCTCGAGCTAACCGAAACGATGCAAGGCGACCGGGACGGCTCGCTGTTCGACACGATCGACCACACCGAGACCAGCGCCGGCGGTCGGCTGTTAAAGGAGTGGCTCCAGCGGCCGCGGCGGTCCCTCGAGACGCTCGAACGCCGTCAGGAGAGCGTGGCAGCGCTGTCGTCGGCCGCGCTGGCGCGCGACGAGTTACAGGATGCACTCGGCGACGCCTACGACCTGGCGCGGCTGGCCTCGAAGGCGAGCCACGGCAGCGCCGACGCCCGGGATTTGCTCGCCGTCGGGGAGACGCTGGCCGTCCTCCCCGCGTTGGCCGAGACCATCGATTCCGCTCCGGATCTCGCCGACTCGCCGCTTTCCGGGATCGTCAACCGGCCGGACCGGGAGTCGGCCGCAGAACTACGGGAGACGCTCGAGGAGACCATCGCCGACGATCCGCCGTCGACGGTCACCCAGGGCGGACTCCTCCAGCGGGGGTACGACGACGAACTCGACGAGGTGATCGACCGTCACGAGAAGGTCGAGCGGTGGCTCGACGGCCTCGCCGACCGCGAGAAGCGCCAGCACGGACTGAGCCACGTTACCGTCGACCGGAACAAGACCGACGGCTACTACATTCAGGTCGGGAAGTCGGCGGCCGACGGCGTTCCCGACCACTACGAGGAGATCAAGACGCTGAAGAACTCGAAACGGTTCACGACCGACGAGTTGGAGGAAAAAGAGCGGGAAATCCTGCGCTTAGAGGAACGGCGCGGCGACCTCGAGTACGACCTCTTCGAGGAACTACGCGAAGACGTGGCCGGCCACGCGGAGCTGTTGCAGGACGTCGGTCGAACGCTGGCGACCGTCGACGCGCTCTCGAGTCTGGCAACCCACGCCGCCGAAAACCGGTGGGTACAGCCCGACTTACACCGCGAGGATCGCCTCGAAATCGAGCAGGGCCGTCACCCCGTCGTCGAGCAGACGACCGAGTTCGTTCCCAACGACGTCCGACTGGACGAAGATCGCGGATTTCTCGTCGTCACCGGGCCAAACATGTCCGGAAAATCGACCTACATGCGACAGGTCGCCTGCATCGTCCTGCTCGCACAGGTGGGAAGTTTCGTCCCCGCCAAGAACGCGGAGATCGGACTCGTAGACGGCATCTTCACCCGCGTCGGCGCGCTCGACGAACTCGCACAGGGTCGGTCGACGTTCATGGTCGAGATGAGCGAACTTTCGAACATCCTCCACACGGCGACCGAGGAGTCGCTGGTCATCCTGGACGAAGTGGGGCGGGGAACCGCAACCTACGACGGGATCTCGATCGCGTGGGCCGCGACGGAGTATTTACACAACGAGGTCAAGGCGAAGACGCTCTTCGCCACCCACTATCACGAACTGACCGGACTGGCCGAGAACCTTCCTCGGGTCGCCAACGTTCACGTCGCGGCGGACGAACGCGACGGCGACGTCACCTTCCTCCGGACGGTGCGCGACGGTCCCACCAACCGCTCCTACGGGATTCACGTCGCCGACCTCGCGGGCGTTCCGGATCCCGTTGTCGACCGGTCGCGTGACGTGTTAGATCGGCTTCGCGAGGAGAAGGCGATCGAAGCGAAGGGTGGCAGCTCGAGCGATCCCGTCCAGACGGTGTTCGACCTCGGCGACGGCGAGTTCCGCGGGCCGGCCAACGCCGACGGTGGGGAACCGGACTCGGTGCCCGAGGCGGGCGAATCGATCGACCCCGAGGCGAAGGCCGTCCTCGAGGACCTCGAGTGCCTCGACGTCAACACGACGCCGCCGATCGAACTGGTCACGGAGATTCAACAACTTCAGGAGCGACTCGAGGACTGATACCGTCTGCTGTCCCTGTTTTCCGGAGCAATCGGAACGGGTGTGGGCGCTCCGTCACTAACGGACAGCAGTCCGCACGGGTAGTCGTTACCGCTCGCGGTGGCTATTTCGACCCGGGATCACCCGACTGCGGGTCCACATATCGGTACAACTATGCCTCGATGGGTTACGAGTTAACACGATGCACGAACCGGATTTCGACGTCACGGGGAAGACCGCGATCGTCACGGGAGCGAGTCAGGGAATCGGCCAGGCAATCGCGGAGACGCTCGCTGCGAGCGGCGCGAACGTGGCGATCTGTTCGCGATCGATGGACCGCGTCGGCCCCGTCGCCGAGGGGATCAACGAGGCCGAGGACGCAGGTGATGCGCTCGCCGTCGAGTGTAACGTCCGCGAGCGCGACCAGGTCCAGAATCTGGTCGACGAAACCGTCGACGAGTTCGGCGATATCGACGTGCTGGTCAACAACGCCGGCGGCGAGTTCGTCGCGAACTTCGAGGATATCTCGGCCAACGGCTGGGAGACCATCATCGACCTCAACCTCAACAGTACCGTCCACTGCACGCAACTCGCCGGCGAGGTCATGCGCGAGGGGTCGGGTGGGGTCATCATCAACCTCTCGAGCGTGAACGGCCAGCACTCGGCGCCCGGAGAGAGCCACTACGGCGCGTCGAAGGCGGCGATCATCCGCCTGACGGAGACGCTGGCGACGGAGTGGGCCGACGACGGCATCCGCGTCAACTGTATCGCCCCCGGCCTGATCCAGACGCCCGGCGTCGCCGAGACGCTCGGTATCGACAGCGAGGCGATGCCGCCCCGCGAGAAGACCGACCGACGCATCGGCCACCCCGAGGAGATCGCCGACGTCGCCCAGTTCCTCTCGAGTCCCGCCGCCTCGTTCATGAACGGCGAGACGGTGACCGTGAAGGGCGTCCCGCGGGCCGGCAACTCGATGTCGCAGGATCTGGGCCTCGAGTAACGCAATCCGTCGGTCGACGGAAGTACGCGGGGATTCACGGTATTTCGAGTTGTTCGTAAGGATCACGAACGGGAAACCAGATTTCACGCGCTGAAATATACCACCGGGTAACTACTCCTTCGACGGGCGCGTCCGTTCCAGTACTGATCGACGGGGACTGCGGCGACGAACGGTCGGGCGGATGCGGTTACCCGAATCGACCGGCGTCTGGAATCGGTCGTGGTTCCGGACCACTCGGGTTGTCGGGCCGTCTCCCGATCAGATCGGGTGAACGCAATGCAGCAAGCAAAAGAAGACATCCCAACCAAAATCGACACGCCGGATGCGATCGCACGCCAGCAGATGGGCTTCGGTACGGCCCGGGGGTACGGCGAAATCAGCGGCGAGTACTTCACGCTGGCCGCCGGGACGGACATCACGCCGCTCCTCGAGGGCCTCGAAGACGACACCTGCCAGTGTCCCCACTGGGGGTACGTCCTCGAGGGCCGACTCACCGTCCGGTACGCGGACGAGTCAGAAGAGACCGATACGGCCGGCGATCTCTTCTACTGGCCGCCCGGACACACCGTTAGCGCGGAGGCGGATTCGGAGATTATCCTCTTCAGCCCGCAGGACGAACACGCGGCGGTCCTCGACCACATGCTGGAGAAGATGAGCGACGATGCGTAACGAGATCGCATCCTCGACGGATCAGTCCCGAGACGTCGAGATCGCCTGCCCGCACTGTGATCGACCGACGCGGGTCTCGCTTTCGGATACTGAAGCCGAGTACCGCGTACGGCCGTACATTGCGGCCTTCGGCGAGTACAGCACGGCCCGCTGTCCGGACGATCACGAGTTCTGGATCTACTACTGTTGAGGGCAGTCATTCGGTTTGGTTTGTCACCGATTTTCTCGCGAACTGTATTGATCTTCTATGCGTACTAGTACCAATGGACAATGCACTACTCGACATCGAATTCTTGGCCCGGTCGGAGCACCGAGTCGCGGTGCTCGATGCGCTGTCCGAGGACGCCTTCGACCGCCGTGATCTGTGCGACGTGACCGGCGCGTCGAATCCCACGGTCGGACGAATCATCCGCGACCTCGAGGACCGCGGCTGGATCGTTCGCGACGACGGACGCTACGAACCGACGCCGTTGGGCGAGTTCGTCACCGAGCGTTTCGTGGAGTTGTGGTCGGGGATGGCGACGGCTCGAACGCTGCGTGACGTCTGGCGGTGGCTTCCGCGGGAGATGGAGGGGTTTACCGTCGACCTGTTCGCGGACGCGGAGGTCGCGTCCCCCGGACCGGGCTACCCCTACCAACCGATCGAGCGCGTCACGCAGTTGCTCGAATCCACCGACGCGATCCGCGGCTTCGGAACGACGCTGTACAAGTCCGGGAATCTCGAGGTGTTCTGTCGCCGCGTCATCGACGGGATGGACGTCGAGTACATCTACGCGCCCCGGATTCTCCGAACGATCGTCGCGTGGAACCCGGAGCTGACCGCCGAGGCACTCGCATGCGAGAACTGCACGATTCTGCTCCACGACGCGTTACCGGACGACGACCGGTGCGGTCTCAACATTATGGACGACTGCATCGGTATCTGCGGGCACGATCGCGAGTCGGCACAACTCGAGGCGGTGATCGATACGTCCGCGCCAGAGGCGCGCGAGTGGGCGAACGAGGTCTACGAGAAGCAACGGCGAGAAGCGCGCCCGTTCGATCCGGACGACTTCTTCCGGACGGATCGCAGTCGCGACCGCGAATTGAGCGTGGAGCCGCGGTAAGGACCGGATGGCGGTGCACCGACACTCGGTCGGCTAGCGCTACGGTGCACTGCGCTGGCGCCAATCACCGTCGAGAGGAGGTACGTTTTTGCGCTCAGCGAGAAATACTCTCGATATGGATCTCACCGAGGCACTCTCCGGTATCACCACACCCCTCGTGACGCCGTTCGAAGACGACTCGAGCGACGTCGACGAAGCCGCGTTCGCCGACCTGATCGACCACCTCCTCGAGGCCGGCATCGACGGCGTCTTCCCCTGCGGAACGACGGGCGAGTTCGCCAGTCTCGCACGCGAGGAGCGCAACCGCGTCCACGAACTCGCGGTCGAACGCGTCGACGGCGAGGTGCCGGTGCTCGCGGGTGCAGCAGCGACGAGCGTCCACGACGCGGTCGCTCACGCGGAAACGGCAGCCGAACTCGGCGCCGACGCCGCGGTTATCACGCCGCCGTACTTCCACACGGCAAACGCTCCCGAAGGCAACCAGCAGTTCGTAGAGCAGGTCGCCGATCGCGCCCCGCTCCCCATACTGCTCTACAACATCCCGGTCTGTACCGGCCAACGGATGGAGCCAGAGACGCTTGCGGCCGTCGCGACCCACGAGAACGTGATCGGGCTGAAGGACTCGAGCGGTGACCTCGAGTACTTCCTCTCGGTCCTTCGAAACACCCCCGACGAGTTCCTCATGCTGCAGGGGTACGACGCCCTGCTCGTGCCCGCGCTGCGGATGGGGGCCGACGGCGGCGTGAACGCGCTCTCGAACGTCGCTCCCGAGGAGTACACCGAGTTGCACGCGACGTTCGACGACCCGCGCGGCGAGGAACTGCAGGACGCCATCGTCCCGCTGTTCGACGCGTGTGCGAGCTACGGCTTCGGGCCGGCGACGAAGACCGCACTCGAGTACCGCGACGTGATCCCTTCGGACGCGGTTCGGCCGCCGTTAGTCGAAGTACCCGACGAGGGCCGAGAGTCGATCGGCGAGGCTGTCGACGGGCTGCTCGAGTCAGGAGACTAATAGGTCTTCGGATCGAACGATGGGGTGATGACCGTCATCGAAGGCGATGCGGACGGCGGGATAACCCGCGATTCCGATCCCGCTCGTGCTCCCGATCCCGCCTCCGTCGACAGTCCCGAGCCCGAAACTGGCGTCGACTGGCCCGCCGCACTCGCCCTCTACGCTGCGGCCGTCGCGGCTGCGATCGTCGGCGTGATCGGGGTGGCAGCCGGTGGCTCGAGTGACGTGATCCTCGGACTCGTTCCGACGGCGTTCACGGGCGGCGTCCTCTGCGGAGCGATCGTCGCTCGAGCCAACCCCGAACTCGCGCTTCGACTCGGCGCCTGGCGCTGGCGCACCGTCGCGCTCTGTCTTCCGGCGGTGGCCGTCGCAGGCAGCGTCGTCGCCCTCGCGGCGTTCGGTCTCCTCCCTGGGAACTGGCACCTCCCGTTCGCTGCCGCCGCGCTGCTCGGGATCGGACTGTCGGGACGACTCCTCGTACTGGTCGCCCGCGATGCGTATATCGGCGCGGCCATCGACCGCAAGCGAGCGGCGGCCGCAGGCTGGACGTGGCACCACTCGGGGACCCACGTCGGTATGCTCGGACTCGGACTGGGACTGCTGGCGGTCGCGGCGTTTGTCACCGTCAACCGAGGACAGCCTCCGATCCGAATGCTCTTCGCCGCATCCCTTTGCGTCGCGTTCGGCTGGAAGCCGACCGTCTCGATCCCGAAACCCGGCGGTGACGCGGTAATGCTCTCCCCGCTTCCGGGTATGGCATACGAGCGCGGCGAACTCCGCGCCTACGAGGCGGGTCTGGTCTTCGAACCGAAGCTGATCCCGTCCTACCGGCGGTTCGTCCGCTGGGACCGAATCACCGGCGTGGGGCTTACCGAGCAGAAGCTGGTCCTCGAGCGCCGCTTTCGACCCGATATCCGCTGTGACCGGTCGAAAATCAACGATCCCGAGAGCGTTCTGCGGGCGCTCGAGACGTGGGACTGCGCTCCTCGCCAACCCACAGTTTAACCACGCTCGAGCGAGAGCGAACGCCATGAACCGAGCGCGCGGAATCGGTCTCGACCGAGGATGTCGACTGAGACCGGCCACGGACGCCGCCGCTCACTCAGCGCTCGAGCCATGACCGAGACACCACCACAGGACACCGAGATCCGCCAGTTAGACGAGAACACCGTCGCCCGCATCGCCGCCGGCGAGGTCGTCGAACGCCCCGCCAGCGCGGTGAAGGAGCTCCTCGAGAACAGCTTAGATGCCGACGCAGACACCGTCGACGTCACCGTCGCGGAGGGCGGCACCGAACTGATCCGCGTCGCCGACGACGGCCGCGGAATGCGCGAGGCCGACGTTCGCGCGGCCGTCCGCGAGCACACGACGAGCAAGATCGACGGCCTCGAGGATCTCGAGTCGGGTGTCGCCACCCTCGGCTTCCGGGGCGAGGCGCTGCACACGATCGGTTCGGTCTCGCGAGTGACGATCAAATCACGCCCGCGAGACGGAGACGCGGCCGGCGGCGCCGGCACGAAACTCGTCTACGAGGGTGGCGAGGTGAGGACAGTCGAACCGACCGGTTGCCCGGCAGGAACGATCGTCGAGGTCGACGACCTCTTCTACAACACGCCCGCCCGTCGGAAGTTCCTCAAGACGACGGCGACGGAGTTCGCCCACGTCAACCGTATCGTTACGCGCTACGCCCTTGCCAACCCGGACGTTGCGGTCTCCCTGACCCACGACGGCCGCGAGGTGTTCGCGACGACGGGCCAGGGCGACCTGCAGGCCGCCGTGATGTCCGTCTACGGCCGCGAAGTCGCGAGCGCGATGATCGCCCTCGAGGCCGACGCCGACGACCACCCGCCCGGCCCGCTCGAGTCCGTTTCCGGCCTCGTCTCCCACCCCGAAACCAACCGCTCGAGTCGGGAGTACCTCGCCACCTACGTCAACGGGCGCGCGGTCACCGCCGACGCCATCCGCGAGGGGATTATGGGGGCCTACGGCACCCAACTCGGCGGCGACCGCTACCCGTTCGTCACGCTCTTCCTCGAGGTCCCCGGCGACGCCGTCGACGTCAACGTCCACCCGCGAAAACGGGAGGTCCGCTTCGACGACGACGACGCGGTCCGCCGACAGGTCGATGCCGCCGTGGAGTCGGCGCTGCTCGAGCACGGACTGCTCCGATCGCACGCCCCGCGCGGACGGTCGGCGCCGGCGGAGGCTCGAGTCGAGCCCGGCTCGGCGGATGCAACCCAGCGGACGGCGAGCGAGACCGGGGCCACTCCGGGGACCGATGGCGAGTCCGGGTCGTCCGCCGACGACGTGGCCGGTACTGGTGTGTCGAACACCGCGTCGTCCGCCGACGGTGCGGCTGCCGACGATGGGATGAACGTCGAACCGTCCGAACCGACGGCCGCTGGCGCAGGATCCTCCGCCTCATCTTCCGCTGGGGATTCTGCAGGCGCGGGTTCGACGCCCTCCTCGAGTCCGTCGGGTTCCGCTGGCGACTTGAGTGCCGAACCGACGTCCCCCTCCTCGACGTCCGACGTGAACAGCGCACCGTCGGAACCCGACTCGGCGGAGAGCGGGTCGGGTGCAACGGAGAGCGGGTCCGACGTGACGGCCGATTCGTCTAACGTCGCGGCCGCCGAGACCACCGAGCCGTCTACGACAACCCGTACCTCGAGTCCGGACCCCGATCCGGAACGCAAGTTCGCCGCCGCGACCGAACAGCGCACGCTCACCGGCGAGCCGGCGACCGGCGGCGAAACCGAGTTCGACTCGCTGCCCGCGCTGCGCGTCCTCGGCCAGCTCGACGACACCTACCTCGTCTGCGAGACGGGAAACGGGCTCGCCCTGATCGATCAGCACGCCGCCGACGAGCGGGTGAACTACGAACGTCTGCAGCGGGCGTTCGCGGACGACCCCGCCGCACAGGCGCTCGCGTCGCCCGTCGAACTCGAGTTGACCGCCGTCGAGGCCGAGGCGTTCGAGAGCTATCGCGAGGCACTCTCGCGGCTGGGATTCTACGCCGATCGGACCGACGACCGGACGGTGGCCGTGACGACCGTTCCGGCGGTGTTAGAGGAGACGCTCGAGCCCGAGCGCATCCGGGACGTGCTCGCGTCGTTCCTCGAGGGCGACCGCGAGTCGGGCGCGGAGACGGTCGACGCGCTGGCCGACGAGTTCCTCGGCGACCTGGCCTGCTATCCGTCGATCACGGGGAGCACGTCGCTCACTGAGGGCTCAGTAGTCGACCTGCTCGCGGCGTTAGACGACTGCGAGAACCCCTACGCCTGCCCGCACGGACGGCCCGTAATCGTGCAGTTCGACGCACGCGAAATCGAGGACCGGTTCGAGCGCGATTATCCGGGTCATCAGGGCTGAGACGCGTTCGAGCGGCCGTCGGCGTCGGTTTCGAGTGACCGACAGCGCGGTTCGATCAGTCCGGTCGGTCCTGATTCTGCTCTCGATCGCGGTCGATCAGACTGAACTCCATCCAGAACCCGATCAGGACGAGTATCAACAGGAGGAAGAGCCCGCCCATCAGGGCGAACTCCCATCCGATCGGTGCTTCCGCTTCGACGAGGCCACCAGCCCAGCCGGCGATGAGCACGGCGAACCCGGTGGCGGCGATGAGGAGGATGACGAGTCGGTCGCCGAGTTGGCTCATACACGCTCGTTGGCTCCCACTCAGCCTAACGTGCCAGCCTGCAACAGACGACAACGACTCCCGGTAGCGGTTTTACGGTCATCTTCGGAGTGGTTCGAGTCCGATGTACGTCCCTCAGGGTCGGTAGGGACGGTTCGTAAGCGCTCTGCAGGACCGTACCGACGGCGCTACGAACGCCCCCGAACAGCGCACGATCGGCATCGCCACTGGTAGGGCACTCGGGGCCGTTCCGTCGACCATGCCTCCCGGACACGAACTCGACGGATCGGACGCGGGCGGACAGTTCGTCCGAACCGCGCTCACGCTCTCGGTGCTGAAAAACGAGCCCGTTCGCATCGACAACGTTCGCGGCGACCGATCGACGCCCGGACTCCGACACCAGCACCTGGCCGTCCTCGAGACGCTGGCTGCGATCTGCGACGCCGACGTTTCCGGGGTCGAACTCGGCGCGGAGACGGTTGCGTTCGATCCAGGGCTCGAGTCGATCGACGGAGCCACCGACTGGCACGGTCGGGGACCGGGCCGGCTCACGGGAGGCGAGTACGAGGTCGATATCGGTACGGCGGGGAGCGCAACGCTGCTGTTCGACAGTTTGCTACCGCTCGCGACGGTGCTCGACTCCCGGCTCTCGGTGACGGTCACGGGCGGCACCGACGTACCGTTCTCGCCGCCGATCGATTACTCCCGATACGTCAAGCTCCCGCTCTTGGGACAATTCGGACTCACCGCGGCTTACGAGGTCGACCGCCGCGGGTTTTATCCCGACGGCGGCGGGCGGGTAACGCTACAGCTCGCCCCTTCGAGCCTCGAGCCGATCGATCTCGCCGAACGGGGGCCGCTCGAGGGCGTTCGGCTCTACTCCACCGAGTCGGCGTCGCTCGCGGATCGCGACGTGGCGTTCCGGCAGGCCGAAGGCGCCCTCGAGCGACTGACACTCGACGAGTTCGGACTCGAGGTCCTCGAACGCCGGGAGACGACGGTCGCGAGTCCGTCTCCCGGCACGGCGATCGTCCTCCGGATCGATCACGGGAACGGCGTCGCCGGCTTTGCCGCCCTCGGCGAACGAGGGAAGCCGGCCGAACGCGTCGGCGAGGACGCTGCAGATAGCCTGAATCGGTTCCTCGAGGAATCAGGCTCTCGGACGGCTCCCGTCGACCGCCACCTGGCCGACCAGCTGCTCGTCTATCTTGCACTCGAGGGCGGCCGCGTTCGGGTTCCTGCAGTGACCGATCACGTCGTCTCGAGTTGTGAGTTGCTCACCGCGTTCGGCGCGACGGTCGATATCGCGCGCACCGACGAGCGTGCAGATACCGACGGGCCGGCACTTGTCTCCGTCGCGTCTCCCGTCGATCGATAGCATTTGGCGACGGTTCTCGCCCTCGGCGTAACAGGCGTCCAACAGAACGCCACAACTTATGACAGCGCCGTTCGTTGGTCCCCGCATGGTCGACGAACACAGACGTGGTCCGGTCTGGGGGGCCGAGCCGTGAGCGATATCGTTACCTTCGGCGAGACGATGCTCCGGCTGTCGCCGCCTGACAGCCAGCGACTCGAGAGTGCGAACGAGTTCGAGGTTCACGCGGGCGGTGCGGAGAGCAACGTCGCCATCGCGGCGGACCGACTGGGCGCAACGGCGACCTGGCTATCGAAGGTCCCGGAGACGCCGCTGGGCCGGCGCGTCGTGGGAGAGATCCGGCGACACGGGATCGAGACCGACGTCGTCTGGAGCCACCGCGGCCGGCAGGGGACGTACTACCTCGAACAGGCCGGCGAGCCCCGCGGAACGAACGTGATCTACGACCGCGAGAACACCGCCATCTCGACGGCGGAGGCTCGAGAGTTCGATATCGAGCAGATTCAGAATGCTCGCGTCTTCTTTACGACGGGGATCACGCCCGCGCTCTCCTCGACGCTGCGCGAGACGACGGCGAACATGCTCAAGGCGGCCCGACAGGGCGGGACGACGACGGCCTTCGATTTCAACTACCGGAACAAGCTCTGGTCGCCCGACGAGGCTCGCGAGACGCTGACGCGATTGTTCCCGGGCATCGACGTTCTCGTTATCGCCGCTCGCGACGCCCGGACCGTCCTCGGCTTCGAGGGCGATCCGCGCCAACTCGCGCACAAACTCGGCTCGCAGTACGAGTTCACAACCGTCATCGTCACCCGCGGCTCGGAGGGGGCGATCGGCTGGCACGACAGCGTGGTCCACGATCAGGAAGCCTACGCGACCGACACCGTCTCCCCGATCGGCACCGGCGACGCGTTCACCGGCGCGTTCATCGCCCGCCGCCTCCACGGCGAGGACGTTCCCACGGCCCTCGAGTACGCCGCGGCGACGGCAGCGATCAAGCGGACGATCCCCGGCGACGTGGCGCTGCTCTCTAAGGACGAGGTCGACGCCGTCGTCAAGGACGGCGGGACGGCACTGTCGCGATAACGGCCGACTCGATCGGCCGTCGTCGACGCGTCGCTCGTCGCCGCGTTCACGGCTTTCGCGGCTCGGGTCGAACGTTACCTGGGTCCTCGATGTGCCGTTTCACGCCGCCCGCACGCCGGTTGAAGCGTGGTTTGAAAACAGTGCCGTGTTACAGTTCGGTCTCTGGAAACGATACTTTTGTCGGTCGGTATCGGGGCAGAGACACGTGCTATCTACTGTCCAGCAATCTTTATTATTAAACGTGACCTATACCGTGTCGATCATTTATGAGATCCTTCGACGATATGAACCGCCTGTTCCGCGAGATGGACCGCAGCTTCGACCAACTTCGTTCGACCTGGATGCGCGAGTTCCAGACACCCGGGTTCGGTCCCGAACTCGACACCGCCGAGCGGCCCGCACTCGAGTCCGCCGACGAACCCGTAGTCGGCGGCGAGTGGGGCGTCGAATCGACCTTCGGGACCGACCCCGCGGCGACGCTCGAGGAGACGGACGACGGCTACGTCTACGTGATGGACCTCCCGGGCTTCGAGAAGGACGACATCGACCTGACCTTCGACGACGGTCTGCTGTCGATCCAGGCCCACACCGACGTCGAAGCGGGCTCCGACGCCTACCGGTCCGTTCGCTCTCGCCGCGTCGGCCGACGGGCCCCCATACCCAAGGAGATCATCGCCGACGAGATTACCGCGAGCTACCACAACGGCGTCCTCGAAGTGTCTCTCCCTGCCGAGGACGACCACGAAGACGAGGGACACCACATCGAGATCGAGTGATTCGCGAGGGGGATTCCGATACTCATCCGACCGAATCGTCCCGCTCTGGGCCTCTGTCATGCTTTGCGGCCCGTATTCCGTTTCCGAGTGCGAGTAGTCAGCTATCGCTCACCACGATTTTCGTTCGATGCCTCACCGAACGTTTCAGCGTACGGACCTACGTTATCGAAAACTACGTTCGCCTTTGATACGGTCCTCGTCGCTTCAGCGTCACGACTCCGAGAAAGACTCGAAATACGTGTCAGAACCCGTACAACCAATCACCGGCTGGCCGCGTACTTTTCCCCTTCGGCGTGGTAGCAGTACGCGTGACTCGAGTCGTTCGGCAGGCGACCACTGACGACGTCTGGGCCGTCCACGAGACGGCCCGCGAGAGCTGGCACGCCGCCTACGACGAGATCATCGGTTCGGAGACGGTCGACGACGTCGTCGACGACTGGTACGCGATCGGCGACCTCGAGTCGTCGATCACCGATGCGACCGACCGCGACGACGCCGCCTTCATCGTCGTCGAACCGACGCCGGCCGACTGCGAGTCGAAGACCGACTCCGATTTCGAGCGCGACTGCCTGGGCTTTGCCCACGTTGTCCCGTGGCCGGAGGACGCCGATGTCGGCTATCTGGCCCGGCTCTACGTCCGTCCCGAGCGCTGGGGCTCCGGCGCGGGAACCCGACTTCTCGAGCGCCTCGAGGCCGACCTCGAGTCGTCGTTCGACCGAATTCGTCTCTCCGTGCTCGTGGACAACGATATCGGCGTCTCCTTCTACGAGTCGTCGGGATTCGAACGCATCGGGACGCGCGAGACCGACCTGGCGGCGGGGTTAGAGGAGTACGTCTACGAAAAATCGTTGTAACGCGTTCAGGAATGGTTGGGATATGAACGTTTTTGACCGGGTTCGCCGAGCGTGGCGTATGGACTGGGCTGTTCGTGACGCGACGCCGGGAGACGCCGCTTCCGTCCGGGAGGTCGCTCGTGAGAGCTGGCACGCCGCCTACGACGAGTTTCTCGGTGCCGACCGCGTCGAACGGATCACCGACGAGTGGTACGCGGTCGCCGATCTCGAGGGGACGATTACCGACGCGGCCGAGCGGAACGACGTGAGGTTTCTGGTCGCCGCTCCGGAGCCATCCACCGGCGCGACTGACACCGAAATCGGCGGCCTTCGCTCACGCGGGCGTGCGCCCCAATGACTCGACTCCGGCGTCGCCCGCTTGATTCGATTGTACGTCCGTCCGGAGTGGTGGAACGGCCATGCTCGAGCGCCTCGAGACCGATCTGCGATCGACGGCTGACCGATTGCAGCTGTCCGTGTTCGCGGACAACGACGTCGGGATCTCGTTCTACGAGTCCAACGGGTTCGAACTCGTCCGGACGTGTGAGAGCGATCTGGACGACGGACTTGCGGAGGTCGTCTACGAGAAACGGCTGGGGAGGACCGACAGTGTCCGTACCTAAGCTGCTCGCCCTCGCCGAACGGTGTCGGATCCCGAACCATTAGGAGGAGACGAGTGGAGTACAGCGTATGTCGAACGGCCACTCCGTCGACGGCGTCCGAATCGCGTACGACGACCGCATTCCCGAGGGTGAGTCGGCTATCGAGTCACCACCGATCGTTCTCGTCCACGGCTTCGCCTCGAGTCGCACCGACAACTGGCGCGACCGGGACTGGTACGAGACGCTGCTCGAGGCCGATCGCCGCGTCGTCGCGCTCGACTGTCGGGGCCACGGCGAGAGCGGGACGCCGCACGATCCCGCAGCCTACGAAACGGCGACGATGGCGAAAGACGTCGTCGCCGTGCTCGACCACCTCGGGATCGAGACGGCCGATCTGCTCGGCTACTCGATGGGCGGGAGGCTATCGCTTGAGTTGCTTTACACCTATCCCGACCGGTTCAACGCGGGCGTGCTCGCCGGCATCGGTTCGGCAACGCTGTCCGAAAGCGGTGTCGGAGACGTAATCGCCGACGGGCTCACGGCGGACGACCCGTCCGATGTCTCGAACCCGGTCGGGAGGCGATTTCGGACTTTCGCGGAGACGACGGACAACGACCTCGACGCGCTTGCGGCGTGTGCCCGGGCACGAACGCCGCCCGCCGACTGGGAGCAGGTCGGCGAGATCGCCCACTCAGTGATGGTGGTCGCGGGCGAGGACGACGACCTCGTCGGCGACCCCGAGGACCTCGCCGACTGCTTTCCCAACGGCGAGGCAATCGTCGTTCCCGGTGCGGATCATCTAACGACGGTTCCGGACGATCGATTCAGCGAGGGTGCGGTGGACTTTCTCGAGCGCGAAGGGCTGTAACGCCGGAAAACAGTCGTCCGGTCGTATCGGCGGTCACTCGATCCGGACGCGCGTCTCGGCTGGGTCGGTAGCCCGATCCGGACGCTCGGCGAGTACGACCTCCTCCGTCGTTCGCCGCCCCTCCCGGAGCAGCCCGATCTCGATCGTCTCGCCGGGACGCGTCTCGAGCAGCAGGTGACGCAGGAGTTCTTCGT
Source organism: Natronorubrum marinum (assembly GCF_052040125.1). Classification (NCBI taxonomy): domain Archaea; kingdom Methanobacteriati; phylum Methanobacteriota; class Halobacteria; order Halobacteriales; family Natrialbaceae; genus Natronorubrum; species Natronorubrum marinum. Next base: position 629,159 of record NZ_JBPPFV010000001.1, read on the forward strand.
GGGAATCGATCGCCTCGCCGTCGACCCCGACGATCACGTCGCCACCGACGGGAACCTCGCGCGCTCGCAGCCGTCGAATCCTCCGAGACCCTCGCAGTGCGGCGCTCGCGGGACCGAGCGGCGCGTCGACGACGAGGACGCCGCGGGGCTTCTCGAGGTCGTTCGCGTCGGCGACCGTGGGAGAGACGTCCACCGTCCGGACCCGCAGGTACGGGTGACGGAACTGGCCGAACTCGACGAGATCCGGGACGACGCGAGAGACGACAGCGGCGGAGATGGCGAACCCGATGTTGTCGCCGGCCTTCGCTCGATTGACGCCGACCACCTCGCCGGCGAGCGTGACGAGCGGGCCGCCGCTGTTGCCGGGATTGATCGCCGCGTCGGTCTGGACGGTGTCCGGGACGACGAACCCGCCGCCCGTAGGCGACGACCGGTTCACGCCGCTGACGATCCCTGTCGTGATCGTTCCGTCCAGTCCCATCGGGTTCCCCAGCGCCGCGACCGGTTCTCCCGGTGCCGGCGTTCGCTCGGCGATCGAGAGCGGTTCCGCGGCCGCCGGCAGGTCATCGGTCCGGACCACGGCGAGGTCTGTGTGGGCGTCGGTTCCGATAACGCGACCCGTTCCCCAGGAGTCGTCGTCGAATCGGAAGTCGACCTCGTCGGCGTCGCCGACGACGTGCTGGTTCGTAATCGCGTACTCGTCGTCGTAGACGAATCCGGATCCCGTTCCGCCGGACCGCCGGTAGTCCGGATCGACGTAGAGTGACGCGACCGACGGTATCGTCTCGCGGTACAGCTGTTCGAACGTAGATTGCGTGCTCATTCGTTCCCTCCGCGACGAGACGGTTGCAGCTCGGCTCCGTCGACGGATTTACCGCAGGGTAGGGGCCATGATAGCATAAGTCAGTCGCCGTCGCGGAACGGCCGTCTCGAGGGAAAGATGGTGTGGGGAATCCGTCGGCAGTCGAGGGTGCGACTCGAGGCGAGTCTGGGGGTTGTTGCAGCGTCTTCTCGTCCTCGCACTGCCCGCGAGGTTCTGCTTGCCTCACGGGTCACTTCGTTCCCCGTTCGACGTATCGAGGTCTCGTTCTCGTTGGTCACTCGACCTCGCTCACAGCGTCTTCTCGGCCTCGCTCTCGTCGACGACTTCGATCCCGCGGTTGTTGACCGCCGTCGGATCGAGGCCGACCTCCTGGAGGAAGGTCTTGTACTCGCGTTCGGCCTGCTCGGCGTCTTTCTGCTTGTTGCTGGCGCGGTCGCAGAGTTCGATCAGGTTCACCGGCACGTCGTTCTGGTAGACGATCCAGTGGTTGATCAGGTCCGAGAGGCGGCGGATCGGGCTGGTGAAGTGGCCGTATATCTCGAAGTTCAGGGCGTGGTGGCCGCCGAATGGATCGTTCATGTACTTCGCGCGGGGCATGACCTTCATCACGGCCCACTGGATCTTGTCGAGTTGGCGACCCGGAGCGTCCTCGAGCGTCGCGTTGACGGCCTTCCGTGGATCGTCCCAGGTGCTGCCGGGGATCGAGACGCCGTCTAAGTCCTGGATCTCCTGGAGCGCTTTCGACCACTCGTCGGGACTCGGCTGGGGGTGGACGCGGTACATCGCCTCGACGCCGCGATTCCACATCAGTTCGTGCGTGACGGCCTTGTTGGCCTTCAGCATGCACTCCTCGATGATGGTGTGGGCGCGGTCGCGGGCCGGATTCAGGACGAGCGAGCCGTCTTCCTTACGGATCTCGTGCATTCGATCGGCGACCTCGTGGACCAGTTTGTTCTCCTCGTGGAGGGGAGCGTCGGGATCCTCGAGTCGGTTCTCGGCTTGGGAGTAGGTCAGCCGTTCGTCGGACTCGATGACGGACTTGTAGATCTCGATATTGTCGTAGCTCAGGGTCTCCTTGTCGAGGTGCATCTCGACGGTGTGGGCGAGTCGGTCCTCGTTGGGAACCAGCGAGCAGACGGTCTCGGCGAGGACGGGCGGCAGCATGTGGATGGTGTAGCCCGGCAGGTAGACCGTGTTCCCGCGCTCGACGGCCTCCTCCCACATCGCCGTCTCGGGGTTGACGTAGTGGGTCACGTCGGCGATGTGGACCCAGAGGACGTACTCGTCGTCTCGCTCCTCGATCGAGATGGCGTCGTCGAAGTCCTGGGCGTCGATGGGGTCCGTCGTCCACGTCGTCAGATCCCGGAGGTCTTTTCGCTCATCGACCTCGTCGGCGATTTCGGCGTGGACGTCGACGGTTCGCTCTTCGGCTTCCTCGAGGACGGCCGAGGGAAACTCGTCGCGGATCTCGAGTTTCTCGAAGAGTTCCTCGCGCTTGTTCTCCAGATGGCGTGCCAAGTCGTCGCTGATCTCGATGGGGCCCTGCCCTTCGGCCGTGCCGGCTTCGGCCTGTGCGTCGTCACTCATACGGTAGGGTACGGACGAAAGGGTGAAAGTCGTGTCGGGATGGGAACGGCCTCGCGCGACCGACTCGACCGGCGACCGCGGCCGAGAAACGCCCGAAGAGGCGATCGTCCGGTCGCCCTGACGAACGATTGTCGACCTGCCGAACGACTCCGACCGGCCGCGAGTCAGCCAGAACGGGTATGGGGATCCGGGCGAAAGACGGGGACGAATCCGACGACATGTCCTGGCAGTATCCTCCCCATCTCCTCCCGTATCTCGGCGTGCTGTTTCTGGCGATGGCCATCTCCGGTGCGTTGGCCGTCTATACCGTGGTGGCTCGGTCGGACGCGATGGACGACCCGAGCGTCCGTGCGTTCGTCGGTCTGAACGCCGGCTGTGCGCTCTGGTCCGGAGCGTACGCGCTGCAGTTGCTGAGCGTCGAGCTGCCGGCGAAACGGTTCTGGTTGAGCGTCGCCTACGTCAGCTCTATTCTCGTGGTGGTCTCGCTGTTCGCCTTCGCCGTCGCGTACTCGGATCACGAACGGTGGCTCACCCGGCGGACGCTCCTCGCCGTAACGTTCGTCCCCGCAGCTGGGTTCGTTCTGCACGCGACCCAGTACCGAAACCTGTACGAACGTCCCATCGACACCGCGGTCGTCGACGGCTTTGTCGTTCTGGATCGAACGCTGGGATCGGCGGCGATCGTCACCCTTCTGTTCATGTACGGACTCGTCGTCGTCGCCGCGGGACTCTTGCTCAAGACGGTGTACGAATCACAACGCGTCTACCGCCTGCAGTCCGTTGCCGTCCTGATCGCGGTTCTCGTTCCGTTCGGTCCCAATATCGCGTGGGCGCTCGGTCTGGGTCCGGCGGGGAACCTCGATCTGACGCCCGTCGCGTTCACCGTCTCCGGGGTCGTGTTCGCCGTCGCGATCTATCGCCATCACCTGCTGGATATCGCTCCCGTCGCCCGAACCGCCGTCGTCGAAGACATGCGCGACGGCTTCCTCGTGATCGACGAGGCGAATCGCGTTCGGGACAGCAATGCGGCCGCTCGGCGGAGCGTTGCCGGCGACGCACCCTCCTCCATCGTCGGCCGGGACGTGACCACGATCTTCCCCGAGATCGCTCCGGTCGTCCGCGACGAGGCGCCGACGAACCAGATCGAAATCGTCGTCGACGGCGACGACGGCCGCCGATTCTTTGACGTTCAGGTTCAGCGGCTCTTGAGCGCGGACGAGATTCGGCTGCTCCTCCTTCGCGACGTTACCGAGCAACACGCCGTCGAACAGCGGTATCAGTCGTTCATCGAGAACGCGTCCGACCTCATCACGATGGTCGACGACCGCGGAATCATCCGCTACCAGAGTCCCTCTTGTACGACCGTGCTGGGATTCGAACCCGCGGAACTAGTCGGGCGATCGGCGCTCGAGTTGGTGCATCCGGACGATCGAGCGGAACTCGTCGAGCGATTTCGGAGCGGACTCGATTCGAATATCGCCGTCGATCGGGCGGAGTACCGCCTCCGAACCGCCGACGGCGACTGGCGAGACGTCGAGACGATCGGGAGCAACCTGCTCGAGGATCCGTTCGTCGAGGGCGTCGTCTTGAACACGCGGGATATCACCGACCGCAAGCAACGCGAACGCGAGATCAGTCGCTCGAACGAGCAACTCGAGCGGTTCGCGGACGTTGTCAGCCACGACCTGCGTAATCCGCTGAACGTCGCCCAAGGCTACCTCGAGGCGGCCGGCGACGACGTCGACTGTGCGCATCACGACGATATCGAACTCGCTCACGACCGAATGGCGGCGATCATCGAGGACGTGTTACGCCTGGCTCGAGAGGGGCAACCGATCGAGGACACCGAGCCGGTGGATCTCGCTCACGTCGTCGATCGAGCGTGGGCGAACGTCGACACCGGTGGGGCGACGCGGTCGGTCGAGAGCGATCGGCCGACCGTCGCCGACGAGGACCGATTGGTGCGCCTGCTCGAGAACCTGTTTCGGAACAGCGTGGAGCATTGCTCCACGAGTCCTGGCTCGCAGGTTCGCCAGAACAGCGTGGAACACGGTTTCACCGACCGTTCAGCAGCTGGTGGAGCCGAAGCGGCGGGCGATCGCAGCGACGTTTCCGTTCACGTACGAATCGGTACCACCCCCGAGGGATTCTTTGTCGAAGACGACGGGCCGGGAATTCCGGCCGACGAGCGCGAGCGCGTCCTCGAGTACGGTGAGACGTCGTCGCCGTCCGGAACCGGGTTCGGGCTCGCGATCGTCGACGAAATCGCCGACGGCCACGGTTGGACGCTTCGGATTACGGAGAGCGCTGGCGGAGGCGCTCGATTCGAGTTCGACACTGCGGACACGTCCCGAGCACCTGCGGCGACTCGGGACTCGACCGCCGTCGACGACGCGTAATCAGGGTCCCCTCGAGAGCCGTCGGTCTGCGTGACCGCGGGCGGGACAGCGGCGTCGCTCCGCTGGCGGTGTCCGTCGAGGAGCGATTCAATACTCCTCTTCGAGCGCCCCGTATCGATCCTCGACGGTCTCGAGATAGCTCGAGAGAAAGCGCTCCCGTGTCGCTTCGCCCGCTTCGAGTTCGACCAGTAACCCCTCGAGTTCGTCCCGCGGGTAGTGACAGAGATCGTTGTGACAGGATTTACAGAGGTGTTCGAACGACTTCTCGTCACGGTCCCAGCGATCGCCGTGTTTGTCGTATTCGCGTGCCTTCGACCGGGAGACTTGTTCACCACAGGCGAGACACGTCACCGTCTCAGTGTGGGTCCGGGAGGGCCACATATCTCTCTTAATATCGTGCTATTACTTAGCAATCCACATACGATCTCGGTGGGCGGACTGTCCGGGAGATCTATCAATCTTCGAAGCGGACGTTCTCCAGCGGATCGGGTCTCGATCGGTTTGGCGAGTCGCTTTCGTGGTACGTTCTCCCGTCGGTTACGGGCAGTTGGCTACAGTAAATCACGGTTGCCGCCCGTCCCGTCCGGTCGATCGCTGTCGACCATACCCGAATCGCTGTCGCCACCGTCGGACACCGGTTTCCGCTCGGCCTCATCCTCGAGGTCTGTGTCAGCGTCGGGCGCCTCGAGCGCCCCGTCCGGATCGATCACCGTTCGCGCGGGAATCGGTTCTTTCGCCGGCGGACGACGCGCGATCAGTCGCTGGAAGCGGGTAAGGTCCCGCGGTTGGTCGGTCTCGATCTCCTCGTACTCGACGACGACTCGATCCCCTTCGGCGAAGATTCGGACGTAGTTCAGCCTGAACGAGGGCACGTAGACGCCCGGTAGTCGCGAGAACCGCGTCTCGACGTGCTGGAGCTTTTTCAGCCAGGTGCCCGTGTTGACGACGACCCGATCGCCCCACTGCGTGAGTGACGCGCGGTGGGTGTGACCGTAGACGTAGACGCAGACGTCGCGGTTTGTCTCGAGCGTTTCCCGGGCCGCGTGCATGAACGGCTCGTCGCCCTGTCCGACGCGAATCCCCGAGAGCGCGACGCCGAAGCGCTCGAGTGTGTGCTCGAGATCGCGTCTGAAAAACCACAGCGGGACCGCGAGCAACAGGAGGACGGCGATGATCACGAGGTTGATCGTGACGATGATCTCGAGGACGATGTCGGCGATGCCGAGCGCGTGGACGACGGGATTATCGGTGAACAGCCGTGCCGGGAGGATCCCCGCGACCTCGAGAACGGTCCCGAAGAGGTAGACGAGCGTGATGTTGAAGAACAACAACAGCGGGACGACGATCGCCCGCAGGTACGGACTCATCTCCCGGTAGAAGTAGTTCGAGAGGAGCCAACGCGGGATCTCCTCCATCGGGGCCACCGACTGGATGTCGCGCAGCCAGTCGCCGCTGGCCCGTTCCGAGTAGCGGCCGGCCGTATCGACGATTTGCTGGACGACGAAGTAGCCGACCGGGAGCGCGTCGGGGTTGCCCCAGTCGGGCATCCGGTTGTTCGTGTCGTGTTGCTGGCCGTGTTCGATCCAGATTTGCGGGGCCTCGTTGGCCCCGTCGACGTCGACATCGCGAGTGATCGCGATTTCGGGCTCGAGCGCGATATTGAACGCCGCGAGTCGGTCGGCGTGTTCGGGGTAGCAAGCGAGGTCGTAGTCGTGGTTGCCCGGGATAAGCGTGATGTCGATCTCCGCGCCGGTCGCGCGGAGTTGCTCGAACACCCGCGGATGGTCCTCGATCACGCGCTCGAGTTTCGCCGGTCCCGTCACTTCGGCGTACTCCCACAGCCCGAACGCATCGCCGTTGATGATCAGCTCGACGTCGCCGCCGCGCGCTTCGAGATCCGCGAGAAACTCGAGGAGTTCGGCCTCGAAATCGAGCGTTGTGAGCTGCTCGTCGCCGCCCATGTGGAGGTCGCTGATGAAAACGTACTCGGTGGCCATCGATTATGTTCCGACGAGCTACCAGCCGTGGAAAGATAGTGGTTTGCCCGTTCCCGACGATCGGTCGCTCACCGCGAGTAGCCCGATTCTCGCTCGCTCCGATTCCGTCTATGCCTCGTCCGGATCGTCGATCTCCCGCTGGTAGTACCGGACCCACACCATCTGCAGCGGGATGATCAACACCGGGACGAAAAACGCCAGCCGAAGGGCCACGGCGGCGACGGCGATCGAGAGGGCGAAGACGGCCGGGGAGATCAACCCCCGAATCGTGATCAGCGACGCCGCTCGAGTACTGATCTCGTCGCCCGTAAAGCCCGCTCGAGCGGCGTAGGCCCAGACGGCGGTCATCAGTACGCCCACCAGCACGAAGTTGACCGCGTACAGCGTCCAAGCGAACTGCGTCCCGTAGACGCCCAGCAGCTCCGTCGGGTAGGGGAGAAACGAGATCGAGAGCAAGAACAACAGGTTCAGCCACAGCAGAATCCGATCGTGGGCCTCGATGTACAAAAAGAGGTTGTGCTGGATGATCCAGTAGAGTCCGACGACGACGAAACTCAGGAGGTAGCTGACGAGCAGCGTCTCCTGGTCGGCCACTGCGGCCGGTAGCTCCGAGGCGGAGACGTCCGGCACCTCGAACTGCAACACCAACAGCGTGAGTACGATGGCGAACACGCCGTCGCTCAGCGCCTCCATTCGATCCGTGTCCGGGCCCCCGAGCGTCCGTACCATACGGTGGCGTCCACTCGAAGCGACGAATACGCTGTCCCGCTTCGCTCGTAGTGAGGGCTCGGGAGCGCGAGGACTCGGGTTCGGCCGAGACCGACGCTCCGCTGCCGATCGGCGTTTCGCTGCCGATCGACGGCCCGCTCGAGTTTCCCTCGGGCCCTCGTTCGACCTGTGATGCAGAATCTAACCTATTAAATGCACGCGGGCGGAAGGGCGAGTATGCAGGTCAAGTCTCGACACCACCTCCGGAGTGACGCCGTCTCGGACGTAGAGACCACGCTCAAGGAGCAACTCGGCGTCTCGCCCGACGGTGATGCCTACGAACGCGTCGAGTTCGAGGAGACCGACTGGGAGGTCGTCCTCATCGACGGCGAGCCGCAAGTCGCCTACTTCGACGACGAACCGTTTCTGACGGTTCGCGGGGCGAACGTCTACGAGCCCGAGAAACAGCTGGTGACGGTCGATTCCGGCGCGATCTCGTTTGTCAGCGACGGTGCGGACGTGATGCGGCCGGGGATCACGGAGGCCACGGACGACATCGAGCCCGACGATCTGGTCGTCATCGCCGAGGAGTCCCACGGAAAGGTGCTGGCGGTCGGACGGGCCCGAGTCGCGGGCTCGGATATGGTCGGGAGCGAGGGGAAGGTTATCGACTCGCTGCACCACGTCGGCGACGATCTCTACGAGTTCAGCGGCTAGTCATCGACCGCGGATTTCTTCGTAGAGTCGCCGGTCGATCGACTCTCGAAGCTGCCTCGAGGACGAGATATTCGGATTTTGACGGTGGCTCTGTGCCTGTAGTGAGTTCCGTGCTGAACAGTCTGCTCATGCTGGCGGCGGTGATTTCCACGTCACTCACGGGTCACTTCGTTCCCCGTTCGCACCCTCGAGGCTCACTCCGTGTCGCGCGGTTTTACCGCGCGACCAGTTCGCGGGACCTCCGGTCTCGCGCAGTTCACGCCTCGCACACCCCAGCCGATTTCTGCTCACGGGCGCGAAGCGCCGTTTGCACGGTCCGCGGAACCGCAGGTTCCGCGCTACGCTCGTTCGCTCTACTCACTCACTCATCCAAAGGAAGACGCGAAGCGTCTTCCACGCAGTCGCTCGTATTACTCGCGACGACCTCGCACGAAGTCCATGTCACGTCTCGCTCGTCGCTCGCCGTGACACGGCGCGCGCCGCCGCACGTAGTGAAGTCGGCAGGTTGTGAGCCGTTCGGTAATACGCGATCGATACCCCGACTCGAGCGACCGCTCACTCGCCGGCTTCGGCCAGCGAATCCGCCTCGAAGACGTCGCTGTAGCGCTCGAGGATCTCCTCGTAGCCGGTCATCGCGAGGTCGTAGGTCTCGCGCAGGTCGTCGATCGGCGTCTCGGTCGCGTCGACTCGCAGATCGGTGTACGGCGGCTCCCACTCGTGGGATTCCGTCGAGGCGACGACCGCGGCCGCGCTCTGAACCGCCAGCTCCTCGCGTTTATCGCCACCCTCGCGGTGGCCTGCGGCGAGCGCGCCGATCAACCGTTTCGCGAGCGGTTCTGTTTCGGCGTCCGCCACGACGGCACCGGGTCCGGTCGCCCGATCCGTCGTCTCGTGGACGGCGTCAGCCTCGTAGTTCGCTGCCGTGGCCTCGAGGACGTCCTCCCCGGTCAGCATGTTCCCCGCGACGGTGAACGTCTCGCGTTCGAGGTGGCCGAACCAGTCGACGCACTCCTCGCCGGAGAAGGCGAAGGTGCCCTCGCTATCGACGCCGTGGAGTTGTCGCTGCGGTGCGCCGTCGTCGGCGTCGAGCAGCGCCTCGAGCGCGCGGTCGATCGCTAGCCCGTCCTCGACGTACTCGAGCCCCCTCCGACCGAGATCGACGTTGACGAAGCTTTGGGTCGCGATCGCACCGTGTTCGCTGACGAACGGACAGAGCGTGCCGACGCCGGGTAAGCGCGTGGTGACGGCGACGCCGAACCGTCGGTGGGAGTCGCCGTCGTCGGTCTCGTACGTCTCGCGGACGCAGATGCTGAAAGTCATCGGCCGACGGTTGGTCCCGTCGGACGTAAAATCTCCCGTCCGTCGAGCAGTGCACGACCGAATGCGACGAATCCGCGCCCGCTGGCCGCTTCGGTCCGAAACTCGCTGAGTTGCCGACCACTCGAGACCGTGTCTGACGTAAGAACTATACTGGCGGCGGCGGTGGGTTACGCCAATGGGACTTATGAGCAAAATTCTCGGCGGGGGCGGTTCCCGGACGGCCGAGGATTACGTCGAACTGGATCTCGACGATGTATCGGCGGACTCGGCCGACGCAGCGATGCAGGTACACATCGCCGAGGTCAGCGGTCAGGCCGACGCCATCGACATCAAAGATACCGTCTACGACGGCGACATCGTTATCGCGGACATCACGCGTCTGCGAACCAACGACAGTACGGTCGAACACATCGTCGACGAACTCCGGCAGGTCGCCCAGGAGGTCGACGGCGACATCGTTCGGAAGGGTGACGATCAGATGATCATCACGCCGACCGGCGTCCGAATCAGCCGCGAGAAGCTGGGCCAGCGGGCCTGAACGGGGCCGTTCGGTTCTGCGGATTCTCCGCGCCGCGAGCCGCGGGCCAGACTGCCGAGGCTCGAGTCCACCGGTTCGCGGAGTGGGACCGACCGGGATGCAATCGAACGTCGACGGTGAGATCACGCCGTTCGCCGACGCTGTTTTCACCCGGCGGGAATTCCAGTGCCGGGTTATTACGTGCGGGGTGTAACCCGTTCACATGACTGGATTCCGAGCAACGGTCGTCGTCGAGGAGCCCGCGGGGTGTCCGATCGCGGACGTTTCAGCGGCCACCGAGGATCCGATCACGAGCGTCATGCGCTCTCGAGTCGCGACCGACGGGACGGTCGTCGAGGAGTTCGGCGTCGACGCCGACTCGCCCGCGGAGACGGTCGACGCGAACACGCAGGCCGAGTTGACGTCCGTCCAGGCTAACGACCGGGAGGAGATCTACCGATTCGAGCGCGAGTCGGCCGCCGACTGTGCCTGTGAGGTCATCGAACGCACCGGCACGCCGCTCTCGTCGGTCCGGGCCCAGGACGGGGCGTTGCTGTTGACGTTCCGAACCCTCGAACTCGAGGAGATCGCAGACATCGTCGACGGTCTCCGCGCCCGGTTCGACGGCGTCCTCGTGGAGGAACTCACGCAGGACCACGAGGACGACTCCTCGGACCGCGTCATCGTCGATCGAGACCTGCTCACGACGCGCCAGCGAGAGATCCTCGAGACGGCCCACGAACTGGGCTACTTCGAGTACCCGAAAGGGGCGAACGCGACGGAGGTCGCCGAGGAACTCGGCATCGCGCGATCGACGTTCACCGAGCATCTGGCGGCCGCACAGACGAAGGTTCTCGACGCGCTTCTCGAGGGATGACTGACCGCCTCGGGACCGATCGGCGGGCGTCTCCCGGTCGTGTGCCGCCTTCGTCTTGCGACTGTTGAGTCGCCGGACGCTCGATCGTCGCCCTTCGTACGGAACGTTTCGAAATCACGGAATCGACGATCACGGGACGAAATCTTCGGGGTCGGTAACGGGGACAATTCGCCGTCATCCGACCGGGGCCGCGGTCCGTCCTCGCAGTTCGAACGAACACGGGGTCACACGCCGCCGGTAGCGGATCGAGCTTTCTTCGCGCTTAGTTCGCGACGATGACGGGGCGATCAGCCTCGAGGATCACCGACTGCGTCACGCTCCCGAAGACCGCCTTCCCGACGGGTGAGCGCTTCCGGGTTCCGAGCACGATCGCGTCGGCGCCGTCGTCCCCGGCGATTTGACGGATCCCCTCGGCCGGCTGGCCGACCATGACCTGTCTGGTCGTCTCGACACCTGCGTCCTCGAGTCGTCGTTCGACGGTCTCGACCGAGTCGGGAACGTCCTGCAGCTCGGAGAGCGACTCGTTCACGTCGTCGATAACCGCCGCGCCGGCCTCGTCCGGCATCGTGTCGATCTCCTCGATGACGTGGAGGACCGTGACCGACAGCTCGTCGATGTCGCCGGGTAGTGATAGCACCGCGTCAACCTGTTCGTTCGCTCGGTCGTCGTCTTCGTCGACCGGCAGGAGCACCTTGTACATGGCTTACACACTCTCTCGCAGACCGATATACGTGATGGGTGGATAGTCGCTGGGGAGGATGAAGGGTTTTCGAGCGGCCTGGCTAACCGGCCGCGTTCAGCCGCGGTCGACGCGGCGGAGCACGAGCGCGATCGTCGCTCCGATGGCAGCGATCGCCGCGAGGACGACGAACAGCGCCTGCGCGGAGACGTACGTGAGGACGCCGCCCGCGACTCCGGCACCGAGCGCGCCGATGCCGAAGATCGCAAGGAACGTGTAGCCAAAGGAGAGCCCCCGGGTTCCCGGCGGCGAGTGCTTCGCCACCGCGGCCTGCTGGAGCGGCTGAATCGTAAAGAGGACGACCCCGAGCAGGAGCGAGACGGCGACGAACGTTCCGGTCGTCGCGGTGGCGGGGACGAACAGGAGTGCGAGAACGGAGAGCGTGCCGAGGACGTAGCTCAACGCCCGTTCGATCGTCATCCGGTCCGCCAGATAGCCGCCGAGATACTGCCCGAAGACGCCGAAGACGAGGACGCCGACGTAGAAGTACCGCGCGAGGTCGAACTCCTCGGCGTAGGGCCCGTCGGGATCGACCAGTTCGACGCTGACGAGCGGCCCGAGGAAGCTACTCAGCAGATCTGGCAGGAAGGTCAGAAACGCCCGGTAGTAGAGTCCGCTGGTCATCACGATGGCGATGACGAGTCCGAACGTTAGCGTCGCGAGCGTGCGACTGTCGCTGACGATGGATTCGATCGAAACCTGTCCCTTCGTGTCGCTTCCGGGCTCTTCGCCGCCGTCGGCCGCCGCGGGCGCGTCCGCTGGCGCGAGCGCCACGTCGACGAACAGGCCCAGCGCGAACAGGGCGAGAGCCGGCACCGCGAGGGCGACGGCGACGACGCGCCAGTCGAACCAGAGCAGCAGGACGACGGTCGCCAGCGGGCCGAGCGCGATGCCGAGATTGCCGCCGATTCCGTGGTAGCCGAGCGCGATGCCGGTTCGCTCGACGCGGGTCGAGAGCAGTGCCAGTCCAGCGGGGTGATAGACGCTGGCCACGACGCCCCAACTGGCGATCGCGAGCGCCAGCATGAGGATCGAACCCGATAGTCCAACCAGCACGAAGGAGGCGGCCATTCCCGCGAGACACGTCATGATGAGGGGTTTCGATCCGTACCGATCGACGAGGACGCCACCCGGTAACGCGCCGACGCCGAACAGGCCGTAGCCGACCGTGACGATCAGTCCGAGCGTCGCTGCGGTCGTCGAAAACTCCGCGAGCCAGACCGTCATCAGGATCGGGATCGACAGCTCGTATGTGTGTACGAGCCCGTGTGCTGCCGCGGTGAACAGAACGATCCGGCGATCCGATTGTGCCATGTTTTCGAGTCGATTCTCTCCGACCGAGTTAACACGTGTGACTTCGATCCGTCGCGACCGCGACGTCCTGCGGTGAGCCGCCCTCCACCCTCGAGCATTCGGTATCACTTTCATCGATGCCGTTCCCAGTCGACGGTATGGACGTTATTCACACGGCCATCTGGGTATCGGATATCGACCGGACGCGGGAGTACTACGTCGACGGGCTCGGACTGACCGAGAACTGGGCGTTCACCGCGGACGACGGGGTGCAGAACGTCTACATCGGCGGCGAGCACGGCGAGTTCCAGTTCAAGTACGATCCGGACGGCGGGCCGGAGATCGATTCGGGAACGATGGCGCACGTGGCCGTCGGCGTCGACAGCACCGACGAAGTGTTCGACCGATTGGTCGAGTGCGAGGATCCCCCGGTTCGGGAGGCGCCGACGACGATGCACCACATCGATCGCCGGGTCGCGTTCGTCGAGGATCCGGACGGCTACGTCGTCGAACTCGTCGAGCGACTCGAGTAGGTGGACTCGAGACGCGTCGACGGATCGTGCGGATCAGTACGGCTGGCTCCGGGACGCCCCGCACGTCACGCGTCGGTCGCCGCCGGGTTCGCGACCGACGGCGAGGTTCGGACCACCACGACGAGTAGCCCGGCCGCCAGGAAGACGATTCCGGCCAACAGGAGCCACGACGCGCGGTAACTGACGGTATCTGCGAGGTAGCCGAACGCGGGCGGAGCGAGGAGGGCGCCGCTCGTTAGCGAGAGCTGTCCACCGGCGGTTGCGCCGCCCATCTCCTCGGCGCGGACGAGCGTGGCCATCACGGAGTAGTAGATGCCCGTGTAGCCGAGAACGAAGAAGCCGAGCGCGGAGAACGCGATCGTCGCGCCGAGGACGGTCGTCGTCGAGGCGACGACGACGAACATGGCCGCGCCGGCGAGCGTTTGGACGATGAGGATGCCGCCGATCCGGACCTGCGGATCGCCGGGGAGCGTGTCGCTCAACCAGCCCGTCGTGACGCGGCCGACGCTGCCGAACAGTTGGACGAGCGCGAGGACGACGCCGCTGTAGGCGACCGACGCGCCGATCGACTCCTCGACGTACAACACTGTGTAGCCGGTCGTCGTGAACAGCGCGGCGCCGAGAAAGAGGCCGGCGACCGTCAACAGGACGTACGGCCGGTTCGAAAGGAGCGCCCGGAAGTCGGGATAGTCGGCCATCTCGCCCCCGCTGGCCCCCGAATAGGTCACGTAGAACGCCGCCGCGACGAGGAGCGCGAAGCCGACCGCGATGAGGAAGCCGGCCTGCCAGAACAACACGCCGGCGAGGCCGGTTACGAGCAGCGCGCTGATCCCGCTCCCGCCCGTCACGCCGACCTGCTTGATGCCCATCGCGAGGTTCTGCTTGCCGGGTGCGATGTTGTCGAAGACGGCCTTGTTCGTCCCGGGCATCGCGGTCCCGTATAGCGATCCCAGGACGAAGACCGCGACCAGTAGCAGGCCGAACGTGGGAGCTCCCGCCACCAGGGCTGTCCCGGCCGCGAGCCCGACCAGCCCGAGCGTGAGCGTCAGTCGCTCACCGAACCGGTCCACCAGCGCACCGAGCGGGAGCAAGAAGACGGCGTAGCCGAGCGTGAGCGTCGTGACGACGACGCCGACCCAGAACCGGGAGAGTCCGAACGCGTCCCGAAAGAACGGCGTCGCAGCGAAGACGGAATAGTAGCAGATGCTCGCGGATACCTGCCACATCGTGATGAGCAGTACCGTCCGCCAGTACGACTGATCCATTATCTGATGGGTCTTGGAAAACAGCTTAAAAAAGGGTGCCGAATCACGATTCTGACACTACATGTTACGTGGATGTATAATAGAACCGCCACTATCTTCGGATCCAACTGTAAGCCATCTTGCGTTCGTTGTAATAATATTTAGACGGATTAGACACGATTCAGGATATAGTCGTCCCGTGTGACACACTTAATATGTAATCTAAATACCAGCACGGGCTTTTAGCGTTAAACAACAGATTTTTATATTAATGATTGAAATTGGATGCGTAGATGTGTGCGAATAAAGATCACAGTCGGCGAGACGTTCTGAAGGGTGCAACGACGGCCGGCGTTATCGGACTGGCGGGCTGTCTGGGTGGTGACGACGACACGATTTCCGTCACGATCGGCGGAACGTCATCCGGAAGTTCGACGCAAGCAGCGGGACAGGCGCTCGCTCGCGCCGCAAACGAACACAGCGACGTCGTCGACATCTCCGTTCAGGTAACGGACGGGTGGACGGCGAACCTTCGCGAATTCGACGACGGGAACATCCCCGCGATGGGGGTCGACAACAACTCGATCTCGAAGGCGATGAACGACGAAGGGCCGTTCGAGGAGAACCCAGTCGATTCGCTCCCCCATCAGGGGTTCATGTTCACGTCGCTCCAGATTCACATGGTCGGCCTCGAGGGAAGCGGCCTCGAGTCGACTGCGGACTTACAGGACGGCGGCTACACGATCTACCCGATTCAGCCCGGCTTCGGGACCCGCCTGCTGACGGAAGAGGTCCTCAAGGACGCCGGCGTCTGGGAACCGAACGAGATCAACAACGCAGACACCGGCGACATCCCCGGCCAGGTCGAAGAAGGGAACATCGACGCGCTCTGTCTGTACGGCGCGAACGGCGTCGAACTCTCCGGCTGGTGCCAGGAAGTCGACGTCCGAAGTGGTGACGGCCTGTATCTGCTCGAGGTCGACGACGACTTCAGACAGGCCATCGAAGACCACCCCGGCGCGCTGCTCGAGGAGTTCGAGCCCTACGGCTACGAGCAGGACGTGACCGACGTCACCGATACGGTCGTCTCCTGGTCGCTCGCGGCGCAGTGGGCGTTCGGTCCAGACATTCCCGCCGAAGCGACCAAAGAGATCGCCCGCCTCTCGAACGAACATCACGACACCCTCCGCGAGTCGGACTCCACGACGCTCGAGTTCACGCCCGAACTGATGACGGGGACGGTCATGGAGGACCTGGAGGTCCACGAAGGGGTCGCCGAGTTCTTCGAAGAGAACGACGTCTGGGACGACGCCTGGGTGCGCGGCGAGGCTTCCGAGTAGTAACCGGGCCGAATAGACCGATTTCCCTTTCGTAAATCCAGACAAATGGTAAAAAACGACGACGACAAGAGTACTGACGATACCGGAGACGACGAGTTGGATGTTCCGGACCCCGAAGAAGAGAACATTCTCGACACCAGCGGCCCGCTATCTGTTTCTGAGGGACTCCGCGCCAAGTTCGAGTGGGCAGTGATCATCGGCTCGGTCCCGTTCTGGTTGCTGGTTTTCTGGTACTCCAGAACGCAGATGATGGACCGAGGGCGGTACGCAGTTCTCTTTCTCGGCGGCATCCTCCTGCTGTATCTGCTGATCGAACTCCCGGATACGATCGAAGAGAAAAACTGGCTCGAGACGGGGTTACTCACCGCGTCCGGGCTCATCATCACGGTTACGACGGTGTATCTAGCCGTCCTCTATCACGACGTAGTCTACACGCGTGCCGGCCAGGCGTACGACTACGAGCTCGCGCTCGCACTCGCGATCACCCTGGTGCTGATCTACCTGACGTGGCGCTCGTTCGGGATGACCTTCCTGATCGTTGTACTCGGTGGTATCGGATACGGGTTCGCCGGTCCGTACCTCTCGGGAACGCTGAGCCACGGTGGGCTCACCGTCGGGCGAACGCTCCGAATCCTCGCCGTCGGTGGTGACGGGTTCTACGGCTTCTTGACCCAGCTCGTGGCGGCCTGGATCGCCCTGTTCCTGCTGTACGCTGGACTGTTGAAGGCGTACGGTGCGTTCGATCTGATTCTCCGAATCGCCGTTCGATCCGCGAAGTACATCGACTCCGGCATCGCACAGACGGCGGTCCTCGCGAGCGCCGTTATCGGGTCGGTTAACGGAAGCCAGACCGCGAACGCCGGGATGACCGGCTCGTTCACGATCCCGCTCATGAAAAAGAGCGGCATCAAGCCCGAGACCGCCGGCGGGATCGAATCGGTCGCATCGACGTCGGGTCAGGTGCTCCCGCCGGTCATGGGTGCCGGTGCCTTCATCATGGCCTCACTGATCAACGGCGTCACGTACGGAGACGTTATTCTGGCGGGGCTCATCCCCGCAGTGATCCTCGTCGTCTCCATCTTCATCGCGGTCCACTACGTGGCCGCCCCGCAGATCGAAGACCCGTCGATGGGCGGGATATTCGACGATAAATTGGACCAGAAGGATCTGATTCTCGAGTCGATCAAGTACGGCGTGCCGCTGCTCATACTGATCTACCAGCTCGGTATCGTTCAGGTGACGGTGATGACGGCGGCGCTGCAGACGGCAGTCTCCATGATCGCACTCGGAATCCTGGTACCACTCGTCGACGCGCAACTCGAGGGTGACGATCTCGGTGCGGCGCTGACCCACACGCTGAAACAGACGCTCGAGGGCTTCCGTCAGGGCGTCCTCGTGGTCGCGCCGATCGCGATCATCCTGGCGGCGATCAACGGGGTCGTCGACATTCTAATGGCGACCGGCGTACCGACGGCGATCTCGCTCACGCTAATGGATCTCTCCGGGGGCGTCCCCATCATCGCGTTCGTCCTCGCGATGATCATCTGTATCATCCTCGGTCTCGGGATGCCGACGACGGCATCCTACACGGTCGTCGCGTTATTGATCGCCCCGACGCTCATCAGTCAGTTCTTCATCCCGGATCTCGCCGCACACTTCTTCGTCTTCTACGCGGCGATTCTGGCGGGACTGACGCCACCGATCGCGACCTGTGTCGCGGTCGCGACGGGGATCGCCGGCGGTGACTTCTGGCGAACCTGTATCGAAGCCATCAAGATCTCCGCGCCGCTGTTCGTGCTCCCGTTCGCGTTCGTCTACCATCCGGCGATGGTCTCGGGAGAGTTCACCACGGCCGCGTTACTGGCCGGCGGTATCGCCCTCCTCGGATCGATCGCGATCATCCACGGGATCAACTACCAGTTCTCCTTCGGTCGCGGCCCGACGATGGGTCTCAGAGCCGTGTTCGCTCTGGCCGGGGTCGTCGCGATGGTTCACCCCGAACAGATGCTGCAACTCGGGGCGCTCGCCCTCATCCTCGTCCTCTACGCCCTTCAGACGACGCTCGGACGGTCGGAGCCGACCGGAACGGTTTCCGGTACCAGTGGCGGCGAGTAGCCCTGATCTGATTCGTCACACCGGTTCCGTCACCGCCAATTTCCCGTTCGATTCACCCGTTTTTCGCCCGACCGCGATCCGCCGATCTCGATACTCGCGTAACCTCCATGAAAAACGATTACGGTAATCGACGAGCTATCGACTGACTATCTGTTCGTTTATCGTGAAACGAACGTTCGTCTGCAGTCGTACAATCGGCAAAATTCGAACATCCGGAGTGTCGATTAGCGACACCGAACAAACGACAATACTTTTCCAGTGGGGTACGGAAGTTCGACTATGGCTGACGATCTCAAGAAAGGATTGGAGGGAGTCCTTGTTGCAGAGTCCGGACTCAGCTCGATCGACGGCGACGAAGGTCGACTGATCTATCGAGGGTACCCGATCGAGGATCTCGCTCGCGGAGCGAGCTACGAGGAAGTCGTCTACCTCCTCTGGCACGGCGAACTCCCGAACGCGGACGAACTCGAGGAGTTCACCGCGGCGCTCGACGAGGAGCGCGACGTTTCCGAGGACGTTCTCGACACCATGGAGCGTCTCGCCGCCGCCGACGAGCAGCCGATGGCCGCACTCCGGACTGCGGTTTCGATGTTCTCGGCCTCCGAACCCGAAGGCGACGCCGAGCCCGAGGATCTCGAGGCCACGCTCCGAAAGGGTCGTCGCATCACGGCCAAGATCCCGACCGCGCTCGCGGCGTTCGAGCGCTACCGGCTCGACGAGGAGCCGCTCGATCCCCACCCCGATCTGGGACTCGCCGCGAACTTCCTGTACATGCTGACCGGCGAGGAGCCGAGCGACATCCACGCCGAAACGTTCGACCAGGCGCTCATCCTGCACGCGGACCACGGCCTGAACGCCTCGACGTTCACGTCGATGGTGATCGGCTCGACGATGGCCGACATCTACAGCGCCGTGACCGGCGGTGTCAGCGCCCTTTCCGGCCCGCTTCACGGCGGCGCGAATCAGGACGTCATGGAAGTCCTCTTCGAGATCGACGAGAGCGACCTCGACCACCGTGAGTGGGTCGAGCAAGCGAACGAAGAGGGGCGACGCATCCCCGGCTTCGGCCACCGCGTCTACAACGTCAAGGACCCGCGAGCGAAGATCCTGCAGGAACGGAGCAAGGAACTCGCCGAAGACGGCGACGACAAGTGGTACAACTACACGACGACCATCGAACAGTACCTCTCCGAGGAGCAGGGCCTCGCCGAGAAGGGGATCGCCCCGAACGTCGACTTCTACTCCGGCTCCGTCTACTACCAGCTCGGCATCCCGATCGACATGTACACCCCAATCTTCGCGATGAGCCGCGCCGGCGGCTGGATCGCCCACGTCCTCGAGTACCAGGAGGACAACCGACTCATCCGCCCGCTCTCGCGGTACACTGGGCCGGAGGATCAGGAGTTCGTCCCGCTCGAGGACCGATAACGACGCGTCGCCGTTCGATTCGATTTTTGACGCTTTGTGTTCCGGTCACCAGCCGTCGCACCGTTCGTCGCTCGTCGACGGAGGGTTTAGCGCTCGGACAGCTCCGAGACCAGCAGCGAGACGCCGATCAGCGAGGCGAGCAGGACGACGAGGTTGAACGCGGCGCGCATCAGCGGCTGATACTTCGGATCGACCCAGAGATCGATCGCGTCGGTGGCGCTGCCGTAGAACTGGATCAGCGCGAAAACGGCGAGCAGCGAACAGACGCAGAGTGCGCCCCAGGCGAGGTATCGTTTGATTCGCTCTGAATCCGGATCGAGCACCGCATCGGTGCCGGCTGTTGACTCGGGGCCCGGCGTGCGTGCATCCGTCCGCTGGTCCGGCTGGTCCGTCAGCTGTTCGGCGTCCGTCTCGAGTGGCGTCTCGGGTTTCGTTGGTGTATCAGTCATTGGAACCTCCGTGCGAGTGCAATCGTCGCGAGCAGCGCGGCGACGGCGATTGCCGCGCCGAAGCCGGGCGTTCCGTCGTTGTCCTGGTCGCGGTCGTCGTTGTCCCGGTCGTCGTTACCGTCATCTGCGGCGTCCGCGTCGTCCGCTCCGACGCCGGAGCCGCCGGTGAAGTCGCTCACCTCGAGCCCGCTTTCGCCGTCCATCTCGTCGACCGAGAGCGATCCCTCGCCGAGGTTGGCGACGGCGCGGTCCGTTTCGACGATGGTGCCGTCCCGCCAGAGCACCGCGTCGAGGTAGTAGTCGTACTCCGTCGGGACCTCGAGATCGACCGTCGGCGACGCGGTTTCGCCGGGGTCGACCGTCGACAGATCGACGGTCGCGGAGTCGGCGACGACCTCGGAGCCGGACTGGCGGGCTTTCACTTCGAGTTCGAGGTCCTCCTCGGGATCGTCACCGGTGTTCGTGAGGTAGCTCGCGACCTCGAGCGTGGCCCGATCGTCGGTCGTCGACTCGATGGCGTACTCGATCGCGGGCACATCCGCGAGGCTTCCGCCGCTGCCGAAGCGATGGAACTCGACGTCGGTGTCGGCGTAAGCGGGCGGCAGCGCGTCGACGCCCTCGATCGAGTGGCTGGCCGACTCGATTCGCGCGCCTTCGCGGTAGACGAACGTCTCGATCTCGTAGCTACTCTCCCGCGGGACGGCGATCGAATCCGTGACGACGGTTTCGGCCCTGTCACTCGAGTTCTCGCCGAGCGTATCCACCTCGCGTTCGGTCGTGTTCTCGACGAGTCCGCTGTTCGTGTCGGTTACGCGATGAACCACGGTGACGTTCTCGACCGGATCACCGCGGTGCTCGAGGTGGCTGTCGACGGCGAGCGTGGCGGTTCCGCCGGTCACGTGCTCGGAACTGATCGTGATCTCCGCCAGCGATACGTCACCGTCGGTTTCCACCTCGGTAGCCGTCTCGGAGGCGCCCGGATCGGACACTGCGCCGGTAAGAGCGAGCGTCGAGAGCGCTCCGATCACGACCACGAGCGCGGCGATAGCCAACACATACTCGCGGTTCATGACAGCTGGTTTTAATCAATTGTATAAGTGCTTTGTGTAGTCAGCGAGCGAATACTATCGAATTCACTGAACGTGAGACTCCACCCGTTCGGACGATAGTTCCGGGCCGACGAACGGCTTCCGAGCACGGTTTCGAGCGCCACGAACAAGGGTGAAGAGCCCGTCCGTTCGGTCGTGCAGGTCTTCGTCTACGGAACGCTGACCGAACCGACGCGGGTCGAGTCGCTCCTCGGCGACGGCCCCGGGACGTACGAGCGCCTCGGCCCGGCGACCCTCGAGGGGTTCCACCGCGTCGACGGCGCGTACCCGACACTGCTTTCGGGTGGCACCGTCGACGGTGAGTTGCTGGCGGTCGACGACCGCGCGCTCGAGCGACTCGATCGGTACGAGGGCGTCGACCGGGGGCTGTACGTTCGGGTTACGGTACCGAGAGCGGACGGCGGATCGGCCCAACTCTACGTCGGCGACCCGGACACACTCGGCGTCGCAGCCGACGCCGTGTGGGCCGACGACCGTCCGTTCGGCGACGCCGTTCGAGCGTATATTGTGCGAGAAGATACCGTGGTACGAAATGACGAATGACGGTCGGCAGACGAACGTCTGACACTGTGGCTTTCGCCGCTCCGTCTGGCGATTTCACTTTCACTGCGGAGCCATGAGCTTTATATGCACTGCGTTCTCTTCTTTAGTCGCACGTCACACGCCGTGCATTCCCTGTATTCCCTGTCGTGTTGCCAGTACGGCAGCACATTCGTGTCGGGGTCGACGCAAGGCTGGTTCGACCGGCCGACCGATCCCCGACAGTCTTACAACACACGCCGAGTAGTCGAGCGTATGCTCGAACTCGCCGATATTCTCGAGGCACGCGAGCGGGTCCGTGAAACGTCCAGACACACGCCGCTCGAGCACTCACACACCTATTCGTCGATGACCGGTGCCGACGTCCGGCTGAAACTGGAGAACTTCCAGCGGACGGGCGCGTTCAAGATCCGCGGAGCGACGAACCGAATCGCGACGCTCTCTGAGGCACAGAAAGACGCCGGCGTCGTTACCGCGAGCGCCGGCAACCACGCCCAAGGCGTCGCGCTCGCGGCCACGCGGTCGGGCGTCGACGCGAAGATCGTCATGCCCGAACACGCGCCGATCTCGAAGGTCAAGGCGACGAAGAACTACGGTGCGGAGGTCGTCCTCTCCGGTCGAGACTACAACGAAGCCGCCGAGCGCGCCCACGAGATCGAACGCGAGGAGGACCGAACCTACGTCCACGCCTTCGACGACGAGGATATCATGGCGGGTCAGGGCACCATCGGCCTCGAAATTCTGGAGGACTGCCCCGACGTCGAGACCGTCGTCGTCCCCATCGGCGGCGGCGGCCTCATCAGCGGCATCGCGACTGCGATCAAGGAGCAGAAACCCGACACGCGCGTGATCGGCGTGCAGGCCGACGGGGCCTCGAGCGCCGCCGCCTCGCTCGAGAAGGGCGAGCGGATCGCGCTCGACGGCGTCGACACCATCGCGGACGGGATCGCGACCCGCAGCGTCGGCGAGCGGACGTTCCCGCACATCCAGAAGTACGTCGACGAGGTCGTCACCGTCTCGGACCCTGAGATCGCCGTGGCGCTGGTCTACCTGCTCGAGCGCTCGAAAACCCTCGTCGAGGGCGCGGGTGCGGTGCCCCTGGCCGCGGTGCTCTTCGAGAAGTTCGACTACGACGAGGACGAGATCATCGTCCCCGCGCTCTGTGGCGGAAACATCGACCTGAACACGCTGACCAACGTCGTCGTCCGCGGACTCGTCGAGACCGGCCGCTACCTGAAAATTCGAACCGTGCTGAAGGACCGCCCCGGCGCGCTCGAGGACCTGCTCGAGATCTTCACCGCCCACCGCGCGAACATCTACGCGATCCACCACGACCGCACCTCCCGGGATGTCGAAATGAGCGATACGGAAGTCGAGATCGAACTCGAGATGCGCGGTCCCGACCACGTCGACGCCTTCCTCGCCGCGCTGCGGGACGCGGGGTACGAGGTCGACATTTTGGCCTAACTCGAGCGGTTGCGTCACTCGACGTGGAGCGCCGGCGCAGTCTCAGTGGTCACGCGGTCGGCAGCGTAAACGAGAACGTCGTTCCGTCCTCGGGCGTCGACTCCACCCAGATCTCGCCGCCGTGACGTTCGACGATGCGCCGACAGAGCGCGAGGCCGATACCGGTCCCGCTGTGTTCCTCGTAGCTGTGCAGCCGTTGGAACACCTCGAAGATCCGCTCGGTATCGTCCGGATCGATCCCGACGCCCTCGTCGCGAACTGAAACGTTCCAGTCACAGCCCGTTCGCTCCGCGGAGATTTCGATCCGCGGCGGCTCGTCACCGCTGTACTCGATGGCGTTTTGCAGGAGGTTCTGGAAGAGTTGACGCAACTGGCTCGAATCGCCGTCGACACGCGGGAGTTCGTCGGTCGTGATGTCGGCGTCGGTCTCCTCGATTCGCATCTGTAGGTCCTCGCGGACGTCTTCGAGCACGGCGTCCAACTCGACCGGCTCGAACGGATCGCCCTGCGTGTCGACCCGCGAGTACTCGAGGAGCGCGTCGATCATTTCACGCATCCGCTCGGCGCCGTCGATCGCGAACGCGAGGAACTCCTCGCCGTCGTCGTCGAAGGCGTCGCCGTATCGCTTCTCGAGGAGTTGGAGATAGCTCGTGACCATCCGCAGTGGCTCCTGTAGATCGTGGGAGGCGGCGTAGGCGAACTGCTCGAGGCGGTCGTTCGACTCCTCGAGCTTTCGCTGATACGCCCGGCGGTCGGTGATGTCGGTCAGCGTCACCACCGCACGACTCACGTTCCCGCGCTCGTCTCGGACGGGTTTACCGTGCTCCATGATGATTCGGCGTTCACCGTCGAAGGCCTCGATCTCGTAGACGTTCGGTTCCCTGACTTCCTCGCCCTGAAGCACCTGATACATCGTCCAGTCTTTGGGGCCGACCGACTCGCCTGAGTCCGCCCACGTCGCCGAAAACTTGTCGTACTCCTCGACGGAGTCCGAATCGAAGACGTCACCGCCCCAGATCTCCTTGGCCGTATTGTTCGCTCTGCGCAGTGAGCCGTCCGCGTTCGCAACCACCGCACCAACCGGGAGGACCTGAAACAGCGTCTCGAGTTGCCGCGATTGTTTTTCGAGCTCGAGTTCCGCTTGTTTGCGTTCGGTGATATCGGTGAGTGCACCCGGGAATCTGACGGCGTTTCCATCCTCATCGCACTCGACGTGGCCCCTGGCGACGACCCACCGGAGGTCGCCGTCGGCGTTCCAGACGCGATACTCGAGTTTGCACTCGTCGCAGCGGTCGACCGTCTCTTCGATCTCTCTGGCGACCCGGTCGCGGTCGTCCTCGTGGATCGACGACAGGAACCGATCGAGCGGGACGCCCTCCCGAGCGGCGTCGGGATCGACGTCGAACGTGGTGGCGAACGACTCGCCGGTAACGAACTGATCGTCGGGGATGTGCCACTCCCAGGTCCCGATGGCTCCGGCCTCGGTCGCCGCCTCGAGCTGTGTCTTTGCATCCGTCAGGTACTGCTCGCGTGCCTTTTGCTCGGTGATGTCCTGGGCCATCGTCATCCCGGCGAAGATGTCACCCTGTTCGTCAGTGATCGGCACCGCGTGGATAACCCACTCTCGGCCGGCGTACTCGAGTTCCACCGCTGCTTCCTCGCCCGCGAGTGCCGACTGAAACACCGGCTCGAGATCGGCAACGGCGTCGTCGGGCCAGACCTCCTGAAACCGTTTCCCCTCGAGATCCTCGGGGTCGACGGGGATCCGGTCGAATCCCTTCCCGGCCGCCAGCGTGTACTCGAGGTCGTGATCGAACAACGTGACGAGACCGTTCGGGAAGTACTCCGCGAGCGTCCGGTACCGTCGCTCGGACTCCTCGAGCGCCTGTTCGCGCTCCTTGCGTTCGGTGATGTCTCGAACGACCCCCACCGCACGAACCGGCGTTCCGTCGTCGTCGAAGGAGAACTCACCCTGGGCTACGATCCATCGTTTTTCGCCGTCGACTCGAACGATCCGACACTCGAACTCCCAAATTCCGGTCTCCTTGGCGGCTTCGAACCGTTCTCTCACCTCCTCACGGTCGTCCGAATGGACGTGATCGAGAAAGATCTCTAAGCCCCACTCTTCGACCGGGGTCTCGTACCCGAAGATGCGGTCGTGCTGTGGAGACCTAACCGGCGATTCTTCGGTCTGGAGATCGATTTCCCACGTGCCCATGCCGCCGGCCTCGAGTGCGAGTCGGAGTCGCTCCTCGCTCTCGCGTAAGTCCTGCAGTAGTTCGATGCGATCGGATTCGCGCTCCTTGCGTTCGGTGACGTCCCGAAAATAGACCGACACGCCGGTTTCGGAGGGGTAGATGTTCGCCTCGACCCAGAACTCGAGCGTGTCGTAGTAGAGTTCGTAGCTCGTCGCCTCCTGTGCGTCCATCGCCGTCTGGAACGCGTCCCAGACCTCGTCGATCTCCGCGGCGGACGGAAACACGTCCCAGAGACGGTTGCCGAGTAGCTCCGGCTCGGAGCGTTGGAGGAGTTCTTCGGCGCGCTCGTTGACGTGCGTGAAGCGAAACTCCTCGTCGAGCGCGTAGAAGGCGTCGCTCACTCGACCGAGGATCTCCTCGAGTTCGCGTTCGGCCTGCTGTCGCTCGGTCACGCCTTCGAACACGAAGACGCCGCCGTCGATCTCGTCGGTGTCGTCCCGCTGGGGCGCGCCGTCGACCGACAGCCACACGCGCTCGCCGGAGGGACGGCGAAGCCCGATAATCCGGTCGGAGAGTTCCTCACCACGTTCGATAACGCAATCGAACGGCGTCTCGTCCGTCTCGAGCGGGTCTCCAGCGCCGTCGACGAGGTCCCAAGAAGAGCCATCGGCAGAGCGTCCGGCGAGGTCGTCGAGCGACCGTCCGAGGAGTTCCGCGGCACGTTCGTTTGCAAACGTCAGTTCGCCGTCGGCGTTTACGACCGCAATCCCGTCGCCAACCGCAGTTATCAGTGCCCGACACCGCTGGTGGGCCTCGGTATCGTCCCCTTCCCAGAACGTCCAGGTGTGTTCCCCGACTCGCTCGCTCATACAGCCGAAAAAGCCATCGAGTTGCATAAGCTCCCCGCCAGTTGCAGTATCGTGGCCACTGAACGTCACTGATAGCTGATCGCACGACTGCTGTGTGAGCAGCGTGTCATTCGTTTCGATCGTCCCTATCGTTTTTCGAGTTCGAAAATCGGGTAGATCAGTCCGTCGTGCGCCGTCGTCTCTGCCAGGCACCGATTTCACCTTCTTTTAAGCCCACCCGCAGAGAGTACTACCGTATGAAACGCATCATCAAAACCGACGACGCACCCGCCGCGGTCGGCGCGTACAGTCAGGCGACCAGTAACGGCTCGCTGCTGTTTACCGCCGGCCAGATCCCGCTGACAACCGAGGGAGAACTGCTCGCGGACGAGTCCATCGAGGCCCAGACCGAGCAGGCCCTCTACAACCTCGACGGCGTCCTCGACGAGGCCGGGGCGACGTCCGCGGACGTCCTCAAAGTCACTGTCTTCCTCGACGACATCGACGACTTCGAGGCGATGAACGAGACCTACGCCGACTACTTCGACGACGAGCCGCCGGCCCGCAGCGCCGTCGAGGTCGCCGCCCTGCCCAAGGGCGTCGGCGTCGAAATCGAAGCCGTGGCGAGCCTCGAGTGAGCTGACTCGAGGCGTGTTCGGACTCGATCGCCGCGTCGTCTCAGCCCTGCTCTGGGGTGCCGTCGGCTTCATGGCCTTCCTGGTGCTCGTCCAGGGCTACGCCCTGTTCGTCGAGTCGCTGGTCTCGATCACGGAGGGCATGTTCGTGGCGATGATCGTCGGCGCCGGTACAGCGATCAGTGCGTACCTGCTCGAACACCGGATCGCCGCGTGGTCGGCGCGTCGCGTGTCGGGTGAAACCGAGTCACACGGCGGCGACGGTAAAAGTAAGAGTTAAACGACGGACCCGGTTAGGTTGACTCGAGCCAGGATGGCCGAACGGTAAGGCGCACGCCTGGAAAGCGTGTTCCCTTTGGGATTCTGGGTTCAAATCCCAGTCCTGGCGTTTTCGTCGACTTTAGACGCTTAGCGTGGGAAATAGTGTTTTTCGAATCTCGCTGACTTGCTTTGAGAGCATCATCGTTGATGACAACAAATCAAAACAACTAACACGCCGTAACGTCAATGATCTAACTATAGTGGCATCGAACGATGCGTACTACCGTCGTACCGCTATCACCCGATTAGCAGGTCTCACTCGAGAGGAGGGCCGGCTACTACTCGAGACGCTCGACGAGTGGCGCGACGGCTGTAATCTCGCCGCGAATCTTGCGTGGCAATCGTGTCAATCGAAATCTGCCGTGCAAGATCTCGCGTACGAACGAATTCGTGACGAAACTGCACTCGGCGGACAACATGCAGTACTCGCTTGCCACGAAGCCGCATGTGCCATCAAATCCTGCATGGAGAGACGACGAAACGGGAAGGAAGCGAGTAAGCCACGATTCACGTCACCGTCAATTACGTACGACACGCGTTCGATGACCGTATTCTCCGAGCGCGAAACGGTCTCTCTAACTACGCTCGGTGACCACCCTCGTGTCCAGGCTAACCTGTGTCTTCCAGACGCGGATGAGGGCTATCAGTACGAATTCCTGAATAGCGAGGAGTGGGTGTACACGGAGAGTACGCTCCATTACCGTGGGGGCGACTGGTACCTGCATCTCGGATTCCGCAAGGCGAAACCCGTGGATACTGGATCGACGACCACGAACGGAACGGTTCTTGGTGTCGATCTCGGTGTGAACCAGATCGCCGTTACTAGTACTGCTCGCTTTTTCAGCGCTGGTGAACTCAATCATACCCGCCGCGAGTTCGAGAAAACACGCAGTGGATTACAGCGAACGGGAACGCAGTCCGCTCATCGAACGCTCGAAGAGCGAAGGGGATGTGAGCGTCGGCACGCGCGTCACGTACTCCACACTGTTGCGAACGGAATCGTCGAGGAAGCGCTGAAATACGACTGTGCTGGTATCATCTTTGAAGATCTCGAAGCGATTCGAACACAGTTACCGGAGGCTGATTGGCATTCACAGTGGGCGTTTCGGACGTTGAAGAACTATGTCGAGTACAAAGCCGATATCGAAGACATATTTGTGGAGACGACAAGTCCACGGAACACCTCGAGACGGTGCGCTGACTGTGGATTCACAGACGAGTCGAATCGTACGACAAACGATTTCGAGTGCCAGGCCTGTGGCAATCGAAATCACGCGGATTACAACGCAGCCAAGAACGTTGCTGAACTGTATCTCCGTCGCGGCCAACAGTCGTCACGACGGAGGGGCGTCAGTCAATACGCCCTGAAGTCAGGATCGAGGACGCCGAGTTAGCACGGTACGCTACTCCCGATTCGGGACCGAGGTCGAGGTCACTGACAAGCACCATCCGTTCGGATGGAGCAGTTGATATCCCTGTTCTGGTGCTTTGTGGGTCAACCGGAGTCGAACCGCTGGCGACCAATCTGCGGGAGTGAATCTCCAGCTGCCAAAGTACGATCACGCCATACCGAGGAGCCGATTCGGCTACCGCCTGAGCTCCGCCGGCGAGTCGGTCGTGATCCACCGGTCCTCGTTCTCCGGGTTTCGAATCTCTAGCAGGCCGTCTTTGCAGATCAGCATCTCGTATCGATCCGTCATTGTACTCTTGTGGAGAGCTCCGACGGAACCGTGTATGGTAACACGCCACCTACTGCCTTACCCGCCACGGGTACGCCCTCGATACCGCTCGAGTAGCCGCTGAATACCAACCGATCGACGACCGGACAACCATATATCCGCCGCGGTCGACTACGCTAGTATGTGCGGTCGCTACACACTGATGATCGAGCGGGCGGCCCTCGAGGAGCGATTTGACGCCCGATTCGCGGACTCGAGCGAGGAGTTCACGCCGCGGTACAACATGTCCCCGGGCCAACGGCTCCCGGTGATCACGAACGACGCGCCCGAGACGATCCAGCGCCTCGAGTGGGGACTGGTGCCGTCGTGGGCCGACGACGACAAAAACGGACTCATCAACGCCCGCGCGGAGACGGTCGACGAGAAGCCGAGCTTTCGGGCGGCGTACGAACGACGACGATGCATCGTTCCCGCGGACGGCTTCTACGAGTGGGCCGAGACCGAGAACGGAAAGCAGCCGTACAGAGTCGCCTTCGATGACGACCGCGTCTTCGCGATGGCCGGGCTCTGGGAGCGCTGGGAGCCCGACGACGAGACGACGCAGGCGGGTCTCGACGCCTTCGGCGGCGGCGTCGCGGACGACGGCGATGCGGACGGCCCGCTCGAGACGTTTACCATCGTCACGACGGAGCCGAACGACCTCGTTTCGGAGCTTCACCACCGAATGGCGGTCATCCTCGAGCCCGGTCGCGAACGCGAGTGGCTGACGAGTGACGATCCGAAATCGCTTCTCGAGCCCTATCCGGCCGACGAACTTCGCGCGTATCCGGTCTCGCGCGCGGTCAACGATCCGTCGACGGACGAGGCGTCGCTGGTCGAACCGATCGAGTCCTAAGTATCGACGCTCTCGAGCGGCGGCAGGGCTCCCTCCGATTGCGACCGATCCTCGATACGGTATAAATGTGGCGGATACGGTCGTCGTCTCGTGCGACGAGTTGTTTGGTAACGCATGACAAATATGGATGTATAACCCGTCGCTATCCGGTGGTTTTACCGACTCGCGTTCGGCGATCGCTGACCATCACGAATGGCGAAAAACGCTAACCTTATATAGAAGGACAAACAATGAATCAGCTGACTATGAGCCAGCGAATGCAGCAAGGGCAGCCGATGATCGTGATGAGCGAGGATTCCCAGCGCGTCAAGGACAAGGACGCGCAGGACTACAACATCAGCGCGGCCCGTGCAGTCGCCGAGGCCGTCCGCTCGACGCTCGGTCCGAAAGGGATGGACAAGATGCTCGTCGACTCGATGGGATCGGTAACGATCACCAACGACGGCGTCACCATCCTCCAGGAGATGGACATCGACAACCCGACGGCCGAGATGATCATCGAGGTCGCCGAGACACAGGAGGACGAGGCCGGCGACGGCACCACGACGGCCGTCGCGATCGCGGGCGAACTCCTCAAGAACGCCGAGGACCTCCTCGAGCAGGACATTCACCCGACGGCGATCATCAAGGGCTTCCACATGGCCGCAGAGCAGGCCCGCGACGAGATCGACGACATCGCGACCGAGATCGACACGACCGACGAGGAGCTCCTCCGGAAGACCGCCGAAACCTCGATGACCGGCAAGGGCACCGAGGTCAACAAGGAGCACCTCGCCCAGCTGATCGTCGACGCCGTCCGTCAGGTCACCGTCGAAACTGAGGACGGCGAGCGCGTCGTCGACCTCGAGTTCCTCAACATCGAGACCCAGACCGGCCGCGCCGTCGGCGAATCCGACCTCCTCGTCGGTGGCATCATCGACAAGGACCCCGTCCACGATAACATGCCTACCGAGGCGACGGACGCCGATATTCTGCTGCTGAACGAGCCGATCGAGGTCGAGGAGACCGACGTCGACACCGAAGTCTCCGTCACCGACCCGGACCAGCTCCAGAAGTTCCTCGACCGCGAGGAGAAACAGCTCAAGGACAAGGTCCAGCGCATCGTCGACACCGGCGCCGACGTCGTCTTCTGCCAGAAGGGCATCGACGACCTCGCCCAGCACTATCTCGCCAAAGAAGGCATCCTCGCTGTCCGCCGCGCCAAGAAGTCCGACCTCGAGTTCCTCTCGGAAGTCGTCAACGCGAACGTCGTCTCCGACCTCGAGAGCGTCACCGAGGACGACCTCGGCTTCGGTGACGTTACCCGCGACGACGATGACGAACTGTTCTACGTCACCGGCGACGACGCACACGGCGTCACCCTCCTGCTTCGCGGCTCGACCGACCACGTCGTCGACGAACTCGAGCGCGGCGTCAACGACGCGCTCGACGTCGTCGCACAGACAGTCTCCGACGGCCGCGTGCTGGCCGGCGGCGGTGCGACCGAAGTCGAACTCGCCTCGCGACTGCGCGACTACGCCGACTCCGTCTCCGGCCGCGAACAGCTC
Source organism: Natronorubrum marinum (assembly GCF_052040125.1). Classification (NCBI taxonomy): domain Archaea; kingdom Methanobacteriati; phylum Methanobacteriota; class Halobacteria; order Halobacteriales; family Natrialbaceae; genus Natronorubrum; species Natronorubrum marinum. The sequence continues at coordinate 660,484 of NZ_JBPPFV010000001.1, forward strand.
GCCGTCGAGGCCTTCGCCGACTCGCTCGAACTCGTCCCGCGCGTGCTCGCCGAGAACGCCGGTCTCGACTCCATCGACACGCTCGTCGACCTGCGTGCAGCCCACGACGAGGGCGACGTTACGGCGGGACTGAACGTCTTCTCGGGCGACGTCGAGGACACCTTCGAGGCAGGCGTCGTCGAACCGGCCCACGCCAAGGAGCAGGCCGTCACCTCCGCCTCCGAAGCGGCCAACCTCGTGCTCAAAATCGACGACATCATCTCCGCTGGTGACCTGTCGACCGACAAGGGCGGCGACGAGGAAGGCGCACCCGGCGGTGCCGGCGGCATGGGCGGCATGGGCGGCATGGGCGGCGGTATGGGCGGCATGATGTGAAGCTAAAGTTTGCTCTGCAGGCCGGCTTCGCCGGCCCTCGGCAAAATTTAGTATAAAAGCACTCCTCGCTCCCGGTGGTTGCTCGTCGGCCCGAGCGCTTCGCGCTCGGTGAACGGCGTCACTCGGGTTCTTCGAACCGCTCGTTCGCCGATAATGGGGTAGGGGGTTTAGCTATTGGTCGTCGGCCTTACTTGCGGTATCGTAGTCTTTGACTTTCGGGCGACTGTTCACCCACTGTCTGCTCGCCAACACAGTGCTCTATCTTGACAACCCGGCGACCTATTGTGCTGGACCTCGAACGGCTCCCATGACCTATCAAACGACTATCGGCTGGTCGCTGTTCTCCTCCGGCATCGTCACGCTCATTCTGAAGCTCATGCCCGGCGATTCGCTCTGGTGGGGGCTCTTGCTCCTCGCGCTCGGTGCGATAATTCTGTACATTCGGTAGGTGTCAGGCGAGCCAGTTCCATTCGAGGCCACCGAACTCGCTCGCGGGAACGCCGATTTTCAACTAGTTAGTAACGCGAACATTCTTTAGACCGCAATATGAATCCCGAGTATGAAACGGGTCTGGATCGGGGTTGCGCTGGTCGTTGCGGTCGTGTTACTCGGAGGGTGTGCGGCGTCCGAGGAGACGGCCGCGTTCTCCGTGTCGATCGACGATAGTGCCGACGAAACGCTCGTAAATACGTCCTACGAGGCGACGGCGACCGTCTCCAACGACGGTGACGGGACGGGTGAGCACTCCATCGACTTCGCGGTGGACGGCGAGACGATCGCGACGGAAAACGTGAGCCTCGAGTCCGACGAGTCGGAACTCGTCACCTTCGAGCACACGTTCGAGGAGTCAGGCGAGTACGAGGTGGCGATCGGCGAGGCCGAAACGTCCGTGACCGTCCTCGAGAGTCCGCTGTCGGACGTCGCCGAGGCGATGGCCGACCTCGAGACGTACGAGACCCGCGAGCGGACGGTGATGGATCTGACGACGCAGTCGGAGTACGGACAGGACGCCGAGTTACTGATGGACGGAACGGCGACCGGACGGTACGACCTGACGAGCGAAACGGCCGCCGTCGACCGGAAAACCGACACGGAGTACCTCGGGTTCGAGTTCTACACGGTCGAAGCGGAGTGGTACGAGGACGGGACGCTCTACACGAGAGAGCGGGACCGACCCGACGCCGAGTACGAGTACGAGACGGAGTCTACGACGTTCGACGATGTCGCCGTCGACTACGCGTTCCCGCTGGCGGCAGTGGACGACGACCCCGTCGAGGTGAACAACGGAACGGTCGTCTACAACGGAACGATCGAGGATTTCGACCGACTCGAGGAGTTCCTCGACGACGATGACGTGACGCCGGGCGAGCAGGACGAGGAGTCAGACGAGATGGAAGACGCCATCGAACAGGTCACCATCGAACTCGGAATCGATCTCTCGAGCGCGCGCATCGACTACGTGTCCGCGATCTACGACGTCGACGGACTGCAGTTCGACGACGATACGAGCGGCGACGGCGAGATCTCCTTCGACGTCGAGTTCGTCGCGTTCGACGAGTCCGTCGACACGACGGTCCCGCCCGAGGTCGTCGACGCGACTGCGGATCGATAATCGAGCGTCGGTTTCCCGATCCGGTAATCGAATCCTGAATGCGTCGGCCAGCAGGTGCGGAGTGGCTCGTATCCCGCTCTCTAAAACCGAGGCAGATTTCCGTTTCGAACCGAAACTCACCCAGCAGTGAGTTCCCACGACGACGTGACTCCGTTCGACGTCTACCGCGAGGACGTCGACCGCCCGCTCTCGAGACTCTTTCGCGAGTACGCACCCGGTCGATTAGGCTGGTTTTCGGCCGGCATGCTCGCGAACTTCGTCGCTCGAATGGCGAGTCTCGTGCCGCCGCTGTTGCTCGGTGTTGCGATCGACGCCGTCTTTATCGGCGAAAGCGCCTACGAGTTGCCGCTCGTGCCCAACGCCTGGCTGCCGATCGAGACGATGGAGCAGTTCTGGTTCACCATCACCGCGATCGCGATCTCGTTTCTCGTCGTCGCTTGCTTCACCTGGATCTACGGCGTCACCGCCAACCTGTTCGCCCACGACGTGATGCACGCGGTGCGAGTCGACTGTTTCCAGAAGATGCAACGGCTGGATACGGCCTTCTTCGACGAGAAACAGACCGGCGAGGTCATGGCCGTCCTCAACAACGACACGCAGAACCTCGAGATGTTCCTCGACAACGCGCTGATGAACTCGGCGCGGCTGTTGGTGATGGTCGGGGGGATTACGGCCGTGCTCTTCTACCTCAACTGGCAGCTAGCGTTCGTGACGCTCTTTGCCGTGCCGGCGATGGTCCTCTTTACCGTCTGGTTTATGCGGGTCGTCGAACCGCGGTACGTCCGCCAGCGCTCCGCCGTCGGTCGGATGAACACCCGCCTCGAGAACGCCATCTCGGGCATTGGGCTCACCAAGACGACCTCGAGTGAGTCCTACGAGACCGAGCGCGTCCGTGACTCCTCGCGGAACCTCTTCGAGAAGACGATGGCCATCCTGAAACTGAGCTACCTCTACCGACCGGGGATGGAACTGCTCGCCGGCCTGGCCTTCGCCGCAACCTTCCTCGTCGGCGGGCTCTGGCTCGCGACCGACGCTGCGCCGGGGCCGCTCACCGGCACCCTCTCGGTCGGCGACTTCGTCGTCTTCCTGATGCTCACCCAGCGGATCGTCGACCCGCTCGCGGAGGTCTCGAACATCGTCGACCAGTACCAGAACGCCAAGGCCTCGAGCGAGCGCGTCTTCGGGCTGATGGACATCCCCGTCCACGTCGACGATCCGGCGGATCCCGTCGACATCGTCCCCGTTGAGGGTCGCGTCACCTACGACGACGTGACGTTTAGCTACGACGACACCGCGGCCCGCCGGAACGCGGCGGCCACCGAGACGGCGTTCGAGGAGACCGTCCTCGAGGACATTTCCTTTGAAGCCGCCCCGGGCGAGACGGTCGCGTTCGTCGGCCCGACCGGCGCCGGAAAATCGACGGTTCTCAAGTTACTGCTCCGACTGTACGACGCCCAGGAGGGGTCGGTCCGGATCGACGGCCACGACGTCCGGGAAGTCGCGCTCGCGGATCTCCGATCGGCCGTCGGCTACGTCAGCCAGGACACGTTCCTCTTCGACGGCACCATCGCGGACAACGTCCGCTACGGGCACTTCGAAGCCGACGACGAAACGGTCCGCGAGGCCGCCGAAGCGGCGCAGGCCCACGAGTTCATCGTCGACCTGCCCGAGGGGTACGACACCCGCGTCGGCGAACGCGGCGTCAAGCTCTCGGGCGGCCAGCGCCAGCGGATCGCGCTCGCTCGAGCGGTGCTCGCGGACCCCGAGATCCTCATTTTAGACGAGGCGACCAGCGCCGTGGACACGAAGACGGAGCTCCAGATTCAGCGCTCGATCGATCGCCTCACCGCAGACCGCACGACGCTGACGATCGCCCACCGACTCTCGACGGTCAAAGACGCGGAGACGATCCTCGTCCTCGAGGACGGAGAGATCGTCGAGCGAGGCACGCACGAGGACCTCCTAGCGGCGAACGATCGGTATGCGACGCTATGGGCGGCACAGGCCGGCGATCGAGAGACGGCCGCCGAGACGCTCATCGACGGCGACGACTGATCGAGGCGCTCGTCGGTCCGTCTGGTTATTCCCTCGCGGCGATCGTCACTGGCGGGGGGACGCCGTAGAAAACGGTCGGCTACCGGGTGGCGAACGCAATCAGGTATCGTCGACGTCGAGTTCGAACTGCTCGTTCTCGGAGACGGCGTTCAGGACGACGCTCGTGTTCGAGGCCTTGATATCGGGGTCGGTGAGCAGTGTCTTGATCTGTTCGTTCATGCCGTCGGTGTCTTTGAACTTGCCGATGGCGATCACGTCGTAGTCGCCGGTAACCTCGTAGACGCTGGTCATCTGACGGTGGTCTCGCAGGGTGTCGGTGACGTCGGGCAGCGCGTTTCCTTCGACCTGCAACTGGATGACGGCCGTCACGTCGTAGCCGACTGCGTCGTAGTTGACCCGCGGTGTGTAGCCTTCGATGACTCCCTCCTCCTCGAGATCGGAGAGGTGGTTCGAAACGGTAGTGACGGAGACGTCGAGATCCTCGGCGAGACTCCGGAGACTCGCTCGGCCGTCACCGAGAAGTGCATTCACTAGTTTTGCATCGAGATTTTCGTACGTCATCACGTCCACCCTCTCACTGAAGCCTTTAGAACTTTACGAATATGCAGTTTCCTGCGAAGGAGAGAAGATTTGCTTGGAGCAGTAGGGTTTTAGTAGCAGAGTTACTTGAGTAGGACGACGAGAAGATGACAAGCGGAAACATCACTGAATCCGAACAGGCCGTATTAGACGAGATCGAAGCGGAAGACGTCGACTTCCTTCGACTCCAATTTACTGACATTCTCGGCACCGTAAAGAACGTCTCCGTCCCGGCACGCCAGGCTGAGAAGGCGTTTACCGACGGAATCTACTTCGACGGTTCCTCGATCGAGGGCTTCGTCCGCATCCAGGAATCGGACATGCGTCTGGTTCCGGACCCCGATACGTTCGCCATCCTTCCGTGGCGCCAGAAGGAAGAAAGCGCCGCCGCCCGAATGATCTGTGACGTGTATAACACGTCGACGGGCGACCCCTTCGAGGGCGACCCGCGGCGCGTGCTCAAGAACGCGCTCGACCGCGCCGACGAGATGGGCTACGAGGTCAACGCCGCGCCGGAACCGGAGTTCTTCCTCTTCGAGGAGGACGAGGACGGCCGCGCAACGACCAAAACCGGCGACCAGGGCGGCTACTTCGACCTCGCCCCGAAAGACCTCGCGAGCGACGTTCGCCGTGACATCATCTACGGCCTCGAGAGCATGGGCTTCGAAATCGAAGCCAGCCACCACGAAGTCGCCAAGGGACAACACGAGATCAACTTCGAGTACGACGACGCGCTGACGACGGCGGACAACGTCGGCACCTTCCGCACCGTCGTCCGTGCGATCGCCGCCCAACACGGTCAGCACGCGACGTTCATGCCGAAGCCGATCCCGCGAATCAACGGCTCGGGAATGCACACGCACCTTTCGCTGTTCACCGAGGACGGCGAGAACGCGTTCCACGACGACGACGACGAGTTCAACCTGAGCGACACCGCTCACTCGTTCCTCGCCGGCGTCCTCGAGCACGCGCCCGCAATTACGGCCATCGCGAACCCGACGGTCAACAGCTACAAACGCCTGGTTCCGGGCTACGAAGCGCCCGTCTACGTCGCCTGGTCCGACCGCAACCGCTCGGCTCTGATCCGCAAACCGGCCGCCCGCGTTCCGGCGGCATCGCGCGTCGAACTGCGCTCGCCAGACCCCTCGTGTAACCCCTACCTCGCCATCGCCGTCATGATCCACGCCGGTCTCGACGGCATCGAGCAGGGTCTCGAAGCGCCCGACCCGGTTCGGGAGAACATCTACGAGTTCGACGAGGAAAAGCGCGAAGAGTACGGCATCGACACCCTCCCGGCGAACCTCGGCGAAGCCGTCGACGCACTCGAGGAAGACGAGGCGATCTACAACGCACTCGGCGAACACATCGCGTCGAAGTTCGTCGAAGCCAAGCGTCAGGAGTTTGAGGACTACCTCGTCGACGTCTCCGACTGGGAACTCGACCGCTACCTCGAGACGTTCTAAGCGCCCACAATCGCGGCGCTTGGCGACCGCTGACGCACTCACTGGTGGTTTTTCGCTTCGTCATTCTCTTTCTTTCGTTCGCTTCGTCGCTCGCTGTGCTCGCTGACCGTCGAGGGTCCAGACGAGGAGGCGGCTCGAGTGGTGACTTCAGGCTCGCTGTGGACTGCTAGCTGACGACGTTTGATCCCCTCGCTGCGACGGCCGTTCGGTCGACGAATCGGGGAAAACCGACGACGATCAGGCCGGCCGTGAACCCGACGGCCAGCCAGACGAGAGCGCCGTCGGATACGATGGGCATGAGTGCACTGAGTACGAGTACGGCGATCGCCAGCGCCGCGTGAACGACGGTCTGGAGAGTCACCGGCCACGGCTCCCGGGCCGGCGTTGCGTACTGCCAGGCGAGCAAGGCGCCAATACAGCCGCCGAACAGGGCCATTCTGTCCGGTTGCCGGGTGATCCAGACGGTCGCGAGTCCGAGCACGGCAGCGACCGCAAACGTCGCACTCGTCGCGAACTGCTCGCCTCGAACCCGTGCATAGCTTCGAACCGTCAGGGCGATCGACAGGTAGCAGACGCCGGCGATCACCCCGACGATCACGTCGATCGGAAAGTGAACGCCGGCCCCGACTCGGGCGACTCCCACGAGGACGATCATCGCGGCGGCTCCGAGGAGTCGCGTTCGCTTCGTGGCGACGTCCGATTCGAGAGCGACCATCGTCCAGATGATCGTGGCAGCGATCACGTGGCCGCTCGGAAAACTGGTCGTGCTGACCTCGACGGCCGGCGCGTACAACACGGCGACGACCGTCGGCAGGGATTCGGGGTCGATTGCGGGGCCGACGCCCGGTCGCGGCGTCGTGAACGTCCCCTTTAGCCCGAACATGAGGGCGTAACCGCCGATGACGATCCCCAGCCACGGGGCGAATCGGTGACGGTCACCGAACCAGTAGGCCAGAACGACGGCCGGCACGACGAACCAGACGCTCCCGAGATAGGAGAGGAGGGCGAACAGAAACGCCATCCACTCCGGAAACGCGTCTCGGACGAGTTCGACCTGTGCCGACTCGAACCACATCTATGGTGTCATTCTACGAACCGGATATTATAGTCACCGACTCTGAAAGGCATCAGACGGATCCTCCGACGCGAATCGGCCTCGAGCGTGTAGTATCGCTCCCAGGCTGGTGCGAGACTCACGACGGTCGTTCCCGCGGTCTCGGCCTCGCGGTGACGCCTGAGATCGCCGACCTGGAGGACGTAATCGGGCTCGAGGGCTCGGTACAGTTCGAGAAGAGTCCCGCGACGGTCCGGATCTCCTGCGTGGGCGTCGCCGAGGACGAGTCTGGCGAACGGACGGTCTCGACGGATAAATGGTCTTACTAACTATGGTTATGCTTCGGCCTGCTCGATCCACTCCTCGGCGTCGCTGGTCGAGACCTCGGCAGCCTCTGAAACGGATTCGGCATCGGCGCGCACGAGGTCGTCGATCGTCGAAATTCCGGCGTCGGAGAGCTGTTCGCGAGTCTCCGCGTCGATACCCTCGATCGACTCGAGCGTGTGCGTCGCATCGGTATCGATCTTCGTCCGTGACTCGACGTGGTCCTGGCTCTGGAGCTGCTGGGTGACGTCTTCGGCCTGCTCCTCGAGTTGCTGCTGGAACCGCTCGACCTGTTCGGCCTGCCGTTCGAGCAGGTCCGCGACGTCGCCGGTCTGGCGCTCGAGCTGGTCTTCGAGTTCGTCCTGGAGCTGCTGGGTCTGCTCGAGTTGGTCGCGGAGCTGACCCGAGAGTTCGTCGACGTTCTCGACCGTCTGGTCTTCGATCGAGTGGGACATCTCGAGGAGCTGCTCGGTTTGGTCGTCGAGGGCGTCGACGAACTCACTGGAGAGCTCGGTGGCGGAATCGACGTCTCGCTCGAGTTCCTGCTCGATGGCGTCGTAAAACTCGGCGTGGGTCGTTTTCAGCTGTGCGAACGTCTCATCGATGGTTCGGTGTGCGTCCGAGGGCTCGTCGCTGGGGAACAGTGCGGCCGTCGTGTTGACGTAGCCGTGGGTGGCCGCCTGGGCGAGTTCGAGCTGCTGACGCTGGAGGGATTCCTGACCTTTGAGGCCGGTGAGCGCCATCGTATCGACGGTGCGCTGGGTGGCCAGACTCTGCTTGAACAGCTGTTGACTCTGTTTAACTGCGGTTCGCTGCATGTCGAACATCGCTCGAATCGGGGATTGTGACTGACTCATGTTCTCGAGTGGAAATGGGATCCGACGGGAGATAAGTTGCGGGCTTGCAAACCCTCAAATGTCTCTGAATGGTATTGGATGGGGGATCTGAACCATCGGCGAGCCCTGGTTCCTCCCGAACCGAGCCTCACTCGAGACTGACTGTCAGGACAACCATGATTCGGTATTATGATCGGAATCGTGGTTCGACCACCTATGGTCGATAGCCGAACCTACGAGTTCGAGGGTGAACGACCGACCATCGACGACGACGCGTCCGTGAGTCGGGACGCGGTCCTGGTCGGCGACATCCGAATCGAGGCCGAAGCAAGTGTCTGGCCCGGCGTCGTCCTCCGCGGCGATATCGGTCCCGTTCGCGTCGGTCACCAGGCACACGTTGGCGATAACGCCACGATCCACGCGTCGATGATCGAGCAGTACGTCATGGTCGGACACGGCGCCGTCCTCAACGAAGCGACCGTCGAGGAGCGAGCGCTGGTCGGCTTCAACGCGACGGTCAACACCGGGGCGACGATCGGGGCAGGCAGCGTCGTTGCCGCCGGCACGGTGATCCCCGACGAGTACGACATCCCGCCGGAGTCGTTCGCTCGCGGCGTCCCTGCCGAGATATCGCCGCTCGAGGAGACGGGGATCGACGCGGAAGCGATCTTCGAGGAGTTCGCGTCGGGCGAGTACACGAATCTCGCCGGACGACACACCGACCTGTTCGAGTAAGCGGGAGACGGATAGACGCGAACGGGACGATCGAGGCGTCTACTGAACGAAGCCGGCGAGTGGATGCTGAACAGGCGACGAACGGGAGCCGAGAGCAACGACGAGCGGAAACTGAGACGCGGCGACGCGCTCGCTACTCGCCGACCGGAATGCCGGCGCTGTCGTCGGCGTCGATTCGGATCGGGTCGTCCTGCCAGTCGATATCGAGTCGGCGACGCGAGAGGTACGGCGAGAGTGTCGACATCGAGACGAGCCCACAGTAGGTCTCTCCCTCGACGACAGGCAGATGTTTCACCCCATCCGCTCGCATCGTTTCGGCGGCCGCCGTGATCGATTCGCTCGGAGAGATGGTAGTCACGGGTGCGGACATGATGGTCTCGACTGGATGGGAATCGAGCGTTTCGGCCACGAACGCGACGATATCCGATTCGGTCACGATCCCGGCGACGGTTTCGTCTTCGAGGACGACCAGCGCCGGGACGTCAGGGTCGCGCAGTCGCTGGGCGGCCTCGCTCACGGGCGTCTCCGGCCGGAGCGTTCGTGCGGAACGAGTCAGTACGTCTTCGATTGGAACGTCGATCATCGCTTGTATAGTGGTACCAAACGACACTATATAGTCGCTGTGGACATACACACTATATCTCCTAGTATGGTTACGAAAGGCTCAATCAAATCACCATATGTGCCACAAACGTCTATGAAATCATCGGTTCGAACGCCATCGTCAGTGTTAGAGCTGTCCCGACGACTCACCTAAGCGTGCAATACCGGACTCGGCGAGACGGCGGCTGAACTAACCGAGTCTGCGACGGCATCAACGATCAGTTCGACCCCTGTGACGCGTCGTCGAACGAAGCGAGCCGCCGCAGTCGGGACAGTTCGAACGGTAGGAGACCGGATGGACTTCGGTTGAACAATCCCTGCGCTTGTAGTACTCTTTGTACCGACTCATTCGATATCCACTGTATTATATCTCCATCTGTCACGTATTAACGCTTTCTCTGGACGAAGTCTCGATACCGACAACAGTTCGGTGTACGACTGCTCCACGACGTGACGAAAGCGGCGAGTCACTGAACGATACCGGACTCGAGCAGCGTCTCGATTTCCTCCTCGTCGTACCCCGCGTCGGCGAGATACTCCCGAGTGTGTTCGCCCTGTGATGGAACGGTCTCGTCGGTCGCGTCCGACCCGGTACCGTGGCGTGCAGGGTAGCCGATCCGTGGCAGTGCGTCGTCCGTCCCTTTCAGGATCCCGCGAGCCTGAAACTGGGGATGATCGACCATCTCGGCGGGCGAGTAGACGCCCGCGAACGCTGCGTCGACGTCCTCGAGCCGGGTCTCCCACTCGTCTCGCGTGCGCTCGCGAAAGAGGTCCCGAAGTTCGCCCTCGAGCGCCGCCAGCACGTCCGGATCCTCGGATCCGTGTTCGTCGGCGAGGTCGTTTCGGTCGACGGCGTCACAGAAGGCGTCCCAGAACTGCGGCTCGAGGGCGGCCAGCGTCACCCACGTTCCGTCGGCCGTTTCGTAGCTGTCGTACCAGGGGACGCCGCCCGTCAGCGACGTCGCGCCGGGCCGCGGGTCGGCGGGGTCGCCCGTGAGTGCCTGGTAGGCGACCGGTTGAGCGAACGACGCCACGACGTCGGCCATCGCGACGTCGATGTACTCGCCGCCGCTATTGCCGAGTTCGCGCGCGAGCACCGCCTCGACGATGGCGAACGCGGTGAACAGGCCGCCGGCCATGTCGCCGATGGGGTAGCCGGGCATCTGCGGTTTTTCGTCCGGCGACTCTCGAGTCATGTCGAGCAGGCCGGCCAGCGCGACGTAGTTGAGGTCGTGACCGGCGCGGTCCGCCCAGGGACCCGCCTGCCCGTAGCCCGTGAGCGAACAGTAGATCAGTTCGTCGTTGTACTCGGTAAGCGTCTCGTAGTCGACACCCAGTCGGTCGACGACGCCGGGACGAAAGCCCTCGAGGACGACGTCGGCGTCCTCGACGAGCCGGTAGAACGCGTTTTGGCCGTCCTCGCTTTTCAGGTCGATCGCGACGCTGCGTTTCCCTCGGTTGACCATATCGAAGATTGCGCCGAAGCCGCGGGTCGTCTCCGGACCCATGAATCGGGCGTAGTCGCCCGCGCCGGTATCCTCTACCTTCACGACCTCGGCACCCGAGTCGGCCAGGAGCTGCGTCGCGTACGGGCCAGGCAACAGCCGCGAAAGATCGAGCACGCGAACGCCGTCGAGTCTCATAGCCGAGTTCTCGATGTACCGATACTTTATCGTATGGGCTGGGCTCAGCCACCGACCGACGGTGCGCGTGTCGTTCTCTCCCAAAGAATTACCTCCGTCGGCGGAATACGCAGCGATCTATGGACTTCGGACTGCAGGACAGAACCGCCGTCGTCACCGGCGGTGCCGGACGAATCGGAAGCGCCGACTGTCGACTACTCGCGAACGAAGGGGCGGACGTCGTCGTCCTCGACGTCGACGCCGACGGGGCGAGCGAGGTCGCCGCCGAAATCGACGAGACGGCGGACGCGGGCGAGGCGATGGCCCTCGAGTGCGATCTGACCGATGCGGACGACGTCCAGGACTCGATGGCTGGGGTACGCAACGAGTTCGGCGGGGTCGATATCCTCGTCAACAACGCGGCGATGGTCGACGCCCGTTCGCGCGTCGGCGACTACGACGACGACGTCTGGAACCGCGACGTCGAGATCAATCTCACCGGGACGTACAACATCAGCAAGGAAGTCTTCCCGGAGATGTGCGAGCGGGGCTGGGGCCGCGTCGTCAACATGTCCTCGATGGCCGGCTGGTACGGCGGGTTCGGCCAGCTCTCCTACTCGGCGACGAAGGCCGCGATGATCGGACTCGGGCGGACGATGGCGCTCGAGGGCGCCCAGTCGGACGTCACGTCGAACGTCATCGCACCCAATATCGTTGTCGGCGCGTGGGCCGAGATGGATCCCGACGAGCTCCGCGAGAACGTCGACGAGTACTACGCGCGAATCGCCGAAGCGACGCCGATGCGCCACCTCGGGACCGAAGAGGACGTCGCCAACATGGTCACCTACCTCTGTTCGGAGCAGGCGTCGTACGTGACCGGTCAAGTGGTCGGTGTCACGGGCGGCGTCGACCTCTTTAGCTTTTAAGCCCCGGACGCGGAATCGTTCGCAACTCTCCTTTTCACTCCGGATATTCGTCGTGCCACGGCCGCTGGCGTTCGAAGGCGGCGCTGGCGGCGATAACGTCGTCGTCGGCGTGTCGCTCGCCCGCGATCTGCATCCCGACGGGGAGTCCGTCGACGAAGCCGGCTGGAATCGAGGCTGCTGGCTGACCGGTGAGGTTGTACGGCTGTGTGAGCACCCAGCCGCGGAGCGGTTCGATCTCGACGCCGTCGATTTTCTCGGGCTCCTCGTCGTGGGGGAACGGTGTCGTCCCGACCGTTGCCGTCACGAGGAGGTCGTACTCCGCGAACAGGTCAACTAACCCATCGAGCACCCGCGTCCGAACGACGTCGGCGCGCTTGTACTCCCGCGTGGTCGGCTCGTTGGCGTCCATGATCAGGTTGACAAGGTACGGCCGCAGGCGGTCGCGGTCGTCGCCTTGCGGGTCGAACCCGTCGTCCTCGAGTGCGTCCAGCAGCGACCGCCACCGCACGGTCGCCATGGTATAGTAGGCGTCCAGTATCTCCTCGTTGTGGTGTCCCAGGTCGGGATCGACTGTGTCGACGGTCGCGCCGGCGCGTTCGAACGCCGAGACGGCGTCGTCGAGAACCGCACGTACGTCGGAATCGACGGGATAGACGTCCATGCCCGGACTGTAGGCGATCGTCATCTCGTCGATGGGGCGGTCGACGGCGGCACGGTACTCGTTCCGTTTCGGTACCGAGAACGGATCGCGCGGATGGGCCCCCGCCATCACGTCCAGCGAGAGGGCCGCGTCTTCGACTGTCCGAGCCATCGGTCCCGTGGTGGAAAACGGCGTGTGGCTCGCGAACCCGTTCGGCCGGCTGACGTTCGGGATCACTCCCTGGGTGGGCTTCAGTCCGTACACGCCGCAGAAACTCGCCGGCACGCGGACCGAACCACCAGCATCGGAGCCCGGCGCGAGCGGTACGAGCCGGTCGCCGAGCGCCGCTCCGGCTCCTCCGGACGAGCCCCCGGAGACGCGGTCAGGATCGAACGGGGTCCCCGTCGATCCGGCGACCCGGTTGTCGGTAGTCGTGCCGAGCCCGAACTCGGGCGTGTTCGTCTTCCCGACGACGATTGCGCCCGCTGCCTTCAACCGAGCGACAAACGGCGAATCCGAATCGGCGACGCGGTCCTCGAAGAGCAACGATCCCGACGTCGTCCGGACGCCCTCGACGTCGTCCAGGTCTTTAATGGCGACGGGGACGCCGTGTAGCGGCCCGAGCGGCTCGCCGTCCGCGATCGCACGCTCGGCCTCCTCGGCCATTTCGTGGGCCAGTTCGTCCGTAACGGTGACGAAAGCGTTCGTTCGATCGTTCCGTTCGTGGATGCGCTCGAGGACGGATTCAACGACTTCCGTGGGCGAGTACTCGCCGTCTCGAATTGCTCTCGCGAGACCGGCAGCAGTCAGACGTGTAGGTGTCGCGACCATGCTGGATCAGTCCATAACGCCCATCGACTTCGCGATCGTGTTGAGCTGAATCTCGTCGGTGCCCTCGACGATCCGCAGGATTCGCGCCTGGTGGAGCAGATCCATGTAGGGGTTCTCCTCGGCCAGCCCGTTCGCGCCGTTGACCTGCACGGCGGCGTCGGCGACCTCCCACATGACGTTCGTAGCGAACCACTTCAGCACGGAGGAGTCCATCACCGTCCGCTCGTCATGGGCCATCTTCCAGGCCAGTTTGAGCCCCGCCGCGTCCGCGGCGTAGGTCTTCGCCTTCCCGCGAGCGAGTTTCGCCGAGACCTGTTGGAAGTCGCCGATCGACCGGCCGAACGCCTCGCGCTCGGTGACGTACTCGGTGGCCTCCTCGAGCAGAAACTCGCTGTAGCCGACGGCCTCAGCGCCCAACTCGAGCCGTCCAAGCGAGAGAAAGTCCATCGCGGCGTAAAACGCGCCGTCGACCTCACCGAGCACACGACTTTCAGGAATCCGCACGTCGTCCAGTACGATCTCGGCCTGCGAGCCGACGGAGCCGACGGCGTTGTTGAACGAGCCGAGTTCGTACTCGTCGCGTTCCACGATGAAACACGTAATCCCGCCGTAGCGCCCCACCTCCTCCTGTGGCGTCGTCCGGGCGAAGAGTTGGACGAAGTCCGCGTACGGCGCGTTGGTGATCCACTGCTTGCGGCCGTTCAACACCCACTCGTCACCCTCCTTCTCCGCGATCGTCTCCATGTTCGGCGAGTCCGAGCCCGCGCCGGGTTCGGTCTGGGCGAACGCGGTCGACTGCTCCGCCCGGACGGTGGGCTCGAGGTAGCGCTCCACCTGATCGCCTTCGGCCTGCAACAGGAGCGGTTTCGGCCCCTCGGGGCCGGCGAGGACGTACCGCGTCATCCCGGGGCCGTGGGAGGCGAGGTGCTTTTTCGCCCGGTACCAGGCGACCGGCGAGACGTCCTCACCGCCGACGTCCTCGGGCAGGTTCATCGCGTAGAAGCCGGCTTCCGCGGAGCGACGGCGAATCTCGTCGCGGGCCTCGAGCAACTCGTCGGTCCACCGACCGTCCTCGCGGTGGCCCTTCCGCGGGTTCGTATAGACGTCACCCAACTCGTCGAGTATCGGCTCGACCTCCTGGGCGACGAACTCGTCGAGGCTGTCGAGGATCAGTCCCGTCTCATCGTCGACGGCGAAGCTCACGCCACCACTGTCGTTCGTTGACATACCCCAACGACCGTGTGATCGGACTTAAGGTTCAGCCTCTTCCCCGTCGTCTGCCTCGAGCACGGTATCGAACCGATCCCGCAGCCGTTTCTTGTCGAACTTCCCGGTCGAGGTCTTGGGAATCTCCTCGATAAACTCGTAGGCGTCGGGGAGCCACCAGTCCGGGAACGTCTCGGCGAGGTGGCTCTCGAGGTCGTCCGCTGTGAGCTCCCCGGTCCCCGTTGGAACGACGATTGCGAGGGGCCGTTCCTGCCAGCGTTCGTGTTCGACCGCGACGACCGTGGCCTCCGCGACGCGCTCGTGGGCCATGAGTTCGTTTTCGAGTTGCACGGAGGAGATCCACTCGCCGCCGGACTTGATCATGTCCGTGTCGCGGTCGACGACGTCGATATAGCCCAGTTCGTTCCGCACGGCGACGTCTCCCGTCCGAAGATAGCCGTCCGCCGTGAACGCGTGTTCGTTCTCCTCGGGACGGTTGTGGTAGTGGTCAGTCACCCAGGGGCTGCGAACCTCGAGTTCGCCCATCGTCTCGCCGTCCCGCGGGACCTCCTCCCCGTCATCGCCGATCACGCGGACCTGCATTCCGGGCACCGGGAATCCGGCCATCGCGCGGTACTCGTACTGCTCCTCATCCGGCAACTCCGCAACCTCCTTTCGGAGCGTGCTGAGCGTGCCCAGCGGCGACGTCTCGGTCATCCCCCAGCCCTGGAGGATCGGCGCGTCGTACTCCTCGTCGTACCGGCGGATGAGCGACTCCGGCGGCGCGGAGCCGCCGACCGTCAGCCGATCGATGTTCGAGATGTCGACCTCGGGATTCTCGTCCAAGTACTCGGCCATCTCGAGCCAGATGGTCGGGACGGCGGCGGAGAACGTCACCGCCTCCTCGTCGATCAGGTGGGCGATCGACTCGGGGTCGGTGTGAACTGAGGGAAACACCTGCTTCGCGCCGACGAACGTCGCGCCGTAGGGGATCCCCCAGCCGTTGGCGTGGAACATCGGGACGACCGGGAGCACGGTGTCGCGCTCGCCGATCGCGTTGGCGTCGACATGGCCGCCCACGACGCTGTGGAGGTACATCGCCCGGTGGGTGTAGGGAACGCCCTTCGGAAGTCCCGTCGTCCCCGACGTGTGGCACATGCCGTACTCCGTGTCCTCATCGATGTTGGGCCAGTCGTACTCGGTGGGGTGGCCGGAGAGCAGCGACTCGTAGTCGATCACCGGCTCGAGGTCGGTCTCCGGACCCGCCTCCTCGCTCTCGAGGACGACGTACTGCTCGACGCTTTCGAATTCGTCGGCGTTCGCCTCGACTTTCTCGACGAAGGCCGGATCGACGAAGAGCACCTCGTCCTCGGCGTCGTCGATGGTGTGAACGAAGTGGTGGTCGGGCAGCCGCATGTTACACATGTGGATCGACCGCCCGGTGCAGGCCGGCCCGAAGTACAGTTCGAAGTGCCGGTAGTGGTTCGTCGCGACCACGCCGACTCGCGCGCCCGCCTCGAGTCCCAGTTCGTCGAGCGCGTGCGCGAGCTGACAGATCCGCCCGTAGGCGTCGGCGTACGTGTACCGGTGCGTACTCCCGTCGGGGAGTTTCGTCACCAACTCCCGGTCGGGGAACAGGTCGACCGCGCGCTCGAGATGCTTGTCAAGTGTTAACTGGATACCCATCATGGCTGGGGCAAATATTACGATCAGACAGTTAACTGTTCGGCCGACCGTCTCTCAGTACGCTTCGTCAAACCCTTTCCGAACCGGTATCGAAACATCTCTCTGACCGTCTCGAAGCACCTTCCCGACCGCTATCGGACCACCTTCCCGACCGTCAGTCGTCGCCCTCGAGTCGCACTAGCTCGTCGACGTCGGGAATGTCGGCCGCGGCGTCGGTGATCTGGCGCATCCGATCGGTGTGCTTGTCGACGGCGTAGGCTGCAAGCTCTCCATCCTGCAGACCGACGCGCTCCTCGCCGGGGTCGGGCTGGAACCGGTCGTCCTCGGTGATGCCCTGGACGAGCGGCAGCAGTTCGTTGACCGTCCCCTCGATCAGTTCGGGGTCGACGCCCTCTTCGCGGATGAGCGTCTTGAGCTGATTCATGCCGAAGCCGACGTGGCGTCCCTCGTCGCTTCTGATCTTCGTGAAGCCCTCGACCAGCCCCGGCAGGTACGGCAGTTCCTCGAACTCGCCGCCGTAGGAGGTCTGCATCCCGTAATAGCCCGTCTGGGCGAGGATTCCCTCGACGGTGAGGTGGTAGTGGCAGTACGCCTTCGCGCGGTTCTCCGGGGTGTCGTCCTCGAGCAGCCGATCCTGCGCCTTCTTGTTTCGGTCGAACAGCTCGATGTAGGGATCGTTGAACCACTTCTCGTCGCGGGGGTTCGACCGCTCCCAGCCGAGTTCGTCCTCCACCGTCCAGATCACCTCGCGCCAGTAGCGGTCGAAGAAGTCGGCGTGTTTGGCCTCCTCGTAGAGTTGGGTCGTCAGGAACAGCTGATCGTCGATGTCCTCGAGTACCGTCGCCAGCGGCGCGAGATCCTCGGTGACGGCGTCCTCACCCGCCCCGAACTTCGCGATACCGTTCAGCGTTCGGTCCCACGCCCGGGCGTCGTAGTCCTCGGTGCCCTCGATGTACTCGAGGAGGTTTTTCACATCTTGTTCGAGGTCGATCTCGCCGGGATCCCAGTGCCGTTCGACGGCGTTCCGGTAGTATCGGTTCGATCGTGACTCCCGATTCATCAGCTCGGACGGTGTGTAGTCCGTTGCCATGACCCAAACTAGTCGGCGCGGCTACTAAAACTGCTCTTCACCAGAAACTGAGAGAACGAGTCGTTGGTATCACACACTGGCGTCGTCTTCGCCCTCGAACGACGGCCCGTGAACTACGTCTGCTGGGGTGCCGAGCCGATTTCGAAGATCTCCGCGTAGAGGCTCTCGGCGAGCGCGTCGATATTTGCTTCCGCCTCGCTGGCGGCCATCGTGTCGCCGACGCCTTGCCATTCGACGGACAGCTGGGCGACCGGGACCAGTGCAATTCCGCCGACGGTGATCTCGCCGTCGGGGGTGTGAACCGTCCACTCCGTTCGCATGCCGTCCGACGAGCGGGTGACGTCGTCGATCTGACCGCCGGCGGCGACCCACCGCTCGACGAGCCCGTCGGTGATCCGCCGCAGCTTTCGTTCGCCGAGAACGTGGACGGCGACGCCCGCACCCACGAGCGCGACGAACGCGACGAGCGCCACCGGCAGCCCGCCGTAGGGGACGTTCACCGACGCCGCGAGCCCCGCGGTGACGACGACGAGACCGAGGACCCGCGCGTCGACCGCGCTGGGAATCGTTCCACTCCAGCCGGCCGTCCGGCTCTGGCTTTGAGTCGGCTGCTCGAGTTGCATCGTATCTACGACTGTCGAGGACACCCGGGTAGTCGTTGGCCTGTCTCAGTGTTCACTTTATACGCGAACTGTCAAATTCATTCGTAATCGAGTAATTCTTCGTCACCGTGACGTTCGCGCAACGCTTCGAGATCCGCTCGCTGTTCCTCGAGTCGCGGCGTCGGTTCCGCGTACACGTACTCGAACATCTCCCGGGGGTCGACGTCGCTATCGGCGCCCTCCGCGCGGTCGATCAGGCGCTCGAGGGTCGCGTCGATTTCGGACTCGATCGACTCGATTCGCTCGTCGTCGAGCAGGTCGCGGCCGCGCAGGTAGGCGTCGAACCGATCGATCGGATCCCGGTCGCGCCAGCGCTCGACCTCCTCGTCGTCGCGGTAGACCGACGGATCGTCGGCCGTCGTGTGCGCGCCGTAGCGGTACTGGACGGCCTCGATCAGCGTCGGCCGTACCCGTTCGCCGTCGGTCTCGAGCGCCTTCTCCCGCGCGGCTTTCGTGACGACGTAGCTCGCCAGCGGATCCATCCCGTCGACCTGCACGCCCGCGAAGCCGTAGGCGTCGGCCTTCTGCGCCAAGGTGGCGCTGGCCGTCTGTCTCTCTCGCGGAATCGAAATCGCCCACTGGTTGTTGTTACAGAAGAAGATCGTGGGCGTATCGAAGACGCCGGCGAAGTTCATCGCCTCGTGGAAGTCGCCTTCTGACGTCGACCCGTCGCCGAAGTGGACGAGGCTCACGCGTTCGTCGTTGTTCAGTTTCGCGGCCCACGACCAGCCGACCGCCTGGGGGAGGTGTGCGCCGATCGAGATGTTCAGCGGGAAGATGTCGATCTCGTCGATCGCCGCGTTGCCGTCCTCGTGACCCATCCAGTACAGCAGGTACTCCCAAGGCAACTCCCGCGCGACGAGCGCGCCGTGTTCCCGATACTGGTAGGAAATCATGTCGTCGTCCGCGAGCGCGTAGGTCGACCCGATCTGTGAGCCCTCCTGACCGGCCAGCGAGGAGTACGTCCCCATCCGCCCCTGTCGCTGGAGGCTGATCATCCGCTCGTCGAACCGCCGGGAAAAGCGCATATCGCGGTACATTCCGAGCAGCGTCTCGTCCTCGAGATCCGGTTCGAGGTCCGGTGCGACGACGGCCCCGTCGGCGTCGAGCACCCGAATCCGATCGTCCGGCGCTCGCTCGAGAACGGCGTGCTCGAGGGCGTCTTCTGACATGCCTGCACCGTGGGGTTCGGACTACATAACGGTACTCGTGCCGGAACTGCAGTCGGAAACCGATGGGAACGGTCACTGACAGGAGCGTGGCGAAAAACGCTATGTGCTGGCCCCAGTATGCCAGTGTATGACCTGGACGGTGATGCCGACGTTCGAGGACTACACGCAGGCGCGAGCGGAGTTCGAGTGGGACCTCCCCGACGCGTTCAACCCCGCCATCGATTTCCTCCGGAAACACGACGACACGAGTCGGACGGCGCTCCGATACGAGGATCCCGACGACGGCCTCGAGACCTACTCCTTCGACGACCTCGACGATCGATCTGATCGGATCGCGGCCGCGCTCGCCGACCTCGGCGTCGAGGCGGGCGACCGCGTCGGCGTCGTCGTTCCGCAGAAACCGGAGAATCCGATCAGCCATCTGGCGAACTGGAAGATTGGTGCCGTCTCCGTCCCGCTCACGGTACTCTTCGGTCGGGACGCGTTGCAGTATCGACTCGCCGACAGCGAGGCCACCGCCGTGTTCGTCGATCCGAGCGTGCGCGAGACGATCGACGAGATTCGAGACGAGTGTCCCGACCTCGAGCACGTGATCGAACTCGGCACCGGGAAGTCGGTCTCGGGGGACGCCTACGCCTTCGATGACCTGCTCGAGGCTCACGAGCCCGGTCTCGACGTCTACGACGCGACGCCGGAGACCCCGACGGCGATCATGTACACGAGCGGCTCGACGGGACCGCCGAAGGGCGTCCGCCACAGCCACGCCCTCTGGCTCGGCCGGGCCGCGGCGGCGTACAACTACTTCGATCAGGGGCTCGAACCGGGTGAGACGACTCTCTGGACGCCGGCCGACTGGGCCTGGGGGGCCGCGCTTGGCGGCACGCTCTTCGCGGCGTGGCACCACGGCTGTACGATCGTCGGCTGGCCGCGCGACGGGTTCGATCCCGAGGCGGCCTACGACCTCATGGCGCGACACGAGGTGGACAAGGCGTTCATGCCACCGACCGCGCTCCGGATGCTGATGTCCGTCGACGACCCCGAGGACCGGTTCGACCTCTCGCTCGAGACGTTCGCCTCGGCGGGCGAACCCCTCACGTCCGAAGTCGTCAATTGGGTCGACGCCACCTTCGAGAGCGTCGCGATCAACGACTTCTACGGCCAGACCGAACTCAACCTCGTCGTCGGCAACTCGGATCTCTGGTTCGACACTCGGCCTGGGAGCATGGGGAAGCCGTTCCCCGGCTACGAGGTTCGCGTCATCGACCCCGACAGCGACGAAGCACTCGAGACCGGCGAGGTGGGCGAACTCGCGGTGAAGCCGGGGGACCGACGCGTCTTCTTCGACGAGTACTGGAAACTGCCGGAGAAGACGGCCGAGAAGCAGACGGAGGACGGGTGGTTCCGCACCGGCGACCTCGTGAAACGCGACGACGAAGGGTATTTCTGGTTCGTCTCCCGGACCGACGACGTGATCCTCACGAGCGGCTACCGCGTCGGCCCGATGGAGGTCGAGGAGGCCATCCTTCACCATCCCGACGCCGAACAGGCGGGCGTCGTCGGCGTCCCGGACGAGACTCGTGGCGAGGCGATCAAGGCGTACGTCCAGCCCGCGACTGCCGACTACGACCCGGCCCAACTGCGCGAGGAGATTCGCGACCTCGTTCGAGAGCGCCTCGCCGAGTACGAGTACCCACAGCACATCGAGTTCGTCGAGGAACTCCCGACGACGACCACCGGCAAGATCCAGCGCCGATCGCTCCGAAATCGCGAAACTCCCTCGGACGGAACCGACGACTGAGGCGGTCGGCGGTCATCACCACTCGGACTCATCGACTCGAGGCTCCTCGTGGAACGTCCCGGCTACGCCGGTTCCAACGAACCGGCAGTCAAAGTCGGTTTTATGAGTCCACTGTGTGAACACCAGCCTATGCACCGCGTGCTACTCCCCGTCGACACAAACGAGAGTCGGGCGATCAAACAGGCGACGTACGTCGCCTCGCTACCGGATGCAGCGCAATCGGTCGAAGCGCACATTCTGTTCATCTTCGACGAGGAGAGTGCGGACCTGCCCAAGGAGTTCGAGCAGTTCAAGTCGGCCTCCCGTATCGGGTCCGTTCGACGCGCAAGGGAGCGACTCGAGGAGGCCTCGGTCGACGTCACCGTCCTCGAAAAAAGCGGCGGCGCCGACGGGGGCGACATCCTCGAGACGGCCCGAGAGTACGACGTCGACTCGATCGTGCTCGGCGGCCGGAAGCGCTCGCCGGTCGGCAAGGCGGTGTTCGGCAGCGTCACGCAGTCGGTCATCCTCGAGACCGATCGGCCGGTCGTCGTGACGGGCGGCGGGCAGGACTAAACCGGCACGCCGCTGTTTCTCCGCTCGATTCCGTAATTCGGCTGTTCGACCCACGAGCCGCCGGACTGTCCGATGGCGTCGGCTCGAGTTCGGGCGCGGATTCGACTCGCGTTCAGCCGATGCCGTCGTGTCGTCTACCGATTTGCTATCGCGCTCACTAGTTTATCGACCGGTCGCCGTTCACCGTTCGACGAGACAGTGATGGTGTCTCGACGGCGTCTCGGTTCGGTTTGTGCCGAATCGTCGTCTCTCCTGCCCGTTTGCTGACGCTTATCCGTTGGACGGTCAATGTGTGCGTATGGCACTCGAGAAACCGGATCTCTCCGGCCAGACGGCGTTTATTACGGGAACGACCCGCGGTATCGGCAAGTCGATCGCACTCGCCCTTGCGGAACAGGGCTGCAACATCGTCTCGACGGGCAAGACGAGCGAGGAAGACGACGATTACGAAGACCGCGACCTCGAGGGGTCGATCGAGCAGACGGCTCGCGAGGCAGAAGAACGGGGCGTCGACGCGCTGTCGATCAAGCTCGACGTCCGGGACGAAGCGGCCGTCGAGGCGGCGGCCGAGCGCGCGATCGACGAGTTCGGGGAGGTCAACATCGTCATCAACAACGCGAGCGCGATCCAGCTCGCGTCCGTCGAAGACCTCCCGCCCAAGCGGTTCGACCTCCTGACGGACGTCAACGTTCGGGGGACGTACCTGACCTCGAGAGCCTTCGCTGACCACCTCCGGGAAGTCGAGAACGCCTGGTTGCTCACGAACTCGCCGCCGGTCGGCATCGACCGCTCCCCCGGATCGGGTCCGTACGCGTGGTCGAAACTCGGCATGTCGTTCGTCACGCTCACGCTGGCGAGCGAACTCGGCGGCGACGACGTCGGCTGTAACACGTTCTGGCCAGTAACGGCGATCGATACCCGCGCGACGCGGTACTTCGGGATGGGGACCGAAGACGACTGGCGGACGCCCGAGATCGTCAGCGACACCGTCCTCGAGATTCTCGGTCGCGATCCGGCCGAGTTCACCGGAAACGCCGTTTACGACGAGGACGTGCTTCGAGAAGCGGGCGTGAACGATTTCTCGCGGTACAACCTCACCGAGGGCGATCCGGCGCCCGGATCGGCGCAGTTGTTCGATCCGGAGTACAGTCGTCCTGAGTGACGGTCATCGCCCGTTCTCACCTCGAAACGAGTCAGCTACGACAGGAGTTCGGACGCGTCGGTCGACGCGACCTCGGCCTTGAGCGCGACCGGAACCGAATCGAGTACGATCGACGGCGCCACGTTGGCCGGTTCGCCGGCAGTCGCGCCGCTACTGCTGGTTTCTTCGACGACGTACCGCTGGCCCAGCATCGGATCGAGCAAGCTGTCGACCTCGCCGCGGTCGTCCCGGAGGATCGGCGCGTCGGGGTCGGGATCGCCCAAATGGTTGTCGATCTGATCCGCAAGGTCGACGCTCAGTTCGCGGTCGTCGTTGCGCTCTTGGAGGTCTGCCTCGGAGAACGCAGTCGCGTCGTTCGTCCCCACGATCTGAATGTTCTGGATGGCACTCGAGTCCGACGTACGGAAGGCGTACGTGTCGCCGAAGGCCTCGTCCATCGTGTTCTGCTGGGCGTGGTAGAACTCGGCGGCGGGTCCGTTCGGTGCGGAGATGACGTTGGCGTGGAAGATGCCGTCGTCCGTCAGTCGCTCGCTCACGAGGTCCATAAACTCCACGGTGGTCAGGTGGAAGGGGACCTGATTCTGTTTGTAGGCGTCGAGGACGATCAGGTCGTAGGTTTCGTCGGTGTTCTGGAGGAACTGCCGCCCGTCGTAGACGTGTGAGGTCATGTTCTCGTCGTGCTCGAGGCCGAAGTAGTCCTCGGCGGCGTCGGTGACCTCGGGATCGATCTCGACCACGTCGATGTCGACGTCGTACTGTTCCTCGAAATCCTGCGGGCCGCTGTAGCCTCCGCCCCCGATGAACAGGACGTTATCGACGTCCTCGACGTCGTCGGTCATGAGCATCGGCAGGTGGAAGTAGGTCGTGTACTCGAAGACGTGTCGGTCGGGATCCTCGAGGTCTACCGCACTGTGTCGCGCGCCGTCTAAGTACAGCGTCCGTTCGTCGCCGTCGTCGACGACCTCGAGTTGCTGGTAGGCCGTTTGAGTCTGGTAGACGACGTCGCCGCGGTGGTCGACCGCGACCGGCCCGGCACCGGTCGCCGCGACGAGCAAGAGAACGACGACGACGCTTGCGAGGACGGGTTTCCGCGAGAGCGAGGGGACGTTGAGTGCGAACGCCGTCCCGACGAGGACGAGTCCGAACAGGAGGCCGATGCCGTCGATACTCAGTTCGGGGATGAGGACGAACGTGGTCGCCGCCGAGCCGAGGATGCTGCCGATCGTCCCCAGCGCGTAGACGTGTCCCGACGCCTCGCCGGTGCCGCGCTTCTGCGAGAGCTCCGCGGCGTAGGGGCTGATGAAGCCGAGCAGGTACGTCGGCGGGCCGAAGAGGATGATCGCCGCCGGGAGCGCGGCGTACCGCGGCGGCAGCGCGAGCGTCGCGGTATACCGCAGGAGGAAGTCGCTCGCGTAGATCACGACCGCGACGTACACTGCGGTCCCGAGCAACAGCCACGACATCTCCCGGTTCGTCGCTGTGCTGGCTCGCTTCCCGCCCTGCCAGTAGCCGACGCTCAATGCGGCGAGTACGACGGTCAGAATCCCGCCGACGGTGTAGATGTGGCTGCCGAACTGGGGGGCGATGAGTCGGACGGCCAGAATCTCGAGACCCATGCTGGTGACCCCCGAGACGAAGACGGCGAGTTCGGGTTTCGTGGGTCGGTAGTTCGCGGCGGTCCGCACGTCCATTACCCGACCGGAATAGGTCCCGCCGTGAGTACTTGTCGCCTCGGTAGCGGTCCGACGCCCTGCGGGGGTCCCATCACGGCCGCGTGACAACGTGCGTGAGTACGAACACGGCAACCGCGACGACCGCGACGGTCGCGACGCCGAACTCGAGGGCTCCGACGAGGTCCGCACCCCAGACGAACATGGCGGCGAACAGCGTCGACAGCACCGCGTTCATCGCCACCAGCACGCGCGGGTCGCCCTCCGAGGACTCGAGTCCCTCCGTCAACCCGTCCGGCTCGGCGTCGGGGTCTGTCATGGCTGAATACGCGAACGTCGCCCACTTATCCGTTTCCCTGTCGGAACCCCCTCGCGTACTCGGCGACACGGGCATTTATATCGGTTCCCGCGAAGGTGGCCGGTATGCGCGAGGTGACGGTCTCTCGAGTCGTCAACGCGTCGCCGGTCGTGGTAGCCCGGTGGCTCGATCCGCCGACGATCGTTGAAGCTGAGGGGAGTTTCACCGTCGAGACAATCGGCAAGGACGGGGACGCAACGGTCGTGGTCGCCAGCGGCCCCGGCATGCAACTGCCGCTGCGGTTCGAGGATCGCGACGAATCGATCTACTACACGCAGGAGGGCGAGCAGGGGCCGTTCTCCCACATGGAGACGTGGATCGACCTCGAAGACGCGCCCGACGGCACGCGGGTCACGATTCGGTCGTCGGTCTCGCTCGCCGCACCGCTGCCGTTCGGGGATCGGCTGGCCGCCTGGAAACGAAAGGGCGAATTGAAACGGGCGCTCGACGCGCTCGCCGAGGAGTTCGGCGACGTCTAATAAACCGCGTCCGCCGGACCCGATCGGGGCTCTCGTCGCACGAAGCCGATCAGGGCTCTCGTAGCGCTACGTCCTTTCCGTCGTCGCTCGGGAACGGATTCTCGAGGTCGGTCTCCTCACCCCACTCCTCGTCCGTGACGAGACAGTCCTCGAGTGCCACCTCGAGCCGATCCTCGTCGGTCTCGGTGCCGATGAAGACCAGTTCCGTCCGTCGGTCGCCGTGTTCGTCGTGCCACTCGAGGTTCGGTCGGTTAGAGCGGTAGAGGTCCCGTTGTGTCTCCGGGAGGGCGGCGATCCACGGGCCGTTGGTGCTCGCGCGGACGGACGGGCCGGCGTGGGAGATGTCGATTCTGACGTCGCGTCCGGCGATCCACGCGGCTCCCTTCGAGCGGACGATCCCGTCGGGAAGCTCCCGGAGGAACGACGCAAACCGTTCGGGGTGGAACGGCCGTCGCGCGCGAAAGACGACGGAGTCGACGCCGTAGACCTCGTCGGGATGGCGGTGGTCGTGGTCGTGCCCGTCGTCGCTGTGACCGTGGTCGTGGCCGTGCTCGTCGTTGCTGTGACCGTGGTCGTGGCCGTGCTCGTTTTTGTCGCGTCCATCGCCGTGGTCGTGGCTATGACTGTGTCCGTCCTCGCCGCGCTCGTCGTCATCACCCTCGCCTTCGTCCGCCAGTGCGCGCTGCCAGCCGGCGATCTCTCCCATCCGATCCGGATCGAAGAGGCCGATGCCGAGCACGCGGTCGGGATCGACGGCACTGAACTCCGTGCGGACGATCTCAGCCTCGGGCTGGAGCGCGCGGACCAGGGCTTCGGCCTCCTCGAGTTCCGCGGCCGAACAGAGATCGGTCTTGTTGAGTAAGACGAGGTTCGAAACCTCGAGTTGCTCGATCATCAGATCCGAGAGCGGGCGCGTTTCGTCGCCTTCGTCACCGACTGCCCCTTGCCGTTCGGGCACCTCGTCGCCGGCGAAGCAGTCGAGAAAGCGCCGCGTGTCGAGGACGGTCACGAGCGCGTCGATCTCGTAGCTGGCTGCCACTCGAGAGGTGGTCGTAAACAGCCGCGCGACCGGTTCGGGCTCCGAGATGCCCGAGGACTCGACGAGCAGGTGATCGAAGTCGCGCTCGCGGGCGAGTCGCACGACGGCGGTCTCGAGGTCGTCCTGCAGTTCACAGCAGATACAGCCGTTCGAGAGCTCGGCGACGCCGTCCTCGAGATCGAGATCGGAGCCCTCGGCGACCAGTTCGGCGTCGACGTTGACTTCGCCCATGTCGTTGACCAGGACGGCGAGGTCGCGCTCGCCCGCCTTGCTCAGCAGGTGATTGAGGAGCGTCGTCTTGCCCGCGCCGAGATTTCCCGAGAGTACGGTGACGGGAATGCCGCCGGATTCGGATGACATACCCGAGAGGTTGTGACTCGAGGGTCAAGAAGCGTCGTGTTGTGGCCGATACACCCCGCAAAGGGGGTGTCCGACGCGACAGCTTTTTGCCTCCGGGCCCGAGCATGACCGACGATGACACTTGCCGATCGGATCGCGTCGTTCCGGGAGACACTCGAGGAGTGGCTTCGCGGGCTCTTTCACGGGATGTTCACGCATCCGGCCTACGAGAAGATCGAGGCCGAGGCCGAAGACACGGAGGATGCGTTCATGTTGGCGTGTTTCCCCGACGCCTTCGGCATTCCGAGTCCCGTCTCCTACTACACCGCCGAACTGCTGCCCTACCTCGAGGACGAGTATCAGGCCTGGGAGCGGCGCATGTGGGACCGCCAATCCGTGATCGAGCGCAAGGGCCACCAGTACCACTTCTGACCGATGGCAACGTTCACCTTCTTCGGCGGCAAGGGCGGCGTCGGCAAGACGACCGTCTCGAGCGCCTACGCCCTCGAGTGCGTCGAGGCCGGACTCGAAACGCTCGTCGTTTCGACGGACCCGGCCCACAGCACGGCCGACGTCTTCGATCAGGAGTTCAGCGACGAGCCCCAGCCCGTCGAGGGGTACGACGGGCTCTCGGCGATGGAAATCGATCCGGAACAGGAGGTCCAGGACCACCTGATGGACCTGCGCCGACAGCTCGACTCACAGCTGAGCGCCGCGATGGTCAACGAAGTCGACATCCAACTCGAGATGGCCCACCAGACGCCGGGGGCCTACGAGGCCGCCCTCTTCGACCGGTTCGTCGAGGTCATGCGGAACGCAGACCCCTACGACCGAGTCGTCTTCGACACTTCGCCGACCGGGTCGACGCTCCGCCTGCTCGCCCTGCCGGAACTCCTCGAGCGCTGGATCGATCGGCTGATGGACAAACGCGAACGTAGCATCGATCTCTTCGAGAAGGCCGCGATCGGCAATCAGGAGCCCCGGCGGGTGATGGAGGGGGATCCGATCCTCGCGCGCCTGCAGGGGCGCAAAGAACGCTTCGAGTTCGCCGGCGAGGTGCTCCGCGAGGACGCCGCCTTCTACCTCGTCCTCAATCCCGACGAGCTCTCGATTCGGGAAACCGCCCGGTCGCTCGAGACGCTCGGCGAGGCCGACCTGCCCGTGCGCGGGCTCGTCGTCAACCGGCTGACGCCCGAGCCGGATCCCCACGAAGAGGGCCGCGGCGCGACCTATCTCCGCGACCGGGTCGAAACGGAACGCGAGCGCCTCGAGTACATCGAACGGGAGTTCGACACGCCGGTCGTCGCGACCATCGAGACGCGCGTCGCGGAGGTTCGAGGGAGTATACTCGAGGACGTCGCCGGCGAACTCGAGATTTCGGTTGGCGATGACCGACCGCGGCCGAGCTAAGGAGGCCGGTCGATTTCACGATCGAACCCTTATCGCTGAACGGAGTGTCTGCTTGTCTTACAGCAACCGCCGTTCGCGGCGGCAACTGGGCATATGATCAGGGGTAAAACAAACCACAATAAATTATATTTATAGTGCTCCCGTTCGACACACGGTTAGGGAGACAATACCATGGCAGGTGTAATCTGGATCGTGGCACTGGTGCTGACGACGTTTACCGTCGCGTACATCGGGTACGGTCGGTACCTCTCACAGTTCGTGGGATTAGACGACAGTCGGGAGACGCCAGCACACAAGTACCAAGACGGACAGGAGTACGTACCGGCGAAGAAACCGGTGCTACTGGGGCATCACTATTCGAGTATCGCGGGCGGCGCACCCGTCGTCGGGCCGATCACGGCCGCACTGGTCTGGGGCTGGGTGCCGGCCGTGCTGTGGGTCGCGATCGGGAACCCGCTGATGGGCGCGGTTCACGACTTCATCTCGCTGTCGAGCAGCCTTCGACACGAGGGGAAGTCGATCGGCTACATCATCGGCGAGTACGTCGGTGAACGGGGCAAGAACATGCTCCTGTGGTTCGCGTTCTTGCTGACGATCCTCGTCGTGGCGGTGTTCGCACTCGTCATCGGGGTCGTGCTGAACGCGTATCCGTCGGCGGCGACCGCGAGCTTGCTGTACATCACGCTCGCGTTCGTCTTCGGGTTGTGGCTGTACCAGCTGGGACTGCCGTTCTCCGTTGGGACGGTCGTCTTCGTCGCGGGCGTCTTCGCGTCGGTCTGGGTCGGCATCCAGTACCCGCTCGCGCTCGTCCCCGGCGAGTATCCCGAGGGAACGATCGTTCTGCTCGAGTCGGCGCTGTTCTTCCCGGAACTGCTCGGCAGCACGAACATCGGCGCGTGGGTGCTGGTAATCCTCCTGTACGGGGCCGCTGCGAGCATCCTGCCGGTGTGGATGTTGTTGCAGCCGCGCGACTACCTCTCGTCGTTCCTCCTGTACACGGGGGTCGGCGGGAGCCTGCTGGCGGTCATCGTCGGGACGTTCATCACCGGAATGGGGACCGACGCGGTCCACCCCGACACCGGGAATCAACTGAGTTTCGACATCGCGACCGGGGCCTGGTACGGCTTCCTCGGTCAGAGCGGGCCGCTCGCGGAAGCGCTTCCGCTCATGCCGTTGTTCCCGCTCCTGTTCCTCACCATCGCGTGCGGAACCATCAGCGGCTTCCACTCGCTGGTGTCCTCGGGAACGACGTCGAAGCAATTGAACAAGGAAACCGACGCCAAGCTAATCGGCTACGGCGGGATGCTTGCTGAGGGACTGCTCGCGGCAGTCGCCCTCTGTGCGGTGACGATCGTCGCGATTCCCGCGGCGAGTGGCGGGATCGGGCTCGCGTTGCCGAACTTCGCGACCGGCGGCGGGGCGATGCTCACCGCGCTCGGCATTCCGTTCGAGTACGCCGCGCCGTTCATGGCGCTCGTGCTCGCGAGTTTCCTGCTGACGAGCATGGACACGGCCGTGCGACTGGGCCGGTACATGTTAGAGGAGATCGTCGGTACGCCGGAGACGCCCGTCGAAGAGTACGCGGCGAACCGCTACGTCAACACGACGGTCATCGCTGTCGCGGCGTTCTTCCTGCTCGGTAGCGGTCGATGGGAGGATCTCTGGACGCTCTTCGGCGGTGCGAACCAGCTGCTGGCGTCGCTGGCGCTGCTATCCGGTACCGTCTGGCTGGCCAACTGGAGTAAATCCAAGCAGCTGATTTCGACCGGCGGTCCGATGGTGTTGATGGGCTTCATCACGGTTATCGGTCTCAGCTGGGTCGGACTCTATCAGATCCTCGGGGGTCGGCTGCTCGGTATCACCGCCGACGCAGAGACGGGACTGATCGGGCAGGTGTCGGCGGTCGCCCAACTCGTGATCATCGTCGTCCTCATCTACCTCGCGCTGTCGTTGTTCAAGATCGGCTACGACAACATGCAGACGGCTCGAGAGACCGGTGACGGCGTTGCAGCCGACGTGAGTTCGGACGACTGATCGCGACTCGGCGTCGCGATTTCGATTGCGACTTTGCTTTTTTGACTCGAGTCAGAGCGACTGCGAACGCTCGTCGCGCGGGTTCGAAGCAACACAGACGACTCGCCGTGTCGGCCGCGGCTACAGCTGTAACCGTCGTGAGATCAGATCGAGAATACCGGGCTCCTCGCGCTCGATCGGGTCCCAGAGCCGGAAGGCCGTCGCGACGTCGGCGTTCTCGCTCGCGGACAGCGCCTCGCTCTCGGGGGAGACGACGGCCAGGTTGATCTCGTAGTGGCCGTGGTAGCCGTACCTCAGCAGCGTTCGGCCGTCGAATCCCTTGACGCGGTCGCGGATCTCGTCGGGGATCGAGGGCGCAACCGCGACAAACGTAAAGTCCGTCGAGAAGTGTTCCTCGTCGGGATCGATCCACTCGTCGGCCAGCCGCTCGCCCAGATCGACGAACCGGTCGAGCGTCCGGTCGTCGACGCGGTCGACCCGCCTGACGAACAGGTGTTCGGTGGACTCGTGTTCGGCCAGCGACAGCGCGGGGTGGAGGAAGTGTTTCTTGCTCGAGAGCGCCATCTGTCCGTACAGCGTGAACGTCTCGCCCTCGACCGTGTAGTCCTTCTCGAGGTCGTAGTTGTGCATGAGTCGGTCGCTCACCCGATCGACGTACTCGTCGTCCCAGTCAGGGACGCCCTCGAGCGTCTCGTTCGGGGGCGTTTCGGCGTCCGAACTCGACGGTTCGGTCTCGAGTGGCTCTCCGGCGGTCTCGCCGTCGTCGGGGCCGCGCGTGTGATCACTCATATCGGTCACCGGTTCGATCGTTCAGAGGGTGCCAGCCGAGGGATGGCGACTCGGCGCGTGGCCGGTCCATGTGGCTCGATGGCACGACGACTCCAAAAGTCCGTCGGCACCGCTCTGCGGGTTGGCGCCTCCGTGACAGTACTTAAGACTCCGCACCGCCAATATGGACCACTATGGCCAAAGACCGCGAAGCGTGCGGCCGCTGTTCGATGTCGGTCGCCACCGAGGTCGCGAACGCAAACCGGTCCGCCGAGGAGCGGGCCGACCGCGATCCGTACGGCGAGCACCGAATCGAAGTCGACGACGACCAGTTACGAACGTTCTCGCCGAGCGCCTGGCTTTCGGGCGTCTCGAGTCGGCTCGACGACGCAGCACAGCGGTTGATCTGGCGGCAGTAAGCGCGGGACGGCGTTGACCGACGATAGCAGTGCTCCCTTCTAGTAGTCCATTTTACCTTCACCGTGTACGGCATATCTCTGATTCTCTTGCTGAAGTAACAATCGAGGACTCGTATTACAGCCGCACTCGAGCCATATTGGGGGCCGGAATCAACCGTACGATGAACTACTTGACGGAGCAACTCTACCCGCAAAGGGTCTCGTATAGGGATACGTTCGGAAATTAGCGTTCTGTAATATACTGTGTTCCGTGGAAGGAATATGATGGATTCCGGGTCACAATCGTTTTTACAGTTGTTTACGTACTCTTCCCAAGAGGCACGTTAACATGAAACACCACCGGCGGGACTCACCGATTGGGGATGTTTCGTATCTAACCCGGTCCGAACATCGCGTCCCGACGCTCGTCGCGCTAACCGAACGACCACGGAGTCGCTCTGAACTCTGTGAGCTGACCGGGGTTTCGTCGTCGACCATCCGACGGACGCTAGCCGAATTTGAAGACCGAAGCTGGATCCGTAAAGAGGGATACCAGTTCGAGGCGACGAGTCTGGGTGTGAGTATCGCCTCCGGAACGGAGGACCTGCTCGAACGAGTCGAAGCCGAGCGGAAGTTACGTGACGTTTGGCACTGGCTTCCGGATGATGTTATCGAATTCACGATCGAGACGAGTTCAGAGACGACGGTGACTGTCGCCGACCACGATGCGCCGTACCGTCCGGTTGGACGATTCAGATCGCTGCTCCAGAAGGCCGATCAGTTTCGGTTCCTCGGGGTCGATCTCGCCTTGCTCGAGCCCTGTCGGGAGGAATTCCGTCGGCGGATCCTGAACGGAATGCGGGCTGAAATTATTAATCCACCGAACGCTGCCAGGTACGTCCTCTCGACGTATCCCGAACTCTGCGCTGACATCCTCGAAAGCGGCAATCTGAATCCACTCGTCCACGATGATGTGCCCTCCTACGGGCTCAGTTTCTTCGACGATCGAATCGCTGTGAATGACTACGATCCCGACAGAGCAGGAGTGGAGGTGGTAATCGACACCGATGCACCGGCGGCACGTGAGTGGGCGAGATCGGTGTACACTACATATAAGGCCGAGGCCCGACCGCTCGAACACCAACGAATCCTCGGGTAACGATTCACCGGCGTGAATGTGGACTCCGTTTCTGACCGCTCGTTGCTCCGCTATTTCGGGCTACTGACCGAACTAGTTGAAAAAGGCGGATCTACGTCACACCCGTTTCTGAACTGCAGCCGTTGACGCTTCTTCAAGGGCTGAAAATACAGCTGTGCCTGCCGAAATGGCACGAAATGGCTACAACAATCTCCAGTCCGTAGTCTCGTTTGCAGAGGGGCGATAAAATCATGACAACTGAGCAAGTCACCCACGGGATAGACCTCGAAACACTCGAGGAGTTCGCCGAACACGCAGCTGAACGGCCTGACGCAGTCCAACTCGGCCTTGGAGCCTCCGCGACCTACGAAGGGACGTGCGCCCACAGCTTGGCGAAGATCGATAGCTACGAACTCGGAGGCGAAACGATCGCACGCGAGACGCGCGAGTACACCCTTCCCTACGGCGGTTGGAAGGAGGTGCTGGACGCTGGTGGATGGGTCAGTGCGACGGATCGGATGGAACCGATCGAAGTCGCGCTGTCGGCGCTGGCCGCCTGCATCAACGTCGGTATCACCATCAATGCCGTCGCTAACGGCGTCGACATCGAGCAACTCCAGACTCGCGTACGGACCGAGTTCGATCCAGCGGTCCTCTTCGGTCTCGAGGAGCTCAAAGAGTCCGACTCGGTCTTCGAAAACGTGACCGCGGAGATCGAGATCGACGGTGAAGACCTCGACAATGATCTCGTCGACGAGTGGGCGCGACGAGCACCAGTCTACACGTTCGTTTCGCTCGTTCAGGACGTCAACATGACCATCAATACGCCTGTTGAGGTAACGGGCGACGACTAACAGGTGTTCAGTAATGAGTAAATCACTCGATACGGATAAACTCGAGCGCGAGGTCAAGTCGATGTACCGTGACGTCGCGGAGTCCGCCGATGCGGAGTTCCACTTCGAGACGGGCCAACACCTCGCCGAACGCCTCGGCTACGATTCGGAGACCCTCACTTACGTTCCCGACGAGGCGATCGACTCGTTCGCAGGCGTCGGCTACGCCTTCGAGATGGCGGCTCTCGAACCACGGGAGGACGTACTCGATCTCGGCAGCGGATCCGGGATGGACGCCTTCTATGCCGCGATGAACGTCACCGAGACCGGATCGGTGACCGGTGTGGACATGACGCCTCAGCAAATCGAGAAGGCCACCGATCTCGCCGCGGACAACGGCTTCCACAATGTCAGCTTCCGCCAGGGCTACATCGAAGACCTCCCGTTCGAGGACGAATCGTTCGACGCCGTGATCTCGAACGGCGTGATCAATCTCTCGGCGGAAAAAGACCGAGTGTTCGAGGAAGTCTACCGCGTGCTGCGGCCGAACGGGCGCCTCGCACTGTCGGACATCATCAGCGAACGGCAGTTGCCCGAGAGCATCAAGACCGACGCGGACCTCTGGGCAGCCTGTATCGGTGGTGCCGAACAGGTCGATAGCTACACGTCGTTCATCGAAACTGCCGGCTTCGACCGCATGGAGGTTCGGGAGAACACCGAGTACGAGTTCATCTCCGACCAGGCGATGAACGCGTGTCAGACGTACGGTGTCAAGAGCATCTCCCTGTGTGCTCGTAAACACTAACACAAACATGATGGGAACGAGGGAGAGACACCAACTCTACACCAGCGTTGGGACAGCTCGATACCACAATTATTGCTTTCGGCATGGGCAGTACAGTATGTTCCCAGAACGCATCGAGACGGATCGACTCGATCTCGAGCGATTTTCGCACGACTCCGTCGATGTATTCGGTCTCCACGAACTCTACGCCGACGGAGACGAGACGGACAAATAGGTCTCCTGTACTGAACGCGATTTTCACGGTCAACCCTGAACAACGAATCTGTACTTCCACCTCCTAATCGACGACGCCGTCAGTTCGTCGTGATGACTTCGATCACGTCCCGCGACTCGACCTCGTAATCTTTCCCGAGCTGTCGGTTCGACCGGCAATCGATCGCGTGGAGGAAGCCGTCGCCGATATCGGAGTGGAGGCTGTACGCGAAGTCCTCCGCGGTCGAGTTCGGCGGGATCAGATAACAGTCGGGGAGCACCTCGCCGCGTTCGTTTCCGAGGCCGTTCGCGCCGCCGGGGAACACCGGCGTCACCTCGAGGACGTCGAACAGTGCGGTCTCGATGGCCGCCTGCACGCCGCTCGCGCCGTACGCGGAGAGGAAGTCGCGGATCTGCTCTAACCCCTGTTCTTGCTCGTCCGAGATGTCTCCGACGATATCGAAGTCCTCGTCGCCGGGTCGGTAATCGACGACGCCGGCCTTGTCTGCCGACTTCAGGGCCTTCTCGGCGTGGGCGCTACAGGGAACGATCGTCAGGTGT
Source organism: Natronorubrum marinum (assembly GCF_052040125.1). Taxonomy (NCBI): domain Archaea; kingdom Methanobacteriati; phylum Methanobacteriota; class Halobacteria; order Halobacteriales; family Natrialbaceae; genus Natronorubrum; species Natronorubrum marinum. The sequence goes on from NZ_JBPPFV010000001.1 coordinate 695,494, forward strand.
TCGTACTCCGGATCGCTCGTGATCTCCTCGTAGTTGTCCTGGGCTTCGGGCGTGTCCATCTTGTTCGCCGCGATGACCATCGGTTTGGTCTCCTTGCGGATCTCGCGGGCCAACTCGAGTTTGTCGTCGTCCTCCCACTCCTCGGGCTCGAAGCCGACGTCCGTACGTCGGATGAGTCGCTTGATCTCGTCCTCGTTGGTCTTGAACGCGCTCATCTGGACGGCGAGTTCCTCCTCGATGGCGTCGTCTTCGGTCGTGTAGCCGGAGGCGTAGCGGTCGATCCCCTTCTCGAGAACGCCGAGATACCACTGGTCGAGTTCCTCCTCCAAGAAAGCGATATCCTTGCGCGGGTCGTGGCCCTCGGTGGGTTCGCCCTCGAGGTCGGTCTCGCCGGAGAAGTCGACGACGTGGACGAGTACGTCGGTTTCGTTCAAGTCCGAGAGGAACTGGTTCCCGAGACCGTTGCCCTCGTGAGCGCCGGGGATCAGCCCGGCGACGTCGACGAGTTTCGTCGGGACGAAGCGGGTGCCGTGGTCGCAGTAGCCGACGTTCGGGGTACACTCCTCGTCGAACTCGGGAGCCGCACACTCGACGCGGACGTAGGCCTCGCCCACGCTGGGGTCGATGGTCGTGAAGGGGTAGGCGCCTTCGGGGACGTCGTTCATCGTCGCCGCATTGAAGAAGGAGGACTTGCCGACGGAGGGTTTGCCGACGAGTCCGATCCGGTAACTCGTACTCATTGTCCGTCCCACGAGCGGGGTCACTAAACGGGTTTCCTTCCGCTCTCGCCGTGTGATGGGTGTGCGTAGCACGGAACTGGGTTGGTCGCGCATCGTTCGAGACCGTCGCTCCCCGGCGCCGCCGTCGCATTGTTTGGTACTCTCCGTACTGCCGTGTCCCCGGTATTCGGTCAGAGCCGTTCTCGTCTCCAGTGCTCGGTTAGAGCCGCTCGCTCCCGTCCGTCTCTCGGATGCGCCACCAGTGGACCAACAGTCCGACGCCGGTGACGAAGAGTCCGAGACTCAGCAGGTCGATTGCTGTGGCCACGGCGCCACTGAAGGCGGTGACGACCTGAAGAAGACTCCACGCGAGCCACATGAGCGCGCCACCGCTGGCCAGAGACAGTTCTCGTCGGGTAATCCGCTCGCGGTCGTATCGGTACAGTGCGACGCCGATCGCAACGATCCAGGCTGTTACGAAGACAGCACCGAGCGTCGCACTCGAGAGTCCGAGCGTCTCGGGAATGCTCATTAGTCTCGGTTCGACAACGTATCGACACGTGTTGAAGATGTCGGTGGCGGTGAACGACGGAGACGGTGTCGTTCCCGCGGACTCCCTGTCGGCGTCCCCCAACCGTGGTACCACGACCCTCGCAACCCTTATCCGGGGACCGTCCCTACGTTTGGTTGTAATGGCAAACGGTAAGGTTGATTTCTTCAACGACACAGGCGGCTACGGTTTCATTGAGACGGACGATGCGGACGATGACGTTTTCTTCCACATGGAAGACGTTGGCGGTCCGGACCTCGAGGAAGGCACAGAGATCGAATTCGATATCGAACAGGCCCCCAAGGGTCCGCGCGCGACGAACGTCGAGCGTCTATAATATCGGTTTCACGTCGCCATAGGCGACGTTGACTACTATATCATTTTTCGCACCGCTACACTCCAGCCACTGGTGACTCCGGCGCTCGAGTCGTGCCCGGTGGTCAGCACCGGCTGCGAGAGTCGGACGCGCGGCGGTCGTCCTCGACGCCGAAATCAGTATCCCTATCACGAATCGGTACTGACGGGAGTCCATGAAAGTCGGCGCACACGTCTCGATCTCCGGCTCGCGCGTCTCGTCCGACGACGAAACACCGCCGTACGACGACATGCGGAACGCGGTTCACCGACAGCTCGCCTTCGGCGGCAACTGCGGCCAGGTCTTTACGACCTCCCCGCAGGTCTGGGCCCAGCCCGAACTCAGCGACGAGGCCGCCGAAGGATTTCGAGAAGAGACCGACGAACAACTCGAGGGGCCGTGGGTGATCCACTCGTCGTACCTGGTCAACCTCTGTACGCCCAAAGACGATCTCCGACGGAAGTCCAAGGAGAGCATGCAGGCTGAGCTCGACGCGGCCGAGCGCCTCGACATTCCGTACGTCAACGTCCACCTCGGCGCGCACACCGGAGCCGGCGTCGAGGGCGGCCTCGACAACGCGGCGAGTCTGATCGACGAACTCGACGTGCCAGAGGGCGTCGAGATCCTCATCGAGTCCGACGCGGGCAGCGGGACGAAACTCGGCGGCGAGTTCGAACACCTCGCGGGGATCATCGACCGCACCGAGACCGAGATCGGCATCTGTATCGACACTGCCCACACGCTGGTCGCGGGCAACGATCTGACGACACCCGAAGCGGTCGACGAAACCGTGGGACGGTTCGACGACGAGGTCGGCCTCGAGTACCTGAAGTACATCCACCTCAACGACTCGAAACACGACGTCGGCACCCACAAGGACGAACACGCCCACGTCGGCGAGGGCTACATCGGCGAGGACGGGATGCGGGCGATCGTGAACCACCCGGATCTGCGTGAGCTGCCCTTTGCGCTCGAGACGCCGACCGAGGACGGCCGCGGCTTCGCGTGGAACATCGAGAAGGTGAAAGAGCTGCGAGATTCGGAGTGAGCGCGGTTCGGAGCGAGCACTGCGAGCGAGAACCGCGAAAACGCGAACGGCGTGAGCCGTGAGCCGTGAGCGGGGAGCGAAGCGAACGAGAATCTCGGTATGGTGAGCGGGGAGCGAAGTGAGCCGTGAGCTAAGCGACTCGGAGTGAGCGGCGGAGCCGCGAACTGCGAGCCACGTAAGCGTCTCGAGATTCGAATACATCTCCTATCGCCGGGTTACGATGCATCTGACGGAAGTATAGCGAGATACGTGCCCGCGAATACGACACCGAGAAGCGGCGGTACGATCGTTCCGACGAGGATGGGCGCCGAGATCTCGATCCCGCCGTAAAGATCCACTACCGTAATCGCAGTCAGTACCGGTGCGACGAGCGCGGCGAACACGAGTAACGCGCCGGCGAACACGTACCCCCACCGCCGCTCCCGCCAGAGCCAGCGGGCGCTGATGGCGAGGGCGGGGACGAGAACGCCGAGATCGACGACGTACGTGTATGCGGCTTCGGCGCCGAGTTGCTCGATCGCCGACGGAAGCGTCCCCGCACCGAGAGCGGGAAGGATGTCCGACAGCCACATGGCGGCGAGTCCGACCGCGGCGATCGCGAGGAAGCCCGCGTAGACGCGTACCGGCAGCGCACCACGTGCTGCCTCGCCGAGTGCGGCCGCGTCAGTTCTGGCGGAGCCGCTGATCAGCGTAAACGTCGAGAGGGCGAAGAGCGCGACGTAGCCGAGGAAGAACTCGTTGTACGCGACGACGAACGCGTAATGCGTCCACATGTACGTCATGAACGCGAGCGAGCCGAGCCACGCGACGCGACCACGTACCGACCCGCGCGTCGCGTACAGTAGGCTGATCGCGAGCACGGGAACGCCGATTACGAGGACGACGGCGTCCTGTGCGTGTATTCGCAGCAGTTCCCCTGCGGGCTCGGCGTAGTGACCGTCCCGAAACAACCCGAGAAGGCACGACGTGCTCGCGAGCGCGAGGATCGCTACCGAGGATGCAACCTCCCAACGGTTCGGTGAGGCGTTCATACGAGATCACTATCGAGCGAAATACGCGCCGAAGAGCAGCGGTGCGACGAGTAACGTCAGCGGGACGACGATCCAGACCTGCCCGCCGAACACGTCGTACTGCGCGACGGTCTCGCTGACCGGAACACCCTCGAGGTAGCCGACGAGGAACTCGAAGCCGACCGTCAACACGACCCAGATCATTCCGACGAGCAGTCGTTCCGTTCGAGTGTAGTCGATCGCCGTGTACGCGAAGTAGCCGGCCGAAACGGCGAGAATCGCGACGACCAGAAGGGCCGTGCTGAGTAGATGACCGGAATACTCTCCGACCCGCGGGATGATTACCGTCTCCCTGAAGATTCCGTTAATGACGGCAAGAACGGCCATCACTATCCAGAGGCCAAGCGGGTAGACGATAGCTGTCGGCTCTACGGAGTGGCGCTGTGCGGCCGGCGTCTGGCTCGGCGAACCCATCTCTCCCGCGACTACGCCGAGACACCTGAAAAATCGACGGGGGTCCGTCGTCGAACCTGACGTGTTGGATCGAACTGCGCCACTCGAGCGAGTGGAGCGAACGAGTGCAGTGCCGTTGCGGGCGGCGAGGGGCACGACCCGTGGCCGCTCGCGTTCGCGGTCGGTATCGCGTTCGCGACTGTCAGGGGAAGGTATAGGATTCGCCGTCACTAACGGTCGAATATGAGCTCTCCTGGTAGGACGCCCACACTCGGTATTGGACTCGGAATCGCCCTCGTTGCCCTGGGTATTGGTGCCTACGTGCTTTCGGACTTCGCGAGCGTCACGGCGCTTATTCCGGCCGTCTTCGGCGTTGCCATCGCGCTGCTTGGCGTCGTCGGTTGGCAAACGGATCGCCAACGGCTCGCCATCTACGGCATCGGCGCGCTTGCACTGCTCGGCGTGTTGGGGTCCGCCCGCGGGATCCCGGACGTGATCGCGCTGCTGACCGGCGGATCGGTCGAGTCGACCGTCGCTGCGGTCGCACAGGGGTCGATGATCCTCATCGGACTCGTTCTGCTCGTTGCCGTGGCTCGAGACCTGTGGAGCGATTCTCGATAACTAATCTGCGGCAGCGTCGGCCAGAACCGCGAATCGACCCGCTTTTACTCGGCCCGTTCGTCCCTCGAATCGTGCGCGAGTTCTCCGAATCTTACCTCGAGCGGACCCGCGAGGGGATGTGGGACGATAGCCGCGAGGCCCTCGAGCCGCTCGCCCTCGAAACCCGGTCCCGAATCCTCGACGTCGGCTGCGGTACCGGCGAACTGAGCCGCGTCCTGCGCGAGGAGGCCGGCGACGACGCCACGGTGGTCGGCTGCGACGCGGATCTCGATCTCCTCGCGGCCGCCGCCGATCGCGATTCGACCGGCGACTCGATCCCGTTCGTCGGTGGCGACGCTCTCCAGCTACCGTTTCCCGACGACACCTTCGATCTCGTGGTCTGTCAGGCCCTGCTGATCAACTTGCCCGATCCCGCCGCCGCGCTCGAGGAGTTCGCCCGCGTCTCTACGGACCTCGTCGCGGCCGTCGAACCCGACAACGCCGCCGTCGAGATCGACTCGAGCGTCGAGAGCGAGGACCGACTCGAGCGCCGGGCCCGACGGGCCTACCTCGCGGGCGTCCCGACCGACGTCGCGCTCGGCGCCGACGCTCGCGAGGTGTTCGAGGCGGCGGGCCTCGAGGTGTGTGAGACCCGGCAGTACGATCACGTCCGAACGGTCGAACCGCCCTATAGCGAGGGGGCGCTGCTCGCGGCCCGACGGAAGGCGATCGGGGCGGGGCTGGCCGACGACCGCGAGACGATGCTCTCGGGGGCGTTGACCGAGTCGGGGTACGACGACCTCCGAAGCGCGTGGCGGGAGATGGGCCGAGACGTGATCGAACAGATGGAGTCGCGGGAGTACCGTCGCGAGGAGGCAGTTCCCTTTTTCGTCGTCGTCGGCCGCACGTAGCCCGACGAATCCAGTCAGTCTCAGTCGTGCCCAGCGTCGGCCGTGCGTAGCCCAACGAGCGAGACGAGGACGCCGGCGAACCCGATCGTGACGAGCAGTACGCCGGTGACGATGTCGACGACCGAAAGCAGTGCGAGCACCGACCCCGTCATCACGAGGGCGAGATTGGCGATCGTCGCAGTACGCGGTGAACGGATCCGGTCGGCGAGTGACGGCGCGCTCATACCGCCGTCACTGGACCCGACGGATATAGCCGTTCTCCTCGAGGCTCGAGGCGGGTGAGGTGCTCTCGAGTCGCCGTTTCGGGGAAAATTGACCGATTCCGTCGAACTGTGCCGTCGGGTTACATGTAGTCGGGCGACCAACGCCTCGGTATGGCAGCGATTGAACTCGAGGGCCTCACGAAGGACTACGGGGAGGTACTCGCCAACGACGACGTGACGTTTGCCGTCGAGCGCGGCGAGATCTTCGGTTATCTCGGCCCCAACGGGGCCGGAAAGACGACGACGATTCGGACGCTGCTCGGGCTCCTCTCGCCGACCGACGGCTCGGCCCGGCTGCTCGGCTACGATGTCACCAACGAGGACGAACTCATCGAGGCCAAACGCCGACTCGGCTACCTCCCCGACAGTCCCGCCTTCGACGAGACGGCAACGGGCCGGGAAATCCTCGAGTTACACGCCTCGATCAAAGGCGACGAGCGCAGCGACGAACTGCTCGAACTGTTCGATCCGCCGCTCGATCGCCCGGTTCGGGACTACTCCCACGGCAACGTCCGAAAGCTCGGGCTCGTGACGACGTTCATGCACGAACCGGAGCTGGTGATTTTGGACGAGCCGACGGGCGGGCTCGACCCGCTGATGCAACACCGGTTCGCCGAGTTCCTCCGCGACGAGCGAGAACGGGGCGTGACGGTGTTTTTCTCCTCGCACATCCTCGGCGAAGTCCGTCGGCTCTGCGATCGAGTGGGGATCATCCGCAACGGTCGGCTCGTCACGGTCGAACCCGTCGAATCCTTGCTCGACCGCAGCGGAAAAGTGGTCCGGCTGCGCGCCGCCGATCCGATTCCGACCGAACGCATCGCGATCGACGGCGTCCACGACCTCGAGGCGACGCTGGACCGCGGCTCGGGCTCGAGTACGGAATCCGCTCGTGACGACTCGCAATCGGCGTTTACGGAGTGTACGTTCACGTTCACCGGCGACGTCAACGCGCTGCTCGAGCGCCTGCGGGAGTACCCCCTGCTCGATCTGTCGATCGAGGAAGCGCCGCTCGAGGACGTCTTCATGCGATTTTACGGCGGTGAGGTGGACGAGGAAGAGAGCACCGCGGCCGGTCGCCAGGGGACCCCCACGGAGGTGACCGACGATGTTTGAACTCACCCGCTACGACGGTCGCCACCGCCTGAAGGGCAGCGTCTACCTCTCGATCGCGATGTCGCTGCTGGCGGTCATCGTGATCTGGATCTACCCTTCGTTCAGCGGCTCCTTCGAGGACGTCGACGAGGAGTTCCTGCAGGCCTACCCCGACCAGATCATCCAGATGTTCAACATTCAGACGATGGCTTCCCTCGAGGGCTTTCTCGCGTTCGAACTCTACGTCTTCGGCTGGATCATCCTGCTCGGGCTCTATCTGTCCTACCTCGCGGCCGGGACGATCGCCGGCGACGTCGAGCGCGGGCGGATGGACATCCTGCTCTCGATGCCGATTTCGCGGGCCCGCACCGTCGGCGAGAAGTTCGCCTCCCTCGCCGTGCCGATCGTCGTCGTCAACGTCCTCACGCCGATCGTCGTCTACGTGACCGCGCTCCTGGTCGGCGAACCGCTCTCGGCGGCCGATCTGGCGGCCGTCCACCTCCTCTCGATTCCGTATCTGTTCGCCTGCGCCGGCATCGGGCTGGTCGCCTCCGTCGTCGTCGACCGAACGAGCATCGCCCAGCGGATCGCCCTCGGCGTCACGTTCGGGCTGTTCATGCTCGAGTCGCTGCTCTCGGGGACCGACTACGAAGCGGTCGGCGCGATCGCGCCGATGCGCTATTTCGATCCGAACGAGATCTTACTCGAGGGGACGTACGACCTCGTCGGTGCCGGCGTCCTGATCGCGATGACCGTCGCGTGTGTCGTCGGCAGCCAGGTCTGGTTCAGGCGACGCGATATTCAGTAGCGGATTCCGCGTTACCGTCGCCGATCACGGACGCCACGTACGTAAACGCGAGTTACGGATCGTCGCGCCGATGCTCCTCGTCGAGTTCTCCGAGTCGATCGAGTTCCCGTTCCGCTGCCGGAGAGCGTCGGTGCTGGGGCGACGTGATCGCCTCGCCGGAGCCCTCGATGCGCTCCTCGGCGTCCTCGACGGCGATCCACTCGCGGAGCCGGGCGATCACTCCTCGAATCATGCTGACACCTTTCGTGTGATCGATTAAAAGTGTAAGCCACGGGACGTGCGTTCGCAGGCCGGTTCCGGCGCCGATCAGACGACGTCGCCGCGCACGGTCACGCCCTCTTGCTCCTCGCGCCAGGCGTGGAGTTCCTTGGCTGCGTCCGCGGCCGCATCCTCGTCCATTCCGAGCATCTCGAGGGCACTCGAGAGCGTCGGCAACGCCAGTTCGCTCTCCCGAAGCTTTCGGAACGCCTCGTCGCTGCGGGTGCCCTCGGCCCAGAGACAGACCCCGCGGGGGTCGAGCAACTGGGTGTAATCCTCGCGCATCGTCGCGCCGCGCAGGCGCTGGGTGACGTTGTCCTCAAAGGGGGCGTTACAGACCTCGAGGTGGATCGGTTCGTCCTGACCGGCGTCGCCCAGCAGGTGGGCGGCGAGACACTTCTCGGGCGCGGCGTGACCGTTCGCGTTCGCTCGGAGAGACTCCGGATGGTCGGCGGCCCAGTCGGCTCGGACCGACTTACCGACGCCGTCGACGGCGAACGTCGCGTCCGGGTCGCCGCCGTCGGCGCTGTCGTCGCGCAGCAGGATGTCCTTCGTCAAATAGATGTCGAGGCGTTCGACGGGATCGAGTCCGAGCGCGACGTCGCCGAAGGCCCAGACCTCTCGCACCGGGACGGGCATTCGCTCCGCTTCGACGGTGTCGACGAGTCGCTCGAGACGGTCGACCGCGTCGCGGCGGTCAAATCCACTCATTACTCGACCTGGGGACTCGAGTCGCAAAACGGTTTCTTCGGCGCTCCGGGGCGCCCGATTCGACGGCGCCACCGCCGACCGTGTCCTCCCCTCCCACACGTGTCAAGAGAGCACCTTTTTTATCAGTTCCCGGCGAACACGAGGGTATGAGACACCGCATCTTCAACGAGGACGGCGACGAAGAACTCGTCTTCGTCATGAGCTGGGGCAACCGCTGGACCCACGAGAACGTCAGCTGGCTCATCGGCACGCTGACCGAGGCCGATTACCGGGTGCACGCGTTCGAACTCCCCACCAACATCGACGACTTCAAAGCCGACTGGCTCGAGCCGATCGCCGAGTACGTCGTCGAGTTCGACGAGCCGTACCAACTGCTGGGCCACAGCGCAGGCGCGCTGGTCGCGCAGGCGTTAGACGGCGCGGAGAACCACGTCTACCTGAGCCCGTGGTGGGGGTACGGTGCGGACTACGCGGAGCCGTTGCTCGATCTCGCCTCGAAACTGCCGACGACGCTCCCGTGTCTCCCGGTCGGCGAGATGGGCCGCGAAGCCCTCGGCGAGCTGGCGACCGACCACCAGATCGCGACGACGCCGGACTGGGTGTCGCCCGCGTTCGTCCGGGAGACCCGTCGCGCACAGGACGAACTGTTGACGATCGACCACGACGCGGTCGTCTTCTGTTCGCTGCGCGATCCCGTCGTCAGCCTCCGCCCCATTGGCGAGCGCGTCCCCGCCGAACACGTCGTCCTCTACGACGGCGGCCACGAACTCTTCTCCTCCGCGAGCCGCGAGCGCCACGTCGACACGCTGCTCGCCGCGCTCGAGGACGGCGCCGACGCCGTCGAAGACGACGAGGATGAAGCGGACGAGGAAGAGCCGGTTCCGGCCTGAGCTACCCGGTTCGGCGCTGTACATGCCGTGGTTCGCCGTCGGTTAGAGCGCATCGACGAGCGCCCGCAGTTGCGGTCCGCCGTTCGCCAACACCGCACAGGGGAGCCCGCGGCGTGCACTTCCGAGCGCGTCAGCGAGAGCAGCGGCGGCGTCCTCGAGAATGCCGGGACCGTGACCGACGAGGATGCGCTGCGGGGCAATTCCCGTAAACGCTGCCGTCGGCGGTGTAAGGCGGGCCAGGAGGTAGACCGCGAGGCGTTCATCGCCGGCGAGATAGACCGGTGCCGTTCCCAGTAAATCCGGCACGTACAGGGTCGCGTCCGACCGGCGGTAGGCGATGGCCTCGCTCCAGCCCGGAACCGGACTCGCCTCGCGGAGCGACAGCCCGGACGTGCCGACCTCGCCGTCGACGGTCTCGAGCGAGACGTCGTCGTCCAATCGGTCGGGGACGCGATCGATCCACTCCGGGACGAAGACGGGAACGTCGAACCGACGGGCGAACGATCCCGCGTCGCGAGTGTGGTAGGCGGAACAGACGAGGATACCCGCAACGTCGCCCCGTGACTCGAGTTCGGCGTCGATTCCGGGAGCATCGAGCGGGTCGACCAGCCAGAGCCGAGCCCGTTCGCCGACGAGCGCGTGACTCGCCCGCAACCCGGTCTCCTCGGGATGTGCGAGCCAGCCGAACCCGCCGTTGGTCTGAGACCGACGAGCCCCGCCTCGCTCAGTCGGCGGGACCCCGTCGAACTCGTCGATCAGCCGACAATTGGTCGGCGGGGACCGATCGTAGATCGTCATATCGAGGCCCTCTCGAGGCCCGTCTAAAGTCGTTTCGGATGACAGGAACGGACGTTTCGACCCTGATATGTCGTGATAGAACACATATCGAAGGGATTATCAACCCGGGTGAGTACTATCGTATCCAATTAGTTTTCGACCGATCACCACGTTCGAGCGGCTGTCCGCGACGCGCGGCCAGTCAACGGACCGCGAATCGTGTCGCAACCACCGTCCGAAGACAGCGATCCCTTCCCAGATTCATGACGACAACACCCACCGACGAGACCGCGGAGCCGTCCGAAATCGACTCGATCACCGACCTCGAGACGCTCCGCGCCCGTTCCGACGTGCCGGTTCACGAGGAGACCGACGTCGTCGACCGTGAAACCGTCGAGGCGATCTCGGAACTCGATAACATGGCCATCACCGGCGTCACCGACGACGCCGGCGCGGTCCTGTTGATGCGCGTGACCGAGACGTGCGGACTGAAACCGCCGTCAGCCGCCGTCGCACCCGGCGACGATTACGCCGCGGCCGCGCGGAAGTGGGTCGAAACGCAGGCCGGTTTCGAGATCGCGCTCGACGCCGTCGAAGGCGTCTGGGACCTCGCGGTTCGCCTCGAGGACGGCGACCGGACGGCCCGACGATCGTTCGTCCTCTTCGGTGCCACGCCCGCGACCGATCCGACCGACGCCGAGCCGGAGGCCTACGATACCGGCTGGTACGACGAACTCCCCGAGGAGGCGGTCGAACCGCCGGGCAGTCGACTGCTCTTCGACTGATCGGCGACCCTCTCCGCGCTCGGTCGCCCGCGGACGCGTCCGTCGGTCCAGTCGATGAAACGGGGCATACGAGGCGCCGAGACGAAACGGACATACGCGTTCGCTGGTTACGTGACGGCGATGGACTGTAACCGGTGTGACGAGGAGGCAATTATGCACGCCGCCTACTCCGGGTCACACCTCTGTACGGATCACTTTCGGGAGTCGGTCGAAAAGCGGGTTCGCCGACGGGTCCGACGGGACGATCTCGTTCCTCACGGCGTGACGCCAGAGGATCCCCTGACGTGGGTGATCGGCCTCTCCGGGGGGAAAGACAGCGTCGTCCTCACCGACATCCTCCACGAGACGTTCGCCGAGGACCCCCGCATCGAACTCGTCGGCCTGACCATCCACGAGGGGATCGAGGGCTACCGGGACAAGAGCCTCGAGGCCTGCGTCGAACTGACCGACGACCTCGGCATCCGCCACGAGGTCGTCAGCTACGAGGAGGAGTTCGGCGTCCGGATGGACGACGTCGTCGAGGACGATCCGGAGAACATGGCCGCCTGCGCCTACTGCGGGGTCTTCCGCCGAGATCTACTATCGAACTACGCCGACGAACTCGAGGCAGACCTCCTGCTGACGGGCCACAATCTCGACGACGAGGCCCAGACGGCGATGATGAACTTCCTCGAGGGCGACGTCGAACAAATGGCGAAACACTTCGACGCCAGCCTCGGCCCGCTTTCCGAGCGCGACGAACAGGACGAGTTCGTCCCGCGGGCGAAACCCCTGCGCGACGTCCCGGAGAAGGAAGTCGCCCTCTACGCCCACGTCAACGACCTTCCGGCTCACATCACGGAGTGTCCGCACTCGAGCGAGGCCTACCGCGGCGAGATTCAACAGTTGCTCTACGGGTTAGAGGAGAACCACCCCGGCACCCGTCACTCGATTCTCTCGGGGTACGAGGAGTTGGCCAGCATCATGTCCGGCGAGTTCAGCGGCGACGACGGGGCCGACCTGCAGGAGTGTGTCGAGTGTGGCTCGACCACCACCCGCGAGGTCTGTCGGAAGTGCTCGCTGCTCGAGTCCCTCGTCTGATCCGGAACGGCGACCGGATAGCCGTCACAGCTCGCCGTCGCAGTGCGTACACGTCGTTTGATCCGGATCGTTCGGCGCGCCGCAGTCGGGGCAGTTCGTCGGCCGGCCGGCGGTCCCGTTGGTCGTGTCGGTTCCGCGATCGGACTTCGTCGCGGACTCGAGCGGTGCACCGCAGTCCGGGCAGTGGCGGACCTCCCACGGCCCGTCGTCACCCTCCCGCTCGTCGTCGAAGGCGTCGGTATCGATCGCTGAACCGCAGTGTCGGCAATAACTCGGGCTCTCGGATACGGATTCGGAGCCGCTCCGCCGGGTTCGGTTTCGATACACCTGTACGGCGCCGATCGCGAGCAACGGCACGAAAACGACGAGGCCGATCGGCCCCATTGCGAGAATCGTCACGAATAGGAGGTAGCCGCCGACGAGAAGACCGAGGACTTGCAGGGCGACGTGGAGAGACATATTGAACGTTGTATACTGCTTCTCATTAAACACTTCTGTACGAACAGGTTCTTCAGCGTCGTCCTCCAGCTATCGGCCAGTCGCTTCCGCTCGCGGCCGCTACCCCGTCGAACCGTCTCCTTCGAGATACTGACGCGCTCGCTCTACGTCCGCCGGCGTGTTGACGTTCAGGTGCCAGCCCTCGAGGTCGACGCCGACGTACCGGTTGCCGTCGGCGATCAGCGATTCGAGGGCGTCCGCGAGTTCGTACTCGCCGCTGTCGCCTCGATCGACCGCGCGACACGCTTCGAACAAGGCCCGAGCGTCGTGGGTCTGGACGCCACCGGCGATATACCCTGCTTCGGGGTCGCCGGTCGAGGACTCGAGCGACCGAACCGCACCGTCACCGTCGAGCACGCAGCGGGCCGTCGTCTCGGCCTCGTTTCTCGCGACGCGATCGAGCAAGAGCGTTCCGTCGACGTCGGGGTCGCGATGGCGGTCGACGAGTCTCAAGAGATCGCAGTCGCTTTCGAACACGTTGTCCCCGTTGACGGTCAGTACGTCAGTCGGGGCCGATTCGGCTCCGCTCTCGTCGATTTCGGCGGGAGCAGAAATACCGTATCCGTCCTCGAAGGCCGCACAGACCGCGTGGGCGAGTCCCTCTCGATCGTCTTGGACGGCGTACCTGATCGGAACGCCGCCGATGGCGTTACCGATGGTGTCGATCACCTCGGTTGCTCGATAGCCGACGACGATGACGATTTCGTCGACTCCCGAATCGACGATCGAACGGAGCGTCCGAACGAGCATCGGTTCGCCCGCGATCTCGAGGAGGGGTTTCGGCGTCCGGTCCGTATACGGTCGTAAACGGGTTCCTCGGCCGGCGGCGAAGACGAGTGCGTGCATCGGATGCTCGGTGGGATCGTACACGATACCGAGTGTTGTGACTATCGAATCAGGCTCCCGTAGGATGCGTCGCGAACGGCGAAAACGGCCGTCGAACGGCACGCAGGTGGTGTGTCAAGTGGTGTGTCGCGTACCGTCGGGCGTCTGCCGTGACTGCAGTGGTGTGTCAGTCGCGCCGATTACCGGATGACGTCGACGCCGTTCTGTTTGTCGAGTTCCTCGCGGCCGCCGTCGCTGTGAGCGTTGAACCCGTTGTCGACGTTCTTGCTCGCGTCGAAATCGGTGTTCTTGACGCCTTCGATGCTCTGTCGCGACTTGTCGGCCTGCTTCTGGGTCGTCGGACCGAGCACCTGGGCACTCTGAACGCCGGTCATGATCGCCATGACGCGGACTTTGCCCTTGTAGTTCTCCTGGATCCGGGCGCCCCAGATCACGTTCGCCGAGGCCTCGAGGCGCTCGGTGATGTTGTCTGCGATTCCTTCGGCCTCTTTGAGGGTGAGGTCGGGACCGCCGGTGATGTGGACGAGGCCACCCGACGCGCCACGATAGTCGACGTCGAGCAGCGGGTGGTTCATCGCGTCCTTGACGACCTCGTCGGTCTTGTTCTTGTCCTGGGTCTCACCGACCAGCATGACGGCGACGCCGCCCTGGTTCATGATGGTGGACATGTCCGCGTAGTCCAGGTTGATCAACGAGGGTTGGGTGATCGTCTCCGAGATCCCCTTGACGGTCTCGGCGATGATCTGGTCCATCACCGAGAACGCCTTGCCGATTGGGAGGTTCGGGACGTAGTCGAGCAGCCGGTTGTTGTCGAGGACGATGATCGAGTCGGCCTGGTCTCGCAGCTTCTCGAGACCCTCTTCGGCCTTGACCGTCCGGGCGCGTTCGACGTTGAACGGCGTCGAGACCATTCCGACGACGATCGCACCCTGTTCTTTGGCGATTTCGGAGACGACGGGGGCGGCACCGGTACCGGTTCCGCCACCCATGCCCGCAGTCACGAACACGAGGTCTGCATCCCCGAGGACCTCCTTGATCGTTCCCTGGGCCATCTCGGTCGCGCGTTCGCCCATCGAGGGATCGCCGCCAGCGCCGAGCCCGTTCGTGAGCGACTTGCCGACGAGGATCTTCGTGTCGGCTTCGATCATCTTCAGGTGCTGTTTGTCCGTGTTGATCGCGACGGTATCAGCACCGTCGACGCCGATGTTGTACAGCCGGTTGATGGTGTTGTTACCGGCACCGCCACAGCCGACGATGACGATCCGCGGATCGCCGAACTCGTCGTCGTCCATGTCTTCCATCTCCCGGGACTCTTGTTCGGCGTTTTCGAGGGCGTCTTGTACGATATCCTGCATCGTTACACCTTCGCCCAGTTGCGTTTGCCGGTCTGTTCGCTCGGTGCGTCCTGTTGTTCGTTGATCATCTCTCGGACGGCCGATCTGATCGCCTCGCTCCGGTTCGGGAACTCGCCCGAGTCGACCAGCTGCTCTACCTCATCGATCTGCTGTTTCGGAATTCGCAGTGTCACACGCTCCATTGTTGTATTCCCTTTGGGGTAAGACGGCGCGCGCCCCTGTCAGACGCGGCGTGTCTTACACGGATTCGCCCGACATCGGGCGTTTTCCGGCGTTTGCCGACCGTTGTAAGACGACCGTCTTACGCGAATAAGTGAAATACTGGCATAGACAATAAAGCTTTCGTCGGACACGACTTTCTGTGTCTTACACCGGTCCTTAAGTATGACTGTCACGGCCGAGGACGTCTGCGGCCGGCGTCCGACGCCCACAGCCCGGACAGAACGCCCAGTCCGACCGAATTTCGTCGCCGCAGTCACAGAATAGTCGTCGCGAGGTCTTCTCGCCGCAGTTCGGACAGTAAACGTGGTCGTCGTCGACGTGTTCCCCGCACTGATTACACTGACTGACCGGCTCGTCCTCGAGCGACCGTGGCTCGTCGGCGTCCTCACGGGCGGGCCGTTCGGTCCCGTCGCTGCGACCGGCGTGGTCGTCTCCGCGTGCGTGCGTATCAGTCCGGATCCGCTGGTCGTCTCGAGCCGACTGCTCCGGCAACCGCCGGTCGTCCTCGAGTGAGACGCTGATCGTGACGTCTCCTGCGTTTCGTCCGCGTGCACGCGACTCCTGCCGTCGGGTCTCGTCGAGTCCGTACTCGTGGAGCCGATCCGCGAGCAGTTCGTCGACACGCGTTCGGATCAGATCGTCGATGGCGCCGGTCGATTCCGGCTCACCAATCGACGCGCGTTCCGCCCCTCGGTCGGCCCCCGTGGAGCCGTCGAGGTACGCTCGAAGCGCCTCACGCATCGCTTCGCTCTTCGATACGTCGAGGCGCTCGAGTTGCTCGACGAGGTCATCGTCGGCGCGGAACGTGATCTTGCTCATGTCCGAGATATACGCGTTATTGTGACTCTAGCTATATCAATCATTCTACCGTATGCCACGCGTCACACGCCTCCCGTCACCGAGAATGACAACCCTTATGTTATCCAGAGCGGCTACGTTGAAATGCGACCGCCCTTAGCTCAGACTGGTAGAGCAGTCGACTGTAGATCGACTTGCCCCCCGTTCAAATCGGGGAGGGCGGATTTGTTTTACAAATCCGATCGACGCGATTTGAGCTTGTGAGTCGCAACCCTGGAACGGCGCGAAGCGCCGCAGCCCGGAACGTCTCTCAACTGTTCAAATCGGGGAGGGCAAATTTCTCCGAAAATCTGCCAAATGAGATCCGTGCTTGCAAGTCACAACCCCAGCACGCAGCGCCGCACGTCCGGAACGGCTTCCGACTGTTCGGATCGGGGAGAAACAGCGTTCGAACGGCCGTTCAAACGAAAGCGGTCTCGAGCCACACCGCTGTGAGACACTCGTCTTACAGACTGTTCTCGCCGGATCGACTCCCGATTACTCGTCGGTCACGTCGTCCTCGAGGTCGATATCCGAAACTGATTCGTCGACAGGCGTAAACTCCAGGCTCCCGCACTGACAGCCGTCGCGTCTGCCGATGGGGCGGAAATCGTCCTCGCCGATTTCGAGAGCGGCATAGAGGGCACCACATTCATTACACATCGCGATACTCCGTCGGTTCTCGTCGCCGTCGGCCATAGCGTGGTGTCGAGTATCGAGAGGTCCATTAAGAGTGTACTCGGAGGATACAAGCGACAACACTCCTGTTACGATTATTGTGACAACACCCTATAGCGTCTCGAGCGGGTGTTCGAACACAGGCGATCGCCGGCCGGCCGCTTTTTCGTCGGACGCAATCGACATGCCCAACGAGACGGAGTCGCTAGGGAGCGTCTTCGATCGGTTGGCGGGCGAGCAGTACGACACTCCCGAGGACGTTCGGGAGGCGGTCTACGGCGAAATCACCGGACAGGCGGGGGGTCCGAACGAAGCCAACACCGAACGCGACCTCACCGAGCCGGACGCGGAGGGTCAGGGATCGATCGGCGAGAGCGGCGGCGACTCGCTCTGAGCGGAATTCGACGCGATTCGAACGACGCTACGCCGGTCCCCGACCGGGATAGCAGAACCGATTTACGTCAGCGTCGTCTGTTCTCGAGTATGGATTACGAAGCGAGTCTCGACCGAGCGATGGACGATGTTCCGGACATCGGCGGCGACGAACAGCGACTGCAGATTCCGGACGCGACGATTCAGAAAGACGGTGCGTTTACGCGGTTTACGAACCTCGGTGAGATCGCCGACGTACTCTCGCGCGAGGACGAACACCTGCACCGATTCATCCAGCGAGAGATGGGGACCAGCGGAAAGTTTGAGGAGGGCCGCGGCCGGTACAACGGGACGTTCTCCGAGCAGGACTTCGACGTCGCCGTCGAGGCCTACGTCGACGAGTACGTGCTCTGTTCGGAGTGTGGCCTGCCGGATACCCGTCTCGTCCGCGAGGACCGAACGCCAATGTTGCGCTGTGACGCCTGCGGTGCGTTCCGTCCCGTCACCAAGCGCTCGACGAGCAGCCAGCAACAGCAGCAGGCCGACGCCGTCGAGGAAGGGAAGACCTACACCGTCGAGATCACCGGCACCGGCCGCAAGGGCGACGGTGTCGCCGAGAAAGGCAAGTACACCATCTTCGTCCCCGGCGCGGAGGAGGGCGACGTCGTCGAAATCTACATCAAGAACATCTCCGGCAACCTCGCGTTCTCCCGACTCGCCTGATCGGTCGGACGAGTCAGTTTCGGTCGATTACCGTCGACGGATTTTCTGGGGTTCGTCCGTCTCCCGAGCGACGGCTTCCGTCTGGGGAAGCTGTACGACCTTCTCGTGGCCGATCCGGTATCGCTCGATCACGTCGCGGTCCTCGTGATTCGGGCGAAGCCGGGTGACTGTCCAAGACGCCCAACCGTACGACGAGCCAATCGCCTCGAAATCGCACCGAACGAGATGGCGAAGCCTGTCGACCAGGGTGGAGGATGGTCGTCGATGGTCCAGAGTAGCTGAACGAGGCCACTGAAATTTGACGGCGTTATTCACAGAACTGCCCAATAGTCGATGGCAACGCAGCGCACGGCGGACCGCGAAATTAAAGAGAGCTTGTGCTAGTCACACGTACGTGGGAGTATCGTTCGACCTCTTCGGGACGCTCGTGACCGCCGATAGACCGACCGACCCGGCCGCAGCCGTCGCGACCGAACTCGAGAAGCGAGACGTCGACGTGCCGGACGATTGGGCCGACGCGTACGCCGAACCGCACGTCGACGCGCCCGAGGGTGCGGAGGTGCCGCTGCCCGCTCACGTCTCGCACGCGCTCGCGAGCCGCGGGGTCAGCTACGAGCACAACGCGGTTCGACGGGCGATCGTCGCCGCGTTCGATCCCGACGTCGAGACCAGGGACGGTGCCAGAGCGGCCGTCGATGCGGCGCTCGAGCGGGGCCCCGTCGCGATTTGCTCGAACTGCAGCGTTCCGGAACTGGTCGGCCGGACGCTCGTTCGATCCGCGTTCGACCGCGACGAGTTCGACGCCATCGTGACGAGCGTCGGCTGTGGCTGGCGGAAACCCGCCCCAGAGATTTTCGAGCTCACCGCCGCCCAACTCGATATCGACCCGGACCGACTCGTCCACGTCGGCGACGATTCCCGGACCGACGGCGGTATCGAGGCAGTCGGCGGGACGGCGCTGTTACTTGAGGACCACCCGCTCGAGACGATCCCGTCCCGGCTGGCGGCGGCCGCGGAGTCAGAGGAGTCATGACCGCGCGGCCGGACGGGGAGGGTGTGAGCGGAGCGCGCCACCTCGCCGAGCCCCGGGAGGGACGACCGTGATACTGACGACGATCGCGCTGTTCGGACTGGCGTTCAGCTTGGATCTGTTGATCGGCGAGCCCCCGAACGCTCTCCATCCGGTGGCGTGGTTCGGCCGTCTGGTCGGCGCGCTCGATAGGGAGTGGGCCGAAACCGACGGCGGCCAGCGACTGGCCGGTGTCGGGATCGCCTTGTTTGCACCGCTGCTTCCGGCCGTCGTCGCGGGTGGATTCGTCGTGCTGGCGAGTGCAGCATCCCCGCTCGCGGGTGCGATCGTCGCCGGCCTCGTGCTCTTTCTGACCACGAGCCTGCGCTCGCTGCTCGAGTTGACGCAGACGGTCGTCGTGGCGACGGACGTGGGCGACGAGTTCCGTACCGACGGGAGCGACGTGGCCGGCACCGACGAACGGACTGGCGACACTAACGGAATGACTGGCGATACCGGAGACGCCCTCGAGACGGCCCGTGAACGGGTTCGCGGCCTCGTCGGTCGTGACACCTCGGCGCTCTCGGCAGCCGAAATCCGCAGTGCAGCTGTCGAGAGCGCCGGCGAAAACCTCGCGGACGGGCTGGTCGCGACGTTGCTCCCGTTCGCCCTGCTCGCCCCGATTTCGCTGCCGGCGGCCGCGGCGGCCGCGGCGTGGGTCAAGGGCGTCAACACGCTGGACTCGATGCTCGGCTATCCCTCGAAACCCCACGGCACCGGGAGCGCCCGACTCGACGATCTCGTGATGTGGCTTCCCGCCCGAATCGCGGCGGTCGCGATCGCTATCGCCGGAGCCGACCCGCTCGCGGTGCTTCGCGCACGCGAGTGGGCACGCGATCCGCCGTCGCCCAACTCGGGGTGGCCCATGGCGACGCTCGCCTGCGTGCTCTCGGTTCGACTCACCAAGCCGGGCGTCTACGATCTGAACACCGCCGCCGACCTGCCGACCGTCGACGACGGTGAGCGAGCCGTCTTCGTGGTCGGACTGGCCGCCGTCGTGTCGGTGCTCCTCGCTGTTGCTCTGGCCGCTGGGGTGGCGATGGGCGTGACGACACTCGAGGGAACGCAGGCGGGAGCAACGGCTCCCACTGCGGTTCTCGAGGCGGCTTCTGACGCCGGTATCGATGCGTTTACGCAGCTCTTAGGAGAGGTGAACCGATGAGTTGGCTCGCCGCCGTCCGCGGTGGACTCGGCTTCCTGACGCGGCTTCCCGTCGGCCACCGAGACGGCGATTGGGAGGCCTTTCGCACGCGGCCGGCGGCGTTCCCCGTCGTCGGGTTCGTCGCGGGCGCGATCGCGGCGATTCCGCTGCTGGCGACCGAGACGCTGGCCCCGTCGACCGTCGCCTTCGGTTATCTGCTCGCCGTTTACGCCGTCATGGGGGTCCACCATCTCGACGGCGTGGCGGATCTCGGCGACGCGCTTGTCGTCCACGGCGACGCCGACCGACGCCGCGAGGTCCTGAAGGATACGACGACGGGCGTCGGTGCGGTTCTCGCAGTGGCGATCACGGTCGCGGGGCTCGCACTTGCCGGTCTCGGACTCGCCGGACTCCCCGCGTTCGTCGCGGTTGCCGTCGCGGTCGCCGCCGAAGTCGGGACGAAACTCGGGATGGCGGCGATGGCCTGTTTCGGCCGCGCGAGCCACGACGGTATGGGGCGGCAGTTTACGACTGCAGCCGTCCCTACGTCGTTCGTCGCACCCGCCGCCGTCGCCCTTCCGGCGGCCGTCCTCTCCTGGCCCCACCCGGTCGCTGCGGTCGCACTCTCGGGGGCCGTCGCCGGCGTTGCCCTCCCCTGGTACTGGGCGACCCGCCACCTCGGCGGCATCAACGGCGACATTTTCGGCGCGGCCAACGAGATCGGCCGCGTCACAGGCGTCCATCTGGGGGTGATCGCGTGGACGCTATCGTAATGTGCGGCGGCAAGGGCACCCGCCTCGAGAGTTCCCGCGAGAAGCCGCTCCACCCGATCGACGGCGTGGCGATGGTCGATCGTGTGCTGGCGGCGCTCGAGGAAAGCCGCGTGGACTCGATCTACGCGGCCGTCTCGCCGAACGCCCCGGAGAGCCGCGCCCACCTCGAGCGTAGCGACGGCGAAGCCCCGAACGTAACGGTCCTCGAGACGGCCGGCGACGGCTACGTAGCCGACCTGATGGCACTCCTCGACCGACCCGCCGTCTCAACGCCGGTGCTGACCGTCGCCGCGGATCTCCCGTTGCTCGAGGCTCCGGTTATCGACCGCGTTCTCACGACTCACGGCGAGTGCGACGCCTCGCGGACCGTCTGCGTTCCCGCAGCGCTCAAACGCCGGCTCGGCGCGAGCGTCGAGTCGACGCTCGCGCCCGAAACCCACCTCGCGCCGACCGGGGTCAACGTCGTCGGCGACGCATCCGATTCCCAGACCATGACAGACGTACACTACGACCCGCGACTCGCGATCAACGTGAACCGACTCGAAGACGCTCGTCTCGCGGCGAACGAACTACAGCGTTCCGACGCGGAGGGAAGATAAGATGCGCGTGATCCTCCCCGCCGGCACGACCGAGACCGCGCTGATCGACGGTATCAGCGCCGCCGGTGCCTCCCCGGACCTGATGGAACACACGCCCTCCGCGGACGTCGAGATTCTCGCGTACGGTGAGCCGACGATGGCCCCCGTCACGCCGGTGAGTCCGAACGGCTGTCCGACGCCGGCCGCGGTGACGCGGGCCGTCCGCGAGGTGATCGACTTCGACGTCTCGGTCGTCGACGCTGGCCTCGCACAGCCGACTGGCGCACCCGCGGTCGACCTCGGTATCGAACCGGGAGCCGACATTCGCGAACCCGTCGCCGTCCCCGATGCACGGGCGATCTTCGACCGCGCCCACGCCTACGGCTCGAGCCTGCCCGACGACGAACTCCTGCTCGGCGAGACGGTCCCCGGCGGGACGACGACGGCCCTCGGCGTCCTCACTGCGCTCGGCGAACCGGCCGGCGTCTCCTCCTCGCTCCCGAAAAACCCCATCGAGCGCAAACGGCAGGTCGTCGACGAGGCCCTCGCTGCGAGCGACGCTTCGGCCGGGAGCTTCGACGGCCGGCCGCTCGAGGCGATCCGGGCCGTCGGCGACCCCGTGCAGGCGACCGTCGCGGGGATCGCCGCCGGCGCGCTCGAGTCGGGCATCGACGTCACCCTCGCCGGCGGCACGCAGATGGTGGCCGTCGCGACCGTCTTACGCCACGTCGGCGTCGACGCACCGTTGTCGATCGCGACCACCTCCTTCGTCGAGCGCGAGCAGGGCGACCGGCTCGGCGAGGCCTGCTACCGGCTGAACTGCCAGTTGACCGTCACCGATCCCGGCTTCGATGCTCGCGACCACGTCTCGATGGAGCGCTACTGCGCCGGCGTGGCGAAAGAGGGCGTCGCAATGGGTGGCGCGCTCTCGCTCGTCCCCGACGAGCGGATGGAGGCGGTGTTGGATCGGTTCGAGGCGGTTTGCGGGCGTCTCGGAATCGAAGACGACGGCGGGAGCGGGAGCGAAACCGGAAACGCCAGCGAACCCGCGAACTCGACCCCGGAGGATGATCGTGCACCCTGACTCGATACGAACCGGGGACCGCGTCCCCCACGGCGGCGAGACCGACCGGGATATCCTCGACTTCTCGGCCAACACCAATCCGTACACACCACACGGCGTCGAGCGGGTCTATGAAGGGGCGCTCGAAGCGTCCCGCAGGTATCCCGACGACGACTATTCCGACTTCCGGGCCGCCGCGGCCGCGTTCGTCGGCTGCGAGCCGGAACGCGTGATCCCCACCCCCGGCGGGCTGGCCGCGATTCGACTGGCGATGGAGTGTTCGCTCGAGTCGGGCGACGAGGCCTTGATTCCGTACCCGAGCTTCGGCGAGTACGCCCGCGAAGTGCGTTTACAGGGTGCGACACCACGGTTCGTTCCGCACGACGAACTGCTGGCGGTGAACGACGAACGTCTCGAGAACTGCCAGTTCGCGGTGATCTGTACGCCGAACAACCCCACCGGCGAGGCGACCGACCCGGACGCGCTGGCGGCGTTCGCGGCCCGCTGTGGCGAGGCGGGAACGACGCTGTTGGTCGACGAGGCGTTTCTCGGCTTTACGGATCTGCCGTCAGCGGCCCGACTCGAGGCCGAGCACGTGATCGTCGCCCGGTCGCTGACCAAACTGTTCGGCCTGCCGGGGCTGCGTGCGGGATTCGCGGTTGCGACGGACGAGCGGCGCAACGCACTCGAGACGGCCCGTCGCGCGTGGTCGCTCGGCACGCCGGCCGCGCGCGTCGGTGCGCACTGTCTGCGTCAGGACGCGTTCGTCCGCGACACGCGCGAACGCGTCGAACGCGAGCGCGAGCGAATGCGCGAGGCACTCGAGCGACGATTCGACGTCGTGCCGTCGGACGCGCCGTACCTGCTGTGTGATGTCGGCGACCGCAGCGTCGACGACGTGATCGCGTCGGCCCGCAAGAGCGGTGTCGCGATCCGCGACGCGACGACGTTCCGGGGTCTCGACTCGCACGTCCGCATCGCCGTCAAGGACCGAGAGCGGAACGACAGATTGCTCACGGCGCTCGGCGTACTCGAGAGCGGCGAACGGCGTGTCGACGAGGGCGGCGAGAGTTCCACGGACGACGACACCGACACGGGGACGACGTCCGAATGACGGATTCAGATGCAGCGTACGGTTCAGTTTGTCGCGACGGCGTCCTCCGGGTACACCGGCCCGAGACCGAGTGGCTCTCGACCGGCTGGAACGGCGGCCGCCGAACGGCTGACTGTGCGTACAACGTCTCGGTTCCCGAGGGATGGGATCGGACGGATCTCGGCGCGTACGTCGACGAGCGACTCGAGCGGGCGGGATTCGATCGCGGTAGCGACCGTCCGGTCCTGCTCACCGGCGTCGAGCAGTCCGACGCTCGCGGAGCCCAGTACGGTCCCGTCACGGCCTACGCGACCGCCGGCATCTCGAATCCGGCCGCGTTGCCGATGGATCCCGACGGACCGGGGGGGAGCGGGGAGTTCCGTTCGGAGTCGAGTTCTCACCCGGGACGCGGAACGGTCAACGTAATCGTCGGGACGACGCGGGCGCTCGCACCCGGCGCGCTGGCGAACTTGATCGCCGTCGCCGCCGAGGCGAAAGCCGCGACCTTGCTCGCCGAGACCGGGTTTCCGGGGACGACGACGGACGCCATCGTCGTCGGCCACGACCCGACGGGCGAGCGCCTCGAGTTCTCCGGCAGCGGCACCGACGTCGGCGCGGCGACGCGCGCCTGCGTTCGGGACGCCGTCTCCGCCTCGCTTCGCGCACACTACGAGGATCGCGACGAGACCCTCCCCGACTCCGTTGCGGACGCGACGTACGGCGTTTCGACCAATGTCCGGGCGACGGTGTTCCGACCGACGCGGTGAGCGCGGTGTCACGGCCCTTTGGCTCGAAACGTTAACCCGTCTCGAGGCGAACGTTCCGACAATGGCCGGGGACGAAGCCGACGATCCGACGGCGATCCGCTCGCTTGCGCTCTCGCCGGCGGACGCCGCCGACGCCTACGCGTATACGCAGGAGAACCCGGGCGAAGCCGTGCTCCGCGTGACGCCGCCGTTTCATGGCCGCATGCGGGCGCGTATTCACGTCTACCGTCTCGACGACACCGAACTGACCGGCGCCGTTCACGTCGCGCCGGCGGCCGTCATCGCCGACAACGTCGTCGCCGACTACCCCGCGCTCGAGACCGAACTCGAGGACGTCGATCCGAGCGAAACGGACCGCGTTCGAAAGCGACACGGAGAGGCGGTCAAAGCGTGGCAGAAACGCGCGCGAGAGGCGATCGTCGACGAGATCGCGCTCGAGACCGACGACGGGCCGCATCCGGTCGAGATCAAACAGGTCGGGTAGCGCGACCTGAGCCGAGACTCGTTGTCGTGTCTCCCGAGTTTCTGCGGCACACGCGCGCTTTCTTGCACTTTCACTTTCACTCCGGGTGGATCGGATTAACGTACTATCCGTCTCATTGACTGGTATGGCACTGATCGTCGACCGGAGCGAGGACCGAACCGAGCAGACCGACAGCACCGACACGGCAACCACACTCGAGGCGGAGCTGGAGCGACGCCGTATCGACGTCACCGACCTGCATGCGGCCGGCATCGAGGAATTCGTTGAGTCGAACGTCGACACCGAGTTCGTCTCTCTCGAGCACCGCGGCGCGCGGACCTATCTCGTCCTCGAGGATTGAGCGAATCGAAACCCGCTTCAGGAGGTACCGACTCGACCGATGCGATTGCCCGCGTCGTCTCGCTCAGAATCGTTGGAGCCGGATCTCTTCGGGCGTCACCTCGTTGACGTACTCCTCGTCGATCCGATAGTTCTCCATCCCGTCGGCGACCTCCCGATCCCGCCGGAGTCGCGATTTGATCGAGTCGGTCATTTCGGGTCCGGGCTCGACGCACGCGACGCCTGCATCGACGTCCCGAACGATGCCGATCTCCTGTCCGTTCGTGTTGACGACCGGCTTCCCCTCGCCGTCGACGGTGAAGTTAGCGCACATACACCCCCGTTGCCGAGCGACGAGGGTATCCAGAACTACATGTGCCTGTGTTCGTCAGTCGACGTAACCGACGACGGGACGAGCGACGGACCGATCGGTCTCGAGGCGGTCGCCCGATGACTGAGGCGAGATCGAACCGATATTACTACCGGGCTGGACTCGAGATCGCCGGTAATGAAACTCGCGCGGATCGCGACGGACGACGGACCGGTCAGCGGACAGTACGAGGACGGCGTCGTTCACGGTGAGGACGGCGCGTACGAAGTCGGCGTCGACGGGACCTTCCTGCCGCCCTGCGAGCCCTCGGCGCTGTACTGCGTCGGTCGGAACTACGCGGCCACGCTCGATCAGATGGAGTACGAACGACCCGACGAACCCGACTTCTTCATCAAGCCGCCGGCGTCGCTGCTGGGCCATCGGGACCCCATTCCCTACCCCGGCTTCACCGACGAACTCACCTACGCCGGCGAACTCGCGGCGGTCATCGACGAACCCTGCCGCAACCTCTCGGAGGACGAGGTGTCGGACGTCGTGCGCGGGTACACGATCATGAACGATATGGACGCGCTCGATCAGCAGGGTCGAACCGCCCGCAAGGCGTTCGACGGTTCCGGCCCGCTCGGGCCGTGGATCGAAACCGCGCTCGACCCGACGGGAATCGATATGTGGACCGATGTCGCCGGCGAGCGCCGACAGGAGGCCAACACCGAACTGATGCTGTTCGGCCCTCACGAGATCATCTCGTACCTCTCGCGACGATTCACCTTCCGACCCGGGGACGTGGTCGCGTTCGGGAGCCCCGCCAATCCCGGACTGGTCGAACCCGGCGACACCGTCGAGATCACCTACGACGGCGTCGGGACGCTTCGGAACACGGTCGTCGACTCGAGCGAACGGGGCCGCTCGGCCACGAGTAGCGGTCGGTAGAAAGGCACTTCAGGCCGAACCGCCTCGCCAAACACGTGAGCGCTGACGCCACGCGACGCGTCGAAGTCTACCCCGACCGGGAAGTCGTCGTCGAGTTCGATCCCGACCTCACCTTCGAGTGCGTCGAAGAGTGTACCTGGTGTTGCCAGCACGGGGTCTTGCTCTACGATCGGGACCTCCTCGAGCTAGCCCGGCGGGCGAATCTCGCCGAAACCACGACCGACTTTCGCGGCGAGAAGTTCGTCACCCGCGAGGAGAAAGACCGGGACGACCACGTCGCGGACGACGGCTGCGCCTGCGCCTTCCTCCGCGAGGACGGCCTCTGTTCGCTGCACCTCGAGGAGGACTGGAAACCGACCAGATGCTCCGTCTTCCCGCTGGGCGTCTGGCTCGAGGACGGCGACCTCCACGTCGACATTCGCGATTCGGCCCACGAGCACTGCGAGGGACTGAACGTCAGCGACCGGAGCGTCATCGACAACCTCGAAGCGTTCCTGCCGGAGGTCCTGTGGGAGCTCGAGAACCCGGATTCGGACCGAGCGCTGTAGCGCGACGATCAGTTGGTGATGTACGTTCCAGCGTCCGGACCGATTGTCTGTAAGTGATACGCTATCACGACTCTCCAATGTTTTAAACGTCCGCCGTACGTAGTACGGGTGTGACAGAAGAATCCGGGCGGCGGAACCTCCGCATGCCCAACAGTGACGAAGTATTCGCCGTCGTAACCGAACACCTCGGAGGGAACCACGTGCAACTCCGCTGTGAGGACGGCGAGGAACGGCTCGGCCGCATCCCAGGTCGCATGAAGTACCGCACCTGGATCGAACAAGACGACATCGTCGTCGCCGAGCCGTGGGACTGGCAAGACGAGAAAGCGACGATCGAGTGGCGCTACACCAGCCAGGACGCAGATCAACTGCGTCGTGAAGGCCACATCGATTGAACCTCGGTAGCGACCACTAAACGAGATTTCTCCGCGCACTCCACGTCAGCGAGCGACGGCGTTCGCGCTGTTCGGAGCCAGTTGAGCGTTTTCCTCGAGACCGATCGTAACGGCTTCTGCGGCGAGTCTGATTCGTTCGAGCTTCGACCGTGGTTCGGATGAATAAACCACTATCTGCGATAGCAATTCACCGCGTCGCCTGCTTCCAGGTTCGGAGGTCGACTACCGTTCCGTCGATCGCCTCCGGATCGGCCTCGAGCGCCGCCCAGACGAACATCCCGGCGATAGATTCCGGATCGCGTCCCCGGCCGCCCGAGAGCGCCGTCGCAACCTGCCCGAGGTCCAGACAGCCGACGGTGTACTCGGTGTCGGCGGCGAACCCTCGAGCCACCGCCTCGGCGGTCGCCTTCGACATCGCGTACGAGCCGTACCCCGATTTGGCTTCGCGGGCGACGGCCCCCGTCGGGACGAGCACGCGAGCGTCGTCGTTCAGGTGGGGGAGCGCCTCGAGGATCGTTCCGAAGACGCCGCGCGCGTTGATCCGCCAGTGGTCGTCGAACGCCGAGTACGACTCGCGGTCGGTCGGCGTACTCCCCGGCTCGCCGTGATAGACGCCTGCGGCGGGCACGAGGATGTCGATACCGGTAGCCGGGCCGGTCCGCGACGCGGTTTCGACCAGTCGCTCGAGGTCGAACTCGTCGCGCACGTCGGTCCGCAGGCCTGCCGCACCGGCGTCCGCGGTCTCTGACGACTCGAGGCGGTCCTCGAGTGCGTCGACCGTTTCCGACACGTCGTCGCCGTCTCGAGCGCCGACGACGACCGTCGCACCCTCGTCGACGAACGTTTCGGCGACAGCGCGTCCGATCCCGCGAGTCCCGCCTGTGACGACGGCTGTCGTTCCGTTGAGTGTCATAGGACATCTACGCGCTGCTCCGACAGGAATCCATCGACGCGGTTCGATCGGACGAGCGGTTAGAACGACGAAACGGTCGCGGTTACCAGTTGAACAGCCGCTGGTAAAGCGTCCGTTCACCGGGTCTCTCTGCGAGTAAGACCGAACAGTCGACGTCGTTGACGACGTCGAGGTGAAGGGAACTGGTCACGAGTCGCGAGAGCAGACCTCGCTCCGTCGCGCCGATGAGAAGCATCGTGTGATCGTCGGCTGCACGGCAGATCGCATCCTCGACGTCGCCGGAATCGTCGACGATGATCTCGGCGTCGTGGAGGTCGTGATCGATCGCCCACTCGGAGAGGAACTCTTCGCCCAGCGGGCGTTCTTCGGGATTGTCGACGATATGAAGCAGCGAGACGTCGGCGCCGATGGTCGTGCTCAACGTTTTCGCGATTTCCGCGCTCAGATCCGAATCCGGGCCACCGGCGGTCGGTAGGAGGATCCGTGAGGTGTCCAGCCCGCGGTCTTTGAACACCAGAAAGTCACACGGCAACTGGCTGGTTAACTCGCTGAGCGGGCGTTCGGCGCGTGCAGCGTCCCACAGATTGTTGCCGCCCCATCCCATCATCACGAGGTCGGCGTGTTGCCGTTCGGCCGTGTCGAAGATTTCCTCGAACGAGCGGTGGGTGACGATCGTCGACGTCTCGTACTCGACGCCGCGTTCGGCGACGGTTTCACAGACTCCTTCGAGCAAGTCCTCCGATTCGGAAATGATCCGTGCGCGCTGTTTGTCGCCGCCAGCGGCCCCCGGCCGGTCGGGCGTCTGGACGATGTGGACGACGTGGACGGTCGCGGACTCGCGTGTACTCGCGAGCGTCGCCGCGAACTCGACTAACCGGGATTCGGTGCGCGGGTTTGCGATCGGGACGACGATTCGGTACGTGTCGTCGTCCTCGCCGGCCGACGCCGTCTCGGAGGTGTCGATCAATGGGACGTAGGACCGTCCGACAAGGCTCCCGAAGGTCCACTCCCGGATCGAGAGGCGCCGCTCGATCCCCTCGAACCGGGCGGACTCGAGACGTTGCTCGCTCGTCTGGTAGTAGTTGACGACGGTGACGAGCAGGATCCCACCGAGCGTGTTGCCGAGTAACACCGGGAGGACGAACTCCGTCATACCGACGAACAGCCCGAGTTCGCCGGCGAAGACGAGATACAGCATCTCGGTGAACGAGACGACGACGTGGAACAGGTTCCCGAGCGGGATCGCCAGAAAGGCGAGATAGACGACGATGAGTCTGGAGATCGTGTCGCGTGAGGCGAAGGTGACCCAGACGACGCCGGCGACGATCAATCCGGCGAAGACTGCCTTGGAGAACAGGGACCACCACGCGGTCTCGACGCCGTGCTGTGCGATACCCATCGCTTCATTCGCCGCTTCTGGCGAGAACACGCCGCCCCACGTAAGCGCGGCCGCGCCGAGTGCGCCACCGGCGAAGTTGCCCGCGAGCACGATCGTCCAGTGGCGAAGCAGCGCCGGCAGGCTGGCCAGCCGTTCGAGGGTCAGCGCGACCGGCGGGAGCGTGTTCTCGGTGTACAGCTGGTAGCCGCCGATGATGATGTAGATGAACCCGAGCGGGTACAGCAGGGAACTCAGTATCGGGTGGCCGTCCGTCGAGGCGTACATCGAGGCGTACAACAGAAACGTAATCGTGATCGCGAAGCCGGCGGCGAGCCCGCTGAAGAACAGTTCGCGGTTTCCCGACGTGATCTCTTCGTCGGCGTCCGCGATGATCCGCTGGAAGACCTCGTCGGACGAGAACCGATCGCGAACCACGGATCCGACCGCGGGCGCGCCGTGTCTGGAGCGTTCGACTGCATCGCGAACGGTCTCGACCTCCGTCTCCGGCTCGCCCGGTGGGGGCGCAGCCCCCTGAGACGTGGTTCCCCCGTCACCGCGTTCGGGACTGTCGGCATCACTCATTAGGTACTCCGATTCGACAGACGAACTAAGCACTTGGCTTTGATGACGGTGAGACAGGGGTCCGAACCGGGCCATCGCTCGAATTGCCCTTCACGGATTGCAGCTTTTTCGCGGTCCCCTACGTAGGTATGGCGTACGTTTATCACCGAGCCGACACTCACGGTGATATATGCAATCGCTGGCCGACGAGTCCGTGGTGGTGATCGGGGCCGGCGTCGGCGGGCTCTCGACGGCCTGCTACCTCGCCGATCGGGGTGCCGACGTCCACGTCATCGAGAAAAACGAGCAGCTCGGGGGCCGTGCGAGTCGGCTCGAGGAGGACGGCTTCCGGTTCGACATGGGTCCATCCTGGTACCTCATGCCCGACGTCTTCGAGCGCTTTTTCGCCGAGTTCGACCGAACGCCGTCGGACTACTACGAACTGACCCATCTCGATCCGCACTACCGGCTCTTCTTCAAGGACGGTGATCAGGTCGACGTCACGCCGGACCTCGAGCGAACGAAAGCCGTCTTCGAGGAGTACGAGGCGGGCGCAGGGGACGCGCTCGAGCGCTACCTCGACAAATCGCGGGAGAACTACGAGGTGGGGATGGAACACTTCGTCTACGAGGATCGGACGCGGCTGCGAGACTACGTCGATCTCGACGTGGCTCGGCAGGCCCGCGGCCTCTCCCTGTTGGGCTCGATGCAGGGACACGTCGAGAACTACTTCGACCATCCGAAACTCCAGCAGATCATGCAGTACACGCTGGTGTTCCTCGGCGGTTCGCCGACGAACACGCCGGCGCTCTACAACCTGATGAGCCACGTTGACTTCAACCTCGGCGTCTGGTACCCGGAGGACGGCATCGGCGGCGTCATCGACGGGATCGCGGACCTGGGGAGTGAACTGGGAGTCACGTACGACACCGACCGACCGGCGACGGCGATCAAGGGCCGGGAAGGGGCGTTCCTCGTCGAGACTCCCCGAGGGCCGCTACGCCCCGATCTGGTGGTCAGCAACGCCAGTTATGCCCACACGGAACAGGAGCTGCTCCCGGCGGAACGGCGCGGCTACGACGCCGACTACTGGGAGTCACGGACGTACGCCCCCTCCGCCTTCTTGCTCTACCTCGGCGTCGAGGGCGAGGTCGAAGAACTGGCCCACCACACGCTGGTCCTCCCGACGGACTGGCAGGAGCACTTCGACCAGATATTCGAGGACCCGCAGTGGCCGGACGAACCCGCCTACTACTGCTGTGTCCCCTCCGAAACCGACGACACGGTCGCACCCGACGGCCACAGCGCCCTGTTCGTTCTCGTCCCGATTGCGCCGGGACTCGAGGACACGCCCGAGATTCGGGAGTCCTACCGCGAGAAGATTCTCACAGATATCGCCACGAACACCGGCGAAGAGCTACGCGATCGGATCGTCTTCGAGGAACAGTTCTGCGTCCGGGACTTCGCCGACCGGTACAACAGCTACGACGGGACGGCACTGGGGTTGGCCCACACGCTCCGACAGACCTCGCTCTTCCGGCCCCCCCACCGGGCGAAGGGCGTCGACGGACTCTACTTCGTCGGCGGCGACACCACGCCGGGGATCGGCGTCCCGATGTGTCTC
This sequence comes from Natronorubrum marinum, assembly GCF_052040125.1. Lineage (NCBI taxonomy): Archaea > Methanobacteriati > Methanobacteriota > Halobacteria > Halobacteriales > Natrialbaceae > Natronorubrum > Natronorubrum marinum. The sequence continues at coordinate 727,301 of NZ_JBPPFV010000001.1, forward strand.
ATCAGCGGCGAACTGACCGCGGAGAAGGTACTCGAGGATTACGGACACCCGATAGAACAGTGATCGAACCGTCGGCCAGCCTGCTATGACGATGGGATCGACGTCCGCGAACGATGACGGTCTCGGGGCGGAGCTGTCGTACCTGCTGACGCTCTCGAGACCGCGGTTCTGGCTTTATCTGGCGGGACCGGTGCTCGTCGGCGTCGCGTACGCCGCGAGTTCGGTCGACGACCTGTTCGCCCCTGCCGCGGTCGCGTTGTTCGCCTACTTCCTCGTGCCGGCGAACGTCTTCCTCTACGGGATCAACGACGTCTACGACCGCGAGATCGACGCCGCGAATCCGAAGAAGGAGTCGAAGGAGACACGGTATCGGGGTCAACGATTCGTTCCGGCCGCGGTCGTCGGCTGTGTTCTTCTGGGGCTGGCGCTCGTCCCGTTCGTGCCGCGGGCGGCCTGGCCCTGGCTCGCGGTCTTTCTCGTCCTCGGGGCGGCCTACAGCGCGCCGCCGGTTCGATTCAAGACGACGCCCATCCTCGACTCGGTCTCGAACGGGCTCTACATCGCGCCGGGTGTGGCGGCCTACGCCGCCGTCGCGGGGAGTCAGCCACCACTGCTCGCCGTCTTCGGCGGTTGGCTGTGGGCGATGGGGATGCACACCTTTTCGGCGATCCCCGACATCGAACCCGACCGCGAGACCGGCATTCGGACGACGGCGACGGTGCTCGGCGAGTCGCGAACCTACGCTTACTGCGGCGCGTGCTGGTTCGCGAGCGCGCTCGCGTTCGCCGCGATCGACGTCCGCCTCGGCGCGCTCATGCTGGTCTACCCCGCACTCGTCGCGGCGCTCGTCACCTCGAGCGTCGCCGTCGATCGGGCGTACTGGTGGTTCCCGGCGATCAACACGGTCGTCGGCGCGCTCCTGACGATGGGCGGACTCTGGAGGCTGCTCTGAGATGAGCGACGATCGGAGGCTGATCTGAATGGATACACCGAATTCGACGACACGCACGAGCGAGACCAGAACGCGGATTCAGCGCCGGCTCGAGTCCGTTATCCGGGAAAATCGGTTTACAATCGCCGTCGTCTTTCCGTTCATCGGTGCGGTGACGCTGGTCGCCAGCGCGGAGGGGCTGATGCCGGAGCCGCTGGCGTACAACCCGCTGTTGATCCTGTTCGGGACGATGGTGATGCGCTCGCCGCTGGTCGTCGGCCTGCTGCCGCGTGTCGGCTGGTGGGCCCTCGGCTGTCTGGGCCTGCTGACGGCGTACACGTACGCGATCGAGATCGTCGGCGTGCGAACCGACTGGCCCTACGGCGCGTTCGAGTACACCATCCAACTCGGACCGATGCTGTTCGGCGAGGTGCCGCTGGCGCTGCCGCTATTCTTCATTCCGCTGGTGTTGAACGCCTACCTGCTCACGCTGCTCGTCCTCGACGAGTGGAGTGCGAACCCGCTCGCCAGGATCCTGGCGGCCATCGCGGCCGTCGTCGCGATCGACCTCGTGCTCGACCCCGCCGCCGTCGCCATCGGCTTCTGGGAGTTCGTTCCTCCGGGCGTCTACTACGGCGTCCCGGTCTCGAACTACGTCGGCTGGCTCCTCTCGGGTACCGTCGCCGTCGTCCTCGTGGATCTCGCCTTCGAGCGCGTGTCGCTGGTCGAGCGGGTCCGAACCTGCGAGTTCATGCTCGACGATCTGGTGAGTTTCGTCCTGCTGTGGGGGACGATCAACCTGCTCTACGGCAACTGGCTGGCGGCCGGCGTCGCCGGACTGTTCTGTCTCGGTCTGTTCCGGACGGATCGGTACGACCGCGAGATGATCCGGCGTTCGCTCCCCTCGAGCGTCGTCGAGAGTCGGGATTCCTGATCCCCGGTTTGTGCTTCGAACGCTTCGACGACTGGTGCATCAATTCGATCAGACGACCGATTCCTCGGGGACGAACATGCTTGCTCCAAGCTTTTGCTCGTGTCGCTACTGGTGGGCGTATGGCGACTATCGCACCGATCGAATGTCCGCTCTGTCACGACGAGCTAACGCGGAACCAGAACCTGGAGGACCATCTCGTCGCAACGCATTCAAAACAGACGTTAGCGAAGTTCGTCGTCGCCGAAACCGAAGCGCTGGGCGAAGAGGACGTCTCGGAGTGACGACGAGCGGCCGTCGGCGACTGTTAGACGAAGATGGACGTGAGCGTGCTCCCGAACAGGAGCAGGAGGATCACGACGGCGAACGTGATCGTCAGCCAGACGCCGAGTCCGATCGCGGCGGTGCGGGCGTTTCGGCGGTCGATAGCGAGCGGATCGTGTGGATCGCTGGTGGACATACGGGAGCGACTACGCTCCGAGGGATCACAACAGGAAATCCACAATATCGTGGGTATTAATAACCGGTCGCTCGGCGGCGTTACTGCGTTGGAACGTGACCGCCGTGACCGGAGTCGTGCCGATCCCTCTCGAGCGCGGGGACGGCGGAGACGCGTCGGAAGACGGCCTCCGGGTCGCGGTTCCAGTGCCAGTGCCAGCGGGTCTTCGCGAGACACCACAGCTTTCGAGTCGACGACAGCGCGGGGTCTCGACTGAGAACGTCGTAGTTCTGAGAGCGAATGACGGTGTGGTGTTCGGCGTAGAGGACGGCCGAGAGCAACACGGGTAGCTGGCAGTCTTCGGGGAGGTACCGAATTCCCGCAACGCCCTCTCGATACAGGTCCTCCGTTCGCTTGAGTTCGGCAGCCATTGCGGCGGCGAACGAGTCCGAGTACTCGAGTCGCTCGATCTGTTCCGGTGAGACGCCGTGGGAATCGAGCGTCTCCTGGGGCAGGTAGATTCGGTCGCGCTCGAGGATGTCCTCACGAACGTCACGAAGGAAGTTCGTCATCTGGAACGCCTCGCCGAGTTTGACGGCGTGTGAGAGCGCGGCCTCTCGGTCCTCGGGTTCCATGATCGCGGTCATCATTACGCCGACCGCGGACGCCGACCCTCGCATGTACGACTCGAGGTCGGCGTAGCTCTCGTAGCGGTCGGTGTCGATATCCGACTGCATCGCGTCGACGAACGAGTTGATTTCGGCGTCGGAGATGTCGTACTCGCGGCGGAGTTCGCCGAACGCCTCGAGCACGGGACCGTCGGGATCGGTCTCGCCGAGCGCCTGGGCGCGGAGGTCCTCGAGCTCGGCACGCTGTTCGTCGGGTGGAGTACCGTTCGCGTCGTCGACGACCTCGTCCGCGATCCTGAAGAACGCGTAGAGAACGTGCGTGGCGTGGCGAACGCGTTCCGGGAGGAACCGCGTCGCGAGATAGAACGTTTTCCCGGTTCGCCGCTGTATGGCCTTGCCTACGTCGATGTGTTCCTGTTGCATTCTCTCCTCGTGCCCAACTGACGGCTTTTGGGTGTAAACGGTACGACAGTAGTATATAAAACAATTAGCCCTTACTAAGCGGGTCACCGTCGAACAGTTCGTCGAGGAGCTTTCGCTGGGCCGACCGGAGATGCTGGTGAAACGTGGATCGAGAGATGTCCATCGACTGTGCCAGATCCTCCCCCGAGACGTTCCGCGGCCATTCGAAGTAGTCCGCGTAGTAGGCCTTCCGAAGGGCCGTAAACTGGCGATCGGTAAGCGACGACTCCAGCCGCGCCGTCACGTCCTGTCGCGACCGCAGCGGCCGATCCGTCTCGTGGTAGCTGAGGAGTTCGACGCTTTCGGCGCGCTCCTCGAGTACGTCGTACACCGATCGGGCGGATTGACCGTTCGGAACGTCGACGGTGAGATCGACGACGGGAACGCCCGTCCCGGTTCGGTGTGCCGTCTGGCCGACCGCACCGCTGGCGTCGAATCGGCGAATATCGGCGCCGTGTCCCGAGAGGGTCGTCACGATCGTGTCGTCGACGGCGATTTCGAGAAGCGTCCCCTCGTCGTACGTCGACAGGATCGTACAGTCGGTTACTCCTTCGAACGCCGTCGCCGGCGGGACGTCGTCGACGGCGCGGTCGACGTGGTAGAACGCGAGCGGCGTCCCGTCCCCGTCGTAGGTCAACCCGCGATAGGTGATCGTCGCTTCGAGTTCGGCCGCGAGCGCTGCGACGAACAGCGAGGAATCCTCGATTGCGATCTCGAGTTCGACGACCGTGTCGGTGGTGAGCATCTGCTGGGTCTCGATCGCGTTCATCGCGGTTGCGATCGTCCCGGCGAGCGAGTCGAGGACGAGCCGCTCCCGTTCCGCGAAGGCGTCAGGCTCCGTCGCGAACAGCACGAGCACGCCGTAGGTGATGTCGCCGTAGGTAAGGGGGAGTGCGGCGAGCGACTGGACCCGTTCGACGCCCGCGGGCCACCAGCGAGACGCGCCGTCGACTGTCTCGAGGTTTTGAATTACCTGCAACTCTCCCGTTTCGAGCGCCCGAACGGCCGGATGGTCCTCGTCCGACTCGAGACAGAGGTCGTCGTCCTCGAGCGGGACGTCGCCGTCGTGGGACCACTCGTGCAGTGAGAGGCGACTGTTCGCGATGTCGGCCCGACCGATCCAGGCGAGGCCGTACGGATCGGTGTCGGTGAGACACGAACACACCCGACGCTCGACTTCGTCGCGCGTCGTCGCACCGAGGACGGCATCAGTCACGTCACGGAGGAGTCCGTCGATTCGGTCGAAGAGGTGCTCGAGCGCGCGGTGCTCCTCGCGAAGCTCCGCCGCCGTTTCTTCGGCGGCGATCTCGGCCAGTTTTCGCTCGGTGATCTCGAGGTGGACGACGGAGACGCGACTCTCGCGGTCGACGGTGAACCGGTTGGCTCGCATCATGAACCACTGCTTTCGCTCGGGAGTGTGACACGGGTACTCCATCGCAAAGGTCTCCTGATCGCCCGCAATAACGGTATCGAGTCCCTCCACGGCGCGTTTGGCGTGTTCATCGTCACCCATCTGGGCGGTTGCGATGTAGTTGACGCCGACGTGGTCGTCTCGGTACTCGTCGGGACCAAACTCGCGCCAGGACCGGTTGGTCAGCAGGATTTCCCCGTCGCTATCGATCACACCGACGATAACCGGGAGCGTCTCGAGGGTCGCGTCGGAGAGTGCCTTCCCGGAGTGCATCGGCTGGAGGTTCGTGCTTGAACCACATAACGAAAGTGGATGACTCGAGCGAGGATTCTATCTCAGCGGGGTCGACCTCGTCGAATCCGTCGAGCGCGTGGGACCCGTCGTCCACCGGATCATCGGTTCCTCGAGTGCCGTATCGAACTCGTTGCTGGCTGGGTCGATCCAACCAATTTCGTTCTCACATCTGGGGTTTAAATACTAACGCGCGGCCACAGTGGATATGGCCTGGGAGGCACCCGCCGACGCCTGGTACGTGTGGGTAGCGGTTGCCATCGTCAGTTTCGCGATGGCCGGCATCGTGCTCGGGCTCCCGACGGCGCCACCGCCGGACGCCGATCGAACGGCGAACGCGATCGAGGAGACGTCCGGCAGTTCCTACGAGGCCGCCTCGGCCTACGGCTACGGTGCGGACGAGATCAAGATCGACGGGAAAACCATCGAGTTGCGAAACGAGGGGGGAACGGATCACTCCAGTCTCAGGTACGAGCAGGTCGTCGTCGTCAACGGCGACGACCGACTCGAGCGACTCGTCTACGGCGAGGCGTTCGAGGAGGAGTTCGAGAACGAAATCGACGACCAACACGAGGACGCGGCGACGGTGTTCATGGACCGTCTCGCAGCCGCCGAGGAGGACAACGCGGGCGAGTGGCTGACCGCGTCGGAGGAACTGACCGTTCGACAAGTTACCGTCGAACCCGACGAAACGACGAACATCCACGTGGAAGTCGGATCGCACGAAACCGTGGATCTCATTGCGAGCACCCACGGCGACGTTCCTCAGTCGATAGATGCGACCTACGACGGGTTCAGCGAATTCACTGCCGTCGACTACACGATCGAGGGCGAGTCCATCATCGAGACGGAGTACGACGACGACTCCGATTCGTTCTGGGACCAAGCCAAAGACACGTTTTCGGACTGGATCGATTCGGCCAGCTGCTGGCTCTCGGACTGTGACGACGAGGAGGACCCGGAAGACCAAATTAACCCCGATCACGTGGCGGAGATCGATAACAGTGATGGAGACGTGAAGCTGTATTCGGGGGAAAGAACTGACGAGATACCGCTCTCGAGTCGCATCTCGTGGGACCGCGGAGAGAACGTCTGGATCGGCGACTATCCGCTCACCGTCGCTGCCGAGTTCGATGGAACTACGTGTAGCGCAACGCTCACCTCCCCGTCGGACGACGAGTATCTGTGCCCGCTCGGTATGGATTCCGCCGACCGTGTAGACGAACTGAACTGGATCGAACGAGACCACGAGACGGAGGACTACCATGTTACGCTCGTCGTCTAAGGGCCAGACGGAACCGCTTGCGGCACTGGTCGCCGTCATCGTGCTGGGGCTGGCGATCGTCCTCTACGGCGGGTTCGTCACCGACGCGCTCATGGACTGCACCGATCGAACCTCCGACGACGTCGCGACCGATCTGATCTGGGACGATATCTCTCACGACGGCGTCTACTCGTCCGATCGCGGTACCGATCTTTCGGACATCGAGATGGCGTCGCTGCCACAGGGACAGAACGTCTACGTCGAGGTGACGATACTCGACGACGACGGCTACGAACGCGTCGTCGACGACTTGCATTTCGACTCCGACGGAACGAGAGCGTCCCCACAGGAGGGACCACCCGCGGACGGTTCCGGTATCGAAACGCAGGTCAGCGAGCGTCCCATCCCCGTCGAGACCGACGTCGCTGGCGACGTTCGTGGCGGAACCCTTCACGTCGAGGTATGGTCGCCGTGAGAGCCGACCGAGTCGTCAGCACCGAACCGGTGACGAGCGCGCCGTTAGTACCCTGACAGATAACGAGTTGACACCGTTGTTAATCACTACCCACAGTCGGCGCGTTCGGTTCGATCGTTGGTCCACAGCATACGATCGGCGTATATGAACTAACTGATAAAATCGACAAAATCAGTTTACCTGTCTCGAAAGGGATGCGGACGATCGTTACTCGAGCAACTCGTCGCGCAACATCGGGATGAACGTTCCGATGTCGGTGACCATGCCGATGGCCTGTGCGCTGCCGCGGTCGAGCAGTTGGGTGACGGTGGCGGGGTTGATGTCGACGCAGACGGTCTTGGTGGTCGAAGGGAGGCAGTTCCCGACGGCGACGGAGTGCAGCAGCGTCGAGAGCATGAGCACGAGGTCGGCCTCCTGGGCCTGCTCGCGGATCGCGTTCTGGGCCTCGATCGAGTCGGTGATCGTGTCCGGCAGCGGGCCGTCGTCGCGAATCGAGCCCGCGAGGACGTAGGGAACGTCGTTTTCGATGCACTCGTACATCACGCCCTCGTCGATGATCCCCTCGTCGACGGCCGCCTCGATGCCCCCGAGACGGGCGATCTCGCTGATCGTATAGATGTGGTGTTTGTGGCCCTTTCGCGGGTGCTCTAAGCTCTCCGTGTCGACCCCCAGCGACGTGCCGTAGAGGTCCCGCTCCAAGTCGTGGACGGCGAACCCGTTCCCGGCGCTCAGGCCGTCGATGTAGCCCGCGCGGACGATGTCGGCCAGCGCGTTCCGCCCGCCGGAGTGGACGATCGCCGGGCCGCAGACGACGAGCACGTTACCGTCGTTTTCGCGAACCTCCCGCATCTCGTCGGCGATCTCCTCGATCAGGGATGCAGAGGGGCGTTCGCTCGAGACGCCGCCCTGCATGAACCCAAAGGAGCCGCCGCCGTTCCGGGGCCGTTCGGGTGGTTCGACGCGGATACCCGTCTCGCCGGTGACGACGAGGTCGCCCTCCTCGACGGCGTTGAGGACTTTCGTGTACACGCGCGTGTCGTCATCGCTCTCGCCCTCGTCGGCATCGTCGGCGTCGTCGACTCCCTGCGAGTCCTCCGGACCCGCTCGTTCGACGATCAACGCACAGTCCATCTCGACGTCCTCGACCTCGACGTACTCGCCGTCGACGCGGACGTAGGTCGGGTGGTTCGTCGTCGAGTAGAAGTCGACCGGGACGACCCCGTCCTCGGGAGCCGCCTCGAGCGTCGCGTCCCGCGGATCGGCCACGGTCGCGCCCTGCTGATTGAGCTCGTGGAGGATGGCCCGAAGCTCCTCTTCGGTCTCGGCCATCACTCGCATCCGGCAGTACGTCTCGGCGTGTTTGTGGCGGCCGACCTCGAACTCCTCGACCTCGAACTCGCCGCCCATATCCATCACGACCCCGAAACACATGCCCATCGTCCCCGAGTCGATGATATGCCCCTCGAGTTCGACGGTTCGCGCAACTGTCATCGGTGAGGGGTTGGCGACCGAGGACCGTGAATGTGTGCGTTGTGGGCCGACGAGCCAGCGGTTCGGCGTCGGGCACCGGTCGTCGCCTGCGGCGGCCGCCGGCAAGTGCCCTCTCGGTGTCGACTGGCTTTCGCGACCGGTAACTGCCCGTCCCCACTCGCAGTACCGATTGTCGATCTCAGTTTTCCGTCGTTGTTATGTGAGACGTTGGGATTCGCCACGAACGGATCGAAACGGTATTTCAGGGGTATTGATAGCTGAGGCAACACTTTTGTACGTTTCTGCCGACAGCCACGACACCGTGTCGACCCCTACATCCACCCCAGCGACAGTCGAACTCTGGATCCGATCGTTCGCCCCCGCGAGCGCCGGGCCGACCCAGGAACGCGCCCTCGAGCGACTGGAAGCACTCGAGTCGAGCGAGCCGATCGAATCGGTCGAGGTCGGCGTCTGGGGCAAAGAAGTCGAACAGACGGCTTACACGGCTCGCATTCCACAACTCCAGCGGATCGAAACGCGCCTCGAGGCGTTCGAGCGGTGGGCGGCCGACACCGGCCGCCAGCTCGAGCCGTTCTTCCGGAACACGCACGTCGAGTCGACGATTACCGGGACGTCTCACGACGTTTGGCGGCTCCCGACGGTCGCGCTCGCGGAGTTCGACGAGGACGACGAACTCGTCCACGTTGCCCCCTGCCGGACCGAGGAACGGACCATCGACGTCTTCGACCGACTCGACGCACTCGTCGCGGAGACGGAGCAGGCGCTGTCGGCCAACGGTGATCGGCGACGCGACGAAGTGATGACCGACCGGCCGTCCGGCGGCGCGACCGGCTACGGACAGCGCCGTGTCGAACCGTTTTCGCCGAGTTCCGACTGACGACTGGCGATCGACTGTGGGGGGATGCAGTCGCCGGTTCTTCGACGTTCGCTCGTTTCGACCCAAATTAGCGCCGCGTACGGTAGCGGTTCGGAACGTTCACGCTCGCCGTGAACAACTACTATGCCATTCTATACCATAATTTCGTGTATGGTAGGTGAATCAGTCACGTTCGGCCCGTCACGGTGTCGGAACTGTGGCTTCGAAGCCCCCGGCGGTGACGACGCCTGGCGTCGGATCGACGTCCCGAAGCTGGGTCGGATGACCCAGTGTCCTGACTGCGAGAGCACGGACGTTATCACGAGCCGATAGAGACGCGGTTGCGCGGGCGGGAACGGATGCGGACAGACTCTTGAGTCTCTCGCCCGTAGGAGAGCCTATGGAACACGACGCCGACAAGCAATCCCGAGACCGCCAGTCCGACGCCGACCTCCCCTCGAGCGACGCCGAGTGGCGGGAGGAACTGAGCGAGGAACAGTACCGCATCCTGCGCGAGGCCGGAACCGAAGCGCCGTTCAGCGGCGAGTACGTCGACCACAAAGACGACGGGAGCTACGCCTGTGCGGGCTGCGGAACCGAGTTGTTCGACTCCGAGACGAAGTTCGAGTCCGGCTGCGGCTGGCCGAGTTTCTACGACGCCGACGACGATATCGTCGAAACCCGACCGGACAACAGCCACGGAATGCAACGCACCGAGGTCCTCTGTGCGAACTGCGGCGGCCACCTCGGTCACGTCTTCGAGGACGGTCCCGAACCCACCGGGAAACGCTACTGTATCAACTCGGCGGCGCTCGAGTTCGACGACGAGTAGTTGATCAACGATCGATTTTCTGGAACTGGTTCTCAGTAGCCGGGCTTAGTGGCCAGTTGCAGTAGTGACTAGCATACACCGAGCGGAGCGAGGCGTTTCACCGCCAGAGCGGACGAAGTCCACAACGGCGGCCTTTTGGCATCAACGGTTTTTCAAAAACGGCGTCGTCGGTCACGTGCAGTCGGTCCGGCCGGACGAATAACGCCTCTCGCCGCTCGTTTTCATCGCTGTCGTGTCGCGCTGAGACGCGTTCCCACCTGCCTGCCGGCCCAATCGATATCCGGCGCGCCGTCGATATCGAGATATGGCCGACTCGAGTCTCTCGTCGCTCGCTCGCAACGTCGCCGCGGTCGCCCGCGAACGGCAGATCAGCGTCAAGTCCGCGGGACTGGCCTACCACGGGTTCAACACGTTGGTCCCGCTGGTCATCCTGGCCCTCGTCGCCGTGACGCTCGTCGATGCACTCGAGCCGCTGGTGACCGCACTGGAGTCGGCGGCTGGTCTCGAGGGCGTCGTGACCGACGACGGCATCGAGGAGTTGGCCGGAAACGGCGCGGATCGGACGCGGGCCGCGTTACTTGCGCTGATCATCTTGCTGTGGAGCGCGGTCAGGTTATTTCAGGCGGTCAACAGCGCGTTTACGGACGTCTACGGCTCTCGAAAGCGCGAATCGTACGTCGACACGGCGGCGACGGTGACGCTCGTGACGGCGCTCAACGTCGCGCTCGCGACGGCGACGCTCGCGATCGGCGTGATGCTGGTCGGCGTCGTCGGGATCAGTCTCTCGATACTGGTCGGCGGTATCCTGGCGACGGCCGCCACCAGCGTCCTCCTCGCCGGGCTCCTGCTGGCCGTCTTTCTCCCGATGTACTACTTCTTTCCCCAGCCCGAGGTCTCGGTCGGCGAGGTTCTGCCGGGAACGGCGTTCACCGCCCTCTCGTGGACCGTCCTGGCGGTCAGCTTCAGAATCTACGTCGCGACCTCCGAGAGCATCGCGCTCTTCGGTATCGCCGGCGCGATCCTGATCATCCTGACGTGGGTCTACCTCGGCGGGCTCTGTCTCCTGCTCGGAGCCGTCCTCAACGCCGTCCTCGCGGATCACGTCGACCCCGAAGACGGCTGGGTCCCGATGCGGGAGGTGTGGCAGAAGTACGCCTGATGGACCAACCGTTTGGCGAATCGATAGGTTCTATCACCTCGCGCCCGTACACGCGACGAATGGCTCCCGAAGGGATCGCCGACGACGCGCGAGTACTCGCCGTCGGATTCGACGCCGAGCACGCCGGAACGGCTACGGGCTGGTGGACGGACCGAACGGAAACCACGAGCGACGGGATCGGCGACATCGAGACGGTTTCGAGCACGGCCGCGGCGCTCGAGGCGCTCGAGGAACGCCCCGTCGACTGCGTCTTGATCGCTCAGCCGCCGTCGGACGGGAACGGAATCGATCTCGTCGAGCGGATTCGCGAGCGCGATCCCGAGCTGCCGATCGTCTACGCCGCGCGTGACGGTGACGAATCGCTCGCCGCCGAGACCGTCGCGGCGGGCGTCACGGAGTACGTCCCGAGCGAGCGGTCGGGGACGGCTCTCACAGCGGCGCTCGAGCGGGCGATCGAACGCGGTGCGAACCGTCGGGACCGTCGAGCGCGAGCGCGCCAGTTCGGCGCGGTGTTCGACGATCCGGAGACGTACGCGTGGGTGTTGGCCCCCGACGGCAGCGTTCGACGGGCCAACGAGCCCGCGCTCGAGGCGATCGACGCAACCGAAGCCGACGTGCGCGGACGGCCGTTTCCGGAACTGGCGTGGTGGCAGCGCACCGGGGCGGGATCGACGATACTCCGGAGCGCAGTCGAACGGGCGGCGAACGGGACGGTCGTCCACCGGGAACTGCAAGTGGGGAGAGGAGGCGCAGACGATAGCGCCGACGACCGGCGAACCCTCGAGGTGACGATCCGTCCGGTTCGCGACGATTCGGGGGCCGTCGTTTCCCTGCTCGCACGGGCGAGCGACGTCACCGAACGCGTCGCACTCGAGCGGGAACTCCGCGAGTCGGAGGAGCTTCACCGGGTGACGCTGAACAACATGACCGACACGGTCCTCATCACGGACGACGCGGGCGAGTTCACCTACGTCTGCCCGAACGTCCACTTCATCTTCGGCTACGACGACGACGCGATCCACGAGATGGGGACGATCGACGACTTGCTCGGGCCGGAGCTGTACGACCACGAAGCGCTTGAGGAAGACGGCGTGCTGACGAACATCGAGTGTACGGCGACCGACCGGGCGGGTCGGGAGCACACGCTGTTGGTCAACGTCCGCGAGGTCTCGATTCAGGACGGGACGATCCTCTACAGCTGTCGGGACGTAACGAAACGCAAGCGGCGAGAGGAGGCGCTGACGGCGCTCCACCGCACGGCACGGGAACTGCTCTACGCCGAGAGCGAGCGCGAGATCGCCGATATCGTCGTCGACGACGCGACCGACGTCCTCGACCTCGAGGCCAGCGGCGCGTACCTGTTCGACAGGGACGAGAACGTCCTCGAGCCGGTCGCCTCGTCCCCGGGGCTGAACCGCCTCAACGGTCCGCTTGCACCGCGACGAGCGAACGCCGACAGCATCTCGGGGCGGGTCTTCGTCGAGGGCGACGCCGAGTTCTTCGCGGACGTCGCCGATTCGGCGGCGCTCGCGAACCCGGCGACCGATGTCAGGAGTGCCGGCGTCGTCCCGCTGGGCGATCACGGCGTCTTCCTCGTCGGCTCCTCCGAGATCGACGCCTTCGACGACGTCACGCGCGAACTGACCGATCTGCTCGCCGCGACGGCCGAAGCGGCCCTCGACCGCGTCGCGCGGGAGCGAACCCTCCGCGAACGGGACCGGGAGCTCCAGCGGCAGAACCGCAAACTCACCAGGCTCGACCGGGTGAACGAGATCATCCGCGAGATCGACGCGGCGCTGGTTCGGGCCGAAACCCGCGAGGAAATCGAGGCGGCCGTCTGCGAGCGACTCACCTCGGCCGACCGATTCTCGTTCGCCTGGATCGGCACGACCGACGTCGCGAACGAACGACTCGAGGCGAACACCCACGGCGGCACGGGCCGTGGACGGGAGTACCTCGATGGCGTCTCGCTCTCGCTGGCGGACGCGAACGAGCCCGCGGCCCGGACGGCGGCCACCCGCGAGGTGACGGTGGTTTCGAACGTCGTCGATCGGCTCCGCGACGAACCGTGGCGTTCCGAAGCGCTGTCGCGGGAGTACCAGTCCGTCGCCGGCGTCCCGCTGGCGTACGACGAGTTCACCTACGGCGTGTTGACGGTCTACGCCGACCGGCCCGACGCGTTCGACGGGGTCACGCGGACGGTTCTAGCGGAGCTCGGCGAGACGATCGCCTCCGCCATCGCTGCCGTCGAGCGCAAACAGGCGCTGTTGACCGACTCCCGGACCCGCCTCGAGTTCGACGTTTACGACGATAGCTTCGTCTTCTCTCGGCTCGCTCGCCGGGCCGACTGCACCCTCTCGTTCGACGGTGGCGTTCGGCTCCACGAGAACGGGGCGTCGGTGTTTACGACCGTTGAGGGTGGCTCTCCGCAGGCCGTCGTGGATGCAGCCGCCGATCTCGTCGCCGTCGAGGGCGTACAGGTGATCGACAGCCCTGATGTCGATGACAGCGACAGCGAGGGCGACGGCAACGGAAACGGCGGTAGCGGTTCTGCCGATACGGCTGGTGGGACGGTACTTCTCGAACTGTCGCCGCCGTTTCTGGCGCTACAACTCGCCGACCACGGCGTCGTGTTGCGCAGCGTCGAGGCGACGCCGGAGGCGACCCGCGTCGTCGTCGACGTCCCGCGGACAGTCGACGCGGGCGGCAGCGTCGACGTCGTCTCGAGCGCGTTCGCCGACGTCGACCTGCACGCAAAACGGAGCGTCGACCGGACGACGGCACGCGATCTTCGGTCCGAACTGCTCGAGCGACTCACGGAGCGACAACTCGAGGTCGTCCAGTTGGCGTACTACAGCGGCTACTTCACGTCACCCCGAGAACGGTCGGGCGAGGATGTCGCCGACGCACTGGGCATCTCGCCGGCCGCGTTCTACCGCCACATCCGGACCGTTCAGCGCAAACTCTTCACGATCCTGTTCGACGAGATCGGACTTCCGGCAAACACTGTATCAGCAGTTGAATAGTGAACCCCAGTATCTCACCGACGCTAGCTATCTGACGAATATATCTTTCCTAATATCCTTATTATTCCTAAATGCGATATCCACCGCTCCCATGAAAGACGTCCAGTTCAACCCCGACGAGGTATCGAGTTACGAGTGTTTCGACTGCGGCACCGTCGTTCGCGCGACGACGGCCGCGTGCTGTCCCGACTGCGGCGCCGACATGCGCAATCGCCGAACACCGATCGAGTAATTCAGTTTTGATCTCATGGCTTCACACCAACAGTCCGCAGTGTCTACCGAGGAGCAGCAGGCGACCGAGACGGCCGAACCCGAAACCGCACTCGAGACGGCGCGCAGACAGCTCGAGCGCGCCGCGACCCACCTCGAGATCGACGAGTCCGTTTTAGAGCGCCTCGAACACCCGGCGAAAGTCCACGAAGTGACAGTCCCGCTCGAGCGCGACGACGGGAGCGTCGAGGTCTTTACGGGCTACCGCGCCCAGCACGACAGCGTCCGGGGCCCCTACAAGGGCGGCCTCCGGTATCATCCCGAGGTCACGCGCGACGAGTGCGTCGGCCTCTCGATGTGGATGACCTGGAAGTGCGCCGTGATGGACCTTCCCTTCGGCGGCGCGAAAGGTGGCGTCGTCGTCAACCCCAAGTCGCTGAGCGACGGCGAGAAGGAGCGACTCACGCGCCGGTTCACGCAGGAGATTCGGTCGGTAATCGGCCCGACCAAAGACATTCCCGCCCCCGATATGGGGACCGATCCCGAGACGATGGCCTGGATCATGGACGCCTACAGCATGCAGGAAGGCGAGACCATCCCCGGCGTCGTCACCGGCAAACCGCCCGTCGTCGGCGGCTCCTACGGCCGCGAGGAAGCGCCCGGTCGCAGCGTCGCCATCGTCACGCGCGAGACCTGCGACTATTACGACTACCCGCTCTCCGACACCACGGTCGCCGTCCAAGGCTTCGGCAGCGTCGGCGCGAACGCCGCCCGCCTGCTCGAGGAGTGGGGCGCGACCGTCGTCGCCGTCAGCGACGTCAACGGCGCGATCTACGACCCCGACGGGATCGAGGTCGGAGCGATCCCCTCCCACGACGAAGAGCCGGAGGCGGTGACCGCGTACGCGGCCGAGGCGACCGATATCACGCGGATATCGAACGAGTCCCTGCTCGAACTCGACGTCGACGTTCTCGTCCCCGCCGCCGTCGGGAACGTCCTCACCGCGGACAACGCTGCCGACGTCGCGGCGGACATCGTCGTCGAAGGGGCGAACGGTCCGACGACGTTCGCCGCCGCCGCCATCCTCGAGGAGCGCGGCGTCCACGTGATTCCGGACATCCTTGCCAACGCCGGCGGGGTGACGGTGAGCTACTTCGAGTGGCTTCAGGATATCAACCGCCGGAAGTGGTCGCTCGAGCGCGTTCACGAGGAACTCGAGTCCGAGATGGTCGGCGCCTGGTCGGCCGTACGAGACGAAGTCGAGTCCGAGGAGTTGACCTGGCGCGACGCCGCCTACGTCGTCGCGCTGTCGCGGGTCGCCGAGGCCCACGAAGTCCGCGGACTGTGGCCCTGATCGCGTCGATCGGTCGATGGTGAACTCCCCCGAACGGATCAGTACGGTGGCTCCGGTCGGTCTCCGTCCTATCGATCACCGCGATCGAGGTACTCGAGCGCCTCCGCGTCGGTTACCTGCCCGAACGTCCGGTAGAACTGCCCGACCGCGCGGAACGACTGGGGCTGCCCGAGTGCGATCACCTCGTCGGCTTCGGCCTCGAGGTCCGCGAGACCGCGCGGCGAACCGACCGGAACCGCGAGCGTTACGTGTTCGGCACCGGCCTCGCGAATCTGTCGGAGACAGGCCCTCGCGGTCGCGCCCGTCGCGACGCCGTCGTCGACGACCATCACGCGTTTCCCCTCGAGATCCGGCAGTCCCGGCGTCTCGCGGTATCGATCGGCCTTCTGGCTCGCGTTGTTCGCCTCCGACGCTCGCACCTCCTCGAGGTAGTCCTCGGAGACCCCGAGCCGATCGATGAGGTCTTCGTTGTACCAGACGCTGCCGTCGCTGGCGACCGCTCCCAGCGCCAGTTCGGGGTTCTTCGGCGCGCCCATCTTCCGTGCGACTACCACGTCGAGGCCTGCGTCCAGCGCGTCCGCAACCGGTCGGGCGACGGGGAGCGCACCGCGAGGAATTCCGAGGACGATATCGGCGTCGAGGCCGCGGGACTCGAGTTCGGCGCCGAGGCGTTCGCCGGCGTGGGTTCTGTTGTCGAACATGGCTCTCACTACGACGGCGACGGCCTATGCTTTGGTGTGGCACACGACGGGGTCGAGCCGCCCTCGTCAGCCAACGTCTTCAAACGGGGTTGGTCAGCCACGTTGCGATGGCGCGCGCTGTCGTGTGCTCGAGCGATTCTACACAGAGTATTCCGCCGGGGTGTGTATTCGGTCGTTTCGTACAGCGTCGCAAAGCGACCGGAACTCGCCTGCCGAACGGCTACCCGTCACGACCAGACAGACAAGATATGGCCCGTCTTCAGCAGACGCTTTCGAACATTTCCGAGGAAACGGGGGTCAACAACGGTCGCGTCGGTATCGTCGGCGGGGCCGTCGAGTACCCCAACCAGCCGGCGCTCGTCGGCCGAGCGGCGCTGCGAACCGGCTCGGATCACGTCCGGGCGTTCGTCGCCGATCCGATCTACGAGATCGTCGCGGGTCACGAACCGAATCTGCTCGTCGACCGCTACGCGGGCGAACAGTTCGAGGAGAGCGCGGTCGAACGCACCCGCGAGATGAGCGAGTGGGCCGACGCGATCGTGATCGGCCCGGGTCTCGTCGACGCCGACGCGGACGCCGTCTCCCGGGCTGTCGAGACCGTCGACGTACCGACCGTTATCGACGCCCTCGCGATCGAACCCGCCCTCGAGGCCGACCTCTCGAGTGCAGTGCTCACCCCCAGCGACAAAGAGGTCGAGCCGATCGAAGACGCCTACGGGAGCCTCGAGGCGTTCTCCGAGGAGACGGGGGCCGTCGTCACGCTGACGGGAAACGTCGACGAGATCGTCGCCGACGGCGAACGGACGAGCAACGAGACAGGGACCTCGGCGCTGACGGTCGCCGGAACCGGCGACACGATGGCCGGGATCACCGCCTCGCTGCTCGGGCAGGGGATGGACCGCAGCAACGCGGCGGAGTTGGGCGCGTGGATCCTCGGCAAGAGCGGGGAGCTGGCGACGACCGAGTACGGTCCGGGCGTCCTCGCGACCGACGTGATCGATCGGATTCCGGACACGATTCGCTGAGGCGAGTCGCCGAGACGGGAAACCATTACCTCTCGTCGCGTCGTCAGTACGACCGAGATGTCCGAACAGCGCTCCCCACCCGCGGCGACGACGGAGGACGAAATCTCCCATCCCGTCTTCGCCGCGCTCTACGATCTGTGTCCGGAACCGGACCAACTGACGGCACAGCGAGCGTACCTCGCGCGCGACCTCTCTGGCCGGGTGCTCGAACTCGGCTGTGGCACCGGCGATATGTTCCCGTTCGTCGTCGACGGCACCGCGGGGGACCTCGAGTACCACGCGATCGAACCGGACCCACACATGCGCAAACGAGCCGTCGACGCCGCACGCGAGACCGGTCTCGATGTCGACCTCCGTGATGCGCGGGCCGAATCGCTGCCCTACCCCGACGGCAGCTTCGACGTCGTCCTCGCCGGCGTCGTCTTCTGTACCGTACAGGACCCCGACGCAGCGCTCGAGGAGGTCGTGAGGGTGCTGAAACCGGGCGGCGAGTTCCGCTTTCTCGAGCACGTCCACGCCGACGGCTGGCGCGGAACCGGCCAGGAACTGCTCGATCCCCTCTGGAAGCGCACCGCCGGCGGCTGTCACCTCACCCGCGAGACCGTCGCGCGGTTCGTCGGCCACGACGCGTTCGCCGTCGAGGAAGTCGATCGGCTCGATATCAGCGTCTTCCCAGCAACGCCGATCGTTCGGGGAACGTTGCGTCGCCGGCAGAACGGCGTGCTCGGATAGGAACTCCGGTTCGACGTTCTCGAAGGGGAACCGGTCTCGAGAGCAGGCACTCGCTTCGCCGTCGACATCATCGACCCGGAGTCTGCAGGTGGAACCGTTTCCCGCGAGTCTGTTCAAGAGCCGTATATGTCCGAACCGGATCGAGAACCAACGGAGACGACCACGACCTCCACGGAGGAAGCCGAGGAGGAAGGGCAGTGGATGGCCCGGAACTGGATCGGGATCGCCGTCGTCTCGATCTTCTCGCTGCTGTTGATCATGCTCGCAGCGATGCAGTTTACGGGTGTCATCGACATCCTCGCACCGATCGCAGAGACTGAGGGCCAGCAGTGGGGCGTGTTCTTCGTCCTCGCGCTGATCCTGATCATCGTCGGCGGCTGGAGTTGGAAGGCGATCCTCAACTGAACGGAGTCGAACTGAGACGATATCGCCCGTAATGCGACTCGAGACGACCGCTCCGCTCTGCTTTTCGAGAATCGATCTGTAGTCACAACGCCGCCTGCGATTACTGTTCGCTCGCCTCGAGTACCTCTCGATTCCGAATCCACGCGTCGGCGCCGAACTTCCGATCGGCGAGGTCGTGGGCGGCCTCGAGCTCGCCCGCCTGCCATTCCGATTCGTCAGCGTCGCACCACTCCCCGAGCGCCGACCCCAGGGTATCGACGGCCTCCTCGCGGTCGATCCCCGCTTCCTCACGGATGCTCGTCACCCGGTCGGTGAACGTCTCGTGCTCGAGATCGGTATCGAAGACGCCGACGTGATGAGCGGGCTCGAGGTCGTAGCTGATCGAGCCGTGCTGGATGACGACGTCGCGCTGGCGGTACTGGGCGTTGCCGCTGATCTTCTTCGCGTCCGCACCCGAACTCGCCGGCGCGACCACGTCGTGGGCCGGGTTGATGTCGCGAAGGTAGCAGGAGGGCTGGTAGATCGACGACTGTTCGGCACCCGCGAAGTCGGCGTCGACGCCCATTCGCTGGAGTCCCTCGAGCACCGGCTGGCAAAACAGATCGTAGCAGTCCATCAGATTCCCGGGCACCTCGTCGGCCGGCGCAACGATCGTATAGGAGATGTCGGCGTAGCGGTCGTGGTAGATCCCGCCGCCGCCGGTCTGTCTGCGAGTGACGTCGATCCCCTCGCGTTCGCAGTAGTCCCAGTCGACCGTCTCGGGATCCTGACGATACCCCAGCGACAGCGTGCTCGGCTCCCACGAGTAGACCCGGACGGTTCGCAGGTCGTCCTTGAGGGCCGTCCGCGCAGCGATTTCCTCGACGGCCATCTGTACGTCCCCCGCGCGGGGGTCGTCCCGGATCAGCCGCCACTCTCGATCGGCGAGGTCGCTCATACCCGTTCAGTCGCTCGCAATCGAGTTAGTGATTGCGACCCGCCGAGTGGCCGGGCCGAGCATCCGGTTCGCCCGACGACGGTGAGACCGGAAACGCAGTTCAATATCGACAGTCGTTATGGGCTCGGACGAGGCATCGCTTCGAGCTCCTCGATCTCACCCGTTTTCTGCACTCGCTCGTACTGTCGCGTCCACGGGTCCTCGGGGAAGAGGTCGTTCCGGTCGAACAGTTCCCGCGCCGCCTCGCTGACGCGGTAGAACTTGTACGGATAGCCTCGAACCCGCGTTCCCGGTTCGACCTCGAGTTCCTCTAGGACCCCGACTTCCTGTAACGTCTTGAGGTGGCGGCGAATGGCATCCGCCTCGAGGCTGGGGTTCATGTAGTCCAGTTCCTTGACGCTCGGCGCGCCCTTTGGATGGCCGACGATATCCGCGAGGAGGTTCGCACGCGTCCTCTCCGTCGATTTCTGGAGGGCAAGCCACGTATTGAACCCGTCCGTGGGCCCTCGCTCACCGCCGTCGGTTGGTTGGGTCGTTTCCGGGTGCATATCGGACACTACGGTGGCATCTCACATAAACACTCGGTCGATAGAATCAACTGTTTTACTAACCGTTTCCGAAGTGTTTTATCGAGCAGTACCTATATTAGTTGTCCAACTAATCCTGAAATAGCGTGACGAATAGCGAAGACTTCCCACGAGACGAACCGATCGAGTCGTCCCTCGACGGCGTGGATTCCGACGAACTCGTCGACGACGATCAGTTACAGCCGACACCCGAACAGCACGAACAGTTGAAAAACGGGTTACACGGGGATCGATTTACGGCGATCAAACGTTCGGAACGACGATACCTAGTAATCGGTCGTGGCGGTGACGACGGTCCCGGAAAGCGGCGAACCGAAGTCTGTACACTCCTCGACGAACGGCGGGCAGCGACTGCGTTTCGCCTCGAGGATTTCGGCTTCACGGGCGAGGAACTCGAACTGTGGGCTCCCGCCTTCGACATCCTCTCCGAGATGGCGACCCATATCGTCGGGGTCCTCGAGGACTACAACGGCGGGCACGTCTGGGAACTCGGATTCCTGTATCGGTACCAAACTCGCATTCGGGACGCGCTCTGGCTGCTAAAGCGAATCTACGATACCGAAGCGGAAATGCGAGAGCACTACGATAACGGGATGGCTGCCTCCCATCTGGCGGCGCTCGAGGAAGCCGCCGGTGGCCGAGTCCTCGAGTGGGACACTCCTGCTGACTTCCCGGATGCAGTCGGATCGATTCCGTGAGTCGGCGAGATCACTTGTCTGACCCGTTGTGATAGCGCTAGAGCTGAGCTCGGCAATGAACCTGTAGCTTGCACCAGTGAGGAGAAACCACTCGTAGCGTGAGTTCCGTCGGTCGAAATTCGATTTAATATCGCAAAATACGATTTATCTCGGCGGCGGTGACGATACGACGCACGGCCTGAACAGCAGGTAGAACTGGATAGAACGCCGGGAACGGCCGATCGAACGACGATCGAACGACGATCGAAGACGAACGTTCTCGGGCGGACCGATCACGACAGTGCGATCCGCACGTCACGACGTTTTTACGTACACGCCGGCTACCACGCGCTATGGTGCGGAACGTCGCCGGATTACTTCCGGAACTCGAGACCGAAGACTTCTATCTCCTATCGGGGGTCGAGCAGGGAATGCGCTTCTCCGAGTGGGTCCAGCGGGAGAAACTCCCGAAGTTCTCGAGCCTGACCGAGGAGGAAGTCGACTACCGGCTCGAACGCTGTCTCAAACGAGGGTTGGTCGAGAAGAAAACGATCCAGTACGAGGGCTACACGCTCCAGTTCGAGGGGTACGATATCCTCGCGCTGCGAGCGCTCGTCGAGCAGGATACGATCAGCGAGTTCGGCTCGCCGCTGGGCGTCGGCAAGGAGAGCGACGTCTACGAGGTCAAATCCTACAAGCCCCACGCGCTGAAGTACCACCGCGAGGGGTACACGAACTTCCGGGAAGTCCACAAGGAACGGGACTACACCTCGGATAACGAGCACGTCTCCTGGATGTACACCGCTCGGAAAGCGGCCGAACGGGAGTACGACATCTTAGAGGAGCTGTATCCTGACGTCTCGGTTCCCCGGCCGATCGGTCAGAACCGCCACGCTATCGTCATGGAGAAGATGGAGGGCGTCGAACTCTCGCGAACGAAACTCGAGGATGGGCAGGTGCTCGGGGTCCTCGACCTGCTCGTTCGCGAGGTCGCGCGCGCGTACGATGAGGGGTACGTCCACGCGGACATGAGCGAGTACAATGTCTTCGTCAGCGAAGCGGGCGTGAAAGTCTTCGACTGGCCCCAGGCGGTCCCGACCGATCACGAGAACGCCGACGAGTTCCTCCGTCGAGATCTGACGAACATCGTGGGTTACTTCCGACGAAAGTATCCTCGACACGTACCCGACGAACTCGAGAGCGACGACGTCGCGGAATCGGTCGCCGACGGATCGTTCGAGACGGTAACTGACGTCTGATCGGCGTCGGAAGTCGATAAAAACGGATGCTGGTTGATCGAACTGTTCTCATACGGTTTACTGTAAGTCATTTCCGGGCCGACCGCGAGCCGTCCTGCGGTCGGGCCGATAAATCGTTACAGCAATCCGTATCAGGCCGGCGTCCCGGCGGCGCCCGGTCGCGGCTCGGCTTCCGGTGGCTCCTCGAGCGTGTGCAGTTGATCGTACGCGCGAGCAGTCGTCGCGAGGGCGTAGACGAAGACCACGGCGCCTCCGATCTGAAAGATCGTGGTACCGACGATTCCGCCGGCCAAGACCGCCGGCACGCCGACTGCGGCGTTGACGAGCAGGCCGAGAAAGACGACGGCGACGCCGAGACCGAACAGTCGGAGTCGGCTGCCGCGAGTCAGCGCCCAGCTGCTGCGGAACGCCTGCACGAAGTTTTGGTCTTCAACCGCGACGAACACGCTCCAGTAGTAGAGGCTGACGAGGATGAACAGCCCCGGGACGAGCAGGAAGAGGCTCCCGACGGCGACGGCGAGGGCGAAGACGATCGCTCCGACGAAGAGGTTGAGCGTGGCCAGCCCGATATTCCTGCGCTGGAACTCACGCGGGATGATCTCCCGCTCGTCGGAAGCGAACGTTCGCAGCGCAACGATTGCGACGACCAGCGTTGCGATCGTGATGGCAAACGAGAGCAGTCCCGTAGCGACATCGACGAGGCCGACCGTCGGTGCCGTTTCCGCGGCGGGACCGAGGTTCGTGGGCGCGACGAGGGCGTTCACCACGGCGAGGACGGCAAATACGGCGACGAAGATGAGTCCGTTCCGCTCGCGGGTGCGGTCGAATCCATCGGTCATTGCGTCGATGATGCTGAAGACCATGCATAGAGTACGCGCCCTGAGGAGATATAGTTATGTTAACATAGTTAGGTAGGTCGAAGGATCCCGACGGAGAGACCCTCCCGGCGCCGTGTGTGGAGCTTCGGTTCTATCTGACTCGAGCGACTGCGCTCCCGGAATCAATCATATATTGGTATATAAAATGAGGAGGCGGTATACCAAACGGTCGCCGTTGCTTCGACTAGCGTCGGAGTCCGTGAGCGACTCGAAGCGGTGACCGAACTGACGTTTCGACAGTTGACGTGGCCAACCCGTCTCTTTCCTCACGAGTCCGGACGCGGCCTTCGTCACCGGAACCTCGCTGTTCGCTGACAGCGAGCGTAGAGCGGTAATGCAGGACGAGACGCTCCCGACGATCGATCGTTGGAGGACTGATAACAACTTGCGGCTCGGTTCTCGAATCGAGCGAGGGCGCCGGGCACCGATCGCTCACTCGAGTCGATCGACGGAGAGCCCGTCGACGATTTCGCCGTCCGCGACCGCCGCGTCGAACGCGCCGATGACCGCGTCGCCGACGAGCCACGAGACGTCGTCGTCGGGATCGACGCGATACCGGTCGCTCGAGAAGTTCGTCACCCAGGTCCGTCCGTTTTGCTCGCCGACCCGGACGCCGTCGGGGAGGCGATCACTGTACGCGACGCCCGTTCGCTCGAGGAGCGGGCGGACGAGATCGTCCGCGAGGTCGGCTTCGGGCCAGACGCCGCAGTAGACGACGCTGCCGTCGCCGACGGTGTTCCGAACGGCGGCTGTTCGGCCCGATTCGATCCCGTCGGTGTCGTAGGTGAGTAACGGTTCGGCCGCATCGGTCTCGAGCCACTCGGCCCACGTGCGGAACGGGTACGTCTCGCTCTGCCCGTCGGGATCGTTCGCAGATCGAACCCTGGTCTCGATCTGGGACGGCAGCGACTCGTGTTGGTCGACCGTCGCGCCGACGAGATCGGCAAGCGGCCCCGGCTGAGGTGCAGGTCGGAGCTTGTTGTACTCGTCTTTGACGCCCGTTCGGGGGCCGAAAAGGAGTTCGCCGCCGAGTTCGACGTAATCCGCGAGCCGATCGGCGAGGTCCCCGGTGAGGAGGTGGAGCGCGGGTGCGACGACGGCGTCGTACTCGGCGAGATCGGTGTCGGGGTGGACGATGTCGACCTGCACGCTGCGAGCGCGGAGCGCGCCGTAGAACGACTCGAGCAGGCTCCAGTAATCGAAGTCGGGCGAGTGGGGCTGTGCGTCGAGCGCCCACAGGTTGTCGTAGTCGAACAGCAGGGTCACGGGCGCGTCGACGTGGTCGACATCGCCCAGGTCGGCCAGTTCGTCCGCTGTCTGGGTGGCGTCGTGGTAGCCCCGGTCGGGCGAGCCGTCCTGTTTCCGCAGTCCCGCGTGGTACTGCTCCTGGCCCTCGAGGCAGCGTCGCCACCGGAAGTACAGCACGGCGTCGGCGCCGTGGGCGGTCGCGTGGTGGGCCCACAGTCGTATCGCCCCCTCGCCGGGCTGGGGACAGTGCGGCGGCCAGTTGACGTCACCCGGCTGTTGTTCCATCACCCAGAACGGGCGATCGAGCGCGCTCCGGTAGAGGTCGTGGTCCATCCCCACCTGATCGGGGTCGCCGGCCCGCAACTGGTCCGGCGAGGCGTCACCCTCGAGGCGATCCTGCGCGGATCCCGTGGGATAGGAGTCCCACGAGACCAGATCGAGGTCCTCGCTGACCGCGTAGGCGTCGAGCGCCGGGAACCGGCCCATGAAGTTGTGGGTGACGAACCAGTCCGAGTTAGCCTCCTCCAGGAGGTCGACGTGCAACCGGTTGTAGTCGACGACGGAGTCGCTCGAGAACCGCGCGTAGTCGAGCAGTCGGGACGGGTGGTGTTCGGACGGCGTCGGTCCCGGGGGGTCGACCGCTTCGAACGCGGCGTACCGCTGGCTCCAGAAGGTGTTCCCCCAGGCCTCGTTGAGCGCTTCGATCGAACCGTACTCGTCGGCGAGCCACTCGCGGAAGGCCTCGGCGCAGTCGTCGCAGTAACAGCGGACGGTCCCGTGACAGCCGAATTCGTTGTCGGTCTGCCAGCCCGCGACGGTCGGGTCGTCCGCGTACCGTTCGGCCAGTTTCGTGACGACTCGTTCGGTCTCCTCGCGGTAGGCGTCGGAGTTGAAGCAGTAGTGCCGACGACTGCCGTGTTCCCGAACCGTTCCGTCGGCGTCCTCCTGCAGGATGTCGGGCCGTTCGTCGACCAGCCACTTCGGCGGCGTCGCGGTGGGGGTACAGAGCACCGCCTGCATCCCGTACCCGCCGATCAGTTCGACGATCTCGTCCAGCCACTCGAATTCGAACTCGCCGCGTTCGGGTTCGAGGACGGCCCACGAGAACTCGGCCATGCGGACGTACTCGAGACCCGCTTCGGCCATCCGTTCGACGTCGGACTCCCAGCGCTCCCGGGGCCAGTGCTCCGGGAAGTAACAGACTCCGATACTCATATTCGCACGCCACGACGTGCCTACCTAAGCCTTCTCACACTTCCGACGAACTCCGTTCGGGACGCGTCGAGTACCTGTCGCCGTCAGTGACGGATGATCGTTTAATTTGGCGCGCGTCCGTAGCTAGTACCATGGGAGAAAATACCACCCGAACACTCGATGGTATCGGCATCTGGGGCGGCGGGGTCACCGGTGGTCTGGTCGGCGGAATCACGATGGGGCTGGTACTCCACCTGGGCGCGAACCAGATCGAGTTGCTAGGCGGACTCGTTCCCGGGGCAGGGACGGCGGTCGCGGTCGGCTGGACCGTCCACCTGTTGCTCAGCGTCCTGTTCGGACTGCTGTTCGCCGCCATCGCCTCGAGCAGCATCGTCCAACAACTGCTGATCACGTTCACCGACTACGTCATCGTCGGCCTGCTCTTCGGCGCGATTCTGGGGCTGTTCGCCGGCGGTGTCCTGTTCCCGGTCGCGATGCAGGGTGCCGGCGTCGCGACGCTACCGCTGCCGTTCCTGCCGGTGCCGGGCGTCGCGGCCGAACTGGTTAGCGCGCTGCTGTTCGCGATCGGCCACCTCGTCTACGGACTCCTCCTGGGAGCCGTGTTCGCGACGGTCAACGGCGTCGCACCGGCCGGTCTGGGAGAACGCGTTCCGCTCGAGCGCTGAGCGGACGCGTCGACTCGCGCGGACGGCTCCCCCGTCCGACTCGAGCGCACCGGCACCTCGTTTTCGACCCCGAGCGCGTCCTCGGAGTTCGAAGCCCTTATACTCGAGAGTTGGGTAGACTGTCGTAGACTCGCTGAGTCGCGGGCATCAGCGGGCACCTGTTCGGCGACGACGCCACCACAGGTCGGGATGTGATCCGCGGGGACCGGCCCCGGTCGGGATTGAACCAGGAAACGCCCGCGGTGATAGCTATGGCAAAAAGCTTCTACTCCCACATCAAGGACGCATGGAAGGACCCCGACGACGGGAAGCTCGGGGAACTCCAGTGGCAGCGAAAACAGGAATGGCGAAAGGAAGGCGCAATCGAGCGAATCGAGCGCCCGACCCGCCTCGACAAGGCGCGCGAACTCGGCTACAAGGCCAAGCAGGGCATCATCGTGACCCGGGTCTCGGTCCGTAAGGGGACCGCCCGGAAGGAACGATTTACGGCCGGTCGCCGATCCAAGCGCCAGGGTGTCAACCGTATCGGACGGCGCAAGAACATCCAGCGCATCGGCGAGGAGCGTGTCTCCCGCAAGTACCCCAACCTGCGCGTGCTCAACAGCTACTGGGTCGGGGAAGACGGCTCGCAGAAGTGGTTCGAAGTGATCCTCGTGGATCCCGAACACCCCGCCATCCAGAACGACGACGATCTCAACTGGATCTGCGACGACACGCACACGAACCGCGCGTTCCGTGGCCTCACCAACGCTGGCACGGCCAACCGCGGTCTCAACAACCGCGGCAAGGGCGCCGAGAAGGTCCGTCCGTCGAACAACGGCGGCAAAGGCCGCGGCAAGTAACCCGCTCCGCCGACCGCGGTCGGCTTTACACCACCTGCTTCGATTTTTGGCGACTCCTCCGCACTCGAGAGCGACTGCGCCCGAGACGTGCTGTCGTTCTCAGACGGCGACAGGCCACTCCGTGCACCACTCTCACCTGCGCGATAGCGGCGACGGACACTAAGTAGCCGTCCGTGGTACGGAGGGTATGCCACGATCACCGGTCGCCGAGTTCACGATCGATCGCGTGCAGGTACTCGATCAGGAGGGGCGCGTCGACGAATCTCTGGAGCCGGATATCGACGACGAACAACTGCTCGAGTGGTACCGGACGATGAAACACGCTCGCCGACTCGATCGGCGGGTAATCGCCCTCCAGCGGCGGGGTGAGCTGGGAACGTACGCGCCGTCGACGGGACAGGAAGCCGCTCAGGTGGGGAGCACTGCGGCGCTTTCGGACGACGACTGGACGGTCCCCGCGTTCCGCGAACATCCCTCGGCGCTCGCCCGCGGGCTGTCCGCACAGGGCATCTTCGAGTACGCGATGGGACTCGAGGAGGGCGGCGAACCGCCCGACGACGTGCCGATCATGCCGCCGTCGATCGCGGTGGGTACCCAACCGTTACACGCCGCCGGAATCGGCTGGGCCGAGGCGATGAACGAGAGCGATCGAGTCGCGCTCACCTACTTCGGCGACGGCGCGACCAGCGAGGGCGAGGTGTACGAGGCGATGAATCTGGCGGGGGTTTACGAGGCCCAGACGATCTTCTTCTGTCAGAACAACCAGTACGCGATCTCGACGCCATTGTCGAAACAGACGCGGGCCGCCACCCTCGCTCAGAAGGCCGTCGCCGCGGGTATCGAGCCGATTCAGGTCGACGGCAACGACATCCTTGCCGTCTATCTGGTCACGCGGGAGGCGATCGAGCGCGCTCGACGCGGCGTTCCGACCCTGGTCGAGGCGACGACCTATCGCCGGGAGATGCACACCACCGCGGACGATCCTTCCGTCTACCGGACCGTCGAGGAAGAGGAGGAGTGGGAGCCCCTGGACCCCATCCTGCGATTCGAGGGCTACCTCCGCGACCGCGGGATCCTCGACGACGGGACCGTCGCGGAGGTCGAGCGCGAGATCGAGGACGTTCTCGAGACCAACCTCGAAGCGGCCCGGGAGACCGCCGCGAACGCCGATCCCGCGGACATGTTCGAGACGGCCTACGGCGATCCGCCCGAGTACCTCGAGCGCCAGCGCGACGCATTTCTGGACGATTCGGGACGCGAGGTCGCCCCCGCAGACGGAAGCCGGCGCGGCGACGGCGGCTCGACGGCGACCGGATCGGGGACCACCGAGGGCGTCGAGCGGCTGAACATGGTCGAGGCGATCCGCGAGACGCTTGGCGCGGAGCTGGACCGCGACGAGGACGTCCTCGTCTACGGGCAGGACGTCGGGGTCGACGGCGGCGTTTTCCGGGCGACACAGGGCTTACTCGATACGTTCCCGGGACGGGTCCACGACGCCCCGGTCGCCGAAGCCGGCATCGTCGGCCTCGGCGTCGGCCTCTCGGTGGCCGGCTACCGACCGGTCGCGGAGATCCAGTTCGCCGGCTTCAGCTTCCAGGCGTTCTCTCAGATCCACCAGCACGTCTCGCGGATCCGAAGCCGTTCTCGCGGGAAACTCACCTGTCCGATGGTGATCCGAGCGCCCTACGGCCTGGGCGTGAAAGCCCTCGAGCACCACTCCGAGAGCTACGAGGCGGGCTACGCCCACGTGCCGGGACTCAAGGTTGTGATCCCTTCCACCGCGGGGGACGCGGCCGGGTTGCTCCGGTCCGCGATTCGGAACCCCGATCCCGTCCTCTTCCTCGAGCCGATGCCGCTGTATCGGGCGGCCCGTCGACCGGTTCCGGAGGACCATACGGTTCCCCTCGGCGAGGCACGCGTCGTTGAGGAGGGGACCGACGTCACCGTCGTCACCTGGGGCGCGATGGTCCGGGAGGTCGAGGGAGCCGTCGACGCGAGCGAGGTATCGGCCGACGTGATCGACCTGCGGTCGATTAGCCCGATGGACGCCGAGACGGTCCTCGAGTCGGTCCGGAAGACGGGTCGCTGCGTCGTCGTCCACGAAGCGCCGCGGACGGGCGGCTTCGGCGCCGAGATCGCGGCCCGCATCTCGGACGAAGCGGTCTGGCACCTCGAAGCGCCGATCGAACGCGTCGCGGGCTACGACGTTCCGGTCCCGCTGTTCGGGCGCGAGGAGGCGTACCGACCCGACGAGGCGCGAATTCGGGCGGCGATCGAACGGGTCGCCTCCCAGTAGGCGCTGGTTGTGGTCCCGTCGTTACCGATTTCCGGACGATTCCGGCCCGAGGCTTATTTTGGAGGCCGGCGTAGGCCGAGGTATGGTAGACCACGTGCTCGTTCCCGTCGACGACTCGGATCGATCGACGCAGGCGCTCGAGTTCGCCTGCAAGGAGTACCCCGACGCTCGAATCACGGCGTTGCACGTCCTCGACCCGGGCGATTTCTACGCCGCAACGGGGATCGAAGGGGGTGCGATGGCCAACTACGAGGAGATTCAGAACGCTCACGAAACCCGGGCGGAGGAAATTCTGAAGCACGCGCGCGAACTGGGCGCCGAACACGGCGTCGAGATCGAAACGGATCACATCGTCGGCGGTATCTCGCGGTCGATCGTCGAGTACGCGGACGACAACGACGTCGACCACATCGCTATCGGCAGCCACGGGCGGACGGGCGCGAGCCGTATCCTGCTTGGCAGCGTCGCCGAGAAGGTCGCCCGCCGGTCGTCCGTTCCGGTGACGATCGTTCGGTGACTGTAGTCACGCGGCGGCGAGTTGGCCCGACAGCGTCTCGTGAGTGTTATCTGTGCATATTGTTCTCACAGGAGCCCACATACGAACGATTAGGGCGTCCCAGCCACTGGTTCCGTGTATGACCGACGACGACACCCACGTTGCGTTCGTCTGCGTCCAGAACGCCGGCCGAAGCCAGATGGCGACCGCCTACGCCGAACGCGAGCGCGAGGCGCGGGATCTCACCGACGCGGTCGTGATCCACTCCGGCGGCACGCACCCCGCGGACGCGGTCCACGACGTCGTCCGCGAGGCGATGGCCGAAGACGGGATCGATCTCGACGGGCGCGAGCCACGGCAGATCGACGACGAGACGCTCGAGTCCTGTGACTACGTCGCGACGATGGGCTGTTCGACGCTCGAACTCGAGGCCGAGACGGACGTCCGCGACTGGGATCTGCCCGATCCTCACGGGGAGGACCTCGAGACGGTCCACGAGATCCGCGAGGACGTATGCGGGCGTGTGAAGGCGCTGTTCGACGAGATCGAGTCGCGATAATCTCTCGCCGATCCACGCGATCGCTCACCAGATCGCTTCCGGCACCGATGCCTCTCGAGGAACGAACAAGAGCGCGTACTGCTGCAGACCGAGATTCTCCGCGACGGGCAGTACCTC
Source organism: Natronorubrum marinum (assembly GCF_052040125.1). Lineage (NCBI taxonomy): Archaea > Methanobacteriati > Methanobacteriota > Halobacteria > Halobacteriales > Natrialbaceae > Natronorubrum > Natronorubrum marinum. Next base: position 757,701 of record NZ_JBPPFV010000001.1, read on the forward strand.
ACCGAACGCTCCGCGTTCGCCGAGACTGTAGTAGAACATCACCCCGAGCGAGATCGGGAAGAGTACTGTCAACCAGAACGCACTCGGTGTGACGGTAACCAGTAATCTCGTCAACCGATGGTGACGAACGGTCCGGATCAGTTTCCGGACCGCCGTCGGTTCCTGCCTCTCGACACTGTGTTTAGTTCCCACGCGTGTCCTTTTCTGTCACTGTAGCTCTCTGTACCAACTAATTTGTGACGAAACCAGCCCCTCACCGTCAATAGTTCTCCACATAGGGTCGCTTCGGTGTGGCGAGGAGCGCCACATCACCGAACGGTTCGTCGAACTCGGCGCTCCGATCTACCATTCGGTTCACGGTTCCGGCAGCTTCGAGGTCGGCAACGTCGTCTGGATCGACAAGGAGACGATCGCGATCGGTCGCTCGCGGACGACGAACGCCGAAGGCATTCGACAGGTCCGGACCCTCCTCGAGACGTACGATATCGACGTCGTCGAGGTACCGATCTTCGGGAGCACCGAAAGTACGGGGCAGACCCACTTGGCGCTCGTCTTCTCGATGGTTGCGCCCGACCTGGCCCTCGTCTACCCCGAAGCGGTACCCGACGAGTTCCTCGAATTGCTTACCGATCGGGGTATCGAAGTCGTCTCCGTTCCGATGCGCGAACAGCGAAATCGTGCGACGAGTACGGTCGTCGTCGAGCCGGGATCGGTGCTGCTGCCAGCGGGGAACCAGACGGTCAGTTCGGCGCTCGTCGACCGGGGCATCGACGTCACGGAGTTGCCAATTCGCGAGACGACGAAAGCCGGCGGCGACTTGAAAGGACTCGTACTCCCGCTCGAGCGCACTCCGTTCGAATAATCTGGTCACAATACTGGGTATGTAATCGTACTAATTTCGTCAGAGTAGCTTTTTCTCTAAAGATTTATTGACAACCTCGCCGTCGATATCGACAATGAGCCTTGGTGACGAGGAACGCGACCACGACCACGCCGAACTGCTCCGCGAGCGAACGCAGTCGAGTGAAGCGTTTCACGAGCGCGCCGGGGCGGTAACGCCGCTCGGGGTCGAATCCAACGTCCGCGCGTTCGATCCGTATCCCTTCTACATCGACGAAGCGGACGGATCGCACGTGTCCGATATCGACGACAACGAGTACCTCGACTTCCTGTTGGCGCTGGGTCCGATTATCCTCGGCCACGGTCACCCGGAGGTCCGCGAGGCGGTGAAATCGCAGGTCGACACCGCCGATCTGACGGCGACGCCGCAGCCGATTGCGATCGAGTTCATGGAGAAAATCGCCGAGTTGACTCCCAGCATCGAGTCGGTTCGGCTGGCGAACAGCGGTACCGAGGCGACGATGCACGCCCTCCGCGTCGCCCGATCGTACACGGGGAACGACAAGGTCGCCAAACCCGAGGGCGGGTACGCGGGGGCACACGACTACGCGCTGCAGAGCGTGTACGCCAGCGAGGAGGCGCTCGGCCCCGCCGACCGACCGAACACCGTCTCCTACGGGACCGGTATTCCTGACGTTGTCAGCGACACTGTCGTCGCGTTCCCCTTCAACGACAAGGCGGCGACCGAAGCCATCCTCCGTGAACAGGCCGACGACCTCGCGGCGGTGATCATCGAACCCGTGATGTTCTCCTGTGGTTGTCTCAAGCCCCGGGACGGCTACCACGAGTTCCTCCGCGAACTCACGGAGGAACTCGGGATCGTACTCATTTGGGACGAAGTGATGACCGGGTTCAGACTCGGTCTCGGGAGCGCCCAGGAGCGATTCGGCGTTACGCCGGATATGACCACTTTCGCGAAAGTCGCCGGTGGAGGCTACCAGACCGGCGGATTCGGGGGCAAAGCCGAGATCATGCGCGAAATCGAGCCGCCGGCGAAGAAGGATGAGGAAAAGTGGCACGCCTCCGCGTTCCACGGCGGCACGTACAACGGTCATCCGGTCTCCGCCGCGGCCGGATTGAAGACGCTCGAAATCCTGGAGCGTGAGGACGTCTACGACCACATCGAACGGTTGGGCGAAAAACTCTTCACCGGACTTCAGGAGGTCGCCGACGACGTCGGACTGCCGGCGAACGTCCAACACGTCGGCTCGATGGGGCAAGTCTACATGACCGACGCGGACATCCACTCCTATCGCGATAGCTGGAAAGCGAACGAAGAACAGTTCGCCGACTGGTGGCTCGAGGCCGCCGGGCGCGGCGTATTGTTCGGGAACCCGATGCAGGGCGAACGCTTCTTTACGACGTACACGCACACCGAAGACCAGATCGATCACGCACTGGAGATCGCCGAGGAGGCCTTCCGCGCGGTCGACCACCCCTACGACGACTGATCGAGTATGCGCTCGAATCAGGACTCCGCGGACGCGACGTCCGACGACGGGATCGCGAAGGAACTCGCGCGCGGGTGGCTCGCTCAAGGACGCGTTGCAAACGGTCGGTGACCACCGGTGACCGACGATCGACGTGACGTTGCGATCGTCGGCGGCGGCGTCGTCGGCTGTGCGATCGCGAGAGCGCTCTCGCCCGCCTACGACGTGTCCCTGTTCGAGCGGGGGACGCTCGCGAGCGGTGCGACCGCCCGCGCCGCGGGGGAGGTCACCATGGCGCCGTCGTACACCGATTACCCGCGGAGCCGTTCGAACTCGATCGGTTCGACGACCGCTCGAGCGACTTCGAGTTTACCAGCATAAGCGACGGCGGAGACGGTTACTGACTACGGAGCGACGCGCCTCTACGAAGGCGCGTTCAGGTGAAACGAAAATCCGGCAGTTGCCGACCGGAACTCACGCGGAGACGGTCTGACTCTCCCGCTCGGTTTCCGACGGGCGAACGTCCAGGTCGGCTCGGAGCGCTTCGATGGCGTCCTCCGGATCCGTTTTGGAGTCGAAAACGCGGTCGAAGCCCATCTCGCGGAACAGCGTGCGGGTCTCGTCGAAGTCGTCCTGCCCGACGGCGAGGTTGCCGCCGATGTAGGTCGTGACGTCCTCGAGGTCGGCGTCCAGCATCTCCTGGTGGAGTCCCTCACAGTCCTGCTCGGCGTGGCCGTAGAGCGAGGAGACGAGTACAGCCTCGGCGTCGTGGGCGGTCGCTGCGTCGACGAACTCGTCTTGGGAGGTCTGCACTCCGAGGTTGACGACGTCGAACCCGGCCGCCTCAAACGCTTGTTCCAGGATGGTGATCCCGACAACGTGGGCATCGGACCCGATCACGCCGAGGATGACTGTCTTCGTCATGTTCGTACCTCCACCGAATACGGCGACCACCATAAACCTAATGATTAATAATGTGGCAACGGTTCACACGGTTCCAGTCGTGCGATTGGGTCACCCGAACGGAAGGCTACTCGATTCGGTCGTCTACGCACTTGCTCGAGGCGATATCCGTCCGTTCGACTCGCGTCGGTCGATTCCCGTCCGTTCAGGCTGAGACGAGCGTCGCGATTCGAAAGTCGTACACGTCGATACGTGATCGCGAGACGGTCGATCGGTCGAACGCGATCGCAGAACTGGTAGTAGGAACTTCGAGACGGCTGATACGCTGACGAGCGGGGACGATCAAACGGTCGTCAGCGCACCGATCGGCGCGTCGGTCCGGCCTCGAGCGCGCTCGATGCCGTCCTCGCCCGCGGCGATGAGCGCGAAGACGCCGGCGACGTCGGCGTCGGCGGTTTCGACGATGTCGAGGAGGAGTTCCTGCGTTTCGCCCGAGCGGATGAGGTCGTCGACGACGAGCACCGACTCGCCCTCTGCGATGGCGGACTCGGGGAGGTAGTAGGTGAGTTCGATCCCCGACTGGAGCCGTTCGCGGGCCTCGATGAACTCCTCGACGGCGGTCTCCTTGCGCTTTTTCGCGTAGGCACAGCGGGTCCCGTAGTAGCTCGCGAGCGAGGCGGCGAGCGTGATGCCGTCGGTCGCGGCGGTCAACACCACGTCGGGGCGATCGAACTCGAACCCGTTGGCGACGACGGGCGCGACGAGGTCGAGAAACGGCTGATCGAAGACGGCCGAACTGTTGTCGACGTAGCCCTCGTCGTCGACCCGAATACGGGCCTCGAGTTCCTGCCCGAGCGCTTCTCGGCCGAGGTCCTCGACGACTTCGCGTGCGCGTTCGGTTCCGGGAAGGACGTGGCCGTTGACGTATCGGTTGAGGTCGCCCGCCGGAAGCTCCGTGGTCTCGGCGAGCTCGTCGTAGGTCCGCGTCTCTTTCAACATCCGCAACACGTCGACGGCCCGCAACTGAAGGGCAGCCTTCTCGGCTCTGTTCATACAGATATGCACGATTCCGCAACTATGGGTATTTCGATCGAAAATCTACACCGGATCTGCACGAACGTGGCAGATCTACCCGCACGGTCGGTGCCCGAACTCCTGCCCGCACACTCACCGGCTGTCCGGGCGTTTATCGCGTCCGTAACGGTCGATCAGCCGTCGCATGACTCGCGCCTGCGCCTTCTGGAGGAGCGTTGCGGCCGTACTCGAGGCACAGCCCAACTCGTCGGCCACGGCCTCGACTCCGCTATCGCGAGGGACCTCGTAGTAGCCGACGTCGACGGCGGCTTCGACGGCCTCGAGTTGGCGAGTAGTGAGATCACCGGTGAGCGGTGCGTGTCGGCGGTCGTACTCGCCGATCGCCTGCACGGTCGCGTCGATTTCCTCCGGCAGTCCGTCGAGCATCGCCTGGAGGTTGTCGCCGCTGCCAACGACCGTCATGTAGAACGCCGCGGTGGAGTCGTAGACGATCGGCGGGACGACGACGAGATCCAGCGCGGCGAACGCCTCGCGCCAGCGCACGTCCTCCGGACGGGTCTCCTGACAGATGTAGACGTAGAACGAATCGTCGTCGATCGGCGTGAGGTCGTACCAACGAACCGAGTCGACGGCCTCGATCGCCGCTTCGTAGGGTTCGCGATCGGCTTCGGTGTAGAACAGTTCGTACTCGAGGCCGTCCTCGCGGCCCGCGACGTTCCAGGTCCGGAGCTCCTCGTACCGAACCGCGTCCTCCTCGCGGATGAACCGCTGCATCGGATGGAGCATCCAGTCGGGCTGGGAGAGACGCACGGTGAGGTACTTCATCGGCTGTCGGTCGGAACTACACTCCCAACACGCTTATAAATTGACTAGTAGAGCCGTGAGAAAACCGACGACGATCGTGGGGCAACGGTCACGTATGCGACTGCACCAGTGGACAGCGGCCGAGCAGTGGACAACCATCGAACCGTCGATGGAGGTGCGCTCGTAACCGTGCTCGACTCGCTCGCAATGACGCCGACGACAGTAGCGTTCATCGCCGGTCTCGGTCTCGTACTCACCAACCTCGTCGGTATCGTCGCCAGCGCGCTCGGCGTCGCCGACTACTGGCCGCCCGGCGAACGCGGGTGGCAGTTCTACACCCACTGGGGCATTTCGCAGGCGCTCAACGTCGTCCTGGCGGTGGTCGCGTACCTCGACTGGAACAGCCTCGGCCTCCCGCGAGGACCAACGCTCGTCGCCGGCGCGACCCTGTTCGTCGGCGGCTTCGCCGTCGCGCTCGCGGCCGGCTACGACCTGGGCGTCGAGGAGACGAAGGGGCTGTCCGGCGAGTTGCGAACCGGCGGCTGGTATCGCTACTCGCGGAATCCCCAGTACGTGGGCTACATCGCGGCGACGATCGGGTTCGTACTCCTCGCGAACTCCACGCTTGTGGCCGTCATCTGCGCGTGCTTTCTCGGCTGGTGGCTCGCGCTGCCGTTCGCCGAGGAGCCGTGGCTGCGCGAGCGGTACGGCGAGGAGTACGAGCGGTATGCCGATCGGGTCCCGCGGTTCGTTGGGCTCCGAACGATACGTGCGGTCGCCGGCAGTCGAACGGAGTCTCCGGTTACGGAGTGAGCCGCCTCGAGTACCGTCGGAAAATCGATACTGGTGTCGGGCCGGTTGACCGTCGTCAGTCCTGCAGGAAGTCCGGTTCGGTCCGCTGCTCGTCGCGCTCGCCCTCGAGGTGGTTGCGGAATTCCTCGATCCCAACATCGTATTCCTGGTCCTCGAAGCGGTCGCGCACGGAGATGTTGCCGTCGTCTTCCTCGTTGTCGCCGACGATGATCTGGTAGGGGACCCGATCATCGTGGGCGGCGCGGATCTTTCGCTCGAGCGTGCTGTCGCGGCCGTCGACTTCGACGCGGAAGTCGTCGAACTCGTTGGCGACGCGGTGGGCGTAGCCGAGGTTGTCGTCCGAAATCGGGAGCACGCGGACCTGTTCGGGCGCGAGCCACAGCGGGAAGCGACCCTCGTAGTGCTCGATGAGCATCATGAAGAACCGCTCGTAGCTGCCGTACAGTGCACGGTGGATCATCACCGGCTCGTGCTCTTCGTTGTCTTCGCCCACATAGCTCAGGTCGAAGCGATCGGGCATGTTGAAGTCCAGTTGGACCGTCGGGCCGTCCCACGAGCGGCCGATCGCGTCCTCGAACGCGAAGTCGATCTTCGGCCCGTAGAACGCGCCGTCGCCCTCCTCGAGTTCGTACTCCAAGTTGCGCTTCTCGAGGACGTTCTCGAGTTGTTCCTCGGCGTGCTCCCAGATCTCGTCGCTGCCGACGGACTTCTCGGGACGCGTCGCCAGTGCCATCTCGTAGTCGAGGTCGAACGTCTCCAAGACGTCCGTGATCATGTCCATGATCTCCTCGACCTCGCGTTCGATCTGGTCGGGGCGGATGAACAGGTGGCCGTCGTCGATCGTGAAGGCCCAGACCCGCGAGAGTCCCGACAGCTCGCCGCGCTGCTCTTTCCGATAGACTTTGCCGTTTTCCGCGTAGCGGATCGGCAGGTCGCGGTAGCTCCAGGACTGGTCCTGGAAGATAGCCGCGTGGCCCGGACAGTTCATCGGCTTCAGGCCGAACTCGTCGTCGCCGACGTCGAAGATGAACATGTCGTCGGCGTAGTTCTGATAGTGGCCCGAGCGGTGCCAGAGATCCGTCTTGAAGACGTGTGGCGTCTCGACGTAGTCGTAGCCCGCGTCCTGATTCAGGTCTTCGACGAAGTCCTCGAGCTCCTTGAGGACCGTCTTCCCCGGCGGGTGATACAGCGGCAGTCCGGGGCCGGTGACGTCCTGGATCGAGAACAGGTTCATTTCGTTGCCGATCTTCCGGTGGTCGCGCTTCTCGGCTTCCTGCTGGCGCTCGAGGTAGGCCTCGAGGTCGCTCTCGTCCTCGAAGGCCGTGCCGTAGATGCGCGTCTGCATGGTGTTTTCCTCGTCGCCGCGCCAGTAGGCGCCGGCAATCTCCAACAGCTCGACGGCCCCGATCTCGCCCGTCGACTCGACGTGCGGGCCGGCACAGAGGTCCTCCCACTCGCCCTGGCTGTAGAAGGTGACCTGCTGGCCGTCCTCGGCGAGTTCCTCTAAGAGTTCGAGCTTGTACGGCTCGTCGGCGAGTCGCTCTTCTGCCTCCTCGATCGAGACGTCCTCGCGCTCGATCTCGTAGTCCGCCGCGATGATCTCCTCCATTTCGGCCTCGATCTTCGCGAGGTCTTCCTCGTCGACGTCGAGGTTGTCGAAGTCGTAGTAGAAGCCGTCGTCCGTCGGCGGGCCGATGGCGAGTTTGACCTCCTCGGCGTCGAACAGGCGCTCGACGGCCTGGGCGAGACAGTGCGACGCGGAGTGGCGCATCACGCGGAGGTACTCCTCGGACTGGTCCGTGACGATCTCGAGTTCGGCGCCGTCGTAGGCTGGCTGTTCTTTCGCGACGAGTTCGCCGTCGAGTTTACCGGCGATCGTGTCGCGGCCGAGACCGGGACCGATCTCGTAGGCGCAGTCCTCGACCGTCGCGTCGGCGGCGACCTCGAGTTCGGAGCCGTCCGGTAGTACAACTACGATTCGTTCCTCTGACTGGGAATCTGATTCTGACATGGGTAGCGCTGTGGCTGGTTGGTGAACTTCTCACAGAAGTTCGGTCGGGCGTCCGCGTGTGCCGCTCGGCTGTGCGTTCGGGCCGACACAGCGAGCGGTAGGTGTGGGTTAGAAGCGGGCGGAAGCCCCTGTAAAGCGGACACCTACCATCGTGAATTCGAATTGTCTCGAGTAGGATAAAAGCCTTCTGATGGTCTGCGGCGACGTTCCGATCCCGTCTCGGGTCCCGCGCTCGCGTCGCGCCGCGCTCGATTCGTCCCGTCGCCGATTACGTCATCCGCTCCGACTCCGCGCTCGGTCCGGACCGCCAATCACGTTACCCGCCCCGACGCCGCATCGTCGATCCGTCCCGACGCCGACTCGACTCGCTCCATCCGACCGTCACTCCGATCTCGTCTCGTCGCCGATATCCTCGAGCGGCGGAACCACGCCGAGTTGCTGGAACAGCCCGAGGGCGTCGTAGCTCGTCCACATCTCGACGATCCGCCCGTCTTCGATCCGGTACTGCTCCATCCCGGACACCGTGACCCGCTCGCCGGTCGGCTCTACGCCCGCGAACTCGCCCTCGTGTGTCCCGCGTGCGGTGTATCGCAACGCGGCGACATCGGTCTCAGCGACGATCGACTCGACCTCGTACTCGACGTCCGGAAACGCCGCTCGGTACGTTTCGACGTACTCCCTGTAGTCGTCGCGTCCCCGCGGTTCGCCGTCCGTCGCCGGATCGTGCAGGACGAAATCGTCGGCGAACAACTCGTCGATTAGCTCGAGGTTACCCTCGGTCCAGACCTCCTCCGGGTCGCGTCGCACCAGTGATCTCGTCTCTGTCGTCATCGTGGTACCTCGTCCCGTCGGGGCTGCGGATCCGGGTCGCGACGCGCGTTCCGACTCGGCAGCACCCGAAGCGGTCCGGACGACGTACGCCGAATCGAGCCGTAAAGGGCGTCCCTGCAATGTGCGACCGGCGTGTGAGATCCGGGCCATCTGGTGTCCGAACCGCGCACCCACGTAACCACCTACTGCGGCGGCGTGTCTCCGTCTCCGTCGCCGTCGGCTCCCTCCGACTGCGAGGCGTCGTCGGTTACGAGCAGCGCGCCCGCGATGCCGACGACCGCCACGACCGCACAGAGGATCATCGCGCCGTCGAAGCCGTAGACGAACGCCTCGCGGACCACGTGCTCGACCTCGCCGGCGGCGCCGGGCGCGAGCTCGCGGAGTTTCGCCTCGGCGGCGCTCGAGCCCGAGAGCAGCCCACGGATCTCGCTGCGGTCCGACGCGTCGAGGGACGCGCCGGCGCCCTCGAGCAGCGTTTCGAGCCGCCGGTTCTCGAGGGTCTTGAACAGCGCGCCGCCGATCGCGACGCCGAAGACGACGCCCAGCATGCGGACCATACCCAGGATCCCCGAGGCCGCGCCGGCCTTGGCGTCGGGAACTGCGGCCATCCCCGCAGTGCTCGAGACGGAGTACGCCACCCCGAGTCCGACGCCCATGATCGCGAGCGCGACGAGGACGAGCGCGAGGCCGCTCGTCGGGGTGAGAAACGCCAGCAGCAGGAACGATGCGGCCATCAACGCCATGCCGCCGGCCATCGCCGATCGGGCGCCGATCCGCTCGCTGATCTCGTTCGACTTGATCTCGAAGGCGACCAGCGGGACGGAGAACCCGAGGAACACGAGCCCCGCGTGCAGCGGCGAGTAGTGCAACACGTTCTGGAGGTAGAGCGTGAGGAAAAACAGCAGCGCGCCGCTGCCGAAGTTCGCCGTGAAGCCGACCGTGTTCGCTCCGAGGTAGCTGCGGTCGCGAAACAGCGCGAGGTCGATCAGCGGGTCGCGGAGGCGCGATTCGGCGACCACGAACAGCGCGAATAGCGCGACGGACCCAACCAGTAGCCCGACCACGAGCGGCGACGTCCAGCCGGCGGTGTCGCTCTGCTGGATGCCGAGCACCAGCGCCGCGAGCGCGGCGGTGACGGTAACCAGTCCGACGAGATCGACGTGGCGTTCAGCGGTCTCGTCGCGCGACTCGCGGACGGCCGCCAGCGTGATGACGACCGTGATCGCGGCGATCGGGACGTTGAAGAAGAAGAACCACCGCCACGAGAGGGCCTCGGTGAGCGCGCCGCCGACGAGCGGGCCGACGGCCAGTCCGAGGCCGCTGACGGCGGCCCACATCGCGATGCCCTTCGCGCGCTCGTCCGGCGGAAAGGCGTCGCTGACGATCGGTAGCGAGGCCGCGAAGAACGCGGCGGCGCCGAAGCCCTGGACGATGCGCGCGCCGATGAGCCACCAGTCGGTCTGTGCGAGACCGCACAGCGCGGACGCGCCGGTGAAGACGCCGATTCCGGCGAGCAACACGCGACGTCGACCGAAGATGTCGGCGAGTCGGCCGAACGCGACCATCGACGCCGCAAAGGAGAGCAGGTAGGCGTTGATCGTCCACTGCAGACCCGTCGTCGAGGTGCCGAGATCCTGACCGATCGTCGGGAGCGCGACCGTGATGCCGTTGAAGTCGATCGTGACGAGCACGATCGCTAGCCCAGTCGCAGCGACCACCCACCACTTCCGGTTCTCGTCGGTGATCCACACCCGTCCGCGGAGGCGCCGCGGCGCCCACCGTCGCACCGTCATGTGCTGTCTCTCTCCAGTCACCGACTCGTTTACCTGCGGTTGCTCGTCCGTTACCATCTCGTTCACCCGACTCGCGACAGAATCAGCGGGTCCGCGATCCCGAGGGAGTCACGTCTCTTACGCCCACTGTTATCATCTACCTTGTGCCTGTTGGAATATTGGTCGGTGCGAGGGCCCGCTCGTTCCGTGACCCGAGATATGCGTGGGGGCTTGTCCGGCTGCTCGGGCGCCGATTCTCTCAGACCGTACCGACCGATACTCGTTTTGCGGTTCGCGAGACATCACTCCGTATGACCACGACGACCGTGTTGTTCGACCTGGACGACACGCTCTACCCGTACCCGCCGTGTAAGGAGGCGGGGCTCGAGGCGGCTCGAACGACCGCGCTCGACCTCGGTTACGAGTTCGACCGGGCGGGCTTCGACGCCTTCTACCAGTCGGGCCGCCGGGAGGTAAAGCGCGAACTCTCCGGGACGGCCGCGACCCACGAACGGTTTCTGTACTTCAAGCGCGCGCTCGAGGAGCGAACCGGAGAGCCCAGAGTCGGCGACGCGCTAGCGCTCGGCGAGGCGTTCTGGGAGGCCTACGTCGACGAGATGGAACTCTTCGATAGCGTCGCGGAGACCTTCGAGACGCTGGGCGAGAACGGCGTCGCGGTCGGTATCGTCACGAACCTCACGACGCGCATCCAGCTCGAGAAGGTCGATCGACTCGGACTCGAGGCCCACATCGACCTCCTGCTCACCTCCGAAGAGACCGGCCGCGAGAAGCCGGGCTCGGTCATGTTCACGCTGGCGCTGTCGCGACTCGAGTCCCGGCCGTCGGAGGCGGTGATGGTCGGCGACGACGTCGAGGCGGACATCGTCGGCGCGAACGCGGTGGGCCTCGAGACGGTGCTCTGGAACGCCGACCCCGAGACTTCGCTCGAGGGCCACCGAGCGCCCGACCACAGATTAGATGCGTTCGGCGAGCTAACGGAGGTGATACTGTGATCCTCGAGAGCCAGCGACGACAGGTGGTCGAGCACGCGCCGGATCTCGCCGCGCTGACGCCCGGACGGACGGGCAATCTGAGCGTCCGCGACGGGACCACCGGCGACGCCTTTGCCGTCACGCCGACGGGCGTGCCCTACGACAGTTTCGACGCAGCAGACGTCCCGGTCGTCGGCGTCGACGGTGAACAGCGCGAGGGGGAGATGGCCCCGAGCAGCGAGGTGCCGATGCACGCCGCGATCTACCGACGCGAGGACGTCGGCGCGATCGTCCACACTCACTCGCCGTGGTCGACGGCGATGGCGGTCGCTCACGAGTCCCTGCCGCCGATCCACTACATGATCGTCGCCGTCGGGAAGTCGGTTCCGGTCGCCGAGTACGCCCCCTACGGCACCGACGCGCTCGCCGAGAACATCGTGACGGCGATGGACGAGGCCGACGCCACCGCGTCGTTTATCGAGAACCACGGGCTGGTCGTTACCGCACCCGATTTGGAGACCGCCCTCGAGAACACCCACCACGTCGAGAGCCTGGCTCGGTTGTACCTGCAGACGAAAGCGGCGGGTCTCGAGCCGCGGACGCTCTCGGACGAGCAGTTGGTGACGGTGCTCGAGCAGTTCGAATCCTACGGGCAGTAATTTCGAGTTTCAGTCCCGCTGTCGTCTCGGAGATGGAGGGGCGTGGGATCGCGAACACCTCGAAAGCCCCCGACGGGATCGAGTCGGAGGTGTCGCTGCGCTCCTCACTCGCTTCGCTCGCTGCGGTGCTTGCGTCCTCCGCCTTCCTCGAACCCGTCGGCCCCTTTCAGTCCCACCCGAAACCGCGCCGCTCACGGGTCACTTCGTTCCCCGTTCGCCTCCTCGAGGCGCTCACTACGCTCGCGCCTCGCCCTCCCCATCCGACTCGCTCGCGTTGCTCACTCGCCCCTCGCGGTTCGACGAGGCGTTCTCGCAGTCACTCGAACGCCTTGCCAGCGCGCCGCGTGACTCGGACAGAGTACCGTTCTCGACAAACGTGAGAAGACGTTCACTGCCCAACAGGCGAACCCAGACTAGTTTCGGTCGGCCAGCAACTCACTCGCGGTCACCAGCGACTCCATCTCGACGCCGGCGTCCTCGACGTTCTCGCGGCCCCCTTCCTCGCGGTCGACGACGACCAGCGCTCGGTTGACCGTCGCACCCGCCTCGCGAAGCGCTTCGATGGCGTCGACCAGGCTCGTGCCCGTGGTGACGATGTCCTCGAGCACCACGACCTCCTCGCCCTCTGCGAGTCGCCCCTCGATCAGGTTCCCAGTGCCGTACTCCTTGCGCTGTTTGCGCGCGATGACGTAGGGAACGCCGGCCGCGACGCTGGTGGCGGCCGCGAGCGGGACGCCGCCGAGGGCGACGCCGCCGAGTTTGTCGTCGGCGTCGACGCGCTCCGCGAAGGCCTCGGCGATGGTCTCGAGGCAGTCGGGATCGGTCTCGAAGAGGTACTTGTCGACGTAGTACTCGCTGGTGCCGCCGTGGGAAAGTTCGAACTCGCCGAACTGGACGGCCTCCGCCTCGCGCAGGGCGTCGATGAGTGCCTGGTTCGTCATTGCTCGAAGGGGCGCACCGAACCGAAATAAGCGGTGTGGAACGGCGCGGTGGCGAGCGCGGGGGATCGACGCGAAATCAATCCAGTGACGGCGACACGAGGCGGCCGGTCCGTCGCCGTCGGCTGTCCTCCCACGAACGAAGTTTTTTGTCCTCTTCCGTGAGTGTAACGAGTAATGACAGCATCTCGCGCACCGGAACCGCACCCCGACGTCAAGACCTTCCTCGAGATGTACAACTCCCTCGACACGCCGTCGTTCGACGAGGTATCGGCCGAGGAAGCGCGCCGGATGTTCGACAAGATGCAGCTCGGGGGCGACCCGGTGGTCGCCCTCGAGTCCGTCGAGGATCGGACGATCGACGGCCCGAACGGGGAGGTTCCGATCCGGATCTACGAACCCGGAACGGCCGACGGATCGAGCGACGACACCGGTGCGGAGGGGGATCGACCGCTGATCCTGTACTTCCACGGCGGGGGCTGGGTGATCGGGAGCATCGAGACCCACGATAACACGTGCCGAAAGCTCGCCAACGACTCGGGCTACCCCGTCGTCAGCGTCGACTACCGGCTCGCGCCCGAACACCCCTTCCCCGCGGGTCTCGAGGACTGTTACGCCGCCCTCGAGTGGGCTGTAGACGCCGCCCCCGCTCTCGAGGCCGACTCGGATCGAATCGTGCTGGCGGGCGACAGCGCGGGCGGGAACTTGGCGGCGGCGACGGCGCTGCTCTCGCGCGATCGCGGCGGCCCCGAGATCGCCTACCAGCTACTCGTTTATCCCGGAACCGGCGACGCGACCGAGACGAATTCCTACGAGGAGAACGGCGAGGGATACGTTCTCAGCGCCGACGATATGGACTGGTTCCGCGAGCAGTACCTCGAGCGGGAGATCGACGACGGCAACATCTACGCGTGGCCGCGACTCGCGAACGATCTCTCCGGACTGCCGCCCGCGACGGTGCTGACCGCCGGGTTCGACCCGCTTCGGGACGACGGGGCGGCCTACGCGAAGCGACTCGAGGACGCGGGCGTCCCCGTTCGCTATCGCAACTACGACGACATGGTCCACGGCTTCTTCGGCATGATCTCGGAGCCGGTGAACCTCGACCGCGCCCACGCGGCCCACGAGGACGCCGTGAGCGATTTACGACGTGCGCTCGAGTGACAGAGCGATCGGCCTCCTGGTCGCTCCCGTCACTCTAAACGGAGTTACGGCTCGTCAGAATCGTCGTCCGGCTCTCGCGACGAATACCGAAAGAGCGCCCAGCTTTTGACAGCGGCGGTGAGCAGCATGATCACCAAGGCCAGAGTCAGCACGAACGTCTCGATCATCGCCGTTCGACAGCGCACTCCGTCGCGTCTCGTAACGTTGTCGACGCCCGACGGCGCGACGGCTTGACCTCTCCGCCGACCGACCAATCCAAAACCATCTAACGACGGCCGTACATCGCTTACAGCATGCACGTTTCTATCGTCGGCAGCGGCTATGTGGGAACGACCGTCGCCGCCTGTCTCGCGGATCTCGGCCACGACGTGGTCAACGTCGAAATCGACGAGGAGATCGTCGAAACGATCAACGCGGGCGAGGCTCCGATCCACGAGTCGGGCCTCGCGGACCGCATCGCCGAACACGCGGGGACGAACCTCCGGGCGACGACCGACTACGCCGAGATTCGGGACACCGACGTCACCCTTCTCTGTCTGCCGACGCCGCAGGCCGACGACGGGAGCCTCGATCTGGCGATCATGCAGGCCGGTTCGGAATCCCTCGGTCGAGCGCTCGCCGAGACGGACGACGACCACCTCGTGGTCGTCAAGTCTACCGTCCTACCCGGAACCACGGAGGACGTCGTCGGACCGATCCTCGAGGAGGAGTCCGGGAAGTCGATCGGGAACGGTCTCGAGCTGGCAATGAACCCCGAGTTCCTGCGGATGGGAACCGCCGTCTCGGACTTCCTCGAGCCGGACAAAGTCGTCGTCGGCGCGACGAGCGAAGGAGCCGCCGCGACGCTCCGTGAGCTTTACGAGCCGATTCTGGAGAGCGAGGAAACCGACCTCGTCGAGACCGACATCCGCGAAGCGGAGCTCATCAAGTACGCCAACAACGCCTTCCTCGCGTCGAAGGTCTCGCTGGTGAACGAACTGGGCAACATCGCGAAGGAGTACGGCGCGGACGCCTACGAGGTGCTCGAGGCGGTCGGGCTCGACGACCGCATCTCGTCGCGGTTCATGCGCTCGGGGCTGGGGTGGGGCGGCTCCTGTTTCCCGAAGGACGTCGACGCCCTGCGGGCCGGCGCGCGCGATCAGGGGTACGACCCTGCGCTGCTCGACGCCGTCGTGGCGGTCAACGACGCCCAGCCGCGGCGGCTCGTGGACCTACTCGAGACCCACGTCGCACTCGAGGGCGCCCGGATCGCGGTGCTCGGACTCTCCTTCAAGCCCGGCACAGACGACATCCGAAAGTCCCGCGCGCTGGACGTCCTCGAGTA
Source organism: Natronorubrum marinum (assembly GCF_052040125.1). Classification (NCBI taxonomy): domain Archaea; kingdom Methanobacteriati; phylum Methanobacteriota; class Halobacteria; order Halobacteriales; family Natrialbaceae; genus Natronorubrum; species Natronorubrum marinum. Next base: position 773,277 of record NZ_JBPPFV010000001.1, read on the forward strand.
CCTCAACGCGCGCGGCGCGCGACCCGTCGCCTACGATCCGGTCGCGGTCGAGAACGTACGCGAGAAACACCCGGAGCTCGAGGTCGAGTACGCCGATTCCGCGACCGCGGCGCTCGAGGGGGCCGACGGCGCGGTCGTCGCGACCGACTGGCCGGAGTTCGACGACCTCGCGTTCGACGGGATGGCCCGTCGAGTGGTCGTCGACGGCCGCCGGATCGACGTCGACGAGGGAGAACTCGAGGTCTACGAGGGGCTCACCTGGTAGCCGTTGGATGTCTCTGGTAGCGGCAAACACGCCTGACACGACCGAACGACCGTCCCTCGAGTTGATATGCTGCTAATAAACGACTTACCGCTCAATCAGTACGCTTTTGCGGTCACAGACGCGAATGATTCCCGATGGAAGATGACGCGGTTCGCGCCGAGTCCAGTATCTCTGTCGGCGACGGAGAGGTCGTTGCTATGAGCCGCGAGACGCGTGAGATCCGCGCAGAGGACGTCTGTATCCTCATTCCGACTCTCGACGAAGCGGCTACGATCGGCGACGTCATCGACGGCTTTCACGATGAGGGGTACACGAACGTCTTCGTCGTCGACGGCGGCTCGAGCGACGAGACGCGCGAGATCGCCCGCGACCGCGGGGCCCACGTCCTCGTCCAGTCCGGCGACGGGAAGGGACAGGCCGTCCGCGAGGCGCTCGAGTATATCAACGTCCCTTACGTGTTGATGCTCGACGGCGACGGCACCTACGATCCGGCCGACGCGGATCGGATGCTCGAGCCCCTCTCTCGCGGCTACGACCACGTCATCGGGAACCGCTTTGCGGAGATGGACGACGACGCGATGAAGGCGCTGAACGGATTCGGAAACCGGCTGATCAACAGGTCGTTCCGGGTTATCCACGGCGCCGACTACGACGACATCCTCTCGGGGTATCGCGCCTTCACCGTCGACTCGTTCGAGCGACTCGGACTCGATTCGGACGGCTTTACGATCGAGACGGAGCTCGCGGTCGAGTGCGTCAAACACGGGATCGAGACGACGGTCGTCCCGGTCAGTTACGCCGCTCGGCCCGAGGAGTCGGAGACGAACCTTCACCCGCTGAAAGACGGCGGCACGATCGTCCTCGCGCTCTACTCGCTCGCGAAGACGAACAACCCGCTCTTTTATTTCGGCAGCCTCGGTGTCGCCGGCATCGCCTCCGGCGGCGTCGTTGCGTCCTACGTCCTCTGGCAGTGGGTGCAGTACGGCATCGGCCACGAGATCCTGGCGATGGTCTCCGCGGCCGCGATATTGCTCGGCGTGCAGCTACTCATGTTCGGCGTCCTCTCCGACATGCTCGTCACGCTCCACCGCGAGCAACGCCGTCGTCTCGAGCAAATCACGCGAAAGTCTCGAGAGCGAGACGACGAGTAGCGTCGGTCGGGATTAGAAGGGAAGCATCGAGCGGACTTGCTGGATGACCCCGCCGGAGTTGTTCCGACGGTACTCCTCGAACGGTTCGTGAAGTTGGTTGAGCAGCTCCTGGCGCGAGCGAAACTCCGCCGTGGGGATTTCGTCGAGCATCTCACCCAGCGCAACGGTGTTTCCGTGGACGTCGTAGGGGATCTGTTCGTGGCCGAGTTCCGCCGCGACGTCGTCTTTCGTCGCCGGAAACGAGAGATCGGATCGTCTGAGCCGCGCGTCGACCGCGGCGATTCCGAACTCGACACTCTCCGGTTCGTCGTCGTCTCCGCCCGATGGTGGCCGAACTCCCATACGAACCCGTAGGGAGCCCGGTAGCAAAACCGCTACGAAGACTGGCGGCGGAAACTACGCGAAGAAGTGACGAGGGTCCGCTGCGCTCAGTGCCGACTGTCGACACGCATTTGACGCCGGCGACGGAGTATCGTGTATGACCGAGTACACCACGGTGTCGATCCCGAAGGATCTCGCCGAGCGCGTCGAGGACACGATCGAAGGCACCAGCTTCCAGAGCACGAGCGACCTCACGCGATTCCTGCTCCGCAGCATCGTTATCCAGCACCAGAAGCGAGGGGAACTCACCGAGGCCGAGTTCGAGGAGATCACCGAACAGCTTCGCGGACTGGGCTATCTCGAGTAACGGACGTTCGTCTTTGTCGATCAGGGTACTCCACTGACGGGCCGGCCGCTTATCCGGCTCAAGCCGACTAGTGACGACTGGAGGTCGAGACCCATGCCACACATTCCCGACTTCCCATCGAAATCGAGCGACGATGAGGATGGACGGGAGTCGAACCGCGGTGGCATCATCGATCGAATAATCGGTGACGGGCCGTCCACGCCAAGCGGCTGACCGGTACCGCCTCGCTTCGCCCGCTCCGTCGCAGTCGCGCCGAACTGCCCGTTTTTCGGTGAGCTACTTCACAGCGCCTCGCTTCGCGGCGGCTCACCTCGGCAGCGACTGGTCCGGCGGGTGGGCGTCGATGACTTCGAGTGGCCGGCGCTCGCCGCGGCGGTCGAAGGCGGCGAACGTCCGGTCGTCGAGTTCCCACGGCGGGACCGCGACGAAGATGACCTCCGCGAGGTCGTCCCGTTTGGTCACCTCGAGCTCGCGGACCGGGTGGGAGACGAACCGCCCCTGTGCCTGTCGAGCGGGCGTCGAGAGATCGACGCCGAAGACGGCGTTGACGGCGTTGCCGGGATCGGGAAGAAAGAAGTCCGTAAAGACCGGCGTCTCGGGCGAGAGGCCGGACGCGCCCTCGAGTTCGCCCGCGGGCGTGATCGAGACGCCGGTCGCCACGCGATCCGGATCGGCGTCGCTGGCCAGGTCGAGCAGGACGTCGACGAGGGCACGCGTGATGTAGATCACACCAACGGTACGTGCGGAGCGTAATTAGCTGTGTCCCCCGCAGGTGTCGATTACACCGGGGCGAACTGCCGGAGCATCCCGGCGACGAGTCGCGGCGTCCCCCGGCGGGAGTTCTCGAGTGCCTCCTCGAGTGCGCCGGGCGCGTCGGTCGTGATCCCGGCGCCGTGGCCTACGAGAATGCGCTCGGGCGAGAAGCCACCGAGAGCGTCCCGTGGTGGGACGAGTCGACGCATCGGGTGGACGCCCAGCCGTTCGTTGCCGACGACGAAGTAGTCGACCGTCCCGACCGATTCGGGAACGACGAGGGTGCCGTTCTCGCGATCGTAGAGCGCGACCTCCCGCCAGAAGCGGTTGTCGACGACGGTGTGGGCCTCGAGGCCGGTGTCGGAGAGTTCGTCGGTAAAGCGGGCGACGGGGGCGTCGATCTCCTCGGTGACGCCCTCGAAGATTCGCGGCAGGTAGACCGGGACGTTGTGCCGGTTCGCGATCTCCGCGGCGTCGCGTTTGTGGCGGTCGAGCAGGACGACGACGCCGCCGACATCGCCGAACTCGGCGAACAGGTCGTCGATCCCCGCGGCGTCGACGGGGTCGATGATCCAGGCCTCGCCGTCGATCTCGAGGACGTGGCTCGCTCGCTGCATCGCCTCGTCGGGGTGGGCGATCCAGCTGACGCCGCCGTCGAAGCGGTTGCACTCCGCGAAATCGGTCGCGTCCTCGTCGGCGCGAATAGTCATATCCGACTGCTACGGCCGTTTCGGGCATAAACGTGGGTGTCCCGGAAGGGGACTTTCCGGAGCGGTGCCGGCGACGCCTCTATGCCCCTCCCGAAAGTACGGTCAGCTATGCTCACTGGGCTCTCCTGGCTCGCGCTCGAGACCAAGTATCTCGACCGGGCGCGGTCGTTCTACGAGGAGACGCTGGATCTGACCCCGCTCGAGCGCGACGACGGCGAGATCGCGTTCGAGGCGGGCGAGACCGATCTCGTCCTCCGACGCCCCGACGGCGTCCCTCGCGGCGGGCTCCACACCCACTACGCGTTCTCGATCCCCGAGAGCGAGTACGACGACTGGTGGGATCGCTTGAGCGAGGAGTACGACCTCGAGGAGGCCCGGTTCGGCCCGGCCAGTTCGCTCTACCTCTACGACCCTGACGGGAACTGCGTCGAACTCGGCCAGCAGGACGTCGACGGGCCGGGGATCGACGGCATCTTCGAGGTCGTCCTCGAGGTCGAGAGCCTCGAGCGCGCGGAGTCGTTCTACGCCGACCTCGGCTTCGAGACGGTCGATACCGGGTCGGACCGCAAGCGTGTCCGGATGAACGGTCCGATGGCGCTGGAGCTGTGGGAGCCACACCTGGGGATCGCGGACGCCCGCGGCGGCGTCCACGTCGATCTGGGGTTCGAGACCAGCGAACCGACGGCGGCGCTCGAGGCGGTCTCGGATCGCGTTCAGCGCGTCGATCGCGTGGACGACGAGCGGGTCGTCGTTCGGGACCTCGACGGACACTCCCTGACGTTCACGACGTAGGTTCATCCTTCGATCCGGAACGAGCACGTTCGTCCAGCGATGCCGTCGCCACCGTGCTCGAACAGCGCTCCGACTGCGTGCCTGCCTGTCGCAAGCCCGCAGCTTATCGAAACCAGCGCTCTCTCGTCGGACGGAGACATGAGCATCGATTCAACTGATGCGGTAGCGCGGAGTCTCCTTCCTCAAGGAGCGACCAACGGGAGCGAGTAGGGAGGGGAGGAGCGCGTTAGTATAGCTGGCCATTCCCATTATCTATAAATAGCCACAGGACCACATTGAATATGTGGCAGACGACTACGTGCGTCGGACGGCAATCACCCGCCTCTCGGTAGACGGCGAGCAACGCGACTTGCTCGAAGACACCATCTCCGAGTGGAAACGGGGCTGCCAAATCGCCACAAACCTCGCGTGGGGGAAGTGCAACACGAAGAGTGACGTGCAACCCCTCGCCTACGATTCTGTGCGCGAAGATACCGACCTCGGTAGTCAGCACGCGGTTCTCGCCACCCACCAAGCCGCAGAAGCTATCACCGGCTGTATTGAACGCCGGTCGAAGGGCAAAAAGGTCAGCAAGCCGACGTTCACCGTACCGACCGTAACGTACGATACGCGGACGATGACGGTATTCGATGACGATACCGTATCCCTCTCCACTACGGAGAGCCGGGTTCGGTGCCCGCTCGACCTTCCCGACGACGACGATGGCTACCAACGGCAGTATCTCGACTCGGACGAATGGAGCGTTACGGAAAGTACGCTCACCGCCCGAGACGGCGAGTTCTTTTTGCACATCGGCTTCCGCCGGTACAAGAACGATACCGAACGGAACACCGCCGAGGACGGAACGGTTCTCGGGGTTGACCTCGGTATCGAAAACCTCGCCGTCACCAGTACCGCCTACTTCTTCAGCGGGCGGGAGCTAACCCACAATCTCCGCGAGTTCGAGAAGGTACGCGCCGGGTTACAACAGACCGGCACACGAAGCGCCCACCGGACGCTTGTACGGTCGAGTGGTCGAGAACTTCGATCCGCCCGTGACGTTCTCCACCGAGCGTCGAACGCGCTGATAGACGAAGCACTCCGCTATGACTGCGACGTAATCGCGTTCGAAAACCTGACCCACATCCGTGACCGTACCGGTGCGTCGTGGGGTCATACGTGGGCGTTCCGAACACTTTACGAATATGTCGAGTACAAAGCCGAATCGGTCGGCATCGCGGTGAAGCAAGTCGGGTCGGCGTACACGTCGAAGCGGTGTACCGAGTGTGGATTCACGGCAGACGAGAATCGTCCATCGCGTAACGGCTTCCAGTGCGTGAAATGCGGGTCGGAAGCGAACGCGGATTACAACGCAGCGAAGAACATCGGTATTCGGTACGTCCGTCGAGGCCAACAGTCGTCTCGGCGGACGGGCGACAGTCAGCTCGCCCTAAAGTCTGGAACGCTGGAGCCGAAGAGCGGATTCACCGCCTACCCTGATGGGTTCGAGGCCGAGTTCACGGACAAGCCCCTCCCTCAAAGCGCCGAAGGCGCTTAGGGTGGGGTAGTTGACCCGAAGACCTCTTCGTAACCGGACTCAAGCACGCGTACTACACCGAACAGCGACTCCTCGACGCGCTCGAGGAGGTCTCCTCGAGTTCCTCGAGCGAGGAGCTCCGGAGCGGGTTCGCCGAGCACCGCGAGGAGACCGAGATTCACGTCGACCGCATCGAGGACGTGTTCGACCAACTCGACGTCGAGGCCGAAGCCGAGGAAGACCCAGTCGTCGAGGGGATGATCGAGGCCCACGAGGAGTTCATGGGCAAGGATCCCAGCGATCAGGCTATCGACCGATTCAACATCGCCGCGGGCCAGAAGTCCGAACACTACGAGATTTCGGTCTACGGCAACCTCATCCCGATGGCCGACCAGCTCGGGATGGACGACGCCGCCGACACCTTAGAGGAGACGCTTCGAGAGGAGCAGCACGAACTCGAGACCCTCTCGGAGATGGGCGAGCAGTTCGATTACGGCGAACTCGAGGCATAGATCTGGCACTCGAGTATGTGGCGTCCGCGTCAGTCCACGTTCACTTTTTCGCAGTCGGTATGGACTCGAACAGTCGGTCGAGTAGGTATGCGGGTATCGAGTGAGTCTGCTGGTGGCTCGAATGCCCTCTAAAAGTTCGTCCAGACGTATCCAACGGAGAGTATCCTGCTCACGCTGGCGGCGATGCGTGCCACATCCTCCCCAGCTGATTCGTTCGCTCACGGGTCGTTCCTCCCCGTTCGCTTTCCGAGGTTCTCACTCCGCTCGAACCTCGCTTTCGCTCGGTCGGAACGACAGCGCGCGCCACCGCACGTGGTTGGTCTCCCCGTCGACTAGAGTCGATCCGTGCTCACGTCTACGCCCGGCGGCGTCACGAGCAGGAAGCCCCGGAAGTGGACGAGGTTGCCGCCTGACTCCTTGATGTCGCGGGCGAAACCCGACGCTAGTTCGTTCACGTCGCCGTCGACGTTGAGGACGAGCACGTTCCCCTTCGAGATCGCCTCGAGCCACTCCTCGGGCGGCGTCGTTCCATCGAGCATGCCGAGGATGATGCTGCCCTCGATGTCGATCTCTTCGTCGATGTGCTCCTCGACGGTCCGTAAGTCGAGGTCGAAATCGCTCATACCGGGTGGGTCGGACCGGGGTGAGAAAAACGTTCGCCTCCAACCTTTTGCGCTGCAGTCTATTGCGAGCGAGGCACTCTCGCCTCGCTCGCAATGTCCCTCGGCAAAAGGTTGATCAAAAGCCTCCTCCCTCCGTTTCGGCTCGCTACACGACCCTTCACATCGGTCGTCGGCCCGCTCGCTCACTGACTCGCGGCTTCGCCGCTCGTCTTCCCGCGGCGCGTAGCGCCGCGCCTTCGTTCGCTCGCGGAGGCCAGGAGTGTGCCCCGTGGATGGTTTCGCGTACGGAGCGCTCAGTTCTGCGGGAACTCCTTGTGGAACCCGCGGAACTCCGTGTGGTGGGCCTCCTCGTCGGCGAGAATCGTCACCGCGACGTCTTCGGTAACGGGATCGTTCGCCTCCGAAGCGGCCTTGTGGAGCGCGCGGTAGGTCTCCATCGCGTCGTCTTCGGCCTCGAGGACGCCCTCGATGACCGACTGGACGTCCGTCGTGTCCTCGGGCGGCTGGAGGCTGTGCTGGTTGGCCTCGAAGGCTTCCGACCCCGGCGGCGATTCGTCGAGCTGCTTCAGGCGCTCGCCGAGCATCTGTGCGTGCTCGAGTTCCTCCTGGACGTCTTCCTCGAGGCTCGCTTTGACCTCCTCGGCGTGGACGCCGTCGAGGACGATGGCGTTGGTCAGGTAGTTCATCACGGTCTCGAGTTCGTCGATGTAGGCCTCCGTCAGGAGGTCCGTAATCTCGTCGGTTGTCATGCCGAGATGGCTACCACGCGGGGGTCCTAAGTACTCACACCCGCGCATGCCTGTCGTTTTGCTATCGCCGATCGGTTGGACCACCTGCGGTGGCGCGCGCCGTGTCGCGGTGAGCCGAGGGCGAACCGCGAGACGGACGCGCGAGGGATGAGAGAGCGAACCGCGGCGCATAGCGCCGCGGTGGCGCGAGCGAATCGGCTGGGGAGGACGTGGAACTCATCGTTGCCAGTGCAACAGGTTGCTCACCCTCGTACCCCGCTGTCAGCGTCTGCAGTTGATCGACGCCTCACCAAACCTAACTACTTCGAGTTCGTAACTTCGAGTCCACACTCTCGAGACCGTACACTCTTGCCCGCATTGTCCGTATCACCGTTCATGCGCGAACTCGACGACACGGACCTCGAGATCCTCGACCTCCTCCTCGAGAACGCCCGCCGACCGTACAAGGAGATCGCCGAGCGGGTCGATCTCACGCCGCCGGCCGTCTCGGACCGTATCTCGCGTCTCGAAGAGCAGGGCATCGTCCAGGGGTTTACGATCGACGTCGACCGGGAGAAACTGCGCGGCGAGGTGCCCGTCTTGGTCGAACTCGAGGCGAAACCCGAGGCCATCGACGACGTCTACGCGGCCGCCGCGGAACTTCCGGGCGTCGACTCCGTTTCGGAGGCGATGGACGGCCGCGTGATCGTTCGCGCGACGGTGCCCGACGCGACCGCGCGCTCGTGGCTCGAGTCCGAACTCGACCTCGCGTGGCTCTCGGGGTACGACGTCACGCTGCTCGCCCGCTCGGATCGCGTCGCCGGGCTCTCGGCGGCGGGCTTCTCGCTCGAGTGCGTCGTCTGCGGCAAGCAGATTACGGGCGACGGCGTCACGCGAACCGTCGGCGGCGAGGTGAAGACGTTCTGCTGTCCGTCGTGTGAGGCCCGGTACGTCGAGGAGTACGAGTCGCGTTGGGAGGCCCTCGAGTGAACGAGTGCAGGCACCGCTTGGCGGCTCCGCGTTCCCGTTCGATCGGCGTTCGGACGGCCCCCGTGGTGGACGAACGAACAACCGATCCCCATTATTCGTGAGAACCTGTCCTCGAGTGTCACATTTGCCGTAACTTTGTGCCCACACGTCCATTGAGGTGCGCGCGCCAACACTGAGGTGCCCGACCGGGCGACGTTCCGGGTCAAATCGGGCGATGAACGGTTCGGTTTCGAAACGAAAAACAGTATGATACTAGGAGCATGACTCTATATTAGGCCGTTGATGTCGTGCGGTTTTCCGACCCGGACGGCGGATTATGTGATTGTCTCACACCAGTGATCGCCTCTCACAGCGTCAAGTTTATATACGACGTCGCACCTCGGGTTCAAATACAATGTCTTCACCAGACAACCCGTCCTCTGACACCAGTCAGGGGGGTCGAGTTCTTCCAGGGCACGTTAGATTCCACTGACGAAATAGAGTCAGCACGTGTTTTCGATACGACCCTCCGGGACGGCGAACAGTCGCCCGGAACTTCGTTCTCCTACGACGACAAACGGCAGATCGCGTCCATCCTGGACGAGATGGGGACCCACGTCATCGAGGCAGGGTTCCCGGTCAACTCGGACGCCGAGTTCGAGGCCGTTCGTGATATCGCGTCATCGACCCAGACGACGACCTGCGGGTTAGCCCGCGTCGTCGATGGGGACATCGAAGCCGCACTGGATTCCGGTGTCGAAATGGTGCACACGTTCGTCAGCACCAGCGACGTCCAGATCGAGGATTCGATGCACGCGACCAGGGACGAAGTTGTACAGCGCGCAGTCGACTCGGTCGAACGCGTCGTCGAAACGGGAACCACCTGCATGTTCTCGCCGATGGACGCGACGCGAACCGACGAGGCGTTCCTGATGGACGTGATCGAGGCGGTCACGGACGCAGGAGTCGACTGGATCAACATTCCGGACACGTGTGGCGTCGCCACGCCGACGCGGTTTAAGGCCATGATCGAGAAGGTCTGTGCCCACACCGACGCGCGGATCGACGTCCACACGCACGACGACTTCGGGCTGGCCACCGCCAACGCGCTTGCCGGCATCGAAGCGGGCGCGGATCAGGCCCAGGTCTCGGTCAACTCTATCGGCGAGCGGGCCGGTAACGCCGCCTACGAGGAGTACGTGATGGCCGTCGAGTCGCTCTACCAGACCGACACGGGGATCGACACGACGCGAATCACCGAACTCTCCGAGATCGTCGAGGAGAAAAGCCAGATGGAGACGCCGGGGAACAAGCCGATCGTCGGCGACAACGCCTTCTCCCACGAGAGCGGGATCCACGCCGCCGGCGTCATCGAAAACTCCGACACCTTCGAACCCGGCGTGATGACGCCGGAGATGGTCGGTGCCACGCGAAAGCTCGTCATGGGCAAACACACCGGCACCCACTCGGTCCGCGAGCGACTGGTCGAGCGCGGATTCGACCCGTCGGAAGACCAGGTCAGAGCGGTCACCCGCCGCGTCAAAGACTACGGCGCGGAGAAGCGCCGCGTCACGGTCGACGACTTAGAGCGCTTCGCCGAAGAGGCCGGCGTCGAACGCGGACAACAGGAGGAAGAGGAGGTGCGCGTCTGAGGGATGTCCGCCACGTTTGCCACCGGCCGCGAGCCTTTGCTGTCGCGCTCGAGCGGTCGAACGTCCGCGATTCACGGCTCTCGCAACAATTGCAAGATCCGTGGGACTCGCAACCATTATGAGCCTCGAGCAACCTACGGTAACAGTAATGACGGTCCGCGCTTCCCAGTCGGCTCGCACGCACGCAGCCGGCGGCAGCGCGTTCGCTTCGATTCGTATTGTAGGGGCGCTCTCGCCCCACCTCTAGTACCTCGTAGCTCCGGACCGGAATTCGTCGCATCGTTTTCACAGCGACACGTAATCCAACAGATGACAGCATACCACACACCCAGCACAGGCACACCGGATCGCCACACGGCGGCGGGAGGCAATCGATGAGCGAACGCGCAGCAAAAATAACCCCGGCGGATTCGGAGGAAGAGGCGGACGACCAGATCACCGACAGCGCGGCACCGGATGCGGCCACCGAGGTCGACGAGGACGCCGACGCGACGTCGGCCCCCGAGCCGGTCACGACCGGTGCGGAATCCGTCGTTCGCGCGCTAGAGAACGCCGGCGTCGAGTACGCCTTCGGCGTGCAAGGCGGGGCGATCATGCCCGTCTACGACGCGCTCTACGACTCGGACATCACCCACGTGACGATGGCCCACGAACAGGGCGCATCCCACGCGGCGGACGCCTACGGCATCGTCTCTGGCGAGCCGGGCGTCTGTCTGGCGACCTCGGGGCCGGGCGCGACGAACCTCGTGACCGGCATCGCGGACGCCGACATGGACTCGGATCCGATGCTCGCGCTCACGGGGCAGGTGCCGACGGAGTTCGTCGGCAACGACGCGTTCCAGGAGACCGACACGACGGGCGTCACGACGCCGGTCACGAAGGACAACACCTTCTCGTCGGATCCGGACCGCGTCGGCAGCGACGTCAGCGAGGCGTTCGCGCTCGCCCGCGAAGGGCGACCCGGACCGACGCTGGTCGACCTGCCGAAGGACGTGACGAAAGCCGAGACGGACCGCGAACCCGACGCGCCGAAGACGCCCGACACCTACCACGTCCAGGAGCGGGCCGACCCGGAGACCGTCGAGGCCGCGGCCGAACGGATCGAGACCGCTGACCGTCCGGTCATGCTGCTCGGCGGCGGCGTCATCAAGGGCGAGGCCAGTGAGGCCTGTCGCGAGTTCGCCATCGAACACGAGATTCCGGTCGTCACCACGATGCCCGGCATCGGCTCGTTCCCGGAGGACCACGAGCTCGCGATGGAGATGGCCGGCATGCACGGCACCGGCTATGCCAACATGGCGATCACCCACTGTGACACCATGCTAGCGATCGGGACCCGATTCGACGACCGCCTGACCGGCGGCATCGAGACCTTCGCGCCCGACGCGGAGGTCATCCACGTCGACATCGACCCCGCGGAGATCAGCAAGAATATCCACGCGGACTATCCGCTGATCGGCGACGCCGAGACGGTCGTCGGCCAGCTCAGCGAGGCCGTCGACGCCTCGCCGGCAGCCAAGAAGTGGCGCGTGCAGTGCCAGCAGTGGAAATCCGACTATTCGATGGCCTACGACGCGCCCGAGGACAGACCGGTCCAGCCGGAGTTCGTCGTCGAGGCGTTAGACGAAGCCACCGACGGCGACACCATCGTCACCACCGGCGTCGGCCAACACCAGATGTGGGCCTGCCAGTACTGGACCTACACCGAGCCCCGCACGTGGGTCTCGAGTCACGGGCTCGGAACGATGGGGTACGGCCTCCCCGCGGCCATCGGCGCGCGGCTCGCGGCCGACGACGATCAGGATGTCGTCTGTATCGACGGCGACGGTTCGTTCCTGATGACGCTACAGGGGCTCTCCGTGGCCGTCCGCGAGAACTTGGACATCACGGTCGCCGTGCTCAACAACGAGTACATCGGCATGGTTCGACAGTGGCAGGACGCCTTCTTCGAAGGTCGTCACTCCGCGTCGAACTACAACTGGATGCCCGAGTTCGACAAGCTCGCCGAGGCGTTCGGCGCGGCCGGCTTCCGGATTGACGAGTACGACGACGTCGCGGACACCATCGAGGAGGCCCTCGCCTACGACGGCCCCTCGGTCATCGACGTCCACATCGACCCGCAGGCGAACGTCTACCCGATGGTGCCAAGCGGCGGCGACAACGGCCAGTTCGCACTGGAGGATGATCACCTATGAAGCGCGGACTCGACGGCCCGGCCCCGGAAGAGCGCCCGACCCCTGACGGTCGGCGCAACAAGCAGGGTATTCGTATCGACCCGGCGGTCGAGGCGAAACACGAGCCGCGCCGAACCGTCATCTCGGCGCTGGTCACCCACGAGCCCGGCGTGCTCTCGGACGTCTCGGGACTGTTCTCGAGGCGGCAGTTCAACATCGAGAGCCTGACCGTCGGGCCGACGGAAGACGACGAACGCGCGCGGATCACGGTCGTCGTCGAGGAGCCCGACCCCGGTATCGACCAGATCAAGAAGCAGCTCCGAAAGCTCGTGCCGGTAATCTCGGTGCGAGAGCTCGAGCCCGACGCGATGCGCCGGGAGCTGGCGCTGGTCAAAGTCACTGCCGACGAGCCCGCACAGGTCAACGCCGTCGCGGACATGTACGACGCGACGACCGTTGATTCGAGTCCGGAGACGGCGACCTTCGAGATCACGGGCTCCCGCCAGAAGATCGAAGCCGCGGTCGAGACGTTCGGCCAGTTCGGCGTTCGAGAGATTTCCCGAACCGGCACGACGGCGCTCGCCCGTGGCACCGAAGACACAGCCGCGCCCGTGAGCGCGACGGAATCGACCGCCGACGGGGCGAACCAAGACGGAACCTACACACAGACAGCTGACGATGACTGACGAATTCACCACCGAGATTTACTACGACGACGACGCAGACGTATCGACGCTCGACGACGAGACCGTGGCCGTACTGGGCTACGGGAGCCAGGGCCACGCCCACGCGCTGAACCTCCACGAGAGCGGGGTCGACGTGATCGTCGGTCTCCGCGAGGGATCGGCCTCGCGCGACGCCGCCGAGGCGGACGGGCTGACGGTCGCGACGCCCGACGAAGCAGTAAAGCAGTCGGGCTACATCTCCGTGCTCGTCCCCGACACCGTCCAGGCGTCGGTCTACGAGAACGCGATCGAGCCGAACCTCGAGGCGGGCGACACGCTGCAGTTCGCCCACGGGCTGAACATCCACTACGGCCAGATCGAGCCTCCGGAGGGCGTCGACGTCTCGATGGTCGCCCCGAAGAGTCCGGGCCACCTCGTGCGCCGGAACTACGAGAACGACGAGGGAACGCCGGGGCTGCTGGCGGTCTATCAGGACACGACGGGCGACGCGGAAGAGCGCGCCCTCGCGTACGCGAAGGGAATCGGCTGTACCCGCGCCGGCGTCATCGAGACGACGTTCCAGGAGGAAGTCGAGTCCGACCTCTTCGGCGAGCAGGCCGTCCTCTGTGGCGGCGTCACCTCGCTGGTCAAGCACGGCTACGAGACGCTCGTCGACGCGGGCTACTCGCCCGAGATTGCCTACTTCGAATGTCTGAACGAGCTCAAACTGATCGTCGACCTGATGTACGAGGGCGGCCACGCCGAGATGTGGGATTCCGTCTCCGATACGGCGGAGTACGGTGGTCTCTCCCGCGGCGACCGCATCGTCGACGAGCACGTTCGCGAGAACATGGAGGAGACGCTCGAGGAGATCCAGAACGGCGAGTTCACGCGCGAGTGGATCCTCGAGAATCAGGCCGGCCGACCGAGCTACACGCAGCTTCGCCAGGCCGAGAAGAACCACGAGATCGAGGAGGTCGGCGCCCGACTGCGCGACCTGTTCGCGTGGGCGGAGGAGGACAGCACGGAAGACGAAGAAGACGACTCCGTCCGCGTGCAGGCGGACGACTGAGACCGAACACGATTTGGAACCCATGAGCCAGAACGAGAACACGGACACGATGGGCGACGTCAGCCATACGAACCCGCTCACCGGAGAGACCGCCGGGCGGCTCTTCAGCCGCGGCCCGACCGTCGTCACCGACGGAGGGACCGACGATGAAGAGCCGTCGGCGACCGATCCGAACGAACGCACGGACGAAGAACCGGAGACGATGGCGGACGTCGAACATACGCCGCCACAGGACGCCGACGACGCGAACCGCGTCTTCGAGCGGGGCCCCGCAGAGGAGACAGAATGAGCGAGGGAACGCTGTACGACAAGGTCTGGGATCGACACACGGTAACACGCCTACCAACCGGACAGGACCAGCTGTTCGTCGGACTCCACCTCATTCACGAGGTCACGAGCCCGCAGGCGTTCGGGATGCTCCGCGAGCGCGACCTCGAGGTCGCCTTCCCGAAACTGACCCACGCGACGGTCGATCACATCGTACCGACGGCCGACCAGTCTCGCCCGTACAAGGAGGACGCGGCCGAGGAGATGATGAGCGAACTCGAGGCGAACGTCCGCGACGCGGGCATCGACTTCTCGGATCCGACGACGGGCGATCAAGGGATCGTCCACGTCATCGGTCCGGAGCAGGGACTCACCCAGCCCGGCAAGACAATCGTCTGTGGCGACAGCCACACCTCGACCCACGGCGCCTTCGGCGCGCTCGCGTTCGGGATCGGCACCAGTCAGATTCGGGATGTGCTCGCGACGGGCACCGTCGCGATGGAGAAACAGAAAGTACGCAAGATCCAGGTCGACGGTGAACTCGGCGAGGGCGTCGAAGCGAAGGACATCGTCCTCGAGATCATCCGCCGACTCGGTACCGAAGGCGGCGTCGGCTACGTCTACGAGTACGCCGGCGAGGCCATCGAGAACCTCGGGATGGAGGGGCGGATGTCGATCTGTAACATGTCCATCGAGGGCGGCGCTCGCGCGGGCTACGTCAACCCCGACGAGACCACCTACGAGTGGCTGAAAGAGACCGACTACTTCCAGGACAATCCCGAGAGGTTCGAGGAACTCAAACCCTACTGGGAGTCCATCCGCAGCGACGACGACGCGGAGTACGACGACGTCGTCACCATCGACGCGAACGAACTCGAGCCGGTCGTCACCTGGGGCACCACGCCCGGCCAGGGGATCGGCATCACGGATCCGATCCCGGAACCCGAGGACCTGCCTGCGGACAAGCAGGACACGGCCCGACGCGCTCAGGAACACATGCGCGTCGAACCCGGCGAGACGATGGAAGGATACGAGATCGACGTCGCCTTCCTCGGCTCCTGTACGAACGCCCGACTGCCCGACCTGCGCCGTGCGGCGGCGCTCGTCGAGGGCCAGCAGGTCCACGACGACGTCCGCGCGCTCGTCGTTCCCGGCAGCCAGCGCGTCCAGAAGACCGCCGAGCAGGAGGGACTCAAGGACGTCTTCGAGGAAGCCGGCTTCGAGTGGCGAAACGCCGGCTGTTCGATGTGTCTGGGGATGAACGAGGACCAACTCGAGGGCGACGAGGCCTGTGCCTCCTCCTCGAACCGGAACTTCGTCGGCCGCCAGGGCAGCAAGGACGGACGAACCGTTCTGATGAGCCCGGGAATGGTCGCCGCGGCGGCGATCAACGGGAAAGTCTCTGACGTGCGCGATCTGAAGGAGGTGACGACAGCATGACGCACGAGGACGAGCGGAGCGAGTCCTCGGAACGAGCGAACGGGGAGGAACGACCCGTGAGCCACGCCGCCGAGGTTCGGGAGGTCCGAACCGACGGCGGCGACGAAGTCGAAATTCCGGAAGTCAACTACGTCTCCGGCTCGGCCGTCCCGATTCGGGGCAACGACATCGACACCGACCAGATCATTCCCGCGCGGTTCATGAAGGTCGTCACCTTCGACGGACTGGGCGAGTTCGCGTTCTTCGATCTGCGGTTCGATGACGACGACAACCAGAAGGAACACCCGTTCAACGAGGAGCGGTTCCAGGACTCCTCGGTGATGGTCGTCAACAGCAACTTCGGCTGTGGCTCCTCGAGAGAGCACGCGCCCCAGGCGCTGATGCGCTGGGGGATCGACGCCATCATCGGCGAGAGCTTCGCCGAAATTTTCGCGGGTAACTGTCTGGCACTCGGCATCCCGACCGTGACTGCCGACAGCGAGACGATCCAGGCTCTGCAGGACTGGGTCGACGCGAATCCCGACGGCGAGATCGATATCGACGTTGAGGCCGAGACGGTGACCTACGACGAACAGACGATCGACGTCACCGTCGACGACGCCCAGCGCAAGGCGCTCGTCGAGGGCGTCTGGGACACGACGGCGCTGATGAAGTCCAACGCGGGCGAAGTGCAGAAGAAGGCCGAGGAACTGCCGTACGTCGAGGACACGGCGATTCCTGAAGCGGAGTAGACTCGAGTCGACAACCTCGAAATTGAACGCAGTGGCGGTTCGTTTTTCCATCTGTCGCTCTCGTGTAGCACGTTGTTGATCTCAAACTGTGGCTTTGATAACGTGTTTGAGCGCTTCTCTTCCCGGTTCCCGAAGTAGATTTCGTTGAAGTTGAAATGCTCAGAGATACTTCTCATCGCCGCTGCCGCAGCAGGAATCGGTCTCGACTCCGCTATTGCAAAGGCACTCGCCTACATCCTGGCAGGACTAACTGTTAAGCCCCCGGTCGGAATCCCTGTCTACTAGAGACCGTGACTCAGTTTGACATCCTCCTCGGCGTTCACGCGGAGGAATCCCGACCGCAGTTGGGATATTAGGGTTTGCAGTCTACCACTCGTTCCTGCGGTTGGAATCCGCTGGACAAGTCGTGAAGGTAGACTCCGGGCTGTGCCAACCAGCCGGTACTCCTATCCCCACCCAAACTGAGTGTAGACTCGGAGTTACTTTGATTCACGTCGAGACGGATGTTCTCCGCCCCGTTCACGTCAGCATTGAATGCCGCGTCACACTCCTCGCACACGTACAACCCACGTTCAACACGCTGACTGTCGTCTTCCCTACCGCATACGCAGCACGTCTTGCTCGTGTCGCGCTCGGACACCTCTACGACTTCGATACCCTTGACCTTCGCCTTGTAGGTGAGAATCGACGTGAAACGGTCGAACGCCCACCCATGCAAGTCGAGGTTGCCGTGCCGACCCCAGTTTTTCGACTCGCCGTTCTCACCCTCTCGGACACCTGCGAGCTTCCCGACGTTGATTCTCCCAACTCCTTTCTTGACACACTGCCGGACGACATGCTTCGCTAACGAGTGGAAGAAGTGGGTCCGGCGTTCTGACCACGTGTGGTGTAGTCGAGTCACCCGTGTACCGCCTGAATCGTCGCACTTTGCAATTTCTTTCGGGAAGTTCTCGATGGTTAGTATTATGACGTGACGGCGCGTATCCACGGGCTAAAGCCCGTGTATTGCGCCTGCTCCGTATATAATCCCACCCACACTCTCATTGCGAGCTATCCAATAGCGGGTACGCCACGTCATGATGCAATACTATTCAAGGCCATCCAGGCCGCGTCGTCCTCCACAGACCAGCTAGTCCTATTGATCGAGACAGAGACGGTTGTTGACGACTACCCCTCAGTCATTCAACAGTTAGATGACAGCTTTTCACGAACCGATCACACTGATGCTGTGAGATACGAAGCAGACGTGTCTACTAGTTCACTAGAAGCGATCCAGTCACTTCTGGAGATGACTGGGACTGCTCGTGTTTACGGCGTAAGGAAAGTCGAACTTGTACGTGACACAGAAACGTATCTTCAATACGTTCCTGAGCACGAAAAGTTCACGATTGATGATGTGTCGTCTAATGGAATTGTCAACGCTGTTCAGAACGCCATCAACGGTGAACCGGCAGTGGTTCTTCCGAACCGTCCAATAGCGGAATGGGAAGATACCGGTGTGGAATGTAGCATCTCTCCACCGTCCCTCTGTCTTGGAAACGTTTGCCACGACCTCTCCCGACTCGCATCGGTTGAATCGTGTCCAGCACAATTGGCAATCGAACTACAATGGTACGAGTCGGAGCAGGGTCGAGTCGGGACGGCAATCAGTTGGATTTCTTCGCGGACCGGCCTGTCACGACCTGACACACTCCATTTCGAATCGACAGCAGAGTTCTCCGAAGTTGAAGCGGTTCTCCAAGCGGTGACATCTGAGATTGGGCAAGAAACACTCTGACTGCGATCCCGTTTTGTTCGCAGAACTCGGCGAGGTCCGGACGGACGAGTTCTATCGTCGAGTGGTTGCTGCTCGAGTCGTGGCCCCTGCTATCACGCCGGAAGCGGCAGAACGCGGCGTACATCGTCATCGATTTCGGCACCTGTCCGAAAGCCAGTGTATGTCCCCGAACCGTGATGTAGCGATGTTCCTCTCGCTGGCGGTGCTCTGGGGCCTCTCCTTTCCGGCGATTTCGGTCGGACTCGAGTCGCTCCCGCCGCTGCTCTTTGCGGCCGCCCGATACGACATCGCGGCGATCTTGCTGCTGGCGGCGGCGATCGTTCGCGTCGATCAGTGGCGACCGACCGCGCGGAACGATCTGGCAGCGGTCGTCGGCGGCGGGGTCTTCCTCGTCGCTGGCAACGGCTTGCTCTTTATCGGCCAGCAGACGGTCCCCAGCGGCGTCGCCGCGATCTTACAGGGGCTGGTGCCGATCGTCACCGCGCTGTGGGCGATCCCGCTGCTGGGCGAGCGACTGTCGGCGATCGGCGCCGTCGGGGCCGCGATCGGGTTTCTGGGCGTCGGGCTGATCGTTCAGCCCGATCCCGCCAATCTGCTGGCCGGCGATACCGCAGCGCGCTTGCTCGTCGTCGGGCAGGTCTGTAGCGTCGCGCTCGGCGGCGTCCTGATCCAGCGAGCCGGTCCGACCCTGCCGCAGCTGCCGCTCGTCGGCTGGTCGATGCTCGTTGGGGCCGTCGTCTTACACCTCGTGAGCCTCGGTGCCGGCGAGTTCTCGCGCGTCGACGCGATCGGGCCCGCCTCGTTCGGTGCCGTGGTCTACCTCGGCGTGTTCGCGACCGCCATCGCCTTCATGATCTACTTCACCATCCTCGAGAAGCACGGCGCGTTCGAGGCGGCGCTGATCGGCTATCTGGTGCCGATCGTCGCGACGGTCGCAGGCGTCGTCCTGCTCGACGAATCGATCGGCGCGCTAACGGTCGTCGGCTTCGGACTGGTCGCCGTTGGCTTCGCCCTGCTCAAGCGTCGGGCGATCGCGGAGGCGGTCGGGGTCTCGAGCGGTGTGGGGAGTCCCTGAGACGGGATCGACAGTTACTGCTACTGCTGGTAGTCGATGGCCGACCTCAGAGCCGGTCGTTGTACTGTCCGCGAGACGACGGTCTCTCCGTGAGTTTGCGGATCCGAAAAGTGAAAAACTACTGAATTACGCGCTCGAGGCGGGCTGGTCGACCTGTGCCTGCAGCTGCTCGAGTTGGCGCTGGAACTGTTCGAACTGGGTCTGGACCTGTTCGGTGATCTCCTCACCCTGTTCGTCGAGCTGTTCTTGGAGCTCCTCGAACTGTGCTTCGGCCCCTTCGACGGCGTCGAGCGTCTGTGCCTCGACGTCGGTGTGGGCCTCCTGCAGGAGATCGAGCTGTTCGGTGAGCACCTCGAGCTGCTCGGCGAGGACGTCGTTGGAGGCGTCGACGCCCGACTCGAGTTCGGCCTCGACGGTCTCGAACGCTTCGGCGTGGTTGGCCTCGAGCTGGTCGAACTGCTCGTCGACGGTCTGGCGGATCTCCGCGACCGCTTCGTCGGTTCCGGGCACCGACGTTTCGAAGGCGTCGAGGTAGCTGTGCATGGCCGAGCGAGTCAGGTCAAATCCCTGCTGCTGGGCGTCCTCCGTGGATTCGATGCCGTCGAGGAACATCGCGTTCGCGCGCTGCTGAGTCTCAACGGTCTGTTCGATGGCCTGCTGGCTCTGTTCGATGGCCTGGCGCTGCATCTCGAGGGTGACGCTGACGGGAGTACTGAATGCTGTCATACTCACTACTTGGCCGGCCAACGGGATAAGGGTTGCCACTAGATGGTATCTAATACCATCAAACACCATATGACGTCCTCAATTGAGACATCCGGTAGTAACACGCCTCGGGTTGCCGATCTCGAGGCGCGGCCCCGCGACCATTGTGCTATCGATACCCTCTTTTCGGCCGCCACGAGATGGTCGAGCATGACTCACGAAATCGCCGTTATCCCGGGCGACGGAATCGGACAGGAAGTCACCCCCGCCGCGGTCGAGGTGCTCGAGGCGCTCGACATCGACTTCGAGTTCGTCGAAGCGGACGCGGGCGACGCCGTCCTCGAGGAGACGGGCGAGGCGCTGCCACAGGAAACGTACGATCTCGCGGCGTCGGCCGACGCGACGCTGTTCGGCGCGGCCGGCGAGACCGCCGCGGACGTCATCCTCCCGCTCCGGGACGCGGTCGACTCCTTCGTCAACATCCGCCCCGCGAAGGCGTATCCGGGAATCGATGCCGTCCGCCCCGAGACGGATCTCGTTTTCCTCCGCGAGAACACCGAGGGCGTCTACTCGGGGCTCGAGGACCGACTCACGCAGGACGTCTCGACGCTCACCCGCGTCGTCACGGAGACCGCCTCGAGAGAGCTGGCGGAGTTCGCCTGCGACTACGTCTCGGACGGCGACGAGCACGACGGCTTCTCCATCGTCCACAAGGCGAACGTCATGCGCGAGACGGACGGCCTCTTTCGGGACACCGTCAAGTCGGTCGCCGACGAGGAGGGCGTCGAGACGGACGAGGTGCTGATGGACGCCTTCGCGACGCGGGTCTGTCTCGACCCCGAACAGTTCGACGTCATCGTCTGTCCGAACCTCGCGGGCGACGTCCTCTCGGACCTCGCCGCCGGCCTCGTCGGCGGACTCGGCCTGCTCC
Source organism: Natronorubrum marinum (assembly GCF_052040125.1). Classification (NCBI taxonomy): domain Archaea; kingdom Methanobacteriati; phylum Methanobacteriota; class Halobacteria; order Halobacteriales; family Natrialbaceae; genus Natronorubrum; species Natronorubrum marinum. The sequence continues at coordinate 794,473 of NZ_JBPPFV010000001.1, forward strand.
CCTCGGCCAACGTCGGCCCCGACCGCGGGCTGTTCGAACCGGTCCACGGCACCGCACCCGACATCGCCGGTGAGGGCGTCGCGAACCCGGCCGCGACGATCATCTCCGCCGCGATGTTGCTCGAGTACCTCGGCTACGACGTAGAGAGCGAGGCGGTCCACGAGGCCGTCGAGGCGACGCTCGAGGAGGGACCGCGAACCCCGGATCTGGGCGGCGACGCCTCGACCGAGGACGTGACGAACGCGATCATCGAGCGCCTGTAACGGTCGAGCCGCGTTTTTCCGCTCAGATACGGTCCCCCAGCGAAGGCATCGCTGGGATACAGATTCAAGTGGGATCACTGCTTCTGTCCGCGTATCTTCGCCGTGATACCGACCGTCGTTCGATCCGTCCGAGTACGTTCGAATGCTCTCGAGGAGCGACACGTGGTGTCGAGCCGATGACCTCCGCGAACTTCGGCCGAATCGTCGATGACGGACCGCTCTTCGGGGCCTGTCGGCCCGGCCACCTCGGGGGGAGTCTCGCGGAGTGGACCGAGATTCTCGAGAGCAACGGCGTCTCCGGGGTCCTCTGTCTCCTCTCGGAACGCGAGGCCTCTCGGTGGGGGTTGCCGGCGAGCTACGACGGGACATTCGATACCGCCCACGTGCCGATTCGAGACCGTCACCTTCCCGGCGTTGACCCCCTCAGAAGCGCCGTCGAGTTCATCGAGGGGGTGACGGCGGACGGCGGCCGCGTCGTACTCCACTGTAACGCCGGTCTCGGTCGCACGGGTGTGGTCGCCGCCGGCTGGGTGGCTCGCGACCGAGACTGCTCGCCGGAAGCCGCAATCGACGCCGTCGAGGCGCGACCGTGGCCCCGCGCGCCGCGAGAGGCGATCAGGGACGGAAACGCGACCGAGGAGGAGTTGTACGAGTTGCTCGAGCGGGTATAAGACGGCGCGGTCTGCCGGACGGACAATTAACACGGGTCACGTGGTAGCCGTTATCGATGACTCGAGACGACACCCTCGCCGGCGTCCAGTCCCGAACCGTCGACACCGACCGCCTCGAGACGCACTACCTCGAGTCGGGCGGCGAATCCGGTGCGACCGACGAGACGGTCGTTTTCGTCCACGGAAACGTCTCATCCTCCCGATTCTTCGAGGACACGATGGCCGACCTGCCCGATCGGTACCGCGCGATCGCTCCCGACCTGCGGGGCTACGGCGACTCGGAGACGAAAGCCGTCGATGCGACGAACGGACTCGGGGATTTCGCGGGTGACCTCCGTGCGCTGTTCGCAGAACTCGAGGTTTCGGAGCCGATTACGCTCGTCGGCTGGTCGAACGGTGGCGGAGCCGCGATGCGATACACGATCGACAACCCCGGGATGGTCGCCTCGCTCGTGCTGATCAACCCGCTCTCGCCGTACGGCTTCGGCGCCACGAAAGACGAAGATGGGAAGCCGTGTTTCGACGACTACGCCGGCTCCGGCGGCGGCCTCGGCAACGACGAGTTCGTCGCGGGTCTCGCCGAGCGCGATCGGAGCGAGGAAGGTGAGTCCTCGCCGCGGAAGGTGCTGCGGACGTTCTACGTCGATCCGACCCACGAGTTCGACGCGGACCGCGAGGAGTCGTACCTGACGGGGATGCTCGACACCGCGACTGGGGACGAGAACTACCCCGGTAACGCGACCCCGAGCGAGAACTGGCCCGGCGTCGCGCCGGGCGAACACGGCGTGAACAACGCCATCTCGCCGAAGTACTGCTCGCTCGCGGCGATCACCGACGTCGATCCCGACGAGAAGCCGCCCGTGCTGTGGATCCGCGGCGACTCGGACCAGATCGTCTCCAACGAGTCTTTCTTCGACGTCGGAACGCTCGGACGGATGGGCGAGGTTCCGGGCTGGCCCGGCGAGGACGTCTTCCCACCGCAGCCGATGGTCGAGCAGACGCGCGCCGTTCTCGAGGAGTATGCGGAAGCGGGCGGCGAGTTCGAAGAGGTCGTCTTCAGTAACACGGGGCACACGCCACACCTCGAGGTGCCCGGCGACTTTCTCTCGGAACTCGAGGGCGTGCTCGGCGAGTGACGGCTTCGCAGTAGCGTCGAGTGCGGCCGCGCGTCGAGAAACGGCTTGGAAGTAGCACCGAGCGAGGACCGCGCAGTGGGCTCGAGGCCCCGAGATAGGGACGGCGGAATCGGCGCTACGGCTCGTCCTCGTCGACGGTCTCGCGCTCGCTGCGCATCGTCCGGAGCGTCGAGAGACCGCGCTTTCGGGTGACGCCTTTCGAGATTCTGACGCCGTCGAAAGTCCCCGCTCCGTAGGCCTCGCTGGCGCCGAGATGGTCCATATAGTAGGCGAAGCCCGAAAGCCACAGCAGGACGCCCGAAAGCCCGAGAAAGGCCAGCACCGAGACGAGCAGCGACGGGGCGAGCGCACCGGCGGCGATCCCGGCGACGACGTAGACGAACGCGACGATGACCATGAGGACGGTAATCGTCGCGAACATGTCGTTGACGGCCGTCACCCGCGCGTTGTACTCGATCCAGCGACCGTAGCTCCGGAGCAGGCGAACCCGGAACGGATCGGTTTCCGGATCGGCGTCGACTCGAGCCGATGCGAGCCCGGCCTCGACGACGTCGGCGTCGATCCCGCCACGGAGGTTTGACGCCGTGTAGGTCACGCCGGCGAGTCCCGTCGAGACGAGCAAGAGAACGCCGCCAGCGATCGTAAAGAGGTTGACGAACGGCGCGACGTTCAGGTCGGTCTGGACGACGATCGAGCCGCCCGTCACGACGAGGCCGATCAACAGGAGGTTCGCCTTCAGGATCTCGATGGCTTTCGCGTCGATCTCCTGGAGCCGTTCGACCTGCGAGTCGAACGTCAGCCGGAGTTCCTCACGGAGCAGTTCGAACGTCTCGTCGTCCAGTTCGAGGTCCCCGTCCGTCGTGGCCGCGTCGATCACCCCGCTCTCGAGAACCGAGTCGCCCATCCGCTCCCGTCTACTCATGTGCTGTGTCTCCCACTCGGGCCGTAAATAGCAGGTGGTCGGTCCCTCGAGGGATCGTCCGAACGATCGGGATCAAGCGATATCGAGGTCGTCCCGATCGGCGCCCGCGAGCTCGACCAGTGCATCGGCCTCGAGCAGGTGACAGTCGCCGGGGACGACGAGCAGGTGCAGCGGATCGCCGAACTCCCGGTCGGCGAGGTCGGCCATCGTTCCGGCTTCGACGAGCGGGTCCGGACTGCCCGCGCGGGCGACGACGACGCCCACGAGGTCGGGATACGCCTCGGCGAGGAGTTCGGCGCCGACGTCGGCGGTCATGTACTCCTCGAGCGTCTCGTCCGTGTCGAGGCGATTCGTCGCGGCCTCGTTGTCCACTTTGATATCGAGGTAGACGACCGTGTGGAGGCCGTCCGCGCGGTTATCGTCGATCGTCTTCGTTACGCTCTCCGGAAGCCCGTCCGCGCCGTGAGCGTAGGGAAACGGCAGCGTCGTCGCCTTGCCGAACCGGTAGTTCTGGAGCCCGGTGAGGGCACTCGTAGCCGTCTGGGCCGTCACGCCGTGGATAACCTGCGTCTCGATGCCGCGCTCGTGGGCCCGCAGACGGAGGTCGACGTGGGTCGTCGAGATCATCGTATCGCCCGCGGTCAGGAAGGCGACGTCGTCGGTTTCGGCGGCCTCGAGCATGTCCTCGGGATGCTGTTCGACGCCTGCGCGGTCTCGAACCTCGATCTCGACGTCGTGGTGGGACTCGAGGTCCTCGACGGACGTGCCGATCAGCTCGCTGGTGTAGAACTCGGCGTAGGCGCGGTCGGCGTTTCGGAGCGCCGCCCGACCCTCGACGGTGATCGAGCGCTCGTCGTACAGGCCGAGCCCGATGAAGGTGAGCATGGGCGCTCTAGTTTCAGGCGCTGCTATAAGGTTTCGAGTCGACTCCGGAGAGTGTCACTCGAGGTGTGATCGTCTCGCTCGTCGGTGCCGTCGCGTGGTCATACTGGCGGAAGTGACACCTCTCTTCTTCTGCCAGTAATAATTAGACTTGCCTAATACTATCTCTGGGGACAGAAAATCTATTTAGTTATCCACTCGAAGTCACGGACGATGGATCTCAGTCCGGTCGCAGAGGACTATCTCAAAGCGATCTACCATCTCGAGGACGAGTACGGTCGGCCGGTTCGAACGACCGAAATCAGCGAGGAACTCGACGTAACCTCACCGACCGTGACGTGCATGCTCGACTCGCTCGCCGACCGTGAACTCGTCGACTACACGCCCTACCTGGGCGTCGAGTTGACGGACTGCGGCGAGGAAATCGTCCTGCAACTCGTCAGGAACCACCGGTTGCTGGAGACGTTTCTGATGGAGCATCTCGATTACTCGTGGTCGACGGTTCACGACGAAGCCGACTGCCTCGAGCATCACGTCAGCGACGAATTCACGCGACGCCTCGCGACGTTTCTCGGTGAACCGGCGATGGACCCCCATGGCGACCCCATTCCGGATTCGAATCTAAAAATTCCAGACGAGACGCCGCACACGGCGCTTACCGAGTACGAGACCGGAGAGACGGTGATCGTCGAACAAGTGCCACATCGAGATCCGGACATCCGCGACTACCTGTCTCAGCATCGAATCGGTCCGGGAACGCGACTCGTCGTCGATACGGTGTCGCCTATCGATCTGGTGACCGTCGTTCCGTCGTCTACGGAGACGGCCGTCGCGTTGCCGACCCACGTTGCACGCCGCATCGGCGCTCGAGCGACGTCGCGGGAAGAGGCGGACCGAATTAGACAAGCCTAATTGATAAGTTAGGAGCACAAAAGTCAAATAGGGTTCCCCCGAACGTGCAAGTGATGAAATCCGAGAAAAACGGTTCACGCACTGTCTCGCGCAGAAACTTTACTGCACTCTCTGCGGGAACCCTCGCAACCGGGTTGGCCGGTTGTTTCGGGGAAGCCTCGGAGGACGACGATCAGAACGTCGCAGTCGCGTCGTTCTTTACGTTCTACGACTTCACGCGACAGATCGCCGATGGAACGCCGTTGTCGGTCGACAATCTCGTTCCCGTCGGCCTCCACGGCCACGGCTGGGAGCCGGACCCGTCGATCACACGGGACATCGTCGACGCCGACGCGTTCGTCCACGTCGGGCCGGATTTCCAGCCCTGGGCCGATCGGGCGATCGAAACCGTCCAGGACGACGACGCGGGTACGCACCTGATCAACGCCCGGGAAGGAGTCGAACTGCTCGACCTCGCCGAAACAGTCGAGGACGACGAGGAGATCGACGGCGGAAAAGATCCTCACTTCTGGCTCGATCCGGAGCTGGCAAAGCAGGCGGTCGATAACATCGCGGACGGGCTCACGGAGGTCGTCCCCGATCACGAGAGTGAGTTCGCCGATAATGCCGATGAACTCAAAGGCGAGTTAGACGAACTCGACGCCGAGTGGGAGGCGATCTTCGGGGAGGCGGAGCGAGAGTACGTCTTCCTGGCGGCACACAACGCCTTCGAGTACCTCGGCCAGCGCTACGGCGCGACGATCCAGCCGCTGGTCGCGAACCTCGCCGCCACCGACGACGTCCGAACGAGCGACAGGCAGTACGCAGAGGACATGATCGCCGAACACGATATCCAGTACATCGGGGCGGCGATTTTCGAAAATCGCTCGTGGGCAAAACAGCTGATCGACGAGACCGACGCCGAGGCGTACTACCCCGTGACGCCTTACGCCGGGACGAAAGAGGAGTGGGCTGACCAGGGCTGGGGCTACTTCGACATCGCACGTAACATCAACATGCCGACGTTCGAGATCGTCCTCGACGCGGCGAGCCCGGAAGAGACGGACCTCGGCGAGGAGTGGCGCAACTTCGACTGACACGATTCACACTCGATAGCGATCCATGTTACAATGACACACATAACAGTCGAAAACGTCTCGTTCGGATACACCGCTAGCCCCGTCGTCCGAGACATGACATTTTCCGTCGAGGAAGGGGAGTACGTCGGCGTTATCGGCCCGAACGGCTCCGGTAAGAGTACGCTCCTCCAGTTGATCCTGGGGCTGTACGCACCCGATCGGGGTACCGTCGAGCTATTCGGCCGGCCGTCTCGTGCCTTCGTCGATCGAGACCGCGTCGGCTACGTCGCTCAAGACGTCACCGAGAACACGAAGGAAATGCCGATCACCGTCGCAGAAGTCGTGTTGATGGGACGGTTCCCCCACGCCGGCTTCGGCCGGATTAGCTCCGACGATCGCGAGCGCACGCGAGAGGCGCTCCAGACGGTGGGGATCGACCACCTCGCCGATCGGAAGATCACGAAGCTCTCGGGTGGCCAGCGTCAACGGGCGTACATCGCACGGGCACTCGCCGGCGAGGCCGACCTGCTCGTCTTAGACGAGCCGACCGTCGGCGTCGACGCCGAGTCCATCGAGGCGTTCTTCGACCTGCTTGATCGGCTCAACGACGAGGGCATGACGATCCTGCTCGTCGAACACGATATCGAGGCCGTCCTCGAGCACACCAATCGTGTGCTCTGTCTCAACCGGGAGCTGTACTTCGACGGCCCGCCCGAGGCGTTCGCCGACAGCGACGCACTCGAGCGAGCCTACGGAATCGACACCGGGCGACGGGAGAGGACGACGCCATGACGCCGTCACCGTCGTCGACGCTGTCAATCGCGAGCGGAGACGGTTTCGCCGTTCCCGGTGTAACGGGTGTGCCGAGCGATGCCCTCGGTTGGATCATCGACCGCTGGAGCGACCTGCTGTCGAGCGTCGGCGACGCTGCCGGCATCGAGATGCTCCAGTACGGGTTCATGCACCGGGCCTTTCTGGTCGGGATTCTGATCGCCGTGATGGCGCCGCTGATCGGAACCTTCCTCGTCCACCGCCAGCTCGCGCTGATCGGTGACGCGCTCGCACACACGGCCTTCGCCGGCGTCGCTGTCGGGCTGTTCGTCAACGCCGTCCTCGACGTCGGTGTCTCGCCGTATCTCACCGCCGTCGTCGTCGCGATGATCGCCGCGCTCGCGATCGAGTTGATCTCGGAGGTCACCGACGCCTACAACGACGTCTCGATGGCGATCGTTCTCTCGACCGGGTTCGCACTCGGAGCCGTACTGATCAGCCTCAACGCCGGCGGACTCGCCGTCGGGATCAACCAGTACCTCTTCGGGAACCTCGCGACGGTCTCGCGGTCGAACGCGACGATCCTGATCGGCCTCTTTGTGATCGTCACGCTCGTTGTCGTGACCACGTATAAGCAGCTGCTGTACGTGACCTTCGACGAGACCGCCGCCAGGGTCGCCGGCCTCAACGTCCCCTGGTACAACCGCGTCATGACGATGATCACCGCAATGGTCGTCGTCGGCGCGATGCAGATCATGGGCGTGATCCTCGTCGCAGCAATGTTGGTCGTTCCCGTCGCCGGCGCGGCTCAACTTGCCCGGAGCTTCCGGGAGGCGTTGCTGGCGTCGATTATCCTCGCTGAACTCGCCGTACTCGTTGGAATTACGCTCTCATTCCAGTACGAGACCACGGCCGGCGGGACGATCGTCCTCGTCGCCGTTGCACTCTACATCGGAGCTGTCATGCTCGGAAAAATCCAGTCGAGTCGAGCCACCGAGGACACCATCGACGCGACTGCCGAGGAACGACCGGCCGACTAACTGCATTGACCGATGAGTATCATTACTGCAATCCTCATTTATCTCGGCTCACTGCTTCGTGGAGGCCGTCAGTAATACAAGATTGGTCTGTTGATTCGACGAACTGCCGTGTATCACACTTCTCGAATCGGCTGACTGCCGCTGGTCTCCTTCTATGCTAGTTCTAAAATTAGCTATAACTAAAAGTATATTTTTGTTCCCCTAGTTTTAATAAGTGGTTTGGTGTAGCAACGACTGCACTCCGGGATGACCGGGGTGTCGAATCGGTTCGTGATCTACCATTGGATCACTCGAAACGCCAGGTGAGTTCCTGTAACACGGAAACGGGAGCGTTCGTGGTCAGTCGCTGCTCTCGTCCCTCATCAGACAGCCGGACGGTCTCTCCGCTGTCATCTTCAGTACTCCAACGACGGAATCGATCGCTTCACGAACGGACCAGAACGTCGTCACTCGTCCCCAGTATCGCCAACGGCGACCGCCTCGATCTCAACCAGATGCTCGGGATCGATCAACCGCTGGACTTCGACCATACTGGCTGCCGGCCGAATCTCCCCGAAAACCTCGCCGTGGGCCCGTCCGATCTCCTCCCAGTCGTCGATATCGGTCACGTAGAGTCTGGTTCGGACGACGTCCTCGAGCGACCCACCGGCTTCCTCGAGCGCCTCAGCGACGATCTCGAGGGCGCATTTCGTCTGCGCGTACGGATCGCTTGGGGCGACGACGCCGCCGTTCTCGTCGGTCGCCGTCGTCCCCGCGACGTGGATCTGCGAACCGGCGCGGACTGCTCGGGAGTAGCCGACCGTCGGTTCCCACTCGGTGCCACTCGAGACGTGTCTTCGTTCCATGTGGTAAGCAGACGATCCACCCCCAAAAGCGTCTCTCGGACCGCGGCGCGTCAGAGCGAGATGTGCGACGTCGAGTCCGGACCGCCGTCGTCGTCGATTCCGCCTTCGTGGACGAACGTCGCGTCGTCGTCGGTAAGAAACACCGTGCCGTCGTTGTGGACCGTGATGTCGACCGACGGAAGCGTCGTGTTCGCGGCCTCGCCGTTGTCGCAGTGGCCCGAGCAGGCGTCGAACAGTGAGCCGTGGCGGGGACAGATGAGCTGGCCGTCGCGCATGGGGACGCCGCGGCCCGTGTCGAACCGCTGGGCCTCGTGCGTACAGCGGTTGATCCAGGCCTCGACGCCGTCGTCAGATCGGTTCCCGTTCTGACTGCTTGTCGAGCTCTGCTCGACACCGTCTTCGCAGGGAACGAGGATCACTTCCTCTTTCTCACCGTACTGGTCCTCTACCGTGAACAGCCACGACCTTTCCTCGTGGACCGTTTCCACGGTCGTGAGTTTGTGCATACGCACAGATTGGCTCGAGGCCTGAAAACTGTTCACGGCCGCTGACTCGGAAAACGTCACCGTTACGGCGACCCGGTGGTTTCGTCACGGTATGGAAGTGCCGTGCGTCCGCGTCCCCCGTGAGGAGGGCGAAGCCACGCGCCGCGAACTCGCGGATGCGGACCTGATCGACGACGAGTACGAGATTTCGGTGGCCGACGGCAGTCTCTACGTGCCGATCACGGATCCCGACGCGGTTTCGAACGACCTCGAGGTCGTCGCCCGTCCCGTCGAGGAGCGCGAGACGCAGACGACGCCGGCCGATATCCTGGGGTGGGAGCCGTCCTACGAGCGACTCGGGCGCGCCGCCTTGCTCGACGAGGACGACGACGAGCGCGCCCGCGAAATCGCCGATGCCGTCCTCGACTCTGATCTCCCCCTCGAGACGGTGCTCAACAAGGCGTCGAAGGTCAAAGGCGAGACGCGGACCCGCGACTGGGATATCCTCGTCGGCGAGGACACGGAGGTCGTCCACCGCGAGTACGGCTGCGAGTTCGCACTCGACCTCGCCGCCGTCTACTTCTCGCCGCGGCTCGCGACCGAACGTCATCGGGTCACGGAGCAGGTCGTCGACGGCGAGCGGGCGCTCGACATGTTCGCCGGCGTCGGCCCGTTCGTGATCCCGTTCGCGAAACGCGGTGCGGAGTGCGTCGGCGTCGACGTCAACGCGGACGCGATCGAGTACCTGCGCGAGAACGCGCGCCGGAACGGCGTCGAGGATCGCGTGACGGCGATCTGTGACGATGTTCGTGCAGTGGCCGACGAGTACGCAAACTGGGCCGACCGGCTCGTGATGAACCTTCCCCACAGCGCCGACGAGTTCCTCGAGAGCGCCGTTACCCTCGCCGGCGACGACTGCATGATTCACTACTACGACATCCAGCACGAGGACGATCCGTTCGGGCCGGGCGAGCGGGCGATTCGAGAGGCGGCCGAACCGGAGTACGAGGTTTCCGTCGAGACGCGGCGGACGGTTCGTTCCTACGCGCCACACGAACTGAACGTGTGTCTGGACGTGCGACTCGAGCGTTAAGGCCAGACGCGCGAATTCGTCACACGCTCGCATCGATTCGCAATCCTTATGGCTGGTATCGGTCTTACGAGTAAGTGGACACGGAGCGCCGGTGTAGCTCAGACTGGCAGAGCGAATCCTTCGTAAGGATTAGGTCAAGGGTTCAAATCCCTTCACCGGCTTATTTTTCGGCGAGCAAATTCTCGAGGGGGAAATACGCTCTGGAGGCATTTGAACTAGACGAGACACGCAGCGAAGCGAACAGTCTCGGCGCGGTTCACATTCCCTCGACCGCCAATTCGTCATCGCACCAAATCGTCTACCTGCGGTCCTCGGAACTCCGGGGATTCTGTGGTTCTGCAGTCCGAATGCGAGATTTACCGCCGTTCTTCCAGCGGTACTGCACGGGTGCTCGGTACGAGCGCCCCAACCGACGGGTTCGGCCCGTTCTGTGGTACACTCGGGCATCGATGACGCCGATTTTCGCCTCGGGACCGCAGACAGCGTCGCGGTCGGCGAGTACGGACGGAGCGTTACAGCAGGGATCAACTTCCCTTCGACTGTGGGTTACGACTTCCTCGTTCCGAAAAAACCATACGAGTTATACGTTCAATGAATGTATGATCCGTCCGCCCTGTCCCAACTGCGAGAGACGGCTTTTCGTGTCAAAGATTCGGACGAGCGGGGCGCTCTTTCGACCGGAGAACAAGTACTACCGGTGCTGGCGGTGTTTTCACAAGTTCACGCCGGCCGACGAGGCGGACACGCAGTCTGGCGAACAGGAGACCGGATTCGACCGACGCGCGGAATCGAAGGATCCGAGAGTCGAAATTACCGACGTTCACCTCGAACTCGAAACCGAAGGTACCCAACGTGCCGTCGAGGCGTTTGCCGTGACGGTCGAAAACCGAACCGCGACAGAGCTACCCGTGACGCAGCTCCTCCTCTCGTTCGACGAGGAGGACGAGAAGATGACGCCGAAAAACGAGACCGTCGTCGAGTCGGGCGATTCGGCGACGATCGACGTTCAGTGGAGTTGGATCCCGCTCGAGCACGAGACGATGACGGTGACGCTCCGCTCGCATGATAGTACGGTCGCGTCTACGGATGTTCCGGTTCCTACATCCGGATAGTCCAGCGCGGCTCTGTTGAACCGCCCTTGGAGTGATAGGCTTCGGACCCCAGCAATAAGTACAGGGTACGGCGTTACCGCTGCGGTCAGAACACAAGCGTAGCACCCGCGAACGAGCGAAGCGAGTGAGCGTGTCGTTCACGCGAAACAGATCTGAACACGGGGGAGCAACAGAGCCACCGAACCGTCCTACGGACCGCTATCGAGAACTCGCTCCACGGCGTTCGCTTCGCCGCGACGGACGAGTTCCGACGCCGTTGAGACGGCACACTCGAGTTCCGCCGCAACTGCTTCGATGCCACCCTCGCGCGGAATTTCGTAGAAGCCGACGTCCCAGGCGGCCTGGAGTGCGGCGGCCTGTCGATCGGAGACCGCCGCGCCGGTGACTGTGATCTCCTGGCTGACCCAGCGGATGTCCAGCCCCATTCCGTCGGGCACCCCCTCGACGACGGTGGTCAGCGCCGACGGATGGCCGACGACGGTCAGTCGAACCGTCCGATCGGAGCGAATTTCTATTGGCGGGACGACCACGACGGTCTCCTGTGCGAGCGCGTTTAAGAGGGATATCCCTTCCGGCCCGAGTTCTCGGCGGAGATAGAGGAAGAAGCCGTCGTCGGAGGGCGTGATATCGTACTCGAGAACGCTCTCGAGATCGCACAATAGGGACTCGTAGGCGTCGGGCTCGCCGTAGACGAACGACGTGATCGTCTCGACGCCGTCGACCGACTGTCCGCCGACGATGAACTCCCGATCGATATGGGATGACTCGCAGATTCCCTCGTGTAACGGTGGAATCGCCGCCGACGTGTAGCGGAGTTCGATGCGCATCGACTTCATGGCTCGAGAATACGGTCCGTAGAAGTTAAATTCCCGATAACCATCAGGATTCGTTCCACCGACCGGGACGGGTCTCGGTGCGTCTCGAGCGGTGCCCCGCACAAACGGAAACGCACAATACCGCGAAAACGAACTCAGTCGACGGATCGGGCCGCAGGTAATTACTCGGTGAAGGTGATCCAGCCGTCGGGAGCGTGGGCCTTCACGTCGTTCATCGCTTCGCGGGCGTCGGTGCGGTTCTCGTAGGTCTGCGTGCTCTCGGCCATCGTCGAGCCGTACTCGTCGACCAGCCGCCAGACCCAGCCCTCGCCCTCCTCGTCGGTGTGCAACTCGAAGGAGACGCTATCGATCTCGAGGATGCTCGCTTCTTCGATCAGTTCGCGGACGTTCTCGAGAGCCGCGCGCGCGGCTTCGGTCGAGTCGTGGCTCTCGGAACCGGTCGCGATCGTTCGACCGTCCTCGTCGATGAGCCGCCACTGCCAGCGCTCGTCCTCGTCGGCGACGAGTTCGAAGGAGGCGACGTCGAAGTCGACGCGACCCGCCATCGGCGCGAGTTGACGAACGTCCTCGATGATGCCCATGGCGGCGGCCTTGGTGGAGACGGCACCGACCGCGCTCGCACTGACTTCGCGCTCGCGGTCGATGAGCTCCCACGTCCACCCGTCGCTGCCGTCCAGCCGAATCGCGACGTCCTCGATCGCGAAGATCGGCGCATCGACGGCGTGTGCCTTCAGGCTCTCGGCGCCGGCCATTGCTTCGTCGCGCATGTCGTAGCTGACGGTCGAGTCCGCGACCTCCTCGCGGTCGCGGTCGAGCAGCCGCCAGTGCCAGCCGCCGCTGTCGTACAGCTGGACGGCGACGTCGCCGATCGTGTGCTGGTGGGCCGCGGCGGCCGAGTGGCGGATGTCGTCCAGTTCGTCGACGAGTTCGTCCCGGGTCGGGTGAGCCTCGCCGGCTTCCGCGACGGTCTCGCCCGAGGGCAGCACGAACCGCCACTGCCAGTCCTCGGCCGCGTAGGTCTGGAAGATCGCCTTGTCCATCGTTCGAATGTCGGAGTCTAAGTGCTCGAGCAGTCGGTTCATCGCCTGTCGTGCGGCACCGCGAGTCGGGTGCGTGGCGGGGTCTTCGGCGACGAGTTTCCCGGCCTCGTCGATGAGCCGCCAGCCCCACTCGTCGTCCTCGTTGACGAACAGCTCGAACGCGGCGGTCTCGATTTCCAGTAACTCGGCGTCGGGCGCCTGCTCTTTCAGCGTCATCATCGCCTCGGCGGCCTCGCCGCGCGACGTGTGTTCCTGACCGCTGTCGGCGAGCACGTTGCCGTCCTCGTCGATGAGCCGCCAGCGCCACTCGCCGGAGTCGGCCTCGTAGACCTGGAACGCCGCGTGTTCGAACTCGATGAGGTCGGCCTCGCTGGCCTGTTCGCGAACCCGCTGGATCGCCTCGGATGCCGTCTCGGCGTTCGGGTGGGGTTCGGTGCTACCAGCGACGATTTCGCGGCCGTCGGTGACGAGCCGCCAGTGCCAGTCGGGGCCCGTCTGATCGTCGTACTCGAGCGTCGTGCCGCCGTCGGTCTGGGCGACTGCATCGTCCACCGTCGCCGGGAGGTCGTCGTCCGAGTCGGCAGTCGTCGACGCGGTCGCAGTCGGATACACCTCGTACTCCGCCTCGTCAATCTCGACGATGTCGGCCTCGAGGGCTCCGTTACTGAACCGATCGGCGGCCGACTCGACGTCGGCCTCTTCACTGATCTCGGGGGGACTCCGGGCGACGACGTGCTCGGTCTCGTCGACGAGCCGCCAGCGCCAGTCGCTGCCCGACTCGTACAGTTCGTAGGTCGGCTCGCCGGCCACGGTGACCGACGCGGACTCGAGTGCAGGGAGCAGCGCTTCGGCGGCTGCCTCGGCGTCGCGACGGGAGTCGAACGTGTCCGAGGCGCTCGCGACGACGTCGTCGGCGTCGTCGACGAAGCGCCACGTCCAGCCGCCCGGCCGCTCGACGAGTTCGACGCCGACGTGCTTGATGTCGAGCAGGCGCGCGCGGTCGAACCGTTCGGCGAACGTCTGTGCGGCCTCCTCGGCCCGTTCCTGGGTTCGGAAGCCGGAGTCGCTCGAGGCCAACGGGTTCCGCTCGTCGTCGACGAGTTGCCAGAACCACTGGTCGCGTTTCTCCTCGTAGGTGAACGCGGCGCCCTCGATTTCGATGACGTCCGCATCGGGACCGCGGTCCTTGAGGAAGCTCACGGAGTTTTCGGCCCCGTCGCGCTGGTCGAACTCGCCGGTGCTCGAGCCCACGACGCTGCCGTCGTCGCGGGCGAGCGTCCACTGCCAAGTGCCGTCGCGATCCTCGAAGAGCCGGAACGCGGAGGTGGTCAGCTCCATCAGTCCCGCGGAGCTGATCTGGGACTGGACGCGCTCGATGCCCTCGGTCGCGTCGGGTCGCGTGACGGCGCTCTCGTTGCTCGTCGCCAGCGCCTCGAGGTGGAGGACGTTCCACTCCCAGTCGCCGTTCTCGTCCCGGAAGACGGCGAACTGCGCACCCTCCATTGCGTCGCCGGTCAGAATGTCCGGATCGTCGGTCGCCCCTTCCTCCTCGACGAACATCCCTTTCTGTCCCGTGAGAATCGGCACGAGCGCGGTGACGCCCGCGATCAGGCCGATTCCGAGCGCGTAAACGGAGATGACCTGCACGCTGTAGTCGGTCCCGAGCTCTCGCCAGTTGTAGGGGTAGGCCCACCCGAAGAAGACGACGCCGCCGAGTGCGATCAACAGGCCGAGCACGCTCGCGTAGATTCCGATTCTACGTACGGGCAACATGAGGACGATGCCGAACAGACAAAGTGCGAGCCCCGCCGCCGCCGTGACGCCGGAGATCCGAATCAGCGTGTAGGAGTCCGCGCTCCCGGCGTAGCCGACGACGAACGCGAAGATTCCGGCCGAACCGAGGAGATATCCGGCGATGAATATCCAGTAGCCGTAGACGTCCTTGCTCGAGTCGGGTTCTCCGACGTAGTGTTCGTACAGTCGAAACAGCTTTTGATGAATTTCAGTCGTTGAGGACATTCGTAATCTTGACCGGATAACTGAAACCCATCATAATAAAGCTCCGGCCACAATATCGAGTTCTGATATATTCGGCGTGGCATGTGCTCAGGAATCGAAAGCCTTAGAGACGCAATTAGCGGAGGGTATCGGCCGTGTATAGACGTCTGGACGCTCGGTCCTCGAGTGGCTAGAGTCGTACTGTACGGTAATCGACTGTGCAGGTATACGGAATCGGCCCGCAATCGAGAAGAGCGGTCTTGTTACGTTGGGCGAGTCGGTGTCTATCTCCCTGGCAATGTCTATCCCTTACCTCAACATCGCGCCCGCGGGATGCGTCGCACAGACGGACGGCTCGTAGCCGGCGTCTGATAGCCCCGTGCCGAGCGCGAAGACGGTCTCGCCGAGCATGGCCATCGAGGCCTGTCCGTCGGCTTCCGTCACGTCGCCGATCGTCCGCGCGACCTGCTCGGTCAACAACTCCGCTTCGCGAGCGAACAGCCGAGAGGCGTACATAAAAGAAAGCAGCGTCGGCTCCTCGACGACTCGCGAGAGCGCCTGTTTTCCGGCGGCCGAGAGCTGATCGGTCTCGCCCGAAAGCACGTCCGCCGTCGAGAGTTCGCCGAACGAGACGTATTCCACGCGCGCTCGCGTGGGAATCGCGTCGAGTTTGTTCACTTGCGGCGAACCCGGCTCCAGCCGAATCGGGACGCCCCCGTGAGCCTGCGCGACCACGTCTCCCAGCCCGGTTCCCGCCTGTACTTCGGCCCCGTGTGCGATGGTCACGAGTTCGTTCCACGAGAGTTTGCGCTCGAACACCTGGTTCGCCGCGAGCGCCGTTCCGAGCGCCATCGCGCCCGAGACCCCGAAGCCGGAGCCGATCGGGAGTTCTGATTCGGCCTCGACGCGGGCGTTCACCTCGAGTGTCTCGAGAACCGTCTCGACGGGATCCACGTCGCATTCCTCGCCCTCGAGGACGACCGTCGACGTGTCATCGGTGGCCGGTTCGACCGTCACCTCGACGCCGTCGGTAAGCGTCACTCCCGCGCCTCGGGAGCCCGCTTTCGTCGGATCGTCGTCTGGATGAGCGCTGAAAAAGCCCGTAATGTGCCCCGGTACGAACGCCGTCGACTCCTCACGCATTGGACGGTATTTCGACTCGGACGATATAACAGTGAAGATTCGGTACGGATCGCCTCGAGCGCACCGTTGGGAACGTACCGATGCCTGTTGGGCGGGTCCGGCGGCCGCCGCCCGCGTACGACTTCGGCGAAATCCGACGGGCGTGAGCGGCGAGTCGCAACCGCACGGGTCGCGACCTCAAGGAACGCGACGATTCCAGAAAAAACTAAAGACCGGCAATTGAATACCAGCTGTAGATCTGGTCTCTTTCGCCCCAATCTCGTACAGTGTAATCTCTAATTAGCTAACGTCTGAAAACGCAGACATATAAAGGAGTTCACATCGAAGCGAATAAAATGAAATCTGATAGCCAATACTGTTTGAACAGGTCATGGCAGATAACAACAAACAACGGAACCTGCCGAGGGAATCGACACGCGCGAACCGACGAGCCGTACTCAAAGCGACGGGGGCAACGGTTGTCGGTGCGACGGGGCTGGCTGCGGTATCCGGGTCGGCATCAGCGTACAGCCACGAGATTGAGATCATCGAAATCGACGAGGGCGGCTGGTTCAGCGGCTGGAGCGCGGACGGCAGTCTCCCGGTTGCTGACGAAGTGTTCGTCTTCGTCCACGGCTGGTTCGGCGACTCGACCGTCTCGAGCCAGGCCGACGACGTTCTGGGGTCGCTAGAGGACGGCGGCTACGACCCCGACGAGGCCGTCGCGCTCGAGTGGCCCGCGTCGACGATCAACTTCTTCGGCGCTGAGAGCGACACCGAAGACGTCGGCGAAGTCACCGCCGAACTCGCCGAGGAGTTCTACGACGACGGAGGCGGTAACATCCGCCTCGTCGGTCACTCGCTGGGCGGTCGCTGCGTCCTCTGGGCCGCGACGAAGCTAAGTACGGGCTACGAAATCGACACCGTCGCGCCTCTCGGCGCGGCCGCCGACGGCTCGGAACTTTGCGAGGACCTCTGGATCGACGGCATCGACAACGCCGGCGAGGTCCGCAACTACCATTCCGAGAACGACTCGACCGTCGGGTCGGCTTACGGCGGCTGGGGCGACACTGCGCTCGGAAACGAGGGTGCCGACTGTGACCCAGACGGCTACACGGACGTCGACGTCACCGATAGCGTCGGCAGCCACATGAGTTTCCTGGGTGACGAGACGGTCGGTGCCGACCTCGCCGCTGCGATCGACGGCGACGCCGACGACGGTGACGACGATGACGACGACGGCTGGGGCTGGTGGTAATCCGACGACCGATCGCTGTTCCAGAACCGAGCCCCTGTTCGACGACCGTTTTTTCGAGACGATCACCGTCGAGGGCACGCGTGTAATTCTGCACCCCTCACACCTTCGAAACGTTACTGAAATTGCCCCTCAGTGCAGATTTGACGAACAACCATTCTCTCGATAATTGATTACCAAACCATTGGAAGTAATATTTAACATCTATGCTAACACTAACACCTACTAGCATATAAATAGATTCGTTACTGAGCAAGTAAAATGAATATTCGACTCGGAGAACGATACACTGTCGATGACAGACAACGACTCACCGCGCGAAGCAGACGAATCGACGACGCCGAGCCGACGAACGATGCTGAAAGGAACCGGTGCGGCCATCGTCGGCACAGCGGGCCTGGCCGCGTCGTCCAGTTCGGCCACCGCCGTTTCGAGTTGGGACATCGAGGTTCTCGAGGTCGGGGATAGCGTCTTCGGAATCAGCCCAACGCCATCGATTCCCGTCGGTGACGAAGTGTTCGTCTTCGTCCACGGCTGGTTCGGCGACTCGACCGTTTCGAGTCAGGCGGCAGACGTCGCGACCTCGATGGAAGACGTCGGCTACGAGGCCGACGAGTATGTCGCCATCGAGTGGGACGCGACGACGATCAACTTCCCGGCCGCCGAGAGCGAGACCGAAGACGTCGGCGAGGAACTCGCCGAGATGGTCGAGGAGTTCTACGACAACGGCGGCGGAAACCTTCGACTCATCGGTCACTCGCTGGGTGGCCGCGTCGTTCTCGAGACTGTCAATCACATGGACGACGACTACGAAATCGAAACCGTCGCACCGCTCGGAGCCGCAGCCGACGGCGACATGGTCTGCGAGGGCAGCGACGGACTGTTCAGCGACAACTGGTACGACGGCATCGCGGCGAACGCGTCCGAGGTCCGCAACTACCACTCGAACAACGACTCGACGGTCGGTGCAGCCTACGGTGGCTTCTTCGGTGCCGCACTGGGTAACGACGGCGCGGGCTGTCCGGGTGACACGGCGGACAACTACACGGACGTCGACGTGACCGACAGCGTCTCGAGTCACCTGGGCTTCCTGGGCGACGAGGCGGTCGGTGCCGATCTCGCCGAAGCAGCCGGCGTCGACGTTGACGATGACGACGGCTGGGGCTGGTGGTAACGGCCCCGCCGCTTCCTCGAGCACCGTCCACATCGCTCGCACGTAGCGTCTTCGATAGGCCGTAAACGCGAACGCGCTCGAAAAATCGAATTTTTCGCTCGAGTTATCCCGACTCGAGTCCGTCGCCTCCGGCGAGAGTCGCTGTCGGTCTTGCAAGACTCACTTCGTTCGTCTTGCTGGCTCCCAGGTTTGTCGCCACTCGCGTGTCGCTTTGCTCCCGCTCGCGTCTTCGAGGACGCTCCTACCAGTCGCGTCCTCGTCTACGGCGACAAACGCTGGCGATCTCTCGGGAATAACGCGGGACCGCAGGTCCCGCGAACTCCCACTCGCCGGTCAGCGGCGAGCCCGTTACGGGCTCAGCCGCTGCCGGTCTCGCGGGAAGAGAACCGCCTCTCGAATGTTGTCCAGGCCGAGAATCGTCATCACGAGCCGCTCGCCGCCGAGGCCGAAGCCGGCGTGCGGTGGCATCCCGTACTTGAACATCTTCGTGTAGTACTCGAACTGGTCGGGGTCGAGCCCCTGCTGTTCGAAGCCTTCGATCAGGTGCTCGTGGCGGTGTTCGCGCTGTCCGCCGGAGACGAGTTCCATCCGCGGGTGCATCAGATCGAAACCGGTCGAGAGCTGCTCGTCGTCGTCGTGATCCTTGATGTAGAACGGCTTGATCTCGCTTGGCCAGTCGGTGATAAAGTAGTGGCCGCCGACGTCGTCGCCGAGGGCCTTCTCGCCCTCAGTCGGCAGGTCGTCGCCCCAGACGAGTTGCTCGTCGAGTTCGCCCGTCGCGTTGATGCGCTCGATGGCCTCCTCGTAGCTGAGCCGCGGGAACGCCTCGTCGGGGACCTCGAACTCGTCTTCGAGGCCGAGCGCCTCGAGTTCGTCGCTACAGTTCTCCTGAATGGCCTCGTAGGCCGCCGTGACGACGCCCTCGACGACGTCCATCGCGTCGTTCTGGTCGCAAAAGGCACCCTCGAAGTCGATCGAGGTGGCCTCGTTCAGGTGCCGCGGCGTGTTGTGCTCTTCGGCGCGGAAGATCGGCCCGATCTC
This sequence comes from Natronorubrum marinum, assembly GCF_052040125.1. Lineage (NCBI taxonomy): Archaea > Methanobacteriati > Methanobacteriota > Halobacteria > Halobacteriales > Natrialbaceae > Natronorubrum > Natronorubrum marinum. Next base: position 814,129 of record NZ_JBPPFV010000001.1, read on the forward strand.
GAAGACGCGCTCGACGTTCGAGCCCGCGATGAGCTGTTTGAACAGCTGCGGCGACTGGTTCATGAAGGCCTCCTCGCCGAAGTAGGTGATCGGGAAGAGCTCGGTGCCGCCTTCGGTCCCCGTGGCGACGATCTTCGGCGTGTTGATCTCGGTACAGTCGAACGCGCGGAACTGCTCGCGGACGGCGCGCATGATCTCCGCGCGGATCTCGAAGATGGCCTGCACCTCCGCCTTGCGGAGATCGAGCGTGCGGTTGTCGAGGCGCGTCGAGAGTTCGGCGTCGACCTTTCCGGAGGGATCGAGCGGCAGTTCGGGGTCGGCCGGTGCGACGACCTCGACTTCCTCGGGCGTGATCTCGACGCCCGTCGGCGCGCGCGGCTCCTCTTCGACCGCGCCGGTGACTTTGACGACGCTCTCTCGAGAGACGCCCAGCCCCGTCTCGACGAGCTCCTCGTCCATGTCGTCTTTCTCGAACTTGACCTGGATCTTGCCGGAGCTGTCTCGGAGAATCAGGAAGGCAATCCCGCCAAGGTCTCGGATCTCGTGAACCCAGCCGGCGACGGTCGCGTCGTCGCCCGGCTCGGCGTCGGCAGTGTGAATTCTGTCCTGCATACCATCCGATTCCGGTCGCCGGAACTTAAGCGCAATCGTTCGAGTCCGGCTGAACGCTAGCGGAATTCAGTAGGGTGTTACCGTGGCACTCGTCCGCTGAAACGCATCGACGTTCCTAGTGACGACGGCTTTATTGGCCTCGAGCGCTGTCGCTGCAATCATTACGTCGATAGCACCGATCTGCTCTCCCTGTTTACGGAGCACTCGTTGTTCTTTCAGTGCTCGCCGTGACTCGGTAAGCCCGTATGGAAGAACGTCCACTCGTTGAACGATCGTCTCGAACCGTTCTCGCTCAGTGTCCGAGAGTCCGAACCCAACTTCCGAAACGGTAAGCGTAGATACCGACGCCTCTTGCCAACTGAATTCGTCCAGTTTTGCGATCGCAGCGGCGTCTTCTGCGAAGAGATCTATGAAAAAACAGCTGTCCAACAGAACCATTTACTGGTCCTCGTCAACTCGTTCGCCGCTACCGAATCGGCTATTCACATTTTCTCGGAACTCGTTCGAACGTGTCCGAACGTTCTCGAGTTCGTCTTCATCGACGAGTCCGATGAGCTCCCGAAGCGGATTCGTTTCGTCCGCAACGAGCAGACGGTCGATTGTATCACTGAAGCTTTCGCCGTCCCGCTTTTCTCTGTTGAGCCGCCGGTACGTTTCGTCCTTGAGGCTCACTGTCTTACTCCCCATCTGTGTCTCTACATTTTTTATTCTATGCATATGTGTTTTTCGCAGTTCATCACCACCACAACGAGTTTTGAGTCTGCAGTCCGACCCTCCGATATGGACGACCTCGAGCGACTCGCCGACGATATCCGCGATGCAGCAACCGTCGTCGCCTTCACGGGAGCGGGGATCTCCCAACCCTCCGGCGTCCCGACGTTCCGCGGCGACGACGGCGTCTGGGAGAAGTTCGACGAGGGACAGTTCACGTACGGCCGGTTTCAGCGCGATCCGGTGGGCTTCTGGGCGGACCGTGTCGAACTGCAACGGGTGATGTTCGACGAGGAGTACGAACCGAACGCGGCCCACGAGGCGCTGGCCGAACTGGGACGGGACGGGTCCCTCGAGGCCATTCTAACGCAGAACACGGACGGATTGCACGGCGAAGCAGCCACATCAGCGAGAGAAGGGGGCACGGACGAAACGACCATTCTCGAGCTCCACGGCAACTCCCAGCGAGTGCGCTGTATCGATTGTGGAAAACGCGCGGACGGCGATTCGATCTTCGAGCGCGCCGCCGACGGCGAACTGCCCCCGACCTGTGACTGCGGCGGCGTCTACAAACCCGACGTCGTCCTCTTCGGCGAGCAGTTGTCCGGCGCGGTTATCCAGCGCGCCCGTTCGCTCGCCCAGGAGAGCGATGTCTTCCTCGCCATCGGCTCCTCGCTGGTGGTCGAACCCGCAGCATCGTTGCCCCGACTCGCTACGTCGTCAGGCGCAACCGTCGGCATCGTCAACCTCGAGTCGACGCCGATCGACGGTTCGGCGGACGTGGTCGTCCGCGAGGACGTTACCGACGTGCTGCCGGAGATTCGAGCCCTCGTCGAAAAGTAGCGCTCGTCTTCAGGCGTCGTTCGCCGCCGCGACCGTCTCGTGGACGGCCTCGACGCCCTCGTCGTGCGCGAGGTCGCCGACGACGATCACGTCGGCGTGTCGGGCCATCGTCGCGGCCGAGTCGTAGTCGTGGATGCCGCCGCCGTAGAACAACGTCGCCTCCTCGGTCGCCTCGCCTGCCGCTTCGACGATTTTCTCGTCGCCGAACGTCCCGGAGTACTCGACGTAAACGATCTCCTGGCCGAACATGCGTTCGGCGATTTGGGCGTAGGCCGCGACGTCGTCGGCGTCGAGATCGCAGTCGGCCTCGGTGTACGTCGCGACGTCGGCGTCGGGGTTCATCACGATGTACGCCTCGGTCCAGGTTCGATCCCAGTCGAGACCGTTATCGAGTCGGACCCACTCCTTGTGCGCGCCCGTGATCCAGAACGGCGAGCCGGCGTTGAAAACGGACGGGATGAGATACCCCTCGAGCGCCCGGTTGTCGATGACGACGTCGGGACTCGAAGGCTCCTGATACAGCGGCACGTCGTGTTCGGCGCAGGCGTCGACGACGGCTTCCATGTTCTCCTCGGTGATGCCCATGGTGCCGCCGACTTCGATCGCGTCGGTGCCGGTCGCACAGAGATCGCCGTACGTGACGCCCTCGGGGAGTTCCTTGTCGGGATCGATCTTGAGAATGTGGTTCCAATCGTCCCAGGGGCAGGTAGTCATACCCGTCGTTTCCCGACAACCGGCAAAAACGCTACGAAAGCGACGGGTCGCTGGAATCGTGCTCAAGGATGGAATTAGGTGCGGCTCGAGAGTGCGACAATGAGATTATCAGCGGAAAGTAGTGATGCAGAACTCTGCGGCAGCTCCTGCTAAAATATACTGAAAACATCCAATATTCTATCAATGTATTTGTCATACTTCCCTTCTTTCTCCTCCTCTTCGTCGGGCGGTTTTGTATCCTTCCTGTCGCCAACCATAGATAAACTATTGACATGAAAAGAAATAATCCTTCTGATCATAATAGATATTCACTTTGCGTAGCGAGTGAGCAACGCGTTCGCCGAGCACAGCCGCCGACGGAAAGCAGTTCGAGACCGACTCGAGAATCATCGTCAAGAAAGTCGAGACACCGATACCAACGATCGAACCGTCAGCTCAGACGTACTCGAACCACTCGTCGTAGGCGTCGGTTCGGCGCTCGACGACGTCGAAGAAGCGCTGCTGGATGTCCTCGGTGACGGGGCCGCGGGAGCCGTCGCCGATGACGACGTTGTCGACCTTCCGGATGGGGGTCACCTCGGCCGCGGAGCCGGTGAAGAACAGTTCGTCGGCCGTGTTGAGTTCGCCGCGGGAGATCGAGACGCTGTCGTGGACGGTGTAGCCGAGGTCCTCTGCGATCTCGATCACGGTGTCGCGGGTGATGCCGTCGAGGATCGACTCCGAGAGCCCGGGCGTGTGGATCTCGCCGTCGCGCACGAGGAAGATGTTCTCGCCAGGGCCTTCCGCGACGTTGCCCTCCTTGTTCAGGACGATGGCCTCCGCGTAGCCGTTTCGGCGGGCCTCCTCGCCCGCGAGCATGCTGTTGACGTAGAGTCCCGTCGTCTTCGCGTTCGTCGGAACCTGACTCGAGGCGTGTTTCCGCCACGAGGAGATCATCACGTCGATTCCCTCTTCCAGAGCCTCTTCGCCGAGATACGTGCCCCATGGCCAGACCGCGATGGCCGTTCTCGTCGGACAGTCCTTCGGACTGACGCCGAGGGAGTTGTAGCCGTAGAAGGCGACGGGGCGGATGTAACAGGACTCGAGATCCTGACTCGTGATGAGTTCCTTGGTCGCCTCGGTGAGTTCCTCGACGGTGTAGTCGATGTCCATCTCGTAGGGCTTTGCCGACTGGAAGAGCCGTTCTAAGTGCTCCTCCCAGCGGAAGATCGCCGGCCCTTCCTCGGTGTCGTAACACCGGGCTCCCTCGAAGACGCCGCTGCCGTAGTGAAGTCCGTGGGTCAACACGTGGACCTGGGCGTCGTCCCAGTCGACGAACTCGCCGTCCATCCAGATCGTGTCGACGTCCATCTCATCGAATCCCATGGTCGAGAGTGTTGAAAGCCACCGTACTAAGTGTTCGCGATTTTCAAATCGAAATCGATCGATGGGATCGAAGCGGAAGGTGCCGCGTCCGAAGTAGCCGGTAGATACGATGGATATCCGTCGACCAGCGTGGTAGCCGATCGGCCAGCGCGAGGAACAGCGGACTTCACGCCTACCGGTGACACGGTTTCGGCTGCCGGACCAAAATGGGCTATACGATCGCGGCCATTCGATCGGATATGAACGGTTCGCTCGATCGACGACGGTTCGTACAGGTCGTTGCTGGAAGTTCTGCGATCGCTCTCGCTGGCTGCGTCGGAGGGGACGACGATGGCAGTGACGACGACGGGACCGACGACGACCCGAACGGCGACGACTCGAACGGTGAGGGGAGCGAGGGATTCATTTACGCGTTCGCGCCGAACACGATCGCGATCATCGATCCCGAGGAAGGAGAGGTCGTCGACGAAATCACCGACGGACTCGAGGACGAGGGGTGGGGCGATCCGCGGATCACGGCCGACTACAGCGAGATCTACGTCATCCGGGACTCGCCCTCCCAGGTGCTCGTCATCGACACCGAAAGCCGCGAGATCGTCGACGAAGTCGACGTCGGCCCGGATCCGACGCACATGTACCACCCGAACGACGACGAAATGTGGGCCCACAGCGACGAGGAAGGGACGTTCTACGTCATCGACACCGACTCCCACGAGGTTGCGGAGATCGTCGAGTCTGGCCTCGAGAACGAGGGCCACGGCAAACTGCTCTACCACGAGGACCTCGGCTCGATGGGGTACGCGACGAACGTCAACGACCCCGCGGCGCTGATCATCGACCTCGAGGCGTACGAACGGACCGACTCCGTCGAACTCGAGAACGAGGACGAGGGAACGCACTACAAGGCTTACGCCCCCGAGACGGGCCTCGCGTACTTCGAGCACGGTGACGAGACCGCCGTCGTCGACACCGAGACCGACGAGGTCGTCGATTACCTCGACTTCGCGGGCGGCATGTACCTCTCGCCCGACGAGACGGTGCTCGGCATCCTGGACGGCAACAGCATCCGGTTCCTCGACGCGACGAGCGAAGAGAGCGAGGAACACGGCGTCGTCGACGTCGACGAGGGGCCGGACGCCCTCCGCTATCACGAGGCCGAAGACGGCGCGCTCTACGCCTTCACCGCCCACACGCAGACCGATCAGGCGTCGATCATCGACGTCGATGAACTCGAGATCGTCGAGACGGTCGACATCGGGGACATCGTTCGTCCCGAGGGTGCACCGTTCCTCCACCGTAGCGGCGTGGCTGGCGGCGGCTACTTCATTTCGCCCGCGGACGACGACGGGATCGTCGCGATCGTCGACATGGAAGCCCAGGAACTCGTCGATCACGTCGAGGTCGAGGAGGGCGTCGACACGGTGCAGTTCGTCGGCGACTCCGGCGGCGGATACACCGGAAACCTCCGCTAACCGATGGACACGACACCGTCGGTCGACGGCGGCGGTCCGCCCCCTCGGACGTCGGTGCTCGCGTCGGTGCTCGTCGCGCTCGTCGTGACGGCGCTCGCGGTCGGACTCGTCGCCACCCCGGTCGCGGCCCACGCCTACCTGAGCGATTCCGATCCCGGAAACGGCGAACAGCTCGACGACGTGCCCGAGGAGGTCACCCTCTACTTCTCGGGTGACGGCATCGTCAACGCCGACATCGTCGTCGAGGGCCCGGACGGTGAACCGGTCTCGAGCGAGCCCGAGATCGACGACGAGGACAATCAGATCGTCCGCGTGCCGATCGACGACGCCGGCGGCGAGGACGGGATGTACACCGTCGACTGGGAGATACTCGCCGACGACGGCCACACCACCGCCGGCTCGTTCTTCTTCGCCGTCGGCGACGAACCGCTCGATCGCGACGCCGTTCTCGAGGCCTACGAAGAGGGAGGCGAGGGCGAGGAAGATGAAACGGTCCCGCCGTTCGAGACGGGGGCGAAGGCGCTGTTGCTCGTCGGCGTCGTCGGGCTGATCGGGATTCCGGCGGTCGCGGCCGTCGCAGTCGGTCCAGTGTTCACTCGAGCGGACACCCCACACCGAAAACGGGTCGACGAACGCATCGGCAGACTCCTCGCCGGCGCTGCCGGACTCGCGGTTCTGGGCGCAATCGCGCTCGGACTCGCCCGGGCCACGGCACTCGGGTCGCTCTCAGCGGAGACGATGGCCCAGTTCACGGAAACGCCGCTCGGGCAGGCCTGGATCGTGCAAGTGGCTCTCGCCATCGGTGTCGCCGGGATCGTGGGGGCGCTAGCTCGCGGGCGCCTCCCGCGACGCGGAGCGCTGGCCGGAACGCTCGTCGGGGCGCTGGCCGTCGCGGGAACGATCGCGTGGACGAGTCACTCAGCAACCGCGATCGATCGGCTGAGCGGCACAGTCGTCGATTTCGTCCACATCGTCGGCGCCGGCCTCTGGGTCGGCGGGCTGGCCGTCCTCGCGTTCGTCGTCGTGCCGACGGTTCGGAACGCACACCCCGAGGACCGTCCCGTCTTGCTCGCGGGGACGATCCGCCGGTTCTCGATCCTCGCGCTCGTCGGCGTCACGTTTGTCGTCGGGACGGGGTTCGTCCTGGCGTCGTGGCACGTGCCGACCGCCAGCGGTCTCGCGGACACGTTCTACGGCCTCGTCCTGGCTTCGAAACTGGTCCTCGCCGCCGCCGCGCTCGCGCTCGGCGGCCTCACCCGGTACGTTCTGCTGGGCCGACTCGAGTCGGCTCCCCCGACGGAGACGGTCGACGGTTCGCGCCCGGCGAGTACGGACGGCGGACGGGATCGGAGTGGCCGGCAGTTGACAATCGCGCGGATCGACCGAGCCGTCCGTCTCGAGGTCACGCTGCTGGTCGTCGTCCTGTTGCTCTCGGGGCTGCTCACGTCCGCACCGACGGCCGCGGTCGCGGGTGTAGACGGCGACGACCCGATCGAAGCGACCATCGAGTACGAGTACGACGACGTGCTCGTCGAGGTGACGGCGCTCCCGGCCGCCAACGAGTCGACCGACGAGTCGTTCGAGCTTCGAACGGACGAACCGATCGTCTTCGAGGTCGCCTTCCTCGAGGACGGCTCCCCGGTCGAATCCGAGCAACCCGTTCGGTTGCTGGCGAGCGGCGGGGACGACACGGAGATCGAAGTCGAACTCGAGAAGACCGACGACGGCACCTACGCGACGGTCCAGCCGCTTCCCGACGCGGGCGAGTGGGAGCTTCGCGTCACCGGTGCACCAGGCGGGTCCTACGTCAGTGAGTGGATCGACGTGACCGCGCTTCCCGCCGACGAGCACGCCGAAGACGAACACGAGCCCGGTGCGGACGACCGCGATCACGCAGCCCCCGACGATGGAGGCGATCACGATTACGGAGCGGACGACCACGCAGACCACGACTCCGCTGACGAGGCGTCGCCGCTTCAAACAGTACTCGAGTTCGGTGCCGTCGCGACCGTGATCGCGGGTACGGTTGCAGTCGCCGTCGAAGGCATCCAGTTCCGGAACAGAAAGAGCTGAAACGGCGGTACCGCTCCGCGGATCTCGCTCGAGAAGCCGCGTTCGACGGTTCGACGGTTCGGCCGGCAACGATTCTCGATCCGAATCGTCGCGCCGACGATTACGTCGACCCAGACTTCGAGGGTCCCTCGAGCAAGCCGTCGACGAGTCGGGTGAACCGGTCGACCAGTCGGTCGGGAACCGTCGGGGTCACGTCCGAGAGCAGCGGCGCGGTACGCTCCGGATTCGCGAGCGAGAGCGTGACGTGATTGCGCTTGTCGTAGGTCTTGTCGACGATCTCGCGCTCGACTAGGTGATCGAGGTGGTACTCGAGCGTGCTCCGGGCGATCCCGAGGTCGTCGGCGACCGTGGCGGGTCGACACGGCTCGTGTTCGATCAGGTAGACGACGATCTCCCGGACCGTTTCGCGGCGGAACAGCGCCAGCCCACCGCGTTCCCACGCGTCGTACGCCGGCGGATAGTAGTGCGTCTGGCCGTAGCATTCCTCGCGGACGAGGTCGCCAGCGTCGATCAGTCGGCGGATGTGATACTGGATCTGTCCCGGCGCGTACGCCGACTCTCTGACGAGTTCGTTGAAGTGGATGCCGGCGTTCGCTTGGACGTGGGCCCTGATTTGGTCTCGAGTGTCGCTCATGGGAATCGATCTGTTTCCGTGTTCACCGCTCGTGTGACCGAGCGATGGCTGCTATCTCCGAGTAGCGCTGGAGACCTGATAACGGCTTTTGCTCGTTCCCAACAGGTAAGAACCGGTCATATGACCCGTCTCGTCGAGTCGAACGGATTCTCCGAGCGGGAGACGGAGCCGACCGAAGCACATAGGTAGCTGTCATCCCGATGTACCGTCGTGTAGATGGATCACACGAGTCCCTTCGACATCCCGTGGCTGGATCCGCAGCTGGCCCCGGTGTTACTCGTCGTGCTCGTCCTCGCCGTCGTCGGGACGACGATCCTCTTTTGCTGTGGCGTCGTCGCGTACTCGCGCCGGCGGTCCACTCGGTATCTGCTGATAACGATCGTCCTGGGGCTGCTCGCCACGCGGTCGGTCGTCGGGCTCGGAACCGCCTTCGGACTCGTCCCGATGACGATACACCACCTCGTCGAACACGGTCTCGACTTTACGATCGCCGTACTCATCCTGTACGCGGTCTACCGAAGCGGCCCGACGAACGGCACTGAAACAGACACTGAACGGACGTCGTCCGAACTGGACGACGATTGATTCGCAGTTCGATCCGCAACGCCTCTACCCGAGTCGTTCGAGAACCTCGCTGCCCTCGAGATAGCGAAAGCCGTGCCGGTCCGCGTAGGCCCGGGCGTCGACGGGGGTCAGCGCTTCGCCGGTTTCGTCGTCCAACATCTCGCAGACGACGACGGCGGGCGAGAGATCGGCGGCCTCGGCGAGGGCGACGCCGAGTTCGGTGTGCCCCTCGCGCTGGGCGACGAGATCGGGCGCGGCCTTGAGCAGGTGGACGTGCCCCGGCACGCGGAACTCCGCCGCGAAGTCGGTCTCCTCGGGTGCGCTCGCTGCCGCGCCTAACGCTTGGATCGTCAGCGACCGATCGTTGTCCGTGATCCCGGTGTAGGTGTCGCGGTGGTTGACCGTCAGCGAGAACGACGAGCGCTCGTCGTAGCCGAGTTCGTGGTCGCCGCTTGCGGGGTGGTCGACCTCGTCGGTGTAGAACGGGAGGCCGAATGCTTCCGCGAGGTCGTGGCCGAGGGCGACGCAGACAAGCCCGCCGGCGTCGTTTCGCAGGCGAGCGACGGCCTCGGGCGTGACGCTATCGGCGTGGTAGATCAGATCCGTCTCTCCCTCTCGATCGGCCGCGTCGTGGACGAGAACCGGTTCGCCGGCCCGGAGCGAGTCCAGCGCGTTTTCGACCGAGTCGGCCGTCGCCGTCGCACCGGTTCCGTCGTCCCCGCCGGCGTTTGATCGCGTGCCGGCGTGGTGGCCCGTCATCGGCGATCACCCACGTAGACCGTGACGTGATCCTCGTCTTCGAGACCGAGATCCTCGCGGAGTTTGTCCGGCGCGATGACCTCGAGTTGGTCCTCGTCGTGGTGGGTTCGCTCGGGCGCGATGATGTGCGCATCCTCGTAGCGCTCGCCGTCGGCCGTCTCGATCGTCGCCCGGTGACAGACCGCCGGGCCGTAGGTGCGCTCGTCGTCCTCCCAGCCGTCGATCGGGACCGGCTCGAGCGAGGCGATGGCGCTGCGTCGCCGGACGCTGTCCTCCCGCAGATCGACGTTCAGCGTGCCGGGGAACGGCTCGTAGCCGAGACGCTCCTCGAACTGTCGCATGTAGCCCGGCAGGGAGATGTAGTGGCGGCCCTCGCCCATCCCGCTGGTGACGGTGCCGTCGAGTTCGATCTCCGAGTCCGTCTCGAAGATGCGACGGTAGTCCTCGTACTCGGCGTGGAGCGCGCGCTCGCCCTCGTCGGTGATCGCGACCCACTGGCCGTCGCTGACGGTATCGCGCTCGAGCAAGTCGGCGCTCTCGAGGCGCTGAAGCCGCCGCGATGCGGTCTGGTTCGACGCATTTAGTCGATCCGCGAGGTGAGAACAGGAGATTTTGACGTCGCCCTCGAGGCCGCCCTCGAGCGCGAGCAGTTTGAGCACGGCGAGTTCGTCGTGCCCGACGGCAGACTCGGCTGACACTGACATACCGGAGGCTATGGGACAGCTACCTAAAAGCATACCGAATGTGGCATGCGTAACAGAAATGTGATGGTGTTGGCGAGCGTTTATCGCCGGTATCACATCCTTGGGGAGTCGAGGCAAAAACCCACCGGTAGCATTCGATTACAATCTTCGAGCGATCGCGTCCTCGATCGCCGCGACGCGGTCCGGGTCAGTGGTCCAGAACCCGTCCCAGATTCGAGGATCGGTTTCGAGACAGACCAGTGCCGACGCCTCGGCCGAGTCGGGATCATCGGGCCGAAACACGACGAACCAGCCGTCTCGGTAGTCCGCGTTCGAGCCGGCGTGGACGGTCGCGTCGAGACTGGGTGGGACTTCTCCGTCGTCGACGCCGTAAACGTGGACGTCGACAGCGGTTGCCGATAGTTCGTCGTACACCGCTCGTGTCCCGACCTCGTCGTCGATCCGCGAAAGTGTCTGGAACGAACTCCGCACCGTTCCCTGACCCGTCTTCCAGGCTACCTGTTCGATAAAGCGAGAGACGAGGATCAACAGCAGCTTTTCTTTGTGCGCGAGGGGATAGCCGCGAAGTCGGAGGCGCGTGTCCTCGAGGCTCGCGAGCACGTCCGGTAACTCGACCTCGCCGAGTCCTCGAGCCCCCGTGGTGAACAGATCCGAGTTGATCGCGAGTATCGCATCGTACAGTTCCATCATCGACGATGCAGCGACTGGAACGCCCTCATCGAGCAAAATTGCGATCGCTTCCTCGCTGGCATCGTACGCCTCGAGGCCGTTCCATCCCGCAAGATCGGCTGCCTCGGCTTGAACACCCGTCTCGACGTCGATTGACTGCGTTGCAAACATCTCCGTGAGCATGGCCTCGAGGGGGACTGACCCGTCGCTGCCGAGAACAGCGATCGTCACCGCTGCGGGTTCAGTTTCGTCGATGAGCGATCGGAGCGTCACTGTCGATCGTTCTGTCGTCTCGATCTTAAGCGTTCTCGCCACGACAGAAGCCTCTATTGACGCCTGGTTAGCGTTTTGTAGTTTATTTGTGGCCAATAGAAATAGACCGTGGATCTATCTCTGCTAGTAGTTCTTATCTATGTAGTATATTGAGCAGTATCTTCACTGTTCGAAGATTTCTTATACCATAATGTTGCATGTTGCCATATGACGTGCTACCGGTCCGGTGAAGGAGCCCGACCAGAACTGTGCGAGAGCGGACACCCGATTTCACGACACCACAATCACCGTGTTGACACCCGATCCTGAACGGATACGGCGGAGTATCGAGGTCGAGTATTGGGTTATCGACGGCAAGGGCCGGTTAACCGAACCGGGTCAACTCGTCGACGCGTCACCAGGGGCCGAACGGGAGTTCGTCGAGCCGTTGCTCGAGATCAAGACGACACCCTGCGAGACACCGACGGAATTGCGGGATGAACTGTTCGACCGAGTCGCTGCTGTTCTCGAACGAGCCGACGAACTCGGGAAGGGACTCGTCCCGCTCGCGACACCGATGGCCCACGACGAGATTCGGGAACTCCCATGTGATCGGACGCGGATCCAGAACCGCGTCGTCGGCGAGAACTTTCAGTACGTTCGCCACTGTGCAGGAACCCACATCCACGTCGAACAACAGCCCGGGCGAGCGATCGACCAGTTGAATACCCTCATCGCGCTCGATCCCGCACTGGCGTTGGTCAACTCCTCACCGTTTTACCGCGATCAGCCCCTTGCTGCCGGTGCCCGCTCGAAACTGTACCGCTGGATGGCTTACGACGACGTCCCACATCAGGGGTGGCTGTGGACCTACGTCGACGACGAGACCCAGTGGAATCGACGACTCGAGCGTCGGTACGAGGAGTTCGTCACGGCAGCCACCGACGCCGGCGTCGCCAGACAGGCCGTCGAGGCAAACTTCGACCCCGAAAGCGCAGTCTGGACCCCCGTTCAACTCCGCGAGAAGTTTACCACGGTCGAGTGGCGGTCTCCCGACAGCGCCCTCCCGAGTCAGGTCGTCCAACTGGCCAACCGGACGGCTACTCTCGTCGAACGGCTCGGCGAGGTCGAGGTGCGTATCGAGGGGGACACCGGCGGTCTCCAGGACGAAACGATCGTGCTGCCCGAGTTCGACGCGGTTCTCGAGTACGTCAACGACGCAGTTCGGGACGGTCTCGAGTCGGATGCCGTCCGGTCGTATCTCGAGCGAATGGGGTTCGACGTCGACGCTTACGAGCCGATTTCACACGATCTCGACGGGCAGGGACCGGTCGATTCGGAGACGGCACGACAGCTTCGGCTCGAGTACGCCGAGCGCCTCGAGCGAGACGTACAGCGGTCGACGCCGATGTACGGCGACTGACTGGCGGTTGATTCGCTCGGCGATTCGGATTCTCAGTCGCAAAACTATCGTAGCCACTGAACATCGCTGCACACCCGATCACGGGACGGCGTTTCGATCGGTGCGTAAGTCGTTACGACAGACCGTATCAGTCCCCGGTGACGGGATCGCGCTCCCAGAACTCGCTGTCCTTCTTCAGTTTCGGCACCCAGGTGTCTTTGGTCTTGGAGAGCAAGGCGACGCGGGAGGCTGGCACGTCTTTCACTTCCGTGAACTCGGGCATGTACTCCCCGATCCGTTCCGTAAACTCGACGACCTCCTCGTGGTCGGGCATCGCCGAGCGGTCGAGTCGGCCCCGCGAGTGGCCGACGTGCATGTACGCCTTCATCTCGATAAAGTCCGGATCGGCCTGCTGATAGAAGCCGGCGTACCAGTCGGGATGGTGCATGTTCTCGCCCTTGACGAGGGTCGTCCGAAGCACCGTTCGGGTTTCGTCTTTCTCGGCGAGGACGTCCATCGTCTCGAGCAGTTTCTCCCAGGCGTCGTCTTCCATCGCGCCGACGACTTCGTCGAAGGTGTGGCGTTCGGGGGCGTCGACGCTGACGTACAGTTGCGTGGGATCGCACTCCCGGAGCACCTCGGGCCGAGTGCCGTTGGAGACGAGGAACGTCGTGATGTCGCGGTCGTGGAAGGCGTCGATGAGTTCGGGCAGGTAGGGGTAAAGCGACGGTTCGCCGTCCAGAGAAATCGCGACGTGGCGCGGCTCCATCGATTGTTCGAACACCTCTCGGGGCACCTCGTCGTTGCCGCCGAAGCCGGAGAGGAGTCGCTTCTGGAGTTTCAGCGAGGCGTCGACGACCGCCTCGGGGTCGTCCCACTCGACGTCGTCCATCTCGTAGGAGTGGCCCTGGTGGTCGCGCCAGCAGAAGACGCAGCGTTCGTTACACCGCACGACCGGCGTCATCTGGATGCAGCGGTGAGACTCGATCCCGTAGTAGATGTTCTTGTAGCACTTGCCCTCGCCGCGTAAGGCGTTGGCCGTCCAGCCGCAGGTCTGGGCGGCCGTGTGGTTCTCGCTGTGGTAGTCGGGACTCGAGACCTGCATCGGGCCGCCGTCGTCGCCCTCGTCGGTGTCGGCGTCGGTCCCGGGGTCGACGCCCGTCTCGGCGGAATCGCTCATGTTGCCCTCGCTTGAACGGGGGCGGACAAAAGACGTGTGGTATCAACTTCCCTGGCCTGAAGGCGGGCGTTTGTCGGTGAACTCCCGGTCTGGCCTATGAAGAGGCAGGCGTAAATTCGCCGTTCCCGTTCAGCGTTCCCGACTTCAGGGCGAGTTGATTAGTCGCCCCTCCGGACGGAGACTTCTGCCCCGACCGGAGTAGTTTCGTTGCAACGTTTTTCGCGGCGTTGTAGTCCGCGTGAACCTCGTAGCCACACTTCTGACAACAGAACTCGGCTTGTGACGTTCGGTTCTCGCGGAGCGTCGTCCCACACTTCGAGCAGCGTTGGGACGTGTACGCCGGATCGACTTGTGTAGTCGAGATGCCGAACTCGGCGGCTTTGTACTCGACGTACTCGTACAGTTGACGGAACGCCCATCCGTGAAACTTCTTTTCGCCGGGCATTCGGTCACGAATATCGGTGAGGTCCTCGAAGGCGATGTGAGAACAGTCGTGCGCTATCGCCTCTTGGACGATGGCCTTCGAGATTCGGTGCAGTACGTCGTTGTTCCACCGCCGTTCGCGGTCTCCCATCTGGTCGATGGTTCGGTGTGCCGACTCCGTGCCAGTCTGTTGCAACGATCCACGGATTCGCTCGTACTCGTCTCGGCGGTGATTGAACAGCCCGCCGGAGTAGAACGTCCCCGTGCTCATGACAGCGATATTCTCCACGCCTAAATCCACGCCGAGAACCGTTCCGTTCTCGGCCTCTCCCAACTCCGTTTCCGGTTCGTCGTGTTCTACCGTAACGTGGAGGTAGTACTCGCCGTCGTCGCGGTCGTAGTGCAGTGTCGCGCCCTTCGACCTCCACTCGTCGGTGTCGAGATACCGCGCTTGCGGGCAGTCTTCGCCGGGTGGATAGACGAACTCGGCACGAACCCGGCCGCCGTAGGCCGCGAGCGTGCAGTAACCCGGCTCGTCGCCGTCCGTGAAGTACGACACCGCGTTGGTGTTGTACTCTACAGTTGGCGCAGTAAACGTCGGTTTGCCGACGTTTTTGCCGGCCTTCATCCGTTCGACCGCACTCCGAAGACTGTCGGCCGCGAGGTTGACCGCACCGATGCACAAGTCCGAGTGCAGACCGGTGTCCTCGCGAACTTGTTTGTAGACGAGTGACTGCAGGCGCGTTCTGGATGTGATAACGTAGCCGTCCTCGTCGCGTTCCCAGCCCCGATCTGCGAACCGCTGGGCGACCTCTCGGAACGTCAGCATCGTCCGTTTGAGGTCGTCCCGCCGGTCGTCCGGGATGGCGAGTTTGACGCAGGCGGTACGCTTCAATGTCACATACCACATGTGGTGGTGTAGTATTATAAGGATTGGGGGAGTTGGCCAGCCGTAATACGCCGGTTACGTAACAAAGCGTACGCGATTCCCGCCCGTTGAGCAAACCGAAGGTTTGCGAGGCCCATCAGAAATCAGAGATTTCTGAGGACGCCGTAAACGGCGGGGACTCTCTCGCTGTTGAAAGGTGGGCTGCCAGCGAAAACCCGTGTGCGGGCCGGCAGTGAGACTCGCCGGCTACTCGAGGACGACCACGCCCGTTCTCGTTCCGAGAACGACGACGTCGTCGACGAGCGCGAGCGGATGCCCGGCGGAGGCGCCGTCGGTTTCGATGTCCCAGCGGACGTCGCCCGTTTCGACCTCGAGTGCGAACAGGTGTCCGGTCTCGGTCGCCGACTTGTTCGGGTGGCCCCCGCCCGTGTAGATTACTCCGTTAGCGACGGCGGGCGGGCCGACCGGTTCGGGAACGGCCGTCTCCCAGTGGGGATCACCGGTCTCGAGGTCGAACGATGCGACGGTACTTTCGTCGAGTCCGCCGTTCGACCTGTTGTCGTAGCCGGTGGCGAGCAGACGACTCCCGACCATCGCGGGAGTCGGAACGTACGGTTCGAACGGACGGCTCCAGATCGTCCCCCGTGACGAGAGTGATCTCACGGGAGCCCCGTGCCGGAAGTCTTCGTCGAACCCGCCCAGAGCGATCGTTCCGTCGACGAACGCAGGCTCCAAGGGACGGATGCGCGAATCGTACCCGTCGAGGGGGATCGTCGATCGCTCGCTCGGTCGAGAGGCGCCTTCCGGTTCGAGCAGCCGATGTGTCTGCATTGTCGTCCAGTGAAGCGTGCCGTCAGCGAGTGCGAGCGTCCCGTCCCGGCCCTTACCGTCGACGGTCCATCGGCGGTCACCGGTGTCAGCGTGCAGGCCGTGTAGATCTCCGTCGGCCGTGTAGTAGACCGTTCCCTCGACCTCGAGAAACGACCGAATCCGGCTGTTGTCGGCCAATTCGTGCCGCCACACCACGTCGCCCGTTTCGGCATCCAGAGCCACGAGTGCCTCGCTGTTGGCGACGTAACACCGACCGTCGATCGCGGCGAGAAAAACGACGCTCTCGTCGTCGTCCCAGCGAAGGTCGCCGTCCTCGAGCCGTCGGGCTTCGAGACCGGTCCGTCCACCAGCGAAGACGACGCCGTCGGCGACGACGATACTGGTGGTGGCGCTGTCCCCTGCGGCCCACCGTTCGCTCGGCTCGTCCCGCGGCGGTTGCGCCGTGGTGGAAACCAGATCGTTGGCGAACGAGCGACTCGAGCGGATCCACTCGCCGGCGTCCGGTTCGTACGATGCAGCAACGCGGCGGTCAGCCGGCGACATGTCGTCGGACTCGTCGCTGAAAAGCCGATCCGTACACCCGGCGACGCCGCCCGCTGCGGCGATGGCAACCAGTGCTCGGCGGCGTGTAGCGGGCATACGCTCGTCGACTCGAGGGTGAAAAATAGTTCTTTCGTTGTCACGTCCCCTCCCAGCGAGATTCGATCTGGGCGGTACGGACGGTCGCCCCATCGGAGTCTCGAGTCCGTCTCGGAGGAGACGTGGCTCGTCTCGATCCGCTACTCGAGCAACTCGCCCGGCTCGGCCGGCTCCTCGTCCTCGGTCGAGACCTCCCGTTCGAAGCCGTAGAGCACGAGTCCGGTGTTGGCGGTCATGATGACGCCGGTCATCGGCGCCGCCGGCACGAAGAGATAGAGTCCGATGCCGACCGCGAAGGGAGCCGCCACGATGGCGGCCCACAGCAGCGGCCTCGAGAACTCGACGCGGCTCGCGTCCCAGTGGGCCACGGCGAAGAGTGCGACCGTCGTCACGAGTCCGAAGACGGCGACGAGCGTGTCTGTGACCATACGTGACCGTTCGGCGGCCGGAAGAAAAGCGTTCTGAGTGACGCGGCCGAGCGCGCTCGAAATGTCGTTGGCATCGATGATTGCCACACCCTCCCCAGCCGATTCGTTCGTTCCTTTCAGTCACTCACTCATCCCTCGCGCAGCTTCGAATCGCGGTTCCCTCCCAGTCACCGCGATCCAGCGCGCGCCACCGCACGTGTCGGCTACCGCAGCTTATCCAGTGTCCTTAATCCGCTCGAACACGCTCAACGTTCCGTCGGCGTGACTCTCCTCGAGTACCTCGTCGGCCGCGGCCTTCGCCGTCTCGTCGGCGTTCGCCACGGCGAAACTCCGACCGACTGCCTGGAACGTCGAGACGTCGTTGACCGAGTCGCCGACGGCGACGCACGCCTCGAGGTCGAAACCGACGTGCTCGGCGATCGTCTCGAGCCCGTCACCCTTGTTCGGCGTCGTGTCCTTGACGTGGTAGGCGTAGCCGGTGTCGATCACCTCGAGACCGTGTTCGGCGGCGATCTCGCGCAGCGGGCCGATTGGCTGGTCCAAGTTGACTGCGACCTCGGTCTCGCGCCAGCGGTTGACGGTGTTTTCGGCACCCCAGCCGGGCGAGTAGCCGGCGGCGCGGTAGTCCTCGACGACGGCCTGGGCGGCCTCGCGGTCGGCGGTGAAAAAGACGTCGTCGCCGGTGTAGACGACGCCGCCGTTTTCGGCGACGACGAGCTCCGGAATCCCGATGAAGTGACAGAGCGCGACAGGGTAGGGGAATGCTTTGCCGGTCGCGATCACGACGGGGGCGTCCCAGTCGCGGAGCGGATCGAACACGCGCGGGTCGATCCCCCAGCCGTCGGGGCGGGTGAGCGTGCCGTCGATGTCGAGGGCGAGCGGTGGAGCAGTCATAGCTGGCTGTTGGCGAGTGAGAATAAAGATGCTGTGACCGACGGCGGCCGGATCCCCGCCGGCGTCTGTTCCTCCCTCGGTCAGGCTCGATCAGCGACGTTTCATCTCGCGTTCGGCGCTCAGTAGTCCGGTCCGAACCGGTTGATCGCGACCGTCACCGCGAGAAACGTCACCGCCGTGAGGACGCCACCGAGGACGGCCGCGACGACTCGAGCCTCTAGCGCTCCGTCGGCGACGAAAAACAGGACGGGAATCATGATCGCGAGAACGAGCAGGAGGTTTCGGCCGTCGCGTCTCGCGAGCTCGAGTTGGCTAAACATATGATTCAAAGGCAATCGCACTCGTAAATCAGTTGTGGTCGATTCAGTACCGACGGAGCGGGGAGGTATGCCGACGGAGACGTTTGCAGAGCGAGGATAGACGCCAACGTACGAGTTCGAATGCGGTATCCACACGCCAAAACGAATCCAGCAGCGCACTCGAGTCCAGCGAAACCGTCAGGCGCTGGGGAACGCCTTCGAGAACGCGACGTAGGCGACGACCAGTCCGACCCCGCCCGCCACCAGCCCCGTGGTCGACTCCCCGCTGGCGACCGTCACGACGGCCGCGGCGACGGAACTGAGTATCAGGGCGCCGCCGGCCGCACCGTGGTGAAACTGCACGGCCCTTTGGTCTGCGACGAGCGGCTCGCGTTCGTCGGGAGGACGGGAGATAGTGACCCGGTAGGGGATGACGAATCGTACCCCGATACCCATAGCCGCCGCGACGACCGCACTGAATTCGACGTTGGTCGTGAGCAGTAGCGTCACGAAAAAGAACCCAGCCGTCAGCGCCATCGCGATCCACTTGCTCCACTGATCTGCCCGTTGCATTCGTTCGGTGAACTCCAGTTCGGGCGGGGACGGCGACTCGGACTCGGGCATGTGCCAGAGAAAGTGAGTCTATCCACATAATTGTTCTCGACTGGGGTCGGAGTTCCGGTCGAACGCTCGAGTTTCGCCTCGAGAGCCGGTCTTCCCGTATCGGCGCTTGCAATACACCCCCCAAGCTCTAATGCGCTGGTGCTGGTAGGAAGCGCCCCAGGAGTCCGCTTGGGGACGAACCATGTACACCGATATCCTCTTTCCGACAGACGGGAGCAGTGGCGCTAGCGCGGCGATCGAGCACGCGAGGGACCTGGCGGAGCGGTACGACGCGACCGTCCACATACTGCACGTCGTCAACTCCTCGTACGTCGGCTATACGGGCGGTGGTGACGCCGAACGGTCGCCGTCCGGAATGCTCGGCGGACGCTCCGACGAGACGCGATCCGGAATGCTCGGTGGAGAATCCGACGAGACGCGATCCGGAATGCTTGGCGGCGATCACGAAGAGCTGCATGACGAAGTTCGAGAGCGGGCGATCGAGATCGTCGAGGAGGTAGAAAGCCAGTTCGACGGCGTCGACACGGAAGGGATTATTCACGTCGGCGATCCCTATCAGGTTATCCTCGCGTACGCCGATCACGCGGATATCGATCTCGTCGTCATGGGGACCCACGGCAGACGGGGTGTGGATCGGTACCTGCTCGGGAGCGTGACGGAGAAGGTCGTTCGAATGTCCGACGTCCCCGTCGTTACGGTTCGAGACGACGCCGAGCCGCCGAAGAGCGAAGGGGCTACCTGAGGGAGATCGATCGGGACGACTTCGGCCCGAAAAATAGCCGATAGCGCGGGTATCGCGATCGCGTCTGCGATCGCCAACGCGGGGTCGCGCGTAGAGGAAAACCGAACAGAGCGAGCAGCCGGTGTGGTTGGTGTCGCTATCAGAGGCCGAACGTTGGCCAGATAGACGCGTCGAAGACGCCGACTGCGACCAGCAGGGTCGCGAGCAGCCCCGAGGCTGCGATACCGAACGCCGGCGGGTCGACGTGTGTCTTGCCGTGTGCGTAGAAGACACGGTTACAGACCTCGCCCATGAGCGCTCCGAAGACGCCGAAGCCGAGCGCGAAGAGCATCACGATGGGCTCGCCCATCCCGGCCGAGAGCGCGCCGAACGCACCGACGGACCCGGGGAGCGTGATGTGGTGCGTTACCGGGAAGTTGTCGACGCCGCAGTTGAGGAACACCAGACTGGCCGCACTGATACCGAACACCAGTACGGGACTGTCCGTGACGAGGAAGACGAACCCACCGATGAGACCGCCGATGATCCCGATCGACGCGACGCCGCTCCACTTGTACTGCCACGGCAGCCAGATCCCGGGCGCGTTCTCCTCGTCGCGCTCGGCCGGGCTCATGTCAAAGATGTTGTCCCCGTAGACTTCGCCGATGATGTCGTAGCCGAAGACGACGCGGTGGACGAGCGCCGAGACGAACACTATCAGCGCGATGTTGTCGGTTCCGAACCCGGCGTAATTGAGCAGTTCGGTGGCCGCAAACCCGAAGATGCCGAAAATCGCTCCGACGGCCAGCACGTCGATACGGTGTGTGCCGAGCGCACTGGCGATATCTTTTCCATCGTCGAGTTCCGGATACCCTTGCTTTGCCGCGTACGCCGCTGCGGCCGCACCGCCGGCGAAGGCGATGTGCGGACCGAAGATCGGCCCGAAGCCGATCGCACCGGTGATCTCTTCGCCGCCACCGGCGAACGCTGCCGCCTCACCGGCGATGACCATGAAGCCGGTGAAGACGAACGCCGGCAGGGCACCGATCGCCGCACCGAAGGCCCCGCCGGCCAGGGCGGCCATCCAGAACACCGGATCGCCCAACGCGGTCTCGAGTACCATCTATTCGCTCCCTCCGTCGCGAGCCCAGTCGAGCGACCGGTCGACCGCAGTCTGCCAGCGGGCGTACTGCTCGTCGGCCTGATCGCTGTCCATTTTCGGATCGAACTCGCGGTCGATCTGCCAGTTGTCGCGCAGGCTGTCGACGTCGCTCCAGTAGCCGACGGCCAGCCCGGCTGCGTACGCCGAACCGAGTGCCGTGGTCTCGTCGACGACCGGGCGGACGATCTCCGAGCCGATGATGTCGGACTGAAGCTGACAGAGGTAGTTGTTCTTGACCGCGCCGCCGTCGACCTTCAGGCTCGTCATGTCGATCCCCGAATCGGCCTCCATCGCTTCGGCGACGTCGCGCGTCTGGTAGGCGATCGACTCGAGGGTCGCTCGGACGATGTGCTCTTTGCGCGTGCCACGAGTCATCCCGACGATGGTCCCGCGTGCGCGCTGGTCCCAGTGGGGGGCACCGAGGCCCGTGAACGCGGGGACGACGTAGACGCCGTCGGTCGAGTCGACGCTCCGGGCGAGTTCGGCCGTCTCCGCCGGATCGTCGATCAGCGTCAGATCCTCGAGCCACTCGATCGCGGCGCCGGTGATGAAGATCGATCCTTCGAGGGCGTACTGGACGTCTTCGCCCGACTTCTGGAAGCCGATTGTCGTCAGCAGCCCGTGGTCGCTCTCGACAGCCTCGTTGCCGGTGTTCATCAGGAAGAACGAGCCCGTCCCGTAGGTGTTCTTCGCGTCGCCGGCGTCGAAACAGGTCTGACCGAACAGGGCCGCCTGCTGATCACCGAGCGCGCCCGCGACGGGGACCTCAGCCTCGAGGAAGCCCTCCGGGTCGGTCGTGCCGTAAGTCTCGTCGTCGCTCGAGGGGCGAACCTCCGGGAGCATCGCTTCGGGTACGTTGAACTCGTCGAGGAGTTCGTCGTCCCACTCGAGGTCGTGGATGTTGTACAACATCGTGCGCGAGGCGTTCGTGACCTCGGTGATGTGGTTGCCCGTGAGGTTGTAGATCAGCCACGTGTCGATCGTGCCGAACAGGACCTCGCCTTTCGCCGCGCGGTCCTGGATATCCTCGGGCCGCGAGCGCTCGAGTTTGATCGGATCGGCGTTGTCGAGCAGCCACTCCGCTTTCGTCGCGGAGAAGTAGGCGTCGGCCTCGAGACCGGTCTTCTCACGGATGGTGCCGACCAGCCCGTCCTCCTCGAGTTCCTCGACGCGGTCGGTCGTTCGACGATCCTGCCAGACGATGGCGTTGTGGACCGGGCGGCCGGAGTCGGCGTCCCACAGCAGCGTCGTTTCGCGCTGGTTGGTCACGCCGATGGCCTCGAGTTGGTCGGGGCTGATGCCCGCCTGCCCGAGCGCCTGCGTGATGACGCTTTTCGTATTCTCCCAGATCTCCATCGGGTCGTGTTCGACCCATCCGGGTTCCGGGTAAATCTGTTCGTGTTTTTCGTATGCGTTCGCGACGACCTGCCCACCGTGATCGAACACGATGAAGCGCGTCCCAGTCGTCCCTTGATCTACCGCACCGACGTAGGTATTATCTGTCACTGGTAGTCACCCCTTGTGCTGTCCACGCGAGTTTACTGGTGGTCGCGTGATACTGGTAAACAATATCCACTATCATCATAAATGTTACTGCAAACATAATATTGTATTCATAATAATAGCATCATACCCCGGGTTTCGTTATTCGTACGAGACACTATGACCCAGCAATAAGCCGATAATCGCGATTTTCGGTCATCGCCATTCCGTACGCCATGATAACATTCACCAATCTCTGACAGTTGTTACGGGCGTTAGCCGACCGTCGATAAAATAAAGAGTAGGGGGGCCTAGTGTACGAACGAAGGGATGGCAGACCACACCGAGGTTCTCGTTCTCGGAGGCGGATCGACGGGCTGTGGTATCGCCAGGGATCTGGCGATGCGCGGGCTCGACGTCACCCTCGTCGAACGAGGAAACCTCACAGACGGGACGACTGGCCGCATGCACGGTCTCTTACACAGCGGCGGCCGATACGCCGTGTCGGATCAGGCCAGTGCGACCGAGTGTATCGAAGAGAACGAGATCCTCCGGGATATCGCGGGCCACTGCGTCGAGCTGACCGGCGGCCTGTTCGTCCAGCGTCCGGAGGACTCGGACGATTACTTCCGGGAGAAACTCGAGGGCTGTCGCGACTGCGGAATCCCCGCGCGCGTCCTCTCGGGTCGGGAAGCCCGCGAGGTCGAACCCTATCTCGCGAAAGACGTCAAACGTGCGATCGAGGTCCCCGACGGCGCGGTCGATCCGTTCCGACTCTGCGTCGCGAACGCGCTCGATGCGGAGAACCACGGCGCGCGCGTCGAGACCCACGCCGAAGTGGTGGACCTGCTGCGCGACGGCGACGACATCTACGGCGTCGAGGTGCGCCACGAATCGGGACCGGGTAAACGGACGCACAACGCCGCCGGAACGACCGAGGAGATCACCGCCGAGTACGTCGTCAACGCAACGGGCGCGTGGGCGGGCCAGATCGGCGCGATGGCCGACCTCGAGGTCGAGGTTCGCCCCTCCAAGGGCGTCATGACGATCATGAACGTCCGGCAGGTCGACACCGTGATCAACCGCTGCAAGCCGAAAGGTGACGCCGACATCATCGTCCCGCACGAGACGACGGCGATCCTGGGGACGACGGACGAGGAGGTGTCGGATCCGGACGACTACCCCGAGGAGCGGTGGGAGGTCGACCAGATGATCGACACCCTCTCGGAGCTCGTCCCGATCCTCGAGGAAGCGAGAACGATCCGCTCGTTCTGGGGCGTTCGACCGCTGTACGAGCCGCCAGGAACCGGCACGCAGGACCCGACGGACATCACGCGAGACTTCTTCCTGCTCGATCACGACGACCGCGACGGCGTCTCGGGAATGTCCAGCATCGTCGGCGGGAAGTTCACGACCTACCGCGCGATGGCCGAGGAAATTTCGGACCACGTCTGCGACAAGTTAGGCGTGAACGCCTCCTGTGCGACGGCCGACGAGCCGTTGCCCGGCAGCGAGAATATCGAAACGCTCGAGGCCGGAATGGACGACTTCGGCCTCAGATCGCCGGTCGCCCGTCGGAGCAAACAGCGACTTGGCAGTCGGGCGAGCAACGTTCTGAACACGAACGAAGCGAACCCCGTCATCTGCCAGTGTGAGGGCGTGACGCGCGCGGAAGTTCAGGATGCCATCTGCCAGTCGGGCTCGGACCTGAACGCGGTCCGTATCCGAACCCGGGCCTCGATGGGCAACTGTCAGGGGGGCTTTTGCTGTGCGAACATGGCCAACGAGCTCCACCCCGAGTACGACGAGGCGACGGTCCGCGCGTCGCTCGACGAACTCTTTCAGGAGCGCTGGAAGGGCGAACGACACGCCCTCTGGGGCGAACAGCTCTCGCAGGCGATGCTCAACTACGCCCTGCACGCGACGACGATGAACCGGGATCGGGATCCGGCGAACGCGGACGATCCGGACGCGCTCGAGTACGACGCGTTCGATACCGGTCGACCGACAGCGGAGCCGCGCACAGACGGCGGCCGCGGAGGGCCTCGAGAGCGAGACGGTTGCCGAGGTGACCGCTGAGATGGCCATCGAGGACGACGTCCTCGTCATCGGCGGCGGACTCGCCGGCGCGACGGCCGCACTCGCGGCCGCGGAACGGGACGCCCGGGTCCGACTCGTCACGTACAAACAGAGCACGCTGCGCCACGCGAGCGGCTTGATCGATATTTTGGGCTACACGCCCGACGGCGAGGGACCGCTCGTCGATCCCTACGAAGCACTCGAGGCCCTCCCCGAAGGTCACCCTTACGAGCGCGTCGGCAGCGAGGCCGTCCGCGAGGCGATCGCCTTTTTCGACGAGATTGCGGGCGACGCGTACGCGGGGTCGCACACGGACGCGAACGCGCTCGTCCCGACCCACGGCGGCACCGTCAAGCCGACCGCGCGGTACCCCGTTTCGACGGCCGACGGATTAGCGAGCGACGCTCGAGACACCTTGCTCGTCGGCTTCGAGACGCTGACGGATTTCGAAGCGCCGCTCGCAGCGGAGCACCTCGCAGCCGCCGGCGCGCCGTTTTCGGCCCGCGGCGTCACCGTCTCGTTTCCCGGCATCGTTCGGGACGACGCGAAGGTGACCCGGTACGCCCACCTGCTCGATCACGACGAGACAGTGACGGCGGGCGACGGCGAGACCGGCGCTCGCGAGGCGCTCGCGGCGACTGTCCGCGAGCACCTCGAGGACGAATCTCGCGTCGGCTTCCCCGCAATTTTGGGCGACGAGCACGCCGACGAAGTACGAGCCGACCTCGCGGACGCACTCGGCGTCGATGTCTTCGAGGTCCCGATGGGTCCCCCGAGTCTGCCGGGAATGCGACTCGAGGACCTGTTGTACGACGCGCTCGAGGACGCGGGCGTCCGAATGGCGTCCGGCGTGCCGGTAATCGGATACGAGACCGAGAGCGGGGCGGGCGAGGAGGATCGTATCGACCACGTTGTCGTCGACCGACACGGCGCCGAAATCCCCTACCGCGCGGAGCAGTACGTCCTCGCGACGGGTGGACTGGTCGGGAAAGGCGTCCGCTCCGAGCGCGAGCGGGTGTTCGAACCGATCTTCGAGTGTCACGTCCCTCACGCCGAAGACCGCTACGACTGGTTCGTCGACGACGTCTTCGGAGAGCAGCCGTACGCGCGTTTCGGTCTGCCAGCCGACCGCGAGTTACGGCCGCTCGATGCCGCCGACGAGCCGGAGTTTTCGAACCTGCGCGCGGCCGGCACCGTACTTGGCGGGTACGATTTCGCGGCCGAGAAATCCGGTGCCGGCGTCTCACTCGCGACGGGCTACGTCGCGGGGACGCGAGCCGGCGAGGAGGGTGGCAAATGACCGACTCGAGCGACCGTTCCGACAGCGACCGACAGACTGTGGTGATCTCGACTTCATGAGCGACGCAGAACAACCGACCGACGACCACGTACCGGGCGACGACGAGTTCGAACCGATCCAGGTCTTTCCGGAGGCCGAGGAGATGGACCTCCGACCGGGCGCGGACAACTGCTACAAGTGCTCGACCTGCGACACCAACTGTCCCGTCGCGGAGGTCGACGACGAGTTCCCCGGACCGAAGTTCCAGGGCCCCGAGCAGTGGCGACTCAAACGACAGGACGACCACGACATCGACGACTCGGTGATGAAGTGTTCGAACTGCATGCGCTGTGACAGCGCCTGTCCCTCCGAGGTGCCCCTCTCGCAGATGCACAACACCGCACGCGGGGAGTACGTCGAGGAGAACATGAACAAACTCTCCCGCGAGTATCTCCGAAACCGAATTCTCGCGAACTACCGCCGTCTCGCCCCGGTCGCGGCGATGTTCCCCCGCACCGCAAACTTCGTGATGGGACTCTCCGTGACGAAGTGGCTGGGCGAGAAGACGCTGGGAATCACGAGCGAGCGGGAGTTCCCCGAGTTCGCCACGGAAACCTTTCGTAAATGGTGGAGCAAACGCGGCGGTGCCAAGGTCGAAAACCCCGACAAGCGCATCGCCTACTTCCACGGCTGCTACTCGAACTACAACACCCCCGAAGTCGGCAAGGCGCTGGTTCGGGTCTACGAACACTTCGGCTACGAGGTCATGGTCCCCGATCAGTCCTGTTCGGGGACGCCGATGTTCGCCAACGGCATGCTCGAGGACGCCCGCCGGGCCGCCGAGACGAACGTCAGCGAACTCGGGGCCGCACTCGAGGACGGCGCGGACATCATCGCCTCCTGTAGTTCCTGTTCGATGTCGCTCCGACAGGAGTACCCCGAACTGTTCGACTTCGAGGGAACGGACGACGTCGCCGAGAACACCTGGGACGCCATCGAGTATCTGCGGGTCCACGAGGATCTCGAGGCCGAACTCGAAGGTTCCTCCGTCGAGGGAGAGGATTTCGCCTATCACGCACCGTGTCATTCACGTAACCAGGGCCTCGATGGGCAGACGATAGAAGTGGTAGACGCAATCGACGGCATCGACGCACACGACGTCGGCGACTCCTGTTCGGGAATCTCCGGCACCTACGGCTGGAAGGAAGAGAACTACGAGACCTCGATGAAGATCGGCGAGGAAATGTTCGACCACATGGAGGAAGCGGAAGCCGAGACCGGGCTCACGGAGTGTCCGACCTGCTCGATGCAGATGGGCCACGGCACCGGCTACGAGATCAGACACACGCTCGAGGTGCTCGAGGCAGCCCTCCTCGGAACGGCGCTCGAATCGGCTCAGGGATCACGGGAGACATAGGGATGGATCTGGAGGAACGCATCGCCCGACGACGATCAGCGAGACAGGGACGGTCGGTCGTCGTCGACCGAAACCATCTCAGCCCGGTCGTCCACCGGCCGGATCCGGTGGGTCGCGGCCCCGTCCTGGAGCAGTTACTCGACGTGCTCGAGCCGGTGTTCGACGGCGAGTTGCCGTCGCCGATCTCGGTGGTCGGCCCGGCGGGATCGGGAACCTCGGCCATCGTCATCGCGCTGTTCGACGCGCTGAACGAGCGACTCAGCGAGTCGACGCGAGCGATCGGCACGACGACGCGTGCGGGGAGCACCGACCCGGTGACGTGGTTCGTCTACGTCGACGCGCGACGCGTCGAGAGCGCCTTCGCCTTCTATCGGGCGGTTCTGTCGATCGTTTCGACGGAACCCGTCCCGGAGAGCGGCGTCGGCACCGACGAGTTGCGCGAACGACTGAGCAAACGAGTCGCTCGACCGGACCGCCACGCAGTCGTCGCGATCGACCACCACGACGAACCCGAGACGCTCTCCTACGGTCGCGTTTGCGAACTGCTCGAACCGGTAGCCGACAGCGTGTCGACCGTCGCCGTCGGACAACGCGTCCCCGACGACTGGTCGGACGACAATCCCACCGTTCCCGTACCGACGTACCGCCACCACGAACTCGTCGACGTAATCACCGACCGCGCCTCGACGGGGCTCGCCGCCGGCGTGCTCGACCACGAACCCATTCGCGAGGTCGCGATGTGGGCCGACGGCAACGCCCACGACGCGCTCGCGGCGCTGTTCGGGGCCGCCGTCCTCGCGACCGAGGATGGCAGCGAACGCATCGAGACCGCACACCTCGAGACGGCTCGAGCCGACGTCCCCGACGACGGCGTCCACCTGGATCGCGTGCTCGCACTGTCGGAAACACGACAGCGAGTCCTGCTCGATCTCGTCGCCGTCGACTCGGCTGATCGCCCCATCCGCGAGGTCGCGGCGGAGATCGCCGACCGCTCCTCGCTGACCGCGGGGACGGTCAAACGGTTTCTCTACGAACTCGCGGACCGAGGCGTCATCGAACGGGTTCCCCTCCCTGCAAACGGGAGCGGGCGGCGACCCAGTTCCGTCGTCCCGCGATTTCCGACGATCGCGTTCCGGGCGCTAGGGCCGGCCAGAGACGACGGAGACGTCGACGGGAACGACGACGAGAGTGTGGCCAGCGAGTTCGGTGACGAAACGCGCTGACTCGAGTCGGAACTCGAGATCGTCGGTATACCGGTCGACGAGCAGGACGCAACCCCGCGCCGACGGCGACGATGGCGACCGACGGTGTCCGCGTCGAGCACGGATGATAACGCTCCGCCGGTGAGCAGTCCACCCGAGGCGATGTCGGCCACCCTATCGAAAAACGCTTGAGAGAGGCGTCGTGAGGCTCCCGCATCGATCGAGAGGATTCTAGACGGGAACGGAAATCGCTCGTACTTTCGCAGGCTTCTACATCATCTCGCAGGCCCCTCCATCAGCCAGTGGCTCCGGCCGAACGATGCCACGGCTCTCGGCGAGCGGGTCGGGGAGAAAATCACTCGAACGTTTCCGAACGAACCGTCGTTAGCGCGACGAGAGACGATTACTCGTCTTCAGTCTCGGCGCCGTTCTCGTCCCCCGCAGCTTCGTCTTCATCACCGTCTCCGGCGTCACCGTTTTCATCGTCGGCGTCACCGTTCTCGTCATCGGCATCGCCGTTCTCGTCCTCGTCACCTTCGTCCGGGTCCTCGAGTTCGACCTGCTCGAGGTCGACGGTGACGGAGTCACCCTGGACGACTGCGGTCTCGGGGACCTCGATCTGTCCTTCGAACCCGCCTTCACCCGGTTCGCCGACGGTCACGTCGTACTCGCCGTCGAGCGCCTCGACGCTGCTGTTCGTGTAGCCGTCGTCGACGCCCAGTTCGTCGTTCGTGGCGTAGGGGACGGTCAGCTCGAAGCTGCCGTCGTCCGCGACGTCGGCCGTCTGTTCGTAAGTGAACGTGCGGCCGGATTCGGTCTCGAGTTCGACTTCGGCCGTCACCGTCGCGTCGTCCGCGAGCACGTTCTCCTCGTCGTCGACCTGTCCGGTGATCGTCGCCCCTTCGACGCGTTCGTAGGTTTTGACCGTCGAGACGACCTCGGCGTCCCACATCGGGGCCCCGCCGATACCCTGGTAGACCTCGTCGTTTGCGCGGGCCTCCTCGAGTTCGGCGGCGTACGTCTCGGCGACCTCACTCCAACCCGTGTCGATGCCGAGTCGCGAGAATTCGAGGGAGTAGTGCGGCCTGATACTCTGGCCGATCTGCATCGCCCCGACGAACGCGTAGTCGTCGTTCTCGTGGACCAACCGGTAGTGTTCCATCCCGTCCGCGTCGTCGTGATACAGCGAGGCAATCGTCGTGTTGTCGTAGTTCTCGTTCGGCGCCGGGAGCCCCTGCTCGTCGCCGCCGACCTGGTAGTCGTTCGTGCCGTAGTAGTGGTCGTAATCGGGACCAGTCCACTGGGTGATCGGGCTGAACTTCCCGCCGGCCATCTCGTGATCGATCATCACGTACCGCATCTCCTCGTGGGTCGCGTCTTCGGCCATGGACTCGAGTTCCGCGTCCGTCTGATCACTGGGCGATTCGCCTGCGGCGATCGCATCGAGAATCAGTTCGGCGCGTTCCTCCGAGTCAGCGGTCAGGTACGCCGACGAGGAGACGGCGTTCTGCTGGAACGGGTTCGAGTGCGGGATGCGTTCGGCTTGCGTCGTTATCAGGTGGCCGTAGTCCCACCAGGACATCACGCCGTAGGCGCCTTCGGGGTACTCGTACCCGTTGTCGGGATCGTACGTGCCGTAGTAGTCAAGTTCGTCGGCGTTGTCCGCACCGCCCCAGTTACCCGGTTCGGGTGTGTTCTCCCCGAGCCAGTGGTTCGCTTCCTGCCAGGTCATCGCGCCACCGGACGGACCGGTGTTTTGTCCGCGCTCCCACGTCGTCGTGTTGTCGGCCGCCATCGGCGGCAGCAGCGGCGCGAACAGGAGGACGACGACCAGCAAGAGGACGATAACCTGGTACGTCTCGATCCCGCGAAGTGAGTCGAGTCCCGGCCGAATATCGAGGTCGAAGAGACGAATCACGTCCGCGACGAAAACGGCGTTGACGACCGCCACTGCGATGGCGAGGTAGTACATGAAGCGGACCTGCGTCGCGGCCATGCTGATCATGAACAGCGCCCAGACGACGATCAGCGTGTACTCGGCACGGAGTTCGCGGCCGAGGAACGGCCGCGCCACGAGGAGCGCGAGGCCCGCGAGCATCGTGTAGAAGGCCGCACCGAACTCGTCGAAGGTGCGACCGGTGAAGTCGTCCGGCGGCTGGGCTTCCGAGATGGTGAGCGCCCCCGTGCTCGGATTGAGCGGAAGCAGTCGGCCGGTCACGTTACCGACCAGGGTACTGTACAGTTCGGGTATCGCGAGCCACATGACGAGCAGCGAGGCGCCGATAATGCCGACGATCGCGACGGGGTAGTACCGGCGATCGAGACCGCGCGCGTTCCAGGTTCGCGCGAGCCAGGCCATAAAGAGGCAGCCGCCGGCCACGAGGAGCGCGGTCAGCGGTTGGACGTAGCCGAAACTCGAGACGCTGAACCCGGGGTCTTCGATCAAAACCGTCGAAACGACCGCGGTCACGCCGAGACTGATTGCACCGACGAAGGCGACGTGATCCGGGGAGATGCCGCGGAGGTAGTCGAGAGAGAGTTGGACGACGAAGAAGACGCCGAAGATGCCGATCAGGACGACGGCCGACGGCCACACCCAGATGTAGAACGAGAGTGCGAGTCCGGCCAGGACGCTGTAGATCGCGGGCTCGCGAAGCGCGTCGCGGTCCCGATCGACGACCAGTTCGTAGATCGGCTGCTCTCGTTCGGCCACGCGAACGGCGACCATCATCGCGAGGACGGCGATCGCCATGAACAGCACCTCACCGACGTGGTGGTCGAGTTGACCCACGAGCGATCGCGAGAAGAACGAACCGGACGACAATGCGAGAACGACTATCGAGACGATTCCGCCGATCGTCCCGCCGAGCCGACGTCCAATGTAGAATACGGGGATCGCGACCAGCGCGGCCATCGCCGGAATCGAGAGCAATGCGACGGTGTACAGGGTTTCCGGCGACGGATCACCGAGTCCGACGATCATCGCGACGGTGACGATGAGTTGATCGAAGAGCGTGCCGAACTGACCGACCTGATTCCCGTCCGGGAACCCCGTCCAGACCTCGTACGGCATCGTGCGCGGGTAGTTCTCTCTCGTCCACTGTATCGTTCGCCAGTGGTACCAGGAGTCGACGCCCGCCAGCGCCGGCGTTCCGTCGTCGGTGACGAACCGATCGTACGATTGGGTTCGCACCCAGAACATAAACAGCATCACCGCCCCGATGATCGGGAGGTGATACCAGTCGGCCCACGACTCGAGGACGGACGAGGGCGTCTCGTCCCCTTCCTCGACGTGTTCGGTATCCGTACTCATTAGGTTCCACCAGTGCCAAGCCAAGAATAAGCCTTGTCATCTGTTCGCCATCGTTTTCGTGTACCGATCGACGACAGTCACCGAGCGATAGTCGTTTTATCCACAACACTGACGGCGGAAGCGATGGTATGTTCGGTCGATGGACGTCTCGGTCGTACTCTGCACGTACTCCCTCGATTCGTACGACGATTTCCGCGAAGCCGCGACGAGTGTCCTCGAGCAGACGTACGACGAGGTCGAACTCGTCGTCGTCGTCGACGGCGTCGAGGCCGTCTACGAGCGCGTGCTCGAGGACTTCGGCGGGCGCGACGACGTCGTCGTCCACTGTAACGACGAGAACCGGGGGCTGCTGGCGAGTCGCAACCGCGGCGTCGAACTCGCAAGCGGCGACGTGGTGGCGTTTCTCGACGACGACGCCGTCGCCGACGAGGCGTGGCTCGAGTCGCTCGTCGAGGCGTACGACGAGGAGAACGCGATCGCGGCGGGCGGAAAGATGACGCCGCGATGGATCGCCGGAGAGCCCGAATTCCTTCCCGAAGAGTTCTACTGGCTCGTCGGGGTGACCCACCGCGGCTTCGCCGACGGGGAAGGAGAGGTGCGGAACACGTTCGGCTCAAACATCTCCTTCCGTCGCGATGTGTTCCGAAACCTCGACGGTTTCGATACGGCCATCGGCGGTCGGAAAGGCGACAAAAACTTGCAGGGGGGAGAGACCGAACTGTGTGCGCGGATGCAACGCGAGTACGGTCGCGGCGTCTGGTACGTCCCCGACGCCGCGGTCGAGCACAAGGTCTTCGAGTACCGAACGGACCCGACGTGGCTGCTCGAGCGCGCGTTCTGGCAGGGCTACTCGAAGCGGGCGATGGAGACGCTCGTGCCGAACTCGAGCGACGAGGAGAGTGAGTTTCTCGGGAAACTCCTCTTCGAGTCGGTTCCCCACCGAACCCGCGGCCTCGTGACCGCCCCGCACGCGGGACGGGCGACGCAGTTGCTCGCACTGTTCGTCTTCACCGCCGTCGTCGGATTCGGTTACCTGTACGGACTCGCCCGGTACCGATGAGCGGCGCGAACGTCCCGCCGTCGGTGCTCTGGCTTACCCCCGACAAACCGGCTGACATCAGCGTCGGCCGCCAGCGGATCGCCGATCACCTCTCGAGCGAGGGCGTCGACGTCACCGTCCGCGGAACGACGCCGAAGACGGTGTTGCGATCGCTACGGGAGCGCGAGCGGTACGACGTCGTCGTCGGGACGACGCGCGCGGGCGCCATCGCCGGCGCGTTCCTGAAACTCGCGACCGGAACGCCGCTGGTCGTCGACCACGTCGATCCGATCAGGCAGTTCGAGGAGACCAATCCGCGCTGGCTCGCCGAAATCGTCCGCCGCCTCGAGAACGCGGCGTTCCGCGTCGCGGACCACGTCCTGTACGTCTACGCCGAGGAACGAGCGCGCGTCGATCGCCTCGCGTCCGCGACGAAGACGGATCTCGGCGTCGAGTTCGATCGGTTCGCGACTCCCTCGCCGGAGGCGCTCTCGAGGGCCGAGTCGTCGCTCGACGCGGACGGCGCGGAGCGCGTCGCGATCTACGTGGGCGGACTCGAGCCGATCTACCGCATCCGGGAACTGCTCGCCGCAGCGACGGCACTCGAGGACGACGGGTGGACGCTCGTCGTCCTCGGCGCGGGGTCGCTCTCGGACCTCGTCGAGCGAACGGCGGCGTCCCGCGGGAACGTGATCTTTCCCGGGACGGTCCCGCACGAGGACGTGCCGGGGTATCTCCGCGCCGCCGACGTCGGCGTCTGTCTGGTCGACGATCCGCACACGCTGAAGGTCCTCGAGTACGGGGCGGCGGGACTGCCGACCGTGCAGGTTCGCGGCCGCGCCGAGGACCGGTTCGACGGACTCGTCGAGTTCTGCGAGCCGACGCCGGAGGGTATCGCTCGCGCCGTCGAGCGCGCGGCGGGGACGGACCCGGACCCGCTCCGGTCGTTCGCTCGGGGCTTCGACTGGGCGGAGATCGCCGAAACGTATAAGAAAACCATCACAATCGTGAAATGATGCGACATTGCAGTTGTCCCCATGGACGATATCCTGTTCGTGACCGTCGACTCCCTCCGCGCGGATCACGTCGGCTGGCACGACTACGCTCGGGACACGACGCCGAATCTGGACGACCTCGCAGATCGCGGACATACCTGTACTAACGCGTTCGCCCACGCCTGCAGCACTCGTCCCTCGTTCCCGTCGATCCTCACGTCGTCGTACGCGCTCATGTACGGCGGCTACGAGCGGATCTCCGAGGACCGAACGCTGCTATCGGAAGCGTTCGACGACGCCGGCTACCGGACGGCCGGGTTTCACTCGAACCTGTACCTGAGCGCCGATTTCGGGTACGACCGCGGGTTCGACGAGTTCTACGACTCGAAGACGGACCCGTCGGCGACCGCGCGGCTTCGACAGTTCGTCAAGGACCAACTGGACTCGGAGGGCCTGCTCTATCAGACGCTCGCGCAGGCGTTCGAGACCGCCGAGCAAACCGCCGGCGTGAACGTCGGCTCGGCGTACGTCAGCGCCGACGAGATTACGGACCGCGCGCTGGAGTGGGTCGAGTCGGTCGAAAACGACGGTCCGCGATTCTTGTGGGTCCACTACATGGACGTCCACCACCCCTACGTCCCCCCCGAGCGCCATCAGCGCGCCTTTCGAGACGAACCGATCGGCGACCGGCGGGCGATCAAACTGCGCCGGAAGATGATCGAGTCGCCCGACGAGGTCACCCGGGACGAACTCGAGGACATCGTCGACCTCTACGACGCGGAGATCCGGTTCACCGACGAGCAGATCGGTCGCCTGGTCGAGACCGTCCGGGACTCGTGGGATGGCGCCACGGTGACGGTCACGGCCGACCACGGCGAGGAGTTCCTCGACCACGGCCAGTTCAGCCACTACGCGACGTTTTACGACGAGGTGCTCCACGTCCCGCTGCTGTACGACGACGGCTCCGGCGACGGCGGGGAGCACGACGACCTCGTCGGCCTCCTCGACGTCGCGCCGACGCTCGTCGACGGCGCGGGGCTCGAGCAGCCGTCGACCTTCCGCGGGGAGAGTCTGCACGCGCTGTTCGACGGCGACGGGTGGTCCCGTGAGCACGTCGTCGGCGACTGGGAGAACACGAATTCGGGAGAGCGACGCTTCTCCTACCGCGACCGCGAGTGGAAGTACATCCGCACCGGTGGCGGTGAGGAACTGTACGACCTGACGGCCGATCCCGACGAACGGGAAACCCTCGTCGACGCCGAACCCGAGGCCCTCGAGCACGCGCGGGCCGTGATCGACGAGCACGAACGGGCGGTCGAGGAGACCGCGACGGACCTCGGCGAGGTCGAGATGCAAGCGGAGGTCAAAGAACGACTGCGCGACCTCGGCTATCAGGAGTGAGATGACCGACCGAACGCCGCTCGTGAGCGTCGTCGTTCCGACGTACGACCGGCCCGAGCGGCTGGTCCGGTCCCTCGAGAGCGTGGCCGAACAGACCTACGAGGCCCTCGAGATCGTCGTCGTCGACGACGGATCGGAGATCCCAGCGGAAGCGGCCGTCGAGCCGCTGCGCGAGGAGTTCCCGTACGAGATAGTCGTTATCAGACACGACGAAAACCGCGGGGCGAACGCGGCGAGAAATACGGGCATCCGCGAAGCGTCGGGCGACTTCCTCGCGTTTCTCGACGACGACGACGAGTGGGCGCCGTCGAAGGTGTCCCGGCAGGTGGGGGCGTTTCGGCGATCGCCCGCCGACGTCGGACTGGTCTACACCGCGCTCCGACTCGTCGACGACGACGGAGCGGTGGTTCGGACGACCGACGCGTCCGCCGCCGGGGACG
Organism: Natronorubrum marinum; assembly: GCF_052040125.1. NCBI lineage: Archaea > Methanobacteriati > Methanobacteriota > Halobacteria > Halobacteriales > Natrialbaceae > Natronorubrum > Natronorubrum marinum. Next base: position 849,640 of record NZ_JBPPFV010000001.1, read on the forward strand.
TGACGCGAACGCTCCTCCGCCGGAACGCGATCGGCTCGTTCTCCTGCGTGATGGTCCGGGCCGCGGCGGCCGAAGACGCCGGTCCCCTCGACGAGGCGTTCCCGACCTGGCAGGATCTCGACTGGTACATTCGGATCGCCGAGCGCTGGCGCGTTCGGCCCATTTCCGAACCGCTCGTTACGAACCACGCGGGGGGTCACGACCGGATCACCGACGACCTCGAGTCGCTGGTCGAGGAGACCTACCCGCGGTTCGTCCGGAAACACCGGCCTCGAGCGGCGGCGTACGGCCGCCTGTTCGAGCGCGAGATGCTCGGCTGGGCCGCGTTCCGGGTCGGCGCGTGGTACGCGCTCCCCGCGGGGGAGTACGAGACGGCGCGTCGGTTTCTCCGACGAGCCGTAGCGCTGTATCCCATGGAGCCGCAGTTCCTCCTTTACGCCGCGATCGCTGCCGGCGGTGCACCGGCGCAATCGGCGTTCGAGCGCGCGAAACGATCGATCCGCCGCGGTCGGTCGTGATCTCGCCTGGGGCCGCCGTTCCCGTCCGTCTCGTCGGTCGTTTCGGATGCGGCCGTAACCCGATAGGGGCACGATACCGGATTAGGAATAATAACTTGACAATGCATCGGGGTCGGTTAAGCCGCGCGGAGTCGTAGATCGATGGTATGCGACAGGTAGGCGCAGTTCTCTCCGTATCGTTGTCCGCGCTCGAGCAGGTGTCGTCGTTCGGTCGCATCGCGTTCGTACCCGCACTCACGGCGGTTTCGACGCGCACTGACCAGTACAGCGGCGCTGAAATGCGGCAACGATGACCGACGAGCCCGGCGGTCCTCCGAACGGCGTGGCCAGCGACGGTGGACGGGTCGAAAGCGAAGTGGCGACGGTCGAGACGAACGATTCCCCGTACCCGACGGACGATCCGATACTGGCCCGCATCGGCGGAACCCCGCTCATCGAGTATCCCGAACCGACGGACGGCGGGGGCATCTCGCTCAAACTCGAGTCCGACAACCCCACCGGGTCGATGAAAGACCGCCTCGCGCTCGGGATCGTTCGCGAACTGGAAGCCGACGGCCGATTGACGGACGGCGACGTCGTAGTCGAGGCGTCGTCGGGCAATACCGCCGGCGCGATCTCGCTGGTGACGAATCGACTCGGCTACGACGGCGTGTTGACCGTCCCGGCCGGAACGAGTTCGCAGAAGATCGGCTACGTTCGATCGTTCGGAAGCGAAATCGTCGAGTGCCCGAACGTCGACGCGGACGACGAGCGGCACTATCGGAAGACGGCGGAGCGGATCGCTGCGGAGCGGGACGGGATCTGGATCGACCAGTATTCGAACCAGTTGAACCCGACCGTTCACTACGAGTGGACCGGCCCCGAACTGTGGGACCAGGCGCCGAATGGACTGACCCACGTCGTCTGTCCGATGGGGACCGGCGGGACGGCCTCCGGCATCGCCAAGTTCGTGAAAGAGCGGAAGCCGGACGTGCGCGTCGTCGGCGTCGACGCGGAGAATTCGAACATCTCAACCGCATTTTACGGAACCGATTCCGAGGCGTACGACACCGAGGTCGAGGGACTCGGGAAGGATCACGAACTCCCGACGATGTGGTTCGAGTACGTCGACGAGGTGCGAAGCGTCGGCGACGAACGGGCGTTCGTTCAGGCTCGGCGCGCCGCCGCCGAGTGCGGGGTCCTCGTCGGCGGTTCGTCCGGTGCCGCCATCGCCGTCGCACGAGACGTCGCGAGCGAGCGGCCGGACGCGAACGTCGTCGCGATCGGCTGTGACAGCGGCGATCAGTACTTCGACACCCTCTTCGACGATTCGTGGATGCGAGAGCGCGGCTATCGAACGGACTACCGCTGATCGATTCGGGCGATTCTCTCAGAGTCGAACGCTCCAGTACGCTTTTCTCGCTCTCCGGACAACGACGAACCCATGGTCGGCATCTGCGGGGTTCTGGGCGATCCACAGCACGATATCGACGCGATCGCATCCACTATCGAATGGGGTGTCGACGAGGAAGCAGCGGATTACCGGAACGACGATGCTCGAGTACATCTCTCGGTCCACCGGGAAACCGACGCACAGCAGCCCGCGACGGCTCGAGGAACGGGGGGATCGGAGCAGTTGCTCTGGATCTGGGGCGACGTCATCGGATTCGAGGACTCGACGGGGTACGCGCCGAGAGGAGACCGCGAGAGGGCCGACGCGACCTACTGTGCGGAGTTGTTGGCCGAACACGGACCGTCGTTCGTCGACGGCTTGAACAGCGAGTTCGCCGGCCTGATACTCGACCGCGACCGATCGGAGGCGACGCTGTTCACGGACCGACTCAGCGCTCGCCCGATCTACTTCACGGAGTCACTCGACGGCCGCGTCCTGTTTTCGACGAACCTGAACACCGTTCTGGCGCATCCTGATTTTCGCACCGCCGTCGACGACGAACTCATGTCGGAGTACCTCAAACTCGAGCGCGCGTTCGGCGTTTGTACGCCGTTCGAGGGCGTGTCGCAGCTCCATCCCGGATCGAAACTCACCGTCGACCTCGAGAGCGGCGAAACCTCCCTCGAAACATACTGGGTCCCCAGATACCGACCGGCGGACAAGTCGTACGACGCGTTCGTCGAGGAGTTCGAGTCGATCATCCGGAACAGCGTCGACGAGCGCCGGGAGCCGTCGGCCGAGGAGGGACTGTTCATCAGCGGCGGGAGCGACTCGAGGCTCCTCCTATCGCTGTTCGAGGACCGCGACGTGACGGGGTACCACCTGAACGACTCGATGAACAGGGAGGCGGAGATCGCGCGGAAGGTGTGTGAAACCGTCGGCGTCGAGTTCAGATTTCTCCGGCGCGAACCGGACTATCTGACGGATGTCCTGGAGCGCGTGGCGGACTCCCACGTGTTCTCGTCGTTCTTCGATCAGGCTCACTTCGCGGGGTTCGAAGACGAACTCACGGCCGACGTCGACGCCGTGTTCGCCGGCCACACGGCCGACACCGTACTCGAGGGGTTTTACATGCCGACGCTGGAGGTTCCCGTCCCCCGCCTCGGGTGGACGATCCCGCTGCCGATCCTCGATCCGGTCGAGGACGTCGACTCCTACGCCGAGCACATCGTCCGCAACTACCAGTACCACCGCGGGCCGTCGACGAACCAGCAACCGGCGTACGTGACGCTCGAAAAGAGCCCGATCGAGGTGTTGCGCGACCGCATGACGGAATCGGACGGAACCATCGTTCACCACGGCGTGACGTATCCGTCCCTCGAGGCGCTCACGCACGCCGGCGGCTTCTACCCGGTGACGAACAACAAGGCGTATCTCATGTACTACGTCACGAACCAGATGCTGCCGACGCACTATCCGTTTCTGGACAATCGCGTGATCGAGTTCTCGCTGTCCGTTCCCCACCGCCATCACGTCCGCCGGAGCGTCGTCAACCGCGCACTCACGGCTCGAAACCGGAAGCTGGCGGAGATTCCGAAATCGAGCGTCGGCCTCCCGTTGACCTATCCGAGGACGGTGTACAGCGCCGCGCGGCTGTGGCGGAGTTTCAGCGGCAAGTTCGGATCCGACTCCGATTCCGGGAGCGGAAGCCGTTCGTGGAGCGACGGCGATCGCGTGCTACGAGAGACCGACATCGCCGAAACGCACCTGCTGACGCCGGAGAACCCCGACCGCTGTCCGGCGATCGTCGACTGGGAGACGGTCGAAGACCTGCACCGGCGCCACCTCGCGGGCGAGAACAACTACTTCGACCTGTACGGCGTCCTCTCGCTCTGTAACTCGTATCCGGCTCGGAACGGGCTGTTTTCGCCCTGAAAGCCGTCGGCGTCGGTCCGCGCGACGGCGCGCCGTGCGATCGACCCGACGAACCGCTCGACTCTCGCTGTGTGCGAGAGCAGTGACCAGTATAATGTGTCTCTCCGTCGTACCGGAGGAAAAGATGTGCGCCATGCACGAACGAGCGGAAACGCTGCTGTCCTCGCTCTACGCGGGACCGGTTCGGCGCCTCTCCGAACGGGCCGGTCTCCACCCGTTCGTCTTCGGGATCCACCGTCGAATCCAGACGGGCACGAAGATGATCGATCATCGTCGCACTCCGAACCCGTACCCCGTCGACGTCGCCGGCCGAACGGTTCGATTCGACGTGTCGACCCTCGCGGAGTACAACCGCGTCTCGAGTTTCCTCGAGGAGGAGGCGCTCATCGACGAGATCGTCGCGGAAGTGCGAGCCGACGACGTCTACTGGGACGTCGGTGCGAATATCGGGACGCACGCGTTGCTGCCGGCGGCGGCGAACCCGGAGGCCAGCGTCGTCGCCGTCGAACCCCACCACCGGAATATCGCGAAACTCATCCGGAACAAGACCCTGAACGACCTCGAGAACGTCACGATCCTCCCGGTCGCGTTGAGCGACCGGAACGGGACGGCCGCGCTGCACGGCGAGGAGGACCGGCCCGGATACGGGTCGTTCTCGCTGGTGGACACGTCGGCGGAGACGGTCGCAGACGTGCCCGTCCGGCCGGGAGACGACGTGATCGAAGACGGCGTCCCGACGCCGTCGGTCGTGAAGATCGACGTCGAGGGCGGCGAGCTCGCGGTTCTCGACGGCCTGGAGGGAACGTTGTCCTCGAGCGCGGTACGGACCGTGTTCTGCGAGGTCCATCAACAGGAAGGCGTCAGCGAGGATGCCGTCGAACGCCGATTTCGGGAGTTCGGATACGACGTAAGTCGCATCGCGGAGCGCGGACCGATGGTGTTTCTGCGAGCGGACCGTGACTAGGATTCGACGGCGGTTTTTCGCGAGTCCCCGTCTGACGATAGCCGTTCGCGCCGGGACCAGCATATGAAGTTAGGCCAGATTTCGTTCATCAACTTCGCGTCCCAGATCGCGTCGTCGATATTCGGCTTTCTCGCGACGATCTACCTCGCACGGACGCTCGGCGCGGGCGTGTTGGGCACGTACTTCCTCGTCGTGGCGATCGTGATCTGGCTGAAAGTGATCCTGTTCGGCGGCGTCCAGTCGGCGCTGACGAAACGTCTGAGCGAAGGCGGGGAGAGCGGGGCGTACGTCACCGCCGGAATCGGGCTGTTCCTCGGGGTTTATGCGGTGTTGCTCGTCGGGCTGTACCTCGCGCGGGACCTCGTCACCGCCTACATCGGCCAGCCCGTGGCGCTCCCGATCGCCGTCGTCCTCCTCGGATCGCTGTTGCTCATGTTCGTCTCGGGCGCGCTCCAGGGACAGCACCGCGTCCACATCTCCGGCGCGCTCACCCCGGTGGACACGTTCTCGCGGAGCGCACTCCAGATCGGCGTCGTCGTCCTCGGCTTCGGGCTGTACGGGCTCCTCGCCGGCTACGCGCTCGCGGCCGCCATCGCGGGGGTCGTGGGGGCGTTCTTCGTCACCTGGACGGTAGACCTCCCCAGTCGCCGCCACCTGTCGAGTCTGTTCGACTACGCCCGGTACTCGTGGCTCGGGCGGCTGAGTTCGCGCACGTTCTCGTCGATGGACACGCTCGTCCTCGGCGTGTTCGTCGCGCCCGAACTCATCGGCGTCTACGAGATCTCCTGGAACCTCGCGTCGCTGCTCGCGGTCTTCAGCCTCGCGATACAGCAGACGCTGTTTCCCGAGATCAGTAGCGTCGCCGAGGACGACGAACACGACCGGATCGCGAGCCTGCTGGACGACGCGTTCGCGTACGCCGGCCTGTTTCTCATCCCCGGACTGGTCGGCAGCGCGCTCATCGGGGATTTCGTCCTCCGGATCTACGGTCCCGAGTTCGGCGTCGGCCACGCCGTGCTCGTGATACTCGTCGGCTCGCGGCTCGCCTACGCGTACGGCGAGCAGTTCCTCAATGCCCTCAACGGACTCGACAGACCCGATCTCTCGTTCCGAATCAACGCGATCTTTTTCGTCACGAACATCACCCTCAACGTCGCGCTCGTCTCCGTCTACGGCTGGATGGGCGCCGCCGTCGCGACCGCGGTCTCCGCGCTGGTAACGCTGGTGATCGGCTATCGCGTTCTCGATCGGTTCATTGCGGTCTCGTTCCCGTACCGGGAGGTCGGGACGCAGGTGCTCGCCGCGGTACCGATGGCCGCCGTCGTCGGCGCCGGACGCCTCTTTCTCGAGCCGAGCGAGCTGGCGGCCGTCGCGCTGGTCGCCGTCGGCGCGGCGACGTACTTCGCGGCGCTGTTCCTCCTGTCGGGTCGCTTCCGGACGACGGTGGTGCGCAACCTGCCGACGGGGTACGGCGGCTCGTAGCGCTCGGAGATCGACCGGCGCCACCGCGATCGGTCATCTCGAGGGACGCGTCTCGAGGCTCTCGTACTCCCAGATCAGATCGAAGTATCGCTTCATTCCCGCGACGAACGAGCCGTTCTGCGTGATCGCGGCCTGGCGGCGGTGGTCGGGAACGTCGGTCTCCTCGACGAGGAAGATGGCCTTCCCGGAGTCGTACTCCATGCTCGGATCGACGAACGTCCCGCGCCACGGGAGGAGTTCCTCGCTGAATCGGTACTCGATCTCGGGGAAGTCGACCGCGAGACGGTCGACGACGTCCGCCTGCACGGCGGCTTTCTCCCGCGGAAGCTTACGCGGTTCGAGAAAGAGCACTGAAACGGAGACGTCGTCCTCGAGCGCGCCGGTCACGGCCGGTTCGACGTCGTCGAAGTACGCGAAGCTGTTCGTGATGACGAAGATCTCCTCCGACGCGTTCCGGTAGAGCTGCCGGGTTTCCGTCTCGCTCGGAGTTCCCACGTCGACCACGTGAAACAGGTCGGCCGTCGGCGTCACGTCCTCGTCCGCCCGCTCGTACAGCGGGCCGAACTCCGCTATGAACTCCTCGCGAAGATCCTCGATCTCGGTACAGTAATCCTCGTATCGCTGTCGTCGGTTCTCTTTCGCTCGCTCGAGAATCTCCTCGGGCGATTTCGGCTGGTACTGCTTCGGTCGACCGGGGATCACCTCGATGAAGCCGTAATCGGCTATCGAGTCGAGGACGCCGTACACCCGCGCCTGCGGGATGTCCGTCGCCTCGGCGATATCCGGTGCCGTCGTCCGACCGGCGCTCAGTAAGTGGGCGAGCGCCGTAGCCTCGTACTCCTTCAGGTTCAGTCGCTGGAGCAGTTCCGTCGAACCGGTTCGCGGACCCATTGTCGTTCGATTGGCTGCGGACGACCGTAAATCCGAGTGGTCGCACGGCTCGAGTCGTTCCGAAACGGTCCGCTGCTCGACTACGCGCGCCGGCGCAGTAGCTCCCGTACCGACTCCTCGACCGTGTGACGCGCCTCCCACTCGAGTTCGTCGTTCGCCCTCGAGGTGTCGACCGAGAACTCCTCGACCAGCGTCTCGGCGCTCCGGGGGTTCTCGACGAGTTCGACGTCGACCGTCTCGCCGAGTTCCTCGCGCGCGAGCCCCCGGACCGTTTCCGCGACCGACAGCACTGACGGATCCTCGTCGCCGGCGATCTCGTAGGTCTCGGTGCCCGTCTCGCCGGCCGCAAGCTGCTCGAGCAGTCGCTCCGCGCTCCGGACGTAGGCGCGGGCGACGTCCTTGACGTGGACGAAGTTGCGCGATTGCGTTCCCGGTTCGTACACCGTCAGCGTCTCGCCCGCCGTCGCTCGATCGACGAAGAAGTTGATCACGGTGGGCTTCGAGACGACGGTCCCGTCGACGACGTGATCGCCGTAAAGGTTCGACTTCAGGAACGCGTGGGCGGGGAACGAGCCGTCGGCGAACGTCTCGACGGCCCGCTCGCCGAGGAGCTTCGTCCGCCCGTACCAGTTGAACGGCTCGCGCGGCAGGTTCGCGGTGATCGGGAACGTCTCGGGATCGCCGAGAACGGCCATACTGAACGGGAACACGAGCCCCGCCCCGGTCTTCCGGCAGAACCAGGCGACGTTGTTCGTCCCCGTGACGTTGACCTCGTAGGCCAGGTCCGGGTTCTCGTCGCAGTCGTCGACCCCGCTGACCGCCGCGAGGTGGAGGACGACGTCCGCACCCTCGAACCGTTCCTCGAGTCGCCCTCTGTTTCGGACGTCGATGCGGTCGATCGCCACCTCGCCGACGGACTCGAGCTGTCCGCGGTACTGGTTGTCGAGCGTGAGCAGGTTCCAGTCGGGGTGCGCCGACCGAAGCTGGTCCACGACGCGACTGCCGATGAACCCGGCCGCCCCGGTGATCGCGACCGTCGGCTCGTCCCGATCGTACGTCGACGGCTCGTCTCGAGCGGTCGTCGATTCCGTCTCTGCCGTCGTCTCCGTCGCGTTCGTCGACCCCGTCATGCTTCGATCGTCACCGGTCGAGTCTGCCGTCCCCGTAGGCGATCCGCGAGTTGGCGGACGCCCCGCCGAACCGTCCACTCGGGTTCGAATCCCGTCTCGTTCAGTCGATCGAAGTTGACGTGATACGACGGCCCGGGGTGTTCGTCCTCGAGGTAGGTGATGTCTAGATCGCGGTCGAGTTCGTCGCGGACGGTTTCGGCGATTTCGGCGATTCGATAGTTCTCGTCGTTCGATCCCACGTTGTAGACCAGCTGCGGCCACGACTCGGGCTCGAGGGCGGCGTGTGCGTAGGCCCGCGCGGCGTCTTCGACGTGGATGAACGGCCGCCAGTTGCTCCCGTCGCCGTACACCGTCAGCGGGCGGTCGGTCAGGCCACGGAAGACGAAGTGGTTCACGACCAGGTTGAACCGGACGCCGGGCGACCAGCCGTAGTTCGTGCTCATCCGCAACGCGGTGCCGTCGATGCCGTAGTCGTCGATCGCGTCCGTCAGCAGTCGCTCGGACGCCACTTTCGACTCCGCGTAGGGGTTGAGCGGGTCCTGCTCGGTCGTCTCGTCGATGTTCGTGCTCGCCGCCCGCCCGTAGTTGTTACACGACGACGCGAACACGACCGAGTCGACGCCGAGTTTCCCGGCGGCGGTGAGCACGTTCTCCGTCCCGCCGCGATTGACCGCGAACGTCTCGTCGCGTCGGTCGTGGGTCGAGGCCGCGCCCGTGATGGCCGCCAGGTGGACGACGCTGTCGACGCCGCGCATCGCGCTTTCGACGTCGCCGTACTCGCGAACGTCGCCGCGGCGGAACTCCAGTCCGTCGCCGATACTCCTGCGGAGGTTCGCCGGCGATCCCGATTCGAGCGAGTCGAGGACGACGACCTCGTCGACCCGCTCGTCGTCACACAGCAGCGGGACGAGCGCGCTCCCGATGTAGCCGCACCCGCCCGTGACGAGAACGCGCATCCTACTCGGCCTCTGTGTCGATCGGCTGTGCTTCGTCGGACGAGTCGTCGGTGACCGTCTCGGCCGCCTCGTCGCCGGTCAATACGTCGGGCAAGAACCGGTCTTCGTGGGCTCCGACCGTGTCCCGGTAGTCGACCAACGACTCGAGAACGTCTCTGACGCCCTCCTCGAACGTCGTCGACTGGCCGTCGATCAGGGCGTCGTACCGATCGTTCTCGATCTCCATCTTGTGGGTTTCGTCCTCGTCTCGCGGGTTGTCGAAGTGTTCGACCTCGACGCCGAGATCGAACTCGCCGGCGACGTCGGCGACCGTCTCCGCGATCTCGACGATACTGATCGCTCGAGTCACCTGATTGTAGACGACGTGATCGTCCGGTCGCTCGTCGGGATCGGAGAGCGCCAATCGCGCGAGCCCTTCGACCGCGTCCTCGAGGGCGACGAACGGTTTGCGCTGTTCGCCCTTCCCGTAGACGGTCATCGGGTAGCCGGCGACGGCCTGCGCGCAGAACCGGTGGGCGACGACGCCGAAGTAGTAATCGAAGTCGAACCGGGTGGCCAGCCGCGGATCCGCGGCCGTCTCCTCGGTTTTGGCCCCGTACGTGATCGCCGTCCGGACGTCGGAGATCGGCACGTCGAACTGCGCGTGCGCGAGGCGCATGTTGGCCGCGTCGTGGCTCTTGGTGAGGTGGTACCAGCTGCCGGCCATCGCGGGGAACGGCACCTCGTCTCGCTCGCCGCGGTTCTCCATCGTCGCCCCGCCTTCGGGGATCTCGAACTCGGGCGCACCGTAAACGCCGGTCGTCGTCGTCTCGATGAAGTGCGTGTCGGTCAGGTCGTGTTCCTCGAGCCCCCACAGCAGGTTTCGCGTCGCCTGCATGTTGTTGTGCTGCGTGTAGTTCGCCCGCTCCCCGTTGATCTGGGAGTACGGCGCCGACGGCTGTGCGGCGGTGTGGACGATCGCCGTCGGTTCGTGGATCGTCAACAGCCGGTCGACGGTCTCCTTGTCGGCCAGATCAGCCTCGACGAACGAGAGGTTGCTGAGTCCGTGTACCTCCGCCGCCGCCTCGAGTCGGTCGTCCATCTCGGCTACGGGGACGGCGCTCGTCGACCCGACGGACTCGACCCACTCGCGTCTCGCGAAGTTATCGACGAGTAGGACCCGATCGTCCGTCCGGTTCGCGATCCGCAGCGCCGTCGGCCAGCCGATGTATCCGTCGCCGCCTGTTACGAGTACGGTCATAGTGACTCGAGTTGTGAGTAAGTGGGAAAAGGACCCCGTTCGTTCAGGGAATGTACACCACATTTACTCTCGCTCTCGCGAATTTCCGACGAGTACGATTCGCTTATCTGTTCGTGGAAACAGGCTCGAGAGCGCTGCTACTGGCAACTCGCTATCACGGAGGCCGTAGCGCGCCCCTGAGTATCGGTCGCACCGTCCGAAAGCGGGATTGCGTTACTCGCAACGCCGCTACGACGGCTTACTTCGTTCTGCTCTTCGAAACGGTCGGTGACAATCGAACGTTTCTCCGGGGGGTTAATGGCCTCGTCCGAGTTACTCAAATTTCGAGTACCATGGGCACCGAGAACCAGCCGAGTGAGGACGGAGACCAACGCCAGGCCGATCACTTGTCGAATATCGACGACGGCTGCGGCTGCACCGAGATCTGGGAGCACCTTGGCGAGATTCGGGAGTCGGAGTAGTTCCTCCGTCTTCGGCACCGGAACTGGTCTCGAGCCGTCGACGGTCGTCGGAGAGATCGGTCTCGATCTCTCGCCGTCGAACGCGACTGCGACGCTACGCGCGGTCACTTCGTCAAGACGTCGTGTGCGCTTGCTGTCGGAGCCACCAGTTCGACCCACACCGGCCGCTCTCGACCCACACCAGCCGCTCGTGGCGCGAGTAGCGTTCGATTGGACTTGCGGCACAATCGTGACGACAGAGGCCTGGTCGTGACGATGCGGTCTAGTCGTCACGAGTCTGGCCAGTCACGAACGGCGCGTCACTTTCGAGCGAGTGACAACGGGTCCCAGTCCGCGGATTCGACCAACCCGATAATCAGCGATTATTCGTTACGTCCGGGTTCGACGAACGACGCTCGTGACTACAGGCTGGAACGCATCGGAACAAAAAAGCTTATCGTCCGATCACAGCAATCGAGGCGCGATGAAGGTCTCCGTCGTCGTCTGCACCTACGCAATAGACCGTTACGACGTGTTCTCCGAGTGCGTCGACAGCGTTCTCGCTCAGACGTACGACCCGCTCGAGGTCGTCATCGTGGTCGACGGGAACGACGACGTCTTCGAGCGCGTCCGTACCGATTACGGCGACCGCGACAACGTCAACGTACACTGTAACGACGCGAATCACGGTATCTCCTACAGCCGGACTCGCGGCGCCGAGCTCGCCTCCGGCGAGGTCGTGGCGTTCATCGACGACGACGCGGTCGCCGAGGACGACTGGGTGGCGGAACTGGCTCGAGTTTACGAGGAACGGGACGCGATCGCCGTCGGCGGCCACGTCGCACCGGATTGGGTGACCGAGAAGCCCGACTTCTTCCCGGCGGAGTTCTACTGGCTCGTCGGCTGCGACGAACGCGGGATGGGTGAGCACATGGCGGAGTTGCGGAACACGTACGGCTCGAACATCTCGTTTCGCCGAGACGTGTTTCTGAGCGTCGGCGGCTACGACGAGAACACGGGTCGACACGGCGACCGACACATCCAGGCCCACGAAGCACCGGTCTGCATCCGGATGGCGAACAAGTACGGGAGGGGCGTGGTGTACAATACGGAGGCCGTAGTCCACCACAAACTGTTCGATTACCGCGGCGACTTCCGGTGGCTGGTGTTCCGATCGTTCTGGCAGGGCTACTCGAAACGGATCATGGACCTCTTGTTGCCCGAAGCTTCGGGAGATAAGAACGAATACCTGAAGCAGTTGCTACTCGAGTTCGTTCCCGGGCGGGTTTCGGATCTGGTTCGGAGACCCTCGAGTGCGAAGGCGAAACAGCTCGCGACGATATTCATCTTTACCGCAGCGGTCGGCTTCGGCTACTTGTACGGGTTGGCCGACGTCGATCGGTCGAGGTTAACCGTCGATCAGGAGACCGCTGCAGAAATCTGACGCGTTCCGTTTAGGTCGAGTTCGGTTACTGCTCGAGTTGCGGAATTCCGTCCTCGAGTTCCGGGTCGCGGTCGCCGGTGACGTACTCTCGATAGTAGCCGAGGCCGCGGACGCCGGTGAGAGCCCTCGAAAGCGCGCCGAAGGCGAGACGATCGCCGCGCGGCAGGTCGCGACCGGGTGACTTGACGCCACTGGGGCGGGGTGGGACGCCGGGCGTGCCGTAGCGATCAGGGTGGTAGCGTTGGAGCTGGCAGAGGCCGCGGCCGACGCGGAGATCCTTCTTGACGAGCGCTTCCAGCGAGTTCCGCGTCGGATGGTACATGGTGACGTCCTCGGCGAAGTACATGTCGTAGCCCGCCTCGTGGACCCGGTTCCCGAACTCCTTGTCGCCGCCGGAAATCAGTCGGTGGTCGAAGAGGCCGACGTCCTCGAAGACCTCGCGGCGGACGAAGAGACAGCAAGTCGGAGCGAAGTGCTGGCGTTCGATGTACTGTTCGATAGGGAATCCGGTGTGGTGGTCGTAGCGGGCCGCAAGGGTGGGGTCGTCGGGGAGGGTGAGTTCAACGTTGCAGCCCATGTAGTCGGCTTCTCGTTTTTGGAAGGGTTGGAGGGCGGACTCGAGCCAGTCCTCGGGGACCGTCATGTCGGCGTCGACGAAGGCGAGGATTTCGGTGGAGGTGTTTCGGATACCGGTATTGCGGGCGGCGTAGGAAGACTGGATTTCGGTCTCGTGGGCAATCTCGAGTCGGTCATGGTCGTAGGAGCGGACGACGTCGGGGGTACGGTCGGTGGAGTCGTTGTCGATGACAGTGATTCGGTAGTCGTGAGTGGTCGATTGGGTGAGGAGAGACTCGAGGGTGATTTTGATACCGTCAGGGTCGTTGTAGACAGGGGTGACGATAGAAACGTCCTCGTCAATGCTATTCGACTGGAGACTCACTATGTCGAGGTGAGACCGACCGTACTAAAAAGACAGCGATCACTTCGGTGATTCTCAGCTACTTCGTTGCCTTAATCATCGGGTTGGATGTTCCCTCCCCCCCATACGTTGCCTCAACCGTGAATCCACATTCGGCCAGACTGTCAACTATATCATCGTAACTTCCTCCGAACGTTTCAATAGCGTCTGGATGAATTTCGCAGTAGATAAGGCGACAGTCGTCCGCTGACAGCGTCCGGAGACCGCCCTTGATCACGTTCCACTCGGCACCTTCGACGTCAATCTTCAGAACGTTTGGTTTGGGAAAGTCCCGTTCCAAACACATCTCGTCAAGGGTCTGAACATCAATTTGAATTCCGTCATCGTGCGTTCCGTCCGTTAGTTGATGTTCACCGCGTCCAGCTTCGGATCCATCCTCAGACAGCACGAGTGTATCACTCTCGTCAGACAGTGCGGTCTCCAATATCGTCGCGTCAACCCCGTTTCGATCGATGTTATCGGTTAGTGCCCGAACGTTTTCGGGATGAGGCTCGAACGCGACGACTTTCCCTTCTGTAGTTACTGCGCCCGCCAGACAAGAATAGACACCCACATTTGCTCCGATATCGTAGAAGACATCGTCGGATTGTAACTCCGTACAGAGATCACGAATCATTTCCTCTTCGTTCATCAGCGACCGTACCCGTTGGAATTCGGCAAACGTCTCTGTTGAAAAAACAGTCTCACCATCTGGCATCGAGACAGTAGCGGTCGAGTCAGACAGAATATAATTTACTCGAAGATGAATGGACCGGATCCCAAACTGCCAGTAGATGTATCTGGGAACGGATCGCAATAGAGACACGAGACCTTCTGCTTTCCAGATATCTATCGCCCTATTTAGAACATTCATCACCCGTAGTCGCCTTCGACATCATTTAATACTCTCGAATCGATCTGAAGATTGAAACGGCTCTCCTCGGTATCCATGAACTCTACTGATCCCAAACACTGTGCACTGTTTTTTCCTTCCCTCACTGTAGGCGGAGCGGAGCGAATGATGCTTAACGTCGCTACTGGCCTCTCGGAACGCGGTCATGAGGTCGATCTAGTACTGGTTAAGGCGACTGGAGACTTCATAGAGCAGGTACCCGAATCGGTCAACATCGTTGACCTCTCCGCGAGTCGCGTTCTCACCAGCTTTCCAGGCCTAGTTCGGTACCTTCGGCGTTCCAACCCCGATGTTCTCCTGTCAACGATCACACCCACGAACGTGATCGCGGTCTGGGCCACGTTGGTTCCTGGCATTGACGTCAGACACGTAGTGAGGGTTGCTCGTCCAGAGTCTGAAGCTGCGGTGGTACAAGATAATACGAAAAAAGAGCAGCTGACGGCCGCGCTGGCACGTCGTAGCTATCCGTATGCCGACGAGATTATTGCTATCTCCAAGGGAGTCGCTGCCGACCTTCAGGCAAACACGTCTATCGAACGGATCCACGTCGTCTACAATCCAGTCGTCACGGATCGACTGAAACGCCAAGCGACCGAGCCTGTGGATCATCCCTGGTTTGAAACGGACGTTCCAGTCGTACTCGGTGTAGGTCGCCTTGTAGATCAGAAGGACTTCGCGACTCTCGTTCGAGCGTTCGCACAGCTTCGGGATCACCGCGATGCGAAACTCGTCATCTACGGGGACGGAAAGAAGCGGAGCGAACTCGAGACGCTCGCCGCGGAACTCGGCGTTGAGGAGCACGTTGACCTGCCAGGGTTTACTGACAATCCATACAAATACATGACAAACGCTGACATCTTCGTCAACTCGGCGAAACATGAAGGATTCGGGAACGTAATCATCGAAGCGATGGCTTGTGGAACTCCCGTCGTTGCGACTGACTGTCCTGGGGCGCCCGCAGAACTCCTCGGAAACGGTGAGTTCGGTAATCTGGCTCCGGTTGCCGATTCAAGGGCATTGGTGGAGGAAACCGAGAAGATGCTTGAGAATCCCACTTCATCAGACATCCTTCGGGATCGTGCAGCTGACTTTTCGATTAATACCGCGCTAAAGCGGTACTGTTCCGTTCTCTTTAGCTGACCTGAAATGTGACAGGTTAATGCACGTAGTGTCTCGGCACGAGGTCAGAGAGATCGGGATGAGAAAGATGATCATTGAGCTCTGTAGTTTCGCTAGACGCGAGGGTTACGACTACGTTATTGCCGTAGAAAGCGAGATTGAGGCGCCGCCTAGCGATCCTACAGAGCAATTCAGCACTCAGTCGAGGACGAGCCACTCTGCGAAGCAATCGCAGAGCTCTTTGACGACAACGTAACTGTCGTGACCGGGGATCGGTAACCGTTCGTACTCAAGGAGATAACCTCCCAACTTGACTTTCTCATCGGTTCGCGCTATCATTCTATCGTACACTCATACAAACGTGCTGTACCGACAATGTTATTTGATGGGGTGAAAATACCGGGCACTATTAAAGGAATTCAGTCAATCTGACTCTGTCTTTAATGTTCGAAGTTACACGAACCAAGCATCTATTTCTGGGATTGTTAATAATCATTGCGAATATTATGAACCGCGCGGAAAGTCTGTGCGTAATCGGTTAGAGACACTCCAGAATAGTGTTCTTCCATTTGTTATTGTCTATGATGTCTATGCAAATTTGCCAATGGCTACGATGCCTGGAACTCAGTAGTGACCTAGAAAACTTGTTACTGATACCCAAGATTTTTTAGCATGCGTTGCCTCTCGGCTTCCTCAACACCCTTAACAACACCACTATTAGTTTGAACATTTGGAAATTTAGTCGCTTTCAATTTCTGACGACCCTGCTCAGAAAGCTGATCCATTTCCTTGGTCGTTCCATCTCGTCGTTTGTATGCTACGGCGTCCCCTTCTGTTAGCCGAATCGAGATATTCGACTTCGAAATCACGCGGCGTGGTGTGGTCTCCGTGAGTGGATACGCTCCTTCGGGTATCGATCCGGAGGAACGATCCGTAACCTCGTCAATCGTCGGCAAAACATCGGCGTGCTGGACTAAATGATCGAATTCTTCGCCAGCGTATTCGTTCCCAGGAAACTTGACTAAGAGAGGTGTCCGAATCAGTTCGTCGACTGGATCGATGTCCATTGGGTGGAACATATACCCGTGCTCGCCGAACAGTTCGCCGTGGTCGCCGACGACGATGATGAGTGCGTCGTCGTACAGTTCGCGATCTCGCATCCATTCGAAGAGCCGATCGAGTTCGCGATCCATGTACCGGATGTTCGATTCGTAAAGCGCCTCGAGAAACGCGATATCGTCGTCTGGAAGGGGATCTTTCGAGTGCTCGTACGAATTCAAGTACTCGATTTCCTCGCGGCTTCGGTCGATTTCGGGACCGTCGACGGCCTGATCCGGATGGAACGGCTTGTGTGGATCCATATAGTGGCCCCACACGAATCTGTCGTCTGCCTCGAGTCGTCGCTCGACGAAGTCGGTTACTACGTCAGCCGTCGTTTTTGGGTTCGGAAACGGGTCGACGACCCCGTCCTCTGCTTGTCCAATTCCTTGCAGCTTCCGCAACAGGCGGTACGTTTTGACGACGACCGTCGACTCGCGAAGCGTTTGATATCGTTTCAATCGGTCAATCAGTGACGGTGAATCCGGCGGAGCTAAATCGTGAAAGAGATCGAATCCTCGATGATACCCTCGTTCCTCTGTAAGATGGGCATTATTCGAAAATCCGGCACTCATCTGTTCTGCGAACCGTTCTGCGATCGTCTCTGTCTCAGAGTCTAGCTCCCCGTTACCAGTAACAGGTCTAGCTGTCATGACGGGAGGGAACGCGAGCGGCGTAGCATTGCCGTGGGACAACGCATTCGTGAACTGAGCGAAGTCACGTTCGAACGTCGAGAAAGTCTCGGGAAAACAGGCTGAGGTAAATCGATCGGCCCGTAGTGTATCAATCGTGAGCAATACGACTGATCCAGCTGTGGACATGAAGCAGCATTTCGTGGAGGACTGGAAAAACCTACCGTATCATCTGTGAGCTGGACATCATTACGGCGATAACAGCACGGCTGCAGCAACTATTGAGAGACAAAAACTCACGTGGAAAGACCGACAACTACGTAACCACCGAACATCCTCAAATCGTACGCAAAGACTCATGCGCATTGGACAGACTTCGACCGTCTACTTCGTCTCCAAAGTCATCGGGTCCGCTCTCGGATTCGTCGCGACGATCTATTTCGCTCGACTGCTCGGAGAGGAGGTCCTCGGCTTTTATTCGCTCTCGTTGGCACTCGTTGCGTGGCTTTCGGTTATCGGAAAGGTGGGACTCAGCGGGGCGATCACGAAGCGAGTGAGCGAGGGTGAAGACCAAGAAGCCTACATCACAGCGGGGGCCCTCATGATCGGATCATTATTTGTCGTCATTGCGTCCCTCCTGATCACATTTCAAGAATACGTCAACGAATACGTCGGCGCCCCAGTAGCCGTGTTCATCCTATTGATCGTGTTTGCTGACCTGCTCAGGACGGTTTCGTTCTCGTCGCTTCAGGGATCACACCTCGTCCACGTGTATGGTATCCTCGCCACCGTCAAAATTGGACTACGAAGCCTCGTGCAGATCGCGCTCGTCTTTGTCGGCTGGCGTCTCACCGGAATGTTAGTCGGATATGCCGTCGGGGGAATTGTAATGGGTCTGTTCGGGCTCTGGATTCTCGGTTTCCGTCCCTCGGTACCGAAGCGACGACACTTTTCCACACTATTCGATTTCGCTAAGTTCTCGTGGCTCGGCGGAATGCGCTCGAAGACGTTCGACTCCGTCGACATCATCGTTCTCGGAGTGTTCGTTCAAGCGGGTCTCGTCGGAATCTACTCGGTCGCATGGGCAATCACGAAGTTTCTCGATCTGTTCGGAGATGCAATCAGTACGACCGTCTTTCCGGAGATGAGCGATATCTCGAGTCGAGAGGGTGTAGAAGCGGTTTCCGGACTAATCGAAGAGACAATTATGTACGCGGGACTGTTCTTAATTCCGGGCGTCATCGGTAGCGCAGTCATTTCTGATCGACTGCTTCGAATTTACGGAGAGGGGTTCGCTGCTGGCGCGACGATACTTGTCATACTCCTCTTTGCAATGCTGATTTACGCGTACAACCAGCAGCTATTGAGCACCCTGAATGCGATCAACCGCCCAGACCTGGCGTTTCGGGCGAACGCCGTGTTCATTCTTACTAATCTCGTGTTGAATATTTTCCTTGTCACGTCCGTCGGATGGATTGGTGCGGCAGTCGCGACTGCCCTCTCAGCCGCAATCGGACTGATCGTGTCCTTCCACTACACGCGATCGATCGTTGCATTCTCGATTCCGATAAGGATGATCGGATATCAAGTGACTGCGGCAGGAATCATGGGAGGTGTAGTCTATTTCGGGCGGATTTTCGGTGAAAATCACTGGGTTGCAGCGTACAACGCGGCCTTTGTCGTGCTACTTGTTGCTCTCGGTGCAGGCGTCTACTTCGGGACACTTCTCGCAATCTCGAGCACATTCCGAACAACAGTAACCAACAATCTCCCGTTTGACATCCCCTTCGTCACCAACTGACTACTCGCTCACAAAGTATATGTCGCCCCATAAGAACCATTGCAGACATGCAAGCAGTCGTCTTAGCAGCCGGAAAGGGCACCCGCCTCGAGCCCCTCACCGACGACAAACCCAAGGCGCTCGTCGAGGTCGACGACAAGCCACTGGTCGAGGACGTCTTCGATAACCTCCTCGAGATCGGCGTCACCGAACTGGTCGTCGTCGTGGGCCACATGAAAGAACAGATTATCGAACGCTACGGCGACGAGTACGAGGGCGTCCCGATCACCTACGCCCACCAGCGCGAACAGCTCGGGCTCGCCCACGCGATTCTCCAGGCGGAGCCACACATCGACGACGACTTCGTGCTGATGCTCGGGGACAACGTCTTCCGAGGTAATCTCGGCGACGTGATCAACCGCCAGCAGGAGGACCGAGCGGACGCCGCGTTCCTCGTCGAAGAGGTGCCCTACGAGGAGGCCTCACGCTACGGCGTGCTCGACACGAACGAGTACGGCGAGATCGTCGAGGTCGTCGAGAAGCCCGACGAGCCGCCGTCGAATCTGGTCATGACCGGCTTCTATACCTTCACCCCCGCCATTTTCCACGCCTGTCACCTCGTCCAACCGTCCGACCGCGGCGAGTTCGAACTCCCGGACGCAATCGACCTGCTGATCCAGTCCGGACGGACCATCGACGCGATTCGGATGGACGGCTGGCGGATCGACGTGGGCTACCCAGAGGACAAAGACGAAGCCGAAAAGCGGATACAGGAAACCGAAGCAACCGTCACATCCGAATAGCGTGTTCGTTCTACTTCTCCGTTCTAACAGAGATTTCTCCGCTGGAGTCGAGCGGCTCCAAATGACTCACGAACTCCCAGTATAGCCACCGAAAGCTCGAGCCCCTTCACCAGGGCTCGTTCTTCAGCCCCAGTTTGTAGGCGATCATATTCGTCGTCACGTGCAGGATCGGCGTCAGAATCACGACGACGGCGATGACCTCCCACGTGAACACGTCGAAGAACCACTCGCTCGCCAACAGCGCCGTCAGGGGCAGCGAGACAACGACGAAGTCGAGCTGGTCGAGTCCGGGGAACATCGCGCCGCGCTGGCGACCGGTGCGACGTTTCAGGAACGAGGCGAGGATGTCGCCGAGCATCGCACCGGCCGCGAGACCGAGCGCCGCGAGCGGCGTGAACTCGGGAACCTCGATACCGGTCGCGGAACTCACGTCGCCGGCGAAGAGACTCAGAAAGCCCGCGAGCGCGAGTCCGGCGACGATCCCGGCGGCGGTGCCGCGCCAGGTCTTACCGTCGCCCAGCATACGTTTGTCGCCCCACGTTCGGCCGCCGTCGATTGGCCGGCCGCCGCCGGCCAGCACGGCGGCGTTGTTGGGAACGTATGCGGGTAACATGGCCCAAAACGCGATCACGATCGTCTCGAGTATTGCCATATCCGCGGGAACGAACCCCCGTGTCTTAACCGCCGGTGGTTCGGGACGAGGACCCGGAGCCGACTGATCGGCTCCGAGAATAGCGAAAACAGCACCGAAGCGCCATCGAACGGATTGGACGCGAGGGCTCCACCGTTCGAGGAGCCGACCCGTCCAATCTGTAAACAGTATCTGTATCTACTATACACGAAAAACTTTTAGCACTCCTGATCGATCCTCCTCGTAGAGACCCTGTTATCATGTCACGAGAAGTCTTCGAGGAGGCGGAGTACGAACGCCGGGTCGATCGGGCGAAAGAGCGGTTGCACGAGGCGGACCTCGACGCGATCGTCGTCTCCGATCCGGCCAACATGAACTACCTCACGGGGTACGACGGCTGGTCGTTCTACGTCCACCAGGCCGTCGTGGTTACGGCCGAACGGGACGAACCGGTCTGGGTCGGCCGCGAGATGGACGCGGGCGGCGCGCGCGCAACGACTCACCTCTCCGCGGAGAGCATTCTGTCCTATAGCGACGACCACGTCCACTCGCCGTACGATCTCCATCCGATGGACTACGTCGCGGGCGTTCTCGAAGACCTCGAGGTCGCGGACGGACGCATCGGCCTCGAGATGGACGCCGCCTACTTCACGGCGAAGTCCTACACTCGCCTCCAGCAGAACCTTCCCGACGCCGAGTTCGAGGATGCGACCTTACTGGTCAGCTGGGTTCGTATCAAGAAGTCCGAACAGGAACTCGAGTACATGCGCGAGGCCGCCCGCATCTCGGAGAACGCGATGCAGGCCGGCATCGACGCGATCGGGGAAGGCGTACCGGAGTACGAGGCCGCGGCCGCGATCTACGAGCAACTGATCCGCGGCACCGACGAATACGGCGGCGACTACCCCTCGATCGTCCCGCTGATGCCATCCGGCGACCACACGGACACGCCGCACCTGACCTGGACCGACCGCCCGTTCGAGGACGGCGATCCGGTCATCATCGAACTCTCGGGCTGTCGCCACCGCTATCACTCACCGCTGGCGCGGACGACGTTCGTCGGCGACCCGCCCGACGTACTCGAGGAGACCGCCGATATCGTCGTCGAGGGCATCGAAGCCGCGCTCGACGCCGTCGAACCGGGCGTCACCTGCGAGTCCGTCGAGAAGGCCTGGCGTGACACCATCGCGCAGTACGGCCTCGAGAAGGAGGACCGAATCGGCTACTCGATGGGACTCGGTTACCCGCCGGACTGGGGCGAGCACACCGCGAGCATCCGACCCGGCGACGAGACCGTCCTCGAGGAGAGCATGACGTTCCACATGATCCCCGGCATCTGGACCGAGGCGGTCGGCATGGAGATCAGCGAGACGTTCCGCGTCACGAGCAGCGGCGCGGAGACGCTGGCCGACTTCCCCCGGAAGCTGTTTACGGCGTAACCCACGATTCACGTCCACACTCAATTCACAATGTCTACGACACCGACCCAGAAAGAAGCCGAACCCGAAGCAGAGTACGACTCGGCGCTCGTCACCGCTCGACGCCAACTCGAGCGCGCGGCGACCCACATCGACGTCGACGAGGGCGTCATCGAGCGACTGAAACACCCGACGAAGGTCCAGCAGGTCTCGGTCCCGCTCGAGCGCGACGACGGCGAGGTCGAGGTCTTCACGGGCTACCGCGCCCAGCACGACGACGTGCGCGGACCGTACAAGGGCGGCCTGCGCTATCACCCCGAGGTCACCGCCGAGGAGTGTACCGGGCTCTCGATGTGGATGACCTGGAAGTGCGCCGTGATGGACCTCCCCTTCGGCGGCGGCAAAGGCGGCATCGCCATCGATCCCAAATCGCTTTCCGCGGACGAGACCGAACGGCTCACGCGCCGCTTCGCCGAGGAACTGCGCGACGTCGTCGGCCCGACGAAGGACGTTCCCGCACCCGACATGGGCACTGACGCCCAGACGATGGCCTGGTTTATGGACGCCTACTCGATGCAACAGGGCGAGACCATCCCCGGCGTCGTCACCGGCAAGCCGCCGGTCATTGGCGGTTCCTACGGTCGCGAGGAAGCGCCAGGTCGCTCGACCGCGATCGCCGCCCGCGAAGCGATTCAGTACGAGGGCCACGAGGTCTCCGAGATGACCGTCGCGGTCCAGGGCTTCGGCAGCGTCGGCGCGAACGCCGCACGCCTGCTCGAGGACTGGGGCGCGACCGTCGTCGCCGTCTCTGACGTCAACGGCGCGCTCTACGATCCCGACGGACTCGAGACCCACGAGATTCCGACCCACGACGAGGAGGCCGAAGCCGTCCTCGAGCAGGACGCCCCGCAAACGATCACCAACGAGGACGTCCTCGAACTCGACGTCGACGTGCTGATTCCGGCCGCGGTCGGGAACGTGATCACCGCCGACAACGCGGACGCCATCGAGGCCGATATCGTCGTCGAGGGTGCGAACGGGCCGACGACGTTCGCCGCCGATACGATCCTCGAGGAGCGCGACGTGACGGTCATCCCCGACATCCTCGCCAACGCCGGCGGCGTGACGGTGAGCTACTTCGAGTGGCTCCAGGACATCAACCGCCGCCAGTGGACCTTAGAGGAGGTCAACGAGGAACTCGAGGACAAGATGCTCTCGGCCTGGGCGGACGTTCGCGCGGAGGTCGAGGCGAAGGACCTGACCTGGCGCGACGCCGCCTACGTCGTCGCGCTCTCACGGATCGCCGAGGCGAAGGCGACGCGCGGGCTCTGGCCGTAGCGGACGGTAGTCGTACGCTCGGTTTTCACAAGTTGAATCCGCAGGTTCTCAACGGCGTCTTCCGATCGCTCAGTCGTCGTAGCGCCCGATCTCGACGAGGTTTCCGTCGGGGTCCCGGAAGTACACCGACGTGATCGGGCCGACGGCGCCAGTGCGATCGACCGGTCCCGCGATAATCTCGACGTCACGTTCTCGGAGCCGGCGCTCGACGTCCTCGATTGGCGTCTCAGTGACCAGACAAAAGTCGCCCCCGCCGGAGGTCGGCTCCCGCGCGACGGGTTCGACGTCGGTGTCGACCGGGTGGAGATTGATCTTTTGCTCGCCGAAGCGCAGCGCCTTGCGATCGTCGCCAAAGGTCACGATCTCGGCCCCTAGATCCTCGTAGAACTCGCACGTCGCCTCAACGTCCTCTACGGTGAGGACGAAATGATCGATGCCGGTGAGGTTCATCGCTGCTGCCCTCGCGTCGCTGGTCGTCGTTCCATGGACTGGTCTTTGTCGCCCCTCGAAAAATAACCCGCTGCCGGCCGGCGACCGCGCCGGAACGATACGGGTCAGCCGTCGCAGCCATCGTTACGCCGACAGCGCCGCGGCCACCTTCTCGATAGGGTGGGGCGGATCGTCACAGCCGTCGTACTCCGAAAGCTGCGACCGACAGGACGCACCCGGTGCGACGACCGTCTCGCCGTCGCTCGCTTCCACTTGATCGAACAGCACTTCGCCGATCTTCCGGCTCAGCGAGTAGTGTTCGGCCTCGTAGCCGAACGAACCGGCCATGCCACAGCAGCCCGAGTCCAGCGCGTCGACCTCGTAGCCGACGGCCTCGAGCACCGTCGCCGCGTGGCCGTCCTTCTTCGTGGCCTTCTGGTGGCAGTGGCCGTGGTAGGTCAGTTGCTCGCCAAGTTCGCCGTCCCCGGTCGGCAGCCCCTCTGTGAGATCGAACCGATCGAGATACTCGAGCACGCCGTAGGTGTTCGCCGCGACCAGTTCCACGTCGGGCCCCGAGAGCAGGTCCAGATAGTCCGACTGGAACATGACGGCGTCGGAGGGCTCGACGAGCACGACCTCCCAGCCGTCCTCGAGTCGGGGAGCCAGCGCGTCGACGTTGGTTTGAGCGCGCTCCCGAGAAAGATCGAGAAACCCCTTCGAGTGCGCCGGCCGTCCCGTCGACGTCACGCCCTCGGGAATCCGGACGTGAACGCCCGCCGTCTCGAGCACCTGCACGGCCGCCTTCCCCGCTCGCGGGTGGTTGTAGTTCGTGTAGGTGTCGGGGAAGAGCAACACCTTCCGGTCGGCTTCCGATTCCGAGACCTTCGGTCCGCGCTTTGCGAACCAGTCCTCGAAGCTCTCGCTCGCGAACGCGGGGAGATCGCGCTCGCGGGCGATACCGACCGTCTTCTCGGCGATGGTACCGGAACCCGGTAGCGAGGCCATCCAGTTCGAGAGCGGCGCGAGCGCGGAGCCGACGGCGTTCAGTCGGTCGACGTTCGCAAAGAGCTTGTCGCGAAGGCTCGAGCCGTTCGCCTGGTGGTTCGCGTGCTCTACTTCGGCTTTGAGCTTCGCCATGTCGACCTCGCTCGGACAGTCCCGCGCACAGCCCTTGCAGCCGATACAGAGGTCCATGATCTCGGCGAGGAACTCCGCGTCCGTCGATTCGGCGTCGAGCTCGCCGTTCATCGCGCTTCGGAGCATGTTCGCCCGGCCGCGGGTGCTCAGGCTCTCCTCCTCGGCCGCGCGGAACGTCGGACACATTACGCCGCCGGTGGTCTCCTGATCGCCGCGACAGCCGCCGCAGCCGTGACAGAGTTCGGCCATCCCCTGGAAGCCGTTCTCGTTCTCCCAGTTCAGGTCCGGCTCGAATCCCGCGTCAAATTCGTAGTCGGGATCGAACCGCAGATTCTCGGTCATGCTGTGATCGCCGCAGACGTTCCCCGGGTTCAGCAGCCAGTCCGGATCGAAGACCGTCTTCAGCTCACGGAACAGTTCCCAGACGTCGTCGCCGTACAGTTTGTGATTCCACTGGGTTCGGGCGCGGCCGTCGCCGTGCTCGCCCGAGACGCTGCCGCCGTACCGGACGACGAGATCCGTCACGTCGTCCGAGATCGATTCGAACTCCTCGAGGCCCGCCTCGGTCTTCGTGTCCACCAGCGGGCGCATATGCATACAGCCCGGCCCCGCGTGGGCGTAGAAGCTGGCGAACGTGTCGTACTCTTCGAGCACGTCCTGAAAGTCCGCCACGTAGTCCGCGAGGTTCTCCGTGGGGACGGCCGTGTCCTCGATAAACGAGATGTGTTTGGCGTCCGAGGTTCGAGACAACAGAATGGGCGCCGCGCTCTTGCGGAGCTTCCAGAGTTCGGCGATGCCTTCCGGATCGTGAGCCTCGAGGGCGTCGAACGCCCGGACGGGGTCGCCGGCGGTGACGTCCCCCTCGTCGTCCGCGTCGTCCGCGTCGGCCGTCGGATCCGGCACGTCCGCGTCCGGCAACCGATCGGCCAGCAACTCCGCGACCTGCTCGCGACCGTGGTCGTCGTCCTCCGCGTAGAACTCGACGAGCAGTGCGGTCTCGGTGCCCGCGGGGAGTCGCTCGACCAGGTCGGCGAACTCTTCCGTTCTCGAAGCGAGGTCGATCAGCACGTCGTCGATGGCCTCGATAGCCGCCGGATCGTGGTTCCGGACGATGGTGTCGACGTCGGCCATCGCCTCGAGCAGGTCCTGGTAGGTCAACAGCGCGACGGACGTGGTCTCGGGGACCGGCTCGAGCGAGACGGTCGCTCCCGTGATCACGCCGAGGGTACCCTCGCTGCCGGCGAAGACCCGCGCGAGGTTGACCGTCGCCTCGGGGTCGGGTTCGCTCTCGTCCTCGATCGTCACCGACTCGGCCGTGTTCTCGTCGAACGCCTCCGGTTTCCCGTGGGCTTCCGCGACCAGTCGGTCGAGGTTGTACCCCGAGACGTTCCGTTTCAGTTGCGGGAAGACTTCGCTGATCGCCTCGCTTTCCTCGTCGATAACGCGACGCAGGGCGTCATATATGCGCTCGAGGAGTTCCCCGTCCGGATTCGCCGTCTCGCGAAGCTCCCGGACCGTCACCTCGCCGAAGCGTTCGACGGAGCCGTCGGCGAGGACAATCTCGCAGGCTTCGACGTAGGCGTCGGTCTTCCCGTACTGTAGCGAGTGAGCACCCGTCGAGTTGTTCCCGATAGCACCGCCGATCGTACTGCGATTGCCGGCGGCGGGGTCCGGTGCGAACTTCAGGTCGTGCGGTGAGAGTTCGTCGTTGAGATCGGCGAGCACGGCCCCCGCTTCGACGGTCGCTCGGCGCTCGTCCGGGTCGACGGAGCGCAGGCCGCCCATGTGCGTCGTGAAATCGAGGACGACGGCCTCGTTGACCGCCTGCCCGGCGAGGCTCGTTCCGCCACCCCGTGGAAGGACGGGAATCCCGTTGTCCGCACAGTACTCGACGACGTTCGCGACGTCCGCAGTCGAGCGCGGGAGCACGACCCCGATCGGGGTCATTTCGTACGCGCTCGCGTCGGTCGCGTACAGTTGTCGGGAGTAGTCGTCGAACCGGATCTCGCCGTCGATTCGCTCTTGCAGGGCGGAGACGAGTTCGGGTCGACCGACGTCGCCGCCGACGTAGTCGTAGTCGGCTCGGGCGTCCGCCGCTGGATCATCCTTGCGCGGATCGTCCGGCGGCCCCAGCTGGGTCTCCTCGGGCGTCGACGTCTGGTCGCTGTGGTCGGTCGTCGAGGGCGAGTCGTCGGTCGCGGATGGCGGGTTGTCGGTAGCCATCGATCTCGTTAGCTCGACTCCGGCCGGTAGACGGCGTTTTCGAGGTCACTGCCCGTCCCCTCGTCGAGCACGCCGACGTTGCGTGCGACGATGTCGGCCAACCGGTCCCAGTGTTTCGGCGTGTGGCCGCCCGTGTGGGGCGTGATCAGGCAGTTTTCGAGGTCCCAGAGCTCGTGATCGTTCGGCAACGGTTCGGGCTCGGTGACGTCGAGTGCCGCACCGCGGATGCCGTTGAACTGCAGCGCCGCGACGAGCGCGTCGGTGTCGATGATGCCGCCCCGGGCCGCGTTAACGATAACTGCATTCGGCGGGAGCGTCGCCAGCGCGTCCTCGTCGACGAGGTTGCGCGTCAGATCGTTCAGCGGACAGGCGAGGACGACGTACTCGCTGCGCGAGAAGGCCTCGTGGATGTCCGCCGCCTCGAAGCTCAGGACCTCGTCGGTCGGCCCGCCCTTCTCGGGCGTGTAGCGGATGCCGATCGTCTCGACGTCGAAGCCCTCGAGTCGCTGGACGATTGCCTGGCCGATCGAGCCGAGGCCGACGACTGTGACCGTGCTGTCGGTAAACTCGTGGGACTGGAAGTGACGCCACTCGCCGTTTTGCTTGCGCCGCCAGCCCTCGTGGAGATTTCTGGCGAAGACGAGCATGTTGGCGATCGACTGCTCGGCGATGCCGGGCGCGTGGATGCCGCCCGCGTTCGTCACGGCGACGCCGTGGTCGGCCAGGGCGTCCATCGGCACGTGATCCGTGCCCGCGAACGTACACGCGAACAGTTCGAGTCGGTCGGCGGCCTCGAGGAGAGCTTCCTCGATCGTAATGCCGGTGACGACCCGCGCTTTGGGGACGAGTTCGCGCTCCGCTTCGGGCGTTCGCGCGAGCGCGACGGTGTGATCGGGAAGCCGTTCGCGAAGCGTCTCGGCGTACGACTCCATCGACAGTCCTTCCGTTCCCTCTCGCAGAACGACGACGTCTGGATTCGTGCTCATAGTGGTGAATGTGTGCGCTACCGCGGCCTGTCGCCGCTGCAACGCAGCTATACCCTACGGTTGTCATCGTCTCTCTTATCCTTTTTGTGTAGTCGGCGTTAACACTCATTGTGTATAATTAAGTCACTGGGGCGCGTCAGTGACTGGCATGAACGAGCCGATACGCGACCGCCTCGTTTCCCTTCGTCGCAGTTTGCACCGCCACCCCGAACCGGCCTGGCGCGAGTTCTACACGACGGCACGGATCGTCGAAGAGATCCGATCGATCGGCGTCGACGAACTGGCCGTCGGTCCGGACGCCTACGATCCCGCGGATCGAATGGCCGTCCCCGAAGACCACCGACTCGCGTCGTGGGGCAAACGGGCGCGCGAACGCGGTATCGATCCCGACCTGCTCGATCGGATGGCCGGCGGCAACACCGGCGCCGTCGCCGTCCTCGATCGCGGCGAGGGTCCCGCGATCGGGTTGCGGGTCGACATCGACGCGCTGTTCATCGAGGAGTCGGACGAGAGGGGACACGATCCGGCCGACGAGGGCTTTCGCTCGGAGATCGACGGCGCGATGCACGCCTGCGGCCACGACGTCCACATGACCTGGGGGCTGGCCGTCCTCGAGGCCATCACAGAGAGCGATTTCGCAGGCAAACTAGTCGTCTTCTTCCAGCCCGCGGAGGAGACCAGCGGCGGCGGCCGTCCGATGGCGAGAAGCGAGTTCGCGGACGATCTGGACTACCTGCTCGCAGTCCACGTCGGCCTCGACCATCCCACCGGCGAGGTCGTCGCCGGGATCGAGAAGCCGCTCGCGATGGCCCACATCGACGCGACCATCCACGGCACCTCCGCTCACGCCGGCAAATCCCCTAACGAAGGCGACAACGCGATGCACGCTATGGGGGCCGCGATCGTCAACGCCTACGGCATCCCCCGCCACGCCGACGGGATGACCCGGGTGAACATCGGCTACGCTGAGGCCGGCTCCGCGAGCAACGTCATCGCCGAGGAGGCCCACATGGAGGCCGAAGCCCGCGGCGAGACCACCGAACTGATGGAGTACATGAGCGACGAACTCGAGCGAACGGTCAACTCGGCCGCGACGATGCACGGCTGTCGGGCCGACATTGAGGTGGTCAGCAAATCGCCGCGAGCCGACAGCGACCCCGAACTGCAAGCGCTCGTCAGCGAAGTCGCGAGCGGCGTTCGCGGAATCGATCACGTCATTCCCGCCGCCGATTTTGGTGCCAGCGAGGACGCCACGTTCCTGATGGAGCGCGTCCAGCAGGACGGCGGGCTGGCGACGTACCTGATCGTCGGCACCGACCATCCCACCAGCCACCACACGCCGACGTTCGACGTAGACGAGGACAGCCTCGAGCACGGCGTCGACGTGCTCGTGGAGACGATCCGGGAACTCGAGCGTCAGCATCCGGTCCCACACGTCGAAGCCTCGGCGGCTGTCGAGGCTCCGGCGGACATCGAGGACCCGGCGAACGCGGAGGGCGGTGAATGAGCCGGGATCGCGAGACTGAGCCCGCGCTCGTCAGCCTCGAGGACGTTGAAGACGCGCGTGATCGGATCGACGACGTCGTCCACCGGACGCCGCTCGACACCTCGAGCACGTTCGCCGAGCTGAGCGGCGCGGCGTCGGTCGGGCTCAAACTCGAAAACGTCCAGCGGACGGGCTCGTTCAAAATCCGCGGCGCGTACAACATGATGGCCCAGCTATCCGACGAGGAACGCGACGTGGGCGTCATCTCCTCGAGCGCGGGCAACCACGCCCAGGGCGTCGCGTTGGCCGGCCAGCTGCTCGATATCGAGACCACCATCGTGGTGCCCGAAGTCACGCCCGCCGCGAAGATCGAGGCCACCCGCGGCTACGGCGCCGAGGTCGTCGTCGAGGGCGACATCTACGAGCGGTCCTACGAGTACGCCCTCGAGCGAGCCGAAGAGACCGGCGAGACGTTCGTCCACCCCTTCGACGATCCGGCGATCATCGCCGGCCAGGGAACGATCGGCCTCGAGTTGCTCGAGCAGTACTCGGCGCTTGACACCGTCCTCGTCGCCATCGGCGGCGGCGGTCTCATCTCGGGGATCGGGACGGTGCTCAAGGCCCACGATCCGGATACTCGAGTCATCGGAGTGCAGCCCGAAGGTGCGTACCACGCGAAACCGTCGCTCGAGGCCGGCGAGATCCGCGAACTCGAGGACGTCGACACCGTCGCGGAGGGGATCGCGGATACGCGACTGCTCGAAACCACGTTCCTGAACGCTCGCGAGGTCGTCGACGACGTCGTGAGCGTCAGCGATCGCGAGATCGCGACCGCCGTGACGTTGCTCGCCGAGCGCGCGAAGACGGTGGTGGAGAGCGCGGGAGCGGCACCCCTGGCGGCCGCGTTATCGGATTCGGCCGATCTGGACCTCGAGGGTGACCACGTCGGCGTCGTCATTTCGGGCGGGAACGTCAATCTCTCCGAACACGCCGAACTGACTCGGACCGGGCTCCACGAACTCGAGCGCTACACTGAGGCACGATTGGCCGTCGAAGGGTGGCCAACGACCGTCGGTGACGTGGTCGAAACCGTCGAATCGGAGGGCGCCGAACTCGACGTCCTCGAGCGTGCACGGCGGGGTCCCGCCGACGAGCCGAACCGGGTTCCCGTGAGGATCGGACTCGAGGGGAGCGGCCGGGAGCATCTCGAGAGAGTGCTCGAGGCGCTGTCCGACGTAGACGGCGTCTCGGTCCTCGAACGCTCGCTCGCGTAAGGATCGATTGGCGGCTGGCTACTGGCAGTCGGCTGCGGCGCCAACGCGATTCGAGGAGAACGTAACGAAAGCGGGGAACCGGGCTCAGAACGGGCGTTGGTCGACCAGTCCAAGCTGTCGCATGAAGCCGAGCGCGTCGTCGTTGACCCATCGCTCGACGAGTTTGCCGTCTTCGACGCGGTCGAACATCGCGCCGGTGACGTCGATTCGGTTGCCCGTCGGTTCGACTCCGAGCAGTTCTCGCTCGTGCGTGCCGGTGGTCCGGAACCGAGTCGCGACGACGTCGTCGTCCTCGATCATCTGTTCGACGGCCATCTCGAAATCCGAGACGGCGCCGCGGAAGTTCTCGACGAGCCAGCGGTAGTCTTCGGGTCCGCGGACAGGCTCTTCGACCATCGGATTTCGGTAGACGAATTCGTCGGCGACGAGCGCATCGATCGCGTCGAAATCACCGCCGTTCCAGACGTCTTCGATGTCCTGTCGGACGGCCTCCATCGGTGTTCGTGAGGTCACTGACATTCACCGGCGTGGTACACGCTCACAGAGTTCATAACCCTTTGCGCCTGCCTCTGATAGGTCAGAGAACGGCACTAGTATAACCCGGGGCGAAACTGCGGCCCGTTGTCCGATCGATTACGCTCGAACCGTCGCGCCCGCGGCGTTGATCGCCTCGAGGAAGATCCCGATCCCCAACTCGATCTCGCGCTCGCTCGAGTCCAGCGGCGGGAGCAGCCGAATCGTCTTCTTCCCGCAGCCGAGGGTGAGCATACCGCGTTTCAGCGACTCCTTGACCACGGCGGCCCGTCGCTCGGGCGTATCGAAGGTGACCGCGAGCATCAGGCCCTTGCCGCGGACGTCCTGGACGTAGTCCGGCGAGTCGTCGCGCAGGAGTTCCTTCGCCTGCTCCCCGCGCTGTGTTGCGTTGTCGAGCAGGTCGTGTTCCTGGATGGCCTCGAGCGTGAACGTGCCCATCATCGATCCCAGGAGATCCCCGCCGCCGAACGTCGACCCGAGTCGGTTCTTCTCGCTGGGGAAGATATCCTCGCGCGAAATCGTCGCGCCGACGCGCAGCGCCTTCGCGGCGGAGATGACGTCGGGCTCGATGGGGTAGTGATCCGAGGCCCACATCTCCCCCGTGCGGCCGATACCGGACTGGATCTCGTCGACGACCAGCGGGATGTCGTACTCGTCGGTGACGTCCGCGACCTCCCGCATGAACGCCTCGCTGGGGAAACGGTAGCCGCCGACGCCCTGGATGGGCTCGAGGGTGAGGAAGGCGATCTCGTCGGGGTTGATGTGACCGCCCTCGGGCGACAGCGAGTTGCGAAGCTGCGAGCCGGCGCCGGTGAAGAAGCCGCAGTCGCAGGTGCTCGCGTCACAGCCGCGATCGGCACAGAACGGGATCGTCTCGATTCCGTCGATCTGTGGGTAGTGGCGGGTGTAGACCTCCTTCGATTTCGTGATCGAGAGGGTGCCGAAGGTGCGGCCGTGGAAGCTCCCCGAAAACGCAACGCCGTACTTCGACGGCGCGCGGTAGTCGTTGGTGATCTTCATCGCGTTCTCCATGGCCTCCGCGCCGGAGTTCGAGAGGAAGACCGTGTCCATATCGTACTGACTCGAGACCTCGACGAGTTTGTTCATGAGGTGACTCGAGCCCGGCACGTCGGACTCCTCGGGGGTCGGGCCGGCGCCGAAGTACATGTCCTGGCCGGCAATTTTCATCGGCTCGACGAGGTCGAACTCGCGAAGCTTGTCGGTGAGCTTCGGGTTGTTGTAGCCGAGGGGTGCTGCACCGATGTGGCAGGTAAAGTCGAGCAGTACGTTGCCGTCGACGTCGGTCACGAACGGGCCGTCGGCCTCGCGGGTTACGTCCCAGACGAACTCGTGGGAGTACTCGCTCGGTGCCGCGTTCGCGCCGTGGAACTCGACCCACTGCTGGGCGTTGGGGCCGGGGAAGGCGTCCACGTTCGGTTCCGCTGTATCCCTATCCATACACAGATAATGTGTACGTCATACATTAAATGTTGTTATAGATGAGCACGATAGTCGCCGGAGGAGACGCCCCCACAGGGCGGAAAAAGGCGTTCTTAACCGCACAATACGACTATTCGGAGTACGAGACGCGAAAAGGTGAGACCGGTCAGCGAGTTCAGTCGTCGTCGCCCGGTTCGGCGGCCGCCGACGGCTCGTCGTCGGACTGGCCTCGAGCCGAGCCGAAGATGACCGTCTTCTCTTGGAGCAAGACTCGGCCTCGCGAGCCGCTGAAGTCCTTGACCAGACAGAGCAGGGCGAGGAAACAGACGATCGCGAACGGCGCGCCCGTGATGACGACCGCGTCCTGCAGCGCGCCGGCACCGCCCTCACCGCCGAGGATCATGAGGATCGCGGCGGTCAGGCCGAGGACGATCCCCCAGAAGACGCGGTTGATGGTCGACGGAGACGCCTTACCACCGGTGGTCATCATCGAGACGGCGAGCGTCGAGGAGTCCGCGGAGGTGACGAAGAACGTCGTCACGATGACCATGAAGCCGAGTATCAGGAGCGAACCGATCGGCACCGCAAATTCGACGATCAGCAGATCCAGCGTGAGCGAGAGCGAACTGAACAGGATGAACCCGGAGACCTCCGGCCCGGCTTCGCCCGCGATTACGGCCCCGAAGTCCGCGACGCCGTTGTGTTGCGCCCACACGGCAGTGCCGCCGACGAACGTGAACCACGGGATGGTCGCCGCCGAGGTCGCGACGATACCGGTAAACGCGACCTCGCGGACGGTTCGCCCCTTCGAAATCCGGGCGATGAACAGCCCCGCGAACGGAGACCACGAGAGCGCCCACGCCCAGTAGAAGACGGTCCAGGCCTCGACCCAGCCGGTGGCTCCCTCCTGGCCCGCACCGGTGTAGAGGCTCATCGAGACGAAGTCGCTGAGCATTCCACCCATCGCTTGCGAGCCGAGCAACAGGAGGAACATCGTCGGCCCCGCGATGAACGTCGCGATCATGATCACGACGAACAGCCCCATGTTGAAGTTCGATAGGCGCCGGATTCCCTTGTCGACCCCGAGCACCATCGAGACCGTAAACAGGATCGTCATGGTCGTCACCACGATCAGGATGCCGGCGTCGCCCATGTTGATCCCCCACTGGTAATCGAGTCCGCTGATGAACTGGCTACCGATGAATCCCAGGGAGGTTGCAACCCCACCGATCGTCGCGAAGACGGCGAGGATGTCGATCACCTTGGCGGCCGGGCCGTCGAGGTTCTCCTTTCCGAGGATCGGCGTGAGCGCCGACGACACCCGTAGCGGGACGTTATCGTAGTTGTACGCGAAGTAGCCGATCGCGATGCCCATGATGGTAAACACCGCGAGCTGGGGCAACGCCCAGTGGAACAGCGTTTGCTGAATCGCGTACGTCATCGCCGCGCCGGATTCGGCTTCGACGCCGAACAGCGGGTTCGGATCGGCGTAGTAGAACAGCCCCTCCGTCGGTCCCCAGAACACGACGCCCGCGGCGAACCCGGCCGAGTACAGCATCGTGAAAAACGAGAAGAAGCTGTACTCGGGATCCTCGTCTCCCATCTTGATCTTCCCCCACGGGCCGACGATCAGGAACAACAGGAAGAGGACGATCAGGAAGACGATAACCAGCAGCGCCCAGTTCATGTAGCTAACCATCTCCCCTTGGACGGTCGTGATCCCGTCTGCGACGAAGTCCCGATCGATGAAGAACGCGACGATCACCCCGAGGGTCAACAGCGCACCGAACGCGAAGACAACCGGATCGAGTTCGTCGAAGAACCGATCGATCGCCCCCTTCTCGGCGTCGCTCATGCCCTATCACCCCTGGTATTCGGGCAACCGGTTAGCGCTTGCACACACCGTCCCCGTGTTGCATCTACCATGCTTCGCGATAGCATACCGGACCAATTGTCAGTCTCTCGCATAAATATTTCCTTTTCGTATCTAACATACACAGATTACGTTTATTGGATGCGTCTGCTACGGAGAGTTTCAACGGTATGCTATATCGATCGATTGTTTTATTATTCGCTCCCTACTCCACGATTACCGTACATTTCTCGAAGGTACGCCAAATCATAAACCAATAGCGACGGGACACACACGTTCGCGTGAAAGTGTTGATATACGGCTCGAATCACATACTGTAGTCACTGCGGACGACAGGTGTGTGCCGAGCGGACGCGAGAGCAAGCCGAAACGGAGTGAGCCAAAACGGGAGCGCGCCGAACGGACGGCGCGGTGGTCGAGCTAGCGCACCGACGGGACGAGCAGGAAGGGCGAAGCCGGAACAGAAACGGTTCCTCGACGTCGTCAGCTCGAGTCGACGTCGCGCCGTCACACGACGGTTAACCCGTCAGTTCCTCGAGTTTCCGATCGCGTTCCGCGGCGCTCTCGCTGACCTGACTCGTGTACTCGTCGACACGATCCTGGATCTCCTCGCGGGCCGACTCGGGGGAGAACTCGTCGGACATGGTCAGCAGGCGGACGAAGGCGCGGAGTTCCTCGTCGGTAAGCTGGGCGAACTCTTCGTTCTCGAGTTTCTCGACGACTTCGTCGACGTCGATCTGGCCGACCGGTTCGACGTTGAATTCGACGTTGACCATCCGGTAGTTCGAGCCGGCGAGGCGCTGTTCGGCCTGCCCGACGCCCTCCGAGAGCATGTTCTTGAACGGCGTGTGGTAACCGATCGTCCCGAGATGCAGAAAGGCGAGCATATCGGTGATCCCCTGCGTGTAGGCGTCGCGTTCGTCGTCGTCGGGATCGAAGACGGTCTTGCGGTCTCGCTCTTCCATGTACTCGAACAGAATGCTGAAGTCGAGAACCGCGTTTCGGACGCGGCGGCGAATCCGGTTGCGCTTTTGCTTTTTCGAGTGGTCGGTGTAGTCCGTCTTTCGCCCGAGGAGGAAGTCGCGATCGGAGGGCGTAAGAATACCGCGCGGTCGATCGGCATCCGCTGCCGTCTCCAGAGACGCCGGCACGTCATCCTGACTCATACTGGGTACACGGGTATCCCGCGAATTAACGTTTCTGATTCGCCATACATGTGTTTTAAATCACATGTTGGCGACGCAGCGCTCGTACCGAGGACGACGGACTCCAGAGGAACGCGATCAGGGTCGTCGACGGGCGCACTCGAGGACGGCGTCGGTCAACACCGAGACGCCGATGCCGAGGCTCTCTTCGTCGATGTCGAAGGTGGGCGTCTGGTGGTTGGTCGGGTGGTCCGTGCCGACGAGGACGTACGAGGCCAGTCCGCCGGACTCCTGGACGCGTTCCATCAGGTAGGTCGCGTCCTCGCTCGCACCGAGTTCGGCGGTCTCTTTGACGTCGTGGACGCCGGTGGTTCGTCGCGCGACCTCGCCGACCAAATCCCGCAGCGCGGGGTCGCTGTCGACGCTCGGTGACTCGCTGATCATCCGCGGAGTCACGTCGCAGTCGTGCATCTCCGCGGCGGCGTAGCAGACGCGCTCGAGTTCCGTCCGCGTGTACTCCATCAGCGCCGTCGTCTCCCCGCGGACCTCGCCCTCGATGGTGATCTCCTCGGCGATGACGTTGCTCGCGGTGCCGCCCTCGATGCAGCCGACGTTCACGCGGGTCATCCCCTCGTCGTGGCGCGGGATCGCGTAGGCGTTTTGAATCGCGGTCGCGACCGCCTGCATCGCGTTAGCGCCTTCGTTCGGGGCCTTCCCCGCGTGTGCGCTCGCACCCTCGAACGTCACCGTGATGTGGGCCATCGCCAGCGGCTTCTCGACGCCGGCGACGACGGAGCCCGTCGGGTGATCGAGCCCCAAGTGTACGGCCAGCAGGTAGTCGACATCGTCGAGATAGCCCCCTTCGGCCATCGCCTTGCCGCCGCCCGAAATCTCCTCGGCGGGCTGGAAAAACACCGTAAACGTCCCCGTAAACTCGCTTGCCGCGACCGCCTCGAGCGTCCCAAGCGCCATTGCGACGTGAGCGTCGTGGCCGCAGGCGTGCATGTAGCCGTCGTGCTCGGAGCGAAAGCTCTCGTCGGCCGGGCGATGACCTGGTTCGTCGGACTCGCTGATCGCGGTGGCGTCCATGTCGACGCGCAGGCCGATCGACGGCCCCTCGCCGCGCTCGAGGACGGCGACGACGCCGGTGTGGCCGTCCGCGGTCCGCTCCAGCACGTCCTCGCGGACCCCGGCCTCGCGGGCCCGCTCGAGCCAGGGATCGATCTCCGCTTCGTCGGGGACGGCCATTCGGGCGTCGCTCGCGAGACAGTCCCGGCCGATGGCAATCTCGTCGACGCCGATCCGCTCGAGTTCCTCGACGATCCGCCCGGTCGTCCGGAACTCCCGCCACCCCGGTTCCGGGTAGCGGTGGAGTTCCCGTCGGAGGTCGGTCAACCTGTTTCGCACGTCGTAGGCCATTCTTGCCGGTTGTAGGCGGAGGAGCTACTTAACCGTGGTCGATACCGGGAGGAGCGACGCGCTCCCGGTCGAGCATTCGACTCAGCGGCTACGAGGTAATGGCGGAGTCGCAGTCCGCTCGGGTGCGGAACAAAGTGAACCGCGTACGGGGCCAAAGTGAACCAGGTGAGTGGAGTACGGGATAAAACGAATCGGTGAGTCGAAAAGGGGCAGAATCACCATCGTCACCGCCGGCGATTCAATCGTCGAACTATCTTGGTTCGGCTAGACGCTACCCGAGGTACGCGATCGCGTCCAACTCGACGCGAACGTTTTCGGGCAGCCGCGAGACCTCCACGCAGACGCGTGCCGGCGGTTCCGCGCCGAATTTCTCGCCGTAGGCCTCGTTGACCGCGTCGTAGTCCTCGAGATCTGTCAGATAGACGGTGACCTTGACGACGTCCTCGAGACCGTCGCCGCCGGCCTCGTCGACCACGCTCCCGATATTCTCGAGCACGCGGTCGGTCTGCTCCTGAATGTCACCTTCAATGACCTCGTCGGTCTCGGGATCGACGGGACCGTAGCCGGAGACGTACAGCGTGTCGCCGGCCCGAACGCCCTGCGAGTAGGGGTTGTCGTTGCTCGGTGCGCCGTCGGTTTCGATGGGGTCGGTGTCGGACATGGTCAGTCGAATCGGTTTCAGAAGGGAATCGTGGGTTCGGTCGTCGGGTCAGTTCGGTCGTTACGCGTCGTCGACTGCGTGCTCGATGCCGTCGACGACGATGTCCAGCGCTGCCTCCGCGAGGTCGTGGGTGAGCACGAGCGGCGGGAGGAAACGCAGGATGTTACCGTGGCGGCCGGCCGTCCAGACGAGGACGCCGTGTTCGAAGCAGTACTGCTGGATGTCGTCGACGAGATCGCCGTCGGGCTTCCCGTCGCTGTCGACGAACTCGGCGCCGATGAACAGTCCCTTCCCGCGGATCTGGCCGAGCCGATCGGTCTGGGTCGCGGCTTCTTGCAGGCGTCCCTGGATGTACTCGCCGAGATCGCGGGCGTGGGCGAGGAGGTCGTGTTCCTGAATGTACTCGATGGCACGGGTGCCGGCGCGCATGCCGACGACGTGACCGCGATACGTGCCGGCGTGGTCGCCCGACCCCCACGTGTCGAGTTCCTCCTTGTACATCGTCGCCGAGAGCGGGAAGCCGACGCCGCCAAGCGCCTTTGCGGAGGTCATCACGTCGGGCGTGACGCCCTCCCAGTCGCTGGCCCACCACTCGCCGGACCGACCCAGGCCGCTCTGGATCTCGTCGAAAATGAGGACGATATCGTTCTCGTCCGCGATGTCGCGAAGCCCCTGGAGGAACCCCTTCGGCGGCGTGACGATGCCGCCCTCGCCCTGGATCGGTTCGACGATGATGCCGGCCGGATTCGCGAGGCCGCCGTAGGGATCCTCGACGATGGCCTGCACCTCCTCGAGCGCGTGATCGACCGCTTCTTGGGGCGACTTGTCCTGGCGGAACGGGTAGGGATACGGCGCGTGGACGACGTCCGAAAGCAGCGGCGTGTAGTGGCCCTTGAACTTCTTGTTCCCGGTGACGCTCATCGCGCCGGTCGTCGCGCCGTGGTAGGCGCCGCGGAACGCGATCAGGCCGTCGCCGCCCGTGTTGTACTTCGCCAGCTTGATCGACGCTTCGACTGCGTCGCTGCCCGTCGGACCGCCGAAGACGACCCGGTTGTTCCCCTGCATGCCGGCCGGCGCGATCTCGTCGAGCTTCTCGATCAGCTCGAGTCGCGCTTCCGTCGGGAAGTCGACCGTGTGGACGAACTTGTCGGCCTGCTCGTGAACCGCCTCGAGCACGTAGGGGTTCGAGTGACCGACGTTGAGCACGCCGATCCCGGCGAACATGTCGATGTAGGTGTTGCCGTCGGCGTCGCGGACCGTCGCGCCTTTCCCTTCCTCGAAGGCGATCGGAATATCGTTCGGGTACGCGACCGCGCTGCTGTCGATGTCCTCCTGTTTCTCGAGCAGCGCTCGCGTGTTCGGTCCGGGAACGGAGTCGACGTTCGGTGCGTCATCGAAGTGGATGTCGTCGATCGGCGGTCCTGCCGTCATACGTGACCTCAGGTGAAACAGATATTAATATCTTGTCCACAGTATCCATACAGAGCATATACAGATTTTGAACACACTGGCAGCGAGGTCGATCGGGAGCGATCCGCCGCGACCGATTCGAACGGACCGTTCTACACACAAACTCCCTTAGGACTGGCAGTCCAACTGGAAAACATGATCCCGCCGATCGCGAACCGCTTCGTCGCCGGAGAGTCCCCCGCGCAGGCGCTCGATCACGTCCGACAACTCAACGGCCGCAACGTTCGGGCGATCGTCAACCTGCTGGGCGAACACCACGACGACCGATCGCCCGTGCGATCCGACGCCGCGGAGTACCGGGCGCTGGCCGGCGACATCGCGAACTCGAACCTCGAGGCCACGATCTCGATCAAGCCGTCCCAACTCGGACTCGACCTCGGGGAGGACGTCTTCCGCGAGGAACTCGAGGACGTCGTCGCCGCGGCGGCCGACCACGGCGTCTTTGTCTGGATCGACATGGAAGACCACACGACCACCGACGTGACGTTAAACGCCTTCGAGGACCTCGCTCGCGAGTACGGGAGCGACGACGAGTACCGGGTCGGGGTCTGCGTGCAGGCGAACCTGAAACGAACGCGCGCGGACGTCGAACGGCTCGCGGACGTCCCCGGAAAGGTTCGGTTCGTCAAGGGGGCGTACAACGAACCCGACGACATATCCTACTCGAGTTCGACGCGAGTCAACCACGAGTACGAGGCGCTGCTCGAGTACGCGTTCGAACACTACGACCGCGGAATCGCGGTCGGCAGTCATGATCCGGCCATGATCGAGCGCGCGATCGGCCTCCACGAAGAACACGGCACCGAGTTCGAGATTCAGATGCTCATGGGCGTCCGCACCGACGCTCAGTACGAACTCGCCGCAGAGTATCCGGTCTACCAGTACGTTCCCTACGGCGACCGGTGGAAGTCGTACATGTACCGCCGCCTCACCGAACGGAAAGAAAACGTCTGGTTCGCCCTCCGCGCCATTCTCGGACGGTAAAGGGAAGGGCTCATAATCCCCTAGTGTGAGTTGGTGTACATGGCTTCGTGGAAGCGAGATTTCGCGAGCGGGCTCATCGTCCTCGGCCCGATTCTCGTCACCCTCTACGTTATTTACTGGCTCTACGGGCTCGTCGCCGGGCTCACTCCCGGGCTCATCCTCGAGGCGGAAGCCCTCGAGCCGCTGATCCCGGGCGACGGGGGGCAGGCCCAGCAGACTCGCGAACAGCTCGCGCAGTTTCTCCGCGTCATCGTCGCACTGACCGTCTTCGTCATCCTCACCTTCTCCGTCGGCTACCTCATGCGGACGACCGTCGGCGGCCTTGTCGAACGCGTCGTCGACAACGTCGCGAACCGCGTCCCCGTGATGCGAGTCGTCTACAACGCCTCGAAGATGGCCGCCGAAACGGCCTTCGGCGAGCAGGACTCTCTCCAGAAACCCGTCAAACTCGAGACCTGGAACGGGCTGCGGATGACGGCGTTCAAGACCGGGAAAGTCACCGACGACGGACGAGAGGTGCTGTTCCTCCCGACCTCGCCGAACATCACCACCGGGTTCGTCGTCGAGGTCGAATCCGACCGGATCACCGAACTCGACGAGGACGTCGAGGACGCCCTCACCCGCGTGCTGAGCGCCGGGTTCGGCGACGCGAACCGGAATCGCGGGATGGAAGCCGGCGTCTCGATCAACGTCGTCGATGAGGCGAAAGCCGGCTCGCTCGAGAACTCAAAGAAGGGGGCCGGTGACGGTGCGACGGCCGAGAACGACGACGACTGACGCCGACACTAACCTCACGACTGTCGATCCGGTACACGTATTAGTTAGAACACCGTCATTTCCCAATAGCAATGTTTCCGGTAGCCTCCACCGAATCGATATTCAGCGGCGAGATGAACCCGCTCACGCGCGCCTATCGAGACGTCGTCATCTACGACGAGGCCAGCGCTGACGCCGAGTCACTTTACGAGGGACCGATCGTCGTTCACGGGAACGGCTGGCTCGAACTCGAGGGCGGCCGTCTCCTCTCGCCGAGTGCGGTCCACCACATCGACATTTACGACGACATCGACGAGAGCGGAGAGCAAAACGCCGACGAGCGGAACACTGACGAGGACGCCGGCGACGACTATCGGACCGGCCGATTCAGTCCTCGCTGACGGGCAGTGGTTCCCAGTAGTTGATATGACAGTTTAGGTATTGTAAGCAGGCTGTAGTAATGAAACACCTGATTCGATAACTGCAGATGCATATTACATAAACACTTTTCGCTGCCGAACAGACAATAGATTTTTAATACTTTGTGTCAGACAGATACCTGTGTTTGAGAATGGATTTGTCCGGGCAAGTGTGTCCTTTGCAGTCGCGTTTAGCGTTCCAGTTCTCTTGAGTGTACTCACTAGTGGAAGTCTGAATAGAGGCATTCAGATTGGAGTGGTAATGGGCATCATCTTCGCAGTCGCGAGCCAATACTTCGAACCCGAACCAACATCTGTTGGGCAGTAGGTATCCGTCCTGCACATGCCGCGAGTTTCACGGATAATCCGGAATACCGAAACCGCACTCTCCTCGAATCGAGTTTCGGAGCGCAGCGAACCGTAGTCGGACGCCCCCTCGAGCGCCCCGCGACCGCCGCTACACGCCCTGGCTCATCAGGTGACTGCGCAGCACGTCGCCTTCCTTGTTCCCCGCGGCGGTGTTGACGACGACGACCGTCTCGCTCCCGTCGAACTCGCCGCGCTCGGCGAGTTCCCAGACGCCGCTGGCCGCCGCGGCCGGACTCGGGGCCATTTCGAGTCCCTCGTGTTGGGCCACCTGCACCGCGGCCTCGAGGATGTCCCGATCCTCGGTGGCGACCGCGCCGCCGTCGGTCTCGCGAAGCGCCTTGAGCACCCGTGCACTCGCCGGCGGATCGGCGATCTCGATCTCGCCGCAGATCGTGTCCGGCGTTTCGACCGGCTCGTGCTCGTCACGATCGTTTTCGAGTGCGTCGACGATGGGGGCACAGCCGTCGGCCTGTGCGGCGTACAGTCCGGGGAGATCGTCGACCAAGCCGAGTTTCCGGAGTTCCGTCGCGGCCTTGTACGCGCCGACGAGACCGACGCCGACGCCGGTCGGGTAGACGACGACGTCGGGCACGTCCCACTCGAGTCCCTCCACGATTTCGTACAGCGTCGTCTTGGCGCCCTCGTGGCGATACGGCGTGTCGAACGACTGCACCGAGTACCAGTCCTCGTGCTCGGCCTGCCCCTCCTCGAACGCGCCGACGGCGTCGTCGTACCGGCCGCCGACGACGTTCATGTCGCCGCCGTG
The DNA here is from genome assembly GCF_052040125.1 of Natronorubrum marinum. NCBI lineage: Archaea > Methanobacteriati > Methanobacteriota > Halobacteria > Halobacteriales > Natrialbaceae > Natronorubrum > Natronorubrum marinum. Next base: position 892,073 of record NZ_JBPPFV010000001.1, read on the forward strand.
GACGTTGATCATCGCCTTGTTCGAGAAACTCGAGCGCGAGGGGACGTAGGAGTGCGAGGCGAGGCCCGCTCGACCCGCGTACGCGGCGGCCGCCTGTCCGCCGTTCCCCGTCGTGGCGAGCGCGACGTCGCTCGCGCCGTGCTGGCTGGCGGCCGTCAGGGCGACCGACTGGCCGCGATCCCTCGTCGACCCCGTCGGATTCCGGCCCTCGTCCTTGATCAGGAGCCGGTCGACGCCCAGTTCGTCGGCCAAGTTGGGACAGTCGACCAGCGCCGTTGCGCCCTCGTTCGTCGTCACCGCGGACTCGCGCGCGAACGGGAGCAGTTCCTCGTAGCGCCACAGCGAGTCGAACGGCCGGGCGGCGAGCGTCTCCCGATCCAGTTCGATCGCGTCGTAATCGTACGTCGGGTCCAGAAATCCGTCGCAGTCGGGACAGGTGTGGTGCTCCGCCGCGGCGTCGAAGGAAGCCCCGCAGTCGACACAGTCGAGACCGGTAAAAGCGTCCGTCGTCTCCATAGGTGAGTGTTCGCGGCCCGGGACTTGTAGCCACTGAAAGGCGATACGCGTTCGTCCGGGGAATGGCTGTGCTCGCTCGGTGTGGAGCACACCGACCGCCGCGTTCGAGTTCTGTCGATCGCAGACGTCGACAGTCGGGACTCGAGGTCGGTGGAAACAGAAGCGAAGACGGCAGAAACGTCGCGGTCAGTTGTCGCCGGTCTTCTTCTGCCACTCGTAGCTGCGGCGTTTGGCGGATTTGCCGAAGCCACAGGACGAGCAGACTTTCTTCTTCGTGTGGTACGATTTCTCTCCGCAGCGACGGCACTTCGTGTGTGTCGTCGTGTTCTTCTTTCCTTGGCTCGGGGTTCCTGCGCCAGTCATGGAGTGATCGAAACGACGTTATCGCCGCGTATAATGGTTGTGTCTTCGGCCGGCGTCTCTGCGTCCACTTCGCCCTCGAGGGGGATCGTCACGTCCTCGAGCACGAGATTCATGTGCTGATCGTAGCCAGCGAGGTCGCCGTCGTACTCGTCGCCACTCTTAAGTCGTACCGTGACACGTTCGCCGAGCGACGCCTCGAGGACATCCAGCGGTCGTCCACTCATACGAAAGAGCGCAGGTGATGGACACTTAATCGTACCGGTCCTGACTCCATCGAATCCCATTTCAGAGGCGACTAAACCTCGCTTTCCGACCGTGTTGAGAGCGATCGTACTGTCTCGTGCCAACCTTGCGCACACAGTGCGGTTCCGATCCGTAACACCCAGCAAACAGTTTGACATCCTCCTCCGCCTGAAGGCGGAGGAATCCCGAGTCACGCGAATCGGAGATTCGCGTACATCGCAAATCTCCGATTTGCTCAGCGTTGGGATATTAGGGTTTGCAGTCTCCCTGTTCTCTCGTTTTGAACGTCCCGCTCTCGCGGTCGAACAGGAAGACTCCCGGCTGTGCCAACCAGCCGTTACTCATATCCCCCGTCGGGGGACTCTGAGTTATCTTTCGTCGGATATTCACTGCACCGTTCACGTCCGCATTCATCGTCGTTTCGCATGATGAACAGACGTACAGACCACGCTCCACGCGGTTGCGGTCTCGAATCTGCCCGCAACACGAACACGTTTTGCTCGTATTCTCCTCGTCTACGCGGTCAACGAGGATCCCGTGTTCCTCGGCCTTGTATTCGAGCAGGTTCGTGAAGCGGTTGAACTCCCATCCGTGGAGTTTCTTGTTCCCCGACTGGCCCCAGTTCCGCGAGTCACCGTTCTCGTCTTCACGGATGTCGCTGAGGTCGCCAACTGCGATCTTCTCCACGCCTTCTTCGACACACCGATGGACAATGTGTTTTGAGAGCGTGTGGAGGAAGTGGTCTTTGCGCCGAGAGAGTTTCCTCCGGGCTTTCCGCGCACGCTTTGACGGCCCGTTCTCACCTTCGGTCTGGTACTCGTCGCGGGTGAAGTAGTGCTTGTCCTCTTTCAGCACATTCCCCGGATACAACTCCGAAGAGCCGTCTTCGTAGTCAATAGCGAGGTAGTTGCTGATACCGAGATCGATACCCGCCGTGTTGTCGCCGGGAGCGTCTTCGACTGGAATCTCTTTCTTACAGACGAGGTGCAGTTCCCACCCGCCTCCGTTCCAGACGGCACGCACCTGCTGGATGTTCTCGACTTCTACGTCGGGCCGAGTTTCGTACTCGGCGAGGATGAAGTCTGACCGCGACTCTTTCAGGTTGAATCCTTTCGAGAGTCGGAGTTGGCCGTGCTTGTCGTCGTGCTTGATCGCTCGCTTCTTCCAGGTGACGGTGGAGCGTGGGTGGTCGTCGCCACGTTTCCGGTAGCCCGGTGGGTTGTTGCCGTCGTCGGAGTTGTACCAGCCGGTGAACGCCTCAGCAAGTTCCTCGAGAACTCGCTGGCTTGACTGAGAATGTAGGTCACTGTAGCGTTCGTGGTCTTTCAACTCCGATTTTAATTCGGCTTCGTCGGGTATCTCGCCGTCTTCATCCCACCGGCCTTGAATGTAGTAGCGTCCGACGTTCCACAGTTTCGATGCTGCGAACCCGCACTGGTCGAGGTCGTCACGAACCTGACTGTGGTTCGTGATGCGTGCGACGTAGGTGCGGGTCGTCTCCAGCATTAGACTGTGTTCATAACCAGTTATGGAATAGTGTATGTTAAAATCTATGTTTAACGTGGAATATCCGGGTCTGTCGGTGCCGGAGGAATGTGTCACTGAGTGACGGCGCGTATCCACGGCCTGAAGGCCGTGGTATTGAGCCTGTCCAACCTATAAGTGTCCACTCGTCGAACACCGACGCATGGGAAACACCAAATTCACCCTCATCGAGTTGCATCTTGACGGCGACACCCAGTTCGGACTGGGTGCGCTCGATACCGCACTCCCGTTCGGTACCACCGAGGAGTCGACTGAGACGACGGAGTACGAGACCGAAACCGAGGACGAAGCCGACGAAGACGGCTCGGGTGGCAAGGCCATCGGCGCAATCGTCGCGCTCGTCTTGCTCGTCGCCGCCGGCGTCGCCGCCAAGAAGTTCCGCGGCGACGACGAGCCCGAACTCGAGGAGGAAGAGCAGCCGGACGTCATCGTTAACTAATACTGTCGGACAGAACTACGTGAAGATCGGTCGCTCTACTGCGGCCGTCTCCGACGGCGACGTCCGCAGAACGGATGCGTTCTGCTGGGCATCGCAACCCACGGGGTTGCTCAACGGCCGCGAATTCGCGACCGACTTCGTATTGAGTTCTGTCCGACAGTATAACACGATCGGGCGCCATCGATCCGACTCGGCCGAACGCTTTTGCGCGTGCTTCCCGTACCGACGAACGTGAACCTCTATCGTAGCGCCCGGGCCGTTGCCGGGGCGTCCGGTGACGACGTAATCGACTGGCAGTCGGCCGCCGACGCCGCGAAGGCGGTGACCGATCCCGGCTCGCTCGAGCTCGAGTCGGGTGAGCGCGAGGCCTATGCACGCGATGTTCGCGACGCACGGGAAGCCGTGCGAACGGTAGCAGACGTCGAGTTCGACGTCCCCGACACCGTCGAAATCCAGAACCGCCACCACTGGATCGACGCCAACATCGCGACCTTCGAGCGCGTCATGGGCACCCTCGAGAACCAGTTTCAGACCGGCGCCTTCCCCGGCGTCGCCCGGACCGTCAACACGGGGACGATGACCGTCCTCCTCGCCTTCCTCGGCCGGAACGTGCTCGGCCAGTACGATCCGCTCTTGCTCGCGGAGAACCCCGAGGAGAACCACGCGCTGTACTTCGTCCGCCCGAACATCCTCAACGCCGCCGAGAAACTCGACGTCGACGCCGACCGCTTCCGCCGCTGGATCGCCTTCCACGAGGTCACCCACGCCGCGGAGTTCGGCGCCGCACCGTGGCTGTCGGACCACCTCGAGTCGCGCATGGAAGACGGTATCGCCGCACTTTCCGACGGCTCGTTCGACCGGAACGCGTTCCGCGACCTCGACGCCGCGATGACCGTCGTCGAGGGCTATGCGGAACTCCTGATGGACCACGCCTTCGACGACGAGTATGAGGACCTGCGTCGGAAGCTCGACGCGCGCCGGCAGGGTCGCGGCCCGCTCCAGAAGCTGTTCCGCCGGCTGCTCGGACTGGGGCTCAAGGAGCGACAGTACGAGCGCGGAAAGAACTTCTTCGAGACGGTCGTCACGGGCCACGGTCTCGAGACCGCGACGCTGGTCTGGGAGGGGCCCGAGATGCTGCCGACGCAGGACGAACTCGACGATCCGACGCTCTGGCTCCAGCGGATCGATCGATAGTCGTCACCGCGAGCGGCCTCAGCTGGTGCTCGTCCGCATTCTCCCAGGCGAGTATCCAGCGTCGTCCCCGAAATCGAACCCTCGACCGATGCAACCGACGAAGGCGTCGATCAGGAGTTCACCGCTAACGAGGAGTGTGGGAACAGTAGAGTACGCTATCGGACGGATCGCCGATCACGTCCAATAATATCGGAGATAGTAGCCAATAATTGCGACACATAACCCGACACCAAGCCAGAGTACGATGTTTACATGAGCAATAAACAGACGGAGTGCGGTAGCTGCAATTATCACCCCTCCAAACAGTATGATAATGTAGCTAGCTATTTTCTCTGCACTCATAATGTTAGTTATATAACCGTCTCTGATAAACATTCCTATACTATCAATTGAGATATTCGATGCGTGTTATTCTTAACCCAGCCTATCGGTCGATACACGGATCACACTGTCCGGAGTGAACGCACACCCGGACGGTCTCGAGACAGTCTCTGAACGCGATGGCCGGCGAAGACGATGTTCAACGCGGGGTCAATCGCGTACGACTGCCGGCGCTGTGGCTCCAGTGCACCGACCGTCGTCGCTACTCGAGGATCCACAATACGTACCAGAGCAACGCGCCGCCGGCGACGATGCCGACGGTCGACGCCAGTCCGACGGCGGCCAGCGAGGCCCCGCCTTGTACCGCCATCATACCGCCGGAGAGTCCGACGAGCAGGACGAACACCACTTTGAGTCGGGCGGAGGGACTCGTGAATCCGTTCGACTCAGCGTGGCCGCGCTCGTCCGGGTCGCGGCCGGAACCGCGTCTCCCCTCTCTACGGGGGCCGCGTCCCGAACTGCGGCTCATAGTTCGCCGGCCGTGCTGACGTGCATCGTGGCGAACTGCCACTGGTGCTCGCCCGCCCGTGTCGATTTCTCCTCGAGCCGAACCAGCGTGCCGCTCCAACGCGTCTCGAACCGCCGACGGTCACCGCTTTCGATGTCCGTCCAGGCCATCGTCACCTCGTCGGCGAACGTGGCGGCCCCGTCTCGATCCGTCACGGTGAGAGATCGGCTCTCGACGGTCCACTCCGCCGTCGTCTCGGTCTGTTCCTGCAGCGCCTCGTGCACTTCGTCGTCGCCGAACAGCGCCTCGCTGATGCCGAACTTCACCGTCGACTCGTCGGCGAGGAAGTACGGCTCGAGGGGGTCGCCGTTCCGGAGCGCGTCGTAGTAATCGCGGACGACGGATTCGGGACCTTCGGTCATGGACGTACTGTGGTCGTCGTCACGCAAAGGCCCACCGGACGCAGACGCAACTCGCGACTCGAGAGGCTGCACGACCCGATGCGTTGCAGCTGCAGCGCAAACATCCAATTGACGGGTAGTCCGGAGTACCTACCGGAGCCAAGAGACATGTCAGCCACCGCTACCCGACGTCGCCTGCGAGATGTATCGATCAGCGTCGAACGCGAACACCAGCGGTCGATCTCTCTTCAGCGATGACCACGGAAACCGGAGCATTCGACATCGACGAACTGCCGGAACCGGAGTGGGAATCGTCAGACCGGTCCTTGCGGACGAACGTCGGCCGGTTCGAACGCGCGGTCTCCGCCGTCGTCGGCGGCGCGCTCGTGTGGCGCGGACTTCGGCGTCGGTCGCTCGCCACGACGCTCGCCGGCGGTGGGCTGGTCTTCCGCGGCATCAGCGGCCACAGTCGGCTCTATCGCCGACTCGGTGTCGATACCACCGATCACGAGCGGTTGGGCGGCGATTCGACGACCGACAGACCGACGATCACACGCTCGGTTACGGTTGGAAAACCGGCCGACGAACTCGAGGCGTTCTGGCGCGATCCGGAGGAATTGAGCCGCATCGTCGGCGAGTTCGCCGACGTCTCCTCGACGATGGGTGACGGGGATCACCACCACTGGCAGGTCTCGCTCCCCGCCGGTCGACAGCTCGAGTGGCAGACGCGACTCGTGGAGGAAGCGTCCGGCGAACGCTTGCGGTGGGAAACCCTCGGCGGAGCACCGATATCCTACGAGGCGACGATCCGATTTCAGCCGGCCCCCAACGACCACGGAACGGAGGTCACGCTCGAGATTCGGTACGACCCGCCGGGCGGGTCGCTCAGCGACGGCGCGATGCAGCGCCTCGGAATCGTTCCGGAGAGTCTCGCAGGCACCGTCCTCGATCGGTTCAAGAGCCTCGCGGAGACCGGCGGGATTCCGTCGCTCGAGACCAACCCCTCCGATCGCGGGGAGGGAGACCGCCTCTGAGTTCAGTCGGTGGGTCGTTCTTCCGGCCCCTCGAGTTGCTCCGACCGATCGCATCTGGTGGGTCGCTCCCCCGGCCCCTCGAGCGACCACCCCGACTCGGGGCTGCGTTCGCGCGGCCGGCTGGTATCGACCCTGCTACCGCCATCGGCTTCGCGACCGGTATCAGCGCCGCGGCCGATCCCGTATCCGCGTTCGGGTGACGCCTCGCGCGCCGGCGAATCCACGTCCAGCCCAACCCGACCGCTCGTCTCGTCGAAGACGTGGTGGGTGTGGGGATAGGCGATTTCGACGTCCTCGTCCTCGAAAGCGTCCCAGGCTCGCCGGTGGATCGCGGACCGAACCTTCAGTGGGAGATAAGGCGCTTCGATCCAGCACTTGAGATCGATCAGGATCCCGTGATCGGCGAACTCGCGGACGAACGCCTTCGGACCAGCGGGGAACTTCGAGCGACCAACGCGGATCGGCGGGCCGCCGCCGATGACGCCGTCGACGTCCCGAGCGGCGCGCTCGAGCAGTTCGCACGCCCGATCGAGATCGCCCTCGTAGGTGACGCAGACCTCGAGCGAGAGCCTGCTGCGCTCGTCCTCGGCGGAGAGGTTGCGCACGTCGCGCTCGCGCATGGTCTCGTTGGGGATGACTAGAAACGAGTTCTCGAGGGTGTAGACCCGCGTGTAGCCCAGCGTGATATCGTCGACGTAGCCGCGCTCCTCGCGGTCGACGAGTTCGATCATGTCGCCGACCTCGTAGGGCCGGTGGACGAGGATGAACAGGCCGCTGATGTAGCTCCGGCCGACCGGCGCGAGCACCGCACCGAGAACGAGCGAGATGACGGTAAACGAGAGAAAGACGTTCTGGGGCCGGAAGCCGAGCAGACCGGCGATGGGGACGAACGCGTACGCCACGATCGCGATGCGAGCGCCCAGCAAGACCGCGTTGGCGGTCGAGGGCCGGAGCACGCGCTCCTCGAGTCGCGGTCGGAGCCGCTCGGAGAGCAGTCTCGAGCCGAACCACGCGGCGATCACCGCGAAAATTGCGAGCAGCCAGGAGACGTCCACGAGATCGGAAACGCCGCCGAGAATGGCAACGTCGCCGGGGTCGGAGAGCGAGAGTGGGAGCGACGACACTATCCACCCTATCGTCGGCGGCTGAAAAAGGACGAGCGTGGCAACAGCCGGGTCCCTCCCCGTAGCTGATCTCGACCTGCCGCGGCTCCGCGTTCACATGAAGCCGCGGTCGACTTCGTCGGTCTCGATCAGCTCCTCGAGTTCGGCGCCCAGCAGCTCGTCGGCCTCTTCGAACCGGTCGCCGAGCTCCTCGAGCCGATCGGGACGGTCGTACTGGTCGTACTCCATCGGCCCGAACGCGGGGCTCTCGATGGCCTCCATCACGTCGTCGAAGAGATCCTGCGGCCGGGTCGGGGCGTCCGCGTGGGTCTGGAGGACGGTCTCGAGGCGCTTCGAAACCGTCTCGATCTGGTCTTCGTCCTCCGGCGGCGACTGGACGGCGAAGCGGCCGCCCGCGTCCTCTCTGGGGAGGAACGAGCCGATTTCGTCGTCCAGGTTGCGGGCGACTCGCGTGCCGACCCCGCGGACTTCGAACGGGTTCTTCGCGTAGGTCTTCAAGAAGAAGACGCCGGCGCGTGGATGCGCGAGGTACATGTCCTCGCCGACGCCGCCGGCTCGATCGCCGGCGACCGCACGCCACCCTTCGGGATCGACGGGCCGCTCCGTGACGTCCTCGAGTACGTCTTGCCACTCGCGAATCCGCATACGCGACCAATGTGGCGCGGATAGAATGAACGTATCGGTCGTGACGAACGATGCCGGCCACCCGACGCGTCGTCGTCGAAACTGGCCCAAACCGAACCAAAAGGAATAGGATGGTTCCCCCGACAGGATGGGTAACCGACGTTTGACCATGTCCGTCAGCCGACCACTCTCGTTCGTCGAACTGTTTCGGGCCACGCCAGCGACGAGTAGCCTCCTCGCGCTGGGACCGCTTGGGCTGGCAGTCGGGCAGCTCGCGAACGGCTACGTCAACGGCGTCTCTCCGGTCGTCTCGGTCGGATTCGCCGCGGTCATGGTCGCGTTCGCCGTCGTCGCAATGGGCCACCACGCCGCCGAGTACCGATTGCGGCGGCTCGAGACCGAGGGCGGCGGCGAGCGCGAGTCGGCGGGCGACGCGACGCGGTGATCGGCGGGCCGTCAGTTTTCCATCGGTTTCAGGCGCGCGAGGAGTCGGTCGCGACGCGTCGCGCGTCTCGTGCATCGTAGGCGTTGTAGCCGGCCAGCGCCGCGATAAGCAGTCCGGAGCCGAGCGTGCTCCAGAACGGACTTGTCGTCAGCCCCAGTCCCGCCTGCATCTCGAGGAGCGCGGGCGAGACGATCAACCAGATTCCTAGCAGCGCCACCAGCCCCGAGACGCCGACGCTGAGCGGGATATCGTTGACGACGCGGTAGTAGTTGTAGCCGGCCGCGAGGAAGACGACGCTGCCGACGAGGACGTTGTTCCAGAACGCCGCCTGCGAGACGTCGTAGAGGGCGACGACCGAGAGGACGACCCACGCACCGATGACGGCGACGATCGCACTGATCACCGAGACCTTGCGCCGCCGTTCCTCGTTCGCGATCTGCGTGGCGTCGTCGCGCGGGTCGCGGCCGGGATCGTCCCGGTCGCCGGCGCCGGTTCCGGAGTCGACGTCGTCGGCCGGCGCCTCCCCGCGCTCCTCGCGCCCGGTTCCGCCGTGGGTTCCGCTTGCGGTTTCCGGATCGCGGTCGTTGCTGTTCGAGTCGTTCATAGTGCACCCAGCTTCCCCCTCGCTGTCAAAAAACGCCGACGACCGTTCCGTCGCGCGATGGAGATACTCGTCGGTAATCGGCCGTTACGATGGGGCGAACTGCTACGCTGTTCAGTTCGCTAACGACCGGTGTTGCTCCATTTCGAACGGCGAACCCACACGCGACCGATAGCGTTTTTGACGACTCGCTCCTCACGAACACTCGTGCACGTACGCGGAACCGTCGCGGGCGACGTCGAAGTGAAGTCGGTATCGACGAGCTACGGCGAGAGCGATCTCGCCGAAGTGCCGCTGCGACTCGAGCGCGACGGCGACGAATCGACGCGATCGGAACCCGTGTCTCGAGACGCCGCGGGCCAACCCGACATCGCCGACGGCCACGACGTTACCACGGTGACGCTCTGGAACAAGTGGACGGAGTCGGCGGAGTACTTAGAACCCGGACTGGAACTGCTCGTCACGAACGCCGAGGAAAAGGAGTACCGGGGCGAGACCCAGTACTCGACGACAGGCGACTCCTACGTCGTCGTCGAGCCGACCTTTCTGGTGAACGTGACGTCGATCCGCAACTGGGTCGAGTGTCCCCGGCTCTACTTCCTGAACAAGCTCTCGGGGGTGCCGCTGAACTACCCCGTGGTGAAGGGGACGCTGGTCCACGAGGTCTTCGGCGACCTCCTCCGCGGGCGAGAGTTGGAGGAGTCCATCGACGCCCGCGTCGACGAACGCGGTCTCGAACTCGGTTTGCTCGGCGAGACGGCCGAATCCGTCACCGAGGACGTCCGGGAGAACGCGAAGGCGATCGAGAACTGGCTCGAGCAGGGCCGCTTGACCGAGGAAGATAGCTGGCGATCCGAACAGTTGCTCATCAGCGAGACGTTCGGGATCCGCGGTCGCGCGGACGCCATCCGGCGGGGCGCGCCGGTCGAACTCAAGACGGGGAAGAACCTGAAGAAGGAGCCGCGATTCAAAGACAAGGTGCAGGCCGCCTGTTACGCGCTCTTGCTTGAGGAACACGGCGGAAGCGTCGACACGGGAACCCTGCTCTACACCAAGAACTCGGCGCTCGACAGGAACGAGGAGACGGGCGACCTCACCCCCGCGAAGGACTTCTCGATGGGCGACGGCCTGCTGAAGTTCGTCGTTCGGCTGCGCAACGAACTCGCAGCCATGGAGATCAAAGGCGAGATTCCGACGGGCTACGAGGGCTCGGCGAAGTGCGAGTACTGCTTCGAGCAGGACACCTGTATGGTCGTCTCGGGACGGCTCGACCAGGAGTCCAAGGCCGGCCAGATCGGACAGGCCCTGCCCGAGGAGGAACGCGAATACTTCGACCGATTCTACCGCGCCATCGAGGAGGAACGACGAGAGGTCCACCGCGAGTACGCCAAACTCTGGGAGCAAGACGCCCAGGAGCGGGCCGACGACGACCGCGCGCTGATCGACCTCGAGTTCGTCGAGAAACGCCCGCTCGAGGGCGGCCGATGGGAACTGCGAGCGCGTCGGACGAGCGGCGCGAACTCGAAGATCCGGGAGGGCGACTTCGTGCTGGCGAGCGACGGCCACCCGGTCCGCGGGAGTTCGGAGCTCGCGATCATCGAGCGATTAGACGAGGAGGTCGTCCTCACGGCGGACGAGCCGGTCGAAGTGACGCGGCTGGACGTCTATCCCTCCGAACTGACGACCGATCGGCTGCTCGCCGCGATGCACGATGCGCTCTTGAAGGGGGACGAGCGGCGCAAGGACATCTTGTTCGGTCGTGCCGATCCCGAGTTTGACAACCCCGGAGAGACCTTCATCGACAACAACGCGGCCCAGAACGAGGCCGTCACGAAGGCCGTCGGCGCGCAAGACTGCGCGCTGATCCACGGCCCGCCCGGCACCGGGAAGACCTACACCATCGCTCGCGCCATCCGTGCGATGGTCGAACGCGGCGAGCGCGTGCTGCTCTCGGCGTTTACGAATCGCGCGGTGGATAACGCCTTGGAGGCCTTGCTCGAGCAACTCGAGGAACACGGTGAGATCGAAACGGACCGCGTAGTCCGCGTGGGTTCCGAAAGCGGCGTCCGCGAGGACATGCAACCGTATCGCCTCGAGCGCTCGGGCGACCCGGAGGACCGACTCGCCGAACTGCAGAACGCGCAGGTCGTCGCCGCGACGACGGCGACCTGCGGCTCGCGAGTGATGAAAGAGCAAGCGTTCGACGCCGCGTTAGTCGACGAGGCCGCTCAGCTGACGGAACCGGGGACCTGCGCGGCGATCAACCTCGCCGAGCGGTTCGTCCTCGTCGGCGACCACGAGCAGCTACCGCCCGTCGTTCGCGCCGAGAACGACCTCACCGAGTCGCTGTTCGAGCGTCTGGTCGACCTCCACCCCGACGCGGGCGTGATGCTCGATCGGCAGTACCGGATGAACCAGCGCATTCAGGCCTTCGCCTCGCGGGAGTTCTACGACGGCGAGCTTCGACCCGCAGAGCCGGAGGTCGCGGCGCGGACGCTCGACGATCTCGAGGGTGTCTCCCGCGCCGATTTGCCCGACGAGTTCCGAGATCCCGTCGCGTTCGTCGACGTCGAGGGCGACGGCAGCCAGTACACCGACAGCGAGGAGGCCGTGCGAATCGCCGACCTCGTCGACACCTACGCGGCGGCGGGCGTCGAGCGCAGCGATATCGGCGTCATCGCCCCTTTCCGCGCGCAGGTGTCCGAAATCACGAGACACGTTCCCGACGACGTCGCCGTCGACACCGTCGACCGCTTCCAGGGCTCGAGTCAGGAGATCATCATCGTCTCCTTTACCGCGACGGGGTCGCTCGAGGGTCCGATCTTCGAGGACTATCGACGAATCAACGTCGCCTTGACCCGGCCGAAACGCGCGCTTGTACTCGTCGGCGACCCGGCGGCGCTGGCGTCAGATCCGGTGTACGAGCGGATGCTCGAGTGGGCCCGCGGATAGTGGAAACCGGGTCGGGAACGCCGTCTCGATCTCGACCTTCTAGTGGCAGGGTATTTACCGTTCCCGGACAGAACTGAGCGTGATGCGACTCGAGGAGGAGAGTGCGGTCATCCGCGACGCTATTTCGGCCGAATACGCCGACATCGTCGTCGCCGTTACCGAACTCGGCAGTCCGACGACGCTCATGGTGATCCTCGCGGTCCTGTTCTGGTGTGGCAGCCGCCGCCGGAGCGCGCTCGTGATCAGCTACGGCGTCGCGGGACTCGGCTTTATTCTGGCCCTCGAGACGCTGCTCGGACTCCCGCGACCGCCGGAATCGGTCTACCTCACGTCGATCGACGTCGAGGGGTACGGCTTCCCGAGCGGTCACGCCTTCGCGTCGGTCGTCGTCTACGGCGGACTCGTTTCGGCGTACGACCGACTGCGAGATCCGATCGCGCTGCTCGGTGCCGGAACGCTCGTCGTCGCCGTCTCGCTCTCGCGGGTCGTCCTCGGCGTCCACTATCTCGGCGACGTGGTCGTCGGCGCGATACTCGGCGTCGCCTTCGTCACCGCGATGAGCCGCGTCAGCCGCGGCATGCCGACGGTCGGCTTCGCGGTCGCCCTCGCCCTCGCGATTCCCGCCGTCTACGTCACCGGCGCAGCCGCGTACGCGGTCCTCGCGCTCGGCGCAGCCATCGGCGGGCTACTCACTACGGGCTGGATCGATCGGCTACCGCGGCTTCGGTCCCGACTCGAGGGGGCCGTACTCGTCGCCGTCGGTATCGCAGTCATCGTCGCCCTTCGGATCGTCGAAACGATCCTCGACGTCACGCCCCTCCTCGTCGCACTCTACGCGGTGCTCGTGGCGTGGATCGTGTTCGCCCCCGCGCTCGTCGACCGAGTCGGAGAAACGATCCTCGGGCCTTCAAGGACGGATTCGTGAGACTGCGTCGGGGTACACGCCGCGGACGACGGTTCAGACGCGCTCGAGGCAGGTAGCGACGGTCTGTCTTCGCTATCCGATCACTCTTCGCTATCGGCTGCCGCCCAGAGCGGGTAGAGATCGTCTTCGACGGGATCAGTGATCGACTTTCCGTCGAGGACGAGTTCGAACGCTCCCTCGTGAACCGTGCCGATTTCGGCTCCCTCTAGCCCCGCGACCGCGAGCGCCTCGAGGCAGTCGTCGACCGCGTCGCTCGGAACGGTCGCGAGCAGTGCCCCGGAGCCGAAGATCCGGAGCGGATCGACGTCGGCCGCCTCGCACAGCCGTCTCGTCTCGTCGCGAACCGGAACGGCCTCGCGATCGATCTCGAGTCGGACGCCCGAGGCCCGGGCGATCTCGAGTGCGCCGGCTGCGACGCCGCCCTCCGTCGGATCGTGCATCGCGGTCGCGCGGTCCCGGATCGCGCGAGCGTCGGGGGCGACGCTGATCTCCTCGACGAACGTCCGGGCGCGCTCGCAGGTCTCCTCGTCGACCCCGAGTTCGTCGCCGAAATCGGCCGCGAGAATAGCTGTTCCCTCGATCCCTGCAGCCTTCGTCAGGAGAACGCTGTCGCCGGGTTTGGCCCCACCCGTCGGGACGAACGCTTCGGCCGTCCCCATCGCCGTCAGCGAGAGGATCGGTCGCTCGAGTTGGTCGACGTACTCCGAGTGGCCGCCGACGATCGACGCGCCGATATCGCGTGCGGCGGCGTCGAGGTCGCGCGTGATCGCCTCGAGATCGGTCTCCTCGTCGGGGAGCATGATCACGGCGGTCAGCCAGCGCGGATCGGCGCCGGAGGCCGCGACGTCGTTACAGGCAACGGGGACGGCCAGCGTGCCGACCCCTTCGGCCGCGAGCGAGATCGGGTCGGAGCTGACGACGAGCGTCTCGTCTCCCTCGGAGAGTGCGATCGCGGCGGCGTCCTCGCCGTCCGCCGGCCCCTGCAGGACCGTTTCGTCGTCGGCCGCCGTTCCCGTGCGGCCGAAGACGTGTGCGAGCAGGTCATCCGGACTCACCTTGCCGGGCATAGCAGGAACTGGGACGGTTCGATGTTTGTAGCTGTCGGGCCGTCGGCGTCGGTTTGGTTATCGCGATGGCGACACGTCGATTCTTCGTTCGGTAGGGGCGCTGCACATATCATCCAATGCCAAGTACAGTGATGATCCACTACTGTGAGGAACTCAAGAACCGTGTAATGAGTTTGTAGACAATGTAGAGCACGGCGAGATTTAGAATGGCAATGAAAGCAAGTATTAGCAGTTCAAATCCGATATACTCTTGAATATCCATATTATATCTAACATCTAGATGGTACTAATTGATAGGTTTTTTCGTCGAGATGGGTTTTGAGGAGCCAGTCGCTTCGCGTATACCGCGTTCACCAATTATCAGGGTCCGAAGGTCGCCATATCGGCACCCACCGTCGCCAGTGCGTCGGCGGGGTTCGGGTCGCTGTCGGCCAGATGCGTGTACCGGTGGACCGGGATGCTCGAGAGCGCCGTCGTCACGGCCTCGCTATACCTCTCGACGCCCGGTTCCGTCGGATCGTCGCCACCCCAGACGTCTCGGATGACCGTCATCGAATCGATGCGGACCTCCACCCTGCGCGGCTCGTAGCGAGCCAACAGCTCGGCGAGCCCGAGTTGGAGGGCGACGTACTCGGCGGTGTTGTTCCCCGTTCGGGAGCCGACGGGTCGGCCGAGGCGGGCGATCTGGTCCCCCGAAGCGTCCACGATGACAGCGCCCGCCCCCGCGGGGCCGGGATTCCCGCGCGAACTGCCGTCGACGTAGAGGACGAACGCGTCGCTCGTCGGCTCGGGGATGGGTGGCCGACTGAGTCCAGACTCTAAGAGGCTCTCGAGCGCACGACGCAGTTCGGACGAGGTGGTTTCGGGATCGAATAGGCCACCGTATCCGGGGATAGCGTCGTCGACGGCGTCGGTGGCAGCCGCTACCTCGTAGCCGACGCCCGCGAGCACCTCGTCTACGAGTGTAGCCAGCGGCGATCGGTGTTCGGCCGGGAGCGGATCGTTAGTCACGTCACTTCTCCCCTCGAGTTTCGGTTCCAGGAACTCACACTCTCGTTCCCGGGTGATCTCGTCGGCTTGTCGCACCACTGCATATCGGATCTCGGGGGTCGAGCGGGATAATTCCTTCAGGTAGTGTTAAGAAAAGGATGCTGGATATAGAGCAGTAGTGTAGCACAACGACCCGTTTGTTTCGCGCCGAAACTGATGAACTATCTGCTCACGACACCAGAGTACTTTTACACTCTATAGTTGGAAATTTTATATATTCCTGAAAGCACTGCTGAGACGGGAACCCCTCTTTTTCCATCCACCGAATTCTTGTCGCACTACTCACGATAGCGGGCCTCGCTGGACTCTATTTCGCAGTTGGTGTTCTTTTTGTAGGAAGTGGTCTCGTGGATACTCTGCTTGGTTTCGTTGGATTGGTGGTTGCAAGTTCTGCCGCCTACTGGATTTTTCACCTCTATACTAATTTGAAGAACGCCAAGAAGGACAATGTGTGTGCGGAATGAGACTCCTGTACTGGCGGATCACTAATTCTCGCGGATCTCGTCTCAGTCTATACCGCATCTGTGCCCAGTGTTCAGTACACTCGTTCGAATATCTATCAGCCCAAACAAATCGGCTACTCTCCAATGAGCCCCCTCGAGTGAACGCGAGAGTCAGTTCGGTCGTCGACTATCGAACCCGTGTTACCGGCTACGGAGAGGTATCGTATTCAAATTAGCCGTTACACACCGCCTCGAGTCGTGTTCACGACGACGGCGAGAACCGCTGCGTACCTGTCGACGCGGCCGAGCCCGTCGCGGGTGGACTGCCGATTCCGGCGTCAGGACGCGTCGGGTGCGACGGCTTCCATCGTCTGCTTGACCGTGTCTTCGTCAGCCCCGCGCGGGAAACTGATCGCGATCGAATCGAGCCCCTCGACGGCCTCGTAGGCCTCGAGTTGCTCTCGCGTCTCTTCGGGCGTCCCGAACGCACAGAGATCGTCGAGGATGCTCTCGTCGACCAGTTCGAGCGCGCGCTCTCGGTCGCCGTCCTGCCACGCGTCGTGGATCTCGGGAGCCTCCTCGTAGCCCTGGCGCTCTAAGGCGTCGCGGTAGAACGTGCCCATGCCGCCGATGTAGAAGCCGATGTGCTGGCGCGTGAGTTCGCGCGCCCGGTCGGCGTCCTCGAGGGCACAGCAGGTGACGCCGGTCGTGACGTGAACGTCGTCGGGATCTCGGTCCCCGAGTTCCGCACCGCGCTCGATGTCCTCGAGTCGGTCGGCCATTCCATCGGGCGTGAGCATGATGCCGTGCCAGCCGTCGGCGAAGCGACCGGCGAGTTCGACGGCCTTCGGTCCCATCCCGGTGACCTCGATCGGCGGGGACGGCTCCGGCGCGTCACAGCGCAGCCGGAAGCCCGAGAGCTGAAAGTCATCGCCGTCGTAGTTGACCGGCTCTCCGGAGAGCACCTCGCGGACGATTTCGACGGTTTCGCGGGTTCGCCGGAGCGGGTTGCCGTACTCCATCCCGTGCCAGTTCTCGATCACGACGGGGCCGCTCGGGCCGAGTCCGAGGCGGAACCGACCGTCGGAGACCTCCTGCATCGTTGCCGCCGTCTGGCCTAGCAGGGCCGGCGAGCGCGAGTAGGTGTTGAGAATGCTCGAGCCGAGATCGATCGACTCGGTCCGTTCGGCCATCGCGGTCAGGACGACCACGCCGTCTCGGCCCCACGTCTCGGGGAGCCAGGCGCAGTCGTAGCCGCCCTCCTCCGCCAGTGTGGTGTAGTCGACGATCGAGTCGACGGTCGGTTGGGCCGCGACCGGAAGGTGAACGTCTCTGTCTGTCATCGTCTTTCATAGACGAAACGCGGCCTTTTGGGTGTATGGGAACCGGTGGCGACGGAACGAGCGTTGTTTCGGGCTCGAGGCTCCGTTCGGCGCTCAGACGTCCCGCTCTTCGCTGATCTGCGGGACGCCCTGGACGGTGATCGTCTCGCCGACGACGTACGACGAGGCGGGGCTGGCGAGGAACTGCGTGACGTCGGCGATTTCCTCGACGGTGCCGATTCGGCGGGCGACCTCATCGCGGTCGATGTTGTCCGCGGAGACGCCCATCTGGCTCTCGACGCCGGGCGTGGCGACGAAGCCGGGCGCGATGCAGTTGACGCGAACGCCCTCGTCGGCCCACTCGTAGGAGAGCGTCGTGGTGAGGTTGATGACGCCCGCCTTGGAGGCGCCGTAGGGGCTCATCAGCGGCGAGCCGCGCTGGCCGGCGACGCTCGCGAAGTTGACGACGGTGCCGCCGCCGTCCTTGAGGTGCTCAGCGGCGGCGTGCGTGCAGTTGTAGGTTCCGTGGAGGTTGATGTCGACGATGGTCTTCCAGCCGTTCTCCGAGACGTCGTCGAAGTCGGCCATGAACGACGCGCCGGCGTTGTTAACCAGTACGTCCAGGCCGCCGAACTCCTCGACGGTGGCTTCGACGAGCGCCTCGACGGCCTCGCGCTCGGTCACGTCGCACTCGATGGCCAGCGCCTCGCCGGGGCTGTCGCTCGCGTTGATCTCTTCGGCGACGGGGTCGACGTTCTCCTGTTCGCGCGAGCAGACGACGACGTCGACGCCGTCGGCGGCGAAGCGTTCGGCGATGCCGCGGCCGATCCCGCTCGAGGAGCCGGTGATAATGGCGACGTCGCCGTCGACGCTGAACTGGGCGGTACTCATGCGCGGTCACCTGCTAACTGCGGGCGTCGGGTTACCATTGTTAGGTCCACTCGAGGATATGGAGACACTGTTAATAAAGATGGCCGTCGGTACCGAAGAGCGTAGGATTAAGTGAGTGGCAATCGCTGGCACAGATACACAGACAGCGACGGGCTCGCACCGACTATCGGCACGAATTGCCCGTCGCCGGAGCATCCATGACAGACGACACCCCAAAAGACACCCCGCAGTACGGACCAAAGCGACAACAGGACGTGTACCGCAAGGGCATGCTCGAGGGTCAGCCCCCCGAGTTCCCGGTCGCCTACGAGGAGCTGGTCGAGCGCGCCCGCGAGGAACTGAGCGACGAGGCGTTCGCCTACGTCGCGGGCGGCGCGGGCTCGGAGTCGACGGTGCGAGCCAACGACCGAGCGTTCGACGCCTGGCAGATCGTTCCCCGAATGATGCGGGACGTCTCGAGTCGCGACCTCTCGATCGAACTCTTCGGCCGCGAGTATCCGGCCCCGGTCATGCTTGCGCCGATCGGCGTGCAGGGCATCCTCCACGACGAGGCCGAACTCGCCGTCGCCCGCGCGGCCCGCGAGTTCGGGATTCCGATGGTCCTGAGCTCAGTCTCCTCCTACACCTTCGAAGAGGTGGCCGAGGAGCTGAGCGACAGTCCGGGCTGGTTCCAGCTCTACTGGAGTTCCGATCGGGCGGTTGCGGCCAGCTTCCTCGAGCGCGCCGAAGACGCCGGCTACGAGGCCGTCGTCGTCACCCTCGACACGCCGAAGATGGGCTGGCGCGAGCGCGACATCGAACTCGGCTATCTCCCCTTCCTGCAGGGTCAGGGCCTCAAGAACTACTTCGAGGATCCCGCTTTCTGCGACCGACTCGAGGGTAACGACCCGTGGGCCGACCCCGAGGCGTCGATCGAATCCTGGAGCGAGTGCTTCGGCGACGCCTCGCTCACCTGGGACGACCTCGAGTGGTTGGACGAGCAGACGGACCTCCCAGTCCTCGTCAAAGGCGTCCTCCACCCCGACGACGCCCGCGAGGCCGTCGAACGCGGCGTCGACGGCCTGATCGTCTCGAACCACGGCGGCCGACAGGTCGACGGCGCGATCCCCGCGCTCGATGCGCTGCCGGACGTGGTCGACGCCGTCGAGGATGCGACCGACGACGACGAGGACGTCCCCGTGCTCTTCGACAGCGGGATTCGCCGCGGGAGCGACGTCTTCCGGGCCGTCGCACTCGGCGCCGACGCGGTGTTGCTGGGCCGGCCGTACGCCCTGGGACTGGGCATCGGCGGCGAGGACGGCGTTCGGGCGGTCCTCGAGAACCTCCTGGCCGACGTCGACCTGACGGTCGGGCTCTCGGGCTGTGCGAGCATCGACGAGGTCGATCGGTCGACGGTACGGAGGGCGGAACGGTGAGTGATGACGCCCGCGAGAGCGACGGGCTGACTGGCGGCGAGGCCAACGAGACCAGCACTACAGCGTGGGACGCCGTCTTCTGGGACATCGGGGGCGTCATCCTCGAACTCGAGTCTGTCCAGGCCGCTCACGCCGCCTTTATCGAAGAGCTGGTCGAGGAACACGACCTCGAGCCGTCGGTCGAAGAGGCCGTCGACGCGTGGCGGACGGCCGTCGGGGACCACTTCCGGGAGCGCGAGGGCACCGAGTTCCAGTCGGCCCGCGAAGCCTACGCGACGGGCGTCGAGGCCCTCGTCGGCGAGGACCTTCCGCGCGAGCGGTGGGAACCCGTCTTCGAGCGACACGTCCAGTCGTCGATCGAGCCGATTTCGGGCGCCGTCGAGACGATCCGCGAACTCGCTCGGCGCGACGTCCACGTCGGCGTAGTGAGCGACGTCGACGACGACGCGGGCAAGGAGATGCTCGAGGCCTTCGGCGTCCGCAAGGCGTTCGACTCGATTACCACTTCCGAGGAGGTGGGTCGGACAAAACCGGATCCAGCGATATTCGAGACCGCACTCGAGAAGGCCGACGCCGACCCCGAATGGTCGCTGATGATCGGCGACCGCTACGACCACGACGTGAAGGGAGCGGACGAGATGGGCATCCACGGCGTCGCCTTCGGCGCCGAGGACGGTCCCGCCGTGGCGTACCGAATCGAGTCGCTCGAGGAGGTGCTCGAGATCGTCGAACGCGAGCGGCCGGACGGTTGAGGGGCGGACTCGGAACGGGATTCGACTCGAGACGCCGTCGACCGATACCCAAACCCTTTTTTGGATATTTTGCGACGGGAGATGTAACATGGGGGGAGATGCCGACGGCGAACCCGTCGACACCGAGGAGGCGATCATGCGAGCCACGTATCGCGCGCTCTGCAAACACGGCTACGCGAACCTGACGATGCAGGCGATCGCCGACGAGTTCGACAAGACGAAAGGCGTCCTCCACTACCACTACGACACCAAGGAAGCCCTGCTCGTCGCGTTTCTCGAGTATCTCCTCTCGGCGTTCGAGCAGAACATCGCCGTCGAGGGCCGCGGCGACCCCGCCGAACGGCTCGAGGCCCTGATCGATACGCTGCTGTTCGGCCCGCCCGAGCGAGGGACGTTCGACCACTGGGAGCTGACGACCGCGATGCTCGAGGTGCGTACGGAGGCCCCGCACAACGACGAGTTCCGCCGGCAGTTGAGCCGCAACTACGAGACCGTCGAGGCGACCGTGATCGCGATCGTCGAGGAGGGGATCGAACAGGGCGTCTTCCGCGACGTCGACCCGGAACAGGTCGCGACGCTACTGCTGGCCAGCATCAACGGCTCGCGGATCTATCAGGTAACTCTCGAGCGCGACGACGTCGCTGAGATCACCCAGGCGAGCCTCCGGGCGATCGTACACGAGTGGCTCTGTCAGCCCGACTCGGTGGGTGAGGGGACCCGCTGAGGGGGAACGTCGATTCGCCGGCTATTCGGACTCCCGTGGGTCTCGGTTCTCGCCGATCCAGTTCTCTGTTACGTCCTCGAGCGACTCGCCGATCTTGTGTCCCTGGTAGCCGAAGATATCGTCCGCACCGTCGGCGGACATGATGATCGGCCAGAACGGCTCGTCGGCGGTCAGCTCCTCCCCGTCGACGGTCGCGTAGACGGTTCCCTCGGGAACGCGTTCGAAGTTCTCGACGTGTAACTCGTACGACTCACCGTCGGGCTTCGGAACGGGCTCGCCCATGTGGAAGAAGTCCGGATCGGCCTCCGGTGGGTCACCGGGGAGCGCGTCCACACGCTGGAGGAACGCACGAGCCTGGTACTCGGCCGAATCGACCGCCTCCTCGGAGTTCTCCGCGGCGAGTTCGATCTCGACGGTGAAGCCACACGTCGTGATCGTGTGCTCGTTCACCCCCCAGTGATCGACGACGTGCGGAACCGGGAGCTCCGAGGCCAGTTCGAACTCGCGTTCCTGAGCGCTGTGTATCAGCGCGAACGGCGTAGGCCCGGCCTCGGTACCGTGCAGCGAGAGCGATGTGCGACCCCCGACCAGCTCGCAGAGACGGGCGGCGATGCGTTCCTCTCGATCGCCGTCCGGATCGCCGGGGAACACGCGATTGAGGTCCGAATCGAGGTAGCGTTCGCCGGCTTCAATGGCGGCCGGATTGGCGAGGACGAACGCGACGCCACGCTGGAGGTCGAGGTCGGCCTCGCGCAGGCGGCGCACCGCGCGGATGCCACTCATCTCGTCGCCGTGGACGCCGGCGACGATGATGACCTCAGGCTCTCCCGGTCCCCGAACGGTTACGTCGAGTGGACCGAAATCCTCGTCTGATGTACTCATTCTGGTCTCAGCTACAGTAGTCGACAGTCGGTAAAGACGCCGATGCTTGCGTCTGTCGGATACCGCTTCGACGGCCAAACCGTTCAATCGGCGTGTTCCGACGTTCGACTCGACGCGCGAGCGGACTCCTCGAGCACCTGCAGGTTCGGGAGATACCGGCCCGTCTCACGGTAGACGCCGCCGAGCAAGATTGCGCCGGCGACGACGGGGAGTATCGCACAGGCCACGTAAATCGGCCAGAAGCCGAACAGGTCGACGAGCGGGAGGGAGACGATCGGGCCGAGTCCGCCGCCGACGTCCCCGAGGACGTTGTTCGTCCCGACTGCACGCCCCATCCGCTCGTCGGGGGTGAGGTCGGCGAGCAGCGCCATCAGCGGGCCGCTGGTACCGCCCTGTCCGGCGCCGATCAGCAGACACGCTCCCGTAAGCGTGACGAGAGAGTCGGCCATCGCGAGCAGGATGAACCCGACGAAGGATGTTCCGAGAAACACCAGCAGCGTCGGAATCCGCGACTCCGTTCGGTCGCTGACGTAGCCGCCGAGGAACATGAAGATGCCAGCGGCGACGACCGTGACGGCCATGAAGATCCCCGACGAGGCCTGCGCGTCGAAGCCGAAGACGCCGAGACCGTTGTGATCGAGAAAGAGGACGAGCGTCGCGAACAGCGCGCCGATGTAGGCGAACAGCACGGCGAAGTTCACCAGTCCGACGGTCAGGGCCGGAACGCTCGTATCGACGTCCCACGGTGAGACCGAGCGGTGGTCGTCGCCCTCGATGTGGGTCTCCGGGATCGTTGCATAGGCGATCACGCTCGCAAGGACGGCGAACAGCGTCGCGACGGCGAAGGCCGAGACCGTTCCCGAGAGTTCGCTGATGATCCCGCCGACGACGACCCCGCTGGGAAACCCGAAGAGCATTCCCCCGCGGATGAGTCCCATGTTCGCGCCGCGCGAGCTCCCGTCGCTGACGTCGGACGCGATCGTGTACGCGGTCGCGAAGACGGCCGCGCTCCCGACGCCCCAGATGATCCTCGAGCCGAGGAACCACGCCGCGGGAACGTCCGGAAGAAACCACAGTTCGGGCCGTGCCGAGATCATGGCGAGGACGTAGCCGAACGTCGCGACGGACTGGACGATCATCCCGGCGACGAACGGTTTGCGCGTGCCGACGCGGTCGACGAGCACGCCGGCCGGCGCGTTCGCGAACAGCCGCGAAAAGCGGTTCGCGCTGAGGATGAGTCCAACGAGAAACGGCGAGATTCCGAGGACGATGCCGAGGTTCGGCAGGATCGGGAAGATCACGCCGCCGCCGAAGCCGACGAAGAACGTACTCAGGATGACCGCACCGATCACGACGGAGCGACTCGTCTCCGCGCCGCTCACGGCGTCGCGCAGTCGTCGAATGGGATTTGTCGATCCCACGACGCTACGACCTGCGGCTGTTGGTCGCGTTTGATCGATCGACGAGGGCTTGACAACCGGTCGGCCTCGAGTTGCTGGGACCGTCGCTGCGTTTCTTCGTCACTTGACTAACCAGTTAGTCAGTCTCGGTCAAAAGAGTTTGGGATGACGATGGCCGTGTGTAGCGTACTCAGTGAACACCCGTTCGACCGACCTGTCGAAGCGATTAGCGCCTCGACCGTGGACCGTCTCTAAAGCCAGATCGACCACACCGAGTACTTCCACTACGACGCTCCGACGGCCAACTCTACGTCACCGATCACGAGGAGATCGACGCCACCGACGACCGCGTTGCGTTCGAAGCGACAGGTGACGGCGTCCATCGCGTCCGATTCACACTCGAGAGCGCGAGCGGCCACGAGTTCACGGTCACCGAGCGCCTGCACGCGGTCTGACCGCGCACTGTCCGATCACGCGACCGTCCGAGCGGGCACGTCCGCCGTGGGCGACTACGCAGTCACGGGCGATACGCTCACAGACGCCCGACTCGAAACTGACGGGGACAGCATCGACGTGCCGGCCGTGATTGATCCCGACGAGAATCTCGGTGAGCTGCACGTCCAGCCCGACCCGGTACTCTCGGGGAACGACCACGAGTTCGATCTCTCGATCGTCGAAGGGCTATACGAGATGCCGGTCAACAGCAATGTGGCCGTGACGGTTCATCTCGAGAACTACGACCCCGAAAACGCGGTTCATTGGCGAAACGGGGATGCAATCGCCGTCAGCGGAGACGCACGCGACGGCGAAGTGCTCACACGAAACGACGGCGAAAGGCACGTGTTGATGGCCTACACGGACGGCAACGGGGAACGGGAATCTGTCGAGATCACCGAAGACGCCGGCTGGACTGACCGGGTGTGGAACCGACTAAATCGATACCGACGATCACGTGGTTCCCGGCGATCGGCAACGCACTCATAGTGCTCGTCGAGACGGTGCTTACAGTGGCCGCGGAGCCGGCAACGATGACGCGAAGATAATCAGTCGATTCAGTACGGTATAGATGCTACAGATAGTAGTGAGGCAGACCGATTACAATAGAGCATATCAATGGTCGGGTTGAATTATGCTCCGTCGTTATCATAGGGTTTCATAAAAGAATTATATCTGGCGATAACAAATCAGGTATGAGAGGATCATGGGTGCCAATACCATACACGATAATCGAACTGTACAGTACGATTTAGCATCGTGGCTGATAACAGCCGTTGGTGCAGTACTAGGACTCTTCGGGATTGGATATGTCGTTACGCACCCGGAGCCGATGGTCGTCTGGGTAACGGAACTCGCGCTTGTCAGTATACCGGCGGCAACAATTGTGTATGGTGGATACTGGATCGCAGCGCACCACGTTCCTCAAGAAGATGGGTGGAATATCGCAAAGTGGTGTGTTATTGGAGTCGCTGTTGCAGCACTGCTACTTTTTGGATACATTCGTGCTGAGCAAATTGGCGGAGAAGCTGTAATCAACCCCGAACTGCTTGTGATTCTCGGAGCACTCGGTGGAGGAGTAGTAGCACTGTTTGCGGCGATCTCTAACGAGCGATATCATTTAGATATCGCTACTAGCACCCACGATGACGTTCAACTGATCAGTGTTGATTCGGAGCCGTTCTCTACTGAGGCACAGACGCTCGCAAAGCTTGTATTGGATACCCGTTCATGGCATGTAATCCAGCTTCTGCAATTGGCGGAGAAACCTCTCGGGGTGGAATCAATTGCAGGACGCATCGCCTCAATAGAAAATACGGACAGGCAGGATGTGTATATCGATTTAGTTCACAAACACCTCCCAAAGCTGGCCGATGAGGGATTGCTTTACTATGATTCGGATGTTGAGATTGTTAAACTGAGCGACCGAATTGACGCTGTAGCGAACGCGAACAGTGAAATCTCTGAGGCGAGCAGGCAACTCGAGGAGATCGAACAGTAGTTACGCCGAGAACGGCCGTGCATCCGCGAGTTCGAACAGCGGCTGGACGTCCGTTTCGGCGTACTGTTTGAGCGCGGCGCGCATCTCCTCGAATGGCTCAAGATCCGTTGTCACGCTCGGCGAGGTTCGAGTGGTGAACGCGCTTGCTCGGCGTCTCACACTCCACACGCAGACGACGATAATTAGTGTAATAGATTCAACTCGGACGAGAACGTTGGCACCATCTGACACCCCAACGATGTTAGACTAAATCACACCCGAAACTACTTTCGTTAAGCAGAGAAGTAATGGTACCGTACACCATCAGTACGAACCAGCGTTCGAGAGACGACACTGCAGTCGTCCGATCGGACGGAGTTCACCAGCCACTATGAGCGAGAACTACTACGAACGTCTCGTCGACGAGGACGCGCTCGCCGCGCACCTCGAGGAGCATCTCGGTGAGGCGGACGAATACGACGTCGAGCGGCATCAAGAAGGACATTCGAACGAAACGCTGTTCGTCACGTGGGGTGACCGCGAACTGGTCATCCGCCGGCCGCCGCCGGGCGAGACCGCCGACACGGCCCACGACGTTATCCGGGAGTACAACGTCATAAACGCGGTCGCGGACACCGACGTCCCGGTTCCCACCCCGGTGCTCGCCTGCGAGGACCACGACATCATCGGCAGCGACTTCTACGTCATGGATCGACTCGAGGGCGACGTGCTCCGGGAGGACGAACCGGAGCGGTTCGCCGCGCCGGAACAGCGCGAGCGGATCGGCGAGGAACTCGTCGACACCCTCGCGAAGATCCACCGGCTCGACTACGAGGAGATCGATCTCGGCGAGTTCGGCCGGCCTGCCGGCTACACGCAACGGCAGGTCGACCGCTGGGGCAAACAGCTCTCGTGGGCGTTCGAGGTCACCGAAGACGAACGAGAAGTACCCGTCCTCCACGAGGTCGGCGACTGGCTCCGGGACAATGTCCCCGAAGACCACCCCCACACGCTCGTCCACGGGGATTACAAACTCGACAACGTCATGTTCGCATCAGGGACACCGCCAGAGCTGATCGCCGTCTTCGACTGGGAGATGTCCACGCTGGGTGACCCGCGCGCCGATCTGGGCTGGATGCTCTCCTACTGGCGCGACGCGAAGGACCCCGAGCCGTCGATTCCCGAACTCACCACCCAATTCATGGAGCAAGAGGGGTACTCTAGCCGGCCCGAACTCGTTGCACGCTGGGAGGACCTCACCGGGCTCGAGTTCGAACACGAGCGGTTCTACCGCACGCTCGCCGTCTACAAGCTGGCCGGTCTCGGCGAGATGTTCTTCCGACGGTATCTCGAGGGCAACAGCGACAACCCGATGTACCCGAAGATGGAGGAGCGCGTGCCGGCGCTGGCCGATCGTGCGAAGCGGATTATCGACGGCGAGGAGCCGTTGTAACGGGCTTTAGAGCAAATATCTGGCTTTCGTTTTTCGGCCGACTCTACTCGAGCGATCGCAACAAACGCTGTTGGCGCGCTGAACCGCGATCCCCTCGCGGTTCGGATCGCGAGGGATGAGCGAGTGAAACGAGCGTAGCGCAGAACCAACGGTTCCGCGGACCATTCGAACGGGCAGTGCGCGGCGCTATGCACCGCAACTGTCGAGGCGGTGAAACCGCCTCGCAGCGCCCGCGAGAAGAAATTGGTTGGGGAGGGCGTGGCAACCCTAGTGGCCAGGTTGGCTCTGTTGAAATCCTCTTCTTTAGACACCTGATTGCATGAAACTACTGCTCACTACACATGCATATTGAGTGGCCACTTCGAGACACATCAGGTGTATTTTGACCGCTGGCCGACCCAAAACCCGAATAGCATTACGAGTAGTAGACTGACTACTATACCCCAAAATACGAAACTGGTGAATAGTCTGAGAGAGAGCATTTCAGGAGAGAGGACAGCCATCCAAAGTGGAATCCCAATCAATAGCCCTGTCGCGGCGACGAGCATGAATTTAGGATAAGAATCCATTCTTCCTTTCAAGTTACATTCGATTCCTGACATATTTATCCACTGTGCTGAGCGATGTGTGCTTGGCCTGTACTGAACGATACGTTCTTCACCTATACTGATCGGTAGAAGGTTCGGTCGAGATTATGGACGATACACGCACGGGCAAGTTCACGAAACTGCTTCCACCAGCGTCGTGAACGGACGAACGCGCTGTACGTACGCTTGACTCGAGCGTTCACCGTTTCGCTCTGGTTCCGTTAAGGTCAGCATCCAATCGAACGTACCACGTTTTCTGGAGTGGGGGAGAACTCAGGGACTTCAATGTCCTCCTCAGCGGACTCGATCACTTACGGGTCGTCCTTCCCGTCCGCTCTTCACCTCACGCGATATTGCCGGCTGCCCTCACTTTCGTTCGGCAGCCGACAGCGCGTGCCACCGCAAAGTGGTTTTCAGTATTCGATCTATTCAGAGAATTGATACCAATCCGTTCATCGACCCGAGTCCGCTCATCCTGATCTGTATTCGTTACGACATCGTGGAATAAACCCGAGCCACCGTTACCGAAGTTCATCCCAACCCCGAAACTCCGTACGCGCGGAACAACCGGAAACAACGTGCTTAACATTGCTAATTCGCTGTCGGTGGTATTAAGACGATTCCGGTAGACCACACGACCATGTCACTGGACAGCATCGACCGCGTCGCCGTGCTGGGCGCGGGCAACATGGGGCACGGGATCACCGAAGTGACCGCGATGGCCGGCTACGATGTCACGATGCGTGACATCAAAGACGAGTTCGTCGAGGACGGCTACGAGTCTATTCGCTGGAGCTTAGAGAAACTCGAGGAGAAGGCACTGATCGACGAGTCCGCCGACGACGTTCTCGACCGGATCGACATCACTACCGACCTCGAGGAGGCCGTTTCCGACGCCGACCTCGTCATCGAGGCCGCACCGGAGAACCTCGACCTGAAACACGACATCTTCAGCGACCTCGAAGAGTACTGCGACGAGGAGACGCTGCTCGCGACGAACACCTCGAGCCTCCCGATCACGGACATCGCGGAGGCCGTCGACACGCCCGAGCGCGTACTCGGTCTCCACTTCTTCAACCCGCCGGTCAAGATGGACTTAGTCGAGGTCATCTACGGCGAAGACACCAGCGATGAAGCGGCCGAAGCCGGCTACGAGTGGGTCGAGTCGATCGACAAGACGCCGATCTACGTCCGCAAGGACGTCCGCGGCTTCGTTGTCAACACCATCGTCGGTCCGTTCGGCGGCGAACCCGCGTTCATGGTCTCGAACGGAGAGGCGACGATCCGCGAGGCCGACGCGACGATGGTCCACGAACGGGGCTACCCGATGGGGCCGTTCGAACTCGCCGACCTCACCGGCATCGACGTCGGCTACCACGTCCGCAAGGAGGGCGGCAGTCCGATCCCGCCGATCACGGAGGAGAAGGTCGAAGCCGAAGAGCTCGGCCAGAAGACCGGCAAGGGCTTCTACGACTACGAGGACGGCGACGGTGCCGACTACCAGCCAGACGATGCCGGCGACTTCGACTGGCTCCGCGTCGAGGCGCGCATGATCAACCGCGCGGCGTTCCTCGTCGGCGAGGACGTCGCCACGCCCGAAGAGGTCGACACGGGCGTCCAACTCGGGCTCGGCTTCCCCGAGGGCATCTGCCGACGAGGGGATAAGATCGGTCTCGACAAGGTTCTCGAGAAACTCGAAACCCTGTACGAGGAGACCGGCTCCGACCGCTTCGAGCCACACCCCTACCTCAGGGAGCTCGTCGAGGACGGCAAGACCGGCGAAGACGCCGGCGAAGGCTTCTACGAGTACGACGGCGACGACGGCGGACTCGACTCCTATCACGACCTCAACGCGGAACTCGAGGACGGCGTGCTGCGAGTCGAACTCGACCGACCGTCCCGCATGAACGCTCTTTCAGGCGACCTGCTCTCCGAGATCGACGACCTGTTCTCGTCGGTCGACACCGACGAGGTTCGGTGTGCGACGATCGAGGGAGCCGGCGACCGCGCGTTCAGCGCCGGTGCGGATATCTCCGGCTTCAGCGGCGTCGAACCGACCGACCTGATGGACGTCACGCCGGCCTTCGAGACGGTCAACGACTTCCCACGGCCCGTCGTCGCGAACATCGACGGCTACTGTCTCGGTGCCGGACTCGAACTCGCACTGGCCTGCGATCTGCGGCTCGCGACCGAGCGCTCGGAGTTCGGCGCCCCGGAGATCAATCTCGGCCTGATCCCCGGCGGCGGCGGTACGCAGCGACTCCTCCGCGTCCTCGGCGAGACCCGCGCGAAAGAGATGGTCTTCCGCGGCGAGCACATCGACGCCGACCGCGCCGAAGACTGGGGCCTGATCAACCGATCCGTTGATCGCGAGGCGTTCGACGAGACCGTCGAGGAGTTCGTCGACGACCTCCGTAACGGCCCGCCGATCGGCCTCGAGGTCGCCAAGAAGGTCATGAACGAGGGCGAAGACGCGAGCCTCGAGGCCGCCCTGACCATGGAGAGCCAAGGCTTCGGGCTCCTGACCAGCACGGACGACGTGCTCGAGGGAACCATGGCCTTCGCCGAGGATCGCGAGCCCGAGTTCGAAGGCAAGTAAATGTCGCCGGAACCTGAACCGGAGCCGAAACCGGATCCGTCGACCGACTGGCCCGAGTGGGCGTCGTTCGTCGAGCGCCACGGCTACCTGTCGTGGCTCGACATCAGCGTCGACCGACTCGAGGACGGGGCGGCCGTCCTGACCATCGACCACGACGAAGAGTTCGAGAACCCGGTCGGAAACGACGGCTACAATCCGGTCCACGGCGGCATCGTCGCGACCCTGATCGATACCGCCAGCGCGTTCGCGCTGCGGACGACCTTCGAGGAGCCAAGTCGGGCGCGCCTGACGACGACCGATCTCAACGTCTCGTACCTCCGCCCGGCGACGGGTAATCTCCGCGCCGAAGCGTCCGTAGTGCGGGCCGGCGGGACGACCGGTGTCACCGAGGTCTCCGTCACCGGCGCCGACGGCGAGGCGGCCGTCGGTCGGACCACGTATCGACTGTTTCGGGACAGAGACGTGGACGAGAACGAGACGTAACCGAGTCGGACCCCGGACGTTCCGTTTCAGGGACGATGCTCGAGCGTGACGGGGCGTCCTATTCGGACTGTTCTTCCCGTAGGCCCTCGTAGATTCGCGGATCCGTCCGGAACTTCAACACGTTATGGACCGACGAGTTTCGGATGTTCGCGATCACGTCGCCGTGTTCCTTGTAGCAGTTGTGGATCCACTTCGAAATCTGTTCGGAGCCGCGGAACATCATGACGGTTTTCCACTGATACTCGCCGTCCGAGAGGAAGAAAAACAGGGTGTGTTTGTCTTCTTTGATGTGTGTCATCGCGTCTCGCCAGCTGTCGGCGAAGTGTTCGGTGTTGAACTTGAACTCGAACAGCGCGAAGGTATAGTACTCTTCGTTGGGGATAATCGCCTCGCGAAAGACGCCTTCGTCGCGCATTCGGCGGATTGATTCGCTAACGGTAACGTGTGAGACGTCGATGTCGTACTCGGATTTGAGCACGCTCGTCAGCTCCCGCGAGGAGAGCTGTGGATCGTCCGAGAGCTCACACAAAATGGCGATATCGCGGTCTTTAAAGTCCCAGTTCGGCGATTCGTCGTCGGTCATGCTATCGTCACCATCTGTAATCTCTGAGTGTGCAGTCGTTCAATCCAGACCGTCTGAGAACCGATCGCCGCAGGCGGCCGGTCCCGGTCGTGGTTCTACCCGTGTCACATTCCAGATTGGATTTCCATTGTAAAGTTGTTTTGGATGGGTTTCGAGTTGTAGATCGGTCCCTCCACTACTACACTCTCGCAGAACTTCTCCGAATTACAATATCTATATTTATCTGGATAGTAACCTATATACTGAGGGATCTGATAGTTAGTTATATCTCAATCTCTGTCGCTCACGTACTCGTGCCATCCGGGATCGCACAACGTAGCGGTTCGGTTCCGGTGTATGGGATTTGAACGGGATCGTGGCGGAATAGCTCCGGAACATCGACTATTATCTTGTAGATACACCTATTCCGATATTGTGGCGTGATACCTCCAACGTAGTCAGTCAGTCCCAAACGTTCCCAACAATACGGGACCATCTATGGAACTTCGCAAACCTTCTCTCGAGACTCATCCCAAAGTTCTTTCAGATATCATAGTATCATTCTCTTCTAGTAGAAGGAGATAGCAGTCTTGTCGAATGAGCTTCCGGCGTCCGATTCGTGCTAATTATCTGTTAAGATACTGTAGTCGCAGAGCGGAAAGATACCCGCGTCTCTCACCGTCGCAACTGCCTCGCGTGCCCACTCGTCCAATCGGGCCGATGGTGAAATCGTCAATGACGAACAGTTGTACGGAAGTACAAGGAGAAAGCCCCGCCCGAAAAGGTGGGGCTGTCACAGTCGGGTAGGCTATACCGATGGCTCTCCCGGATCGTGACCGCACGGCCTCGTCGGTCACGTCACGTGTGTCACTCCTTTCGCTTGATGAGGAACTTCATGTCGCCCTGGAAGACGACGGTATCGTCCTGATTCGTCATTTCGGTGTCGAGGACGACGATCCCCGCCTCATCGTGGTCGACGTCTTTCGTCTCGCTGACTTCCATCTCGAGTGAGATCGTATCTCCGATGTATACCGGATTCGGGAGGTCCATGTAGTTCATGCCGAGAAACGCGTACGCCGTGCGTTCGACGATCCCGGACCGGTAGACGAAGCCGGTCGCGTGGACGAACGTCATCGGTCCGTGGGCGATTCGGCCGTCGAAGGGGCCTTCCTCCGCGTACTCCTTGTTCGTGTGCAGTTCCGTCCAGTCGCCGGCCAGCGCCGAGTGCATGACGAAATCCGATTCGGTGACGGTTCGGCCGACGCTCTGGAACTCCTGGCCCGCTTCGAAGTCTTCGAAGTGGTGTGGCTCGTAGCTGTATGCCATATGTGCACATCCCAATCGCGGTACAAATAGTTTACTTCGGCGAGAGAAATCGGAGACCCGGCGCAGGATTGATGGCGTGTCTCCCGTTCGAACCGCCAGCGGACGCCACTCATCCGACCGTCGTCGCGGCTATCGGTGGTCGTAGACGCGTTTTACCTTCCCGACTTCCGTCCGTTCGATGCTGTCCGGATCGACGATGTCCAGCTCGTCCGGCGTAAACGAGAGGACGTTCGATAGGCGGGTGAGGATCTGATCGCGAAGGTCTTCGACGTCCCCGTCGAACTCGGGTTCGCGTTCGATCGTGAGCTCGAGGGTGTCTAAGTTGTTCTCGCGATCGAGGTCGATACGGTAGTAGGGGGCAACGGCGTCGAACTCGAGAACCACGTCTTCGATCTCGCTGGGGTAGAGGTTGACGCCGCGGACGATCAGGAGATCGTCGGCGCGGCCGGTGACGTTGTCCATCCGGACCATGGTTCGGCCGCAGTCGCACTCGTCGTACGTTAGCGTCGTCAGGTCGCCAGTGCGGTATCGAAGCGCCGGCAGCGCTTCCTTCGTGAGCGTGGTTAACACGAGTTCGCCCTCCTCGCCCTCGGGGAGCGGTTCGCCGGTCTGGGGGTCGATCACTTCGGGGTAGAAGTGATCCTCCCAGATGTGCAGGCCCTCCTGGGCTTCGTGACACTCGTTGGAGACGCCGGGGCCGATGATCTCCGAGAGCCCGTAGATGTCGATGCCGGTCACGTCGAGTCGCTCTTCGATCTCCTCGCGCATCGGATCGGTACAGGGTTCCGCGCCGAAGAGCACCGTCGACACTGGGAGATCCTTGACGTCGATACCCATCTCCGCGGCCGTCTCCGCGAGGTACAGCGCGTACGACGGCGTACAGGTGAGGACGTCGCTCTCCAAGTCCTGTAACAACTCCACCTGCCGCTGGGTCTGTCCGCCGCCGATCGGGATCACCGTCGCGCCGAGTTCTTCGATCCCGTAGTGGAGCCCGAGGCCGCCCGTGAATAGGCCGTAGCCGTAGCCGTTCTGGACCGTATCCCCCGGCTCGACTCCCGATGCGGCGAGACAGCGAGCGACGACTTCGCTCCACACGTCCAGATCGCCCTGGGTGTAGGAGACGATCTTCGGTTTGCCGGTCGTTCCCGAGGAGGCGTGGATCCGCCGGAGTTCGTCGTCGTCGACGGCGAACAGGCCGTCCGGGTACTCAGCGCGGAAATCCTCTTTCGTGGTAAACGGTAGCTTGTCGATGTCGTCGACCGTCTGCACGTCCTCGGGTTCGACGCCCGCCGCATCGAGTGCCTCGCGGTAGTAGTCGACGTTCTCGTAGGCGTGGCGCACCGTTTCACGGAGTCGTTCGTTCTGCAACTCCCGAATCTCCGTTCGTGGGGCTGTCTCTATCTGCTTATAACTCATCCTCACTCAACAATCCGGAGCGCCTCGAGATAAATCATGGGGTGTGCACACGTGGCACTGATTAACACTGAGAGTGATAGAACGCAGTCGGCCGAGCGCTCACTGTCGATTCCGAGAGGACACACAAACATCGTTTATCCCACCGCCCGAACCCGGCCGCAAGAGCATATCGACGTCTAGTTCGTCGGCTGCCGCGATTAGCTCCGGTGTCGGCTCGCCGCTCGTGAACCGGGACCGTCCGTTGGACGCGTGCGAGCGCTGTCTGTTGTTATGTCAGAACGAGTGATGGTACCGTAGTGAGCCGGTGAGCACAGATATCTGCATGTTGTTGGGTGACCCTTATACGGTCAACATATACTTATAAAACCACCATAAAACGGGGTCGATTTTTATAGTCGGCTATACTCTACAGAGGGTATGACTCGAGGTGGCAAGTCACAGGGGCGTAGACGTGATATTCTCAAGGCGATTACCGCTGGTGGGGTCGCCGGAATCACCGGGTTGGCCGGCTGTGTCGGCGATCCGGACGAAATGGGTGACGAAGACGACGAGGACTTCGATACGGTGCAGTTCGGAGTCCTCGAGCCGTTCACGGGGGAGTTCGCCGACCTCGCCAAAGAACGACATCAGGGCACCGAACTCGCGATCCAGGAGATCAACGAAAGCGACGAGTATGATTTTACGATCGAGTACAGCGAATACGACACGCAACTCGATCCGGCGACGGCGACCCAGCGGGCCGAACAGGCGGTCCAGTCCGACGGGGCGCAGTTCATCACCGGCTGTATTTCGAGTTCGGCCGCGCTCGCGATCAACGACTTCGCACTCGAGAACGAGGTCGTCTACACGCCGGGCGCGGCGGACACGTCGATTACGGGTCAGAACTGTAATGAGTACGTGTTCCGATTCGAGACGAACACCGCACAGATCGCGGAGGTAATGGCCCAGTGGACTGCCGACGAACTCGGCGACCAGATCGTCTACCACATCGCCGACTACGCCTACGGGGAATCGGTCCTGAACGAGGTCGAGACGCGGATGGAGTCGATCAGCGACGAGTACGAGCAGGTCGGTCTGACGCGCTCCGATCCGGGGTCGACGGACTTCGAGGCGTTCATCAGCCAGATCGCGGACGTCAGCGACGAGGCCGACGCGCTGGTCGTGGGAATGACCGGAGCCGACCTCGCAATCTTCCTCTCGCAGGCCAGCTCACGCGGACTGCAGGACGAACTCCCCATCGTGACGACGACCGGTTCGTTCCGAGCCGTTCGGGCGGGTGCCGGCGAAGGAGCCTACAACACCTACAGCGGCGTTCGGTACATTCCAGAGATCGAAACCGGTGACAATCAGGAGTTCGTCGAGGCCTACGAATCCGAGTACGATGATCCGCCGGACAACTTCTCGCGCGTCGGCTACGAATCGATCCGGATGGTCGCGAACGGCATTCGGGAGGCCGGATCGC
Organism: Natronorubrum marinum; assembly: GCF_052040125.1. NCBI lineage: Archaea > Methanobacteriati > Methanobacteriota > Halobacteria > Halobacteriales > Natrialbaceae > Natronorubrum > Natronorubrum marinum. The sequence continues at coordinate 927,117 of NZ_JBPPFV010000001.1, forward strand.
GGAATCCGTCGACGGTCGCGGAGACCCTCCCGGGGATGGAACACGAAACGATCTTCGGCCCGAACGAGTTCCGCGAGTGCGACCACCAGGCGATGAACCCGGTCTGGATGGGCGAATGTACTGAACCGGACTCGGGCGAACTCGCCGAGGTCGAACTCCTCGAGGAACTGTCCGGCGAAGAGGCCGCACCCGACTGTGAGGAGACGGGCTGTGAACTGTAAGACGAGCGTTCGCCTCCCGATTCGGTAAACCTATGATTGGCTCACTCTCGCAGGCGCTGTTCGACGGGTTGACGATCGGTGTCGTATACGTGCTGTTGGCCGCCGGACTCTCGGTGATTTTCGGTGTCATGCACGTCATCAACTTCGCACACGGCGAACTGTTCGCGCTGGGTGCGTACTTCGCACTGGCGCTGGTCGTTCCGTTCGGTGGAACGGCGTTCTTCGTCGCCCTGTTCGTCGCCCCGTTGCTCGTCGGCATCGTCGGCGTCGCGATCGAACGATACACGGTTCGGCCGCTGTACGGGCGAAACCCGCTGTATCACATCCTGCTCACGTTCGGACTCGTACTGGTAATAAACGACCTGATATACCTGGTCTGGGGGCCCGGGAGCGTCAGCCTCCCCGTTCCGACGATCATCACGGGAACGATCGACATTCTCGGGATCAACGCCAGCGTCTACAACACGTTCATCATCGTCTTCGGCGGCGCGATGGCGCTGGCCGTCTGGGCGATGCTCGAGTACACGAAGTACGGGCTGATTATCCGCGCCGGTTCGCAGGACCGACAGATGGTCCGCAACCTCGGGATCGACATCGACCGGTACTACTCGCTCGTGTTCGGCATGGGTGCGGCGCTCGCCGCCTTCGCCGGGATCATCCTCGGCGGCTACCAGACCGTCAGTCCCGAGATGGGGATGTCGGTCATTATTCCCGCGTTCGTCATCGTCGTCCTCGGCGGGCTGGGGAGCTTCAAGGGTGCCGTCGTCGGCGGTCTCGCTGTCGGTATCATTCAGACGCTCTTGCGCTATTACGCGCCGATCTTCGAAGGGTTAGTGATATTCCTGCTGATGATCGCCGTGCTCCTCTTTCGGCCCCGCGGGCTGTTCGGCGTCGAAACGGAAGAGGAAGGTGGCGACTTGCTGACCGGTACCGACGGCGGACTCCTCACCAATCGGACCCGGAAACGGCTGGGAATCGCCATGGTCGCCCTGTTAGCGCTGGTTCCCCTCGGTGCGGGGACGTTTTACTCGGCGTACGCCGTCACGTTCATGATCGAGATCATCATCTGGGGCCTGTTCGCGCTCAGCCTGGATTTCGTCATGGGCTACACGGGACTGGTGTCGCTCGGTCACGCGCTGTTCTACGGGCTCGGCGCCTACGCCGTCGCGATCACGCTGTTACACGTGAGCCAGTCCGCGTTCGTCGCGATCGGTCTCGCCATCGTCATCTCCGCGGCAATCGCGTGGTTCGTCGGCTTCCTCTCGATCCGGGTCGGCGGCGTCTACTTCGCGATGATCACGCTCGCGTTCGCGGAGCTGTTCTACAACATGCTCTACCGGGATCCGTTCGGTCTAACCGGCGGCTCGGAGGGGCAGTTCGGCCTCTCGACGTACTACGGCCTCGCCGGGATGGGGATCGAACTCCACGACATCGGAATCTTCGTCGGTCCGGTAGCGCTGACCGGCCGGTCGCTGTTCTACTACATCGCGCTGGGAGCGCTCGTCGGCTCGTTCCTGCTCACTCGCCGGATGCTCAACTCGCCCTTTGGCTCCGTACTCAAATCCATCCGGGAGAACGAGCAGCGAGCCACGTTCATCGGCTACGAAACGACCATCTACAAGCGACGCGCGTTCGTGATCAGCGGCGCGCTGGCCGGTCTGGCCGGCGGGCTCTTCACGCTCAACTCGGGCTACGCGACGCCCTCGTTCGCCTACTGGCTCCACTCCGGTGAAGTGATCGTGATGGTCATCCTTGGCGGCATGGGAACGCTGTACGGACCGATCATCGGTGCGGGCGTCTTCTTCGGCCTCGAGGAGATCCTCACCGGCTTTACGGCTCGGTGGCGGCTGGTCCTCGGGACGATCTTCGTCCTGTTCGTGATCTTCCTCCCGCGGGGGCTGGTCTCGTTGCCGGCCCAACTCGCACCCTACGTGTGGGGTGGGTCCGGACCCGGTTCGGAAACTGAACCAGCACCGGACGAATCGAGCGTCAGAGGTGACGACTAATGGCGATGGAAACCACCGAAACGAATCCGCGAACCGCCGGAGAGACGATCCTCGAGACGGAAGAGCTGGTCAAGAAATTCGGGCAGTTCACGGCGACGGATCGGATCAACCTGACGGTCGAACACGGCGAGTTCCGGAGCATTATCGGCCCGAACGGCGCCGGAAAGACGACGCTGTTCAACCTCATCACCGGCGCACTCCCCGCCACCGAGGGCGCGGTGTACTTCGACGGCGAGGACATCACGACGCTCTCGCCGTCCGAACGCGTCCGCCGAGGCATCGGTCGCTCGTTCCAGATATCGAACATCTTCGGCGGGCTCACCGTCCGCGAGAACGTCAGGCTGGCCTCCCAGTCGCTCGACCGCGACCAGTACAACTTCCTCCAGTCGCTGTTCAAACCGACCGACCGGTACGACCAGATGAACGATCGAACCGATCGCGTCCTCGAGCGGATCGGACTCCAAGCCGTCGCCGACGAAACGGCGGATGCACTCCCCTACGGCGACAAGCGACGCCTCGAGATCGGCGTCGTCCTCGCGACCGAGCCCGAGCTCGTGCTGTTCGACGAGCCGACGGCGGGCATGAGCGTCGAGGAAACCCAGGAGACGATCGAACTGATCGAGGAGGTGCTGGTCGATCAGACGCTGTTGCTCATCGAACACGACATCGAACTCGTCATGGAACTCTCGGACCGCATCACCGTGTTGAACCGGGGCGAGATCCTCGCCGAGGGAACGCCCGACGAAATCGCCGCGGACGGGGACGTCCAGGACGCCTATCTCGGGGGGATGATGGAATGAGCGCTCCGCCGCTGCTCGAAATCGAGGGTATCTACTCGGGATACGGCGAGACGCAGGTCCTGCGAGACCTATCGCTGTCGGTCGCCGAGGGAGAGATCGTCTCGCTCGTCGGCCGCAACGGGGCGGGCAAGACGACGACGCTCCGGACCATCATGGGCATTCTCACGCCGACGGGCGGCCGCGTCACCTACCGCGACGAGGACATTTCGACCCTCGAGGCCACGGAAACGGCGAAGAAGGGACTCGCACTGGTTCCGGAGGAGCGCCAGATCTTCCCGGAGCTGACCGTCCGCGAGAACCTCGAACTCGCCGCCTACGGCGGCGCGCCGAACGTCGACTCGCTCTCGGTTGGCGAGGCCCTCGAGATGTTCGAGAACCTGCAAGCGCGGGCGGGAAACGCCGGGTCGTCGCTGTCGGGCGGCGAACAACAGATGCTCGCGATCGCCCGCGCCCTCGTCGGCGGCGCCGATCTCATCCTGCTCGACGAACCGACCGAGGGGCTCGCTCCCTACATCGTCCAGGACGTGATGGATATCATCACCGAGCTCAACGACCGGGGAATCACCGTCTTACTGGTCGAACAGAACGTCCACGTCTGTCTCGAACTCGCCGACCGCAACTACGTCATCAATCAGGGCGAGGTCGTCTACGAAGGCACCTCCGAGGAGTTGCGAGCGGACGAGGAGATCCTCGACAAGTACCTCGGCGTCACCACGTAGGGAGCGGTTCGACGAGATTGCCTGTTTTTCCGTCGTCCGACGGGAACGCTACGGCTTGTACACCCGTCCGCGGAAGGTCGCGATACGGTCGTCGTCCTCGTCGGTGACGACGACTTCGTACTCGGCGGTTCGCGTGCCGCCGTGGGTTTCCTCGGCCGTCGCGGTCAGCACGGTTCCCACCTCGACGGCCTCGAGATAGGAGACGTTCGTCTCGAGCGCGACCGCCGTCTCTCCGTCAGCGTTCGAGGCGGCGGCGAAGGCCGCGTCGGCGAGCGAGTAGATCGCCCCGCCGTGGGGCGTTCCGTGAAAGTTCGTCAGGTTTTCGGTGACCTCGAGTCGGGTACTCGCCGTCCCCGGCTCGAGCGAGACGAGATCGATCCCGAGCATGTCGCAGTAGGCGTCGCTCTCGATACGCTGGCGAACGGCGTCTGTATCTGCCATACGGTATCACACCGCATCAGGAATCAAGTAGTTAGCGAAGCCAGAACCTCAACTGAAGATCTGCCGGAACAGCGCCGCCTCGCCGCGCCGGAGCCGCTCGAGAAACGCCGATTTGCTGATCCCGAGTTCGTTGGCGACCGCCTCCGAGGTGGTCTCCCGCGGAATCGAGAAGTAGCCCAGTTCGAGGGCCGCGCGGATGCACTCCTCCTGGGCCGGCGTGAGGTCCCACCGATGGCTGGGCGATTCCTTCGCTTCGGACTGGAGGGGATAGACGCGCTCGAGTTTGACGCCGACGGTTTCGCCGGCCGCCTCCATGACGCCCTTGAGGACGTCGCGGCCGACGACCGCGCCGAAGATCATCGCCGCGCCGTCGCGGTACCGCAGCGTCTCGACGATGAGGCCCCCGTCGATCAGCCGGTGGACGACGCAGGGCTCCTTGGAGAGACAGCGATACCGGTAGCGACCGTCGGTCCTCGAGACGTGCAGGTACGAGATTCGGTCGTCGTCGTCGAGGACGCGAGTGAGTTCCTCGCTCTTCGGCGACCCGAACTGGAGCAGATCGTAGCCGTCGCTGCGGTGCTGGGGTGGCTGGGCACCGACCTCCACATCGACCGCTCGAGTCGCGTCCGAAAGCGGGCAATCGTCGTTCCGAACGCGGAATTCGACCGCGAGACACTCGTCGATCATGCGGACGTATGGATTCCGTTACCAGCCACCAATATATAAAACCTCGTTATATGGCGGTCAATTTCTAAGGGCGTATACAGCGTTCATTCGGATGAAACGATGGACCTGGACACAGTCAAAGAACGCGCGGGGCCGCGGGAGTTTAGCCCCGCCGACGACCTCCCCGAGGAGTACCGGAAGGCGGCGACCCGGATGATCGAATTCCACGCGAACAGCGAGATCATGGGCGCGTACTTGGAGCGTCCGTTCATCCGGCAGGCGCCGAGTATCGATCGAAAGCTGGCGTGTTCCGCGAAGGTTCAAGACGAAATCGGCCACGGGCAGTTGCTCTACCGCGCTGCGGAGTCCCTCGGCGTCAAGACCCGAGAGGAGATGCTGGACGACCTCGCGAACGGCGACGGCAAGTTCCTGAACTGCTTCCATTACGAGATGACCGACTGGGTCGAAACGCCGATGATCGCCTTCTTCGTCGACGGGGCGGCGATGCGCCGACAGGCGACGCTCCGCCGAACGAGCTGGGAGCCCTACGCTCACGCGATGGACAAGGTGTGTTTCGAGGAAGGGTTCCACGTCAAACACGGCGAGGACATCCTCCGCGAACTCATGTCGGGCTCGAAGAAAGAACAGGAACTGACCCAGTCGGCCTTCGAGGAGTGGTGGCCCCGCATCATCCAGTTCTTCGGACCGACCGACGACAAGAGCACCCACCACGACTTCGCGGCCTCGGTGGGACTCAAACAGCAGTCCAACGACCAACTGCGCAACGCCTTCCTCGATCAGTACATTCCGAAGGCGCGAAGTTACGGCCTCGAGATTCCCGACGAACCGCGCATCCGCGAACTGGACGACGGCACCTACGAGGTCGAAGAGGGCGACCTCGACTGGGACGAGTTCTTCACGATCGCGAAGAACGATTACGAGCCCGGCCTCGGCCAGATCAACGGCCGCAAGGCCGCACAGGAGGCCGTCCAGTGGGTCCGTAACACGATCGAAAGCGACGCCACCGCCGCCGGCGGCCACGCGCCGCAGGCGGCCGACTGACCATGATTTGGGAAGTGTTCCGTCAGGAGAAGACCGGCCAGTATCACACCCACTGCGGCAACGTCCACGCGCCGGACCGCGAGATGGCGAAGCAGTTCGCCGCCATCCAGCACGGCCGACGCAAGCCGACTAACAGCCTCTGGGTCGTGCCCAGAGACGAGGTCGGCGAGATCGACGCCGAAGACGTCGCGTTCGGCGGGACGACCGACAAGGCCTACCGCTGGGCGACGACGTACAAGACGACCGGCGAGGACGCCCGCGAGGTCGTCGAATCCGAAGACGAGCAGGCGACCGCCGAGCGACAGCGGGGTGACGACTGATGGCGACGAGCCTCGAGAACCCCAACGAACTGGACGAGCGCGAGCGAACGGCCCTCGAGACGCTGCTGAAACGGCTGGCCGACGACGAGTTCGTGCTGGCCGAGCGCTACACCGAGTGGCAGGTCCGCGCGCCGACGCTCGAGTCCGACCTCGCGCTGGCGAACAACGCTCAGGACGAACTCGGCCACGCCCGCCTGTGGTACGACGTCCTCGGCGACGTCGGGCTCGAAGAGCGCGAACTGGTCTACGAGCGCGATCCGGCCGACTTCCGGCACAGTACGCTCGTCGAACGCCCCTTCGAAGACGGAGACTGGGCCGACGCCATCCTTCGGTCGTACCTGTACGACGTCGCCGAAGCGATCCGACTCGAGGCGCTCGTCGACTCCACCCACCCGAAGATCGCCGACCGCGTCGGTAAGATTCGCAGCGAGGAGGAGTACCACTTAGAGCACGCCCAGAACTGGCTCGAACGGCTCGCCGACGGCGACGAGGGCCACGAGCGCCTGCAGGACGCACTCGACCGGCTGTTCCCGTACGCCTTTACGCTCTTTGAACCGGTTGATCCCGCTGTCGAGGAAGATATCGTCGACCTCGGCCTTCGCGACGCGACCCTCGAGGAGATGGGTGAGGAGTGGCTCTCGATCGTCGTGCCGTATCTGGAGTCGCTCGACCTCGAGCTACCGGCTGACGGCCGCGTGGGCGACGATACCGACGAGTTTGAGTTCGAAGTAACCGAGGAGATGCTCCCCGAGGAGCGCGGTCGTGACGGAACCCACACCGACGCGTGGTTCGACCTGTACGACGAGTTTACCCGCACCTACCGCGAACTCGGGCGCACCGAGACGACCAGAATCATGGACAAACCAGAGTAACCGTAATGAGTAGCAATATCCCGGACGACACCGACGCCACGCCCTGTGCGTACACCGACTACCGCGAGGGCGAGGCGAGCGACGACCTTCCCGCGACCGGCGACGACGCGACCGGCCTCGCGGCCGACGTGTGGGACGCCCTCTACGGGATCGAAGACCCCGAGATGCCGATCAGTATCGTCGATCTCGGCCTGATCTACGGCGTCAGCGTCGACGACGGCGTCGTGACCGTCGACATGACGCTTACCTACTCGGGCTGTCCCGCTCGAGACATGCTCACGGGAGACGTCGAAGACGCGGTCGCCGCCGTCGACGGCGTCGACGACGCCGAGTTGCGACTCGTCTGGAGTCCGGAGTGGACCGTCGAGATGGTGACCGAACGGGGCAAAGACAACCTGCGAGAGTTCGGGCTCAGTATATGAGACGGGATCTCGATCCGAGCGTCACGACCAGCGGGGAGACCACGGGTGCCGAGTGTCCCTACTGCGAGTCGACCGACACCGTCCGCGAGCACCCGAAGGGACCGTCGCTCTGTCGGTCGATGCATTACTGCAATAGCTGCGACCAGCCGTTCGAAAAGTTCGAGTGAACCGCTTGGGGTATCAGTCCGGCCACTCGTTACGTTCACTTGTCATTTCCACTCTCCAGTTCGCTCAGCGAGCGACCGTAGGTCCATCGCCCCCTCGAGCGATCGATAGCGTCGTCCGCACCGTTTTTCCCGTGCCACTCGACCCCGTAATGCGCCTCGACTACCGAAGATGACGGCCGAGCCGTCGAAAAACCAAATTCTTTGGTACTCGATACCGTCCCTCGAGTACGGGCACATGGCAGACACTACCCAGTACAGGTCTCGCGACGAACTGCGGGAGTTGCAGTCGGATCGGCTTCGTGACACCGTCGAGTACGCCTTCGAGAACGTGCCGTTCTACCGGCGGGCCCTTGACGACGCCGGGATCTCCCCCGCGGACGTCGGCTCGATCGATGACATCCGGTCCCTGCCGTTTACGACGAAAGCCGACTTCCGCGAGACGTATCCCGACGGTCTGTTCGCCGTCGACGACGACGAACTCCGGCGGATCCACGCCTCCTCGGGGACGACCGGGAAACCGAAGATCGTCTCCTACACAGAGGGCGACCTCGAACTGTGGAGCGAGGTGATGGCCCGCTCGATGGCCGCGGCGGGGCTCGATGCGAGCGACACGGTACAGAACGCCTACGGCTACGGCCTGTTCACGGGCGGCCTCGGTTTTCACGGCGGCGCCGAGGAACTCGGCGCGACGGTGATTCCGACCGGGAGCGGCAACACGCAACGGCAGGTCGAACTCGCACGCGACCTCGAGAGCGACGCGCTCGCGTGTACGCCGTCCTACGCCCTCTACTTCGCCGAGACGGCCGCGGAGATGGGCGTCGACCCGCGCGAACTCCCGCTCTCGACGGTGCTCTACGGCGCCGAGCCCTGCACCGAGCCGATGCGCGAGGCGATCGAGGACCGACTCGGCGTCAGGGGGTACGAGAACTACGGCCTCTCCGAACTGATCGGTCCCGGCGTCGCCGTCGAGTGCGAGGCCCAGGCCGGCATGCACGTCTGGGAGGATCACTTCTACCCAGAAGTGATCGATCCGCGGACCGGCGAGGTGCTTCCCGAGGGCGAGGAGGGCGAACTCGTCCTGACGTCGCTGACGAAGGAAGCCCTGCCGGTGCTTCGGTACCGCACCGGCGACCTCACGACGCTCACGCGGGCGCAATGTGACTGCGGCCGGTCGATGGCCCGCATGGACGGCGTCACCGGCCGCGCCGACGACCTCCTGATCGTCCGCGGCGTCAACTGCTATCCCAGTCAGATCGAGGCCGTCGTCCTCGAGTTCGACGCCGTTGCCCCCTACTACCGCATCGACCTCGACCGCGAGACCAACCTGGACACTCTCGAGTTGACCGTGGAACTCGCCGAGGGGTTCGACGGCGACGTCGACCGACTCCGCGACGAGGTTCTCGGACGGTTACAGAACGCCCTGTCGGTTACGCCCGACGATCTCGAGCTGGTCGAGTACGGGACGATCGAACGCACGGAAGTCGGGAAGGTAAAACGGGTCCACGACCACCGCTGACAGCGCGACCAAACTCGAGCGACGGTCGGTCACTCCCCTGGTAGCCGCACCGTCGGTCGTTCGCTCGCCCTGGTACTTTTATTATGACTCGTGGGAAACGAGTCACGCATGGACACCGAAGCGTTCTTCGAAGGCATGCCCTTTGCATCCCTGCTCGGAATCGACGTCACCGACTGCGCCGACGGCCACGCCGAGGGTCGTCTCGAGATGACCGAGGAGCTCTCCTGGAACGAGGACCGGTTGATGGCCCACGGCGGCGTCACGTTCACGCTGGCGGACACCGTCGGGGGCGCGGCGCTGGTTTCGGAGGTCGACCAGCCCGTGCCGACGATCGACATGCGGATCGACTATCTCAGCGCCGGCACCGGCGACCTCTACGCGGAGGCGGACGTCGTTCGCTGCGGCAGCGACGTCGGCGTGGTCGACGTGGACGTCTACGCTGAAGACGATGAGACGCTGATCGCGGACGCTCGCGGCGTGTACAAGACGGGATAGCTCGCATCGACGTGTTCTCGCGGTTGCTCGACCGGAAGCGACGCGTCGAATGGTCGCCGAATTTTGCTCCAGATTCCCGATCCCCGATAACCGGTCCCCGGTTCCCGGTCCGTGAACCGATTTCTCGTCGATCGGCTTCGTTCGGTACCCGTTCGACGGTCGCCGCGTCTCGCGCAACTATTAAGTGTTATCTCCACAATTGTAGACGATATGGCAACCGCCAGGAGCCAGGAAGGGCGCGCCGTGACCGAGCGACTCCGACATCTCGTCACCGATTTCAGCGCGACATTCCCCGTTACATTTACCCTGGCGGCCGACGCACCGATGCGAGGCGACACACGCGCTCGCGTCGGTCACACGCTCTGGTCCTGACTCGCGGGCGTCGTTCTCACCGATCCCCGGGTCATCCAGACCGACCGTGGTACAGCATTACGAGCAGCCACCGGTCAGCTACCACCAACCAATGAGCACGCACGAAGACGTAGATGCGAGTAAGGCGAACGAACTCACGCAAACCGATGACGAACCGATTCGGATCTTAGACGGGGACGGGAAGGTCCTGCCGAACGCGTCGGCGCCCGACCTCTCGGCCGAGGAACTCCGCTCGATGTACGAAGACATCGCGCTCGCGCGCCGATTCGACGAGCGGGCGATCAGCCTCCAGCGGCAGGGACGAATCGCGACCTACGCGCCGATGACGGGACAGGAAGGCGCACAGGTCGCGACGAGTTACGCCCTCGAGGACCGAGACTGGCTGTTCCCCACCTATCGGGAACACGCGGCCAAGTACGTCCACGGGATGTCACTCGAGTCGCTGTTGAAACCGCTTCGCGGCCACCGCGACGGCTACGCGATTCCGGACGACGTCAACGTCCTCCCGGAGTACATCCCGATCGCGACGCAGTTGCCACAGGCCGTGGGGATGGCCTGGGGCCACCAGCTACAGGGCCGGGTCGAGGAGGCCGTGCTGTGTCACTTCGGCGACGGGGCGACCTCCGAAGGCGACTTCCACGAGGGGCTGAACTTCGCGGGCGTCTTCGACGTGCCCGCGGTGTTCGTCTGCAATAACAACCAGTGGGCGATCTCGGTCCCCCGCGAGCGCCAGACGGCGAGCGCGACGTTAGCGCAGAAGGCACAGGCCTACGGAATCGAGGGCGTGCGTGTCGACGGACTCGACCCGTTGGCCACGTACGAAGTCACGCGGGCGGCCCTCCAAAAGGCGAAAGAGCCAACCGACGGCGAGCGGCGGCCGACGCTCATCGAGGCGGTGCAGTACCGGTACGGCGCGCACACGACCGCCGACGATCCGTCGGTCTATCGCGAGGACGACGAAGGCGACGCGTGGCGGGAGAAGGATCCGCTCGAGCGCCTGCGAAACTACCTCTACGCCGAGGGGCTCCTCGACGACGAGCGCGACGACGAGATCACCGAGCGCGTGGAGACGAAAATCGACGACGCGATCGCCGCGGCCGAGTCGGCAGCGACCGATCCCGATAGCCTCTTCGACCACGTCTACGACGAACCGCCGGCGCGCCTCCGCGAGCAGCGAGCGGAGCTGAACGCGCTCCGCGAGAAGTACGGTGACGACGCGTTCTCCGAGGTGCTAGAATGAGTTCGGCCGACTCCGCCGAGTCCGACCGCTCCGGCAAGTCCACCGAGTCGGACGGCTCCGGTGGGTCCACCGAGTCCGATGCGGAGCGTCTCACCCTCGTCGAAGCGGTTCGCGACGGACTCTACACGGAGATGTCGGCGGACGACCGCGTCGTCGTGCTGGGCGAGGACGTCGGCAAGAACGGCGGCGTCTTCCGCGCCACCGAGGGCCTCTACGAAGAGTTTGGCGGCGATCGGGTCGTCGACACGCCGCTGGCGGAGTCCGGAATCGTCGGCACGGGGATCGGACTGGCGCTGTCCGGCATGCGGCCGGTCGCGGAGATACAGTTCATGGGCTTTTCCTATCCCGCGTTCGATCAACTCGTCAGTCACGCCGCCCGGTTTCGCAGTCGGAGCCACGGCGCGTACACGGTACCGATGGTCGTTCGGATGCCCTACGGCGGCGGGATTCGAGCGCCGGAACACCACTCCGAGTCAAAGGAGGCGTTCTTCGCCCACGAGCCCGGACTGAAAGTCGTCGCCCCGAGCACGCCGGCCGACGCGAAGGGGCTGCTCACCGCGGCGATCCGGGACCCCGACCCGGTCGTCTTCCTCGAGCCCAAACTGATCTATCGCGCGTTTCGGGAGGCCGTTCCAACGGGATCCTACGAGGTCCCGCTGAGCGACGCCGCGATCAGACGGGAGGGAAGCGACGTCACGGTGTACGCGTGGGGCGCGATGACCCGGCCGACGCTCATCGCCGCGGACAACGTCGCCGACGAGTACGGCGTCGACGTCGAGGTCGTCGACCTGCGGACGCTGTCGCCGCTGGACATCGAGACCATCGTCGATTCCTTCGAGAAAACCGGCCGAGCCGTGATCGCCCACGAAGGGCCGAAGACCGGCGGTCTCGGCGCCGAAGTAGCGGCGACGATCCAGGAGCGCGCGGTTCTCTACCAGGAGGCGCCGATCAAGCGCGTAACCGGCTTCGACGCGCCGGTCCCGCTGCACGCGCTGGAGGACTTCTACCTGCCACAGGCGGTTCGCATTCAGGACGGCATACTCGAGACCGTCGCGTTCTGACGGCACGAGTGCCAGTTCCGTCGCCGGAAACGACTCGAGTACCGGCCACGCTCACGGAAACAGTTCGAGAGCGGCGTCACCGAAGCTGCGGAGCGACCTCGCTTCCGAGCCGATGGACGCAGTCGATCATCTCGTCGGTGCCGACGCCCGGATGGTACGTCCGGAAGATGAAGTGGATATCGTCGTCGAGCGCGTCGCGATAGCGCTCGAGTTCGTCGACAACCTGTGCTGGCGTGCCGAAGATGGCTTGCTCTTTCAGTTCGCGCTTGCGTTCGTCCTCGAGTTCGTCGAGGGACTCGCCCGAGAATATCTCCGCGTAGCGTCGCTGAATGTAGAAGTAGCCGTCGCGCATCGTCTCCCAGGCGTCCTCGCGGGAGTCGCCGACCCAGCCGTGCTGGAGGACGTAGATCGTGAAGTCGTCGTCCCCGTCCGCGAGGCCCTCCTCCTCGCGAACTCGTCGAATATCCTCGACGCGCTTGCGGACGCCCTCGATCGAGAGCGAGGAGGGAGCACACCAGCCGTCCGCCGTTCGCGCGGCGCGCCGGACGGCGGGTTTCGCACCGCCGCCGAGCATGATCGGCACCGACCCGTCGGTCGGTTTCGGCGTGATAGAGACATTCGGGGGCACGTCGTGAAACGGCGACTCGTAGTCGAGATCACCCTCGCCCCAGCCGGCCCGGAGGAAGGGGACGAGGTCGGCGAGGCGGTCGGCGCGTTCGTCCCGCGGCACGCCGAAGACGTCGAACTCCCGCGGGTTCGAGCCGATGGCGAGCCCGAGCGTCAGTCGGCCGTCGGCAAGCAGGTCGACGGTCGCGGCGTCCTCCGTGAGCCGAATTGGATCGTACAGCGGCCCGAGCGCGACGCAGCTACCGATCTCGAGGTCCTCCGTCTCGGCGGCCATCGCCCCCAGCGTCGGCATCGTCGCGGAGAGATAGCCGTCGTCGGCGAAGTGGTGTTCGGACACCCAGGCGCTGTCGAGCCCCGCGGCCTCGATCTCGCGGCTCAGCGTCAGGATCTCGTCGTACAGTTCGCTCGCCTCGCGGTCGTCGTCGGGCCGCCGCTGGGCGGTGAACAGGCCCGTCCCGAGTTTCATATGCTCGATATCACGCGGAATCGGCTTAATTGTTGGTACGCCGGCTAGTCGTCGGACTCGAGTTCGGTGTCGAGTTCTTCCGAACGATCGAGACCACCACGAAAGCCCCTGGCACGCTCGACCCTCCGGGGCTTGCTGCGGTCCTCGCTTCGCTGCGGTCCTTACTGCGCCCGGGAGGGATCGACCGTACCAGCCCCTTTCAGACCCACCGTATCGGCTGATCGGGCAGGCCACCGCGGGTGGGACTGAAAGGGGCTGGCGCTCTCGAGCGATCCGTCGCCGAAATAGCTCGCACCTCACTCACGAAGTTTGACGGAAACACCCGTTCCAAGGCGGTCAGTGATCGATAACCGTAATCTCCTCGACGGGCCACTGGCTGAGGATCTCGACGCCGTTCTCGCGGACGACGACCATCTCCTCGACGCGGACGCCCTGTCGACCGGCGGGCTCCTGGGTCTCGACGGCCATCGTCATCCCCTCCTCAATTTCGATCGGATGGTCGGGCGAGAGACCGCGCCAGATCAGCGGCACCTCGTACAGCTGGAGCCCGAGCCCGTGGGCCCAGTGGTTCGTGGTCATCTGCCAGTGGTCGTCGGCGTCGTAGTAGTCGGCGTGTTCGCCCTCCATGTCCGGGAACGCCCGTGCGATTTCGTCGGTCGTCGCGCCGGGTTCGATGCGCTCGAGGACGTCGTAGAGGTTGTCTCGAGCCGTCTCGTACGCCTCTCGTTGCTCCTGGGTCGGCTCGCCCATCGAGAACGTGCGGTAATAACACGATCGGTAGCCGAGGTAGCCGATATTGTAGAAGTCGGCGTAGACCAGATCCCCCGGCCGGATCGCCCGGTCGGTGGTGTTGGCCTGGTGTTTGGGCCAGGTGTTCGGCCCGGAAGTGAGGTAGCCGCCGCCGACGAACGCACCGTGGCGCCACAGTTCGCGGACGGCCTCGCCCCAGACCTCCGTCTCTCGTTTGCCCGGCTCCGCGGCGTTTGTGATGGTCTGAAAGCCAGCCTCGCAGATCGATGCGACCATTCGCAGACACTCGATCTCGTCTTCGGTTTTGATCTTGCGGGCGTCCTCCATGATCGCGTTGCAGGTCTCGACGTCGGTCTCGAGGCCCTGGTCCTCGAGCGCGGCGAGCAGTCCCCGGTTGCCCACGTCAACGCCGAGTGTCTCGTCGGCGACGCCGTGGTCGTCCATCGCCTCGTGGACGCCCTCGGCCATCGTCGAGAGCAGGAAGTCGCGGGCCGAATCGCGGCCGGACGCCCGCGGAACGTTGCCGAGACCGGGACAGGCGTAGCGGATGTCGTGCAGCCAGGGGCAGTTGAACCGCTGGTTGCTCGCGTGGTCCGCGGTGTCCCAGTGGACGATATCGCCGTTCTCGGTCAACAGCGTGTAGTGGTCCGCGCCGCTGCCGCCGGTCATCGCCAGCCCCGTCACGTAGCGAATGTTGGGGTCCGAGACGAGGAGCATCGCGCCAAGGTCGGTTTCTTGGAGGCGCTCGAGGGCCTTCTCTTTTCGTTCCTCGCGAAGCCGTTGCGTGTCGATCCGCTGCTCCCAGTCGACGGCCTGCGTGCCGCGCGTGCCTTCCATGAACTCCCGCTCGTAGAACGTCATGCGCTGACGTATCACTGGCACCCACTAAATCGTACCGCTGGCGGCGACCGGCGACGGCCACCGGACTATAAGGGAGATAGCGTGCTACTACTGTACATGCCTATCCCCGGCTACGATCCCGAAGACATCGACGAACAGCTCGAGTCGCGCCTGGACGACGAGGAGATCGAGGATCGATTGTCCGACTCGGAACTCGAGGCCTACCGCAACGGCGACGCGAACCTAATGGACTTCCTCGACGAAGACGAAATCGGAGGGATTCTCGATCGCTAGTAGCGTCTCTGCCTGCTGCAGTACGAACGCGAGTGGATAGCTCGCTCGAGTTCCGGGTGGAAGGAAGAATCACAGCGTTCTGCAGTTGCTGGCAACGATGAGCGCCACGTCCTCCCCAACCGATTCGCTCTCAAGCTCGCTCATCCCTCGCGTGGTGTCGAGCGGCGACTCACCGATCGTTCGTCGCCGCTCAGCACGCGCCACCGTGTGTGGTCGGACGCCAGATCGCGGCAAAATCGGGTTGGCCACCGACGATCAGTCGTCGTCGGCGTCCGCCTCACAGCCGCCGTGACCGTGTCCCGGCACGTCCTGGCCCTCGATCGCGTGCTGGGGCGGGACGTCGATCGCCGGGCTCTCGTCGAAGAAGTTGGCTGGCTGAAGTTTGAAGCTGTAGACCTGCACCGGGAGGATCGGCCAGTCCTCGGGCCGAGTGACGTGGTTCACGCCGAGGGTGTACCAGCAAACGAGGTCCTCTTCCTCGAGGTCGCGATCCTGCTCGGTCCAGGCTGGCAGCCCCGCACCGCCGGGGTGCTGGTTCGGGTACCGTCCCGACGGGTAGCGCTCGTCCTCGCGGAACGGCGTCGCCCACAGGTGGTACTTGATAAATCCGGAGCGCTTCATCACGCTCGAGTCGGACTGCACCGCCGCCTCGACGTTGTCGCCGGGCACGAGCCGATACCCCGTCGGTTGCCCGAGACCGTTCTCTTCGGTCGGGTTCTCGATCTGCCAGTATCGACCCTTGAGGGAGTCGATCAAGTCCTTCGCCCCCTCCTCGCTCGTCAGTTTCTCGCGCTTCGCGTAGAAGGCGTTTCCGCCGGGGTTGTGCGTTCGATCGTCGGCCTCACCCATCGGATCGAGGCCGCCCGGACCGGACGGAACCTGCTGGTTCTCGACGCGGTAGAGCGTGTTCGGGCCGCCGTCGACGTTCAGGTCGAGCCGGAAGTTGAAGAAGTGCTGGTGGATCGGCCCCGTCAGCTGCGGGGCGACGAGTTCGCCGTAGCCCGACGGATCCTCGTCCGGTCCGACCGCGGAGACGCTGTCGATCCCCGTCAGGCGGACCTCGACTTCGATCGAGGCGTCCTGGTAGAAGTACCAGTTGAAGATGTAGTCGTAGTTGCCCACGGCGGCGACGAACGAGACCACGAGGCGACGTCGCCGCCGGACCTCGTCGCTCCCCGTCCGCCAGTCGCTGCGCTCCCAGAGCGTTCCGTTGTCCTCCTCGTGGAGGCAGATGGCGTTCTCGAGCACGTTCGGATCGCCCGCCGCGGTGTTCATCACGGCGTCCCAGTAGTGCATGTGCCCCAGACAGTCACAGCCGTTCGTCAACGACTTCGCGAGGCGGCCGATGTTGTACTCGCCGACGTCCATCGCGTTCTTGAACCGATCGTTGATATCGGTCGTGCCGTACGGAACCGCCATCTCGGCGCAGGAGGCCCGATCGATGATCGAGCGGACCTCGCCGTCGTCCTCGTAGCCGATATCGTGGAGGACGAGCCCCTCGCGCTGGGTCCAGCCCACGCGCATGTGCCAGCCCTGCCACTCGAGTTTCCGGCCGTCGACGGTCCAACTCGGCCCGTCGGGCTGATCGACGTTGTACGGCGTCAGGTCGTCCCGGGGGTCGACATCGCCCTCGCGATAGGCCATCCCATTGGGCGGCAGCGGCTCGTCCTCGTCCGGTGGCCCGTAGTCGACGATCTTCACCACTTCCATCCGATCGAGGTCGACGAACGTGTGGATGCCCGTCAGCGGCTTCGCGTACCCCTCGTCGCCGGCCTCCTCGCTCGGTCGGAGGAAGGACAAGCCGTGAGCCAGCCGCTTCGATCGGTCCACGTCCTCGGGGACGAACTCGTGGCCGACCGACCACGGGTCGACCATCGCCCGGTCGGTGTTCTCGACGCCGCGTCGCTCGACCGCTTCCTGCCACTCCGCGTTGGCTTTCACCGTCTCCTCGCAGGCGATAAACTCCTCGATGGCGATCGACGGCTGTGCCCCCTCGACGTGCTCCCACGAAACGACGGACTCCTCCTCGAGCGAGACGACCGCCTCGATCGTCTGTCGGTCGCTCCCGTTTCTGACGACGATTCGGGCTCGCCGGTCGGGAACGTCACCGCCGTCGTCGTACGCTGCGAGCGCCTCCTTCGACGGTTCGGCCAGTTCGATCTTGATACAGAGACTCTCCGAACCGACGTCGCGCTCGTCGGTCAGTATTTTGTACGCCGTCTCGATCGCTTCGGGCTCGAGCGGGTCGAGCGGGTGGTCGGCCTCGGGAATGGTTTCCGTTGCCATGGTACGGTACTACACGACCTGGTATAAGAAACTTCCCGGCGCTGACAGTTGCTCGACCCAGCCGTTCAGTTCGATCAACCCAGTTGACTCGGTCGATCCGATCAGGTCGGTCCGCCTGATCGGCCCGATCCGCCTACTCAGCCTGACCGCACGATTAGCCGCGGTACCGGTCGGAACTGACGGCGGACGCGGCGCTACACCGTTTCGAGTCCTGCCTCCTCTCGCAACACGTTGATGTACTTCCGGAAGCCGGACTCGAGGTCGTACTGCACCTCGTAGCCCAGATCTTCCTGGGCCTTCGTCATGTCGAGGTTCTGGGTCCAGGGGAGTTCCCCCTCGTCGGAGACGTCGATGTCGGCGTCGGGCAGCACGCTCTCGACGGCCTCCGCGGCCTCCCGGACAGTCGCGAGTACGCCGCGGACGTTGTAGACGCGCTGGGTCAGGTCCGATTCGGGCGTGAACGCCGCTTTCCGGAACGCTTGGGCGATGTCCTCGACGTGCTGCCAGTCGATCGCCTGATCGCCGTACTCGACGCTGTAGGACTCGCCGAGGGCGGGCTTCTCGATGATATTCGCCAGAAACGCCGAGCCGCCGGTCTCGCGGTAGGGCCCGTAGGCGACCGTCGGCCGCAACGCGACGTGGTCAAGGCCGTAGTCCTCGTGGTAGACCCGCGCCTGGTGTTCGTTGTACTCCTTCGTCGCGCCGTAGAGCGTGTCGGGATAGACGAGTTCCGTCTCGTCGACCCACTCCGCGTCGTAGTTGTGCGGCGGGGCGTAGGCCGCTGCCGAGGAGGCCCACGCGACGCGCTCGACCTGATCGTCGAGCGTGCGTGCGGCCTCGAAGACGTTGTTCGTCCCCAAAATGTTCACGTCGGCTGCCGCACGCGGGTTCTCGCGCGCGGTCGTCGTCAACAGCGCTGCGAGGTGGACGATGTGCGTCGCGCCCGTCTCCTTGACCGCGCGGATCACGTCGGTCGGCTCGGCAACGTCGCCGCGTCGCACCTCGATATCGTCGGCGACGCCGAGTTTCTCGAGGATCTCCGTGTCCGTCGAGAGGTCGTAGGCCACGACGTCGTGGCCGTGTTCCAGCAGATCCTGTACGACGTACGAGCCGATAAAGCCGGTTCCGCCGGTTACCAGCACTGTCGTCTCATCGGTCATGTGTGCCTCGTATTCGGTTCAGTCATGTATAGATTGGTGATCGTTCGAGTCGGTCCGGTTCGATTCGTTTCCGTCCGATTCCTCCGCCGGGGCTCGCTACTCATGCAGTCCTCCGATCGATTCGTAGAACGAGGAGGCCAACGTGTCGGCCATCTTCTCCTCGCGGTCGATCCGGACGTCGATGACGTGGGGCACGTCCGCGGCCTTGCCCTCCTCGAGCGCCTCGACGAACTCGTCGGGTCTGGTCACGCGCGTGCCAACGGCGCCGAAGGCCTCGGCGATTTTGACGAAGTCCGTGTCGTGGAACTCGACGCCGGCGATATCGCCGTCTTCGTGTTGCATCTGCCGGACCATTCCGAGACTGGTATCGTTGAGGACGACGAACGTCGGCGCGACGCCGTACTCGACGGCGGTCTCGACGCTGTTCATCGTCATCGAGAACCCGCCGTCGCCGGCGACCGCGATCACGTCCTTGTCGGTGGTCAGCGCCGCCGACACCGCGGCCGGGTTCGCCCACCCCATCCCGCCGACGCCGCCGCTCCCGAAGTAGGTCCGTACCGCGGGCGTCTGCAGGTAGTACAGCAGCCAGAACCGGTTGTTCCCGGAGTCGGCGGTGACGATCGTGTCCTCGTCGACGACCGACTCGATCGTCTTCGCCGCGCGCTGGGGTTTGATCGGCGCCGAGTCGTCCGCAGACTCGGGCGCGTCGAACCACTCTCGGGCTTTCGTCGCCCGCTCTCTCGCCCAGCCGTTCGACGCACTGCCCGAGGCCGCGTCAGCGAGCGCGGCCAGGCTCTTCGTCGCGTCGCCGATGAGGCCTACGTCCGCGGGGTAGACCCAGCCGGCGTTGCGCGTGTCGACGTCCGCGTGGATGATCGTCTGCTCCTCGGGCCGAATGAACTCCGGTGCTTGCCAGTTGGTATCCATCGGGTTCAACCGACAGCCGGCGACGAGCAGCGTATCGGCCTCGCTGACGATCTGGTTCGCCCCCTCGTGGCCGAACGAGCCGATGACGCCGCCGGCGCGCTCGTCGGTCTCGGGATACGTGGATTTGCCGAGATAGGAGGTGACGACGACGCAATCGTAGGCGTCGGCAACCGTCGCGAGTTCGTCGTACGCCTGCGCAGCGTGAACGCCATTCCCCGAGATGATCACCGGCCGGTCGGCGTCCTCGAGCGCCTCGGCAGCCGTCGCGACGTTCGCCGCGGTCGGCGCGGCGTCCCACGTTCGCGTCTGCTCGCGCGCGTCCCACGCGGTCGGCGTCGGATCGTCGGGGATGTCGTCGGTGATCGCGCCCCCGTCGAGGATGATCGCCGTGGGGCCGGGACGGCCGGCGACGGCGTGTTTGAACGCCAGTTGCGTCGATCGAAGGGTTTCAATCGGCGTGCGCGGGAACCACCACTCCTTGGAGACGCCGTCGAGGATCGAAGGGAGGCTGAATCCCCCGTAATCGCCTCTGGCCTGCTGGTACGGCGCCAGCGTCGAGTACTCGCCGCGCTCGGAGGCCTCAGTGAGGACGACCATCGGCGACGACGACAGCCGCGCCTCCATCTGGCCGATCATCCCGAGGCTCCCGATCCACGGGCCCTGGCCGGTGAGAACGCCCGGTTCCCCCGTCAATCGACCGCGCATCTCGGCCATGACGCTCGCCTCGCGTTCGTCACGCGGACGGACGAGCGTCACTGCCGAATCGGGGAGGTCCTCGAGCAGTTCGATCACTCGACCGCCCGGGTAGCCGAAGACGTATTCGACGCCGAGTTCCTCGAGCGTGTCGACGAGTGCGGACGCGGTGGTCGTCATGTCTCGTCCACGTGGACCGTCTCCTCGACGACCATCCGCGGCCCGGCGCCGGGATCGGCGAACTCGGCTGCGTCGTCCATGACCTCCCGGCCCACCTCGGACTCGAACGCGTCGTTCAGCGCCCGTCCGTCCTTGAACGTGAGCTCGAGCACGCCGTCGTACTCGGCGTCGTCGGGGTTCACCGGCACTGACGTGCTATACCGTTTCAGGCCGGGCAGGTCACGGGCGATCTCGGCGTGGTCGCCCTGCCACCGCTCGGCGAACTCCTCGTGGCTGTACTCGTCGTCCCGGACGAGAAACTCGACCAGTGTTATCATACATCGTCACTGTTGCCAGCCGCCGACTTTGTTCTATCGGTGCGGTGTGTCCACGGCAGTCGCGGTGATTGTTTACGGGTGCCAAATAACTATGTGCGCGGATCGAGGTATCTGCGGTATGTCCGTATCCGAATCCGAGATGCCGGCGATGCGCGTCGATCACGTCGGCATCGCCGTCGAGTCGATCGAGGACGCCGAGGCGCTGCTGTTCGTCCTCGGTTGCGAGAAGATCCACGAGGAGGCGAGCGAGTACGGTCAGTTCACCTGGGCGACGTACGTCCTCGGCGACGCCTCCCGACTCGAGCTTATCGCCCCCGAGGACGGCTCGGAGTCGTTCCTCACGGAGTTCCTCGAGCGGCAGGGGCCCGGGCTCCACCACGTCACGCTCGAGGTCGCGGACCTCGAGCGAGCGGTCGACGTGCTCGAGGCGCACGACGTTCCCGTCGCCGACCACGCCGAGTTCGAGCACTGGGGAGAGGCGTTCGTTCCGCCGTCGAACCCGACGGGCGCGTTGCTCCAGTTGATGGAGTACGACGACGGCTACGCGGACCACCGCGAAGCCGGAACGCGGCTGTTCGTACGCGGCGAGCCGCTCTGACCGGGCACTCGGGCACGGGTTCCGTCCAGCATCGAGGGCCGGGAGCGCAGTCGCGGCCTGTCACGTGATCACGGCCCTCATCATTTATTGTACTGTGCGAAAAACACGTTCGTGATGTACAAACACGTGGCCCTACTGGTCCGTCAGGACGGCCTGTCCCACGAGGAGTTCGTCGAGCACTGGCAGACCGAACACACCCCGATCGCCCGCGAGATCGAGGGGGTCGTTCGCTATCAACAGGTGCTGCCGACCGAACCGGACCACGCCGAGTTCGACGGGATCGCGGAGCTCTACTTCGAGGACCTCGAGGCCCTCCACGACGCGCTCGGCAGCCCGGGCTCTCGGGACTACGATCCGACGAAGGAGATGGCGGCGAAAGCCCGCGAGGACGTCGACAACTTCCTCGCGATCGAGGACCGGCCCCGGTTCATCGGCGAGGAGATCGTCCAGAAGGACGACGTCGACGGCGATACGGACGGCCTCTACAAGCATTCGGCGTTTCTCGTCCGACAGGAGGGACTGAGCCACGAGGAGTTCGTCGACTACTGGCAGACCAATCATACGCCGATCGCCCGCGAAATCGAGGGCGTCGTGAAGTACAACACGGTCCTGCCAACCGATCCCGAACACGCGGAGTTCGACGGCGTCGCCGAACTCTACTTCGAGGACATAGAGAAGCTGTACGACGCGCTCGGCGGCGAAGGCTCCCGGGACTACGACCCCGAGAGAGGCAAGGCGAAGGAGGCACGCGAGGACGTCGACAACTTCCTCGCGATCGACGAACGGCCGCGGCTCATCGGCCGGGAACGGGTCGTCACGGACGAGCGCTGATCGCCATGTCGGAGCCAGATTTCGATTTCGACGAGCAGGTCCGCGACGCGTTTCCGGAACTCGAGGAGATCGCGGACGGCGACCTTCGCGACCGCGTTGTCGAGGCGTGGGTTCTCGGCCTGGAACGCGGCGGCTGGCGGGACGTCGAAGAGATCCCCTACGCCTGGAACATCCACGAGGCCACGAACGTCGAGCACGTTCGCGGCGTCACGCGCATCGCACTCGAGTCCGCCCGCGAGCAACGGGAGTTTCACGGCGCCGACCCGGATATCGACACGATCGCCGCCGCGTGTCTCCTCCACGACGTCGGCAAGTGCTACGAGTATCCCGCCTTCGTGGACGACGAACTGCTCGCAGCGCCCGATCCGACCTACGTCAGCGAGGAGATCCCCCACTCCATCTCCGGCTACGCGCTCGCCCACGAGGTCGGCTGTCCGCTTTCCGTCCAGCGGGCGATTCCGCACTTCCTCGGCGAGGTCCCGAAACGGACGCTCGAGGCCGAACTCGTCAAAAGCGCGAACTCCGCCTCCTCGAACGCCATCACGCAGGCGACGATGGGAATCACGCTCCAGGAGTGGGTCGAGGAGTACTCCCAAACCTCGTAGCCGGGTCGGCCGTGAGACGGTACCGGAATCTACTACCCGGTTCGAACGATACGAACGAAACCACGGACCGTTCGAACAGCGGGAACAGGTTTTTGTCAGTTCTTCCCGAATGTGCACACATGGCAAGCGACTCGCGACACAGGCCGGTCGAAACCGTCGAAACCGCCTTCGACATCGTCGACGTGGTCAAAGCGGCCGACGGTGCGGGGATCACCGAGATCGCCGCCGAACTCGAACTGGCGAAGAGTACGGTTCACCGCCATGCGAAGACCCTCGAGGCGCGGGGACTGCTCGTCCAGGAGGGCGACACCTACCGTATCAGCACGTGGTTCCTCGATTACGGGATCCACGTTCGCAACCGCCACCGACTGTACAACGTCGCCAGACCGAAAGTCGACGAACTCGCGGCCGAAACCGACGAAAAGGTCTGGTGCGTGATCGAAGAGCACGGCGTGGGCGTCCACATCTACGGCGCTCAGGGACGACACTCCGTGAAAACCCACGCTCGGATCGGTCAGCGGACGCACCTCCATCAGTTCGCCGCGGGGAAGGCCATTCTCGCACACCTCCCCGACGAGCGAATCGAGAGGATTCTCGACGACTACGGTCTTTCCGCACAGACGGATCGGACGATCACCGATCGCGACGAACTCCGCGACCACCTCGAGACGATCCGCGAGCGAGGATACGCGTTCAACCGCGAGGAGTCGGTGATCGGCGTCCACGCCGTTGGCGCGCCGATCAGGAACGAGTCGGGCACCGCGATCGGAGCGATCAGCGTCGCCGGTCCCGCGAATCGACTGCGCGGCGACCTGATGACCGAGGAACTCCCCGATCTGCTGCTCGGCGCGACGAACGAAGTCGAAGTCAATCTCGCTCACTCGTAAATCGGCTCGCGGCACGCGCTAGAATGCCTCCTCGTTCGAACTATTCGAACACCGACGATGCCGGCTCACCGTTACAGGTCGATTTCGATTCGAATAGTGGCACGTGAGCGTCCGAACGCTCGAGTATCCCACGAATGACCGCTATCGAGAGGAGCGAGTGAGACGGTATCGAAACGGAGCGATCCGCGCCAGATATTACAAAGGTACATCTGTAATCCACTCTCCCTGTGCGAGAAGAGGAGGAACAATCATGCACAATGGTGACGGAAAACGCGGCGGATACCGTTTCGATCCGTTCCCATAGCTCGAACGGAGCGTGGAAGACGGTCGGGTCCGAACGATCGATCGACGGCTTACAACTCGAGGAACTCCTCGGCGGTCTCCCAGAGGAGCTTACGCTGGACCGACTCGTCGAAGTCGAGTTCGGCGAACTGCTCGAGCCACGGCTCGGGCTCGAGCATGGGGTAGTCGGTTCCGAACATGACCTTGTCCGAGAGGAGGGACTTGGCGTACTGGAGCACCTGGTCGTCGATATACCGCGGCATCCACCCGGAGAGGTCCATGTAGACGTTCCCCTTCTGCTGACAAATTGCGAGCTGTTCTTTCTCCCAGGGGTAGGCGGGGTGGGCGATGAGAATCTTGAGATTCGGGTATTCGGCCGCCACGTCGTCGATCAGCATCGGATTCCCGTACTTGATCTTCAATCCGCGACCGCCCGGCGAACACGCCCCGAGCGTCGAGTTGCCGCCGTGGAAGACGACGGGAACCCCGAGATCCTCGATCGTCGCCCAGAGTTCCTCGTGTTCGGGATCGGACGGGTCGAACCCCTGGGCGATCTGCTGGAACTTGAACCCGGAGAGATCCAGGTCCTCGACGCAGCGGATCGCCTCCTCGACGCAGTCGTCTTTGAGCGGGTCGACGGAGCCGAAGCCGATGAAGAAGTCGGCGTACTCGTCACGAACCTCGGCGACGTAGTCGTTCGGAACGGGCGGATTTCCGGTGTTCGTTTCCGCGTCCCAGCCGAGCAAGACGGCGCGGCCGACGCCGGCGTCCCGATACTCCTCGAGCATGTGTTCGTACGTGTCCGGCTCGAGGTCGGCACCGAACCGGTCGGCCGCGTCTTGCATCATCTGCCCGCCCGCATCGTGGAGGAACTCGCTCGTCGGCTGGTGGGCGTGCATGTCGATTGCGCGCGGCTCGTCGAGTACCGTAGGCGAACCCATACTACGAGCGATGTGACGATGCTATATGTATTTTCGTCCGCCGACCGCCTCCCATCACTCCGTGGACTCGCAGCCGTCGATCACGACTTCGAGACCAGTTAGGTGACAGTTCCAGAAAATCCATATTCCATATGCTTCCCTGTAGCTACCGGTCCACATATATATTTAGAAAATATTGCCGTTATTTTCGAAACTGGGACTTGATGGCCATAATCGGTGTTTAAGAGTGATTACTGAGATCAACGATCTATTCTTCCGGGAGTCTAATCGAACACCCATAAGAAGCAAACAAGGCTCTAGAGGCCCATATGGGCACGTTATCGGATGGTAAGAAAAACTCGCGAGTTATTAGATAGAGTAATTATATATCTTCTAAAAATAGTTCACTCGAAAGCGTCATATCATTCTCCGCGAGCACGGCTCCGCGCTACTCCCCACGATACGCCAAACTGGAAATTTGGACCACTCGACGGGACGGTCGGGCCGCGGTATCCGATCGTCGACAACGTACGGACGGTCACTGTCGAATGACTGCGCGTAGAATCGATGGAGACGATTCTTGCGGACGCCGATACCAGTCGGCGCGGACGGCAACCGACTCGAGCCAGTTCTCACAGAAATGCAAGGAGGAAGCCCACGACTTTAGTCGTGGGAGGAATCCGACTCCGACGAGAGTCCGCGCAATGACTCCTCGCCGATTTCGTCGAGCACGTGCTGGTGAAACGCCTGCAACGCGGCGCTTTCGTCTTCCGCAAGGACGACGTCGCTGGCCGAGAGGGTGGCCAATCCGAACGTCCGCGGCGTCGGCGAGTCCAGCAGTTGGCGTTCGAGCGCGATGTCGCCGGCATCGAGCGCGCCGACGAAATCCTCGATCTCCGCGACGTCGAGTTTGTCCTCGAGAATCTCCCGATAGGTCTCCTCGATGACCGCGAAGTTCTCTAAGTCCTCGGCGAAGCCGAGCAGCATCTCGCTCGAGACCTGCTGCTGGCTCGCGGACTTCTCGTAGCCCTTGTAGCGTTTGAGGATCATCAGCGACCGCGTCGCGTTGATCCGGAAGTACCGCTGGAGGAGGTCGGTGCCCGAGAGGGCGGCCCGGAGGTCATCTCGGACCTGTTCGGGCTCGAGGTCGTCGACGATTCCCTCGATGTCGACCTTCCGATTCAGCGGCATCGAGAGGACGAAGCCGTTATCGGCGACGGCGACGCGGACGTTGGCGGTCGCCTCCTGGGCGCAGCGGTAGGCCAGCAGCCGCGAGAGACCGTCGTTGAACTGCCGGCCGTACAGCGAGTGGACGTAGTAGTGGCGCTCGTACTCGTCGCGGTCGCGGACGACCTCGATGGCGAGTCGCTCGTCGGTGCTGATACTCTCCGCGCCGGCGTATCGGAACTGGTGTTCGAACAGTCGCGCGATCGCCCGCACGCTGTCGTCGTCGAGCGGGAACTCCCGGAGCCAGGCGCGGACCCGCGGCGGGCCGCCCGCCTCGAAGTGAGCGAGGAGTTCGGCCTGAAACGCGAGGATTTCGCGGCCCAGATCGTACGACAACGGCAGCCGTTCGGAGTACCACGAGGGGACGGTCGGCCGCGCGCTCGTGCGATCGACGTACACCTTCGACCCGCGACGATAGCGATACTCGAAGTGGTCGCCGCCGAGGACGAAGACGTCGCCCTTCTCGAGCGTGTCGAGGTAGCTCTCGTCCAGTTGGCCGACCCACTCGTTGCTCCCGCGCGTGGAGACGTCGCAGGTGAAGGAGTCCGGGATCGTTCCGATGTTGGTCATGTAGATGACCCGCGCCAGCCGGCCCCGTTTACCGATCAGCGTCTCGCCGACGGGGTACTCCTCGTAGTGGTGCTCGCCGTCGGGCGGGTCGTTTGCGTCGCGCCAGACCTTCGCGTAGACGTTGCGATCCCCGAGGCCGGCGTACTCGGCCGTGAGGTACCGCATCAGCGACTCGTACTCCTCGTCGGTGTAGTTCCGGTAGGGATAGGCGCGCCGCAAAATTGCCTTCAGTTCGGACTCGGGACGGATATCCGCGATGGCCATTCCGTAGACGTGCTGGGCGGCGACGTCCTGTGCGTTCTCGGGGATCGAGACGGAGTCGACGAACCCCTCCGCGGCCTTTGCGAGCATGACCGCACACTCGAGCAGTTCGTCCCGATCCAGCGCGATGACGCGGCCCGTCACGGTCTGGCCGACGCGGTGGCCCGCCCGGCCGACACGCTGGAGGAGGGACGCGACCGATTTGGGCGAACCGACCTGCACGACGAGATCGACGTGGGGCATGTCGATCCCCAACTCGAGGCTCGTCGAGGTCGTCACCACGTCGAGATCGCCGTCTTTCAATCGGCCCTCGATATCCTGTCGAACCTCCTTCGAGAGGCTGCCGTGGTGACAGCCGGAGTTCCCCTCGTCGTAGGCGTCGAACTCCTCGCGGAGGTTGTGCAGGACTCGCTCCGCGCCTGAGCGCGTGTTCGTGAAGACGATCGTGTTCGTGTGCGCTTGGATGTGCTCGTGGAGCATCCGATAGAACCGCTGCTGGACGACCTCGCGGGACGTATTGATCAGATCGTCGGTGGGACACTCGAGTCGCATATCGAACTCGCGGGCGAAGCGGGCGTCGACGATCTCGTACGGGCGGGGCTCGCGGCTCACTGGATTCTCCGCTCGCTCTTCCGAGGCGCTACGCGCCTCGCACCCCACCAGAAACTCCGCAACGTCGGAGAGCGGTTCGATCGTCGCCGAACAGCCGATCCGAGTGATGTCGCCTTCCGCCATCGCCTCGAGTCGCTCGAGGCTCACCGAGAGGTGCGTGCCGCGTTTCCCCGCCGCGAGCGAGTGGATCTCGTCGACGATAACGTACTCCACCGTTCGAAGCTTCTCGCGGAATTTAGGGGAATTGAGCAGAATCGCGAGCGTCTCGGGGGTCGTGTTGAGGATGTGGGGCGTCTCCTCGAGCATCTGCTGGCGCTCGTAGGAGGAGGTGTCGCCGTGGCGGATGGCGTGGCGGATCTCGCCCATCACCGTGTCGTCGTCGCGCTCGGCGACGATTTCCTCGATTCCCTCGAGCGGCACCTCGAGGTTGCGGTGGATGTCGTTGGCGAGCGATTTGAGGGGAGAGACGTAGAGACAGTAGACGGCGTTCTCGAGGCCCTCCTCGGACTCGCGATCGAGTTCGTACAGGGAGTTGATGATCGACAGGAACGACGACATCGTTTTGCCGCTGCCGGTCGGGGCACAGACCAACGTGTTCGTCCCGTCGTGAATCTTCGGGATCGCGCCCCGCTGTGGCGGGGTGAAAAAACCCTCGTTTTCGGGAACGAACTCGCCGAACTCCTCGAGCCACCACTCCTGGACCGCGGGCTCTAAGAGGTCGAAAACGTCGCGGTCCTCGACGGTGACGGACGCCGGATCGAAGGGGAGATCGTCGTCGGCGACCGGCAATTCGAGGCCGTCGTTCCCGCTCATTGTCGTCGACTCGGGGGCGGGAGGGAAGAGGGTTTGGTCACCGGAGTGAAAGTGAACCCTGGGATCGGTCGATCGAGTTTCGGCGACGAGGAGACTCGTCCCTGCACTCGCAAGCCGGTCGTGTTTATACTCGACTATCAACCAAGCGAAGCGGAGGATGACGTGAGACAGCGAGACACGATCCGTCCGAATCGATCGGGCCACCGAACCGCGTCGTCGAATACAGTATGAGCCGATTGACGCGTCGCACGCTACTCTGCGGAATCTCGCTTTCGGCCGGTGTCGGAGCCCTCTCCGTGGCCGGACGAGAGAGCCGACTATTCGCTTCGGATTCGGGCGACGAGGGGGTCGCGTTCGATCCGGCGACCGACGGGTTCGGGTTCGACAACTACTCGACGCCGCCCGTGGCTCCGGACCCGACGGCGTTCGTCTCCGAGAGCGCTCTTCAGGAGGCTCTGACGGCCTCTTGGGAGACGACGCTCGGCGACCGACTGTCGCTCCCTGCGAGTGCCACCCCTGAGGGTCAGATTCGAACGGTCGCCGAACGGCTCTACGCGAACGCTAATCGACTGTTCGGAACGAAGGGCTACTGCTACGGCATGGCCGCGGCGGCGCAGTGGTACTTCGAGGAGCCGAGCGCCCGTCCCGTCGACCGCGAATCGACCAGCGAGATCGAACACGTCGACGATCCGCTCGAGGACCGGTCCTCGTCGCCCGTGCGCGACGATATCGAGCGATTCCACCGGGGCCAGTTCACCGACCTCGAGTCGTGGATCCGACGACGAGTACTGCTTTGGCCCGAGCGGATCGACTACCGATCGCAGGTCGACGACATTCGCGAGGCGATCGACAAGTTCGGCTCGGCGGGTCTGACGATCTCCGGCGAGAACGTACTCGAGGCCCACTACGTGCTCTGTTACGATTACGTGGAAAACGAGAACGACGTCACGTTCGCCGTCTACGATCCGAACGACGCCGCAGACGAGTACGAGGGGAGAAGCGACTCGCGGATCGTCGGCATCGATACGACCAGCGACGAACCGCTGCTAGGGTCGTACGAGGGGACATACGATCGATTCCTCTTCGATCGAACGGATCGAGCCGTCAGCACCCGGGTCAGAGCGGATCAGGACCGCTAGCTCGCCGTCACAGCTCCGTCACGACCTCGACGCCGCGAGTATCGTACTCGCTCATCGCCGCGAGTCGGTCGGAGACGTCCTCGAGCCTGACGCGATTCGTGACCAGCCGTTCGGGCTCGAGCGTGCCGGCGTCGATCATCCGGAGCAGTTCGTCGTACCGCGACGGCGGCATGCCTCGAGAGCCGACCACGGTAACGTCCCAGCGTGTCAGCTCGTCGATCGGCAGCGACACCTCGCCCTTTTCGGCGGCCGTCGTCAGCCCGATTTGAACGTGTGTGCCCCGGATGCGGAGACAGTCGACGCTATTTCGGCACGTCTCCGCGCGTCCGAGCGCGTCGACGGAGACGTGCGTTCCCGTTTCGGTAATCGACTCGATTACTCCCGGCACGTCCGTCGCCTCGCCCTCGAGTTCCGCCCCGTTTACCGTCTCCTCGGCCCCGAGATCGGTCGCCATCGCGAGCGGCTCGTCGCGAACGTCGACCGCGATCACGCGAGCCCCGAGTGCGCTCGCGATCTGGACGGCCGCAAGCCCCAGGCCACCACAGCCGTGGACGGCGATCCAGTCCCCGGCGTCGACGCCGGCCCGGTGCGCGAGCGCGTGGAACGCGGTCACGTACCGACAGCCGAGCGCGGCGACCGCCTCCGCGGAGACGTCCTCCGGAAGCGTCGCGGCGTTGAAATCGGCGTGGGGGACGTGGACTTGCTCGGCGAACGCGCCGGGAACGCTCGATTCGAATCCCAGCGCGTAGCCATCTTCGCAGACGTTTCCGTGGCCGTTCCGGCACTGATAGCACGACCCCTCGCCCAGGTTGAACGGGACCGCGACGCGGTCGCCTTCATCGAGCGTGTCGACTCGCTCGCCGACTCGAGCGATCCGCCCGGCGGGCTCGTGGCCGAGAACCTGACCCAGCGGCACCTGATCGTCGGCCCACTCGCCGTGGCCCTGCCAGGCGTGCCAGTCGCTCCGACAGATACCGCAGGCGTCGACGTCGACGACGACCCCGTGGGGGGCCAGGTCGGGCGGGTCGACGGACTCGATCGACAGCGGTTCGCCGTAGGCCTCGAGTACTGCAGCGCGCATACCGTGGCTGTCGAACGGTGACGAGTTAAGATATCCGGCACGCGAGTCGCCGAGCGACCGACCGCAACGTTCCAAGAGGGTACGCTTATCGGCCAGGCCGTGTGAGTGTCCGATATGCGTGTCACCTTTCTCGGAAGCGGCAGCGCGATGCCGACGGGGGAACGATTCCAGACGGGGATTCTCGTCCAGGAGGGCGGCCGAAATCTGCTCGTCGACTGCGGGTCGGGCGTCCTCCATCGACTCCAGCAGTCCGGCGTGGGTTACGAGAACGTCTCGACCGTGCTTCTCACGCACCACCACCTGGATCACGTCGCCGACCTGCTCCCGCTGATGAAAGCCCGCTGGCTCGCCGGCGAGGAACACCTCGAGGTCGTCGGGCCACGGGGAACGAAGGCGCTGGTCGACGACTTACTCGAGGTCCACGAGTACATGCAGGGGAAACTCGAGTTGCAGGTTCGGGAGGTCGTCCCCGGCGAGTTTTCCGTAGCGGGGTTCGACGTTTCGGCTTACGAGACCCGCCACTCGCTGCCGTGTCTGGCCTACCGTTTCGGCGATCTGTTCACCTTTAGCGGCGACAGTGAAGCCTTCGCCGGGCTGGCGAACTTCGCCGAGGGGTCGGCGATTCTGGTCCACGACTGTTCGTTCCCCGACGACGTCGACGTCTCGAACCACCCCACACCGGAGACCCTCGGCAAGGCGTTAGCCGGCCGGGAGATCGGCCGCGTCTACCTGACCCACCTCTATCCCCACACCGACGGTCGTCACGACGAGATGCTCGAGTCGATCGGGACGCAGTACGACGGCGACGTGCGATTCGCCGAGGACCTCACGACGATCTCGGTCGAGTAACTGGGCGGCGATCGGCATACGGGTACGAATTCGGACGCGTTCGGTACCATCCTTCTCGATTTCGGGTAGAGATAGACGATTGATCACTCGTAGCTATTCTTTCGTGAGAATAATACACATGCTGACATTCGTATCCGAACAGGTATATGGCGTGAGTTTGTAGGATCGTAACAACAGAATGGTTCCCTGTACTCAGACGGCGAATTTCGACGAGGTGAGCGGATGAATATTCCGAATCGACTCGCGGAGATCGTGACGACCCACTCCAAGATCGTCATTCTCGCCCTAATACTGACGACGGCGCTCGTCGGTGCGGGAATGCCGATGGTCGACGACGATTCCTCGCTCGATCAGTTCGAAGGCGAGTCGGACGAAGCACAGGCGCTCGAGGATATCAACGAGCGGTTCGAGTCCGAGGGTGACGAGAATACGACGTCGGTTCAGGTGATAGCACGAGGCGATAACGTCCTCACCCAAGAGTCAGTGATCGACTCGCTCGAGTTCCAACAGGAGATTCACGCGAACGAGTCGATCAACGCGACGCTCGTCGAGAACGACTCGATCACCGGCGTCGAGAACATCCTCGCGATTACGGCGATCAGTCAGGAACAGGCCGCTGAGCTCGAAGCGCAGGGCGCCGAACTCGAGGAACGCGAAGCCGCACTCGAGCAACGGCGCGGCGCGCTCGAGGACGGACTCAACGAGACGATCGAGCTCCACAACCAGTACGAGGCCCAGCTCGCAGCTGGCGACGAAGACGGCGCCGCGGAGACCGAAGCCGAAATCGAGGCCACCGTCGAGGGCGCAGCCGAAGCAGCCGAGCTCGACGACGAGCAGACCACCGAGTACGAGGAGATGGTGGAACAGGCTCGCGGTATCGAGTCCGAGCGAATCGAGATTCGCGAGGAGACGGACAACTACGAAGAGGATCCGGAGTATCAGGAGCTGTCCGAGAGCTTCGAAGACGTCTACGCCGGCGCGACGTTCGGCGTCCTCGAGGACGAGTACGACCAACTCGAGGCGGACTCCGAGCAGTTCCAGGAGGAGCAAACAGCACTCCAAGAGGGTGGCGGCGAACAGCCGTCGCTCGACGAGCAGATCGAGGCCCTCGAAGAACTCGACGACGACGAGTTCGAGGAGCTCCTGACCGACACGCTGTCAGACGACGGAAACAACGGCGCTGCCGCGCTCGGGTTCATGGCGTCGTCGTACGATCCCGGATCGACCCAGGCCGACGCCCGCATGACGTTGGTCGTCCAGGAGATGGAGGGCGATGCGATGCAGATGGGCGGTGATACCGGTGGAGTTCTCGAGAGTCAACTCGACCTTCGTGAGCTTGCCAACCAGCAAGACCAAGAGTACATGGTCTTCGGTATCGGCATCATTACCGACGAGATCGACCGTTCGATGGGCGACAGTCTCGCGATCGTCGGCCCGCTCGCGCTGTTGTTCGTCGTCGTCGCGCTGATCATTGCCTACCGGGATCCGCTCGACATTGCGTTGGGGGTCGTCGGAATCGGCGCCGTGTTAGTCTGGACGTTCGGCTTCATGGGCTGGGCCGGTATCGCGTTCAACCAGATGATGATCGCGGTTCCGGTGTTGCTGATCGGGCTTTCCATCGACTACGCGATACACGTCTTCATGCGTCACCGTGAGCAACGGGAGACCGACGGTGTCTCGAGCACCGTCCGCGGCTCGATGACGATCGCGCTGGCCGGCGTCGGCGTCGCCCTCGTCTGGGTGACCGCGACGACCGCGATCGGATTCCTCGCGAACTTGGTCAGTCCCATCGGTCCCATCCGGGAGTTCGGCATCATCAGTTCCGTCGGGATCATCGCTGCACTGATCATCTTCGGCGCGCTGATTCCGGCCCTCAAAGTCGAGATCGATTCGTTCCTCGAGTCGCGCGGGATGAGTCGTCGAAAGCGCGCGTTCGGAACCGGCGAGGGACGGTTCACCAACGTCCTTACGCTGGGGTCGACCGCGGCGCGAAAGATTCCGGTGATCGTCCTGATCGCCGCGCTGTTGCTCACCGCCGGTGGCGTCTACGGCGCGAGTCAGGTCGACACGAGCTTCGACGAGGAGGACTTCCTCGCGGAGAGTCCGCCGGCCTGGACCGAACACCTGCCGGGTGGGATGGCCCCCGGCGAGTATCAGGCCGCAGACGACCTCAAGTTCGTCAACGAGAACTTCCAGCGCCAGGACACGCAGGCCCAGATACTCGTCGAGGGAGATATAACCGACGACGACGCGTTACGGCAGTTATCGGATGCCCAGGACGAAGCCGCAGAGAGCAGTACCGTCTACACGCTTCCGAACGGCGAGGCGGACGTACAGGGCCCGATCTCGGTGATGGAGGAGACGGCCGCACAGAACGAGTCGTTCAACGAGTCGTATCAGGCTGCGACCGACGGCGACGGCGTCCCCAACGAGAACCTCGAGGAGTTGTACGACGAACTGTTCGAAGTTAACGGGGACGCTGCGAGTACAGTCCTCTACCGAACCGACGACGGCAACTACGAATCGGCCCGGCTGATCATCTCGACGCAGGGTGACGCCAGCTTCGCCGACACGACCGACGAGATGCGAGCTATCGCGGGAACGATCGACGTCGACGGCACGGGCGACCAGCGTAACTTGAACGCCGGCGACGGCGAACTCAATGCCATCGCGACCGGCGATCCGATCGTCAGCTACATCGTCGAACAGGACCTGCTCGATACGGTCCTCCAGAGTCTGATGATCACGCTCGTCGCCGTCTTCGGCTTCCTGACGGCGGCCTACTGGCTGACCGGCAACAGCGCGACGCTCGGGACGGTAACTCTGCTCCCGGTCGCGTTCGCTGTCAGCTGGATCCTGGGGACGATGCATCTCCTCGACATGCCGTTTAACGTGTTGACGGGGATGATCACCAGCCTCACGGTCGGGCTGGGCGTCGCCTACAGTATCCACGTCAGCGCGCGGTATACGCTCGAACTCGAGCGACAGGGCAACGTCTGGGACGCGATGCACACGACGGTTACGGGGACCGGCGGGGCGCTGCTCGGCAGCGCCGCGACGACCATCGGCGGATTCGGCACGCTCGCCTTCGCCATCCTTCCCGTGCTCCGGCAGTTCGGGATCATCACCGGCCTAACGATCGCGTACTCGTTCCTCGCGAGCGTGATCGTCCTGCCGACGCTGCTGGTGCTCTGGACGCGGTACTTCGGTCCGGACGTCTCCTTCGACGCGCCGGGATCGGTAACCGGGACGCCGACCGCAAGCGACGGCGGGACCGATAGACAGACCGAAACCGAAATAGCGGACGGCGCGAGAGACGAGGGAGAGTGACCATCCGTGACTGACGACGAGAGTGAGGCCGTCGACGCGTTCGAACGACTCGGGCTCACCAGCTACGAAGCCAAGGTGTTCATCGCCTTACACCGGCTGGGGTCCGGCACCGCACGGGACGTCGCCAACGTCACCGACGTGCCTCGCTCGCAGGTGTACAGCGTCGCGGAAAGCCTCGAGGATCGCGGCCTCCTCGAGGTCCAGCAGTCGAGCCCGATCCGGTACCGGCCGGTCAGCATCGAGGAAGCACAGAACACGCTCGAAAAGCGGTTCGAACGCGAACGCGAACGGGCCTTCGACTACGTCGAGGGGGTCAAAGAGGAGTCGTCGACGGAGGAGACTCAGGAGGACCTCTGGACCGTCCGCAGCCGCGACCGAGTCGACAGCCGCGTCGTCGATCTCCTCTCGCAGGCCGATGACCGGATCATCTTCGGAACGCGGCTGCCGACGTTCGTCACGGAGTCGATCGAGCGGACCATCCGGGAGCGGGCGGCTGCCGGCGTCTCGGTTATCATCATCAGTCGAACCGACGAGATTCGAGACCGGTTCAGCGATATCGACGGCGTCGAGACCGAGTCGCCACCCGACTTTCGCGAGAGCGACGAGCGATCCGGCCGGATCGTCGTC
The DNA here is from genome assembly GCF_052040125.1 of Natronorubrum marinum. Taxonomy (NCBI): domain Archaea; kingdom Methanobacteriati; phylum Methanobacteriota; class Halobacteria; order Halobacteriales; family Natrialbaceae; genus Natronorubrum; species Natronorubrum marinum. The sequence continues at coordinate 962,669 of NZ_JBPPFV010000001.1, forward strand.
GTCGACGGGGAGAGCATTCTGCTGAGCGTGGTCGACGACGACGGGAGCGAGACCGCGATCTGGAGCTCGGATTCGCTGTTTGCGTCCGTGTTGATCCAGCTGATCGAAGCGAGCGACCAGTTGCGACCCAACTCCGAGTGACGAAACGACGGTCGCTGCTGCCCGTTGCGATTACTCGAGTCGGTACCGTAACAGCGCCGCGATACCGCCGAGGTTCGAGAGCTGTTGGCCGGGCGGGAACTCGCTCGAGAACACCGTCACGTCGCCGCCTTTCTGTTCTGTCGTGCGGACGATCTCGTCGACGCTGATGGCCCACTCGCCGTCGGGACCGCGTTCTTTCTGCAGCCGATCGTCGAGGACGAGCAGGCGTTCGATCGCGCCGAACTCGGCGGCCTGCTTTACCTGATCGGGACCGTAGGCGGCTTTCGCGCCCTCGGCCATACGCCGCGTGAGTTCGTCGATGTACTCGGCCTCGCTCTCGATGCGGGTCTCCTGTTGAACGTCCGCGACGGCGCCGCGTTTGAGCACCTCGTGGACGCCGCGGTCGCCGACGCTGGCCGTATCGACCATCGTGATCTTCTCGGCGACCTCGGGGACGTTGTTCTCGATGTACTTTCGGGCGTCCTGTTTCGTAAAGCCCGGCCCGGCGAGGATGATCGCGTCGGCGTCCTGTCGCTTGAGGACGTCCCCGAGCTCCGAAAACAGCTCCGAGCGCCCGCGACTGTACTCGCCTTTCCCGGTCGTCCCGGTGATCGTCGCCCGCTCCTCGGTGCCGTACTGGGCGACCGTGTGGACGTGGGCCTGTCCCTCCTCGACGGTCGCGATGGCGACGTCGGGGTTCTCGGTGGCCTCCTCGGCTTCCTCGAGGCGGGCCTCCTGATCCGGTTTGAAGTACTTCTCGATCGAGAGCTCCTCGCGCTCCTCGACGTTCAGCGTGTGGTGAAACCCGAGTTGATCCTCGCGCGAGCAGGCGACGATCTCGCCGCCGACGCGGAGTCGGTTGGCGAACTTGTGGAACTCGATGTCTTCGACGGCGATGGCGACCCACATCGGTTCGCGCTCGCCGCCCGTATCGCGCATCTGGTCGTCGTTGCGCTGGATCCGCCGGGTCGTATCGCCCGCGACGCGGTCGCCGGGCTCGAGGACGTACTGCAGGTGCCAGAGGTCGTCGACGCTCTCGGGGACGACGGTGACCCGTTCGCGCCCGCCCTCGACCTGCTCCCGGTCTTTGATCTGCATACCCGGCCCTTCTCGAGGGGTCGGTAAGTGCGTGACGGATCCGACGGGTTCCCCCGTCAGGCGTGCACGAGGTAGTTCTCCGAACACCAGACCCACTCGTTGTACGCCGGCACGTGTAGCCCCCACCAGGTGATGCCGTCGCACTCTTCGGGGCCGTTCATGACCTCCCCTTGCGTTCCCTCCGGGAGGGTCAACACGACATCGTCGTTGAGACAGGGCTGCTCACGGCCGTTGAGCGCGGTCGTCGTGACGACGTCGTCGCCCATCGCGAACGTATTGCCGCCACCGCCGCCGTCGCTGTCGCGGACGAGATCCGCGAAGTGAGCCATGTCCCAGTCGGGGTACGGACAGGTTCGACCGCCGTGGTGGAAGCTGCTACAGTCACCGTCCGGAACGTGCGTGTGGCCGATGATCCCGCCGGATTCGTTCTGAATGCAGGTGTTGCTTGTATAGAACTCGAGGGGAATGTCGTGCATGTCGGCGATACAGCGGACGAGGTCAGCCGACGATTCGTAGCACGCGTTGGTGATGCCGTTGTCGTCGAACCACTCGTGTTCGATTCCGATCGATCGGTGGTTGGCAATGTATCGGGCGTGCCAGGCCGTGCGGTCGTGGTGGACGAGTTGATCGACGTGGCCCGCCGACGGTCCCTCGGTCCAGTCGTAGTTCTTCACGAGGTAGTGAGAGCTCACACCCGAGTTCGAACTGGTCAGGGTATTCAGCGCGCCCTGATAGGCCCCCGCGGTCACGTGGATGACGATCCAGTCGATGCCGTAGTCCCGCGAACTGTGATTCGCCGCCTCGACCCATCGGTCCGCGGCGTCACACTCGGTGTGTGATGCTGTTACTCGGCTAGACTGGGTGCCGAGAAGCGTTCCGGTTCCCGCGGCAACACCGGTCGCCTGCAGGAATCGCCGTCGTTTCCACCGTCCGTCGTCGCCGTCCGCCCGTGCTGTTTCGGAGCGATCGTTTTGGTCCGGATTCGACGCTGCTGTGTCACGTCCAGCACAATTGAGACACATGGCAGCGCATGCCACGACCCGTGTAATAACAGTAGTGTCTAGCATCGTAACTAGCATGCTAGATCTATTGTTTTAACTTGAATAGTATAGCAACAAGCTCGGATCGACCTCGCATGCGACCTGGACGGTATCAGCTCGCCCCTCGCGGGAGATTCGATCGCAGTTCGTATCGGGCTCCGCTACAGTCACGATTGGTACGGAATGGCATAGTTAGGGACGCACGGTATCCCCTTGGGGAGCCAATAGTGTGTATGAAACTCGCACACGTCCAGCTCTTCGAAGACTTCGGCACGCGATCGCTCGCGGTTCACGCGGTCATGGTCCTCGCGTTCGTCAACGCGGTCCTCGCGGGACTGTTTATCCAAGGAGAGATCGGTCTCGTCTCGTTCGTCGCCCTCCTCAACTTCACGGCGGGGCTGTGGGTCGCCCACTCGATTCACTCGCTCGGAAACTCCTCGAGCGACGACGAGTACGACGGCATCCTGAACGAGTTGCTGGACCGCGACGCGAGTACCGACACCGACGTCTCCAAGTCCGAATTCGATACCGGCCGCTTCGGCCGCCTGCTCGCACTCATCGCGGCCGTGACCGCGGTCTCGCTGTTGACCTCCGCGCAGGTCATCGAGGGGTCGGTCCTCCCCGTCGCGATCGTCGCCGTCGGCGCTATCGCCGTCGTAACGGCGATTATCGGCTTCCTGATTGCAGTGGGTGCGTCCTACGACGAGAGCCAGCAACGCTGGTCCGATCGGATCGACGCGAACGCGGAGGCAGACGGCGGCGAGATCGACAACTGATCGCGAGAACGGCACTCGTCGGCGCGAAGGGATCGACGAACAGCCGTGAAAAGCGAGTCCGGCGACAGCAGCGCTTCGAAGCCGTGCGATCCGCTCAGTCGACGAGATCCTCGAGTTTGCCCTTCGTCTTGTCCACGGCCGTTTCGAACGCCTTCTCGATCTCCTCGACGGAGCGTTCGACGAGGCGAACGCGCTCTTTCGGTACGCGCCGCACCACGTCGTTGCCGTCCTCGTCGGTGCCGTAGGCGAACAGCCAGTGACCCTGGAAGTAGGCGATGTGATCGTTGTCGACGGTGGCTCGCTCGAGGTCGCCGGTCGCGGTTTCGTAGACGATCGTCGCTTTGCCCAACTCGAGATCGGTCTCCGTGTCAGTATCCAGTTCTACCATGGTTGACGCGTCGACCGTCAGCGGTGTAGGCATGGGCCCGGCACGTGCAGCCCGGTTCGGCCGAAACAGATGGACCAGCCCTCGAACCGTTCCCAAATCGTTCCCTGACTCGGCGACCTCGCTCGGTCCAGCGTCGACTGTGTGAGTCGGGAACTGTGCAAGCCGGCGACCGACCTCCGTTCCAGAAAATTCTGCCGCTATCGCGGACTGATCGATCGGGAACATCTCGGCCTAGTCGGTCGGTTTCAGCCTCGCCCGGAACCGCCGCATCGGTAAGCATTGCCCTGTCCGACGGATGGAGGCCCGTCGCGGCCCGATGGAATGTATGACGATCGCACTGCGAACGCTCGACGACGGCGCGTGGATCAGCGTCAACGACAGCCGCCAGGTGAGCGTGAGCGACGTCTGGACGCTCTCTCGAGGCGTATTCTGTGACTGTGAACCCGCGTACGTCCTGCTCGAAGGCTTCGTCGATGTCGGCGTCGACGGCTCGACCGTGACCGCGGACGCCGTCGGCCAATGTCTCGACTGCGGCACCCGCGACTCGATCGATCGGTTACCCATCGGCCAAATCGTCGACGGCGAGTTCGAACCGTACGGCCCCGAAGGCGTCCAGTCGCTCGTAGAGCCCGAGCGCTGAGACGGCGGTAACCGATACTGGCAAAGGCGACCGGAACCGGTGAGAACCGGGGCAAACTGACGACAGACGGAGGGGCTTATACGTCCCCGCCATATAACGGATCCAATGCCTACTGACGTCGAACAGTGGAAGGACGAACTCTACGGGACCGACATCCGCACCGAAATCGAACACTTCGCCGATGAGGGGTGGGAGTCGATCCCGGACGACGAACAGGACGCCTGGTTCGAGCGATTCAAGTGGTACGGCCTGTACCACCAGCGAGCCGGCCAGGAGTCGTACTTCATGATGCGGATCGGTCCGCCGGGTGGGGTCCTCGAGCCCGGACAGTTCCGACGCATCGTCGAAATCGCGGACGAGTTCTCCCGCGGGCCCGCCGCAAACCCCGAGTTCGGCAACGGCTGGCTCGACGTGACGACCCGACAGGCGATCCAACTCCACTGGATCCGTCTCGAGGACGTCCCCGAAATCTTCGAACAACTCGAGGACGTCGGCCTCTCGACGGTCCAGGCCTGCGGTGACTCCTGGCGGAACATCGTCGGCTGCCCGGTCGCCGGCAAGGACAAACACGAGCACGTCGACGCCGACGCGCTCGCGACCGAGCTGCACGACACGTTCAAGGAGAACGAGGCGCACTCGAACCTGCCCCGCAAGTGGAAGGTGTCGGTAACGGGCTGCGACGAGGGCTGTGGCCAGGGTGACATCAACGACCTGGCGTTTGAGCCCGCCGAAAAGGAGGTAGACGGCGAGTCGGTGACCGGCTACAACGTTCGCGTCGGCGGCGGCCTCTCGCGCAACGAGCCGCGGTTCGCCCGGAACATCGACGTCTTCGCCACGCCGGCACAGGCCGTCGAGGTCGCGGGCGGCATCTCGGCGCTGTTCCGCGATCACGGCGACCGCGAGAACCGATACAACGCGCGAATCAAGTTCCTCGTCGACGAGTGGGGCCCCGAGAAGCTTCGCGAGACCCTCCAGGAGGAGTACGTCGACTTCGAACTCGAGACCGCGGGCGAGGACCTGCGCGAGTCCTACTCCTACAACGCGGGCGAGGCCGACGGCAAACACGACCACGTCGGCGTCCACGAGCAGGTTGACGGCAACTACTACGTCGGACTGAACGTCCTCGTCGGCCGGATCGGCGTCGACGACGGCTACGCGCTCGCGGACGCGGCGGAGGAACACGGCTCGGGCGAGGTTCGACTCACCCAGCGCCAGAACATCATCCTCACCGACGTGGCCGAGGCAAACGTCGACGACCTGCGCGCGGAATCGGTGCTCGAGGACTACAGCCCCGACCCGCATCCGTTCCAGCGCGGCTCCATCGCCTGTACGGGCACCGAGTTCTGCTCGCTCTCGATCGTCGAGACGAAGAACCGCCAGGTTCGGTTCGGCCGCTGGCTGACCGAGAACGTCACCCTCCCCGAGGGCGTCGAAAACTTCCACATCCACCTGTCGGGCTGTACGGCCTCCTGCGCTCAGCCCCAGATCGCCGACGTCTCGCTGCGCGGCATGAAGACGCGAAAGAACGGCGAACCGGTCGAGGCGCTCGACATCGGCCTCGGCGGCGGCCTCGGCGAAGAGCCGCAGTTTGCCTCGTGGGTCACCGAGCGCGTCCCGGCGGACGAGGTCCCCGGCGCGATCGCGAACCTGCTCGAGAATTTCGAAGAAGCGCGGGACAGCGACGAGCAGAGCTTCCGGGAGTTCGTCGCCAACCGCGACGACGAGGAACTCGCCGACCTGATCGAACCCGAGGAGACGGACTACGAGGATCCGTTCATGCACAACACGAAGCGAACGTGGTACCCCTACGCCGAGGAGGACGACCTCGACGAGAGTCCCGCGCCGGCACGTGCGGACGGGACCCCGATTCCGTCGGACGACTAAGCCTCGCAACGCCGAACCGGGCTCCTGCGTTCTGCGGTACTGCGGTCCCCTTTTCGAACGCGTGTACTAATTGCTTCGGCAGCGTCGGTCTCGAGTCGCCTAAGTGCGTTCGACGATTCCGTTCCAGTATGACCGACCGACTGATGAAAGTCAACGCCTACACGACGCTCGACCTCGTCGATGCCGTCGCCAAGGGACAGGAGTTCGAAACCGAGGCGTTCGCCGTCGCGAACGCGACCTCCGACAAGAAAGTCCCCGACTGCGTCCGACTGCAGTTCGAACTCGACAACATGACCGAAGAACACCTCCCTGCACACATGGAGGAACTCGAGTTGACCCCCGAGCAGGCCCGAGCGCTCGCGGCCGACCTCGAGAAACACGCGGACCGGGTTGAGGCAGCCGACGACGGGCAGTCGGACTGAGTCGAATGCGTTCGTCAACGCCGTTCTTTCGGGCTGTTCGTGGGGAGAGCTCGGACACGTCCCGTTCGTCGCCCTGCTCAACTCCGCTGTAAGGCTGTGGGTCGCCCACTCGAGTCACTCCCTCGGACATAGTGTCAACGGCGATAGCAAATACGCTGGCGTTCTGAACGAACTGTTCGACACCGACAGCGAGGCCGCCGACGGCAGACTTGACACCGAGCGGTTCGGCTGGCTGCTCACACTGATCGCAGCCGCGCCTGCAATCGCGTCGCTGACCTCGTGGCGCAAATCGTTTCCAGCGAAACCGCGACCGGTCCGTCGTTTCAGCAGTAAACCGCTACAGTAAACCGTTTCAGGAGAGAAACAACGGTTGTGTGCAGCTCACCGCGCCACCCGGACCGGACGCCTCAGCGCGAACGTACGTACTCGATACGTCTCTCAGCGGGAGGGTGGTTCCGGTGGCGATCGGTTCGCCGTCGCCGATCCACCGAACCGACGTCGCCTCCGGCGACGCGATGCGAGCGCGACCGTCGTCGACGGTGATCGAGTCGATCGCCGGGGCGATACTGTCCCCGTTGTACTGAACGTAACTTCTGCCGGCCCGTAACGCGTCGATGACGCCCGCCGGCGATCGCTCCTCGAGCAGCAGTACGGTTCGGGAGCGATCGAATCGCTCGTTTTCCGGCGACCGCGGTCTGGCGTGGTAATCGTCGTTTGCGAACGCCCAAATCGGTCGTTGGGGGCCGAACTCGACGAGTAGCTCGTCCCAGATGTCCCGACAGCCGGGATACCGGTCCCGCGCGTTGAACGCCTCGACGCCGAGCACGGTATCGACCCGCTCGAACAACTCTACGTAGGTTTCGAGGCCTTCAGGCTGGGGGTATCGCCCCGGGTGGGGGAGAAACGAGACGCCACCACGCTCGTCGATTTCGGTGGCGACTTGCAGGAGGGATTGTCCACGACCGTGTCCGAGATCGTTGTCGAGACTCACGATGTCGTGGCGCTCGTCGATACCCTCGACGGTTCCGCGAAGCTCGGCCCCCTGTATCGGAAGCACGTCGCCTGCCCCTTCGTGTCGCTCCCACTGCGACCACGGCCAGCTGGTCACGTCGAGGTCCTCGAAGAAGGGTTCGCCTTTGTGCTTGGTCCCGTCGACGTAGTACTCGTGTTCGGTCACGGCGAGGGCACTGTAGCCGGCGAACTGGTATTTGTCGATGAGATCGCCGGGAGAGGGTCGCTCTCGGTCTCCGCCGTCGGCTATCTCGCCGGCTGGGTCGTGAGTGGCAGACTCCGGATCGATGCAGTTTCGCGGCTCGTGGAGGTGAAACTGAGAGAGACACTGGTCGGTGGTCTCCCACTCGACAGCAGCGTAGGGGTTCAGTGTGACGGGCGATGAGCTGGCTCGCGAGCGGGTATTTTTCATTTGCTGTGTGGGTTGTGGGAGGGACGATATGGGGTGTCGAGGCCGGCCGCGCATCGATCCGGCGGTTGCAGTATGGATGGTCACTGGGTACAGATGACTCTCGGCGTTCGATCGTTCACGCTTTTTATAGCGGTGTGACATCGGCAGCCTGCGTTGACTATCGGATCCGGCTGGGCTAACCGTGTCAGTTCGAACGTCTCTCGAGTGTTGTGCTCCACTCCAACCGGCGACGGTTCGTCCGAGCGATCGACTACGGCTTTCGCCACACGTCTCACGAAACAACGGAGGCAGATAACGCTGTATATGTGTCACACAGAGGGATATATAGCGCTCTACTGCACTCCAGTAGCATCCGTTAGCGCGATAGTTCGACGGGCGACGTGACTGTCGTGAGGAAACAATGGCTGACTTCCGTGTGTCATGATCCGGGCAACCGCGAGCCGTCCTGTGGTTGCTCCGGGACGCTGTTACGCCAGACCGTCTCAGTCCAGCACTCTCGATCGGATGCGATCGTAGGTTGCTCGGTCCACCCCGGCGAGTCCGAGTCGGTCGTCGTGGGCGTCACTCCCGCCCGTCGCCACCAGGTCGTGGTCGTTGATCGCCGCCACGACAGGCGCGACGTCGACGCCCCGGTCGTAAGGATAGGCGAGTTCGACCGCATCGAGATCCGCGGATAGCGCCAGTGCGCGCTCCGGATCGGGGTACCGAAGCGGGTGGGCGAGTCCGACCAGCCCACAGGCCTCCGAGAGCACGCGCCGTCCGCGATCGAATTCAGGAACCGTCCGCGGGACGTGGCACGGACAGCCGTCTCCGATAAGTTCGTCTCTGGCCCGTCGGTACTCGTACGGCGCGTCGCTGCGGTCGATCGCGTGAGCGATGTGCGTCCGATGGATTCCGGGCGCGACAGCCACGTCCAGATCGACGCCGAGTTTTTCCTCGACGCAGGCTACGATCTGTCGCGCACGCTCGACTCGGTTCGCTTGCACCGTCTCGAGGAATTCCTTCAGGCGCTCCGATCGCCGGACGCCGTAGCCGAGCAGGTCGACGCGCAGCTCTCCGGTCGTCACGCCCAGTTCGATGCCGTGAACGATCTCGATCCCATCGCGTCTCGTCAGCGGGCGATCAAGATCGGGATGGACCCGATCGTGATCGGTGACTGCAACCGCCTCGATGCCGGCCCGCTCGGCGGCTTCGGGGAGCGTCGCAAGCGGTAGCGTTCCATCCGAGTTCGTCGTGTGTACGTGGAGATCTGCGACTACCATTCTATGTAAGTGTCCGCATGCGACCGTACGAGCGGACGTGCATCGTTCGTGGGTGACGTGCGCCCCTTGGTCGCCGTCGGCAGGATTTGGAACTCACCTCGAGTCGGTTTACCGCTTCCCAGTCGGTAACTGCAGGGCCGAACCAACCGCCACGACTGGATTCGACTCTCCATGTTAGACTGAGGATGCCACTAGCGGTTCCAGTTCGGTCGTCACGTCGTTTATGATCTCCTCGATCGTCTGTTCCATATTCTCGTTGGTGATACTCGTCGCTCCGTTCCGTTTTCCTTCCTCGACGATGTATTCCTGAAGCGTCCGGATATCCGCGATGTTCTCGAGGTACCGTCCGGCGTTCCTGTTGCTCGTGTTCGCTCTGGCGTGAAACCGTCTGGCGTGTTCCGCTTCGTTCGGCACCTCGAGAACGTACCGAAACGTATGACAGTCGTCTCGATCCCCCATCCCCAGATATCCCGGCACGACATGGACGCCGTCGACGATCGAGTTCACGCCCTCTTTGACGCCTCTGTCGATGACCGGCTTGACCCCTGTGCTCACGACGTTGACCTGCTGATTGAACCCGTAGATGAGAGAGTCATCCACCAGGTCAGCTTTCACCGTTTCGTCCGCATTGAAACTGGACTGGTGCAGGGACGGGACCAGTTCCGTCGACACCATATTTCGCATGATCTCGCGGACAGTGTCGGTTTCGATGATCCTGTTGATGTCGAGTCGGTGAGCGAGTTCGATGGCGAGCGTCGACTTACCGATCCCTGCGGTGCCGCCAAGCAGGATAAACAGCGGTTTCTCCAGCCGCCACAGTTGTCTGGTTACCCTGTAAACTCGTTCCTCTCTTTGCAATCCCCTCTCTTGCAGTTTCCGTTGCACCCGCTGTTGGATCTCCCTCGAGTGGACGACCTCGACCTGATCGAGTTCTCGATCGATCTCCCTGACGATCTCGTATCGTTCCTCCAGTGGTAATCCGGTGATCGCCAGCGAGGTGGCAAGCAGCCCCTTCGAGAACGGATGACTGTTCCCGTCTTTGAGTACGTCTGTCATTCGTTCGGGCTGTGGCCGGCAAGCGTTCGTTCACAGAGCGAGATCACCCCCGCATCCAGGCTGTCGACGCTCCCACGGATCGGCGTCGCTTCGTTGTGCATGAACACGATCTCCAGCCCGTTCTCTTTTGCGTATCGTCCGGCGACATCGATCGAGGCCGCTTTGATCTCGGTGAGCAACACGTCGGCGTCACCCATTCCGTCGTCCAGGTCACTCCGGAGTTTGGGCCGGTTCGACAGATTGGTACTGAGGCCGACGACGTCACAGCCGTGTTCCTCCTCGAGAGCCGTTTCGATAGTGGGTGCGACCGACTCCGGCGCGGTCGTGGCGACGAAGACCGATCGCCCAGCGATGTCTTCGCCAGGGACCGGTCGGAACGTCGTCAGTAGATACTCGAGATCCGGAGCGAGACTAGTGATCCCCTCCTCGATTCGTCGTACCTTCTCCTCGCTTGCAAGCGGTTCTTCACACATCGTCACCACCGCCATATCTGACGTTTGCACGCGATACTGTCCGAAATACTGTAGAACGTGTTCGAGCGGCTGGGCCGCTCCGATGAGGGCGATCCTCGCGTCCGTCTCGACCGGGGGCATCGTCGCACCCGATCCTTCCATGATGACGAAGCCGTCGGCGAGGTCGGCCGTCCGCTCGGCTCCGGCGACCACGTTCGAGGCGACGGGATTTCCCGCCATTCCGCCACCACATCGCCTGCAGCCGACGGTGGGTACATCGGCGAGCAGCGCGTCCTCCAAGTAGTCCGACGCGGCGTGTTCCCCGCGTTCCGCCAGTTCGATGAGCGCATCCGCGTCGATCGTTCGCTCGCTCGTATCGACGACGACCGGGTCGGGCGGCCCACCACGGCCCATACAAACGATCGTCGGATCGTATCCCTCTTCGTCCATCGTCCGGGCAATCGAAACGCTGACAGCGGTCTTCCCGATCCGCTTTCCCGTCCCGATAATCGAGAGACTCGGCTGTTCGAGCACATCGTTCGCCTCGGGGCTCTCGAAGACGAAATCCGCACCGATGTAGTCGACTCCGTGAGTCAGGATCGTCGATGCGATCTCGAATCGATCCTCGTAGGTCACGACGGGTTCGTCCGACAGGTCGACGACGAGCGACGGGTTCTGTTCGAGAATCGCCCGTTCGATCGCGTCGAGAACGTCACCGTCCGGGGTATAGATTTCGGCGGCAGTTCCGGTCGCTGCTAACGCCTCCGTCGGGTCCTCGATCTTTTCGGTCCCACCCAGAAAGACGAGTCCGGCGACGACCGCGCCGTTCGACTCGAGTGTCTCGAGCGTTGCCGTCGTTACCGGCGGATAATGCTCCCCATCGACCAGGCAGACGACGTCGCCCCCATCGAATCGATCGAGGGCCGCGTCGGACAGGTGAAGGGGCATGTTCGTGTTAGTTGATGTCTCACTCATAAACTTCGGTGTCATTCTCCCCACGCTTGTCGAGAAAAAGCACTAGCCATACTATAACACCGCCTAGAGGTGGAGCAGTGACGTTCCCTGGACGAAAATCGCTCCCTCGAGACGCGATTAGTTCGCGCGAACCGACCGCGTCTCGGACCGGTACGATCGACAGGTCCTCAAGATTACAACGCTAAGCCCGGTTCGATAGCTGCTTCCGCGCCGGGCTGCTGGCTCACCGACCAGTCACTCCTCGGCGATCCGGCTCCCGCCCGGCGGCATGAAGTGCTGGATCCGGTCCGGACTGGCGATCTTGCGGACGAACGACTCGTCCTCGAACTGCTCGCGGAACCGTCGATAGAGCCGTTTTGCCGCGTCGGCCTGCGCGTAGCGACCGGGCTCGAGTTCGATCGTCGTCGCGGCCTGATCGACGACGGCCGACGGCGGCCCGCCGATGACGCGGGTGTAGGGCTCGCACTGGATGCCGACCGCGACGCCGACCGGCGTATCGTCGTAGTAGGTTCGATCGCCGCGAATCGCGAAGCCGCCTTTCTCGAGGTACTCGCCGCTCTCGGGCGTCTTGGTAACCTGATCGGAGTCCACGGCGTAGACGTCGCCCGCGTAGCGGCCGTCCTTCCAGACCGACGCGTAGGAGACGGCGAACTGGGCGGCCTCCTCGATGCTCGTCTCGGGCAGTTCGATATCCGAGGAGGACGCCTCGCTGGGATCGGTGGCCTTCAAGACGGTGACGGGGCCGCCGTGGGCCTGCGTGTGAAGCACTTTGTCGCCCGGCTCGAGGTACTTCTTCACCAACTCCTCGTTCTGGTCGGCGTTGCGCCCGCCGATCACGAGGTAGCCGTCGCTGGTGTGGAACCAGCGGAACCGGTCGTACCAGGGCTCGTTCTCGCGGATCGGGACGGAGGGCATCGAGAGCCAATCTCGATCCTCGCGCTCGACCTCGTCCGCGTCGTCTCGCTCGTCGTCGCCATCGTCGGCCTCCCACTGGTCGCGGCGACGCTTGGCTTCCTCGAGATCCTTCCGAGTGTTCTCGATGGCCGCGAGCGCGCCCTCCTTTTTCTCCTGGACGGCTTTGGCCTCGGTGTAGAGTCGGTCGGCGTTCTGCTCGACGCCCTGCGTGGTCTCGAGATCGACGTAGTCGTCGTCGACCTCGACCGTTACGATTCCTTCACTGCCGTCGACGTCGATGACCGCCTCGGCGGCCTCGATCCCCTGCTCCGCGCCGGCCTCGAATCGCTCCTCGATCTCGTCCCAGGGCCGGTCCTGGGCGCGCGCCTCCTGAATCGTCGAGAGGATGTCGTCGACCAGGCCGTACTCGGCGTACAGCGACTCGGCCTGCTCGCGCAGCATGTCGGCCTCCTGCTCGAAGCCCTCGATCGCGCCCTGCTGTTGCTCGATGATACGCTCCTGTTTGGCGATCTCTTCCTCGAAGTCGGGGCGTTGGTCGGTCGGATCCGGCTCGCCCTCCTCCTCGAGTTCGAGTCGGAAGAAGTAGTCGTCGAGCGCGCTCAGATAGGAGTCGTACGGCTCCGAGGCCAGTTCGACGTGTTCCTCGAGCGGGAACGGCGTCACGTCGACGACGCGATCCGGACTCGAGTCGCCGTCGTCCCCGGTTTCGTTCTCTCCGCCGTCCTCGCCGCCGTCGCCGTCCTCGCCCTCGTCCGCGAAGTAGAGTCGCGGATCGAAGTTGCCGTTGCGAAGGTCGAGCGCGAGTCGTTCGATCGCCTCGTAGAGCCGATCGTAAACGTCCTCGTCGGCGTCGCTGATGTCCATCGCCTTCTCGACGCTGGCGCGGGTACAGATCTCCTCGGCGTAGAGGCCGCCGAAGTTGAGCTGGGTTGCCAGCGTACGGACGACATCGGTGTCCGACTCCTCCATCTCGTGATCGAACACCTCACGAGAGACCGTCAGCGGATTCGTTCGGCTGTCGGGGAACTCGTAGCGCGAGCCCGGAACGACCGTCCTGGACTTCAGACGGACGGTCTCGAGGCAGTCGATCACCTCGTACTCGCCGTCGGTGACGGCGACGTTTCCCTGCCCGAACAGTTCGACGATGATCCGGGTGGTGCCGTCCTCGCGCTCGAAGGTGAACTCGAGGATGCGGTCGAACTCGAACTGCTCGACGCCGGCGAAGTCGGCACCCGACAGACGGTTTCGGAGCATCATCGCGAACTGCGGCGGTCGGCCCGGAGCGTCCGGCACTCGCTCGGGGGCGACCGTGTGGGCGCGTTTGACCTCGCCGACTTCGATGATGAGTTCGAGGCGGCCGCGATCGAAGTCCCGCATCTTGAGTCGCACGAGATCGTCGCCGTAGAGATAGGCCTTGTCGAGCTTCGCTCCCTCGTAGGCCCCGAGTTCCCCGACGAGGGCGGCGAGGTCGACGCTCGTAAGCTCCCGCTTTGGATCCATATCGTAACTGCCCGGCGCTGTCAAAAAGGCGTGTCGCTCCGTCGCGGCGACGGCGAGGGTGAACCGGGACCGACAGTCGGAAAGGCTAATCCGGACCGACCCCCTTCGTGACCGTATGAGCGACACTGTCGACGCCCGACGGAAGCGGGCTGGGTGGTGCATCCAGCAGCGCGAACAGGACAGCGGAGGTCGCCACCCATGAGCCAGCCAGACGACCGCCCGTGGAAGCGCGTTTCCCGGTTCCCCACGTTCGTCGACCACCTCGAGGACGAGGGCGCGTTCTCGGTCAGAGAGATCGTCGAAAATCTCGAGGTGGACATTCCCGTCGACGGCGTCGTCTACCACGACCGGGGCATCCGCGCGCCGGGCTACGACGCGACCTTCATCCACGAGCCGTCGCGGAGTCGACCCGCGTTTAGCCTCGAGGTCGATACGATCGGTCCGCGAAACACTTGGGCGGTGTTTGACGCCCAACTCGGCTGGGATCTCTACCTCCTGCAGGCCGACGGCGTGGCGGCGCTCGCGTGGGTGAGCGACGAGGAGTACAAGACCGAGGAGGCGACGATGTTCGACTCGAAACACGACGCGCTCGCCGCGGGCCGCTTCTCATTCGGCGTCTTCCTTTACTCGGGCAGCGACTGGGAGGAGCGCGTCGACCGCATCGAGCGAACCGACGCGCCGGCGTATCTCAAGCGCGACGACGGCACGCCGGTGATCCCGCAGAATCCCTCGGAGTTCTACGACTACATCGGCTCGAGCGCGACCGAGTTGCGCCAGAGTGGCGGCAACGCACCGCCGTACCTCGGGATCCTCGAGGTCGAGGTTACGATCGACTAGAACCGAACTTTTTCCGCCTCGGGTGCGCTCGCCACTCGTCTGCTCACGGGCGCGAAGCGCCCGTTCGCATGGCCCGCGGGACCTTTGGTCCCGCGCTGGCGCAAAAACTTCGATGAAAAACGGCCGACTGCTCGGCCTCCGACCTCGCGTCAGTGAACCGCGCTCACTCCGTTCGCGCGGATGCTCGGCGGTGGAATCGCTACTTCTCTACTGAGCGGCTCTCGACACGGACGGTTCGGAAACGGCGCTTGCGGTCGTCACCAACGCTCGATGCGATACGGACCGTCCACCGTCTCGAAGCGATCGACGCACAGTACGCGATCCAGTTCGTGGAGGGCTTCGCAGGCGGCCGTCACGCTCTCAGTCGCGTCACGACGTGGCACGTCAGTCGAGAGTCGGTCGTGACCGCCAGTTTATCGTCGTCCACGTCGACCTCGCCGGTCTCCCGGACGTCCGCGTAGCGGACGATCAGGAATGACTCGAGGATCGCCTGTGTGCCGACGGCCAGCTTGCCGCCGTGGTCGACGGGAACCGGGATGCACAGCGTCGCCGCCGCGATGACCTCGGAGACGGTCTTTCGTTCGAGCATAGTCGGTTCGCGATACGCCGGCCGAGTAAAATGGGTACCAACGTCGTCTCGTCGACACTCAGTCGTCGTACACCGCGTCGAAGAACGCGACCTCGAGGTCGACGGTTCGCCGGAACAGCGACTCGACTCGAGCCTGCCGCCGCGGCGATAGCTCGGGACCGACGGCGTCGAGTTGGCCGCGGAGCCAGTCGACGAACTCGCGAAAGCCCGCGGTCGCGTGGAGGTCGATCCACTCGGCGTAGTAAAACGGGAGGTCGGCGCCCGTACTCGGCGGGCCGTCGGCGTCGGGATCCGCGTACGTCTCGACGGCAGCGACGGCCCACTGCTCGTAGATCCACTCAGCGGGGACCAGCACGGCGAGCGTCTCCGCGTAGCCGCCCTCGTGGGAGGCCCGACCGAGCAGATCGATAAACGCCGCCGTCGGTTCGGCTAACTCCGGATCGGTTCGGCGCGAGTCGGGCACCTCGAGCGCGTCGAACGAGCGCAGGAAGTAGTCGTCCTCGTCGTCGGTGATCGTCTCGAGAAACTCGACGAGCGGCCGCTTGGCCGCCATATCGGGGGCCTGCCCGACCGCGCGGCCAAAGACGCTGACGAGGTCGTTGACGAAGGCGTAGTCCTGGACGAGGTAGTCGGCGAAGGCGTCCGCCGACAGCGTCCCGGCGCCGAGTTCGTCCGTGAACGGGTGTTCGACCGCGTCGGTCCAGGCGGGTTCCGACCGCTCTCGAAGCCAGTCGGTGAACCTGGGCTCGTCGTCGGTTTCGTCGGCGCTGGCTGCGTACTCCGCGTACGTCTCGAACGATTCAGTCATAGCTCCCACCCCTCGAGCGTGTACGCCATCTCCCAGAATCGGTACTCGAGTTTGGCGCTCGTCAGAAACGCCTCGCGCATGGCGTCGTGCTCGCCCGGATAGCGCTCGCCGCAGTGATCGACGAACTCCCGACACCACGCCGTCGCCTCGCGGAACTCCTCGCCCGTGTACAGCTCGATGAACGGCGTGTACCGGTGTTCTTCGTCGGCCAGCTCGGCCATGTGCTCGCCGACATCGAGGTAGCCCTGCATGCAGGGGAAAAGCGCCGACGCGATTTCGGCGATCGACCCCTCGTAGGCCGTTCGCACGAGAAAACTCGTGTAGGCGACGCAGGTCGGCGCCTTCTCGACGGACTCGAGTTCGTTGATCGAGATACCGTAATCGGCGGCGAACTCGCGGTGAAGATCCATCTCGTGGTCCAGTACGTCGTGGGCGACTCCCAGCAGGTGGGTCATCGTCTCCTCGTCGCGGGCTTTCGAGCCCGCGATCGAGAACAGCCGCGCGTAATCGAGCAGATATCGATAGTCCTGTTTCACCCAGTGCTGGAACGCCGCCTCGTCCAGCGTTCCGGCCGCGAGTTCGCGGACGAAGGGGTGGTCTTTCTGTGCCGCCCAGATGCGGTCGCCGTCTTCCAGCAGTCGGTCGCTGAATCCCATCTCGACTCGAGACTGAGAACCGCCAGCGTATTATAACAAACTAGTATAACTCGATGATTCTTCGCGGAACTCGGCACCGTCGGTCGCAATTGGTACCGGCTCGAGACCCGCCGTTCGTTCGAAATGTTCCCGTAGCTGGCTGCACACTGGATCGAGCGAATACGAAAGTGCACGCCGTGATCGTTCGTTCGGTGGGGGCGAACGATTCGGGGAGCGATATCGGCGTGCTGAGAGGTAACTCGGTGTGCCGTTGTCGGTCTGGGGAACGCAGACAACGGTGCCGACGAACGTCGGCGTTCGATGAACAGTCTTCGACAATTATAAATTTTTCCCACAGTATCCAGTATTTAATTGGCGGTAAACGGCTCGAGCAACTGCGCCAGCGTCGGGCCACTCTCCTCGGACGAACGGAGAGTATCCGCCCCGAAGGGGAACATGCTCGAACCAGCACGGACACTGCGAGGGCTACGGGCGCGGCGATCGCAACGCCGCTCACCCTGTCCGCGACCGAAAGCGGGACTCGCTCGATTCGGTTCTGATCGCGTTTGGCGCAGCAAGCGGCGCCGTCGGTATCAGAATCGTAACGAACGAAGCGGCGTCGAAACAACCCAATCCGTTCGCTCGAGCGGTAACGCCGCCGACCGATCGCAGAGCCGATCGGTTTGCCCGAGTCGAGAAAACCGGTCAGAGGGGCTTGCTGACGTACGGCCCGTCCTGATGGTAGCCGAGTTTCTCCCGGTAGTACTCCCGCGCGCCGATGCCGGAGATGACGCTGACCTTGTCGTAGCCGGCGTCGGCGGCGAGTTCCTCGGCGCGGGCCATCAGGCGTCGGCCGTAGCCGCGGTGTTGGTGCTGGTCCGTTTCCCCCTCCTCGCCCATGGCGACCTCGGTGCCGTAGACGTGGAGTTCGCGGACGAGCGCGGTATTCTCGAGTTCCGGCCGCACGGGGTCGTTCGGGAATCGCAGCCGGCAAAAGCCGATCAGCAGGTCTTGCTCGAAGTCCTCGAACGAGATGAAGTGCTCCGTGCCGCCGCAGGCGTCGTAGGTCAGCACGTCGAGTTCGATCTGGTCGGGTTCCTCGTCGTTCATCCCGGCCTCGCGACAGCGGATGCACTCGCAGGACCAGCCGTGTTCGTCCATCCGTTTACGGGCGAGCTGTCGGAGGTTGGACTTCCAGACGCCGGCGTCGATGTAGTCCGCCGGAATGTCCCGCTGGACGCGCTGGAGGCGCGTGTACCGCGGGATCATGTCCTTGATCTCGGCGACGAGGTCGGCGGCCTCCTCGTTGTCGAGGGGGTCGTACTCGCCTTTGTGCCACCAGTCGTAGGTCGCCGTCCCGCGGACGATGAGCGTCGGGTAAATCTTCAGGAAGTCCGGCTTCCACTGCTCCTGCTCGAAGATCCGCCGGAAGTCCTCGAGACACATCTCCTTGCTCATCCCGGGCTGGCCGGGCATCATGTGGAAGCCGACCTTGAACGCCGAGTCCCGGAGGCGCTGGTTGGCCTCGATCGACGCCTGCGCGCCGTGGCCGCGGTGCATCTCCCGGTTGATGCGCTCGTAGGTCGTCTGGACGCCGACCTCGACTTTCGTCCCGCCGAGGTCGAGCATGCGGTCGATCTGCTCCGGGTCACACCAGTCGGGTTTGGTCTCGAACGTGGTCCCGATGTTTCGGATATCGTTCGTCTCGTTTTCGGCGATAACGTCCTCGAGGTACTGCCACTCGTACTCCTCGGGGTCCTGTGCGAAGCTGACGCCTTCGGCCGGTTCGGGCTCCTTGTCGACGTCGAAGTCGTTCATCGCCTCGAGCGCGCGCTTGACGAACCACTCCTGGTAGTCGTGGCTCCGGGCGGTCATCGTCCCGCCCATCAGAATCAACTCCACTTTGTCGACGGGGTGGCCGATCTCGCGCAGTTGCTCGAGTCGCAGCGTCACCTGTCCGTAGGGGTCATAATCGTTCTGCACGCCGCGTGCAGCCGCCGGCTCGTCGCCCGTGTAGCTCTGGGAACTCGAGAACTCCGAGTCCGGGCCGCCGGGACAGTAGAGACACTTCCCGTGGGGACAGCGCTCGGGCGAGGTCATGATCGCGACGGGCGAGACGCCGGAGGCCGTCCGGACCGGCTTGCGCTGGAGGACCGCCTCGAGCTCCTCGCGGCGCTCCTGGGGCGCGTAGTCGAGGATTTCGGAGTTCTTGGGCACTTTCGGTGCCGAGAACTCGGAGCAGGCCGCTAACTTGGCCTTCTCGACCTCGTCGCGTTCGATCTCGCCCGCGAGAATCCGCTCGACGAGCGTCGCACAGACCTGCTCGAAGGCGTCGGTCTCGGTCGGATCGGAGTCGGGCGTCTCGGTACTCACTACACTGATTTGGACGGTCGCGGCGAATAAGCGTGTCGGAGTCGCGACCCCCGTGCGACGGGCTCGACGGTTCGAACGGGACCCGTTACAACCGCGCGGGGTCGGGCGGGCCGGTGACTGGGACGGCACGCCCGACCCCGAATAACCGCCAGTCAATGTCCGTTCGAGGCGGGGGATTTCGACCGAGCCGCCGCGCATACCGGCGGAACCGTTAAGCCGTCCCTGCTGGTAGTCCCATCGGACTGAATGTCCCCGCAGCTGTCGGTCGTCTTCCTGGCGGTAGCGTTACCGTTCGTAGTCGCGGCTGCGACGCCGCTGCTCTTTCGGGCGCTCGGCGAGCGGACGGGGTACGTCGGATCGGTAACGGCGCTTGGCTGTTTCGGCTTGCTCGCCAGTCAATACGGCGCCGAGGGGACCGTTGCCGTCGAGTGGATCCCGTCGCTCGAGGTCGCGCTGCGGTTCACCGTCGATAGCTGGGCGCTGCTGTTCGCGCTGCTCGCGAGCGGCATCGGGGCGCTCGTCTTTCTGTACTCGACGGCGTACATGCACGGCGAGTCCGGCCTCGTCAGGTACTACGCCGCCCTGCTCGCCTTCATGGGCTCGATCATCGGCGTCGCGCTGGCCGCCGACTTGCTCTCGATCTTCCTCTTCTGGGAGCTCACCAGCCTCTGTTCGTTCGTCCTGATCGGCCACTACACGGCCGACGACTCCTCGCAGTACGCCGCCCGGATGGCCATGTTCGTGACCGTCGGCGGCGGCCTCTTCCTGCTCGTCGGCTTCCTGCTCCTGGCGCTGGTCGCCGGCGACGCCCTCGGCCCCGCGGCGGCGTTCGACCTCGCCGCGATGCTCGCAAACCCCGACGAGATGCAGTCCGCGCTCCGCGAGGAGGGGCTGTTTCTGCCGGTGCTCGGACTGATCGCGATCGGCGCGGGGGCCAAATCCGCGCAGGTCCCGCTGCACTTCTGGCTGCCCAACGCGATGGCCGCGCCCACGCCCGTTTCGGCCTTCCTCCACTCCGCGACGATGGTGAAAGTCGGCGTCTACTTCATCGGCCGGGTTCGGCCACTGCTCGCGAGCCTCGAGTGGCTCTACCTCTTTGCCACCCTCGGGCTGACGACGATGACCGTCTGTGCGATCCTGGCGGTCGCCTCGACGGACATCAAGGAATTGCTGGCGTACTCGACGGCCAGTCACCTCGGCCTCATCACGGCCGGTTTCGGCTTCACGTCGGTGCTCGGTGCCGAGACTGGCGTCTTCCACCTGCTCAACCACGCGCTGTTCAAGGCAGCCCTGTTTCTGGTCGCCGGGATCATCGCCCACGAGGCGGGGACACGGCGGCTCGAGGACCTCGGCGGCCTTCGCCACGACCTGCCGATTACGGCCGGTATCACCGCGATCGTCGCGCTCAGTATGGCCGGAATTCCGCCGTTCAGCGGTTTTTACTCGAAGGAACTGCTCTTCGAGGCGGCCGTCGAGGCGAGTCACGTCCACGACATCGGCCTGCTGGGGTGGCTCTACCCGGCCGTCGCCGTCTTCGGGAGTATCTTCACCGTGCTCTACTCGCTGCGATTCCTCTCGCTGTTCTTCGGCGGGCGACCCGACGCGCTCGAGGACGTCCACCGACCCTCGATCGCACTGCTCGTCCCGCCCGCCATACTGGCCGCACTCACGGCCGTCATCAGCGTCGACCCCGAGATTGCAGTCCGCGCCATCGTCCAGGGCGGCGTCGACGCGACCGCCGTCGAGACCCACGAGATGCACGTCGGGATTCCGACTTCGTACTCCCCCGCCGTGGGGATGAGCATCGTCACCATTGGGCTGGGATTCCTCGCGTATCCCTTCTACGGCACCGTTCATAACGGAATTCGCACGATCCCGCGGACGGCCCCGCCGATCAGTTCGAACTGGTGGTACGACGGGATCGTCAACACCCTCACGGACGGCGGCTCGTGGCTCGCAGCCCAGATTCACAACGGCCTGCTCAGGACGTACGCGACGTGGACGCTCGCCGCGACCTGCGCCCTCGCGCTCGCGGGCTTCGCCGCGACGGGGACGATCGTTCCCGTGGAACTCGTCGACGTCGACGCCCCGCCCGTGATCGCGCTCGTCCTGCTCGTCGCGGTGATGGCCGGTCTCGCCGTCGTCCTTTCGACCTCCCACATCGCCGGCATTCTCACGCTCTCGATTCTGGGATTCATGGTCGCCATCTTCTACATCCTCGCGAGCGCCCCCGACCTCGCGTTGACCCAGCTGGTCGTCGAGACGCTCATCCTCGTGATCTTCCTGCTCGTCATCGAGGAGATTCCCGAGTACTACGAGGTCGGTCTCGGTCGGATCGCCCGCGATGCCGTCCTCTCGATCGCCGTCGGCGCGACCGCGTTCGTCACCGTTCTCGTCACGACCGACGCGCGCCCTGAGGGGAGTACCGCCATCGCCCGCTACTACGCCGAGCGCGCCGTTCCCGACGGCGGCGGCACCAACATCGTCAACGTGACCCTCGTCGACTTCCGCGGCTTCGACACGCTCGGCGAACTCGTCGTGGTCGCGCTGGCCGCGATTTCGATCCTGACGCTCGTCGTGATGCGCGAGGGAGGGGACGACGAATGACGCGAGCAGGCACCACCGCTCGAGGTGAGAGGCTGTGACGACGGTCATCATGCGCACGACCGCTCGAGCGGTCGTGCCGATTATCTTCGTCGTCGCGGCTTCGCTGTTCGTGGAGGGCCACAACCTCCCCGGCGGCGGCTTCATCGCCGGCGTGCTCACGACGACCGCGTTCGCGATCATCTACCTCGCCTTCGGTCTGGACTTTCTCGAGCGCGGGGTGCTCGGCCGCGACGTCGATCCCGGCGAGGAGCGCTCGCAGGATCGCGTCGTCGTCGCCTACCGGCGCCTGTTCGAGTACGGGCTGGCGATCGCCGTCCTCAGCGGACTCGTCCCATTGCTGTTCGGGTATCCGTTCCTCTCGCAGTCGTACGTCATCTTCGAGGGGGTACCGATCTACGACCACGTCGAGATCGCGAGCGCGCTCGCGTTCGACTTCGGCGTCTTCTGCGTCGTCGTCGGCGGACTCCTAACGATCCTCTCGGTGGTGGGTGCCGAATGACGGCGTTCGTCGTCGCGGTTGTAGTCGGCGCGCTGTTCGCGCTCGGGACGTTCTTGCTCCTCAGGCGGGACCTGATCCGGGTCGTCTGGGGGCTGGCCATCATCAGCCAAGCGGCGAACGTCTACCTGCTGGCGATGGGCGGGATCGCGGAGGGGACCGCCGACACGGTCCCCGTTCTGGCCGGCCACGGCGAACACGTTCCGGAGACGGCCGATCCGTTGGTTCAGGCGCTCGTCCTGACCGCGATCGTCATCGGCTTCGGCATGACCGCGTTCGCGCTCGTACTGTCGTATCGGGTCTACGAGGAACACGACACGTTAGACGTCTCCGACCTGGGTGATCGCGACTGATGACAGTTCCACTGGCCGCACCGCCGATCGGTACCGAATCGCAGCTCGTGATCGCCCCGATGCTCGTCGTTCTGGTTACGGGCGTCGTCAGCCTCCTGTTCGGTCGGTGGCCGCGGGCGCGAATCGGCGTCAGCCTCGCCGGCGGCGTCGCCTACGTCGTCGCCGTCGCGGCGATCGACTGGTACGTCGTCCTCGCGCCGGACGCGCCGGGGATCGCGACCTACCAGGTCGGCGACTGGCCGGCACCCTTCGGCATTACGCTCGTCGCCGACGGCCTGTCGGCGTTCATGCTCACCATGGTCGCCGTCATCGGGGTCGCCTCGCTGACCTTCTCGACGCGCGTCCTGCCCGAGATCGACCGCCGGAGCTACTACTTCCCGCTGTTTCACTTCCTGGCGCTCGGCGTCACCGGCGCCTTCCTCACCGGCGACCTGTTCAACCTGTTCGTCTGGTTCGAAGTGATGTTGATGGCCAGCTACGTCTTCGTCGCCTACTACGGCGGCCCCCAGCACACCCGCGCCGCGTTCTGGTACGTCGCGCTCAACCTGCTCGCGAGCGCGGTCTTCCTGCTGGGCGTCGGCGGCATCTACGCGACGACGGGTACGCTCAACATGGCGGATCTCGCCCAGCGACTCGCCGATCCGGCGGCGTACGGCATCGATCCCGGCCCGGTCGTCGGCCTGCTGGCGCTTCTCCTGTCGGTGTTCGCGATCAAAGCCGGCCTCGTCCCGTTCCAGTTCTGGATTCCGACCGCCTACCGTGCCGCGCCGCCGCAGATCACCGCGCTGCTGGCCGGCGCGACCAAGAAGGTCGGCATCTACGCGATCATCCGGCTCTCCTTTACGATCTTCGCCGGCGCGCAGGTCGGCGTCTCGCTCGAGGCGCCGGTCGTCGGAACCGTGGTCGCCGGAGACTCCCCCATCGCGTTCGTCGGGGCCGCGCTGTTCGTCATGGCCGCCGGCAGCATTCTCGTCGGCGGCATCGGCGCCGTCGGCCGCGACTCGATCGAGGGGGTGCTGGCGTACTCGAGTATCGGACAGGTCGGTTTCATCGCGCTGCCGGTCGCTATCGCGGCGACGACCCAGAGCGCCGAGTTGCGCCACCTCGCCATCGTCGCGGCGCTGGTCTACGCCCTCAACCACACGCTGGCGAAGGGGCTGCTCTTCCTCGCGGTCGGCGCGATCAGATCGTCGACCGGGACGAGTCAGTTCGCCGGCCTCGGCGGCCTCGCGGGACGGTCGCCGCCGATGGCCGTCGCCGTCTTCGTCGGCTCGCTCGCGCTCGTCGGCATCCCGCCGTTGTCGGGCTTTTTCGGAAAGCTGCTCGTCTTCGATACCGCGGCTCGAGCGGAGCTGCTCCCCGTTATCGCCCTCCTGCTCGTCGGCTCCCTGCTGACCATCGCCTACGCGACCCGAATGTGGAATCAGAGCTTCTGGGGCGCGCGAACGACCGCCGTCGAGGACGCGACCGTCGATTCCGTCCAGGTCGGCGTCCTGATCGCGCTCGCGGCGATCATCGTCGCGGTCGGCGTCGGCTTCGAACTGGTCTACGAGTTCGCGGACGCCGCCGCGACGGCCGCACTGGACGTCGAGGGGTACGTCGACGCCGTGGACCCGGCCGGTCCCGACGACCTGAGCGAGCTGGACGACGCCGGCGAGAGTGCCAGCGGAGGTGACCACGCGTGAAGATTCGTACCTGGCCGATCGCGGGCATCGCCTTCGCCGTCCTGTGGCTCTTCGTTCGCGGCGTTTCGCTCACGCCGATGGTTCTGCTCGGCCAGTTCCTCTTCGGTCTGGTCGTCGGCCTCCCGACCGCGTACCTCTTCCGCCGGCTGTACGCCGGGCGGATCGATCTCGGCCGCGGCATCCTCGCGCTTCCCTACGCGGGTTGGTACGTCGCAACGTTCGTCTGGGAACTCGTCCGCGCGAATCTGGACGTGGTCTATCGAGTGCTCTCCCCGGAGATGCCGATCGAACCGGAAGTGATCCTGGTGCCGCTTCGCGTCGAGTCCGACGTCGCGGTCACGCTCATCGCCAACAGCATCACGATCACTCCCGGCACGGTCACGCTGGATCACGATACGGAGACGAACGCGCTCTACATTCACGCGATCGACGGCCGCGACCCGAAGGCGATCGTCGCCCCAATCTGGCGGTGGGAGGACGCCGCCCTCGAGATGTTCGACGAGCGGGCGTCGTCCGACGATCCGCCGCGAGAGATCGTGGTCTCCGGGGGGGAACGGAGTCGACGCTACGGCGGGGAACCGCTGGGTGATACCGATGACTGAACTGATCGGTCCGGACGTCCTCGAGCTAACGGTTCGTGCGGCGCTGATACTCGTCGGCCTGCTCTGTGTGTGCTGTAGCTACCGCGTCATCGCCGGGCCGACGAATCCGGACCGCGTGGTCGCACTGGACGCCATCGCCACGAACGTCGTCGCCATCGCCGTCCTCTTCGCCATCCAGACCGACCGCGGCCTGTTCGTTACGGTGAGCCTCGTGCTCGCGATCATCGGCTTCATCGCGACGGTCGCGGTCGCGAAGTTCGTCATCGAGGGGGAGGTGATCTGATGATCCGAACCGCGGTTATCATCGCCCTGATCGTCGTCGGCGTCTTCTTCCTGACGGTCGGCACGATCGGCCTGCTGCGCCTGCCGAACGTCTACAACCGGATGCACGCGACGAGCAAGCCGACGACGCTCGGTACCGCCGCGGTCTTCCTCGCCGGCTTCGTCCACTTCGGACCGGGCGACGAGGGACTCACCTCGCTCATCGGGATCGCCTTCCTCTTTCTGACGGTTCCGACGGGCGCCCACATGATCGCCCGGTCGGCCGAACGGATCGGGATCCCGTTCCTCGGGAGCGTGACCTGGCCGGACGCGTCGGTACTGCTGGACGAACGACAAGAAGGGGAGGAAAATCGATCCGCGGACGACGGCGACGACTAAGGACCCCTTGCCGCCCCCGTTCAGGAGTCGTACTCGAGGTCCCGTTCCCGGCTTGGAGCCCGTCGCTCGCGCTGTCGTTGCTCTTGGACGTCCTCGAGCGTCTCCGTCTCCAGCAGTCGCTCGAGTTTCCGCTCGAACTGTTCGTCGGTGAGGTCGCCCGCGGCGTAGCGTTCGCGAAGCGTCTCGAGGGCGTCGCCGGGAGTCGGTTCATCGGCGTGCTCCGGGTTCGAACCGGCGCTCGGCGACTCGTCTCGGTCGTCACCGTCTCCCCACCACTCGTCCCACGAGTCGTCGGTCCACGAGTCCCACCACTCCGTGCGGTCCGCTTCGTCGCCGTACAGGAGCGCGACGAGGGGAACGACGACGATGTAGCCGATGAGCAACGCGGCGAGCCACCACGACTGACCGGTGAACATCGCCGCGAGCCAGAATCCGGTGACGATCGTCGCGGTAATCTCGGTGATGTTCTCACGGAATCGAGTCGCGGGATCGTCGCTCATGGGCGTGAATAGACGTGCTGGACCGAAAGCTGTTTCCACCGAACGGCGTCGTCACTGGTCGAGTAGAGCGGTGTGGAGGAGCGGGACTGGCGCGTCCGGCGTGGTCGGTTACGCGAGGGTCTCGCCGAGCGCCTCGAGTGCGGCGTCGCGAACGGCGTCGCGTTCGCCCGGCAGGAACTCTACGTGGCCGTCCTGGCCGCCGACGACGCTGATGCCGGCGTTCGGCGCCGCTGCGGCGATTTCGTCGCCGAGGTCGCGGACGTTCAGCGCCGCGTTCGCTCGAACGTGCAGTTCGTCGTCGCCGACGCCGAGGGTGACGAACGGCTCGTCGTGGCCCTCGCGCTGGCGTCGGTGCAGCGCGTCGAGCAACAGCGTCGTCGTCGGGAAGTTGTAGCGGTGGGTGAACGCGTCGGTGTCGAGGACCGCGACAGTGACGCCGTCGACGGTTTCGGTGGTCAGGTTCTCCCGGGCCGTCTCGAGTTCGGTCTCGAGTTTCGCGCGGAACTGCTCGGAGACGTGGGCGGCGAGATCTCCGTTGCGTTCGGTCTCCATCGCGTCCTCATCACCGAACAGCAGATCGATCACGAGTTCGCGCTTGTCCTTGTACGACTGGTAGTAGGCCTCGAGCGCGACGGCTTCGCGGCGCTCGGAGACGCCAGTCTCGTCGTAGCCGGCCTCACTCGCGAGGTCGACGTACGCTTCGGGGGTGTCCTCCCAGTAGCTGACGGCGGGGAGGTGGACGAGGTCGTCGCGAACGTCGTCGTTGACGTGGGCGGCGACGTTCGCCGCGAGTGCGGTCGACGTGAGGTCGGCGACGTCGACGCCGGCGAGCGAGGGCGCGACGGTGATCGAAACCGCGCCGGTGATCTCGTCGTCGGCGCGACTGTCGTCGATGACGATCGTCTCCGCGTCGTACAGCGAGAGCAGATCGTAGCCGTCGACGGACTCCTCGGTCGAGCCGGCGTCGACGAGGAGCACGAGCGGCAGTTGCTCGCCGTGACGGTCGCGGGCCTCGAGCATCGAGGTGACGTCGTTGGTGGCGGCGTCCATGTCGTAGACGCGGCCGTCGAGCGGGCGGCGTTCGAAGTAGTGGTACTCCGCGTCCTTGCGGGTGTGTTTCTCGCGGATCAGCGGGAGCACGGCGCGCTCGATGGCCGCGCCGGCGACGTAGCCGTCGGCGGTCGCACCGTGGCGCACGACGATCGGTCGGGCCTCCATCACGGCGCGACGAATCGCGGTCGCGGCGTCGACGAGGTCGTCCTCGACGGTCGAGACGGCGTCGTGGTCGGCCAGCAGGGAGACATTGGTCGGGCGGGCCTCGGACTCGATCGCGTCCTCGAGGCGCTCGCGGATGGTCTCGCCGTCCTCGCCGTCGAGGATCTCGAGCGTCTCGGTTTCGACCTGAAGGTCGCCGTGGTGGCGTTCGACCTCGCCCTCTAAGGCGACGACGTCGTCGATCTCGACGTCGGGGTAGGCGCGGACGCCGGCCTCCTCGAACGCCGCACACTCGACCGTCGCGGTCTCGTCGCGCAGTTCGAAGACGGTCGGACCGCTGGTCTGGCGGACGCCGGTGATCTCGCCCTCGAGTCGGACGACGGTGCCGACCTGGTCGTCGATGGCGTCGATCGTCGTTCGGTTGAGCGCCGGTTCGGGTTCGGCGTCGGCGGCGTCGTCCGTTGCCGGCGTCGACGCGGCCGCGCTCTCGGTCGCGACGGAGCCGCTGGCGCTGCCGGCAGCGACGGCCTCGGTCGCGTTCGGTGCGCCGGATTCGTCGCTCGCTCCGGAATCGTCGACAGCCGTCTGCAGGTCGCCGGCTTCGACGTCGGTTTCGTCGGCCGACTCGTTGGCCGCAGCGGCTGCAGCAGCGTCCTCGTCGGACGCGACTGTGGAACCACCGTCGTTGGTCGATTGGTGATCGTCGGTCGATTCGCTCCGGTCGTCCTCGAGGTCCTCGGGGAGCACCTCGTCGTCGCCGGTGTCGATCAGTTTGCCGCGGAACTCGCGTTCGCGCTGACGGATCGACCAGCCGAGGTCGACGTTCCCGTTGTCTCGGACGCTGAGGACCTGGACGTAGACGTCATCGCCGGGTTCCCAGTCGAGACTCTCGAGTCGTTGGTCTAGTTCGCTTCTATGCAACAGGCCGGTGACGTGGTCTCCGATGTCGACGAAGACACCGAAGTCGGCGTAGCCGTCGACGGTGCCCCGGTAGTAGCGTTCGGGGGTGAGTTCTGAGGCCGAGCTGCCGCGAAATTCGAAGACAGCATCCTCCTCGTGACTCTTGCAGATCTCGCCGTCAACGGGTGTGCCACAGATGATACAGTTACCCATCTACTCGAACCAAGCAGTTTCGCCCTAAAACGGTTGTCGAAATGCGCTCGGCGCGAGAATCGTGACGCGCGGCCCGTTCGTTACTCGAAAACCGGTGAATCGTCCTCGAGAGACTCGATGTCGCTCGCGATCTTGCGAACGTCCTCGGGGAAGAGCGACACCTGCACCTCGTTTCCGTCCGCGTCCTCGAAGACGAGTTTGACGCGCTTGTCGCCGAACGCTCGAGCCTCGGCTTCCTCGACCTCGAACAGCTTGACCGTCGCCGACTTGTTCGTCGGCCCGACGTTCTTGATCGAGCCCTCTTTCAATTCAACCATAAATTCGTCGAGGTTCAGCGTGAGCATACGCGTCGTACGGACCGGGGGTAGAAAACGACATGGCATCGTCGCCGCCCGTTTCGCGTCACGTCACCGCAGAGCCGAGTCGTCGGCCGCCAGCACGAACACTCGGCCAGTTTTAAGGTGAATTCGACCGAACGGACGACGTGCTATGCAGGTCACCTGGCACGGCCACTCGACGTGGCACGTCATCGTAGGGGAGACGGAGCTACTGATCGACCCGTTCTTCGACAATCCGAAGACGGACCTCGAGCCGTCGGATATCGACATGCCGGACTACGTGTTGCTCACGCACGGCCACGCCGACCACATCGCCCACGCCGGGGAGTTCGCCGAGGCGACGCTGGTCGCGACGCCGGAGCTCGTCTCCTACTGCGAGGCGGAGTTCGGCTTCGAGGACGCCGTCGGCGGCATGGGGATGAACCTCGGCGGCACCGTGGAGTGTGGCGACGCGTACGTTACCATGGTCCGCGCCGACCACACGAACGGCATCATGACCGAGAACGGGAAAAGCGGCGGGATGCCGGCCGGCTTCGTCATCTCGGATACGAAGCCGACGCAAGTGAGCGACGAGGAGTCGACCACCATCTACAACGCCGGCGACACCTCGTTGATGTCCGAGATGCGTGACGTCATCGGCACCTATCTCGAGCCCGACGCGGCCATCGTCCCGATCGGCGATCACTTCACGATGGGGCCACAGCAGGCCGCCATCGCCGTCGACTGGCTCGACGTCGACTACGCGTTCCCGCAACACTACGATACGTTCCCGCCGATCGAACAGGACCCCGAGGAGTTCGAGAGCGAAGTCGCGGCGACGGGCAGCGACGCCGAAGTCGTGACGCTCGAGGCCGACAAACCGTTCGAAATCGACTCCTGACCGCTCGCTCGAGCGGCGGATTCGCAACGTCGTTTTTGAGTCCCTGAACATCGATCCGAGACCGCTGAGGCGGATCGTTCTCCGTTCCGGTGAGACCGGGGGGAACGTACTTTGACGCCTCGTTCTCGATAGCTGGATCGTCGGAAGCTCCGACTGGCCGTACAGACGAAACGGTTACCGGAGCGGTCGTCGACCCCTTCGAAATCCGTCAAACGACGTTTTCCGAACGGAGAGCGGTCGTTCGCCAGTCCGAAACGCGCAACCGGTTCACTTCTTGTCCTTCGATCCCGTATGAATCGTGAGGACGGGAATCTCCGAGAGTCGGACCACTTTTTCGGTGACGCTTCCGATGAGAAACCTGCTAACTCCGGTTCGACCGTGCGTCCCCATCACTACCAGATCGATGTCGTTGGCCTCGATGTACTCGATTATTTTTCTGACGGGGACCCCTACCGTAACGTCCGTCGTCGCGACGAGTCCCTTCGCTTCGGCCAGTTCGGCGAGCTCCGCGACCGTGCGCTCCCTCGCTGCCCGCATCGATTCGATCGCCTGTTCGACTCCGCCCTCGTCGCTGTGGATGGGTTTGACCACGGACAGCACGTGAACGGTCGCGTCTTGTTCGGCAGCCAAGTCAATCCCGGTCTTCGCGGCACTTCGGGCCGCATCGCTCCCGTCCGTCGGAATGAGGATGTGCTCAAACATGCTTGTTAACCTTTGGCAAGGAAGAACATAGTTCACGAGGGCCTTTCCGGTGAGGGGACGGGAGACAGTTCGCGTCTCCTTCCCCTACGAGTCGGGGAAATTCGCGTCCTGTATTCAACGTAACTCACCGAACGGCCATTTTGCCAGATAGGAATACGACCGCCTCCGAACGTTCCGATTCCTCTCAGACGAACGGACGGTACCGATCGGGAGAGCAACGTTTACACCGCAGGCTGTGGACGACTCGAGTGCTATGGCGAAGCAAGTCACCACCGTTTCCGAGGAGGGCTACAGCGCGACGAACGAGATCCGCGACTTCGAGACGACGATCGACGCGACCGGAGAGGAAGCGCCCGACACGCTCGAGGCGCTGCTCGCCGCCTACGGCTCCTGTTACGTCCCGGCCCTTCGCGTCGGGGGACAGCAGCGCGACGCCGGGGACCTCGGGCGGATCGAGATCGAGACCTCGGGCGACCTCAACGACGACGACAAACTCGAGTCGATCCGGTTCGACATCCGCGTGGAAGCCGACGTCGACGACGAGACCGGCGAGAAGGTCGTCGAGCGTGCGTTCGAACTCTGTAAGGTTCACGACGCGCTGAAGTCCGAGCTACACGCCGAGACGAGTTTCGAAGGCGGCGCGTTCTGAGCGTCGAACGGGTATCGAGATCGATCGAGGCGTGACGACGATCGGCGTCGAACGTGTTTATTTTCGCGACAGTTATCGGTCCTAGACGGTCCAAACCCACATATCCGGCGGCGTATTCGGGACGTGTATGCGACGGCGACGCGGGTTGGCGGTCGTGATGGTTGCTGGACTGCTCGTCCTGTCCGGTTGTATCGGTGGGTTCGGCCTGAGTAACAACCCCGAAGACGCCGCCAGCGGCGACGGCGCCGACCTCGACGGCGAGCTCGAGATCCACCACATCGACGTCGGACAGGCCGACGCAACGCTGCTCGTCACGCCGGCGGGCGAGACGATACTGATCGATACGGGCGACTGGCGACAGGACGGCCAGGGCGTGATCGACTACCTCGAGCGCGAAGGTATCGATCGGATCGACCACCTCGTTGCGACCCACGCCCACGCGGACCACATCGGCGGCCACGCGGCCGTCATCGAGCACTTCGAGGAGCACGGCGAGGGCGTCGGTGCGGCCTACGACTCGGGCGTCGTCCACACGAGCCAGACGTACGAGAGGTACCTCGACGCCGTCGAGGCGTACGAGATCAGGCTCTTCGAGGTCAGCGATGGCTCGACGTTACCCCTCGAGGACGACGCCGTCGAGGCGAGCGTGCGCAATCCGCCCGATGACGGAACCGGTGACAGACTCCACTACAACAGCATCGCGCTCAGCGTCGCATTCGGCGAGTTCACGTACTTGACGACCGGCGACGCCGAGCGAGACGCCGAACAGCGGATGGTCGGCGCTCACGGTGACGACCTCGCGGCCGACGTCTATCAGGCCGGACACCACGGCTCCTCGACCTCCTCTACCGATCCGTTCCTCGACCGCGTCGATCCGGACGTCGCGGTCATCTCGAGCGCGCTCGAGTCCCAGTACGGACACCCGCACGACGAGGTGCTCGAGTCGTTCGCCGACCGCGATATCGTGACGTACTGGACGGCCGTCCACGGCGACGTCGTCCTCACGACCGACGGGACCGACGTCTCGGTGACGGCCGAGCACGACGAACCGACGGATCCGGAGACGCTGCTCGAGCGAAAACACGAAGCCGGCTCCGAATCGGAATCGGCGTCACTGCAGCCGCCACAGCCGTCGGCGGGGGCCGGAGTTGATACGCCGTCCGCACCTACTGTCTCCTCATGACCGAGACCGACACTGCGGTCGTCGACCGAATCGTCGACGGGAAGACCGCCGTACTTCTGCTCGAAGCGGGCGACACCGTCGTCGCCGAGCGAACGATGGCGGTCGAGTCGCTGCCCGAAGACGGCCGGCACGAAGGGGCCGTTTTCGACGTCGCACTCGAGGACGACGAACTTCGGGAGCTAACCTATCGGCCGTCGGTGGAACGGGAACGACGCGAGAGCGCACAGGAGCGATTCGACCGGCTCTCGGAGCGACTTCCCGACGAGTGAGGTGATCGACCGCTCGCTGCGCTGGGGGCGCGTTCGAAGAGAGGTGGAAGGAAGGTGGTGGGGTGAAAACCCCAACTGGTGGTTCGAGGTGCGTGGGATGACACGACGACGGATCGCCGCCAGTCGGAGGGACGGATGTCCGCCGTCAACAGGTACTTTCACGAGTGGTGCATTAGCCGTACTGCCAAATTATGTTGGAACTTCAGTGCGTGAGAGTGTCACAACACGCGTACTGGCTCGCGGAGGACCGCGAACTCATCGGGACACCCGGCAACTCAACAGGGAGAGATTCCGAGCGCGAATCACTCGAAGATCGATGGGCAGGTTCAAGACGGTGCTCGCGGCAGACACAGGCATGTTACGATCGTTCGACGGGATGGAGCCAGAAATTGCCGACTCAGCGTACGTCGACGAGGCCGCAGTCGTCATCGGGAACGTCGTCGTCGAAGCCGACGCGAGCGTCTGGCCGAACACGACGCTGCGGGGCGATCACGGCGAGATCGTCGTCGGCGAGGGGGCGAACGTCCAGGACAACGCCGTCCTCCACGAAGACGCCGAACTCGAGCCCTACTCGACGGTCGGTCACAGCGCGATCGTCCACGACGCGACCGTGGGCGAGCGCGCGCTGGTCGGCATGAACGCGGTCGTCCTCGACGGCTCCCGCGTCGGCGAGGGGGCGGTCGTCGCCGCCGGCAGCGTCGTCACCGAAGACACCGAGATCCCGCCGTCGACGCTCGTCGCCGGCGCGCCAGCCGAACCGAAGACCGCGATCGACGATCCGCGACTCGAGCGGACGGCCGACCGGTACGTGGAACTCTCGAGGAAATACGCGGAGACGTCCGAGCGACTCGATTGACTCTCGACTCGCGGTCGCTTCGATCCGCGAGCGATGAAAACCCTGATAGCGTCGCCCTCCAAACCAGTGTGTATGAGTGACAACCCGTGGACGGATCGGATCGTCGGCGCGCGAATGAGCGTCGATCAGGAGTTCACCTCGCGGATCGTGGAGTCGCAGTTTTCCAGCCAGCAGTGGAGTCTGATCATGACCGCGACGGAGTTCGAGATCGAACACCCCGACGATCCCGATCGGGCGCGGATCGTCGCCAACACCGAGAAGGTCGAGCAGATCATCCCCGAACTCGAGAACATCGGCGCCGGGATGGGGATGGGCGGACAGCCACAGGGCCAGCAGGGCGGCTCCTCGGGCGGCGGCGTTCTCGGCTCGATCAAGGGCGCGCTCGGATTGGGCGGCGGCGACGGCGGCGACTCCCACGCCGAACAGGAGCGCGCGGCCGAACAACTCACGCAGGAGTACGCCGACGAGTTGCAGTCACACCTCGAGTCGAACGGCCGCTGGGACTCCGTGCGACAGGCTGCAGCGACGGACGAGTGAAGATCGCGGACCGAAGTCGGCGGCGAGTCCCCGAACCGACGTCGACGAGCGTATCGCCACGCGGCTCACGGGCGTCCGATCCGACGCGCCGACGCAAGCCACAGCACCTTTACGGACGCCTCACTTCGGTAGCGGTATGACAGACGACATCGAGACGACGACGTTCGAGATCACCGCCGACGACGACAGCACCGACGACGTAACCATCCCGTCCGGACTCGTCGATCTCGTCGCCGAGGGTGACCAGTCCGACGCCGAAACGATCGCCGACATCACACTCCTCTCGTTCGCCAGCCGCGCCCACCACATCGTCCACCACGGAGAGGGTGCAGACGAAGAGCTCGAGGCTCAGGAGGACCGCATCATGGATCTGTTCGAGGAGCGATTCGGCGTGACCTACGGCGAAGCGACCGGCCACCAGCACTAATCGCGGTTCGAACTGCGAGCGACGACTCAGACGAATACGTTTTCCGCGAAAGTCGATCGACCGATAGCGCGTCGTCCGTCGTCCGATTTAGGATTCGCTCGAGACGGGATTTCCGTTGTTAGCGTCGGCTACGCCGCAGCCGCCGCCGGTTCCACACCCGAATCAGGAGCCGGTCCCTCGGGCACCTCGGGAGTCTCAGAGTCTTCGGGCGGCTGCGAATCGGCCGGTTCGTCGCCACCATCGTCGTTCGTCTCAGGGATGTCTTCGTCGGGCTCGTCACCCGAACCGTCCGTCTCGTCCGCGTCCGTGGGCGGTTCCTCGGTCTGTGGTTCATCAGCGGGCGTCTCGTCCGCGTCCGTAGGCGGTTCCTCGATCTGTGGCTCATCGCCGGGCGTCTCGTCCGCGTCCGTAGGCGGTTCCTCGGTCGGTGTCTCGTCATCGCCCGGTCCGTCAGTTGTCCCTTCGTCGGCAGGCGCGTCAGCTGGAGCCTCTTCGACCGGATCATCAGCTGCCCCTTCGTCAACAGGCTCGTCCGTTTCCGTCTCCGCTGGCTCGTCGGTCTCGTCAGTTGCTTCGCCCTCGAGTTCGTCCGCGTCGGCCGCCTCGATCGTCACCACGGTCTCGGCCGTTTCATTTTCGCTCGAGACCGCAGCCGTGTACTCGCCGGGCTCGAGGTCGTCGGTCTCGGCCGTCAGCGTCGTCTCTTCGACGGCGCCGGGCTCGAGTGAGACCTCCGCCGTATCGACGGTCTCGCCGTCGAGCGCCAGTTCGATCTCCTGGCTGTCTTCCGCCTCGCCGACGTTCTCGAGTTCGGCACCGACCTCGAGCGTTTCACCCTGTTCGACGGGCTCGTTCGTTCCCGTGATCGCGACCGAGAATTCGGCGTCCTCCGTCGGATCGATCTCGCCTGCGGTCTCCGTTGCGGCCGGCTCGACCGCGTCCGCCTCGTAGTCGTAGTTGCTCATGTCGACCGCCCAGACGAGTCGCTCGTCGTCGGTCTCGGGCGTCCACTGGACGGTAAACTCGTTCGCTCCGGGCTCGAGTGCATCGACCGGCTCGTCCTCGGTCGTTCCCTCGAGGAACTCACTGCCGACGAGCAGTTCGGCGTCGTTCGGGTTCTCGTAGCCGAAGGTAACGTCGATCCCGTCGTCGGTCGGCTCCGTCTCCTCGACGGTGAGGTCGGGCAGGTCGGGCCGGACCTCCTCGATGCACTCGCTCGCGTCGGGGTTCGGATGGTCGATCGAACCCGGAATCGCATCGGGCGAGGAGAAGCCGGTGATCGCGGTTCCGAAGTTACCTTCGGGGACCGTCACAGTCGCGCCGTCGGCCGTCTCCTCGACGGCGAACTCCTCGCCGGTCTCGTAGGTGATCGTCCCCTCGAACGGCGCCTCAACGTCGTCGCCGACCGTAATCGCGTACTCGCCCATCGTGTTCCCGAAGCCGCCAGATTCGTAGAATCCGGTCGTGACGATGATCATGTCACCGTCCTCGAACGAGCCCGTCACTTCGGCCTCCGTGCAGTCAACGAACGTCGCCTCGAACGCCTCCCCGCCGTCGACCGTGTACTCGATCGTTTCGCTCGCGAGGACGCCGTCCGCGTCTGCGTCGGTATCGTCGCCCGGAGTCTCGGTCTCACCACCCGCATCCGTCGCGTCGCCGACCGATTCGACCGCCACGTCCAGCGTCGCGTTCTCCTCGAGCGGCGGCTCGAGGTTGAGCGACTCGAGTTCGACGGTCTCGTTGCCCTCGAAAGTCTCGCTCGCGGCGCGCTGCTCGCCGTCCTCGTCGGTCACGGTGAGTTGGTAGTCCACGTCGGCGCTCGCCTCCTCGACGGTCAGCGTCTCGCCGTCGCCCGTCTGGTCGCTCACGTTGAGCGTCGCCTCCGGCTCCGGGGCCGGCGGCTCGTCCGCGAGCGTGTACTCGATCGATTCGGTCGCGAGTTCCGCGTCGTCGTCGCCGACGACGCTCACGTCGACGGTCGTGGACTCCTCGATCGGCGGTTCGAGGGCCAGTTCGAGATCCGTCTGCGTCTCGTTCGCCGCGAACTGGTCGCTCTCGACCTGCTCGCCGTCGTATGCCGCAGCGACGGTGAACTCGGTGTCCGCACTCGCTTCATCCACGACGAGCGTCTCGCCGTCACCCTCCTGATCGCTGACCGCGAGAGTCGCTTCGGGATCAACTGGGTCATCGGGCTCGCCCGGATCGTCGGGAGCGTCGACCGTCACGAGCGCCGTATCGAGCACCGGTGCACCGGCTTCGGTGACGTAGGGCTCGTCCTCCTCGCCGTCCGAGGCCGCGTACTGGAACGACTCGTCGTCGGTCGTATCGTGATGGGCCACCGCGACGAGCGGTTGGTCCCCCTCGATCGGCTCCTCGAGGGCGATCTCGACGTCGGTGTGTTCACCGCTCTCGAGGTAGCTCGAGACCCCGATCACTCCGTTCGGATCGGCGGCGTCGCCGGCGTAGATCGCCACGAACCCGCCCTCGGAGAGTTCGACGCTATCGACGGTGACGCTCTCGCCGTCGCTGTCCTGGTCGGCGAACGCGATGGACGCCTCGCCCTCGAGTTCGTCGACCGCTTCGATCCGCTGTTCAATTTCGATTTCGACGTACTGACTGATCTCGGTCGGGTCGTCGATCCCCTCCTGAACCGCGTACGCCGTCGCGTCACTCGCGGTCTCCTGGATCAGGATCTGCAGCTGCGTGATGCTAATCTGCTGGTACTGGATCAGCTGGGCCGTCTGCTGGCAGGCGGCGCTGGCCGCGAACTGAATCTGCTGGACCGTCGCCTCCTGATGTTGCATCAACACGCCGCTCGCGCTCCCGCTCGCGAGGATCTGGACCTGCGTGACGTCGACGACCTGCGTCTGGATCACGGCCCCCTCGCCCGCGCCGAACGCGGCGGCCTGAATCTGTTCGACTTCGACGACTTGTTGTTGGAGCGCCCCCTCGATCGCTCCTTCGGCCGCGCCGACCGCGGCGTACTGGATTTGCGTAATCGAGATCTCCTGTTGCTGGACGAGCACGCCGCCCGCGGCACCCTCAGCCGCGGTCTGGATCTGCTCGACGGACGCCTCCTGGCTCTGGGCGATCGACCCCTTCGCCGCACCAAAGGAGGCCTCCTGGATCTGCGTGATCGAGATGCGCTGGACCTGTTCGACGGTGACCGTCTGGACCTGTTTCAGCGCTCCCGCACTCGCTCCGCGCGCCGCGGACTGGGTCTGCTCGACCGTCACTTCTTGTTGCTGGACGAGCGCGCCTTTCGCGCCACCCGTCGCGGCCTTCTGGATCTGCTTGATATCGACGCGCTGGTACTGTTCGACCTCGACGTCTTGGGTCTGCTCGAGTGCCTCCTGCGTGGCCCCCTCGAGCGCGCCGGCCGACGCGCCCGCCGCGGCGTGCTGGACGTGCTCGAGCGTGACCTGCTGGCGCTGTTCGACGGTGATCTGCTGGTACTGTGCGAGGGCGCCGTAGGCAGCACCCTGTGCAGCCTCCTGAATCTTCGGCGTCTCGTTGATCTCCTGTGCGCCGGCCTCGAACGCGGCGCCGGCCGCAGCGCCCTGCGCTGCGACCTGAATCTGCTCGACCTCGACGCGCTGTTCCTGGGCGAGTGCCCCATGGGTCGCACCCCACGTCGCAGCCTGCATCTGGCTGGCCTCGACCGTCTGGTACTGGGCGAGCGCGCCGTCGGTCGCGCCGCCGACGGCGGACTGAATCTGCTCGACCTCGACCTGCTGTGACTGCATCAGCGAGCCGTGGACCGCGCCTTTCGTCGCCTCCTGGACCTGCTCGACGTCGGCTTCCTGGTGCTGCGTAACCGACTCGCTAGCACCCTCGATCGCCGCCGCTCGCTGCTCCTGGGTCACGTTGACGCCCTGTGACTGGGCGAGTTCGATCCCCTCGTCGACGCCGGTTTCAACGGCGTCCACTTGCTCCTGGGCGAGGGCCGTCTGGAGGTCCGCGCTCGTTGCTGCCGTCCCCTCGGCAGCATCGGATTCCGGCACCGCATCGGCCGCGTCCGCATCAGTCGTTTCCGCGGCTGCCGTCGTCGGCTCCATCGCGACCAGTTCGAGTGATTCGCTCGAGTCGGCATCCTCGACGTCAGAGGCGCCGTTCGCCGCGGTCTCGTCACCGGTATCGATCTCGGCCGTATCGCCGTTCGAATCGCCGGCTCCGTCCTGACTACCGGCGAACGGAGCAACGGTGGCGCCGAGCAGCGGTAACGCCATCACACTGGTTACCATCAGGAACGCGACGAACAGCGTCGCAGCGACTGCAGCACGTCCCGTGTTCATGTTTCGATTCCTCGATCGGTAGCCGCCACGGACCGCTGCCACGGAATTCGAGAATCGCTCCGTTCGCAGGTCGGCTGTCGGTCGCGGTTTTTCCCCCGGCATCCACTGTCGAATATCACACTCAGAGATCGCATCAGTTCTCAATCATCGGGCCGAACGAGTGCTTAAGCTACGCCGGTTGTTTCAGTTAGTACCGAGAGACAATCATCCATTACGTTCCTCGAGACCGACGAATTCGTGGTTTCGATCGAGCGATCGGACTGCGATGGTTCGTCCGCGATCGGTATCGGCTAGCGGGGACTCGAGCGTTCGGATTGATGACAGGAACGCCCCTATTTGTGCCGTTCTCACGCTACCGGCATCGCTACCAGACGGTGGATATGACGGCGAACTGTCGAACATCTCGGAAACCGAAGTGTTGAACTGGGTTTACGAGAGAGTCGGTGCCATGGAAACGGAAGGGAACTCGGTGGAACTCGTGGATGGGGATGTCGTTCGGCAGTTCGCTCGGGCAGCGGTGCTCGCGGCGCTACTCGGGGCAGTAGCGCCCGTCGCGATACCGCTCCCGCTGTCGCCGGCACCGATCACGTTGCAGGTACTGTTCGTCTTTCTCGCCGGTCTCGTGCTAGGACCCGTCTGGGGATCGGTGTCGATGCTGCTCTATCTCACCGCCGGGGCGATCGGCATTCCGGTCTTCGCGGGGTGGGAAGCCGGGCTCGGAACGCTGTTCGGTCCGACGGGTGGCTACCTCTGGTCGTACCCCGTCGCCGCGGCGCTGATCGGGGCCGTCGTTCACCGCGGCACCGATCTCCGCGATCCAGCTGCCGTCCCGCTGCCGATCGTCGTCGTGGCCCTCGTGATGGGGACGATCATCATCTACGGCATGGGAACGGCCTACGCCGCCTGGCTGCTCGAACTCGAGGCCTGGGAGGCGATCACCGGCTTCGCGCTCCCGTTCATCCCCGGCGAACTGCTCAAGATGGCCGCCGCGATTGCCATCGTCCAGAGCGGTCGAATCGAACCGATCCGGTCGTGATCGTGGGGGCGAAATGATCGAATTCCGCTCCGTTTCGTACGCCTTCGACGACGTCTCCGTCCTCGAGGACGTCTCGCTCTCGATCGCGAACGGGGAGTTCGTCGTCCTCGCGGGTGCCAACGGCAGCGGGAAAACGACGCTGTTGCGACACTGCAATGGACTCCTCGAGCCGGATTCCGGCACCGTTCTCGTGAACGGAACGTCCGTTTCGGAGGACCTCATTGCCGCGCGCTCGAGCGTCGGCATGGTGTTCCAGCACCCGCGCGACCAGTTCGTCGCCGCGACGGTCGGCGCGGACGTCGCTTTCGGCCCGGAAAACCTCGGCCTCGAGCGCGAGGAGATCGATAGACGTGTCGAGGCGGCCCTCGAAGGGGTCAACCTGGCCGGCCGCGAGGACGAGCGTATCGATCAGCTCTCGGGCGGCGAGCAGTCCCGCGTAGCCATCGCAGGGGCGCTCGCAATGGAACCGACGCATCTCGTGCTCGACGAACCCTTTACCGGGCTCGACGATCCGGCCCGACGGTCCGTGCTCTCGCGACTCGAGTCCCTCGCCGCCGACGGCACCGGTATTCTGCTCGCGACCCACGACCTGCGGGACGTTCTCGCCCTCTCTGACCGTATCGTCGCCATGCGGGACGGCCGCGTCGTCGTCGACGATTCGCCCGACGGTGCACTTGAGGACCTCGCGGGACTCGAGGTTCGCGTTCCCGACGCCTGAACAGTCGCTCCGTCACAGCTCACGATTTCGACAATGCTCACGTACGACCCCGACGACACGCTCGCCCACCGGCTCGATCCCCGCTCGAAGCTGGGCGTCCAGATCGGGTTCGCCGCGACCGCGCTGGCTCACACCGGCTCGCGTGCGTTGGTAACCCTCTCCGTCATCGCCGCGCTGATTCTGCTCGCCGCTCGTGTCTCGGTGTTCAGGGCGCTCTACGCGTACCGATTCGCACTGGTCTTTCTCGGACTCGCGCCGCTGCTCGCGGGGCTCACCTTCGGCTCGCCGTGGTTCGATCTCGGAGACGCCGAGAACTCCGCCCGCGCGAGCTACCGTGTCCTGCTCGTTCTGCTCGTCAGCGCGGCATACATCCGCTCGACGCCGATACGCGCGTCTCGAGCCGCGATCCAGCGGACGATCCCCGGAAAGCCCGGACAGCTACTCGGCGTCGGCGTCTCGCTCGTCTTCCGATTTCTCCCCGTGTTGCAGGCCGATATTCGGACGATCCGCGACGCGATGGCCGCCCGACTCGGCGACGAACGCGGCGTCGTCGACCGCGCCAGCACGATCGGACTGCTCGGTCTCACGCGGGCGTTCGATCGGGCCGATCGACTCGCACTCGCCATGCAGGCGCGCTGTTTCGCCTGGAACCCGACGCTTCCCCACCTTTCGTTTTCTCGAGTCGACTACCCGGCACTCGGCCTGGCTGCCGTCCTCGCGCTCTCGACCCTGCTCTAATCCACCCGCCGTTCGGTCCCCGCAGTCGAGAGCGACCGAAGAGCGGAGTGCGGTCGCTCTCGGTTCGGCGGGTCGACGACAGCTCGAGTCGGCCGAATACTACTCGCGTTCCGGGACAGGGGAACTACGTTCGGTCCGCGTCCGCGTCGACCATCGGCTCGCCGAGCCGAATTCCCATCGGCGACGGTCCGGACGTCTCGTGGCCGCGAGCGTAGCCGAGATAGAGGGCGCTGTTGACGATCCCGATGTGGCTGAACGCCTGCGGGAAGTTCCCGAGGTGTGCGCCGGTTTCGGTATCGATCTCCTCCGCGACGAGTCCGAGCGGATTCAGGTACTCGAGCAGCGTCTCGAACCGGGACTCGGCTTCCTCGACGCGCCCGGAGAGCGCGAGCGCGTCGATCAGCCAGCACGAGCAGAGGACGAACGCGCCTTCGTCCCCCGGAAGCCCGTCGTCGCCGTCGTACCGCTTGACGAACACCTCGTCCTCGAGTAGCTCCCGCTCGGTCGCGTCGATCGTCCCCTGTACGCGGTCGTCGTCGAACGGGAGAAAGCCGACGACGGGAAGTAACAGTCCCGTCGCGTCGAGCGCGTCCGACCCGTAGGACTGGACGAACGCACCGATATCCTCGTCGTAGCCGTTCTCGAGGACGTCCTCTCTGATCCGCTCGCGGCTCTCCCGCCAGTCCTCGAGCGGCGCGTCGTGGTCGCCGTCAGTCGCGATGGCGATCCCCCGGTCGAGGGCGACCCAGCACAGCACCTTCGAGTAGACGAAGTGTTCGTCCCCGCCGCGGACCTCCCAGATACCCGCGTCCGGTTCGTCCCAGACGTCGCGAACGTACTCGACGATACCGCGGATCGTCGCCCACTCGTCGTCGTCCAGCGTCCGCCCGTGCTGGCACATCTCGTCGACGGCGAGCAGTAGTTCGCCGTAAATGTCGAGCTGTCGCTGATCGGCGGCGCCGTTCCCGATTCGGACCGGGGAGGAGCCGCGATAGCCCTCGAGCTCCTCGAGTTCTCGCTCCGCGAGGTCTGACTCGCCGTGGAGGCCGTACAGCGGTTGAATCGCTTCGGGGTCGTCCGCCTGGCAGAGGCCCATGAACCAGTCGACGTAGTCGTTCGCCTCCTCGGCGGTGTCGAGGTTCATCAGGGCCTGGACGGTGAAACCGGCATCCCGGAGCCAGTTGAACCGGTAATCCCAGTTTCGAACGCCGCCGATATCCTCCGGCAGCGAGGTGGTCGGTGCGGCGGCGATCGCCCCCGATTCAGCGTGCGTGAGGAGTTTGAGGACGAGTTCGGAACGGACGACGTGATCGTGCCACGGCCCCTCGAACGCGCAGTCGTCCCCGGGATCGCAGGTGTGGGCCCAGTCGGTCCAGTACTCGAGCGTCTCCGCCAGCGCAGCCTCCGGATCCGTATTCGCGTCCTCGGCACCCGTACACCGGAGCAGGAACCAGGCCGTCTCGCCGGCCTCGAGCGAGAACTCGCCGGTGATCCGGCCGTCTTCGATCGCGAGATCGACCGGACTCTCGAGCAGCGTCCGTTCCTCTCCGCCCTCGGCGAGAATCCCGTCCTCGATCGACTCGATCGATGTCTCCGCGCGTCCGTAGTCGAACCGCGGTTCGAGGTCGACCGCTAGGTCGACGACGCCGTCCGTACAGGAGACCTTGCGGTAGAGAACCTTCTTCGGGTGGTCGACCTGACCGGCCGGGGGCAGGAAGTCCGTCAGCGTCGCCGTGCCGGCCGTCGCGTCGAAGGTCGTCTCGAGGAGGTTCGTGTCGTCGACGTAGCGCCGGCTCGTCTCGAAGGAATCGGTCGGCGCGATCCGAAACCGACCGCCCCGGTCCGTATCGAGGATCGCGGCGAAGATGCTCGGCGACTCGAGGTGAGGGAACGGGAACCAGTCGATCGAGCCGTTCGGCGCGACGAGCGCGCAGGTCTCGAGGTTGCCGACGACGCCGTAGGATTCGATCGGTGGGTACTCGTGCACGGACGCTCGTACGAGGACCAGAACAAAAAAGCCGGACCACGAACCGGAGGCGATCAGACGCGACTGATGTCGAATCCAACTCCTGAGCGTACTGCTGACGCGGTCAAGTACAGTCACACTTCCGCTGATCGCCCTCCGCACCTCGAGCACGCAGTCGCCGCGCAAACCCCTTTCCGACCGGAGACTGCGATTCGCGATATGGACTACGAGACCTGGTCCGACCGACAGGAATCGACGACGGTTACGGTCGACGAACACGACCTCGAGGTCGCCTACTACGACGAAGGGGACGGAGAGCCGGTGGTGTTCTGTCACGGGATCCCGACCTCGTCGTACCTCTGGCACCGCATCGCGCCCGAGTTGACCGACGAGTATCGCGTTATCGTCCCGGATATGGTCGGCTACGGACAGTCGGCCATGCACGACGGCTTCGATCGCTCGATCAGGGCCCAAGAAGTGATGATCGACGGCCTCCTCGACGAACTGAACCTCGAGTCAGTCACGTTCGTCGGTCACGACCTCGGCGGCGGCGTGGGCCTCCGGTACGCGGCACACCAGCCCGATTCGGTCTCGAAACTGGTTCTTTCGAACGCCGTCTGCTACGATTCGTGGCCCGTCGACACGATCCTCGATCTCGGACTGCCGGACACCGTCGAAGAGCGGGGCGTCGACGGACTCCGAAAGATGCTCCGCAAGATGTATCGAATCACGCTCTACGGCGACGATCCGGACGACGAGTTCGTCGACGGCATGGTCGCTCAGTGGGATTCTGAGGAGGCGATGGTCTCGCTCTCCCGCAACGCCATCGGGACGAACACGAGCCACACCACCGAGATCGATCCGAGCGAGATCACGGCCGAGACGCTCATGCTCTGGGGTGCCGAGGACGAGTTCCAGCCCATCGAGTACGCCGAGCGCCTCGAGGACGACATCTCGGACGCCGACGTCGTCGGACTCGAGGAGGCTACCCACTGGGTGCCGGAGGACCGCCCCGAGGCGTACCTCGAGCACCTCGAGGCGTTTCTGAGCGAGTAGTCGGCCGTCGGTCAGACCTTTCCAGATCCGACTACCGCAGTTTCCCGGCGAGCACCTTCGCGGCGACGAGCACCGGGTCCCACGTCGTGTTGAACGGCGGGGCGTACGCGAGATCGTAGTTCTCCAGTTCGAAGACGGTCGCCTCGGCCTCGAGCGCGCCGACGATCGCGTGGCTCCGGTGGACCGCGCCTTCGCCGTACTCGCTGACGAGACT
Source organism: Natronorubrum marinum (assembly GCF_052040125.1). Classification (NCBI taxonomy): domain Archaea; kingdom Methanobacteriati; phylum Methanobacteriota; class Halobacteria; order Halobacteriales; family Natrialbaceae; genus Natronorubrum; species Natronorubrum marinum. Next base: position 1,006,978 of record NZ_JBPPFV010000001.1, read on the forward strand.
CGCGCCGAGCACGCGCCCGGAGTCGCGGTCGGCGGTCAGCGTGACGGTGACGGTACCACCCTCGGGATAGTAGCCGGCGCGCGATTTCGCGTCGATCGTCTCGGTGACCGGCTCGAACCCGGCCTCGAGCGCGTCGTCGTGGTCCAGAATGCCGGTTCGCGCCGCCTCGACGTCGAACGCCTTGACGGCCGCCGTCCCGGCGACGTCGCCCCCTTTGGTGGGCTGTCCGGCGACCGTCTGGCCAACCGCACGGCCGTGGCGGTTTGCGGTCAGGGCCAGCGGGACGTAGACCGGATCGCCCGTGACGGTGTGGGTCGCCTCGGCGCAGTCACCCGCCGCGTAAACGTCGGAACCGCTCGTTTCGCGATAGTCGTCCGTCGCGATCGCGTCCGTCGGGCCGAGTTCGATCCCGGCGGCTTCGGCGAGGTCGGTCCGCGGTCGAACGCCGGTGCCGACCAGCACCATCTCGACGCCGACCCGTTCGTCGGCGGTGACGACGGCCTCGACGGCGCCGTCCTCGTCCGCGTCCTCGCTCTCGACGCCCCCTCCGGCCTCGAGTGCTACCACCTCGCTCTCGAGATAGACGGCTACGTCCCGCTCTCGAAGGTGATCGGCGACCGCCTCGCTCGTCGCCTCGCTGAAGCCCGTCAGCACGCGGTCGCCGCGCTGGAACAGGTGCACTTCGAACCCGTTCGCGGCCAGCGCCTCGGCCATCTCGAGGCCGATGTAGCCGCCGCCGACGATGCCGACGGGACCGGTGCAATCCTCGAGATATCGGCAAGCCGGTCCGCGGTCCGGCTGTTGAAACGACTCGCTCTCGCGCGCTCGAGCGACGTACTCCCGGAGTTCCTTCCCGTCGCTCATCGAGCCGAGGGTGTAGACGCCCTCGCGATCGATGCCGTCGATCGGCGGGACGACCGCCTCGGCACCGGTGGCGAGCAGCAGGTGATCGTACGACTGGACGACGGTCCCCGATTCGCTCTCGGCGGTGACCGTCCGCTCGTCCGGATCGATCGCGACGACTTCGTGGCCCGTCCGGAGGTCGATGTCGCGCTCCTCGCGGAACTCCTCCGGGGTGACCGAGACGAGCGCTTCGAGCGACTGGATCTCTCCCTTGACGTAGTAGGGCAAGCCGCAGGCGCCGTAGGAGACCCACTCCCCCTTCTCGAAGACGACGACCTCGAGGTCGGGATCGTCGCGCTTCGCTTTGCTCGCCGCGGACATACCCGCTGCGTCACCGCCGACGACGACGAAGGTATCCGTCATTGAACGATAATCCCACTCATCAGTTAGACGGCGTTCCGGCTTGCTCGCCCGTTTCCGTCAGCGAGTACACCGATTGGCGCGCGTCCCTGAACGAGACCTGATCCTCGACCAACCCGCCCTCTTTCAGTCGAGAGAGGCCGAACCGGGCGGTCCGGCGCGGCAACATCGTCTCGTCGGCGATCTCGCCCTGGGTTAGCGAACCGTTGTACTCGAGCACTTTGAACACCAGTTTGGCGCTCGGGGGAAGATTGGATAACGTCTCTGAAGCTGGCTCCATCGAGGTGTGCTTCGACTCGACTCCGTGTAAACCATTGCCTGCTCGTGCACGCCTCGCATACATCCGGACGTGTCGCCGAAACTTATAGTTATTCCAGAGGGTGAGAAAATGTCGCATGCTACGTGTTTCGACAGCGCCGGTTCCGTCAGTCCGCGTCGCGTTTCTCGCACACGACGGTGTACGCGGTCCCGTGCACCCCGGTGTCGACGATCTCACTCCGCTCGAAGACGGTCTCGAGCGATGCCGCGACGTCTCCGTCTGGGTTCCAGTTCGCGTACCAGCGCAAGAACCGCCGGAGGAACGGGTTCAGGACTCGAGCGGGGCCATCGGGGATCGGTCTGACATCGACGACGACGAACGTCGCGTTGGGAACCAACGACCGATAGACGGTCTCGACCGTCCGCGGGATATCCGGCATGACGGCGAGTGAGAGCGTCGCGAGCGCCGCATCGAACGGCTCCTCGAACTCGGCCGTCGTCGCGTCGGCGCGACGAACGTCGACGTTCTCCCAGCCGTGGGCGTCGATCCGCTCGCGCGCCTTGTCGATCATGGCCGGGCTGTAGTCGACGGCGACGAGTTCGCCGGATTCGCCGATGTCGTCGCGGAGCCGCTCGAAGTTGACGCCCGGCCCACAGCCGATCTCCAGGACGCGGTCGCCCGGCCGGAGGTCCAGTCGATCGATCGCAGCCTCGCGCATCGGTTCGAAGTCCCGTTCGCTCATCTCGTACCAGTCGCTCCAGCGATTCCAGACGGTGCGACTGCGCTCGAGGTGGGCCGCGTACGCTTCGTCGACCGAGCCTGAAACATCGTTCGCTGGGTCTCGTTCCAAGGGGTCCGTGACCATAGTGGCAGTTGCGTCGGTAGGTGCGAGTAACTACACACGAAGCCTATCGTGTCTTTATAAGATGCACTCTCGGAGAGACGAACCGACCGTCGTCAGGACGCCGCGCTTCTACACCCAACTCCTGTTCGACTCGCGAGTATTCGACGGATCGGTCTGTTTTTTATCGGCCGAATCCAGTGATCGATCGTGACCGATTACGACACCGTCTCCGCCGACGTCGAGCACGAAGACGAGATACCGGAGGACCACCCCAGATACCAGGACCTGCTGACGCGCCACCGGATCGAGAAGGGTGTCGAGAAGGGGATCACGCACTTACAGGGAATGCACGCCGAAGGCCGCGGGAGCGCGTTCGACTACCTGCTCGGTGAGAAGACGATTCCGAGCGCAGACGCCGCCGAACGAGCGGCTGCGGCTCACCTCCTGCTGGCCGACCGCCCCGTGCTCTCGATCAACGGTAACGTTGCCGCGCTGGTCCCCGGCGAGATGGCCGAGTTGGCGGCGGCGACCGGCGCCGACCTCGAGGTCAACCTCTTCAATCGCACGCCCGAACGGATCGGCGCGATCGCGGCGCACCTGCGCGAGCACGGCGCCGAGGACGTCAAAGGGCTCGAGGCCGACGCGCGGATTCCGAACCTCGACCACCAGCGCGCGAAGGTCGACGAGGACGGCATTTACGCCGCCGACGTCGTGCTCGTCCCGCTCGAGGATGGCGACCGCGCCGAAGCCTTGAACGAGATGGGGAAAATCGAGATCGTAATCGACCTGAACCCCCTCTCGCGGTCGCCGCGGGTCGCCGAGGTGCCGATCGTGGACAACATCATCCGCGCCGTGCCGAACATGACCGAGCACGCCCGCGAGTTGGCCGACGCCGACGAGGCGGAACTGCAGCGGGTTATCGACGAGTTCGATCGGGAAGCGGCGCTCGACGATGCGGAGGAGCGGATCCGGGACGGACTGTAACACCAGTTACAGCGAGTTGACCTGCCGATACCGTCTGATCAGGTAGCTGATAACGGCGAGCCAGAGCGCGCCCGCGAAGCCGTAGATCGCATCGCCGGCCGGATTTACCGAGTTGAACTGCAGCGCTGCCACGACGTACGTGAGCGCGGCGAGTACCGCCGGACCGACGACGTACGCGAGCCAACTCGGTCGCCACGACGCGTCGGTTTTCGCGACGGCTCGCATATCCCGGACGAGTACGCCCGGCGTGAGCGCTGACGTGAGAAGCAGTGCCAGTACGAGGCCGAACCCGGCGAAGAACATCGCGTCGCTTTCTGCCCCCGGCTCGAGAGCCACCCAGCCGAGATACGCCCCCGCAGCCGGTACAACGAGGGTGTGGGGAACGAGAAGTTTCCACCAGCCGACGTTACTACCGACCCTCGAGGCGAGCCAGCCGACGAAATCGGGCGCGAGCGGGTACGACCACGCGCTCCCGAAGATCGCTTTCCCCATCGCGATCAGCCCGAATGCGAAATTTACCAGAAAGACGAACGTGGATCCGAAGAACCCTGCCACGGCGACGAGCAAAAGCGCCATCGCGAGGTACTGGAGGGGGGAGCTCTCGGAAGCCATCGAATCGATGGCGAACCCGGCTGCGAGAAGGCCGAAGAGTGTGGCGAAGACGCCGGTAACGATCACCTGCCAGTTGAACGCGTTCCGGGCGTTCTCGCGCGTGAACTCGTGCTCGGCGACCAGATAGACGAGCGCCGGGAGGACGAATCCCGTTCCGAGGCCGAGAACGTGGACGAAGATGCCCGCGAGCGTTCGCTCCTCGAGAAGCGCCGGTCCTGGTTGCGTCGTCGATGTCGATGCCGTCGTCGCGTGATCGTGTTCGTTAGACATGTGTGCGTTGTAGTCAGTGAGTGGCGTCAGCACGGTCGCGTTCAGTTCGAGTCTGCTCGCCCGGAGCGGACGCCCCCGGCGAGCACACCGTCGGTGCGAAAGTTGCGGGCGATCCGCTCGAGGACCAAGAGAACGAAACAGACGACGAAGAGGTTCCCCGCCACTTCCCAGTACGCGTTCGAACTCTGGACGATCGGATCGCTCGCGAGTAGCGGGGCGACGATCCCGACCGCAAAGAGGACCAGACTCAGTTGAAAGCCCGCGAGGACCAGGGTTCTGATACCGGCTGGGTTCCGAAGGCGGACGAAATCGCCGACCGAGAGGGTATCCAGCGGCGTCTCGTAGGTGAGGGCGGCTTTCCCTTCGGGGCTCAGCGGCCACTGCGACTCCGGGTGGTTGACGTAGTACAGCGTGATCGATTCCGGGTACGTCTCCGCGGCGACGACGTCGATCTCGAGGAGTTCGTTCAACCGGAGCCGGACGGTCTCTTTGCTCACGTCCGGGCGCACCCGGGCGCGGATCTGTTCGGCCGAAAAGTACGGACGATCCGCTGCGAGCATCGTTTCAACGACGTGTCGCTGTGTGAGTTTCTTGTTCAGGTCGTCGTCGATCCGGGTGTCGATCCAGGGCGGCAGGGAAGTCATCTGTTGCTGTCCCAACGCATTCTGCGTGGGGGATATAAACCTATATTCGAATTTGGCGGCCGCCAAACGGCAATAAACAGTTCACTGCGGCCTCCCGACGGTCGATTACAGTACTCGTGTAGTTCCCTTGCCCTCAACGGTCGACGACCCGTGGTGACACGCCGTCCCGTTTACCTTCCCGATCGATCTCGAGTGAGCCGCCGCCGTCGACGTACGGCAGCCGAGATCTGGCGCTTGCGACCGCTTCTTCGACCTGATAGTACGATATCGAGAGGTACTCGCTCGCTTGGCGCGTGAACGAGTCGTCGATCTCGTAGTCGATGCCGTCGGAGCCGTTGAGACACTCGTCGTCGTAGTTGATGAGCCAGCGGCGGGCCAGTTCGACGCCCTTCTCGGCGTCGTAGCCGCGGGCGACGTAGTGTTTGTAGGGGTGGCGGATCCACGAACACTCCCAGTGGGCGTAGACGTCGACCTTCTCGGCGTTCTCGACCTCGTGGAGGACGACGTGCAGTTGCATGTCGGCCAGCGGCGACGCCCGCCAGACCCACGAGCCCTCGGAGGTGTTCCCGTCCGTGCGGACCTTCAGCGAGGCGATCGGGTTGCGCGAGAAGCCGAGTTCGGAAAGAATTTGCTCGAGGCGTTTCTCCGAACAGTGGGTCGTCAGCGCGTACTCGTCGGCCGTGGTGTGGCTGACGGCGTAGCCGTCGAAGCGCCCGGAGAGCAGGTAATGGATCTGCGGCCACGTACTTCGGCGGACGGCGTTGACGAAATCCTCTCTATAACCCATCAGGGGGGATACGAGGATCACGCAAAAGGGTATTCGGCAGGCACATGCGAAATCCCCGAACGAAGGAGAGACGGCCATGCTACCGCCGGTAGTACTGTTACGCTGCTCGCCGTACTCGTTTCTGTCACTGATGACCGAGTGGATTGATCCGCCGGACGACGACATCGTCGCCCGTCTGGATCTCGACACGACGCAGGAAGCACCGGAGATTCGGCTCGTCGAGATCGTCGCCGACCTCGAGAGCGTCCCCGAGACCGAACTCGACCCGATCTACAACAGTATCGACGACGTGGTCGACTCGCTTCTGTCGTCGCCGCCGTCTTCGACCGCGAACGCGGAACTCGAGTTCACCTACGAAGGGTATCGAATCCGCGTCCAGCAGGGCGGGACCGCCGTCCTTCGAGACGCGACCGCCTGAGCGCTCCGGCCAAGACTGCATCGGATCGCCTCGACGACCGCCCGGACGATTCATCGGGTATAAATTCCTCCTCCCGCTTCAGTCCACACATGGATACCTACGACCTGATTATGCGAAACGCCGAGGAGGTCGTCACCGACGAGGAGGTGCGCGAACTCGCCGACGACCCCGCCGGCAAGCGCGCATACGTCGGCTACGAGCCCTCCGGCGTGCTCCATCTCGGGCACCTGCTGACGGCGAACAAACTCATCGACCTCCAGGAAGCCGGGATGGAGGTCGTCGTCCTGCTCGCGGACGTTCACGCCTACCTGAACGGAAAGGGCAGCTTCGACGAGATCCGCGACACCGCCGAGCAGATGAAAGCCCAGTTCGTCGCCTACGGACTCGACGAGGACACCACCGAGTTCGTCTACGGCTCCGAGTACCAGCTCGAGGAGGAGTACACCCTCGACCTACACGAACTCGAGCTGTCGACGACGCTCAACCGCGCCCAGCGCGCGATGGCCGAGATTCAGGGCGGCGAGACCGCGAAGGTCAGCCACGTCGTCTACCCGTTGATGCAGTGTCTGGACATCGAGTACCTCGACCTCGACCTCGCCGTGGGCGGACTTGACCAGCGCAAGGTCCACATGCTCGCCCGCGAGAAACTGCCTGAACTCGGCTACGACGTTCGGCCCGCGCTTCACACGCCCATCGTCGCCGACCTCACCAGCGGCGAGGGGAAGATGTCCTCGAGCGAGGGAATCACCATCTCGATGGAGGACTCGACGGAGGAGCTCGAGGAGAAGGTCAACTCGGCCTTTTGCCCGCCGACGCGCAATCCCGAGGGCGACCTCGAAAACCCAGTTCTCGAACTGTTCGAGTACCACGTCTTCCCGCGCTTCGAGGAAGTCGTCGTCGAACGGCCCGAGAAGTACGGCGGCGATCTGACCTACGAGGCCTACGAGGATCTGGCCGCGGACCTCGAGTCGGGCGAACTCCACCCCGCCGACGCGAAGGGGACGCTCGCGACCTCCCTCGACGAACTGATCGCGCCGGGGCGGGAGAAGCTGCTCGAGATTCGGGACTGATCGGCCGGTCGACCGACAACTAACCGATCGACCAACTGATCGACTAACCGACTGACCGATCGACTGAGGGACCGACTGGGCGCTCTTTGTTACACCGCCGGCGTGTCAGAACTTCGGCGATGGGTTGAGGCTCGTTCGACGTGAGGAGAAGGTATGTCGTTTCATCTCACACCGGAGCAGGAAGCCATCCGCGACGCAGTCCGGGAGTTCGGTGCGGAGGAGATCCGGCCGGTCGCGGCCGAGTACGAAGCCGAACAGCGGTATCCCGCGGATCTGTTGTCGGACGCGGCCGAGCTCGACCTCGTCGCGCCCCACGTGCCGGAGTCGTACGGCGGGGCCGGGATGGACGCGATTTCGACGGCCATCGTCACCGAACAGCTGTGGCGCGCCGATCCCGGCGTCGGCGGCTCGATCGCCGCGGCCGATTTCGGGACCGGAATGCTCCTCGAGTACGGCGACGAGTGGATGTGCGAGGAGTGGCTACCCCAGATTACGGCCGGAGAGACGCCCATTGCGACCGGAATTTCGGAACCAGCACACGGCTCGAACGTGGCGGGGATGGAGACCCGTGCTGAGAGGGATGGGGATGAGTGGGTCATCAACGGCCAGAAGATGTGGATCACGAACGGCACCGTCGCGGACGTGACGATCGTCATGGCCAAAACCTCGCCGGAGCAGGGCCACGGCGGGATCACCGCGTTTCTCACACCGACCGACGTCGACGGCTACGACGCGACGCGAATTGACAACAAGCTGGGTATCAAAGCCCAAGACACCGCCGAGATCGTGCTGGACGACCTTCGCGTTCCGGAGGAGAACGTCGTCGGCGAGGTCGATAGGGGGTTCTACCAGCTGATGGAGTTCTTCGCGCCCGCCCGCGTCGACGTCGCCGCACAGGCGACCGGGGTAGCCCAGGCGGCGCTCGAGGAGGCGAGCTCGTACGCAAACGAACGCGAGCAGTTCGACCGGAAGATTTCGGAATTTCAGGCGATCCGGCACACACTCGCCGAGATGGCGACGAGCGTGGAGGCCGGCCGGTCGTTGGCGTATCGCGCGGCGGCGAGCCTCGAGTCGGGTGACACCGACCGGGCGACGCGCCTCGCCTCGATGGCGAAACTGTTCGCGAGCGAGCGCGCCGTCGAGGTCACCGACGAGGCGCTGCAGGTTCACGGCGGTGCGGGCTACGTCACGGACCATCCGGTCGAGCGGTTCTACCGGGACGCTCGCGTCACGAAGATCTACGACGGGACGAGCGAGATCCAGAAGGGGATCATCGCCGATCAGTTGCTCTAAGCGAGGCTATCCGTCTCCGTTTCTGCAAGTGTACCGGTGACGCAAATACGCTGCTCGCGCTGGCAACGGTGATTGCCACGCCCTCCCCAGCCGACTCACTCGTTCATTCCATTCACTCGCTCGTCCCTCGCGCAATTTTGAACGGCGTCTCACTCGCGTCGTAGCTCGCTTCGCTCGCGACTCGCTTTCGTTCGCCGCCGTTCAGCGCGCGCCACCGCACGTGGTTCGATTGGCTTTGGATCCCGCCGATTCAAGTACGAGCGCGCCCCTCTCGAGTGTATGACCACGAACGAGACGCGACGGTCGATTCTCGAGGCGCTCGCTGAGGGGCCAGTGTCGGGCCCGCAACTGGCCGAGTCGCTCGACGTCTCGCGGGCTGCGGTCTGGAAACAGATCGATGCGCTCCGGGACGCCGGCTTCGAGATCGAGAGCGGGCCGACGGGCTACGAACTGGCCGCGGTGACGGCGTTCAACGGGCCCGCCGTCGAGTACGAACTCGAGGCTCCGTTCTCGATCGAGTACCACGACTCGATCGGGAGCACGAACGATCGCGCACGCGAGTTGGCGAGCGAGGGTGCCGCGAACGTCGCCGTGCTCGCGGACGAACAGGTCGGCGGCCGGGGACGGCTCGAGCGCGAGTGGTCGGCACCCTCGGGCGGGGTCTGGCTGAGCCTCGTCACGCGGCCCGACATCGCCCCCGCACAGGCGCCGCTGTACACGCTCGCGGCGTCGGTCGCAACGGCGCGGGCGGCCCGCGAAGCGGGCGTCGACGCGCGGATCAAGTGGCCCAACGACGTGGTCGTCCCGGTCGGCGACGAGGGCGAGTACCGGAAGCTGGCGGGCATTCTCACCGAGATGGAGGGCCAGATGGATCGGGTCGACTGGATCGCCGTCGGAATCGGCGTCAACGCGAACATCGACGCCGAGACGCTACCCGAAGGGGCGACGAGTATCCGCGAGGAGGCTGGCGACGTCGACCGCCGGCGGTTCGTCCAGCGGCTGTTAGAGGAGTTCGACCGCTACCGGACCGATCTCGAGTCCGTCGTTCCGGCCTGGCGCGAACTGGCGCTGACGCTCGGCCAACGGGTGCGAGTCGAGCGCGCGACGGGCGACGTCGTCGGGGAAGCCGTCGACGTCACCGAATCGGGCGCGCTCGTGATCGAGACCGAGGGCGGACGGGAGACGGTCGCGGCTGGCGACTGCGAACACTTGCGGCCGGTCTGATCAGTTCCCGCCAAAACTGAGAGCCGGTCGATCACTCGGCGGCGAGCTGTTTTTGATCCGTCCGATCGTCCGATTCCGGCGCGTTGACCCGAATGGTCAACACCGGAACCGGCGCGTGACGGACGACGCGTTCCGTGACGCTGCCGAGTAAGAGTCGATCGATACCGCCGCGGCCGTGGGTCCCCATGACGACGAGGTCGCACTCGTCGGGCCGGGCGTGGTCGACGATGACGCGGCTCGGCGATCCCTCGAGCACCCCCGTTTCGACCTCGATGTCGGCCGGCGCGAGCTCTTTGACTCGTTCGACGGCCGCCTCGCCCTCCTCGCGAAGCGCACCGGTAATGCCGTCTAGGGGCGTTTCCATGGGCAAGCCGCCGTAACCGGCCACGCTGACGACGTAGATCGCCCGAACCGTCGCGTCGTGGGCCTGTGCCAGATCGAACGCGTACTCGAGGGCGCGCTCGCCCTCCGGCGACCCGTCGGTCGGGACGAGGATACAGTCGTACATGCTATATGTGAACGTTTACCATCCAATGGTATAATAACGTTGTTGTCGTATCTCGTCACTGTCACTCGTGTGAGAGGGATCGTCGAACGTATCGCCGACGGACGCGTTCAGCCCTCGAAAACGACCTCGCGCATGTCGTCGACGCCGGCCCGACGAACCACGGCCCGGACGGGGTCGCGGGCACCCGAGAGGTTGTCCGAGTCGCCGTCGAGAACCAGCAGCCGCGCTTTCCGGCCGGGTTCGACCAGTCCGTACTCGAGATCCGCAATCTCCGCGCCGTTGATCGTCGCCATCCGGAGGATTTCGTCGGCCGAGAGTTCGGAGAGTTTGGCGAGGAACTCCATCTCCCGGAACATCGACGGCGAGTTGAGCATCACGTTGTCCGTCCCGAGCGCGAGCGTCGTTCGCTCGTTCAGTTCCGTATACGGCGAGAGCCCGACGTCCGTCACGAGATTCGATCGGGGACAGACCGCGATCGGCACCTCCTGGTCGGCGATTCGCTCGAGGTGATCCGGCTCGGGGTGAACGACGTGGACCAGAAAGTCGGGCTCGAGATCCAGCGCGGGGTGGATATCGCTCGCGTCCACTTCGCCCGCGTGGATGCCGAAGGGTTTGCCAGCCTCCCGCGTCGCCGCCCGTTCCTCGCCGAACTCGGCGTCGTTGGCTCCGCTGGCGCCGTAGCCGTCGCCCGCGTGCATCGCGTCGATCGAGCCACGGCCGAAGGTGACGGTGTCGATCTCGAGGCCCTCCACTGCGGCTTCGAGCTGTCGGACGCCCTCGACGTCGCCCTCGCGGAACTCGAGACAGGCTGCGGTGCCGGCTCGCTGCATGAATCGGAGGGATCGACGCATGGCGTCGACGAGTTCGTCGTTCGATGCCTGCCGAAGTAAGCGGTGTTTCAGCCCGTCCGGCGGCGCGACCAGTTCCTCGAGCGAGAGCCCGCGGCCGGCCTCCTTGGCGATCGAGTCGCCGATGTGCGTGTGAGCGTTGACGAACGCCGGACAGATGATAGCCGAACTATCGACGGACGTTTCCTCGATGGCCTCGATCCGACCGTCGTCGCCGATCACGACGCGTCCCGCCACCGGCTCGAAGTCGCGGCCTCGGAGGATCGTCCCCGTTCGTTCCATACCACTCTGTTCGCCTTCCGTGCCTTCAACGGTTCGGGGTTGGGTGATGATACTGATCTCGAGATAGTCCTGTTGCCTGACTCTTACGAACGTACCAGACAACGTCGGCAACACAGGCATATCGCTCGAGCACATCCGTGCTAGCATGAACCAAATCGAGGTGTTCGAAGAGATTGACGCCCCGCCGGAGGTCGTCTGGGACGTCCTCCTCGAGTTCGAGAGCTACCCCGAGTGGAACCCGTTCGTCCGGGCGATCGAGGGCGAACCGACCGAGGGTGAACGGCTCCGGGTGCAGATCGACCCGCCAAACTCCCGCGGGATGACGTTCAAGCCGGAGGTCGTCGCCGTCGAGGAGAACCGTCGGCTCGTCTGGCTCGGCCGACTGGTGGTTCCGTTCGCTTTCGACGGCTACCACGAGTTCCATTTGGAGCCGATCGATGCTGGTGAGCCGAGTGGAGCGAGGCGAACGCGACTGCTCCACCGCGAGACGTTCCGCGGCGCGCTCGTCCCGTTACTGTTAGACCAGGAGTCCCTCGAGGCCGGGTTCGCGGCGATGAACGCCGCGGTTAAGAAGCGGGCCGAGGCGCGGGTCGAGGCGACGGAGTGAGACTTACACCAGGTCCGGAATCGCGTCGAGTCCCTCGATCTCGTACGTCGGTGCTCGCTCGAGGTCGTACCCTACACGGTGCGATCGCCGGATAAACGCAACGTCGATACCCGCGGCTTCGGCCGCTTGCACGTCGACCCAACTGTCACCCACGTACAGCGCGTTCTCGATGCCGAGTTCCTCGAGCGCGAGCTCGAGATAGTACGGCGTCGGCTTCTTGCGATCGATCCCCTGGACGGTCGGCTCGCGGCCGTACCACTCGTCGAACCAGTCGAGGTCGTAGTGGTCGACGATGTTGCCGATCGTCTCGTGTTGGTTGTTGCTGACGATGGCGGTGGCCGCCTCGAGATCCGCGAGCGCGTCGATATCGTCGTAGAGACGCTTACGGCCGGCTTCGATCTCCTCGAGCTGGGCCTCGATCGCCGCGTACTCGCGGGCCGTCCAGAGCTCGTGAGGGTCGACCTCGTGTGCGCCAGCGATGTCCTGCAGCGAGTCGACGCTCGGTCTCATCAGGGTGCGAACGTGGTCGTCCGATGGGTCGGTCACGCCGACCTCCCCGAACGCGTCGTACATCGCGTCGACCAGTACCGCCCGATCCGTCGGTGTCGTCAGTACGCCGTCGTTGTCGAAGACGACCGCGTCGTATTCCGTGGCCATCGATTTCGTCCGCACGTAGGAGCCGGGAGGATTTCGGCGTTGCGCTCGCGGTTCCGTGACCGTGAACGCTCCGTCGGGGCGGGGAACTCGCCCGCCGATCACGGTGCATGTGCAACCTCGCCGCTCACTTGCCGCGGTTCGCTACTACCGTCACTGTGAGCATTCTCGAGCGGCTCAGCGAAACGCTGCCGATCGGTACTGGAGACGTCGGCTATCGGTGTCCGTCGTGTGGACACGTCTTCGACGCGGCGGACAAACGATGCCCGGAGTGCGGTGAAATCGGCGTTCGTGAACGAGGGAGTTTCGAACTCGAATCGAAGTAGCACCCGTCGCTCGGAGTCCGCGTTCGAGCGCGCCATCGGTTTTCGGGTATCGTCGGTGATCGGTCCGCAGGTTCAAGTACGGACGGGCGGCCAGCATCGGCGATGGACTCCCCGAACACCGTCTCCCGCTCGAGGAACGCACACGGTCAGCCACGCTCTCCGCCCCGGGTGAACGATGGGCCATAGGGCGCTCGTCGCCTACCGGCGGCCAGATCGCCGCTACGATGTCCGTTACAGCCACTGGGGCGGCGACGGCGTCTCCCTCGGCGAGCGGATCACCGCCGACTCTCCGCTCGCAGACGGCGCGGTCGACCCCGACCTGCTGGCGAACGCGGTCGACCGCGAACGGGTTCTTACGGCCCATCTCGACCCCTGTGTTTACGAGGTGCTGTACCTCGTCTCCCCGGGGGCTGACTACCGTGTCTCGGCCTATCGCGTCTGCTGGCTCGAGTGGGGCGACGGCCGCGAGGACGGTCGCGGTGCGATCGTCGCCGTCGCGGACGACACCGCCGACCGGCGGGTCCGGACGTGGTTTCGCGCGACAAAAACGACGCTCGCCGACGTGATCGAGATGGGGGCGCTCTCGCGTCGCGCGGCCCAGGCCTACCTCGAGGCGCGCGTCTGCGAGGACGAGGACGGCACGGTCTACACGTACGGGACGTCGGAGTTGGACGACTCGTCGTACGCGCCGACGCCGGACCGGTGGCTCGCGGACGAGCGGGTTCGAAAAAACCGAGGCAACCGAGATCACCGTGAAAACGACGACGCGGGCGACGGCACCTGATCAGTCGATCTCGCTCCAGCGGGCGTCGGCCAGCGTTCGCTGCACGATGTCGTTGCCGACGGCCTCCGCCAGCGTCTCGAAGCCGGCCCGCTCGCTTCGACTGTCCGCGTTGGCGACGAGCCTCGAGACGATGAACTCCGGCGTCGACCGACCCACGGTGTCGAACCGCGGCTGGTAGTCTACCAGTAACTCGAGGTCGGGATTCAGCCCCTCCGCAAAGATGCCGTCGACCCGCGCCGCCGCCGGGAGCGGTTCCAGGTCGTCCGCGAGGTGAGTGACGAACACTCCCAGCGCCTCCCGATCGACGGCCAGCGTGACGAGTCCGTGCAACAGGTCCGCCGCGCTCCCCGGTTCGGTGATCGCCTCGAACTCGTCGACCAGCATCAGGGTGCGCCCGCCGGTCGACAGCGGCGGCACGATCGAGCGCAGCGTCGACTCGAGGACGCCCGCGTTGAAACTCGCGTGGCGGCGGTGGAAGACCAGCGAGTCGACGGGGGTCACTTCCGCGCGCTCGGCGGGGACGGGAAGCCCCATCATCGCCAGCAGGACGACCTGACACAGCGTCTCGAGTAGCGTCGTCTTCCCGCCGCTGTTCGCCCCGGTGAGGACGGAGACGCGTTGGTCGCCGGGAACCGCATTCACGCCGGCCGGGACCGCCGTCACGTCGTGCTCGCCGAGCGCGTAGGTAACCGGCTGGACCCCGTCTTCGTCGGTGGTCGCGAGCGTGAGGTTCCGCGCGTTGACTACGGAGACGGCGGCGTCCCGCCCGGTAACGAATTCGGGGCGCGTACAGTCGTACGCCAGCGCGAACCGCGCCAGCGAGAGGTGCAAGGCGATGTCGTCGACCGCGCCGACGGCCCGGTCGACGGCCCCCCGATTCTCCTCGAGGGTGTCCTCGAGGTCGCTCGCGACGGTCGTCTCGCGCTCGTCGATCGCTTCGGTGAGATCGCTCCGGAGCGTTCGCAGGGTAGCCCCGACGAAGTCCGTCGGGTCGGCCGCGTCGTCGGGCATCGCCTCGCGAACCCGATCGATCGTGACCTCGGTCTCGGTCAGAAGCCGATCCTCGAACGAGTCGCGAAACCCGACGACGTCGCGGACGCCGCCGTCGCGCAACTCCTCGATCAACTCGAGGGCGTTGGCGTCCAGATCCTCGACCGTCCCCAGCGCCGCCCGCAGGCGGTCGAGTTCATCGTCCGCACCTTCGCTGACCCGTCCACGGTCGCCGTCGAGCGCCGCAAGCGCGTCGCTCGCGGCCCTGAGCCGGTCCCGTTCGAGGTCGGCGATCGTCGCGAACGGCCCCGAGTCGACGCCGGCCGCGAGCAGGGCGAGTGCCGTTTCCACGGCGGCGTGTTCGCTCCCTTCCCGGTCGTCGTAGCGCTCGTAGGCCTCGAGGACGGCCTCCTGATCCTCGGCGCCGAGTGCGGCCCAGGCGTCGCGGGCCGCGAGCACGTCATCGAGTCTCGACTCCATCGCCTCGCGGTCGGTCAGCGGCGTGAGCACCCGAATTCGGTCGGCAGCCCGCTGGGTGACGGCGTGTTCGACCGCCAGATCGAGCAGTTCCTTGTACGCCGAGCGCGCGTCGCTCGTCGCCAGCACGTCGATTCCGTCGCCGCCCGTCGCCCGTCGCAGGATGCGCGTCGCCCGGCCGCGGGCGAGTCCGGCGTCCGCAAGCGCGCGCACGTCACCGCTCTCGATGGCCTGCACCGCGCGTTCGTTCCCCAACTCCTCGACTAACGTCGCCCGCGTCTTCGGCCCGACGCCCCAGTACTCCTCGAGTCGCATGTGTTCTGGACTCGAGCCAACCGTCTTGAACACTGTGTCATCGCCTCGCGAGGAGTCGTCGTTCGTCGTCGCGGCTCGCCCACCGACCGCACGTTCGGGCGAATGATTCGTGTTCGTTCATCCAGCGTGTTCACGTCCATGCTCGACTATTCTCGACGAGTAACGGTTCACCGGACGTAACGCCCCGATCAGCCGTGCCACTCGGCTCACGTCGAGCTACGGACGCTCTCGGCCGACTTTCAGAAAAATGTGCACGATAATGTATATTAGGGCACATTGATCGCCGCGGGTGGGGCACAAACACGGGGATTTTTATCTACTCGGGCGCCTACTCACTTCCATGACTGATGGGCGGGGCGAGACTCCCCGGCGAACAGGAATGACCGAGAAGTGTGGCGTCGTCGGCGTCTCACTGAGCGGTCGAGACGCGGCACGACCGTTGTACTATGCACTCTACGCACTCCAGCATCGCGGCCAGGAGTCCGCGGGGATCGTTACGCACGACGGCTTTCAACAGCACAGCCACGTCGAGATGGGACTCGTGGGCGACGTCTTCGATGAGGACGACCTCGACGTGCTCAACGGCGCGGCAGGGATCGGCCACGTCCGGTATCCGACGGCCGGCTCCGTCGACTCCTGCTGTGCCCAGCCCTTTTCCGTCTCGTTCAAAAGCGGATCGCTCGGCCTGAGCCACAACGGGAACCTCGTCAACGCCGACGAAATCCGGGACGAACTCGCCGCCACGGGCCACGCCTTCACCAGCGACGGCGACACCGAGGTCATCGCCCACGACCTCGCGCGCAACCTGCTCGAGGAGGACCTCGTGCGCGCCGTCAAGCACACGATGCAGCGCATCCACGGCTCCTACTCGCTGACGATCAGCCACGACGATACGATCCTCGGCGTGCGCGACCCGCAGGGCAATCGACCGCTCTGTATCGGCGAACTCGAGGACGGCTACATCCTCGCCTCCGAATCGGCGGCGATCGACACGTTGGATGGCGAACTCGTCCGGGACGTTCGTCCGGGCGAACTCGTCGTCCTGCAGAAAGACGGCGAAGGGTTCGACTCCTACCAGCTGATCGAGAAGGAGAACACGGCCCACTGCTTCTTCGAACACGTCTACTTCGCGCGGCCGGACAGCGTCATCGACGAGACGCTGGTCTACGAGGCGCGTCGGAACCTCGGCCGCAAGCTATGGGAGGAAAGCGGTGTCGAGAGCGACGTCGTCATGCCGGTGCCCGACTCCGGCCGCGCGTTCGCGGCTGGCTACGCCGACGCCGCGACCGAAACCGCGCCCGACGGCGAACCCCGCGACGAGGACGACGACGGCGTCGAGTTCGCCGAGGGGCTGATGAAGAACCGGTACGTCGGCCGGACGTTCATCATGCCGACCCAGGACGAGCGCGAGCGGGCGGTACGGCTCAAGCTCAATCCGATTAAATCGACCATCGAGGGCAAAACCGTCACGGTCATCGACGACAGCATCGTCCGCGGAACCACCTCGACGCAGCTCGTCCAGCTCCTCAAGGACTGCGGGGCCGAGGCGGTCCACGTCCGAATTGGCGCGCCGAAGATCGTTGCCCCGTGTTACATGGGGATCAACATGGCCACCCGCGAGGAGCTGATCGCCTCGGACAAAACGACCGAGGAGATTCGCGACACGATCAACGCCGACAGTCTCGCGTACCTCTCGACCGACGCGGTCGCCGAAGTCCTCGGCAAAGAGCGACTCGACCTCTGTCTCGGCTGCGTGACGGGGGAGTATCCCTACGATATCGACGGCGAGGAGACCGACCGAGACGTCACTCGTCCGGAACTCGGCGGGCGAGCGCTGCACGCTGACGACTGAGGCCGACGACGACGTTTGTCTCGACCCGTTTCTGTCGGTACGTTTATTCACACCTAATCCATACGCTCGACAATGGCAGCGCCGTCGTTCGTCCCCTCGCTCCTTTCCAGCGTGCCGTCGCGCGAGTGGTGGTACCGGAGCCACAAAGACGGACGGTCTCCCGTGGGAATCTACCTCCTCGCGTTCTGCTTCGGCGCCAACGCGGGCACTGGGTTCTTCCTCTTCCTCGAGGCACTCCCGTCGGTGTACGCCGAGTTCTCCGCGTGGCAACTCGGGAGGGTTGGCCTTCTCTTGGGAACGTTCCTCCTCTTTCTCGAGACCTTCCGGGGCGTGTTGAATCACCAACCGATCGGGTTTGCGGGCGGGATCACCATCTGTCTGTTCCTGGCCGGTTTCGGCGCCTACTGGTTGTTAAGCGGTGAGACAGCGTCCGGTCGCGTAGCCGTCCTCCTCGCTGGCATCGCGGTCAGCTACTTCTTGCACCGACGCGATCTGTTCTTCCCGCCCAAGGCGGACTGCAACCCGGGTGACGCGGAGGAAACGTCGCGCAACGACTGACGAATCGACAGCGGCGCACGAATCCAACTCGATCGCGGTCCTCCCTCCGCTCGAGACCGTTGATATCGGCCACTCGAGCCGCTAATACCGTCGAACGGTGGATTGGCGCTTATCGGCCGACGATCGAGCGCCGTTGATGTCTGGGTCAGTACGTCACGTGTAACAGGACGTAAACGACGATTCCCAGCGAGAACGAGATCAGCCACAGGCTCGCCGCGACTCGGCCGAAACGGGCATGATTGGTCTGGTACAACTCCTCGATGGGATGGGCGAACGCGAGCAACAGGGCGTAGTAGACCAGCGGCACGCAAACGACCGCGAGGAGGATGTGGATCGCGAGGATCGGCAGGTAGACGAACTGGTACACCGAATCGGGTCCGGGAAACGGCTGCGGGCCGCCGGTCGCGACCAGCCGATAGAGGTAGAGCGTGAGGAAGGCCGCGAACAGGGCAAACGACGCGAGCATCGCGACGCGGTGTCTGTCGACGTTGCCGCGACGGATGGCCCGCCAGCCGAACGTGATCGTTCCGATTGCCGTCGCGCTGATCGCCATGTTGACGTGAGGTATCGCGTCGAGCACCCACTCGGGGGCGGTCGGTACCGTCGAGGACGGGACCTGGCCGCTCGCTGCGGCGAAGACGACTGCGAGCGAGACGACGCTCAAAACTGCCGTGAGGGAGGTGACGCGTTCTCGAGGGACGTACTCCATAGATACTCGTTTGACCGTGGCACGAAAGTGATTACTGTCCCAGTCGGACCCCCGACCGTACAGAGCTCTCTGACGCAAAGTGAGTCGAAATTGAACTCAACTCAAACCGAACTTTCACACGACCCATACATATATTAGATTGTGAAAGAATAGTTGCGTACCTATGAACGAATCGAGATCGTCGGGAGCGTTATCGAATCTATACGAACAGCGGATCGGAACGCCCAGAACCAGCGACGAAGTCAACGGCTATTGGCTCTTCGTCGCTGGCGTACTGACTGGTGTTATCGGCATGGTCCTGTTCTTCCTGACCGAGGCAGCAACAGTTCCACGCGGAATGGCCTACGCGTTCGCAGCGCTGGCACTCCCGTTTATGATCCTCGGGGCGGTTATTAGGTTCCCGCTTCGACGCGCCGGAACGTCGCTCGGATACCTCGGCGCATTTCTCAGTTTCACTGCAGTCGTCTGGTTCGTTTCGATCTTCCCCGACCAGTGGTCGACTATTTCGGGACAGAGCGGGATTATTACGCTCTACAGCCTCGGTATCGGCATCACCGCACTCGCAGGCACAGCGGTCCCGTTGCTAACCGATCCCATCTACGAAGCGCACGCGACCCAGCAGGCCGAAAACGAACAGATGCGCGAGGAAGCGACCGATCGAGACGCAGACCTCGCGGAGAGCCGCGAGCGCGCCGTCCAACTCGAGGATCAGGTCAAAACGCTTCAGGCCGAGATCGATACGGCTCGGCAGAGCGCCGGCCGGTTCGAAGTCTTTCAGGATAAACGCAGCGAGTACCGCTGGCGATTGCGCCACCGCAACGGCAACGTGATCGCGTCCTCCGGGGAGGGGTACACCCGACTCCACAACGCCCAGAAGGGAATGCAGAGCGTCCGGCGCAACGCACTCGGTGCCGGCGTCCTCCGAATCGAGCCCGAACCGGACGCGGACGAAACACCCGAACCGGCGGACGCGGCCGAGCCCGTCGTGGCGCTGCCGACCGAAGCCGAGACGATCGAGAGTCGGGCGGCGTTCGAACTCTACGAGGACAACGGTGGAGAGTACCGCTGGCGGCTCCGGCACGACAACGGGAATATCATCGCGGATTCCAGCGAAGGCTACGCATCCAAGAGCGGCGCTCGAAAGGCTCTCGACGGGATCCGTGAGTACGTCATCCCGGCAGATTATCTCTGGTTCGATCCGACCGGATTCGAAGTGTACTCCGACGCCGCAAGTGAGTGGCGCTGGCGGCTCGTCCACCGCAACGGAAACATCCTTGCGGACAGTGGCGAGGGCTACACGCGACGTCACGACGCGAGCCGCGCGGTCACCCGATTGCGCGACCGAATCGACGACCTTGAGTTCGAAATCGACGAAGACGCCGGCAACGAGTGGCGGTGGCGGCTTCGCAGCGCGAACGGAGAGATAGTCGCCGACAGCGGCGAAGGATACGACTCTCGAGGGAACGCCGAAGACGCCGTCGAGCGCGTCCAGAACTATGCGCCGGATGCCGACACCTTGGATATCGGCCAGGCGGCCTTCGAGCTCTACGAAGACGCCGGCAACGAGTGGCGATGGCGACTCCGCCACCGCAACGGCAACATTCTTTCCGATTCCAGCGAGGGATACGCATCCAAGAGCGGCGCTCGAGACGGTATCGAGAGTGTCAAGCGCAACGCACCGACGGCCGAAGCGACCGAACTCGAGACGAAAGCGCAGCAGTAAGTCGTTGCTGTCGGTTTTCTACAGTAGCCATTGAAACTCAATGCACACCTGATCGCACGACCGCTGTGCGATCAGCGTGTAAACCGTTTCAGTTGTTGTGGTATTTTCGACGCTTGGCTGCGATTACGCTCGACGAATCAACACGGCGTACAGAACCGCGGTCCGATTCGAACGTTACGACCGGAAACTAATCGCTTACCGGCGGATCCCGACGGAGCACCCTCCGTCTAACAAGCGCCATCGCTCTCGATAAATCGGGTTGGTATGAGACCGCGCGTATCGTCGGGGCCTGTCGCTGTTCAGTGTAGTTTCGTCAGAAGTTATGCGTGGGTGATGTCCTCGGAGGAGATCACCTGCATCGTGTTGGTGGAGCTCATCCACCCATGCGATGCGTGGGACCGGATTTGAACCGGCGGACCCCTACGGGACAGCGCCCTCAACGCTGCGCCGTTGGCCTGGCTTGGCTACCCACGCTCGCGGTGTCTTTGTCTTTCTGCACTCAATCGTATCCAGTGTGATTATAAAAGCCCTTTCCTTTGTAGGCGCGCCTGCGGCGAGGTCACACGGGACTGACCCGTATCGAGGCGGTGATTTGAAATGCGACAGTTGCCAAAGGATACCATGGCTAAGTATTCGACCGGGTCCTCGTCCGGAGGCGGCGGGACGAACTGCGAACTCTGCGGGGCCGAGAGCAACAGGCTCCGGCTCGCGACCGTCGCCGGGGCCGAACTCGAGGTCTGTCCCGACTGCGCACCGCACGATGACAACCAGCAGAAATCGAGCTCGCGGAACCAGCAACGCAGTTCTCAGGACAGCGGCGCAAGCACTTCGAGCGACGGCCCCAGCCGCAAGCAAAAGGCGGCCCAGAACGTCGCCAAGGCGAACCCGGTCTGGGACGGCGACTCCGAGCACTGGGAGAAAGAGGGGACGAACTACGACGACGACCCGCTTCCCTATCTCGTCACGAACTACGGCGAGGAACTGGTCGAAGCGCGTCAGGAGGCGGGACTCCAGCGCGACGAACTCGCGGACGAACTCGGCGCGCCCGAGAAGGACCTGCTCGCCGTCGAACAGGGGCGAGCGACGCAGGCCGGTGTCGGCGGCGGACTGATCGAAGCGCTCGAGGAGCGCCTGGACGTGACGCTCGCGGAGTGACGACGCAACTGTAGGTGACACGATTGCGCGTGACGAGAACGACAGGGGATACCGACACGGCTGCGGGTAACGGCACGACCGGCAGCGCGTCCCGATCGAACGCGACGCAGGCGGGCGGTCCTCGGCAAGCAGACTTTTCATGGCGGACGACGGAGTTCACCCAATGACCGGGCAACGGGCGGCTCGAGAGCCGTACACGACGCGGTTCGAAACCGAGGTGACGTCCATCGACGGCTGTGACGTCTGGCTCGAGACGAGTTACTTCTACGGCGAGAGCGGCGGTCAGCCGGCCGACCGCGGGACGATCGGCGGCATCGAGGTCGCGGACGTTCGGTACGACGACGGCGAACACGTCCACGTCCTCGCCGAGGAGCCGTCGTTCCGGGTCGGAAACCGGGTACTGTGTTCGATCGACTGGTCGTTTCGCATGTACTGCATGCGCGCCCACACAGCCAGTCACGTGCTCTACGGCGCCGGCAGACGGCTCCTCGAGGACCTCGGCTACGGCGGCTTCGACATCAGCGAGGAGAAGGTTCGGGTCGACCTCGAGACGAGTACGGAAATCGACGACGAGACGCTGCTCGAACTGGACACGCTGGTCAATCGAGTGGTCTGGGAGTCTCGGCCGGTGACGTGGGACGATATTCCGGTCGCGGACGCGCGAGAGCGCGAGGCTATCGCGTTCAACGAGGCGACCGAGGAGGGCGCCTTCCAAATGGGACGCCTCCGAATCGTGACGATCGGGGGCGAGGACGACAACGGAACCACCAACGGACTCGTCCGCAGGGACGGCGGGTCGAGCGACCCGTGGGACGTCGCGGCCTGTGGCGGAACCCACGTCCGCAACACGCGGGAGGTCGGCCCCGTGACCGTTCTCGGCCGGTCGAACCCCGGTAAGGGGTTGACGCGAGTCGAACTCGCGGTCGGCCCACGCGCGATCGATCGCCGCGAAACGGAAAAGCGCGTCGCGCTCTCGTCACGACGGGCGCTCGGCGTCTCCCTCGAGGACGTCGGCGACGAACTCGCCCGATTGGACGACGAACGCGACGAGCTCGCCGCCGAAGTTCGATCGTTCCGCCGGGAACTCGTCGAAACGGACCTCGAGCAGGCGGAGTCGTTCGAGCGGGACGGACTCGAGTGGGTCGCGACGACGGTCGCGGACATCGACGTGAATGAGGCGGGTGAGATCGCGAGCGCCGCTGCGGGCGACGTCGCTGATGTCGTCGTGATCGCCGGAGATTCCGGGGCGGCCTACGCAGTCGTGGCCGCGGACGGATCGTGCTCCGCCGAGGCCGTGATCGACGATCTGACCGACGAGTTCGGCGGCGGTGGCGGCGGCTCGGCGGCGCTGGCGAAGGCGGGTGGGTTCGACGCGACGCCGGCGGAGGTCGTCGCGGGCCTGAGGGAGTAGCGAGCCACGCGACTGTTCGAAATCTCTCGAGGGTGAAAACGCCGCCCCGAGTTATTACTGACCCGCGAGCGACCAACTTCTATGGGAGTCGATTACTCACAGCTGCGCGATCCGAACGCCGAGTACACGATGCGCGATCTCTCGGCGGAGACGATGCAGGTCACTCGAGAGCGCGGGAACGGCCGCGACGTCGAGATCACGGACGTCCAGACGACGATGGTCGACGGCAACTTCCCGTGGACGCTCGTGCGGATCTACACGGATGCGGGAATCGTCGGCACGGGCGAAGCCTACTGGGGCGCGGGCGCGCCCGAATTAATCGAACGGATGACGCCCTTCCTGCAGGGCGAGAACCCGCTCGATATCGACCGACTCACCGAGCACCTCGTCCAGAAGATGTCCGGCGAGGGTTCGATCGGCGGCGTCACGATAACGGCGATCTCGGGCATCGAAGTTGCCCTCCACGATCTGGCTGGCAAGATCCTCGAGCTCCCCGCTTACCAGCTGCTGGGTGGCAAGTACCGCGACGAGGTGCGAGTCTACTGCGACTGTCACACTGAAGACGAGGCAGATCCAACAGCCTGTGCTGACGAGGCCGAGCGCGTCGTCGAGGAACTGGGCTACGACGCGCTGAAGTTCGACCTTGACGTGCCGTCGGGCCACGAGAAAGATCGCGCGAACCGCCACCTTCGGGAGCCGGAGATCGACCACAAGGTGAGCATCGTCGAGGCCGTTACCGAGGCCGTCGGCCACCGTGCCGACGTGGCCTTCGACTGTCACTGGACGTTCTCCGGCGGCAGTGCGAAGCGACTCGCGAAGGCGCTCGAGCCCTACGACGTCTGGTGGCTCGAGGATCCCGTGCCGCCGGAGAACCACGACGTCCAGCGCGAGATCACGCAGTCGACCACGACGCCGATCGCCGCCGGAGAAAACGTCTACCGCAAACACGGCCAGCGTCGCCTCATCGAGAATCAGGCGGTGGACATCATCGCGCCAGATATGCCGAAGGTCGGCGGGATGCGCGAGACGGCGAAAATCGCCGACAAGGCCGATACGTACTACATGCCGGTCGCGATGCACAACGTCTCCTCGCCGGTCGCGACCGTCGCGAGTGCTCACGTCGGGGCCGCCATTCCGAACTCGCTGGCGGTCGAGTACCACTCCTACGAACTCGGCTGGTGGGAGAACCTAGTCGAAGAGGACGTCATCGAGGACGGCTACATCGAGGTTCCCGAGGAACCCGGTCTCGGTGTCACGCTCGATATGGATGTCGTCGCGGAGCGGATGGTTGACGGTGAGGAGTTGTTCGATTGAGCGAAAGCGAAATCGAGCTCGGAAGACTCGCGGTGCTCGTCTTCCGTTGTTCGACGCGGCGTGAGCCGCGTCGGACTCGTGAATCTTTGATTCACGGTGTTTGACTGAGCGAAGCGAAGTCAAACTCGCTGAGCAATGTTAAAGGGCGTTCGGCGAAATAGCGAACGATCGGAGTCGGTTCACCTGATTCCTCGTAGCGAGGTTTGCCACGGAATTGCAGGAATGATGTATTAGTACACCATATATTTACTTCACTGGCCGTTGAGAGTCGAACCGTGAATTGGAACAGCGACCACGAGCACTGCGACCGACGAACTGCTACCGACGGCGGAACCCCCAACCACGAGACCGAGTTCGAGAGCGGGGACGGCTCGCACCACCCCGGACCGCCGCGGTTCGTCACCGTCGGGGACGGCATCGTGAATCCCAACGGTCGGGAGATGGAGACGCGCGACGACCTCGCGCCGTGGAACCCCGACGCCGACGGGGCCTACGAGTGGCACCTCGTTGATTCGCCGGAGGGAGCGACCGCCGAGCCGACCGACGAACCGGTCGCCGAGTTCGAACCGGACGTGCCGGGCGTCTACACGCTCGCCCTCGAGGCCCCCGACGGAACCCATCGGCTGTCAGTTCGTGCCTTCCCCGAGGCGGACGACGACGCGCCCCGGCCGCGGATCGAACTCGATGCGGTACTCGAGGACGATCGAATCGTCCTGTCGCCGACGGCGACCTGCGTTGGCGACGAGCCGTCCGTCGAGTTCTACGTCGACGACCGGGACGCGGACGTCCTCGAGCCGGACGGAACCATTCCGATCGACGCCGTGGACGAACCGGTCCGGATCTACGCCGTCGCCGTGGCCGAGCGCCACTCCGTCCCGGATGCGATCGAACTGGTCCCAGACGAAGAGACCGGGTCGGTCCGCGTCGAGCATCCCTTCGAACCGCCGGCGTGGGTCGCGGACTCGATCGTCTACGAGATCTTCACCCGCCGGTTTCCCGATCAGAACGAGCCGACGTTCGCGACCATCGCGGACCGACTCGACCACCTCGAGCGCCTCGGGGTCGACGTCCTCTGGCTGACGCCGTTTCTCGAGGCCGAGAGCGGGTTCGGAACCCCGATGGCGGCGGGTGGACCCCACGGCTACAACACGCGGGACTACTTCACCGTCGACGCGGATCTCGGGACGATGGCCGACTTCGAGGCGCTGGTTGACGCCTGCCACGAGCGCGGGATCAGGGTCGTATTCGACCTCGTGATCAACCACACCGCGGATACGCACCCGTTCTACGAGGCCGCAGTCGACGACTCCCATCCCGAGCACGAGCGCTACCGCGACTGGTACCGCTGGGAGGCGTTCGAGGCCCGCGATCCGGACACCTACTTCGGCTGGGACGGGATCCCGAACCTCGACTACGGAAACCCCGAGGTTCGGGAGTACCTGCTCTCCGTCGTCGACTTCTGGGCCGAACGGGTCGACGGTATCCGGGCCGACGTGGCGTGGGGCGTCCCGCTGACGTTCTGGACGGAGGTCCACGACCGCGTGACGAGCGCCGACGGCGAGTTCTTCCTGTTAGACGAGACGCTGCCCTCCGACGTCGAGATGGGCGGCGGCCGCTTCCACATGCACCACGACGACGTCCTTCACGACACGCTCGAGCGGTTGGGCGAGCGGTTCGGGTCCGCCGAGTCGACCGCGGCCGCCACTACTGGCGAGACGGACGTCGCCGACGCCGTCCCCGTAGACGACGAGGCCACGGACACACCTGACGACGACGAGGAAGACGCCGTCGCCGACGAGTTCGTAGATAGGGCCGCACACCTTGACACGTCGACCGCCGAGGCCGTTCTCGATGCGCTCGAGGATCGCGATCGGCGCGGCTCCCATCCGGACTCGGAGTGGTTGCTGTACGTCGAAAACCACGATACTGACCGGTATCTCTCCGAGTACGGTCGGGAGGCACAGCGCGCCGCGGCCGCTGCGACGTTCACCCTCCCCGGATCGCCGATGTGCTATTACGGCCAGGAGACCGGCGTCCGCGGTCGGCGCGAGCCGATGAACTGGGGTGCGTTCGACGAGTCCCTGCTCGCGTACTACGAACGGCTGTTCGAGAGTCGCCGCGAGGAGCCCGCGCTACAGACCGACGCGAGCCTCGAGCGAATCGCTTACGAGTCGGAAACGGACGCCATGGTGGCGTTCGCCCGGTTTGCGCCCGAAGGGGGCCGGCGAGTCGTCGTCGCGATTCACTTCGGCGAGGGATCCGCGACGGTGGCACTCGAGGAGTCGGTCAGTGAAACGGATCTGCTGACCGGCGAGTTGGTCGTCGATTCGACGACTGGCGACGTCGTCGTGGACAGCGTCGTCGTTCTCGAGAGCGAGTCGGTGGACGACTGAGACCGTCGACTGCGGACCTGTATCGACGGACGAACGATATCGTCTCGTCGTCACACTGGCGTCGAGAACGGCGAGAGAGGTGACGAGAATCGAATCGAGAGCGCTCAGCCTTCCATGCCGCCGAAGGAGAGGCCGCTCTCGACGTAGCTCTGGGCGAAGAAGTAGATGAGCGCGACCGGGAGCGCAAACAGGATCGCGAACGCCGCGAACTCCGTCCACGGCGTGGAGTGGCGGCTCCCGGTGGCCAGCCCGTAGAGTTCGATCGAGAGGGTCTCGTTCCCCGGCGAGAGCAGCGTCTGTGCGACGATGAACTCGTTCCAGCCCGCGAGGAACGCGAACACGAGGACGACGGCGAGCCCCGGTTTGGCGAGCGGGAGGATGATCTCGCGCATCACTTGCCACTGGCTCGCGCCGTCGACGATCGCCGCCTCCTCGTAGGAGACCGGGATGTTGTCCATGAACAGCTTCAACAGCCACGTGTTGAACGGGATCGCCCCGCCGGCGTAGAACAACCCGAGCACGAGGAGGTTGTTGTTGACCCCGAACTCGACGAACAGGGCGTAGAGCGCGACGAGAACCGCGATCGAAAGCCCCGCACCGACCTGTGTGAACAGGACGTAGCCGTAGAGGACGTTACTCTTGCCGATGAACTTCCGGCGCGAGAGCGCGTACGCGCCGGGCACGGCGAGCGTGATGGTCACGCTGACCGTGACGAAGACCACCACGAGGCTGTTCTGGAGCGCGCTCCAGAACCGATCGCCACCGAGGACGGTTCGATAGGCCTCGAGGTTGTACCCCGTTGGATCGGCGAACACGCCGTCGGACGTGAGCAGCGTACTCCCGCCCGAAAGGGAGGCGGTGACAACCCAGTAGACCGGGAACATCAACACGAGCAGTATCGAGACGGCGAACCCGGTTGCGAGCGCCGTCTTGGCGATATCCTCGGGTGTTCGACGGCCGGCTTTCAGATCGACGATCGCAGTGTAGAGTCCTTTCATCGTTATGCTGCACCCTCCGCGATGTTCGTTTTCTTCACCGCGAGGAGCATGAACATCCCGATGATGATGATCGCGATAGTCATGATCGACGAAGCCAGCGCGAACTGGTTCTCGATGATCGCCTCACGGTAGCCGTACACCAGAATGAGTTCGTTCTGGCGGGCCGGACCACCCTGATTCAACACCCACGGGATGAGGAAGTTCTGGAACGACGTCGCGGCCGTCAGGATCGACGCGAAGATGACGGGGCCCTTGATCGACGGGAACGTCACGTTGGCGAACCGATGGAAGAAGCCCGCACCGTCGACTTTCGCCGCGTCCTGGAGCTCTCCGGGGACGTCCTGGAGGGCACTCACGATAATGATGACCATGAACGGGTATGCGAGCCAGACTTCAGTCGTCACGTAGGCCCCAAAGGCGGTCCACCGACTCGAGAGGAACCCGACAGGAACGTCGGCCAGCAGGAACTGCGGCGCGTTGACCGTCGTAAAGAAGACGATCGTATCGACGACGCCCGCGACCGAAGTGACGGCGCCGTTGTACATCGATAGGAACTCGTTCATCGGTCCGAACCGCGCCCCGCTAAACATCGCCCGCCAGATACTGATCGTAAAGATCGGGGGGAATCCCATCGGAATGATGACGATCGCCCGCATGTAGCGTTTGCCCTTGACCCGCTCGTGGGTCAAGACCATAGCGAGACCGATGGCGAGAATTACCTTGAGTACGAGGCTCAGGGCCAGATAGAGCCAGGTGATGGACATCGAGTTCCAGAACTGCCAGTCGGTGAGCAGTCCGACGTAGTTGTCGAACCCGACGACCGACGTCTCGCCGCTGACCACCGAGCCGGCGGTCGTCGCGTCGGTCAGCGAGATGTAGATCAGCATCGCGATCGGGTAGATCATGAACATCGAGAACAGCAACAGCCCGGGGAGCACGAGGAGCCACCCGATGAGGTCTCTGGTCTCGAGGTTCAGATCGTCGACGAGCTCCGTTGTCGACCGTCCGGAGGGAAAGACACCCATTGTTCGTCGTCAGTCCCAGCTGTCGCGAATCTCGTCGGCTGCCGTTTCGAACGCGTCGGCCGCCGATTCGCTCCCGGAGAAGAGCTGATCGAGGGCGTCCTCCATCGGAGCCCAGACCGAGTCCATCTTCGCGTCGGCCGGCATCGGAACACCCATATCGACGGTCTCGCTGAACGCGCCGACCGTCTCACCGAGTTCGTCACTGCCAACGTGATCGTTGTGGACGGGGATCATGCCGTTGTCCGCGTTCGTCGTGATCACGTCGTCGCTGGTGGTGTACCACTCGGCGAACTCGATAACGGACTCGAGCGTTCCCTCGTCGGCTTCCTCGCCCTCGGTCGTGAAGTACCAGAGCGGAATGCCGGTCAACGGCGTCGGCTCGCCGCCGTCGGGAAGCGGCAGCGGAGCGACGCCCAGATCGAGGTCGGCGTACTCGCCGGTCATCCACGGGCCGTTGATCGTAAACGGCGCGTTGCCGTCGCCGAACGTCGCCTCGTGGGCTTCGTTGTCCGACGCGGCGGGCGTGTACGGATAGAGCGACTGTTCGATGAACTCCCCACCCTCGATCACGGCGTCCGAATCGACGCCTAGCTCGTCCGCTTCCTCGTCGAACAGCAGGCCGTCGAACGCCTGCAGGTACGCGCTCATGAAGTAGACGTCCGTCGGCGGATAGGCGAGACCGTACGTCCCCTCGCCGTCGGGGTCGTGGTAGTCCTCCATGATCTCCTCCATCTCCGAGATCGTTTCGGGCGGCTCCTCGACCATCTCCCGGTTGTACATCAGCGTCACGGTCTCTGCCGCGTACGGGAGTCCGTAGACGTTCCCCTCCCACTGGACCGCCTCGGCCGCCGCTTCCGAGTAGGTGTCCTCGAGATTCAGGTCGATGTCGTCAGTTGCATCGTACAGGTAGCCTTCGTCGTGATAGAGCCCGATCCAGTCGTGGGCCCAGGTGAAGCCGACGGGCCCCTCGCCAGCGGGGAGCGCCGTCTCCAGTTGCTCTTCCATCTCGTTGACGGAGTTCGAACCGAGGTCGTGTCCGGTCTCCTCGTTGAACTCGTTCAGGAAGTCGTCGAACTGCTCCGCCTCCGCGTCTTGGAACTCGTGCCAGAGTACCTCCGGATCGTCGCCAGTGAACAGTCCCCCGATACAGCCCGCGAGCGTCGACGCCGCGGCCGTGCCACCGATTCCCTTCAGGATTGATCTGCGGTTCATTGTCATGCCTCAATCGGTGATGTATTATGTATTCACATATTTAATAGTTGTGGGTGCGGAGTGTATCGGGCGTCCCGAATAACTATTTCTGAATTATTAATCATATATTCGCCAAATACCGTCCAGATCGCACTCTATCGCCCAAATTCACATACAATCGTAGTGCTTCGAACGGGTAGTTCGTCTCCAGCGTACGTTTCTTGCACGGACTGATTGTACCGTACCGACATCGGCCTCTCGAAGGTAGATGAAATAATACACCACTCATTCCGATTATTGAGAAAGGGTTTTGTAGACGGTCGCCAAACCCTTCCTGTATGGCACGTGTTAGCGTCGACTCGCTCCGCAAGACGTACGACCGCGGCTCGATCGTCGCCGTCGACGATCTGAATCTCGATATCGAAGACGGCGAGTTCATCACCGTCGTCGGTCCGTCCGGTTGCGGAAAGACGACGACGCTCCGAATGTTGGCCGGCCTCGAGGAGCCCTCCGGGGGGACGATCACGATCGGCGACGAAGATGTCACGGACGTCCACGCGAAGAACCGGGACGTCGCGATGGTGTTCCAGAACTACGCGCTCTACCCCCACAAGACCGTCTTCGAGAACATGGAGTTCGGACTTCGGATGAGCACCGATCTCGAGGAAGCCGAACGCGAACGTCGGGTCATCGAGGCCGCCGAAATGATGGGGATCGACGACCTGCTCGACGACAAACCCGACGAGCTTTCGGGCGGGCAGAAACAGCGTGTTGCGCTCGGCCGAGCGATCGTCCGCGAACCCGATCTCTTCCTCTTCGACGAGCCGCTTTCCAACCTCGACGCGAGCCTCCGGACGGAGATGCGCGCAGAGATCCAGCGTATCCAGGACGAACTCGGAATCACCGCGGTCTACGTCACGCACGATCAGGAGGAGGCGATGACGATGGGCGATCGGATGGTCATTCTCAACCACGGCGTCCTCCAACAGACTGGGTCACCGACGGCGGTCTACGAGAACCCGGTCAACCGATTCGTCGGCGGTTTCGTCGGCTCGCCGTCGATGAATTTCGTCGACGTTGACGTCGAACGCAACGGCAACCAAGTCCGGCTGCTCGGTCCCGGCGGGCGGTTCCAATTCGATCTCTCGGCGGCGTACGTCGACCGACACGCCGGAGAGCTCTCGGCCGACCGGTACACACTGGGGATCCGACCCGAGAACGTCTCGGTCGCCGACGGAACGGCCGACAACACGGTTCAAGCCACCGTCGAGGTCGTCGAACCCGTCGGCTCGGACAATTATCTCCACGTCGACGTCGCCGATGACTTCATCGTTCGGGTCGAGTCGACGGTCACCCCGGAGACCGGGGATCAGGTGACGCTGACGTTCTCGGAGTCCGATCTCCACCTGTTCGATCGGGATCGCGGCGTCGATATCTTCGGCGCCGAGACCGAACCGCCGGAAGCGCCGGCCCCGTAACGACTCGTTGCGCTTTCGGTCGCTCGAGCGACGGTGGATCCGGACTCGAGTCTCTCTCTCTTGTTCGTCCGATATCGAGCCACGTTCGTCACGGCCGAAAACGACCCGTTGGAGACGAGTCGATGCCCCGGCTGTACGCGTACCCGTTGGCCGAAGCATAGCGAGGCGACCGTTCCGCCGCCGTTACTCGTGGCTGGCTGCCCTGCCACTCGCATCGGCAGCCGACGATTCGACGGTCTCGGCCGCCTCGAGCGCGCTGGCGGTCGCGAGTCGAATCGCGTGCGGCCAGCCCAGCGGCGTCGCGCTGTCGGGCGTGCCGTCGTCGAACAACTGCTCCGGAAGATACGCTCCGGGTCGTCGGAGCGAGCCGCCGGGCGCGACCAGCGCCAGTAACGCTCGAGCGCGGTCGTCGAACTCGGCGGCTCGGTCGTGGCCGTTCGCGGCCAGCAGGTCGCGGAGTTCGACGGCCGCGTGGGCGCCCCACGCGGTCGTCACCGTCCAGATCTTCGCGTCCGTCTGCTCCCGGACCCGCCAGGGGTCGTCCTCGAAGCGCGCCAGTCCCTCGATCGGCCCCTCGGGATCGCGGTAGAGCCCGTCGAGCGTCGTCTCGACGTGGGAGACGAGCCGATCGAGCCGGTCGTCGTCGACGGTCCGGATCGCGTCGTACTCGCAGTGTGCCGATGCGAGCGCGAGCGTACTCCCGTCGAGGCGGTCGTCGAGGTCGTCGCCGTCGAGGCGCATCGCGTAGCAGCCGCGGTCGGGCACCCACAGGTCGTCGAGCGCTTTGTAGACCCGAGTCGCCTGCGCTCTCGCGTGGGCCGCGACGTCCTCGCCGACCGGCGCTCGAGCGATCGCGGCGTAAGCCTCGAGGAACGTCGCCGTCGTGTGCGTAAACCGCCCGGTCATGTTCTCCCAGGCGTTCTGGACGCGTTCTGGCAGCCCGTCGTCCGCGAGGGTCGCGTCCATCCCCTTGAGTGCCGACGTCAGCGTCTCGTGAACCCGCTCGTCGCCCGCGTCGACGCGCCGGAGGTAGGTCGCGAGAAAGGCGGCGACGCTCGCGGTCTGGTCGGCCTGATAGTCCGCGGTGTTCGCCTCCTCGAGCCGGCCGTTCGCCCAGCCCGGTGCGAGTCGGCCGTTGTACGGCCAGACGCGGTGGGGCCACGTCCCGTCGGCGCGTTGGGTGTCGGCGTAGAAGCGTGCGCTGGCTTCGTGCCAGGAGTCGAGACCGAGCCCCGTCCGTTCGTCGGCGTCGAGAAGAAAGCGGGAGATTTCGGCGTCGTCGCGGAACCAGGTGTAGCCGTAGCCGCCGGAGTACCGGTAGAAGGGGTCGAACTCGGGGCCGGCGATCCGCGCGCCCGTCGACGACCGCAGGAGACAGAGCGCCCGCAGGTCCGCGAATCCGCGGTCGATTCCGGATGTCGCGTCGGGAAGCCGGTCGCGGGCCTGACTGTGACCCGCGTCGACGATCGACTCGCGGTCACTATGGGCCATCGCGTTCGATCGCACGCGCTCGAGCGCGTCGTCGCGATGGGACGCCTCCGTCAGCAGTGTCGCGATGGTCGCGTTCGGCGCCGAGCCGGTCAGTTCGAACTCGACCATCGTGATCGGGCTGAGTCGGGCCTCCTCGTACCGGTCGTCGTCTTCGGAGCGTGGAAACGGTGCGGGCTCCGGCTCGAGTAACTCCTCGAATCGCTCGGGAACTTGCCCCGAGACGGAGATCTCGGTCGACGCGGCGACGAAATCGCGCTCGCTGTCGTGGTAGACTTCGACGGCGTCGCCGTGCCAGAGCTGGCCGATTCGGCTCGCCCGTCCCTCAGGGGCGAACCCGAAGCAGGCCTTAATCGAGGCGTCGACGCCAGTCGCTGCGTCGTCGAGCACGAAGTGGGTCACGTGACCGCGATCCACCGCGAGGTCGTACTGGGTACAGCCGTACCCGGCGACCTCGTGGACGGTTTCGACGACCGCCGTGTCCTCGATGTAGCGCTGGTCTCCGTCGTCGAACCAGTGGGTTTCGCCGTCAAACTCGAGTCCGAACCGGGAGCGTTCGATGCCAGCAACGCCGGAGAGCGGGTAGGAGTAGTCGCTGATCGATCCGTCGGGCGCGACGTGGACGAGTCTATCGTCGAG
This sequence comes from Natronorubrum marinum, assembly GCF_052040125.1. NCBI lineage: Archaea > Methanobacteriati > Methanobacteriota > Halobacteria > Halobacteriales > Natrialbaceae > Natronorubrum > Natronorubrum marinum. The sequence goes on from NZ_JBPPFV010000001.1 coordinate 1,040,371, forward strand.
ACCGGAGAACAGTCCAGTCGTCGAGCGTCGCTCCCCGGGAAACCGCCGAGGATCGCCCTGAGATCGCTTAAAGTCGTTGAGGGCGCCGTGTAATTCCATCGTACGTTCGGTTGGTGCCCGCCCCATTAAATCTTGTTGAAAAATGTGTTCCTACTTTTCACGAAAGGTCAGAGACACGTTCGGAGCGGTGACGGCCGAGGAGTTGGATCCGGCGGAGCGAATCGTCGCAGCTACGGCAGCCTGCAAACGGCATCGGGACCCGGTGATCGGGAATCTTTTAGCGCAACCGGACAATTGTGAACTACTGAGTATACATGGATACCGACGATCTCGGCGACCTGCTCTCGCAGTTCGGCCTGTCAGCGAAGGAGATCGACACCTATCTCGCGATACTCGATCACGGCGAGTCGAAGGCGAGTACGATCGCCGACGCTGCGGATGTCTCTAAACGATACGTCTACAGCATCAGCGAGGAACTCGAGGATCGCGGCTTCGTCGAGGTCGACGACCACGCCGTTCCGACCGTTATTCGGCCCGTCCAGCCCGAGACGGTCGTCGGACGACTCACCGACAGCGTCGAAGCGATCGAGCCGGAGTTGCAGTCGCGGTACACGACGACCGAGCGGACGGGCGAACAGTTCGAGGTGATCAAATCTCGCCAGACGGTGCTCAAACGGATCGAGGAGCTGTTGGCCGCCGCGGAGACGGAGGTCACCCTCTCGCTGCCCGTCGAGATTCTGCCGCAGGTTCGCTCGACGCTCGAGGAAACCGTCGACCGAGGCGTTCTGGTCTTGCTTCTGTTGGGCGGCACCGACGAGGATCAGGATATCGCCTCGCTGGCCGGAACGGCGAGTACGGTCCGCACGTGGGACGCGCTCGTGCCGACGATGCTCACGGTCGACGCACAACACGGATTGCTCGCTCCGAGTCAGTTGCTGACGAGTTCGACGAGCGAGACGAAGGCGATCAGCATCTCACAGCCACAGCTCGCCCCCGTCTTCGCCGGCTCCTTCCTCGCAAACTACTGGCCGACCGCCGAGGAACGGTACGTGAGCGCGCCTGGCGAACTTCCGCGGACGTTCGAGGGGTTCCGCAACGCGGTCTTCCAGATCGCGCTCCACCGGGCCACGGAGAGCCGGATCGAGGCCACGGTGACGGGAACGCCGGTAGGGGACCGGGACCTTCCGTCGACGCTCTCCGGCGAGGTCGTCGCCGTTCGACAGAGTCTCGTCCGCCCCGTCTCGTCGACGGTGCCGATCGAGAACGCCTTCGAACTCGACGTCGACGGCGAGCGCTACACGATCGGCGGCACGGGTGCGTTCCTCGAGGATTTCGAAGCAGAATCGGTTACCGTCCGCCCGCTCGAGGAGGAGTAGGCTGATCGATCCTATTTTTCGCCCGTGAGTAAATCTCTTGAGTCGGGACCGTGAACGTCTCGACGTGATGGACAGCCACTGCCACACAGCGGGAGGGATCGCCGGTGTCTGAACGCCAGTCGGTCAGGGACCGACTCGTCGAGAGCGGCGTCATCGCCGTGCTCCGCGGAATCGACGAGGATCAGATCGTACCGGTTGCGCGAGCGATTCACGAGGGGGGCGTCGACGCGCTCGAGATCACCGCGGACGGAACGCGTGCGAGCGAACAGATCGCGGCCGTCGACCGCGAACTCGGGGACACCGACGCGATCGTCGGCGCGGGGACCGTCCTCGACGCGCCGACGGCGCAGTCGGTGATCGACGCGGGCGCCGAGTTCGTCGTCTCGCCGAACACCGACGTCGAGACTGTCAGACTGTGTAACCGACAGGACGTGCTCTCGGCACCGGGCGTCATGACGCCGACCGAAGCCGTCACGGCGCTCGAGGCCGGCGCGGACGTGCTCAAACTGTTCCCGGCCTCGACTGTCGGGCCAAGTCACATCGGCGCGATTAGTGGCCCACTCGGCGACGTCGACGTGATTCCAACTGGCGGTATTTCGCCGGCGAACGTCGAGTCGTACTTCGACGCCGGCGCGGTCGCCGTCGGTGCCGGCAGCGCGCTCATCGACTACGACGCGATCGCCGACGGCGATATGGACCGCGTTCGAGAGAGCGCCGCCGAGTTCGTCGAGACCGTCGAATCCGTACGAAGGGACTGATCGCTGCCCGCGTTCGCAGTTTTCCGTCGACGCCAAAAACTCGTTACCGGTGCAAGATTCCGTTTCGACGGGTTCGGACGTCCGTTTCGATCTTCCGTGCATCGAGCGACAGTCATCGGTATGCAGAGCGAAAAATCTTCGAAAACCGATAGTTACTGACGGTGGCCGAGCGCCGTTCAAATATTTACTACGAATTGGGTAAACTTTTTGCGGGCGGGGGTTCTCTGGTGAGCCATGAAAGCGATCGCTGTCGAACCCGGGGCCGGTACGCCCGTCCTCGTCGAAAAACCCCGTCCCGATCCGAAGCCCGGCGAAGCGCTCGTTCGCACGCTTCGCGTCGGCGTCGACGGGACCGACCACGAAGTCATCGCGGGCCACCATGGAAACCTCCCCGACGGCGCGGATCGACTCGTGCTCGGCCACGAGGCCGTCGGCGTCGTCGAAGATGCGAACGGAACCGATCTCGAGGAGGGCGAGTTCGTCGTCCCGACGGTTCGGCGGCCCCCGAACGGAACCAACGAGTACTTCGAGCGCGGCGAGCCCGACATGGCTCCCGAGGGAAAGTACGTCGAGCGAGGAATCGTCGACGGACACGGGTTCATGGCGGAGTACTTCACCAGCCCCGCGGAGTACCTCGTCCCGATTCCCGAACGGCTCGCGCCGCTCGGATTTCTGGTCGAACCGATTAGCATCAGCGAGAAGGCCATCGAGCACGCCATCGCCTCCCGGTCGGCGTTCGACTGGGAACCGGAGTCGGCCATCGTGCTCGGAAACGGCTCGCTCGGGCTCATCACGCTCGCGATGTTCGAGGAGGTACTCGAGATCGATCGGACCTACTGTCTCGGCCGACGGGACCGACCGCATCCGACGATCGACCTCATCGACGAACTCGGGGCGACGTACGTCGACTCGCGCGAGACGCCCGTGCCGGAGATTCCCGACGTTTACGAGTCGATCGACCTCGTCTACGAGGCGACCGGCCACGCGAAACACGCCTTCGAAACGGTCGACGCGCTCGCGCCGAACGGCGTCGGCGTCCTGCTCGGCGTCCCCGAACCCTGGGAGTTCGAGGTCGACGGCGGTCGCCTCCACCGAGAACTCGTCCTTCACAACAAGGCCCTGCTGGGGACCGTCAACTCCCACCGCGGCCACTTCGAGGCCGCGATCGATACGCTCTCGCAGCTTCCGACGTGGTTCACCGACGAGTTCGTCACCGGCGTCTACGGACTCGAGGAGTTCGAACGAGCGTTTGACACCGGCGACGACGTGGTGAAGACTGCCGTCGAGTTTAGCCGTCTCTGAGCACGCTCGAGTTCGCAGTTACGGCTCTGTTTTACCACCGACTCGATGCCGTTGCTGTCGATCCTCGAATAGAAACAATTACTATTATTGAAGTAAGTATTTGTGCTATGGGAGTCGATTATACGCAGCTACACGATCCAAACGCCGAGTACACGATGCGAGACCTCTCGGCGGAGACGATGAACGTCACCCGCGAACGGGGCGGTGGCCGAGACGTCGAGATCACGGACATTCAGACGACGATGATCGACGGCAACTTCCCGTGGACGCTCGTGCGAATCTACACGGACGCGGGTATCGTTGGGACCGGCGAGGCCTATTGGGGTGCGGGTGTGCCAGAACTGATCGAGCGCATGGCCCCCTTCTTGCGTGGCGAGAACCCGCTCGACATCGATCGACTCACCGAACATCTCGTCCAGAAGATGTCCGGTGAGGGCTCGATCGGCGGCGTCACGGTGACGGCGATCTCGGGGATCGAGGTCGCGCTGCACGATCTGGCGGGTAAGATCCTCGAGGTACCGGCCTACCAGCTGCTGGGCGGGAAGTACCGCGACGAGGTTCGCGTCTACTGCGACTGTCACACCGAAGACGAGGCGGACCCGGCGGCCTGTGCCGACGAGGCCGAACGCGTCGTCGAAGAGTTAGGGTACGACGCGCTGAAGTTCGACTTGGACGTGCCGTCGGGCCACGAGAAGGATCGTGCGAACCGTCACCTTCGCGGCCCCGAGATCGAGCACAAGGCCTCGATCGTCGAAGCCATTACCGAACGTGTCGGCTCGCGCGCCGACGTGGCCTTCGACTGCCACTGGACGTTCTCCGGCGGCAGCGCGAAACGGCTTGCAAAGCGACTCGAGGAGTACGATATCTGGTGGCTCGAGGACCCCGTCCCGCCGGAAAACCACGACGTCCAGCGGGAGGTCACCCAGTCGACGACGACGCCGATCACCGTCGGGGAGAACGTCTACCGCAAACACGGCCAGCGCCGGCTGCTCGAGGAGCAGGCCGTCGATATCATCGCGCCGGACATGCCGAAGGTTGGCGGGATGCGCGAAACTCGAAAGATCGCCGATCTGGCGGACATGTACTACGTTCCCGTGGCGATGCACAACGTCGCCTCGCCCGTCGCGACGATGGCCAGTGCCCACGTCGGGGCGGCGATTCCGAACTCGCTGGCGGTCGAGTACCACTCCTACGAACTCGGTTGGTGGGAAGATTTGGTCGAAGAGGACGTCATCGAGGACGGCTACATCGAGATTCCCGAGAAGCCGGGTCTCGGCGTCACGCTCGACATGGACGTCGTCGCGGAGCGGATGGTCGACGGTGAGGAGTTGTTTGATGAAGCATGAGCTTCATCAAACTCGCTGAGCAGAGCTCAGCGTTGTTTGACGAAGCGTAAGCTTCGTCAAGCCAGCAAATTTTCGATTTGCGCTGTTCGATTGAGCGAAAGCGAAATCGAGCTCGGAAGACGAGCATCGCGAGTCTTCCGTTGTTCGACGCGGCTCACGCCGCGTCGTGCTCGTGTCTCTCCGAGGTAATCCGTTGCTGATCTGAACGCGAGAACGACTGCACCCTCGAGATGGTGGTGCCGGGACGTGTTTTATTGTCCTCCTCGAGGTGAATCTGGGTATGTCGCCAGACGAGCGTCCCGTCAGCCGCCGCCGGCTACTGGGGCTGAGTGCCAGTATCGCGACCGCAACCGGTTTCGGGAGCGTCGCGAGCGCGAGTACCAGTACGCAGGAGACCGAGGACGACGACGAGCCGGACGGAGCCACTGACGACGATGTAGGGGGACGGTACGCCGAAATCTACCAGGAGTCGATCGACGACGTTGTGCTCATCACCGTCCCCGGGACCGGCGAGCCCGGTCAGGAGACGCCCGGTGGACTCGGATCCGGGTTCGTGGTCGACGACTACGTCGTGACCAACTACCACGTGGTCGGTGGCTCCGACGAGGTCGAACTGCAGTTTCGGGACGAACAGTGGCGAGAAGGGTCCGTCGTCGGAACGGACGTCCACAGCGACCTGGCTGTCCTCTCCGTCGACGACATGCCGGACGATCCCGACGGACTCGAGTTCGCGACCGACGGGCCGACGGTCGGGGACGAAGTCCTCGCCCTTGGCAACCCGCTCGGGCTCGACGCGTCCATCTCACAGGGGATCGTCAGCGGGATCGATCGATCGCTCCCGAGTCCGACCGGGTTTTCAATCCCGGCGGCGATTCAGACCGACGCCTCAGTCAACCCGGGTAACAGCGGCGGTCCGCTCGTGAACCTCGATGGCGAGGTCGTCGGCGTCGTCTTCGCCGGCGCGGGCCAGACGATCGGCTTTGCCATCTCCGCCGCGCTCGCGAATCGCGTCGTCCCCGCACTCGTCGAGGATGGCACGTACGAACACCCCTACATGGGCGTTAGCGTTACGCCCGTCGGACCGCAGATCGCCGAGGCGAACGATCTCGAGGAGCCACGGGGCGTATTAATCACCGAAACCATCCCGAACGGGCCCGCCGAGGACGTCCTCCAGCCGGCGACCGGCGCCACGACGGTCGGCGGGACGGCCGTCCCCGTTGGTGGCGACGTGATCGTGGCCATCGACGAGCAGGAGATTCCCAATCAGGACCGGCTCTCGTCGGTGCTCGCCCTCGAGACGTCTCCCGACGAGACGATTCCGATCGAGATCATTCGCGACGGGGAGCGCGGAATCGTCGAGTTGACGCTCGAGCCGCGGCCGGACGTCGACGCACCGTGATCGGGTCCCAGCAATCTCGAAGTTGACGTCCTGTGCGGGACTCCAGTCGCTACGCACACGCGACCCTCGTCCCTCGGGCATCGATCGAGAGGGATCACCGTTCTCGGACCCGTTGCCGGCAGCGAGAGATACCGGTGTTCGCACGCTTCGAACGGACTTCGGAAGCCGTTTCGGAGGACGAATTCGCGGACGCGTTTCTGCGGGGCCGATCCCGGTACCCTCGTCGAGACGATTCAGGCGTTCGTCGACCTCGGCTTCGGCCACGTGACGGTCTACTAGATCGGTTCGAACCGGGCGGGTTCGTCGAGTGCACCGAAAAACGGTCCTGCCCGCGGTGCAGTAGTCGTCGGTCGTTAGTTGTCCGCTTCCGCGTCCTCGGCGTCCTCGCGAGGTGCGTTCTGCGTGCCAAGGTCGTCGTCGCCCGCGTCCACTTGGTCGGGGTCCTGATCGACGCGCTCGAGTTCGTCCTCGATCTCTGCCTCTCGTTCCGCCTCGTACTCGTTCGCTCGGTCTGCGTCGTCTTCAGCCATGATCGTGGGTCCGGCCTCGAGCGGCTTGATCGCCGGGCCGTCGCATGCAAAGCTGACCCGTTCGCGGGTCGAATCGTCCTCGGACACGAAAGACAGATAAAAGACGCCCCAGTGTGAACAGACAGACATGGACGTTCCGTACGACCTGACCTCGTACGTTCGGGTGTTGAAGATGGCAACGACACCCACGACTGAGGAGTTCCTTCAGGTATCGAAGATCGCCGGCGCAGGTATTCTGCTCATCGGGCTGATGGGCTTCCTCATCGGAGGCATCATGATCCTGTTGACTGGTGGTCTCTGATGGGAATCTTCGCAGTCAAGACGACGGCGAGTCAAGAGCGCACCGTAGCAGACATGATCATCAACCGCGAGGAGCCCGAAATCCACGCCGCACTCGCCCCCGATTCGCTGACCTCCTACGTGATGGTCGAAGCCGAGGGCAACGCCGTGTTGAACCGCGTCCTCGAGGACATTCCCCATGCCCGGAGCATCGTGCCCGGCGAATCCGACATCTCGGAGGTCGAGCACTTCCTCTCGCCCAAGCCGGACGTCGAGGGGATCGCCGAGGGAGACATCGTCGAACTCATCGCTGGCCCCTTCAAGGGCGAGAAGGCCCAGGTCCAGCGCATCGACGAGGGCAAGGATCAGGTGACCGTTGAACTGTACGAGGCGACGGTCCCGATTCCGGTGACGGTTCGTGGCGACCAGATTCGCGTGCTGGACAGTGACGAGCGCTAACACGCTCGTCAAGCAGTCAGCGCGGCGAGGCCGCGCTGAATATTCCGACGAACGGTAGTGAGTCGGTTCACTCGGCGCAAAGCGCCGAGTGAGTTTTATACTACAGTTTGCAAGGAGCGGTGCGAACGCCGTGATCGAATCCGACGCAGTACAATTGAGGAGTGCGACGGTGCCGATTCCGGCGATGGTTCTGGGGCGACAGGATTCGCGTGCCGAATTCGGACGAACGCTCTTCTGAGATCTCTTTCGAAGAGGCACGTCCGTGTTTTCGATTGTGACCTGATCCGTTCAGTACAGGTTACGTATCGAACGATAGCGTTCTCTGAAATGCTCTGGATAGCCGGATCTTCTCTAAATTTTTCAGGCTAATTCATCATGTTACGAAGCGTATGGTTCGTGGTGAATTGGCGATGGCTACTCCAGCGGAGAACAAAGAGGTAGTGCGACAGTACTACGAAGAAGCCTTCAACGAGGGGCGGATCGAACTGCTTGACGAACTGATCGCGGAGAACGTTGTCAACCACGATCCCGTCTCGGACGAGACGCTCACGCCCGAGGAAGCGAGAGGATTCGAAGGGTTCGTCCGACACGTCGAAGCCGCCCGCGAGGCATTTCCCGACGCGACAGTGACGATTGAGGAACTGATCGCTGAGGACGACAAGGTCTTCGTTCGGTTTACGTTCGATGGGACGAACGAAGGCCCGTTCGCCGGATTCGAACCGACAGGCAAACGGGTCAAAGGGTCGAACATGATCCTCATGCGACTCGAAGATGGTACGATCGTCGAACGGTGGGAAGAGTCCGACAATTTGGACTTCCTCCAGCAACTCGACGTCCTCCCCGCAACGGAAGAACTCATGAAGGCGAAGGCGTGAGAGGACGCTTCCCGCTATTTCTTCGAGGTGGTCGGTATACCCTAAAACGGCTCTGTTGAAACCCTCCACAGTTGACATAAACAGCGTGCTGAATACAGGGCACGAATGTGACACGAGATTCGGCTTGATTTGCGGAGGTGGTGATCGCTCAGTACAGGCCACACGTTTAACGGCCGATAACCGATATGAAGATCATACCAGCTATAACCGATCCACTGAGGATGGCAAGGATCAAAGTGACTAAGAAGTTATATCCTAGTGATGCGCTCACAAGCGCAGAAAAAACGACCGTCCAGAAAATCAGCTGGATCAACTTTGTTTGGGACGTATGATCATGGATTTCGGAAGGCATAAGGAATATTTCTGACTATATATTCAAAGTTCTTCTGATCTTTTACAAGGTGAGTTTTCTGCAGTAATAGCTGTCGCCGCTCATGGTCGATATGCACGTGTAGTGAGCGGACGGTTCACCGCTTTTGGCGTGAAACAAACGAAATCAATGTGCTGCACTAATCCTCTATATTCAGCACGACCGCCGAAACCTATCACCGATTGAGGGTTTCAACAAGGCCCCTAAAACCGAACGGCTGTCGAGCGGTGCACACCGCCCATCGTTCGACGGATCGGCACCCGCTACCGCTTGAGTTCCGTCGCGATCGTCTGCATGTTCGCGACGTCTTCGATCTCCTCTAACAGTTCCTCGCGGTTGCGAACGTCTTCGGAGTTCGCGCCGTAGGCGCGAACGTATTCGGCGCGACTGTGCTCGGTGAAGGCGTGTCGGATCGCGAGGTAGCCGTCCGGAACGACGGTGCCACAGACCTTACACTCCCGTCGCTCGTGTTCCGTCGCCTGATGGACGACGGTTGATTCGACGTCCTCGAACACCGCTCCGCAGCCGTCGATGCCGCATTCCCAGGCCATTCACTCTCACTGAAACTATCGAGCGGCCGGCCTAATGATCTTTTCGCAGCCAGGACTGAGGGGCGCCGTCTCTCGCGCACCACACCAGATAGGGCTTCGATACGTCGGTTCCAGGAGATGCTATGCTCGCTACGAATCACTCGGCGCTCTCCGCCTTCGACGCCGACCACGTCCGCCGTGCCGTCCAGAACACCGTTTCCGATCAATTCGATCGTTCTGTGAGTACAACACGGCGTCGATGGACGTCCTGAAACTGTGGCGAGTCTATTGGTCGACGACGCGCTCCTCCTCGCACTCGAGCCCGACGAATCGGTCGAACCGATCGTCACCGTCATCAAGGAGAGCGTCGGCCGGCCGCCAAATCAGAATTCATAACTCGAGCGTCCCGAAAGAGGCTGTCGTGAGCGAGGGTACCGCTGTGGAGAGTCGAGTCGACTGTCACGTGAAGGTGCTCGACGAGTCGGTCGTCGATCGAGCGATTGACGCCGGCCTCGATGCCATCGTCTACGCGCCGCATTTCACCCGATTACCGGAGATTCGGCGCCGAGCGGATCGCTTCTCGAGCGAGGACCTGCTGGTCGTCCCCGCACGGGAGGTGTTCGCCGGCTCGTGGCGCGATCGAAAACACGTCCTGGCGCTCGGTCTCGAGGAGCCGGTGCCGGACTTCATCCCGCTCGAGGCCGCGATGGCGGAGTTCGAGCGACAGGGGGCCGCCGTGTTGGCTCCGCATCCGGAGTTCGCAACGGTGGGCCTCACCGAAGCGGACCTCCGTCGGTATCGAGACGCCATCGACGCGGTCGAGATCTTCAATCCGAAGCACCTCCCGTCGCACAATCGGCGGGCACGCGAGCTGGCTAGCCTGTTCGATCTCCCGCCGTTTGCGTCGTCGTACGCCCATCTCCCGAGCACGATCGGTGTCGCTTATACCGCGTTCGAGACCGAGATCGACGCCGAGGCCGACCTCGTGAGTGCGCTCGCGGACGGCGTTCCCCGACGCGTCGCCCACCACACCGGCAGCCGACGATGGCGAACGGCCGCAGTCGAACTCGCCCACCTCTGTTACGAGAACACCTGGGAGAAGGTCGATCGACTCTTCCTCTCGGGAACCGAGCCGACGCATCCGAATCACATCGCCTACGACGGTCGGTTCGACGACGTTTCCGTCTATTGAGGGCCGCGTATTCGAGTCACTGCTCCTCCTCGAGGGCGTCCGCGATTCGCTCGAGTTGGATTCCGACGTAACACAGCGCCTGGGTCTGCATGATCGCGGGGTCGTCGCTCCACTCGTTCGTGATGTAGGCCGCCTGTTTTCCCGCTCGGTCGAGATGGTTGGTATCGTTCGGCATGGCCTCCGAAGCGTTCGGCGTCGAGACCTGAAACGGTTTGGGTCGGTACGGATCGGCAATCAGTGCAGGAATTCGTGTAACTCCTCGAGGTCCCACGTGTTGATCACGTCGGCAGGCTCGGCCCAGCCGCGACGGGCAGTGTGGACGCCCCAGCGCATGTACTCGAGCGTCGCCGGCTGGTGGGCGTCGGTGTTGATCGAGATGGGTGCACCCTCCTCGAGGGCGGCCTGGACGGCGCTCCCCCAGAGGTCGAGACGGCGCGGGTTGGCGTTGACCTCGAGGGCGGTGTCGTGTTCCGCGGCAGCCTTGCCGAGCCGCCGCGCGTCGAACTCCAGTCCGGAGCGCTCGTTGAGCAAGCGACCGCTGGGGTGGCCCAGCACGTCGACGGCGGGGTTCTCGATCGCGCGGACGAGCCGTTCGGTGGCCGTCTCGGCGTCCTGATCGAGGGCGCTATGTGGCGAGGCGACGATCACGTCCAGCGCCTCGATCACCTCCTCAGTGAGGCCGATCTCGCCGTCGGCGTCGACGTTGGCTTCGATCCCCGCGAGGATCTCGATCTCGCTCGCAGCGGCGACCTCTCGGATCCCCTCGACCTGCTCGAGAATCTCGGTGTCCGAGAGTCCCATCCCGCCGACGATTCCGGGGCCTTTGGCGTGGTCCGCGACGCCGTAGAACTCGTAGCCCAACTCCGCGGCGGCGTCGACCATCGCTTCGATGCTCGTGTTGCCGTCCGACCACTCGGTGTGGGAGTGCAGATCCCCGCGGATATCCTCTCGAGTGATGAGGTCGGGTAGTTCGTCGTTCTCGGCGGCGGCGATCTCGCCCCGATCCTCGCGGAGTTCCGGCGGAATCCACGGGAGGCCGAGGGCTTCGTACATGCCTTCCTCGGTCTCGCCGGCGACGCGCTCGCCGACGCGCTGGTCGGATTCGGGGTCGTCGACGTCACTCACGTCGAACGCGCCGTACTCGTTTAACTTCATGTCGCGGGCGATCGCGTAGTTGCGAAGCCGGACGTTGTGGTCCTTGCTCCCCGTGAAGTACTGCAGCGCGGAGCCGAACTCCTCGGGGACGACGACCCGGAGATCGACCCGGATCTCGCCGACGCGGATGCTCGCCTTCTCGGGCCCGGACTCGATCTCGCTGTCGACGGAGTCCCAATCGACGAACGCCTCGATCACGTCCTCGTTCCGCTCGGTCGCGACGAGGGCGTCCACGTCGCCGATCGTCTCGCGCCAGCGTCGGATCGAGCCGGCGACCTCGCAGCGCTCGACGGCCTCGAGCCCCTCGAGAAAGGCGAGCACGTCGTCCGCGAGCGGACGGGCCTCGCCCAGCAGTTGGCGCTGGCCGACCTCGCGGGCGAACTCGATTCCCTCTCGGATGTTCTCCTCCGTCTTCGGGCCGAACCCCTTGATTTCCCGAATCTCGCCGGCCTCGGCGGCTTCCTCGAGGTCGTCTAACGTCTGCACCCCGAGTTCGCGGTAGAGTTTCCCCGCGGTCTTCGGGCCGACGCCTTCGATTCTGGTGATGTCGGCGATGTCGATCGGCAGCTCCGCGCGGAGCTCCTCGAGTTCCTCGATCTGCCCCGTCTGGACGTACTCGACGACCTTCGACGCGATGGCGTCGCCGACGCCGTCGATCTCCTCGAGAATCTCCTCGTCTCCCGCTTCGACCCGATCTCCGATCGGAACGGGGTGGGCCTGGATGTTCTCGGCCGCGCGTCGGTAGGCGCGCGGTTTGTACTCGACGTCGTCGGCCGCGAGTAGGTCGGCGAACTCCTCGAATCGGCCGGCGATTTCGGCGTTGGTCGCCATTATCGTCCCCCCCGACTGCCGGCGTCGTCGTCGCCGAGGGCCTGCTTCAGGAACGACATCCAGCGCTTTCGATCGGCGGCTTGCTGAGCCTTTTGCTCACGCTCGAGGTCGGTCGGTCCGAGGCTCTCTAAGGCGTTCAGCGCCCGATCGATCCCGATGATACTCTGGGCGAGGTCCTCGCCTTCCGCGCGGGAGATGTCTTCTTCCTCGATGGCCTCGAGGCGGTCGTTCCGTTCGCGGCGCAGGTTCTTCTTCGCCCGCTCGACGCGGTCGCGCTCGCCGGTTGGGACCGTCTCGCGGCGCTTGATCTCGAAGACGAACGTCCGGAGGTCGATCGCCTCGCCCTGGACGGTGATCGTCTCGGGGATGTCCGCGCCGACGGTCGCGCCCTCGCGCTCGACCCGCTCGAGCAGCTGCTTGCGCTCGTATGCTTGCACGCCTCGATATCCGGGGTGGGAGGCCAAAAATGTACAGTTCGTCCCTACCAGGGTGAGCCGCCGCCTCGTCTCGACCGTCTTCGAGCCGATCGGATTCGACGGCGTTCGGTCGAACGATGATCCGGACGGGGTTCGAGCTGTAACTGATAGTTCGAGCTGGGACTGCTAGCCCGATCGAACTGTTAGGGACGGAAAACTGTCGTGAGAACGGGCGTAAGCCCGCCATTCGCGCCGCGATTCAGTGCGAGGGACGAACCCCAAATCCCTTAGCGGTGCCACACATACCCCCGATCAATGGCGAAGTGCGACGTGTGTGGGAAAGACGAAAGCATGCCCTACAACTGTCGGCACTGCGGAGGCACCTACTGTGGTGAACACCGACTGCCGGAGAACCACGACTGTACGGGGCTCCAGAACTGGAACGACCCCGACGGCGTCTTCGACAGCGGCTTCGACGACTCCGTAAACGGCGGTGGGGGCAAATCGAAGGCCTCGAGTCTCACCGACAAACTCCCCATCAACACCGGCGCGGGCGGGCCGCTCGCGTACTTCCGCGGGAACATGACCTACACGCTGCTGGCGCTGATGTGGATCACGTTCCTGTTGCAGTGGATTGTGCTCACGGTCGGCGGGGTTGCGCTGCACAACACCCTGTTCACGCTCTCGACCGCCCACCCCGAATACGTCTGGACGTGGGTAACGTCGACCTTCGCACACAGTCCCGGTAGCATCTTCCACATCGTGTTTAACAGCATGGTGATTTTCTTCTTCGGGCCCCTCGTCGAGCGTTACGTCGGCTCGCTGAAGCTGGCGATCCTGTTCGTCGTGAGCGGCGCTCTCGCCGGACTCGGCCAGATCGGCATCTCGATGGCCCAGGGCGATCCCTCGAGCGTTCTCGGGGCCAGCGGCGCCGCGCTCGCAATCTTGGGCGTCATCACGATCCTGAACCCGAACCTCCGGGTCTACCTGTTCTTCATGATCCCGATGCCGCTGTGGATACTGACGGCCGGCTTCGCGATCATCAGTCTCGGCTTCATCGGCGGCGGCGCCGCGGGCGCGTTCAACATCGCCCACGCGGCGCATCTGGTCGGCCTCCTCGTGGGACTGGCCTACGGCGAGTACATCAAGCGGACTCAGAACGTTCGCGCGCCGAGTCAACTCCAACTCGGCGGCGGCGGACCCGGCGGTCCCGGTGGCCCCGGCGGTCGTCGCCGGTTCTAACCCCCCATCGCTCACTGTCCACACTCGAGCACTCCCCTCAAACCCCCGAACTGATTTTCGCTCCCCGTCAACTCGACCCTACTGATGACTCCACCTCATCCGGACCTCGCACCCGACGGCTCGCTCGAGCGCGACGACATGGAAGCCCTCCAACGCGAAATCGCGGATGCCGCGGTCTTCGAGGACGACTTCGCGTTCGATCCGGCGGCGCTCTCGAACCCGCTCGAGGCCGCCTCGAGCCCCGACGACCCGCCGATCGTCGCGGGCGTCGACCAGTCTTTCCTCACGAACGCCGAGGGCGACCAGGACCGCGCCCTGAGCGCCGTCGTCGCGATGCGAGGCGGCGAGGTGATCGAGCGCGTCCACGCGGTGACGCCGCTCGAGATCCCCTACATCCCCGGGCTGCTCGCGTTTCGCGAGGGTGGACCGATCCTCGAGGCGCTCGAGGCGCTCTCCGTCGACCCCGACCTCTTCCTGTTCGACGGCAGCGGCCGCATCCACTTCCGGCAGGCCGGCATCGCGACTCACGTGGGCGTCGTCCGGGACGTGCCGGCCGTTGGCGTCGCGAAGAGTTTGCTCTGTGGCACGCCGCGCGAGGAGACGGAGAACCTTCCGGCGGGTACTCGAGTCCCCATCGAGGCTAACTCGGGGGTCGACTGTCCCGACGGCACCCTGATCGGCTACGCGGTCCAGACGCGCCAGTACGACTCCCCGGATCGGTACATCAACCCGCTGTACGTCAGTCCCGGCCACCGCGTCGGTCCCGAAACCGCGGCCGATATCGCGCTCGCGCTCGCCTCGTCGTACAAACTCCCAGAACCCGTCCGACTGGCCGACAGCTACGCCGACGAGGCGAAACGAGAAGTCGACGAAACGGCGTGAGGGGTGGGCAGGGCCAGGGGACGGTGAGGTATCGGCGGTCGCTACGACGGGGTCAAGAGCTGTCGAATCTGGGTGAGCACTGACCCGCCGACGGTGTCTCCGTCGCGAGCGAGAATGACCGTCTTGTCGGTCTGTCGGGTCACCGTCCGCGGAATCGTCCCGACGAGGCGGCGCTGAAGCGCCCCCTGACGCGTCGCGCCGAACACGAGGACATCGTGGTCGGCGGCGAGATCGAGCAGTTCCGTCGCGACGTCGGTGCCGGCGTGGGTCGTCGACTCCGTCCGAACGGGTGGTCCCGGGGCGTCCTCGAGCGCGTCCCGGGCCTGCTCGATGTATTCGCCGGCCGCGGTCGAATCCGTCTCTCTGTCGACGACCGACGCCAGGTGGACGGTCGCATCGTTTCGCGCGGCGATCGCGGTCGCGACGTGAACCGCCGGACGGACGTGCGGACCGCCCGCGACCGGAACCAGAATCGAGTCGACGCCGTTGGCCTCGTGCCCGATGCGTTCGACGTAGAGGTCACACGGTGCGCGTTCGATGAGTCGATCGATCGTCGATCCGAGAACGGCGTCGGTTCGGCTTCCGCGGGCCTGCCAGCCGACGACGAGCGCCCGCGCGTCGGTCTGTTCGACCGCCGCGAGGATTCCCTCGGCGACCGAGTGACTGACAACCTGTGCATCGTCGACGGTGACGTCACCGGGCGCGACGGCGATCGCTCTATCCAACAACTTTCGACTGTTTCCCGCGTACTGATCGATAATCGTCTCGTCCGAGTAGACGGAAAACGGCGAGTCGTGCGATTTGACGACGACAGACACGATTTTGACGGGACTATCGCTCGCTCGAGCGAGATCACCGGCCGTTCGGACCAACTGTTCGACGCGGTCGGGATTGCCGACCGCGACCAGTACCGGTTGGGTCGCTTCCGAGGCACTCATACGTGGTATATAGTACCACGGTAGTGAATAGCTCTCGGTTAGCGCTCGAGAACGTCACCGATACTGACCACTTATCTCGTCGGTTCGCCGATCGAACTCGGCCAGGGGAAATGGTGTCGGAGGAGAGCCACCGAACCGATCATCGATCGCTCGTTGTCGCCACAGCGACCGACGCTCCGGTACCAGTCGCTACAGTGCTCGAGCCTCACATCCCCGGCGCGACGACGCACTCACCCGCCGAACCGAATCGCCGAACCGAACAGTACGTTCAGCGCGACAAACCGTCGATACTTAGGTATCGTCTCTCGAACCCGTCACGTATGGCCACCGCTGATGACGTCGAGGAAGCCGACGATGGGCCGGAGGGCACCGTCGTCGAAGAGGATCGCGAGGCCGAATCGACTACGACCGAGACGGACGCGACCAACCGCCAGTCGTCTGAACCCGCCACAGACGACCGCTCAGCGTCCGATACTACTGCGAGCGACCGCACCGTATCCGAGACCACGACCGACGAGACGAGCGACCAGGACCGCTACGCGCGCAAGAAGAGCGTCCTGATCACGGGCTGTTCGTCGGGAATCGGGCGGGCGACCGCCGAGGCATTCCTCGCCAACGACTGGCAGGTCTTCGCGACGGCGCGCAATCCGGACGACATCGCGGCTCTCGAGGACGCGGGCTGTATGACCTTCGCGCTGGACGTCACCGATCCCGACCAGGTCGCGCGTGCGGTCGAGCGGGTCGTCGACGACGCCGGCGCGATCGACTGCGTCGTCAACAACGCGGGCTACGCCCAGATGGGACCGATGGAGGATATTTCGACGTCGGATCTCCACCGCCAGTTCGACGTCAACGTCTACGGCCCGCACCGACTCGTTCGCGCGGCGCTGCCCCACATGCGCGCCCAGGGCGCCGGCCGAATCATCAACGTCTCGAGCGTCGTCGGCCGGATCTCGTTCCCCGGCTCGGGCGCGTACGCGGGCTCGAAACACGCCCTCGAGGCGATGAGCGACTCGCTGCGCGCCGAAGTCGAGGAGTTCGGCATCGACGTCACCGTGATCGAACCCGGCCCCGTCGAGACGAACTTCACCGACCGCGTCGACGAGGAACTGCCGGAGAGCGAGCGCACGCCGGCCTACGAGACGCTGTACGAGCTGTACGACGAGATGCAACTGATCGGCGGCGGCAGCGGGGGGCCGTTCGCCTCCGAACCGAAAGACGTCGCGCGGGCGATTCTCGAGTCCGCGACGACCCCCGAGCCGCCGGCCCGCTACCCGGTCGGTCCCCTCGCGCAGTACGGCGTCTACGCTCGATTCCTGCCCGACACCCTCCGCGACGCGGGCTATCGGCTGCTCCGAAAACTGGTCTGAACTGTCATCCGATTCGTTCGGAACGCTTACACGATCGGCTCTCGAACGTCGACCACTGTCATGTCCGCCAGCCAATCGAGCGCGGTCGAAGTTGCGGATCGAGTTTCGGCGCTCCTGTACGGCATCGCCGGCTGGCTCCTCGTCGGGTTCGGACTGCTGTTCGGGCTGGTCGGGGCCGGGAACATCGTTGCCGGTGCGACACAGGGCGCCGCAGTCGGATACGCGTTGCTGGCGGCGCTGTGGCTCGTCGCCTCGTTCGTGCTCGTCGCCTTCGGCATCTTCGTCAATCCAGGAATGCGACGACGGCTGGACCGTCGGCACTCGCCGTCGGCGTTCGGCCGCGTTCGGTCGGTCGATCGACGGGTCGTCCGTCCCGACGAGGACTGCGACGAACGCTGTGTCGCCTGTGACTCGCGCGTCGACCGGGGACTGGTTCGGCGCTACCGGGAGGAGTACGCGTTCGCGGGGCTGCCGGTCTACACGCGGAAAGTGGACTACAACTACTACTGTCTCGAGTGTGCAACAGCGGAACTGTCGGATGAGTCGGCAGCCAGCGACGGCAGTCGGGACGTCGAACGCGGTCGTCGAACCGCGGACGATCGCCATCTCGAGCGACGATAATCGGGATCGTTGCTATGGGACGACCGGTTTCGGTCGCTCGGGGGCGGTCAGTCGGCGGGGTTCGGTGGCCGGTATCGGTCTGCGGGAGCGTCAGCGGGGGTCGTCTGTCGGTCGGTGTCGGTCTCGACGAGCGTGTACACCCCACCAGTGCACTGACGGATATGCCCGTTTCGCTGGAGGGAACGACAGCGGCGCTCGACGGTTACCGGATGGGTCTCGAGGGCCGTTGCGAGATCGGCGATCGTCGCCGGACTGGACGCTTCGAGCGCCTCGAGGATCGCATCTGCCTGCGTTCGTTCTGGGGTGTCGTGGTCTGGCATACCGTCTCATCCATCACGTACTCGGCGGAGTGTATCAACCGGACACCCGGTTCCCAGTCAGTCGGAACGTGGTTTCCGTTGGTTATTATTTTCCCGTTTTGCCGAGCAGCATCGTCCAGTATCTCGCGGAACGGTGGCGTCCCGCGGCCGAACTCTGTTGGCCGCCCGAGGGGAAGTCTCGAGTGAACCGTTGGGCGTTACGAGTCCCAGGCCTCGACGAACTCGGTCGGCAGCGCCGTGAGATCGATTCCCCAGGCGATCGGCAGCCAGAAAAGCGCGACGGCCGTGATCAGGATGATTCCAATCACGTTGAGACCGATTCCGACGCGAACCATCTGGGGCAGCGTAATGTATCCGCTACCGAAAACGATCGCGTTCGGCGGCGTCGCGACCGGGAGCATGAACGCGAACGAAGCCGCGGTCGCGGCGGCGATCATCAGCCCGAAAGGGTGGACGCCGATGCCGACCGCGACGCCGGCGAGAATGGGCATCAACATCGCCGTCGTCGCCGTGTTCGAGGTAACCTCGGTCAGGAAGATGGTCATGGTGACGACGGAGAACAGGATGAGCACCATCGAGATACCCTCGAGTGCTTGCAGTTGTTCGCCGATCCAGGCCGCGAGGCCGGTGTCGCCGAAGCCGGCGGCGATCGCGAGCCCGCCGCCAAAGAGAAGGATCACGCCCCACGGGATGTCGACGGCGTTGCTCCAGTCGAGCAGGAACGTGTGCTCGCCGTCCTCGGTCGTGGTCGGCAGTGTGAACAGTACCATTGCACCGCCGATGGCGACGACCGTGTCCGCGTCATCCGGAATCGGGAACGCGAAAATCGGATCGAGGAACAGCGCTACCGCACCGGGAACGAACGCCGGAGCGGAATCGAACTGCCCGATCAAGCTGGCACCGATCCAGGCGAGAGCCATGCTGACGAAGACGACGAGCACCAGTCGCTCCTGTTTGCTCATCGAGCCGAGATCGGAGAGCTGTCGATCGATCGTGCCCGCACCGATCGGGAGCTGGTCGAACTGCGGGGACATCGCGATGCGAGTGACGTGAATATAGACTGCAACGAGACCGATCGCCGAGATGGGGAGGCCGTAGAGCATCCACTGGGCGAAGCTAACGCTCTCGCCGAAGAGTTCTCCAGCCTGCCCCGCAAAGAGGATGTTTGGCGGCGTGCCGATGAGCGTCGCGACCCCGCCAACGGATGCACCGTAGGCAATACAGAGCATGAGTGCGATACCGAACGAGAAGTTCCCCTCGGTGGTATCGATATCGAGGTCGCTATTGTCGACCAGATCCGCGGTCTGGTAGATCACCGCCAGTGCGATGGGGACCATCATCATTACCGTCGCGCTGTTCGAGACCCACATCGAGAGAAACGCCGTCGCGAGCATGAACCCGAGGATGAGCCGTGAGGGTTCGGTCCCGACGGCTTTGATGGTTCGTAGCGCGATCCGGCGGTGGAGGCCCCACCGCTGCATCGCCATCGCGAGGAAGAATCCACCCATAAAGAGGAAGATCAGCGGATTGGCGTAGGACGGCGTCGTCTCCGCGGCCGGAAGCGCGCCGGTCAGCGGGAACAACACGATCGGAAGCAACGACGTTGCAGGGATCGGAATCGCTTCGGACATCCACCAGACGGCGACCCACGCGGTGACGGCGGCAACGGCTTGCCCTTCCGGGGTGAGTCCCTCCGGCGTCGGCGAGAGAAAAAGAAGTGCGAACAAGACGGGGCCGAGGCCGAAGCCGATCTTCTGGCGAAGCCCGTACGAGCCGCCGACATCGAACGGGGATTCTTCGTTTCCATCACCGTCATCATCACCGCCGTTTCCGCCGTTACCACCGCCGGTACCGCCGATATTTCCGTGTTCGGTTGCCGTGTCGCTATCGTCGGTACCGCTGTCGACGTCGCGGTCCCGGCCGTCTCCCGCGGTCTCGCCGAGATCACGACCGCCGTCCGCGAAGGCCGTCCGCGCGAGACGTCGTTCCTCCGCGGAGAGGCCGTCCATGTCCTCGACGATTGCGGGACCGTCGAGCGTGAGGTACGCCTTCGTCTGCTCGTTGAGTCGCCACAGGTACGCCCACAGTCGCTGCGTGGCCGTTCGAACGCGGTTCGAGAGCTGGTTCGTCAGTCCGTGGTCGGGCTTTGAGTTCGCCATGTGATTCCGTCGGTGTCAGCGCGCAGTTCGGTCTCGTTAGCGGCACTCGGCTTTCGCGGACCGCTTGGTCGGGCCGTTCAATAAGTAACCAGCAAGTAGCAGCCGTTTCCGCACACTCGAGCGTTGATAAGATCCGATTACGGGCCCGCGATCCGAGCGGTGGGCCACTCGAACGACGGACGAATCGCCGGAATTCACAAGCCGGCGGCCGGCCAAATCCGGGTATGCCGCTGTTACAGTTCGACACGACGCTGTCGCTCACCGGGGACGAGAAAACGGCGCTTGCGGACCGAGTAACGGAACTGTACACCGACGAGATGGCGACGACGGCCGGCCACGTCGCCGTGACGATCCGCGACCGCGAGTCGGCCGACCTCCACCTCGGCCGCGCGGTGGACGGGCCGCTCCTCTTTCTCGATGCCGAAATCCGGCAGGGTCGGCCGTTCGAACGCAAGCGCGCGTTCGCGCTCGAGGCCATGGCGTACCTCGGCGAGACGTTCGACGTCCCCGACGAGAACATGAAGGTCGTCTTCACCGAGCACGCGGGCGAGAACATGATGGGCGTCGACCGCGTCGGTGGCGAGTGGGACGGCGAGTGAGCGACGAGTGAGTGACGAGCGAGCAGCGAGTTCACGTCGGAACCGTGCGACGGCAAAGCGTCACGAGCCGGTACGTCTCTCCGCCACCGGGACAGTAAAGCGCGTTCTCGAGAAAGCACGCGTCGTTCGATGGATCGGTCGTACTGGCGGACGGTTTCGCTCGTGACGCTGTGGCAAGTGTCGGCGAGCATCTGTTACTACACGGTCTTCGCGGCGACGCCGTTCTTTCGTGACGAGTTCGGACTCTCCCGGTTCTCGGTGGGGTTCGTGGTGACGGCGCTGACGCTCGGCTACGCGATCTGTCTGCTTCCCGTCGGCGCGCTGATCGACCGTTTCGGCGAGAAGCGATCGCTCACACTCGGACTCCTCGGACTGGCGACCGGTGCCGTGATGGTCGCCGGCGCACCCACCTACGCCCTGTTGCTCGCGGCTGCGTTCTTCCTCGGTTCGATGTACGCCTCCGCGATTCCGGGGACGAACAAGGCGATCTACGACAGCATCGCCGCGGGCCGCCAGAACTTTGCGCTGGGAATCAAGCAGGTTGGCGTCACCGCCGGCAGCGGCATCAGCGCCCTGCTCGTAACCGGGTTGGCGGGCGTGCTCTTCTGGCAGGCCGGCTTCCTGATCGCCGCGGGTGTCGGGTTCGTCGTTGCCCTCCTCTTCGCCGTGCTCTACAGCAACGCGAGCGGCGGCGGCCAGGCGGAGTATCCGGATTTCCGAAAACTGTCGCGCAACCGACCGTACCGCGTACTCGTCGCGGCGGGCTTTTTCCTCGGCGCCGCGCTGTTCACGACGACCGGCTACACCGTCCTCTACGTCGAGGAGGATATCGGCGCCTCGGTCGCCTTCGGCGGCGTGGTGCTCGCGCTGGTCCAACTGTTCGGGAGCGTCGGCCGCGTCGTCACGGGCTGGCTGAGCGACAACCTGCCCGGCGATCCGCAGGTTCGGATCGGCGCGATCCTGATCGTGCAGGTCGTCGCGGGGGCTGTCCTGTTCGTGGTCGTTGCAGCGACCGATAGCGCGCTGAACGCCGCTATCGCGTTCTCCGCCCTCGGCTTCTTCGTGCTCGGAAACACCGGCATCTACTACTCCTACATGGCGACGCTGGTCACGGCCGACGAGATGGGCGGTGCGACCGCCGCCGGCCAACTCTCGCTCGTGATCGGCTCGGTCGTCGCCCCGCCCGTCTTCGGCTACCTCGCTGACACCGTCGGCTACCGTGGCTCGTGGTGGCTGCTCGCAACCGGTATGGGCCTGGCCGTCGGTTTCCTGCTGTACGCGGTTCAGCTCGAGCCCCCGATCGACGAGCCGGCGATGCAGGAGTGACAGGGTCGGATCGGTTCGCCGACGGCGTAATCGGCGTTCGGAGGCCATGCAGCACCTCGAGGCCGGATCCGGGAGACGACTTTTGATTCGGGCGGCCGAAGGAACGGCCATGTACCGCATCCTACTCCCGGTCGACGAAACCGAGGCTCGAGCGCGCGCACAGGCCGAATCGATCCTCGAGAACCCGGCTGCAGACGACTGTACCGTCGACGTGCTACACGTCCACCGCGACGTTTCGGCACCGAACGCCGAGTGGGCCGCCGGCGGGTTCTCCGAGACCTTCTCGGAGGAGATGGCAGAGAACGTCGAGAACCTCAAGCGGCTTCCGAACGCGGTCGAGGTGGCTGTCGACGTTCTCGAGTCCGGTGACGTCGACTGGTCACTCCACGAGACGACGGGCGAGCCGGCCGAGGCGATCCTCGAGTTCGCCGACGAGCGCGACAGCGACGTGATCGTCCTCGGTATCGGGACGGAGTCGCCGATCGGTAAGGTCCTGTTCGGCAGCGTCGCACAAGCGGTGATCCTCGCGAGTGATCGGCCGGTAACGATCGTGCCGGAGGATCGATCGGAGTCGTAGCTGCGAACAGGGCACCGCTCGCGACTCGGTTACCAGTTCGCGTTCCGGTCGTCGTCCCCGTCGTCGCCGGTTCCCCAGCCGCCGTCGAGATCTCGATCGTCGCCCCCGCTACCGAAGTCCCGGCTGCCGTCATCGTTACCGGCGCCCCAGCCGTCGTCGCGCGCACCACCCGCCGGGCTCGACTGGCCATCGTCCCAGCTACCGGCTCCGCTCGTCGAAGCGGGTTCGCGGTTCTCCAGGTAGACCCTGGCGTAGGACAACTGGACGATCGGTCCGACGATCGCCGTGATGATCGCACCGACGAGGGCGACGAAGACGAACGACTCGACGTCCACCGAGAAGAGGGTGGCGACGATCACCGTCGAGAACAGGACCAAGAGCGATAGCAGCGTGATACCGAGCAGCTTCAACAGATTTCCGTGGGCGACGTTCCAGCTCGTCCCCAGTCCTTCGAACGCGTTCTCGTCGTCGATCACGATGGCAGGGAAGGCCAGGGAGAGTCGAAGCCCGAGGTAGATCCCGGGGATGATCAGCAGGATGAGACCGATCGTGACCGCCACGGCGTAGATCAGGGTCGCGCCGATCAGCGACAGCAACCGTCCGAGGACGGTGTCGAGTTCGATGCCGATCGTCGCCGACTCGCCCCGCGCTTCGGCGAACGCGAATCGGTGAGCGACCCCGTTGGCGACGATTGTTAGTAAAAAGCCGAGGAGCGTGAACGTGACCGACTCATCACCGAGGCCGTCTACGAAGCCGACGATCAGAAACAGGAGGATCAGTATCGGGTTCCGTTTGAGCCAGTCGAACGCCTCGAGCATCGTATCGACCGAATTCTTCCGGTGGAGCTGCACTGACATAGAGTTGCTATTTATCGTTCGCTGATAAAAACGGTGCGTTTTCCGGGACGGCGTCGTACTGAAACCGGTCAACGAAGACAGGCCGCGACGACCTCGAGCATCCCCTCGCCGCGAACCTCCTCGGCGAACAGGGGAACCCGCCGGACGTCGGTGCCACGAAAGAGGTCCTGGGCCTCCGCGAGGGCCTTCTGCTGGACGTCCCAGCGCCGCTGGCAGAACTCGCAGTCGTCCAGATTCGGCTGGAGGAACTCGCCGTCGACGTCGTCGGTGACGTCCGAGAGGGGTTCCATGACGCGGTTGACGACGAGGGTGCCGACGGGAATCTCGAACTCCCGGAGCTGTTGGCGAAGCCGTTTGGACTCGAGGACGCTCATCTCCTCGGGCACCATGACGATCCGGAAGTCCGTCCGCGCGGGATCGCGCAGCACCGCTCGGAGCCGTTCGATCCGGTCTCGGAGTTCGTCCAGATCGTCGAGGTCGTCCTCCTCGGGCGGCTCTTGGCCGCCGAACATTCCTTTCATGCCCTCGAGCATGCCGCTCATCCGCTTGCGGAACTTCAGGATTCGCCCCATCATCGTGTCCATCAGTTCGGGGAGCTGGAGCAGCCGAAGGGTGTGGCCCGTCGGCGCCGTGTCGACGACCACGCGCTCGAATCGCGGGTCGTCCATGTACTCGAGGAGGAGTTGCATCGCGGCGGCCTCGTCGGCACCCGGCATCGCGCCGCCGAAGATGGCGTCCATGGGCGACTCGCCGCCGAGCATGTCGCCGAGTCCGCCCATGCCGCCCATGCCGCCGCTGTCGGAGTCGCCGCCGAACGGTCCCTGATTACTGCCGCCGAACGCGTCGTTGCCACCGCTGCCGAAGCCGGCACTCCCGTCGTCCCTCCCGGCGCTTCCTCCACCACTCCCGCCACCGAAAAAGGCGGTCTGCCCGCGTTCCATCGCGGCCTCGGGATCGATTTCGGCCGCGTAGAGGGGGATATCGTCGCGGAGCCGGCCGGGTTCGGACGGCACCTCGGTTTCGAACGTATCGGAGAGGGAGTGTGCGGGGTCCGTCGAGACGACGAGCGTGCTGGTCCCGCGCCGGGCGCTGTCGAGGGCGGTCGCCGCAGCCATCGTCGTCTTTCCGACGCCCCCTTTCCCGCCGTAGAGCACGTAGTCGGGGCCGTCGATCGGCTCGTCTGACGGCTCCACGTCGATCGTCTCGCGTTCGTCGTCCGCGACGGAGTCCGTCGGCGTCACCTCGATGGTGTGTGCGCCGTCGTCGCCGCTCGAAGCGTCCTCGGCCTCCTCGTCGACCGGCTCGACGTCGATTCCACTCATGCCAGCCGGTTCTCCGTCCCGACACGAGTATTCGTCGGTCTCTCGGTCCGACTTGGCGGGCCAGTCACGGTCGCCCTCGAGCGCGACTCCGAGCGACGTCGCCAATCGCCAGCGCCGTCGGAACTGCCAGTACTAGCAGGATGAGCCCCTGTGTGATCGGATTGACGACGATCGAGTAGCCCGCCTGATGCCAGCGGCTTCGGAAGGGAAGCGCGTCCCAGGCCGCGCGGTAGGCTACCACGCTCAAGTAGCCCCAGACGAGCGCGTTGAAGCCGACGAGCGCGAGAAGGGGCACCGTGAGCGAGCCGACGGCTCCGCCCCCGCTGTACAGAAGCCCGACGAGCAGGGCCGCAGGGATGCCGACGACGGATAACAGCGCCAACGCCTGTATCAGGAAGAGTCCCGTCCAGAACCGGCTGCCCTCGAGGCCGGCCCACCCGCGCGCGTACAGATACCGGTACGGCTCGTGGGTCCACTCCCGCTTCTGTCGGATCCAGGACTCGAGAGCCGTGGGGCAGTGCGCTCGAGCGTACCGATCGACGATTCCGAGATCGTAGCCCCGACGGGACGCCGCGACCCCGAGCGGCACGTCGTCGTCCGCCTCGCGCTGCCAGCGATCCAGGTCGGCCAGCACGCGCGCTTCGGTGACGTACGCGGATCCGAGGAGGTGGTACGGTCCCGTGCTCGATTTGTAGCACAGATCCGACCAGCCCGCACTCGCCATCGACTCGAGCAGCGGCAGGACGCCGTCGTCGGCGTTTCCGACCGTCCGCTTGGCCTGTACGATGTCGTACTCCTCGAGACCGGCAACAGCGAGTTCGAACGTGTCGACAGGGAGTCGCGTGCCCGCCTCGAGAACGGTGACGACGTCGTCGTCCGCGAACGTCTGGGACTGGCTATCGTAGGCTTGCGTGAGCGCACGGGCGTGGGCCCGCGAGACGCCCGTTCCCGTGAAACACCACTCGTTGGGAGACCGATCGCTCGCCAGTGAATCGGGATCGGTTTCGATCGTCACGACCTCGAGCCCCGGCGGTCGATCCCCGCCGATTTCGCCCTCGAGTTCCGGCGCGGCCGTTTCGCGAGGATCGTACGCGACGATCACGCGCACGAGCGACACCGGATAGCTCTGGGACGCGACACTCGTGAGGGTCCGCTCGAGGAGTCCCCACTGGTCGTGTGCGACCGACACGAGGACGTGCATCCGTGGAAGTTCCGTGGCGGGAAGCCGACAGCGGGGGCCGGAACCGTGCTCGAGAGCGGGTGCAACGGCGGCTTGCTCGAATGGTGGGAGGGGGCCGGAGCCGCCGTCGGCGCGGGCCTGGACTGGCCGTCGCTCGCGCTGTCTGGCTGACGTCTCGAGGGCGCGTCCGAGCGTCCGTTCGTCGACCTCGTTCGTCGGTCGACGGACGAACAGGCCGAGCAGCCCGCAGTTGACGAGGGCGTAGCATAACTGCGTCAGGACGAACGCGGCGACGACGGCCTCGAACAGCATCTCCCTGCAACACTCTCGGCCGTTCGTATCTGTATTGCGGCCGGAGCGCGGGTGGGGGTCTCTGTTGAGATCTGATTTTGTAGGTGTGCTTCGGTGCTTAGTGAGCGGGGTGTTGTGATGACGACTTAGTGAGGACAAGCGTGTTGCTGTCGCTGGCGGCGATGATTTCCACGTCCTCCCCACCCGATTCGCTCGCTTCTTCCAGTCGCTCGCTCATCCCTCGCGCCTATTCGAGCCGCGGTTCACCATCGGTTCACCGCGGCTCAGCGCGCGCCACCACACGTGGTCTGACTGGACCAAGCGATAGCGCCTCCGCCTGTACTGACCGTTGCGGGTACTGAACCGATCACTTACTGCGGTTTTCGACGGGTCGTAGATGCTGTATCTGACGTAGCTTGCCGTCGAACTCGACGGTCGTCAATTGGGTCAGTCGAAGTAGGTCGCCAGCCGCTCGGCCGCCTCCTCGACGCGCGGCGTCACGAGGGCGAATCGGAGCCACTCCGTCCGCGAGTCGCCGAACGCCTCGCCGGGCATCCCGGCGACGCCGGCCTCGTCGATCAACCGCTCGACGTTCTCGAGCGTCCCCGGATAGCCGTCGAAGCGGGCCATGACGTAGAACGAGCCCTTCGGCGTGGTGTACTCTGCGCCCGCGGCGTCTAAGGCGTCGGTGAACGTCGCGACGCGCTCCCGGAGTAGGTCGCGATTAGCTTCGTAGTAGTCCGGACCCGTCTCGCGCAGGGCCTGCAGGACCGCGTACTGGCCGGGACGGGTGGTGGCGACGTTGACCAGCATGTGCCGGCTCTTGGCGTTCTCGACGAGGTGGGGCGGAAAGACCGCGTACCCCACGCGCACGCCGGTGATCGCCATCGACTTCGAGAACGCGTTGGTGACGATTCGGTGGGCCGAGTCGACGCCGAGCGCGCTCGAGAACTCCCCCGAGAGGTCGAAGTGGTCGTAGACCTCGTCGCTGACGAGGATCGCGTCGTACTCCTCCGCGACGGCGACGAGTTCCCGAACCGTCTCTTCCGGATAGACCGCCCCGGTCGGGTTGTTCGGCGAGTTGACGACGATCGCCGCGGTCTCCTCGCTCGCGGCCTCGCGAACGTCGGCCGGATCGAGTCGCCCCTCGTCGTCCGCCGCGACGAACCGCTGGGTCCCGCCGAGCATCGTCGTCTTTCCGGGGTAGTAGGGGTAGACCGGATCCGTTAGCAGGACCTCGTCACCTCGGTCGCGCTCTAACGCCCGCGCCATCGCGAGGTAGTTCGCCTCGCCCGCGCCGTTCGTGATTACCACCTGCTCGGCGTCGACGCCCCGGCGGGCCGCGATCTCCTCGCGCAACTCGAGCAGCCCCTCGCTCGGCGGGTACTGGAACTGGTCGGGCTCGAGGTCGGCGTACTCTCGAAGCCCGTCGCGGAGCGCTTGGGGCGGCTCCCAGTCGGGATTCCCGCTCACCATGTCGACGACGTCGCGGTCGGCCCGGTCGGCGTACTGCATGACGTGAAAGAACAGCGGCGTCTCGTACTCCATGTGAGGTAGACGGGAGCCACGGACCGTCGTTCTTTCCGTTCGTCGCTGCGTGCGCTCGCGTGAAACCCGTGCTTTGACACGTCGCCGGCGCCTCGACTCGAGTACGATGAACGACGACATCGACCGCGAACTGCCGATGGCCGTCGCCGACGCGCTCCGGGCCCGCGAGGAGACGCTCGCCGTCGCTGAGTCCTGTACTGGCGGGTTGATCGGCGCGGCGATCACGGCCGTTCCCGGCGCGAGCGACTACTTCGACTCCGGACTGACGACCTACGCCTATGATGCCAAGCGGCGCCACCTCGGCGTCAGCCGCGAATCCCTCGACGAGCACGGGGCCGTCTCCGAACCCGTCGCACACGAGATGGCCCGCGGCGTGCGAGACGTCGCGGACGTCACGTGGGGGATCGCGACGACCGGCGTCGCCGGGCCGACCGGCGGCACCGAGGAGGACCCAGTCGGAACCGTTTACATCGGAATCGCCTACGCCGGCCCGTGGGGGAGCGAGTCCTCGTTTTCCGTCGTCAATCGGTACGTCTTCGACGGCGACCGGGCCGAAGTTCGGGCGAAGACCGTCGATCGAGCGCTCGAGGATCTGCTCGAGGCGATCGACGCTCAGTGATCGTCTGCTCGGTCGGTGAGTGTGTCCACCAGTCGCGAGAGCGTGCTCCGTCGACAGTTTCAGGCGACCGGCGACCGTTTTCGACGGATAGACCAGAACCGGTTTTTGAATTAGCAGGCTAGTGAGCGCATGAACCGTCAGCACGCCGTCTTTGCAGCAGGTGCTCTCGCTCTCTTTACCGCGATCGTCCATCTGGTGGTCGGGGTAGTCGATCTGTACAACTGGCTCGTCAACGGGGACTCCGTCTCGATACTGCCGTTTGCCTTCGTCGCGTTCTCGCTGCTCGTCTTCCTTCTGATCTACACGTACTCAAAGGGCCTGCTTCGAGAGGCGCAGGCGTACGCGGCGGGTGCGGCCGTCATGTTCCTGCCGATCGTCGGTTACGCCGACTGGCACGCCGCGGGCGTAACCGAGTCCGCTCTCGGACTCGACGATGCGGGACTGGGACACGAGCACAGCCACAACGGTGACGGTCACGATCACAGCCATGATGACGACCACGATCACAGCCATGATGACGACCACGAACACAACGACGATGATCACGATCACAGCCACGATGACGGCCACGACCACAAGGACGACGATCACAGCCACGGCGATGGCCACGAACATAACGGGGACGACCACGACCACAGCCACCACGACGAAGGCGACGTGATCGAGGTGACGATCGATCACCTGCGAGACGATATGCTGGCTCTGTCGACCAAAATCGCCGAGTTCGCGGCCTTCGCGCTCTTTACGGCGCTCGCGATCACGGAACGATAACCGAATTCGGAACAGGCTGCCTCGAGCGAGCCGACGACACCGGAACTCGAGACGAGAACGATTCGACTCGCTCCCGTCTCGCACGTCGCGACCGACCGACACGAACCGCTGACAGTCCTCGAGAGAAACCTTTTCGACGGTCGCGTCTCCAGTAGCGATAGATGAACAAGAAGGGACACGTTCACAATGCCGTTCTCCTGAGCCTCGGACTAGGCTACCTCCTCGAGCCGGCGGGCGACCTCGAGACGTTT
The DNA here is from genome assembly GCF_052040125.1 of Natronorubrum marinum. NCBI lineage: Archaea > Methanobacteriati > Methanobacteriota > Halobacteria > Halobacteriales > Natrialbaceae > Natronorubrum > Natronorubrum marinum. Next base: position 1,070,062 of record NZ_JBPPFV010000001.1, read on the forward strand.
CGAGCCATTATCATGATCGGCGTCCCGGTGACGCTCGGGGCGCTCTTTCCGGACGTCGACACGGCGTTCGGCAAACACCGGAAAACGCTACACAGTCTTCCGGTACTGGCCGGCTTCGTCGCCTTTCCGTACGTCTTCGGAAACCTCGAGTACGTCTGGATCGGCGTACTGACCCACTACGTGCTCGACGTGGCGGGGAGCAAACGCGGCATCGCGCTGTTCTATCCGCTCTGGAAGAAAGAGTTCGGACTGCCCGTCGGCGTCGCGGTCAGCAGCAAACACGCGACCGCGGTGACGGTCGTCATCACCGTTCTGGAACTGGTGCTCGTCGCGGCGGTTCTCTACGAGGTTCCCCAGTGGGGGCTCGAACTCGGGCGGCAGGCGGTCGGTATCTAGGTCCGTCGACGCTTCGTACTGAACGCGCCCCCTCTTGGGGACGCTCGCGAGGGTTGCGATACTCGAGACGGACCCACGTAACGCCGAGACGTAGCGCACGTTAACCGCGTGGGCGCAGTACGGAATATATGACCACCACGTCGCATCGGACGATCGGTAACACGACCGTCGCCGCCGGAAGCCCGTGGCTATTTTTCGCCGTCTCGGTGGGGGCGACCTGGCTGTTCTGGCTGTCGGCTATCGCCTTCGGATTCCGATTCGACAGCGCCGCGGGACTTCTGTTACTGCTGGCGGGACTCGCCGCACCCGGGGTTGCCGGGGTCGGGTTCGTCTACCTCGTCTACGGGGAGCGTGGCCGGGCGGATTTCTGGGCCCGGATCACGGAGGTTCGCCGAATCGGAATCCGATGGTTCGCCATTATTCTGTTACTTCCGGTCGCGGTGACGCTCGTCGCAGCGGCCGTCGATCTGCTGTTTAGCGGTTCAGGGCTCGTGTGGGGCGAGGGAGTGACCGAGTTCGGGACGAATCCGGCGGCGATTCTGCCGGCGCTTTTCTTCGCGACGCTCCCGCCGATCCTCGAGGAGTTGGGGTGGCGAGGCTACGCGTTAGACAGGCTGCAGCTGCACTGGTCCGCGCTCAGTGCCAGCCTGATTCTGGGCGTCGTCTGGTCGCTCTGGCATCTCCCGCTGTTCTTTATTCCGGGGTCGTTCCAGCACGATGTGGTCGGATTCGGGACGGTCGGATTCTGGCTGTTCACGATCGGAATCGTCGCGCTCTCGCCGGCATTCACGTGGGTGTACAACCACACCGCACGGAGCATCCTCGGTATCATCCTGTTGCACGGCTGGGTCAACTTCACCGCCGAAACGCTCGAGGTCGCGGATCCTGCCTACTACCTCCACTGGATACTGTTAGCTGTTATTCTCACGGTGGTCTGGGGGCCGAAGACCCTGACGAGAGACGACGACGTACCACACCCGCCGACCGATTCCGAGCGATAGCTCGGCGTTCAGCAGGATATTTCTAGCCCCGAATCGGGTGGTGGTTCGCGACCGTTACAGCCGCCATACGAGTTCGTAGTGGTCGGTTCGTCCACAAAGCAAAGGCCTCGAGTGCGAATCGGCGACCGGAAAATCAGTTGTTCGGCGTCCACTCCCGGCAGGCGTCCATGTCGTCCATCGCTTCGTCGTGGCGACCGCAGTACGGGACCATTCCCTCGGACGACCGAACGTACTCGAAGTGGCCACAGTTGCCGCAGTACTGGTCCGTCGGTTCGTTCGGCGTGGCCGGTTCCGAGCCGACGATTTCGGCGTCACGGCCGTCACCGGCGTCGAGCGGCGAGGAGAGATCCGACGTCGCCGTCCCGCCGTCGCTTGTCGGGGTACCGGCGGTCGGCGCTCGAGGACGCGCCGAGCCACTGGAACGGCCGGCGCCGGCGCCGGTTCCCGTCGTCGACCGCGATTTTGATTCAGAGACGGTCGAGGATTCGTCGTACGACAGTTGTGTGCCGTCGGATTCGGGCTCGTTCGTCTGCGTTTCGACGTCGCCGTCCGGCGTGCCGCCGAAAAAGCCGATGCCGCCGAGGCCGGTCGACTCGTTCGATTCGGTAACTTCGACGACGGTCTGGTTGTGTCGGGTGACGTTCATTTCGAGTGCGCCGCCGGGGTCGTTTCGAGTCTTGAAATTGACGACAGCGGTGAACAGGCTCCAGAGGGCTGTAAACAGACCGAGCAGGTAGATTGCGGAGACCCGGAGCGTGTGGTCGTCGCCGTAGGATCGCCAGTCGTGGGGGTACGCGCCCCAGAAGAGGACGACCCCGAGCAGGCACAGGCTTACGCTGATCGCCGCGGCGGCCTTGACCCGACGGCCGGCCGGAAGGACGATGAAGACGCCGACGAGTGCGGCTGGGACCCCGAGACCGGCGAGTACGCCGGCGACCCGGATGGACGCGTAGTGGGCGTCGATGGTCGGAGAGAGCGATGTGGCGAAGCCGCTCCAGAGGTCGGTCGTCGCCATGAGCACGGCCGCGACCGCCAAGACCGCGCCGACGAGGACGAGTGCCGTCCCCGCGTACAGACGCCGGGGGCTCGCCACCTCCCCTGCGCTCCCGTCGTAGGCCTCGGTCAGGCTTGTCATGCACGGGTGTTCGGACTCCCACCACAAAACGATACGTCAGACACGCGTCGTGCGATAGCGCGGTCACGCCTCGCCGAACTGACGGGGTCCCCACCGTTGTCAGGCCGAGCGACCGGCGAATCGAGCCCGAACCATCGACGCCGGCATCCCCTCCGGAAACGAAAGCTTGAATCGACGCGCTCGCAAACCCCCGTTCATGAGCGACGAGGACGACGAGGAGCCAGCCGTGACACTCGGAGAGTCGACCCCCGTCGAGGGTGCCCCCCTCGCCCGCGTCACGTCCCGGCTGGTCTGGCCCAAAGAGAAAAGCGAGATCGATCGACTCGAGGGTGACAGCGTCGTTCGGACGCCCGACGGGCCACGGGAACTGTCGACCATCCTCGAGAAAGTCGATGAGACGTACTTTCAGCGCCACCAGGAGTTCGAAGACCACGTTCGAGCGGTTATCGGCACCGGACCGATTCCGACGGCGGACGAGTAACTATCCGTGGCGACCGAGGGTGCCCGGAGCGGCGGTCGGTGGCTTCGCGACCAGTTCGATCGCCTCTCGTGGGTCCAGAAGTCGCTGCTAACCGGTGCGGTCTTGACGATTCTGTGGATGAACACGGTTCCGGGCGAACTCGAGCGACGGGTCTGGGTCGACGGATTCCTGCTGATCGGCGGCCCGCTCGCTCTGGGCCTCACGCACGGGAACCACATCGGCTGGAATATCGATCGTATCGCGGTCCGGAACGCGGTCCTGCTCTCGTTGTTCGTCCTCCCCTTCTACCTGATCGGTTCGACGCTGCCGACGATTCGGGAGTTCTATCCGATGTGGGAGACCTCGGCCGCGCTGGGCGAATTCCTGCCGCACGCGGTGCAGCTATTTATTCTGGCGCTAGCCGCCGAGACGTACTACCGCGGTCTGCTCTGCGTCGGCGTCAAGGAGATCGGGTTTAAAGCGGTGCTCATCAGCCCCGTCGTCTACATGATCCACCACGCCGGGAAACCGCCGATCGAGTTCCTGCTGTCGGGACCGACCGACATCCTCTTCGGGGCGGTAGACTACGAGTCGAACTCCATTCTCCCATCCGTGATCGCTCACGGTGCGGGTCTCGTCTTACTCGACTGGCTCGTGGTTCACGACCCGCTGTTCGATCCGACGACGGCGTTAACGTCTCTCGAGTGGCTCCCGATTCCGTTGTGACTCGAGTTCAAAACCGAAGGACATCCATCGCGGCCGATACCGGGACGGACGGCCCGAGCAGTGACCGACTGAGTAGCGACCGATCAGCGACGATTCGCGGCGAGTGAGGCGACGGTGATGCCGACGGCGACGAGCGCAACACCCCTGGTGAATCCGGGAGTGCCATCGCTCGCGTCGTCGCTCGCCGTCGCCGCTCCCGAAACCGTCAGCTCGAATCCGTCGAGATCGGTTTCGGCGTCCCACGTCGCCCGAGTCTCGTCTTGCGTCGTCGGCTCCGGCGTCGACGACTCGATCGTCGCCTCAGTTGGTGCGGTCACGACGAGTGGCCGATCGGCGTCGAACCCGCTTGCGAACGGTTCCGTGACGACGAGCGTGTCGTCTTCGACGGCCGCCAGTCCCTCCCAGGTTACGGAGAGCGTCACGATTCCGCGATCGTCGGAGACGGAAACGTCGGCCGATTCGGCAACCACCGTCATCTCACGCTCGACGTTGGTTTCCGCGTTTGTCGCAACTGAATCGAACCGATCGGCGGCCCGGTCCAGTAACTCATCCTGTGTTGAGTCGTCCTCCCGAAGCGTCTCGAACGCATCACGCTCGTCCGGGTCAGTGAGATCGTAAATCGAAACCAACGATACGGTGGCAGCTCCGTCCGCGTCGAGATCAACGTGAACCGCCGATTCCTCGGCGGACTCACTGCTGTTCGGACTCGACGCCGCGGCTGGCAGTGCGAACGCGCTCACGAGGAGCAGCGAAATGACGCTCACGGTAGCGAGTTCGCGCCGCGTCACTCGTCACCGCTGTAGTCGTCGGGTCCTTCCTGCTCGGTTTCCGAGTCGTCGCTACCGGATTCTGGATCGTCTGCTACGTCTGCGTCGTCAGCCGAATTGGATTCGTCCGCGTCGTCGCCAGCCGATCCGGCATCGGCGTCGCGATCAGGAGCGGTTTCAGTCTGCTTCGGGGCATCGTTGCCACGGTCCGTGCCCGGCGTGTCTATCGGGGCCCCTGGCTCACGGTCAGCGACGGGTGACTGGCCGACGCTGTCACCGGCGATCGACTGTGCGATCGCGGCGACCTCGTTACCGCCGAGTTCGGCAGCGTTAGTACGGAGCTCCGCAATCGCGCTCACGTTGATCCCTCGATCCTCGAGGACGGACTCGTTCAACTCGCTCGCGGTTGCGTTTGCATTCTCTGCGAGGCGTTCGACGGTCGCCGTTTCAGCGGCAATCGTCGCTATTTCGGCGCGGTACTGTCCTTCGCTGATCTCGCCGGACTCGCGGGCCTCTTCGAGTTCCTCGAGGCGCTCTTCATGTTCGGCGAATCGCTCTTCAGCGTCGGCGAACTGCTTCTCGACGACGTCCGCTCGCTCGTCCTCGGATTGTGCGTTCGCGAGTGCGATGCCGTAGGTTCGCTCCGAGAGCTCACCCTGAAGCTCCGCCTCCTGTACGCCGATGGCCCCGGTTAGCTGTTCGCCGGGGGCAATCGATTCGGTGTCGTCCTGGTTTTGTTCGTCTCCGTTCGCGAGGGCACCCGCCGCGCCGAGTGGCATCGCTGCCAACGCGACAACGAGTGCGACCGCCAGTGTGATCGTCGTTATTCGTCTCATGACATCCCATCGTATGTGCCATCCGGAGATATACACTCGAGTTGATTACTCCGGTTCAACGACCGTTTCCGACGTTTTCTCCCATTTTCGAACCGTTTCAGTCTGGCGATTTCTCGAGTTACACGCGCGAAGCGCGAACGCGTGTTCGACGGCGTCAATTCCCGCCGGGAATAGATTGCGACTGCTCCACTGTGTTTCTCAGATCGATGCGACAGCACCGACCGCTCACTGCCACCGACAAGCAAATCGCTGGAGTCCGATCGCTACCCGCTGACACCGTGCCGACGACGGTCGCTCACCCGTTTTGTATCGAGTCGGCTGCCGTATCTGAGGTCTCGTCGTCCGTCGGAAGCGACAGCACGTTCTCGCGTCCGAGACGGAACGATTCCAGCTTTCCCTCCTCGCGGAGGGTGCTCACGACCTTACTCGTTTTCGCGTCGGTCCACTCCAGTTCCTCGACGACGGTCTGCTGTTTCATTCGCCCGTCGTACTCCTCGAGCAGACGGAGAACCTGTTCTTCGTTGCTGAGCAGGTCATCCCGCGGATCGGGCGTGGCGTCGGTCCCCGCGGCTGCCGTCCGGGAATCGGCCTCGCTCGCTTCCCCAGCGGCCGGTGACGTGGGTGCGTCGGTGGATTCGCTCGCGGTGGACGAACGAGTTCGGTACCACCAGATCCCACCGGCACCGATGGCGACGACGACCGCGGCTGCACCGATGGCTATCGTTGCGAGGCCGAGTCCACCGGCGGAGACGGCGACGCGGGGCTCCCCGGAGACGAAGTCGGTCTCGCTTCCGTGCCAGATGACGGTCCGGTCACGTTGGTCGTCCGGGTCGGGGTCGGCCGAGACGAGTTCGTACTCCTCGGGCCACCCGATCGACAACCGCGTTTCGTCGTCGAGGTACAGTCCCTCGATCGCGTCGCCCGCGTGGAGTTCGTCACCGTCGGTGGCGGCGAACCCGGTCCAGCGGAACGAGTACCGAACGACGCCGTACTCGGAGCCGAGCGACTGTCGGCTGGTTTCGACGGCGAACTCGTCGACCGTCATCTCTCGCTCCGTCGCGGCGGTCGCCGTCGAAACGGTGTTCTCGATACGTTCTGCGAACCGTTCCGTATATGGCTCCGGATCGTTGTCGATGTCGTCCCTAATGGATTCGAAGGCTTCCGTACTCTCTTGGTCGTCGAGGCGAACCCAGAACTCGACGGTCCACTCCGCGCTCCCATCTGATTGCAGCGAAATATCGAGACGCGTCTCGTCGGCGTCGATCTCTTCGGGCTCTCCGAGTGCACCGGCGGAATCGCTACCGCTCGATTGTGCGGTCGCAATCGGGGCGGCCACGACGGTCCCGACACAGACGAGCAGGACCAGCAGACCGACGCCTCGATTCATACGCGACCCTGCTACTACGGCCGCTTAAAATAATCGGACTCTGTGAACACCTGTCAGGTATTCTCGCCTATTTTCTTATACCCCGGCCGGTGGAGCACCGCTAACACCGGGGACGATACGTTGGACGGCCTCACTCAGCGCGGTGAGAACGCCACTGACAAAGTCGCTAATCGCGCCGAGGAGATCGGACACGAAGTCGGGAACCGGTCCCGGTAGGTCGACCGGCGGGCCGTCACCGTCGGCTGCCGCCCCATTGTTCGGCTGTGCTGTTACTGTCGCCGTCGCTCCGAAGAGGACGACGAGGGCAATCACGAGGGCGAGTAGGTATCGATTCATCACGGCAGTTCGAAGGACTGTCACCGATATCAACCAGTCAGTTCGTTACCTCGGTTTGTGCCGATTTTTTGGCGGGTTGCATCCGGTTTTCCGCCAGTTGCCTCGAAATGAGGGGATCGGCGTCGCATCCGACCTCGAATAGCGGGCCGACCACACGTATTTGAGCCGCGACGGCGAAGGGTGGGTATGTCACTGCCAATCGATCCCGCCACGATCGATCCCGAAGATTTCGGCGAGAAACAGGCCGTCCTCGAGATGGACCACGAGGAAGCGATCGAGCACGTTCGCGAGGTCTGTGAGGACGTCGGCTTCGGTATCCCCGTCGAATTTTCACCCTCGAAACTGCTAAACGAGAAGGTCGACGCCGACAGAGACCCCTACTACGTGCTCGGGGCCTGCAATCCATCCATCGCCGATCAGGCGCTCGACGAGACGCTGAAGATCGGGGGGTTCTTTCCCTGCAACATGATCGTCTGGCAGGAGGAGCCGGGTCGCCAGCGGGTCTACCACCTCTCGATCATGAAGGTCGCCCGACTGCTCGGCACGGCCCCGGACAACGAGGCGTGGGACGACATCATCGATACCACCGGAAACCTCACCGAAGAAGCCTTCGAGCGGTTCGATTCGGTCGATACCGACGTCACCGACTGACGCCGCGAGCGGCTGTCGACCCGGTCGACACCGATGTCACTGATTGACGGCACCGACTATTGCCGACTCGACCGACGACCGCACTGCCGATCTCTTCTCCCCACCGAACGACTCGAATCCGACGAGGACGACGAACGCCGTCGAGGACGTGCTCGAGCCCTCGAGCCATCACATTCGGAATTTCGAGATCGTTCGCGCCCCAAATGTCAATCTTTACGTATTGTTCGGCTCACTGGACAGTATGGACGTTCGAACCGCGTTTTTCGCCCTCCTGCTCGTCGCTCTCGGCGTGATCTGCGCCCTCCTGGTCGCCCCGCTGTTGCAGTACGTGCTGGCTGCGGGTCTCCTCGCGTTCGTGCTCTACCCGGCCCACGAGCGACTCGAGAGGCGAATCGGCGCCCGGCCCTCGGCGCTCTCGCTCACCGCGTTCGCAATCGCTGTCGCCGTCGTCCCGCTGATCTACCTTTCGATCGTCGTGCTCCAGACCGTGTTTTCGTTTCTCGACGAGTTCGACGAACTCGCCGCCGTCGAGGAACTCAGGAGCGTCGCCCTCGAACTCGGCATCGAGGCGGCGGTGCTCGACGAACTCGAGGCCGAACTCATCGCTGAGATCGAGGGCTCGCTCTCCGGCTCCGTCGAACTCGTCTTACAGGAGCTGATCGGGCTCCTGAACGCGAGCATTCGAATGAGTTTCGGATTGCTCGTGCTCGTGTTCCTCCTGTACTATCTGCTGGTCGACGGCGACCAGTTCGTCGCCTGGGTCAGCGACATCGCGCCGCTCGAGGACAACATTCGCGACGAACTGTTCGACGAAATTGAGGTCGTCACCTGGGCGGTGATCTACAGTCACGTCCTCGTTGCCCTCGTCGAGGGCCTGCTGGGTGGACTGGGCTTTTACTTGCTCGGCGTCCCGAACGTGGCGTTCTGGACCGTCGTCATGATCGTCGTCTCGTTCCTACCGGCGGTCGGCGTCTGGCTGGTCTGGGGTCCCGCCGTCGTCTACCTCGCGATCACGGCCGATCCGCTTACAGCGGCTGTAATGCTCCTGTACGGCATCGCCGTCCTCTCGATCGTCGACAACTACCTGCGGGCGATCTTCGTCGACCGCGGCTCGGGACTGCACCCGGCGGTAGTCCTCGTCGGGGTTATCGGCGGGATCTACCTGCTCGGAATCATGGGACTGTTCCTCGGCCCGGTTCTGCTCGCCGTGTTCAAAGCCGGACTCAACGTCTTCAACAGGGTGACCTTCGGGGAAGAGGAACAATCGTCCACAACCGATCTCGAGGCCAGCCAGGGGCCGGCGACGGCGGCCGGCACGAAGCAACGGCCGGCGGAGTCGGATAGTGCGGATTAACGCAGTGGCCGTGAGATCAACTCGCCACGGATCGCTTGCGAGCCGCCGAGAGTCAGCGAGGCGGCGATCGAAACCGGTAATCAGTCGGCCGTCTGTGGCCGTTCGGATCGGTACGTCGTCGGGATAGTGAATCCGGTCGCAGCCATCGCGAACAGCACGAGCGGCGAGAGGATTCCGAACAGGTAGTACGGCGCGTACGACAGCGTCGGCACGCCGGTCGCGGAGGCCATGAAGACGCCGCCAGCGTGCCACGGGATGAGCGCGCCGGTCGGCGTGCCGGCGGCCTCGACGGCCCGGGAGAGCTCCTCGCTATCGAGCGAGAACTCCTCGTAGAGGTTACGCAGCGTCATCCCGGGCAGGACGATGCTCATGTACTGCTGGGCGGTGAGCGCGTTGATCGCCATCGCCGAGATGCCGGTGCCGGCGATCAGACTGCCGGAACTGGTGACGCCCTGAGAGAGGCGGTGAGCGAATACCGCGAGGACGCCGGTCTTCTCGAGGAGGCCGCCGAGTACGAGCGCGGCGACGACGACGGTGATCGTCCAGGCCGAGCCGGTGAGTCCGCCGGTCGCGAGGAGGTTGTCGACCAGTTCCGAGCCCGTTCCGGGTTCGGTGCCGTTCAGGAAGACTTCCCACGCGGGGACGAAGCCGGTTCCCTGGAGAAGTATCGACGTGAAGACGCCGGCGATGGTCCCCACAACGAGCGTCGGGAGGGCGGGATAGCCGCGAAGCGCGAGGACAAAGGTGACGACGAGTGGCAGGAAGGCCAGCACCGAGACGTTGTACGTTCCGGCGAGGGCGGACTGGATCTCGCCGACGCTGCCGGCCGAGACGGCGCCGCTAGCCTGGAGGCCGAGCACGGCGAAGACCGCGACCGCGATGCCGAACGCGACGGCCGTTCCGGTTCGCATCCGGTGGATGTGGTCGTACAGCGGCGTGTTCGTCACGCCGGCCGCGAGGTTCGTCGTATCGGACAGCGGCGACTGTTTGTCGCCGGCGTAGGCGCCCGAGATGACCGCACCGACGGTCATCGGCCCGGGAACGCCGAGGCCGGCGCCGATGCCCACGAACGCGACGCCGAGGGTCCCCACCGTCGTCCACGAGGAGCCGATCGCGAACGCGACGACGGCGGCCAGGACGGCCGCAGCGGGGAGGAACACCGCCGGCGTCAGCAACTCGAGGCCGTAGTACATCATCGCCGGAATCGTCCCGGCGTCGACCCAGGTCGCGATGAGCGCGTAGATGGTGAAGATGATCAAGATTGCCTGAAGCCCCATCAGGAGTCCGTTCGAGATCCCGTCGTAGAGGTCGTCCCACGTGTAGCCGAGGTAGTGACCGAAGGCACCCGTAAATACGATACTCCAGAGCAGCGGGACGTGCGGGTCGAGGCCGAGTACCGCAGACCCCACGCCGAGAAAGGCGACGACCGCGAACACCGGGACGAGCGCGAGCCTGAACGAGGGCCGTCGCTCCGGATCGAGTTCGTCGATCGTCGTCGGAGTGAAATCCAGTGACATCGGCCGAGATATGCAATCGGGGAATAAAAGAGACACGTCTTATTATCCATAATTATTCATCGAAGGATCGAGGACGCTCCTTCCGGTCGACTGAAACCATCGACGACCAGTCGGGCGACCCGCTCGGGGAGAAGCGTAACCGAACCGCTCGAGGCGAGGCCTGACTGAACCGCTCGAGGACGATCTTGCCGGCCGCGGAGACGCTATCTGGACCCGTCGTCCCGCATCGACCCCTCGTCGGCGTCGAGGTCCTCGAGGTAGCGTTCGCCGTCGTACTGCACGTACGCTGAGAAGACTGCGATGACGGCGACGACGAACAGCGGGACTCCTACGAGGAGGACGAGTATCCCTATCACGGTGAGGAGTTCAGTGCTGACGAGTGCGAGAGACATACCGAACGGAGGGGCGCGAGCGAGTTAGGGACTCGGATTCCCGCCGCTCGAGAAGGCGCTGAGGTTCGCTTGCAGTCCCGCCGCAAGTTCGGATTTTCGCCGGAGTCGGGCGTAGGAGACCGGCAACCGCGTCGCGACCTCCGCGACGGCCTCGTGAAAGGTCTCGGCCTCGCCGTATTCGCCCTCGAAGGCATTCCGCACGCTCTCGCGGACCTGCCAGACGCCGACTGGGGCCCAGTAGTCGTCGCTCACTTCCCGGAGGACCAGACACTTCGCCTGGCGGCCGATCGACTCGAGGTACTCTAGGACCCCCAGTCGGGCGGCGTAGTAGGCTCCGGCGGTCTCCTCGACGTAGCTCGAGCGCCCGTCGTACCCCTCGGACGCGCTCTGAAGCCAGACGTCGTCGTTCGGGTTTGGGTTCCAGATGCTGCCGGGCGCTTTCATCTCGACGAGTTCGAACTCCCAGTTGCCCGGCGCGAGGACGATCCAATAGCGGTTCCCGACGTACTCGTTGGCCCAAACTTGGACCTCGTCGATGCTGGGTTCGGTGCGGATGCCGCCGCGCAGGTACTGGCCGATCGTATCGTCGACGGCGGTGATCGACCAGCGCGTGGGGACGAGGCGACGCTGTTTCGTCTCGCCGAGCGCGCCCGCCGAGAGGATCGAGTTGATCTCGTAAACGTCGAAGCCGCGCCGATAGAGGTAGGTCATCGCGCCCTGTGCCTGCCAGTCGTCGTCCTCGAGAGTCTTTTTGACCTGTTTGGGGACGTAGGGGTTCTCGCGCAGTTCCGCGTTGCGGGCGTTAGCACGGGGACCGCGGGGCGTCGCGACGTCCGTCCCCGCGTCGAGACCGAGATCCGGTTTCGCGTCCAGTCCGATCTCGAGATCGACCGGTTTCCCGGCGATGGCAACTTCGCGCTGGACGCCCACGAACCCGTCCCAGGTGTCGTGGACGGAGGGAGCCAGTCGGCTCGCGATGCTCGGCGAGTCGACGTTCGCGCGCTTGCTGGAGTTCAACAGCCCCGTGCGTCGCTGGAGCACGTCGGGGATGTCGTACCCCTGCTGGTACCAGTTGCCGTCGGTGACGTACTCCTCGGCCGCGTCCTCGTCGCCGACCGGCGAGAGGAGTCCGACGGGGATATCGGGGTAGTTCGACCGGCCGACGAAGATCGATGGCGCCGTCGACCCCACGAGGGAGTCGCCGCTGAGCGCGCTGTCGAACCGCTGCTCGAACTCCTCCAAGTGGTCCGTGATCGCGTAGGACTTCTCCTTCGCGAGGCGCCGTCGCTCGGCCTCCTCGTCGGGCTCGAGGTCCTCGATGTAGTCGTCGAGGCGCATTCGGTAACGTGTAGGAAGGGACCGGGTTTGAATGTTGAGTTGCGAGCCGACGGGCGGCCGTCCCGAATCGGACCGTTTCAGGGTCCGAAATAGGCCGAGGCGTTATGTATTGCTCCGTGGTACTCTTCTCTACACCGTGGATCTCCTGTCTGTCGTGATCGCGATCCTCGCACTCGGCGTCGGTGCGCAGGTGCTCGCCAAACGCCTCCAGGTCCCCAGCGTGCTCTTTCTCATCGTCATCGGCGTTATCGTCGGCCCGGAAGGGTTCGGATTCGTCACCATCGAAACGTTCGGCGACGGACTCTCGACCGTCGTCGGCGTCAGCGTCGCCATTATCATCTTCGACGGCGCCTTTCACCTCCGGCGCGAAAAACTCGAGCAGGCCCCACAGGCCGTGATCCGGCTGATGACGATCGGCGCGGCGCTGACGTTCGTCGGAACGGCGCTCGCGGTCCGCTTCTTTCTCGGCACCGAGTGGGACATCGCCTTTCTGATCGGCGCGCTGTTGATAGCGACCGGCCCGACGGTGATCACCCCGCTGCTCGAGGTGCTCACGCTCCGGGAACACGTCGGCACCGCCCTCGAGGCCGAGGGGATCTTCAACGACGTCACCGCGGCCGTGCTCGCGATCGTCATCTTCGAGGTCCTCGTCGTCGGGGATTCGCCGGAGCTGATTCCGCCGGCGTTCCTCCAGCGGCTGGCGGCGGGGATCGGTATCGGGATCGTCGTCGCGCTGATCGTTCGAACGATTCTCGTCCATGCCACGACGCCGGCGGGGAACGCGCCGCAGCTGGCGCGGTTGGTGACGCTCGTCGGCGCGCTCGTTGCGTTCGGTCTCGCCGAGTCGGTGTTCCCCGAAACCGGCGTGGCCGCGGCCGCGACCGCCGGCTTCGTCCTCGGTAACGTCGACCTCCCCCACCGAGAGGAGATCCTGCAGTTCAACCGCGACCTCACGCTGATCGTGCTCTCGTTCGTCTTCATCTCGCTCGCGGCGCTGATCGACTTCGACTCGTTGATCGGGCTCGGAACGGGTGGTATCGCCGTCGTCGTCGCGGTCACGCTGTTCATCCGCCCGATCCTCGTCGCCCTTTCGGCGACCGACCGACAGTTCAGCCGCGACGAGCAACTGTTCCTCTCGTTCGTCGGTCCCCGGGGGATTATTCCGGCGTCGGTGGCGACGCTGTTCGCCATCGAACTCGAGGCCGCGGGCCAGTTCGAGGCCGCCCAGACGCTCGCGGGCACCATCTTTCTCGTCATCTTCATCACAGTCGTCCTGCAGGCGGGGCTCGCCCGCCAGATCGCGGAGTACTTTCAGGTCATTCCAATGCGCACTATCATCGTCGGCGGTGGCCGGGTCGGCCGGTCGCTCGCCACACGACTGGAGAATCGCGGAGAAAACGTCGTCCTGATCGACGAGAACCCGGACATCGTCGAGGATCTCCGGCGGGACGGATTCACCGCCCACGAGGGTGACGGCACCGACGACGAAACGCTGCGAGAGGCCGGCATCGAGGACGCGAAGATCACCGTCGCGACGACGGCGGACGACGACACGAACCTGCTGGTCTGTCAGCTCGCCCGGACGAAATACGACGTCAAGACCGTCGTCGCGCGGGTCAACACGCCCGGAAACGTCGACGCCTTCGAGACGCTCGACGTCCGGGCCATCGACGTCTCGAGCGCGACCGCGTGGTCGCTCGACAATCAGATCGAACGACCCGCCCTCGCCCAGTGGATGACCCAGATCGGGGAGGGCCACGACGCCCAGGAGATCTCGGTCACTGCCAGCGACCTCGGCGGGTCGACCATCGCCGAACTGGACGCCGAGATCCCCGACGGCTGTATCGTCGCCGTCATCGCGCGCGAGGGCGAGACGTCCGTCCCGAGCGCGAACACGGTGCTCGAGGAGGGAGACAAAGTGACGTTTCTCGGACGCGAGGATGCGGTGAAAGCAGCCGTCCGGCGGTTTCATCCGCACGACTGACGGCTGCAGTTCGACCGCAGAATGTCAGAGGCAGAGGTCCGGTCTGGCGTTCACCCACCGAACCTCATCCTTCTCTTTCGGCTGGAATATAAAGTACCCAGCCGGGTGTTTTCTGGCTCAGAAAACGCTGGGGCGTTCCGTCCCATACCACTCGTCAACACGCACCGCGGGCAGCGTACCGGTCTCGAGCCCCCAAAAGACAACCGTTAAAAACGGCGGGCGGGAAGGAAGGGGTATGAGTACGACGGACGACAAGCAGACCCGATCCTGCGTCTCCTGCGGGATCAACATCGCGGGCACGAACGCCGCCGCGTTCAAGTGTCCCGACTGTGGCGCCCAGATCTACCGCTGTGCCAAGTGCCGCAAGCAGAGCAACCTCTACGAGTGCCCCGACTGCGGATTCACCGGCCCGTAAGATAGCCATGGGAAAAGTAGCTGCCAAAATCAAGGTCATGCCGGACAGCCCAGAGATCGACCTGGACGCGCTCCAGGAGCGCCTCGAGAGCGCCCTCCCTGAGGGTGCGAAGATCAATGGCGTCGAACGCGAAGACGTCGCGTTCGGGCTCATCGCCCTCTATCCCACCGTGATCGTCCCCGACGGCTCGGGCGGGACGGAGACCGTCGAGGAGAACTTCTCGGAAGTCGAGGGCGTCGAAAGCGTCGGCGTCGAGAACGTCGGCCGTATCTGATCCGGTTTTCGGCCGCATTCTTCAGCAACCACAAACTCCCGAGGAGCCGTCGGCATCGCGCCGTTCGTTGCTTTAGCATGACTCGTGGGTCGCCGTAGCGTGACTCGAGGTCGGTCGTCGCCGCGGTGTTTCGGTCTCGAATCACGCTCCGCCAGCCGCGCGAGTATCTCGCAATTCTTACCACCCCGCCTGAGAAACAGTGTCGACGTGAACGTCCTGTCGGATCCGACGAAACGCCGATGGCTCGCGTGGGGTGCGCTGGTGATCGTCTTCCTGCTCGTCAATCTCCACCGGCTGTCGACGGCCGTACTGTCGGAACGGCTGACCGCCGATTTCGGGACGACGGCGGCACAGCTCGGGACGCTGCACGCCTCGTTCTTCCTCATCTATGCGGCGATCCAGATTCCCACGGGCGTCCTCGCCGACCGACTCGGCCCGCGGTACGTCGGTTCGATCGGGGCCGTCGTCCTGAGCGCCGGGGCCGTCGGCTTCGCGCTCAGCGGGAGCTATCTCGCGGCGTTCGGCTCGCGCGCGCTTATCGGTCTCGGCAGCGGCGTCATCTTCGTCTCGATTTTGCGATTCTGTGCGAACTGGTACCGCGCCGACGAGTTCGCGACGATGACCGGGTTGACCGGCAGCGTGGCCGGTCTCGGCGCGATCCTCGCGACGACGCCGCTCGCGGTTACCGTTGGGCTGTTCGGCTGGCGGGAGACGATGCTCGGCCTCGCGACCGTCGGCTTCGTTGCGGCCGGAGCCGTCTACGTCCTCGCGCGCCAGTCGCCGGCCGACGCCGGACTGGAGCCGATCGAGGGCGTCCCCGAACAGCCGTCGGTCTCGCTCGAGGAGATCGGCGGCCACCTGCGGACGCTCGTGCGAGACGTCGACCAGTGGCTGCTCTCGATCGTGTTCTTCGCGGGCAACGGCGCGATGCTGACGCTGGTGGGGATGTGGGGCGTGCCGTACATCGTCGTGGTCTACGACCTGAACGTCACGACGGCGTCGTACTTCACGCTCCTCGCGTCGATCGGCGTGCTGTTCGGTCCGACGACCATCGGCTGGCTCTCCGACAGACAGGGCCAGCGGCTGCTGCCGATGACGGTCGGGATCGGGCTGTTTGCGGTCGCGCTCGCCGCGGTTCCCGTCTTCGGCCGACCGCCGCTCGCGGTCATCGCCGTCTCCTATCTGGCGTGTGGCTTCCTGTTTGGGGCCGCGATGCTCTCGCTGTCGGTCGTCAAAGAACGGTATCCGGCCGGCGCCAGCGGCGTCGCGACGGCGACCGTGAACACGGCGGGCTTCGTCGGCGGGACGATCCTCCCGACGGTGATGGGGATGGCCCTCGACGCCTATCAGACCGGCGAGACCGTCGGCGGCACCGTCGCCTACACGGAGTTTGGCTACCGGATCGCCTTCGGCATTCTCGCCGGCACCGTCGCGATCGGTTTCCTGTGTTCGTGCTGGCTGCTCGTCCGGGATCGTAGGGCGAGAACGTCGCCGCCGAGCCAGACGGTCTCGAGTTCGGACTAGCGGTATCACGGTCGGTCGAGCGGTTCGATTCGGCCGTTGCACCTCGACTCGAGCGGCCAGCGAAAAGAGTTTGCTGGAGCCGACCTCGTCGGGTCGGCCCGACTGACGGACGCTACGGCTGCTTTTCGCGATCCGCGCCGAGACCGGCGCTGGAGATGATCTCCGCACCCTTCGGCGAGAGGTCGACGGTGACGTCGCCGGGGACGGCCTTGCTGATCTCGTCGACGTTGCCCGCGAGCACGGTCAAGATGTCGTCAGGGTTCGCGTAAAGCAGCATGTTGCCGTCCTGTCCCTCCGCGACGAGTTGCGTGTCGTTCAGGACGATTTGGTTGCTCTGGATCGTCGCCGCGACGACCGGTAGCGCCTCGGGTTTCCCCTGCTCAGTGTCCTTAACTTTCCGGATGTGGACGTCTTCGAGGTCGAGGACGTCCTTGTACTCTTGAATCACTTCGGCACACGCGACCATATCCTGAAGCAGCGCCGACTTGTGGTGCCCGCCGTGTCCGTCGTCGCCGTCGAGACAGTGCTGGCAGACGCGAAGTTCGATTCGCATTGTACGAGCGTTCTCGCTCGAGCCCGATGAGAATTCCGTTTCGGGGACTGCGACCCGATAGCTGGATGGGGCGGACCCGGAGCACTCAGTCCCGGTGGGTCTCGGCGATCTCTCCAATCGCCTCGGAACCGCAGTCGACGTAACCGCCGTGGAAGCAGACGACGTGTTCGATACCGAGGGCTGCCAGGTCGGCGACCGACTCGAGCGCGCGGTCCATATCCGGCGTGAACTCGGGCTTCGGACCGCTTACTGGTTCGTTCCCGTCCGCGACGAGCGCGTCACCGGCGAGCAGCAGGCCGCCTTCGGGGAAGTGCAACGAGACGTGTCCCGGCGAGTGGCCGGGGGTATCGACGACGTCCATCGGCCCCGCGAGCGTCGGGATTCGGACGCCGTCGGAGAGTTCCAGATCGACGACCGCTGGCGGATACCGATCGCCGTCGCCCTTGATCGGATCCCGTTCGCCCGTCACGTACGGCGCTTCCTTCCGGTGTGTTGCGACGACCGCGTCGACGTGCTCGAGCAGGTCCGCAAGCCCGCCGGCGTGATCGCCGTCGTGGTGGGTCAGAAGGACGAGCCAGACGTCCTCGAGTTCGTATCCCAGCGATCGGAGGTGCGTTCGAACGGCGTCGACCGTCCCCGCCGGACCGACGTCGATCAGGACCAGTCCGCGCTCGGTCTCGACGGCCGTCGGGGTGATCGTCAGCTCTCGGCCGCCGTAGTCAACTGTCATCGGAAGCGTGTGAACGCCCGCGTCGCGATCTTCGTTCGTTCCCATGCGTGAGATGTTCACCGCCAGAACGAAAGAGTTGCCCGTCGGTCACTGGAATCTCTCTCGCCCGAATATCTTCTGTGCACCCAATACCGAACCAATGAGAACTTATAAATTTAATACGTTATATTGAGTTAGTAATGAAAAATACTGCAGGCTTTCCTCCACTCGAGGTCGAGACGGACCCGTTCGCCGAGGCCGACTCGCGGCCGCTCCCGAAAACCGTTCGGCCGATAGCCGACGCCTACGACGAGCGCATCGCGGACCGAGATCGATCACTCTGGCGCTGGTTTTACCGAGCGACGGCGGAATTCGGCCTCTCCTGTGTCGATACGGATCACGTCCGGCGAACTCGCAGCGCGAAGGTCCTCGCCACGATGTTCATCACCGTCGTCGACGACGTCGCCGAACGATACGGCGACCGCGCGACGCTCGCAGAACTGTTGAAAGTTCCCTTCGAGCACCAGCACGCCGATCCGACTCGAGCGAGCGTCGCGGGCGAGTACGTCCGATTTCAGCAGGAGGTCTGGGCGGCGTTGCGAGCCCTGTACGACGATGGTCCGCGGGCCGGAGAGTTCGCGGCACTGTTCCGGTTCGATCTCCGGCAGGCGCTCCAGTCGGTCGACTACTCCGCGCTGTTGGCCCAGCATCCCGGACTCGCCTCCGAGCGAGAGCTCTGGACGTACGACGCGCACAACATGATGGTGCTCTGCTTCGCGGATATCGATCTCGCGCACTCGTCGTCGTTCGATTCGGCCGACCTCGCCGCGGTCCGAGAGGTCGTCACGCGGGCCCAGCGGATGGCTCGGGTCGGCAACTGGATCGCGACCTGGGAGCGCGAACTCGCCGAGGGCGACTACAGTTCGGGCGTCGTCGTCCGCGCGCTCGAGTCCGGCGTCGTCTCGACCGACGAACTGCGGGCACTCGAGGCGCGACCGACGGGCGACGCCGTCGAACCGATCGTCGCGGCGATTCGCGAGTCCGATATCGAGGGCTCGTTCGTCGATCGCTGGCGCCGCGAGTACGACGACGCGGCGCGGTTCGTCGACGCGGTCGAGAGCGTCGACCTCCGGACGTATCTCGAGGGGTTCGAGACGATCTTTCGGGCGCAACTGGCGAACCGCCCGTCGAACTGATCGGGTCGCACACCGCGACTGTTGGGACGGGCGTGACACTGTGGGTCCGCGAGCGGTCGAACGGATACGACCTCGTGAGACGCTGTACGAATGAGCGAGCGAATCGGACGCGGGGACGGAGAAATCGCTGCCAGCAATTGGAAACCACGCTCGAGTCCGTCTGATTCGCCGCTCGTCGATCGACGGAACGGAGATCCTCGCTACGCGGTCGATCCGATCAGTGAAGCGCCGACTCGATCGCCCCGTCGAGGTCGGCGATCAGGTCGTCGACGTGTTCGATGCCGACGCTCACGCGAATCAGGCCGTCGGTGAGTCCGGCCGCGATGCGCTCCTCGCGGGGGATCGCCGCGTGGGTCATCGGCGCGGGCTGTTCGATCAGGCTCTCGACGCCGCCGAGGCTCTCCGCGAGCGTAAAGATCTCGGTGTTCGAGACGACCTCGCTTGCCTCCTCGAGACTCGCGTCGAGTTCGAAACTCAGCATGCCGCCGAAGTCGTCCATCTGTTCGGCGGCGATCTCGTGGCCGGGGTGGGACTCGAGGCCGGGATAGTAGACGCGGTCGACGTCGGGGTGGTCCTCGAGCCACGCCGCGATCGCACGGGCGTTCTCGCAGTGACGGTCCATGCGGACGGGCAGCGTCTTGGTGCCCCGAAGGACGAGAAAGGATTCGAAGGGGCCGGGCGTCGCCCCGACCGAGTTCTGGTAGAAGCCCAGTCGCTCGTCCAGGGCCTCGTCGTTCGTCAACAAGGCCCCGCCGACGACGTCCGAGTGGCCGCCGAGGTACTTCGTCAGGGAGTGTGAGACGATGTCGGCGCCGAGATCCAGCGGCCGCTGGAGGTACGGCGTCGCGAACGTGTTGTCGATCGCACACAGCGCGTCGTGTGCGTGGGCGATCTCGGACGCGCCCGCGATGTCGACGATCGACATGAGCGGGTTGGTCGGCGTCTCGAGCCACAGCAGTTCCGTATTCTCCTGAAACGCGCCCTCGATCTCGTCGAGGTCGGTCATATCGACGAACGTGAACTCGATATCGTACTCCTCGTACACCTGCGTGAAGATGCGGTGAGTGCCGCCGTAGACGTCGGTGCCCGTGACGACGTGGTCGCCGGCCGAAAGGAGGTTGAGGACGGTGTTGATCGAGGCCATGCCGCTGGCGAACGCGCGGCCGTAGTCGGCGTTCTCGAGGCTCGCGAGGTTCGCTTCGAGATCCGTTCGGGTAGGGTTCCCCGTTCGAGAGTACTCGTAGCCCCGGTGCTCGCCGGGCGCGTCCTGCTCGTAGGTCGAGTTGGCGTGGATCGGCGTCATCAACGCGCCCGTCTCCTCGTCGGGGTCCTGTCCGGCGTGGATCGAACGGGTCTCGAGTCGGTACTGCTCGTCGCCGTCGCCGCCGTCGCGATCGTCCATACCGGGCCCAACGGACTGCAGTGGGGTTACTCTTGCTTTCGGCGTCGATCGGAACGGGTCCTCGAGACTTCTATAGTTGCTGGGACGTCGTCGACTCGGAGAGCGGTTCCGAGACGACGTGTTCGACGAGTTTCGCCTCGGTCTTCCGGAGGTGTTCGCCGACCGTGCCGCCGGCGATGCCGACCTCGCGGCCGATTTCCTCGTAGGTCGTCTCCCGCGGCGAGGCGAAGTAGCCGAGATCGATCGCCGTCCGAAACAGCCGACGCTGTTGTGCGGTTAGCGTCGCGAGGAAGACGGTTTCGTCGGGTTCGAACGCCTGTTTCGTCTCGAGTACGACCTCGACGCTGTCGGGGACGACGACCATCGCCCGCTGAAAGGACGGCTCCGTCGCGAGGTAGGTCACCCGTAGATCCCCGTCGCGGACGTACGTCATCGGCGGCTCGAGTCGGACGCCGATGCGATCGGCAGCGTGGCTGACCACCAGGTAATCCCGCGAACTACACGAACGACGTAGCCGTAAGCGAGCGAGGAGCCCCGATAAAAGGGAGGCGGAAGACGTGTGTTTTATAACCATCACCGCTCAAGAGGGCCGTACGACTATGCCACACTCTAATGGCCCTCGTCAGGGAACCCGTCGGAAGCTTGCGAACAAACCTCGAGACCGCGGTACGTCGCCACCACAGCGAGCGATTCAGGAGTACGAGACCGGAGAGAAAGTCCACCTGAAGATCGACCCGAGCGTTCCGAACGGACGCTATCACCCGCGCTTCGACGGTCAGACCGGCGAAGTCGTCGGCAAACAGGGCGACGCCTTCAAGGTGCAGATCAGCGACCGCGGCAAGGAGAAAACGCTGATCGTCACCGCGGCACACATGCGCGCACAGAATCAGGACAAGAACCGAATCTGAGACAGGATGACGATCTTCAAAGAGATCGTCGACGAGGAGTTCCTGACGATCTCGGAGACGAAGGAGCTGCTCGCCGACATCGAAGCCGAACGCGCGCTGGACGAAGAGCGTGAGCTGCGCTACGAACTCGCGCGAGCGATCGAACACGTCAACCGATTCACCGTCTTAGAGCCGGAGGAGGCGCAAAACCTCGTCGACGACCTGCAGGAACTCGAGAAGGTCGACGAACCGACGGCGTACAAAATCGCGAACCTCCTGCCGCGTAACCGGGACGAACTTCGCTCGGTGTACGCCCAGCAGCGCTACTCGCTTTCGGGCGACGAACTCGACGAGATTCTCAACGTCCTCGCGCAGTACGTCTGATACTGTCTGTTGGAAGTCATTTCCGGTGGGACCGCGAACCGTCCTGCGATCCCACCGATACATCGGTACAGCAAACCGTATGAGCCGGCGCCGTTCAGGGCGTACGTTTTCTGGCGAGGACGGTTCGTTACGACCCGAGCAGTCGCATCTGGACTCGTCGTCGATAATCGGACCCACCGCCGATCGGTTCGGCCGTCGCGTCCACGAGTCGCCAACCGAATCGATCACGCCCTTCGACTCGACGGCCGTCGCCAGGCACATCGTGGCTTCTGGCTGGCCACGGCGGTTCCCGTCCCACGATGGCGGGCCGACTCTTTAAGTACGCCCTCGACGTATCCAAAACCAATGAGCGAAGCCGACAGCGACGGGACGGATATCCGCCGCGCAGTCGTGTTGGACTATCTCGCACACGGGCTCTCGAACGACGGCCGGCCGCAGTACGAGAAGTCACCAGCAGGATACGCCCTCGGGATCGACGATTTCCAGCTCTACCAGGTCGCCTTCGACGAGGAGGAGCGACTCACGATCGGGAGCGAAGTCGTCGTCGAACCACCCGGTGAACGCGAGATCGTGACCGAAGCCCACCGGGTCGACTACGCGGACCTCTCCTCGGGTGCTCAGTCGGAACTCGAGTACGTTGTCGCCGACCTCGTCGAGGAGGACGAACAGCGATTCGTCGACTTCTACAACGACGCCCAGCCGATTACGCTGCGGCTCCACCAGCTTAATCTCCTGCCGGGGATCGGGAAGAAACTCCGCAACGGGATTCTCGACGAACGCAAGCGCAAGCCCTTCGAGAGCTTCGAGGAGCTTTCGGAACGCGTCTCCGGGCTCCACGACCCCGACGAGGTGTTAGTCGAGCGGATTCTCGAGGAACTCCGCGACGACGATCTCAAATACCAGACGTTCGTCGGCCGGCGCGAACAGGAACAAAATCAGTAGGTCGACCGAGCGCCGGCTCGAGGACGGTCGCCACGCGTTGCGCAATAACTGTTGGATCCTACACACTGTAGTGGATACGCCGACAGGGGTCCGTATGGAGATTCGCGAGGTAGTCGGCGAGACGGAGCGCCGCGAGGCCGTTCCGATCGTTCGCCAGCTGTGGAGCGACGCCGAGGCGAGCGACGTACTCGAGTGGACCGGCGAGGACGAGTACCACCTGTTCGGTGGGTTCGCCGACGGTGACCTCGTCGGCGTCGCGGGCGTCCGCCTCGAGGACGTCCTCCACCACGCGCGACACGCGTGGCTCTACGACCTCGTCGTCGACGAACCACACCGAGGCGACGGGTACGGAACCGAACTCGTGCGGTTCGTCGAGGAGTGGGCGACCGAGCGGGACTGCGAGTACGTCGCGTTGGCGTCGCCGCTGGCGAAAACGGGCGTCCACGAGTACTACGACGGGCTGGGTTTCGAGCGGTGGGGGTACGTCCTCGAGACGGAGCTCTGAGGGGGTGCTGTAGAGAACCCACCCTCTCTAGCAGATAGACTGCACGAGTCGATGTAGAACAAGTGACTCGTGAGCGACGTGGAACTCACCGCCGCCGGTGGGAGCACTCCGCTCGAGCGAATTACTACTCGCTACAAACGGCGGTCCGAAAGACGGTGCGTTTACACCGATCCCCGCCAAAGCGCCGGCAATGAGAGATCCAGACGGACTGATCGCCCGAGCGGGCGTTCGGGGCGATCCGGACCGCGATCAGCACTTTCTCGTCGACGACCGCGTCCTCGACCGACTGCCGACGTATCTTGCGGCTATCGGTGCCGACACCTCCCACCTGCTCGAGATCGGCGGCGGAACCGGCGTGCTGACGGACCGCCTGCTGGCGATGGGCGACGAGGACGATCAAGTCACGGTCGTCGAGCGTGACCGAAAGCTCGCCGCGTTCCTGCAGGAGGAGTTCCGCGAGGAGATCGATGCGGGACGGTTGACCGTGATCGAAGGCGACGCCCTCGAGGTCGACCTCCCCGACTTCACTGCCTCTGTATCCAACCTTCCCTACGGCGTCTCGAGCGAAATCACGTTCCGACTCCTGCCCGAAAAACGCCCGCTGGTGCTGATGTTTCAACAGGAGTTCGCCGAGCGGATGGTCGCCGAACCCGGAACGCCCGAGTACGGCCGACTCTCCGTCTCGACACAGCACTACGCGAACGCCGAACTCGTCGAGTCCATCCCGAAGGAGGCGTTCTCGCCGCCGCCGGCCGTCCAGAGCGCGGTCGTCAGACTCGAGCCCCGCGATCCGGACTACGAGGTCGACGACGAGGACTTTTTCCTGCGGTTCGTGAAGGCGCTGTTCACCCAACGCCGGAAGACGATTCGGAACGGGATTCGGAACACGGCCCACATTTCGGGACTCGAGGATCCCGACGCGGTCGTCGAGGCGGCAGACGAGGAGATCCTCCAGAAGCGCGCCGGCGCGATGGCACCGGCGGAGTTCGCGGCGCTGGCCAAGCTCGCGGCCGATGTCAGCGCAGTAGGTGAGGGACAGTAAGGCCGTGACGGCCACGCTCGAACGACCGAGAACCGTTGGCAGTATCGATACCGACCGACGGATACTCGTAGCTACGCGGCCGACTGCCTCGAGAGACGACGACTACCTATGTCCGAGATACTGATGGGGTTCGACTGGCTATCGAACGTCTTCGAGACGACCAACGGCAGACTCGCGGTCACGTTCGCAGCGGTCGGCGTCCTGCTCGTCGTCCTCCTTTCCTATCGCCAGCTTCAGGGGTGGCTCGCCGAGCGAACACGGCCGCTGTACAGCGACATCGTCTCGGTGGGCGTGTTAATCTCGACCTGTCTACTCTGTCTGGCCGTCGTTTCAGGCGTCTGGGACTATACTAGCCAAATTCAGTCGGTTTACGGGGATCTGGATCTCGGTAGCGACGTCATCGCGCGCGGCGTGCTCACGTTCGTTCTCGTCGTCGGAACGCTCATCGCCACTCGATTCGTCCGCCGAGTGCTCCAAGAGGTGCTCGGTTCGTCAACGGCCGTAACCGACCACCAGCGAGAGATTACCCACCGCCTCTCGCAGGTGCTGATCTGGTCGGTTTCGCTCGTCATTATTCTCGGCGTCTGGGTCGACGACCTCGGCGGCCTGCTCGTCGGGGCCGGATTTCTCGGTATCGTCATCGGTATGGCCGCCCGGCAGACGCTCGGCACGGTCATCGCCGGCTTCGTTCTGATGTTCGACCGGCCGTTCGAGATCGGCGACTGGATCGAGGTCGACGACGAGGAGGGGATCGTCACAGACATCTCGATCGTCAACACCCGCCTCCAGTCGTTCGACGGCGAGTACATCATGATCCCCAACGACGTCATCGCCTCGGGTATGGTGACCAATCGATCGAAACGCGGTCGACTGCGGGTCGAAGTCGACGTCGGCGTCGATTACTCGACGGACGTCGAACGGGCCGCCGAGATCGCGAGAGCGGAGGTCGAAGCGCTCGAGGAGTCGCTGACCGCGCCATCGCCACAGGTGATCACGAAGGAGTTTGCCGACTCGGCGGTCGTCCTCGGGGTACGCTTTTGGATCGACAACCCCAGCGCCCGCCGGTTCTCGAAATCCAAGACGGCCGCGATTCACGCGATCAAGCGCGCCTTCGAGGACGACGGGATCAAGATCCCGTACCCGCAGCGCGAACTGACCGGCCGGGCCGAAACCGGCGGCCTCCGAATCGCGGAGGACGAGCGGCGGGACGCGGGGAACTCTTCGTTGAATCCGCCGGACGACGATACCGGTGACTCGTCGGGGGACGGCGAGGCCGAGGAACCGAAACGGGAGAGTCAGCCCGGAACGCCCGCGGAGGACGACTGATGGGACTCGAGGACCGACGTGGCGTCGACATCGACGTCTACCAGCCCGCGGAGGACTCCCACCTGCTCGCGCAGGCGGCCTGCGATCGGCTTGCGGGGGCCGACGACGAAACGCGAGCCAGCGAACCGCGAGGCGACGACCCACGAGACGGAGCGACCGGTCCGCTCGTCCTCGAGGTCGGCACCGGCTCCGGCTACGTCGCGGGTCGGATCGACGACGAAACGAGCGCGCGCGTGGTCGCCGCGGATCTGAACCCGCACGCGGTTCGACAGGCCCAAGAGCGGGGCCTCGAGGCGGTTCGCGCCGACCTCGTCGCGCCCTTCGCCGACGGCGCGTTCGACGCCGTCGTTTTCAACCCGCCGTACCTCCCGACCAACCCGGAAAACGAGTGGGACGACTGGATGGAGCGCGCCCTGTCGGGCGGGGAGGACGGCCGGGCCGTGATCGACCCGTTCCTCTCCCGCGTCGGTCGCGTGCTCGCGCCCGACGGCGTCGTCTACCTGCTCGTCAGCAGCCTGACGGGGGTCGAGGAGGTCGTCGAGGAGGCCGGCGAGCACGGGTTCAGCGCCGTCGCGATCGCGGACGACTCCTTCCCCTTCGAGACGCTGACGGTGCTCGAGTTGCTCACGTGAGACGGCCGGTGAGTGTGTGTTCGAAAGTCACCGAAAGTCGGGAGCGGTTCACTCGGTCTCGTCAGCCATTTCGAGCAACCGCTCGATTCGCTTTTCGGTCGGCGGGTGCGTCGCGGGTCGCCACTCGAGGGCGCGCCCGAGACGGCCGAACACTCGCGATAGCCCGGAAACGATTTGCGCGCCTTTCAGCTCGCTGTCGCCGGCCGGCACCCAGCGGGCGATCGACGACTCGATCGGGGGCGACCGTCCGTGGTCGGTCGATAGCCGCCGCGATACGATCCCGAGCGTCGCGGTCGCGTGGCGACTCCGTGCGTCTTCGCAGGGCGTCGCTTCCTCGAGCGTCTCGAGGGCGGCGGCGAGCGCAGTGGGATCGCCGACGAGTTCGGCACCAGCCCTGTCGGCAGCGTACTCTCGGGCCTGTGCGTGGAGACCGATACAGATCGCGTTGACGGCGAGGACGAGACGGGCGAGAACGCTGACGAGCAGGTAACAGATCGAGAGGACCACGACGGGAACCGCGACGAGCAGGAAGACGAGCGTAACCGACCCCATCGCGAGCAGAAATCGGATCCACTCGCCGAGGCGTCGCTCGCGGGCGAACAGTCCTTCGGAGACCGACCCGATCGTCGCGACCACCGTTGCGAGTATCGTATCTCGGTTCGCGAGGTGAGCGACCTCGTGGGCGAGTACCGCGTCGAGTTCGGATTCGGAAAGCGCCTCGAGTAGCCCTCGCGTGACGACGACGGTCGCGGCAGTGCCGCTGTCGGCGGTGAAACTGGTGGCTTCGTCCGTCTCGACGATCGCCACGGTCGGCGTTTCGGCCCCGGCGGCGAGTGCGAACCGCCGGACGCGAGCTTCGAGTCCGTACGCATCGTCCACGCCGTCCACATCGAGCGGGCGAGCGTCGACGTCCTCGAGCGTTCGTCGGTAGCCCTAGCGGACGTACGCGAGAGCGAAAAGTGCCGCCGCCAGAACGAGCGTTCCGGCAACCACCGGGGTCGATGCGGCGACGTTCGGTCCGATCGCCGTCACCGCGGTGTAGAGGACTCGAGCGACGAGCGCGACGATTCCGATAGCGACGAGCGCGACGACGGCAAGCGTCCCTCCCAGTCGGACGTGAAGGGAACGGGACGACTGCGAGGCCATACGAGGAGTGTCACACTCCCGTTACAAAACGGTGCGCGTTCCACGGTGTCTGCGGAAAAAACGGCGGACGGAAACCGTTCGAATCGATCAGGCTGGCACGTTCGGAATCACCGTCGCCAGTGCGATGATGATGATGAACGCCGTCACCGAGATGATCGTGGTCAGCACCGTCCAGATCTTCACCGTCTCGGCCTCGGTGAGCCCACCGATCTCCTTGATGAGCCAGAACCCGCTGTCGTTGAACCACGAGCAGATGTTGCCGCCGGCACCGATAATCAGCGCGAGGTAGACCGCGCTCACGCCGAGTTCCGGTACCTGCGGTGCCATGATGCCCGCCGTCGTGATCATTGCGACCGTCGCAGAGCCCTGTGCGATCCGAATCGCCGCCGCGATGACCCACGCCGAGACCAGCACCGAGATACCGGCGCCGCCGACGCTGATGAGTTCGACGATGTAATCACCGATACCGGACGCCGCGAGCAGGGCACCGAACGCACCGCCGGCGGAGGTGATCGCCGCGATGTGTCCGCCGCTCTTGAGCGCCTCGACGAGTTCGTCGTTCCAGACGTCCCGATCGAGGTTCCGAATGCGCAGGTAGGTCAGCGCGGCCACCAGCGCGGCCGCGGTGAGCGCGAAGTTCGGATCGCCGACGAAGGCCGCGGCCGGCTGTGCCGCCTCGAGCGGCCCCTCGAGCGCGCCGAGGCCGAAGACGCCCTCGCCGGCCAGGTCGAGGAGGTACTCGAGCGTCGTGTTCGACGCGACGAGGACGACCGCGAGCAGGATCGGCAGCGCGGCCTCGAACACGCCGGGGAGCGCCGACGTCTCCCGTTCCGCGAGTTCGTGTGCGTCTTCGGCGGTCGATCCGACCGTCTCGCGGAGCGGGATGTCGTCGAGCCGGCGATTGATCCACTTGCCGTAGAGGATCCCCGAGACGATCGCCGTCGGAATCGCGACGGTCGCACCGACGATCATCGTCCACAGGAGGTCGGCTCCGAGCTCGAGCGAGACCGCGAGCGGGCCCGGCGTCGGCGGGACGAGAACGTGCGTCGTCGCCGCACCGGCGCCGATGACGGCGATGTACAGCGCGTAGTCGCGGCCGGTGCGGGCCCGCATCGAGCGCGCGAGCGGGGTCAACAGGAAGAACACGTTGTCGAAGAAGACGGGAATCGATAGCGCGGTACTGCTCCCCCACAGCGCCAGATAGGATCGTTCCTCGCGGAGCCTCGACTGGAACGCTCGAACGATCCGTTCCGCGGCGCCGCTTTCCATCATCGCCTTCCCGATGATGGCGGCCATCAGAATCGGAATACCGACTCCTTCGAACGTTTCACCGAGGCCGACGGCCAACTCGGACGGGACGTCACCGAGCGGAACCTCGGCCGTCGCGATACCGACGATGAGGCCGGCGATAACGAGACCCAGCACGGCGGGTAATCGAAGCCATACGAGTAGCGCGATTACGGCAATCAACCCGATCGCGAAGACGATCAGGGGATTTTCGAACGCCATACGCTGCCATCCAGCACCGGGTAAATAACAATTAGGTATTCGAGACTGTATAAGTATCTATACATTCATATTAATCTAATAATGGGTCGAGGATACTCGTACGCTGCCACAGTGTCGATTCCGCGTTGCTGGATGGACGACAGCGGTAGCTCTGGAAGCGATACCGCGTTCGATTATCTCACTGAAGATTACTGCCACGTATTTATTGATATGGAAAATATTAAGCGTCGGTATAGCCTAGCCGCAGTCACGATGACTGAGTACGTTTCGACCACGCCGGGGCTCTTTCCGCTCCCGGATTGGGCGAAAGACGACCTCTCGGACCTGAAGGGGCACCAGAAACACGACCTCATCGGCGGCGACGAGGGCGGAGAGATCGCTGCGGCCTACGAGAACGCTCGCGCCGACGTGATCGAGGACCAGCAGGACGCTGGGCTCGACCGAATCGTCGAGGGACAGCTCCGGTGGGACGACATGCTCGCTCACCCGCTGGCCGTCCATGACGCCGTCGAGACGCGCGGAATCGTCCGCTACTACGACAACAACAACTTCTATCGAGAGCCCGTCGTCTCCGACGAACTCGAGTTTTCGGGTGACGTCGCGAACGAACTCGAGGCCGCAAGCGAGTTGACCGACGGCGACCTGCAGGCCGTCCTCCCCGGTCCGTACTCGCTGGCCGAACTCGCCACCGACGAACAGTACGGCGACGAGGCGGCGTTCCTCGACGCCATCGCCGACTTCCTCGCGGGCGAGGTCGACGCCTTCCCCGCCCACGAGACGCTGTTCCTGCTCGAGCCATCCCTCGTCGAGGAGCCGCCGGAAGACGGCGCCGACGAACGCGCGAGCGAGGCGATCGATCGGGTCGCGAGCGCGACCGACGCCGACGTCGTCGTCCAGCCCTACTGGGGCGCACTCGAGGAGAAGGTCTACGCCCACCTGCTCGACGCGGACATCGACGCGGTCGGCTTCGACTTCGTCGCGAACCAGGACGACAATATCTACAACATTCAGGAGTACGGCGCGACCGGCGACATCTCGCTCGGCCTCGCCGACGGCCAGAACACGCTCGTCGAGGATCCCGAAGCGATCCGCGACCGCGTCGACTGGGTCGAAGACCAGCTCCAGGTGACGGAGTTCGAGACGGTCTACCTGACCACGAACACGGAGACGTTCTACCTGCCGTACGCGAAGTACCAGGAGAAACTCGAGGCGCTTGCCGAAGCCGCGGACCTCGCGGAGGTGACAGCCGCATGACCACGAACGAGAACCGAGACCAGTTCCGACCCGAGGACCACGAGAACGACCACTTCATTATGACGAGCGTCGTCGGCAGCTATCCGAAGCCAAAGTGGCTCAACCGTGCGAAGGAGCTGTACCAGGATCCCGATCACAGCTTCGACGAGGACGATTATCAGGAGGCCAAAGACGACGCCGCTCGCCTCATCACGAACGAACACGAGCGCGCGGGTCTCGATACCGTCGTCGACGGCGAGATGCGGCGCAACGAGATGGTCGAGTTCTTCGCCCACCGTATCGAGGGCTACGAGTTCAACGGTCCCGTCAAGGTTTGGGGCCACAACTACTTCGACAAACCCTCCGTCGTGAGCGAGGTCGAGTACACCGACTCCTGGCTCGTCGACGAGTACGAGTTTACCGCGGAGGCGGCGGACCGACCCGTCAAGGTCCCAATTACGGGCCCCTACACGCTCGCTAACTGGTCGTTCAACGAGGCCTACGAGGACGACGACGAGCTTACCCTCGCGCTCGCGGACCTCGTCAACGAGGAAGTCGAGAAGCTCGTCGACGCCGGTGCGCGCTACATTCAGATCGACGAGCCCGCACTTGCGACCACGCCGGACGATCACGCTATCGTCGGCGAAGCGCTCGAACACATCGTCGCCGACATTCCCGAGGAGGTCCGCATCGGCCTCCACGTCTGTTACGGCGACTACTCGCGGATCTACCCCGAGATCCTCGACTATCCCGTCGACGAGTTCGACCTCGAACTCGCAAACGGCGACTACGACCAGCTCGACGTCTTCAAGGACCCCGAGTTCACCGCCGACCTCGCACTCGGCGTCACGGACGTCCACGTCGCCGAGGTCGAATCCGTCGAACAGATCGAGGAGAATATCAAGAAGGGCCTCGAGGTCGTGCCGCCGGAACAGCTCGTCGTCTCGCCGGACTGTGGCGTGAAACTGCTACCCCGCGATGTCGCCTACGGCAAGATGGCGAACATGGTCGAAGCGGCTCGCAACGTCGAGGCCGACCTCGACGAGGGCAACATCGATATCGAACGCGGTGCGCCGACGCCGGCCGACGACTAACCTCGAGCGGTTCGTTCAACGTAGCTTACTTCCCGTTTTTTCTGCGGTTCCAGCGGTCAACCTATTTCCATAGCTCGTTGCATTTCGATCGTTGCCATCTACATCGGTCACGACGATGGTCGGTGGGCTCTTGGGCGGCCCAGTCAGGCGGAGCAAGCCGATCTGGGACGTTCGGTCGATGGGTTCGGATCGGTAATTAGTACTCAACCAGACAGTTATATTCCGGTTGTCAAATGGACACACGAGACGGGGACGTGACCGTTACCTGGTAGCATCTATGTCTAACAATAAATATGTAGTGTAGCTGCGAACGGGCACATAATGCAACGAGCCGCTTCGACGCAGCCCGACCTCCGCGAGGAAGCCGCCGCGCATCGCGAATCCGAACACAACGTCGCTCCGCTCTTCGTCGATCGTTGGTCGCCCTACGCGATGACCGGCGAACCGCTCGAGGAATCCGACTACCTCCCGCTGTTCGAGGCCGCCCGGTGGGCCCCTTCGGCGTTCAACAACCAGCACTGGCGGTTCGTCTACGCCGCTCGCGACGACGACGAGTGGGACACCTTCGTCGACTTGCTCACCGAAGGCAATCAGGCGTGGGCAACTGACGCGGCCGTGCTCGGCGTCATCGTCTCGAAGACGACGTTCGACCACAACGGCGAACCCGCCCCGACGCACTCGTTCGACACCGGCGCAGCCTGGCAGAACCTCGCGCTCGAGGGCGCGCGCCGAGGCCTGGCGGTCCACGGAATGGCCGGCTTCGACTACGAGCGCGCCGACGACGAACTCGAGGTCCCCGAGGCGTTCGCGGTCGAGGCCATGTTCGCGGTCGGTGAGCACGCACCGCCCGAAACGCTGTCCGAAGAGCTTCGGGAGCGCGAACGGCCGAGCGGCCGCAAGGATCTCGAGGAAATCGTCCACCGCGGGCGCTTCGAGTAATATCCGTCGCGCTCTGTGGCACTTCCCGCGTCGTCTCCACTGAATCCGATCGAGAGCAATCGTCAAGCCTCCTCGTTCGGTTGTATTCGTATGGTCGACGAGACGGCCGGTCCGAACAGGTGGGACGCAGACGATTACGACGAGAATCACTCGTTCGTCGCCGAGTACGGAACGGACGCGCTCGAACTTCTCGAGCCGACGGCCGAGAACCGGGTTCTCGACCTCGGCTGCGGGACGGGACACCTCACGGCCCGAATCGCGGAAGTCGGCGCAACCGCAGTCGGCGTCGACAGCGCTCCCGAGATGATCGAACGGGCTCGAGAAGCGCATCCGAACCTGCGGTTCGTCGCGGCCGACGCCCGCACGATGTCGTTCGACGATCCGTTCGACGCCGTCTTCTCGAACGCGGCCTTACACTGGATTTCCGACGAGGAACAGGGCGCCACCCTCCGGGCTGTTCGCGATGCGCTCCGACCCGGCGGTCGATTCGTCGCCGAACTCGGCGGAACGGGGAACGTCGAGCGGATCGTCGAGGCGACACTCGCGGAACTCGAGAGCCGCGGCTACGACGCCGAGAGCCCGTGGTACTTCCCGAGCGTCGGCGAGTACGCCGGCCGGCTCGAGGACCACGGCTTCGAGGTCCGTTTCGCGCGGCTGTTCGATCGGCCGACCGAACTCGAGGCGGGCGAAGACGGGCTCCGAAACTGGCTCGAGATGTTCGGTGACAGCCTCTTTTCGTCGGTGTCGACGGACGAGCGGGCCGCCGTGATTGAGGGCGTCGAGGATCGACTCGAGGCGAGCCTGTACGACCGCGACGAGGAGACGTGGACGGCGGACTATCGCCGGCTTCGGTTTCGTGCGGTCCGTCTCTGAGCCGTTATCGCCGCCTCGTCCGAAGATCGCTCGAGTCCGCGATTCAGGCTCAACCACTTTTCGGCCGGGTCCTGAACGGTCCGTATGGACGATCCGTTCTCGACCGATACGCTCCGAGGACGAACCGGCGAGAGTCGGGTCGCCCACTGGTTTCTGCTCGATGCGAACCGGTGGCTCCTCGCGGGACTGCTGTCCGTCGTCGCGTTCGTTGCGTTCGTCGCGCTCGGTGCAGTCGCCGTGCCGCTTCGAGAGGCGATGGCGCACGGGACGCCGGTCAACACGGCGTTCCAGGCCCTGATCGCGGCGATTCTCACGGGCGTCACGCTGGTCGTCTCGATCAATCAGCTGGTCCTTTCGCAGGAACTCGGGCGGCTGGGCGACCAGCAACGGTGGATGGACGAGGCCATGGAGTACCGACGCAACGTCGAGGCCCTGTTCGGATCGATCGGTCCGCCCGGTCCCTCGCAGTTCCTGCAGGCGCTCGTCAAAACGAGCAGCGACCGGGCCGAGGACCTGCAAGCGGCGGTCGCCGACAGCGACGACGAGGTTCTCCGCCGCCGGACCGAGCGACTGGTCGAGAACGTCTGCCGGAACTCCGACGAGATCTACTCACAGCTCGAGACATCCGATTTCGGTGAGTTCGACGTCCTCCGATCGGGGCTGAACTACAACTACTCCTGGAAGATCTACGCCGTTCGGCGGCTCCGTCACGAGCACGAGGACGCGCTCGGCGACGACGAATACGAGGCGTTCGACGAGCTTATCGACGTCCTGACGCTGTTCGGCCCGGCGCTCGAGCACTTCAAATCGCTGTACTTCCAATGGGAACTCGTCCACCTCACGCGGTCGATCGTCTACGCCGGGCTGCCGGGCGTGGTCGTCGCGACGGCCACGGTGCTCTATCTCGATCCGGCGTCGGTTCCGGGGGCGGTGCTCGGCGTGGACAACATGGTGTGGGTCGTCAGCGCCAGCACGACCATCGCGCTCGTCCCGTTCTTTCTGCTCGCGGCCTACGTCTTGCGGATCGCGACGATTTCGAAACGGACCGGCTCGCTCGGGCCGTTCATTCTCCGGCACGCGGAACGAACGGACGCGATCGACTGGGAGGAGTAGGGTGAGGTCGGACAACGGTCGTTGCACCCGATCACACACCGATCAGGGCTCGTGTTTCGGGCTGTACCGCTCAGCGGTCGGCGTCCTCGAACGTGTAGAACCGTTCGTCGCAGGCGGGACAGACCAGCTTCTCCGACGGGAGGCTACCGACCGGCGTCACCTCGCCACAGCAACTCGAGCGACTGATTGTCAACTCCTCGTCACAGAGGGGACAGCGCTCGAGGATCGTTCGGAGCGGCCGACCCGCCGCGCGACGAACCGCGTCGGACTCGACGCGGGACTCGAGGGCGCGCGCGGCGGCGAGTTCGGCGATGGCGATTCCGCGCGAGAGCGTGACTGGGGTACCGGTCTCGGGCATGAGGACGATCACGGACCGGCCCCAACTGCGCCGCGACTGCGTGTCGACCGACGGGTCGGTTTGGCGATCGGCGACGCGCGTGAGACCGGCGAGATCGGTCTCGCGAAGCGTTCGCATCTCCCGTCGCCAGTCGTCGCGAAAGTCGGGATCGAGGGCGATTTCGTCGCCGTGGAACTCGACGACGCCGGCTTCGACGAGTCCGGCGACGATCTCCTCGCCGGATGGCTGTGCTCGCGTCGCGTCGTCGGGTTCGGTACCTGCATCCGAGAGCGAGCCGTCGTCGGCCGACGCCTCGCGGTGGAACGGATCGATCGGGAGCGCGGCGACGAGGTGCGGGGCGAACCGGGGCGTGTACGGCACGACGTAGCCGCGAAGTGCGATCGCGGCGGTCCCGACGACGGCGACCGCACCGGCGAGGCGTCGACGTCCCTTGAGCGCGGTGACGGCGACGAGGACGGCGAGCACTACACCGTTGGTGATCGTACACGGCCAACAGCGATGCTCACCGGTGTACTCGGGTCGCCGAATCGGCTCGAGCGGATCGGACATACGCCGTGCGTTCCGATCGAATCCCCTTCAGTGTACTGTCTCAACAACAGGTTTTTACAACACCTGTTATATCTGACTGCACATGGACGAGTATGCGAAGCGTATCAGAGAACACGTCCCGGCTGCACGCCAACGGCTCCGGCCGGCCCGCCGACAGTGGTCGAGCCAGTCGCGTGACGGCTTCGGGAGGGTGAGAGTCGATGGACGCTGACGAACTCGTCGAGACGCTCGAGGACGCGGGGCTGTCACCGTATCAGGCGGACGCGTTCGTGACGCTGCTCGGCCTCGGCTCCGCGTCGGCGACCGACATCGCGCAGGCGAGTTCGGTGCCCGATCCACGGATCTACGACGTCTTGCGCGGGCTCGAGGAACAGGGGTACATCGAAACCTACGAACAGGACAGTCTGCACGCCCGGGCCCACGATCCGGCGGAGGTGCTGACGGATCTCCGTTCCCGCGCCGACCGGTTCGAGACGGCGGCCGGGGAGATCGAGGACCGCTGGAGTCGTCCCGATATCGAGGAGCACAAGGTGAGCATCGTCAAACGGCTCGACACGGTGCTGGCGCGGGCCGACGAACTGATCCGCGAGGCCGAGAATCAGGTCCAGATCGGCCTGACGCCCGGACAGTTCGCCGATCTCTCGGACGCCCTCGCAACGGCCCGAAAGAACGGCGTCGACGTCAAGGTCTGCCTGTTTCCGGAACTCGGTACCGAGCCGACGCTGCCGCCGACGGATGCGCTGGCCCACGCCTGTACGGAGGCGCGCTACCGCGACCTCCCGTCGCCGTTTCTGGCGCTGATCGACCGCTCGTGGACCTGCTTTTCTCCCCACGGCGACTCGACGAACGAGTACGGCATGATCGTCAACGATCGGACCCACGCGTACGTTTTCCACTGGTACTTCCTCACCTGCCTCTGGGAGGTCCACGAGACGATCTACTCGGCCCGGCGCGACGAGCCGCCGATCACGTACGTCGATCTGCGGCAGTGTCTTCGGGACGTCGAACCCCTGCTCGAAGAGGGGGTGACGATCGAGGCGACGGTCGTGGGGTTCGAAACCGGCACGGGGCGGCAGGTAACGAAACGGGGGACGATCACCGACGTCGCGTACGCCGGCGTCTCTGCCAGTGACGAACGGGTGATGCCGCTCTCCCAACTCGCGGGGAAGGCGGCGATCGCGATCGAGAACGGGGAGGAACGAACCACGATCGGCGGCTGGGGGGCGATGCTCGAGGATCTCGAGGCGATTCGGATCACGATCGAGTCGCTCGAGTGATGCGTCGGTCGGTTCGGTCACTGGTTTTCGCGACTCGAATCCGGCTCCAACTCAGCGCTGCACGCGGGTTTTGTTTTCGATACTGGCTACCGGTTTGAGCGGACAATCGGAGCCCTCCGTTCGATATGCCGGACGAATAACGCGGCAGAGAGGCTTCGAGACGTATGGAAATCGGAGATAATCATTCCCCAAGGAGTGTGTTGATTACGATTAACTACACCTGTTGTACACTGACCATTAGATATAAATAGTAATATCTATCATGTCTCCTTATATGCCTGGTAAGCACTCACAGGGGAAGCGTCGAACTGACTCGAGCGTCTCGCGGCGAACGTTCGTCAAAGCAGCAGGTGCAGGTGGGGCCGCCGTCGGCCTCGCGGGCTGTATTTACGGGAGCGAGACGTCCGAGGACGCCATCGTCATCGGGACGGACCCAGTCATGATCGAGGCGGTCGGCGACGAGTTCATCGAACTGCTCCAAGACAACGGCGCAGACGGAATCAACATCGAACTTCAGGCGGGTAACGAAGACACGGGCGAGCGACGTGACTCGTACACGAACCTGCTTCAGGCTGGTGAGGCCCGACCGGACCTCCTGATGATGGACGTCGGATGGATCAACGTCTTCATCCAGCGCGGCCACATCGCGAGTGTCGACGAACAACTCGGCGATGACGACATCGCTACCCTCGAAGACGAGTACTTCGGACCGAGTCTCGATGCGGGCCGTGACCCTGAGTCTGGCGACCTCTACAGTGTCCCGGTCTTCCCTGACTTCCCGACGATGCAGTACCGCAAGGACTACGCTCGAGAGGCCGGATACGACGATGACGACTTCGACGAGTGGGCTTCGGAGCCGATGACCTGGCAAGAGTGGGCCGAACTTACCGAAGAGATCACCGAGGCCTCCGACGCCGAGTACGGCTTTGCGACGCAGTGGGACCAGTACGAAGGGACCGCTTGCTGTACGTGGAACGAGGTCATGTCGTCGTTCGGCGGTGCGTACTTCGGCGGCCGAGAAAACGTTCTCGGCCCCGTCGGCGATCGACCAGTGACGATCGACGAGCCGGAGTTCATCGAGGGTCTCGAGATGATGCGAACGTTCGTCGCCGACGAACACGACGACGACACGAACGAGGATTACCCGGTCGGAATCGCTTCCGAGAACATCACGTCCTGGATGGAAGAAGACGCTCGTGAAGCCATCCTCGAGGGAGACTGTGTGATGCAGCGCAACTGGCCGTACGCCATCAGCCTGAACCTCGACAGCGAGGACCACGATCTCACGACCGACGACTACGGCGCGATGCCGATTCCGTACGCTGTCTCCCAGGAAGATGCCAACCAGCCTGGAACCGGCGGCTCGACGGCCGCCCTTGGTGGCTGGAACATGTGTCTCAACCCCAACTCCGAACGAACCGAGGACGCGGCCGAAGTCCTTCGCGCGATGATGGCCGACGAGTTCTACCTCGGCATGTTCGATATCTACGGATGGGTCCCACCGAAGCCCGACCTGTTGGAGACCGACCAGGCCCGAGAGGTCGAACCGATGGGATACTACCTCGACACGCTCGCTACCGCCGGTCAAAACGCCATGTCGCGCCCAGTCACGACAGTCTGGCCGGATCAGTCCGGTCTCATCGCGGAGGAGGTCAACCTCGCCGTTGCAGGCGACAAGAGTCCCGCAGACGCTGCGGCTGACCTCCAAGATGGACTCGAAGCCACCGAAGAGTAAGGATGAGCACTGAAGACCGGACAGGCCCCACCAGACAATCGAATCGAAAGGGGCCGCTCGTCGCGATCACGCGATGGATGGAGAATCTCGGGGAAACCGGGTTCGCCTATCTACTGTTGACACCAGTGATGGTGTTGTTGGGCGCCGTCGCACTCTATCCGCTGTTGCGGACTCTCGAGCTGTCGCTGTACCAGAACGTTCTCTCGGATCCGGAGTTCGTGGGCCTGGCCAATTACGTGCAGATGTTCACGGGTGAAGCGAATCCGCGTTTCCCGGGGACGACGACGTTTCTCCCCGGTGTCAGCACCAGCGGGAGTTTCCCGTTCGTCCACTTCGAGGGGCTGCTGCGGAGCGCGCTCGCGGTGACGATCATCTTCACCGTCGTGAGCGTGTTCTTCGAGACGATCATCGGCTTCGGCCAGGCGCTGGTGCTCGACCAGGACTTCCGGGGTCGACGGTGGGTCCGCGCCGCGATCATCATCCCGTGGGCGATCCCGATCGTCATCCAGGGGATGATCTTCTACCTGATGTTTCACCCGAGCGCCGGCTTCCTGACGGGGCCACTGGCCGACTGGGGGATCATCGCCGGATCTAACACGCTCAACGATCCGTTCAGTTCGCTGCTGATCATCACGGTCGCCGACATCTGGAAGACGACCGCGTTCATGGCGTTGCTCATCCTCGCCGGCCTCCAGAGCATCGATCGGAGCCTCTACGACGTGGCGAAGGTCGCCGGCGCGTCCAAGTGGCAGCAGTTCAGGTACATTACGTTCCCGCTGGTTCTACCGGCGCTCGGCATCGCGATCCTGTTCCGAACGATCGACGCGATGCGGATCTACGGACTTATCGACTCGGTGTCGGGCTGTACGACCGTCCCGTCGCTGTCGTGTATGGTCGTCGCAACGTTTAACACGAACCGAGGACTTGCCTCAGCGGTCGCGTTCGTGACGGCCGGCATCATCGGTATCGCTGTGATGGGCGTCATCTACCAGCAGTACAAGGAGGGGTTGTAACGTGGGAACTGCAACCGAACCACAGTCGCAATCGACCGACGACAACCTGGGTCTCCTCGAGCGGTGGACTCGCGGCGTCGTCAACGATCCCGAGAAGCGAAGTCGACTGTACAGAGCGCTGTTCTACGTCATCACTGCGTTCTTCCTGGTGACGACGCTGTTCCCGTTCTACTGGCTACTGGTGCTGGCACTCACGCCGAACAGCGTGATTCGACGCGGAGACTGGGACGTCACCGTTCCGCTCCTCGGTGAGATTCCGTTTCCGACGCCACAGGGCTTCAACGTCACCGCGTTCGTCGAGGTGTTCCAGCAGGTCCCGTTCCACCTCTACGTGTTCAACAGCTTCGTGCTCGCGACGACGACGACGATCATCGTCCTGATCCTCGCGAGCCTCGCAGGCTACGTCTTCGGCCGGCTCGAGTTCCCCGGCCGCGGGCTGATGATGCTCGGCATCCTGGCGGTCTCGTACTTCCCGCCGGCGGCGTTCCTGATCCCGCTGTTCGACGCGTTCCTCGGGAACGCGGTCGTCGTTCCGTTCCTCGGGATCGAACTGTTCGAGCCGCCGCGGCTGGTGAACACGCCGGGCTCGATGATCATGCCCTTCAGCGCGCTGTTCCTGCCGCTGTCGATCTTCATCCTCACGACGTTCTACGCCCAGATTCCGGACGGGTTAGAGGACGCGGCGCGCGTCGAGGGGACGACCCGACTCGGCGCGCTGTTCCGGGTCATCATGCCGCTGTCGGCACCCGGCGTCGCGACCGCCGCCGTGTTGACGTTCATCGCCGTCTACAACGAGTACTTCTTCAGCTCGATCATGGCGCTCCAGAACCAGCCCGAGCAGTGGTCGCCGCTGGTGGGCGGGATCTTGAGCTACCAGACGCAGTACACGACGGACTTCAACCTGATGGCTGCAGCGAGCATCGTCGGCGTGTTGCCGATGTTGATCCTCGTAGTCGTCGCACAGGAAAAGATTGTCAGCGGGCTCACTGACGGAGCACTCAAAGAGTAACAATGGCACGAGTACGACTCAACGACGTTACGAAACGCTACGAAGACATCGTCGCCGTCAACGAGATGAACCTCGACATCGAGGACGGCGAGTTCATCTGTCTCGTCGGCCCGTCGGGCTGTGGCAAGTCGACGACGATGGAGACTATCGCCGGGCTCACGAAACCGTCCGACGGAACGGTCCACATCGGCGACGCCGACGTGACGAAACTGCCGCCGAAAGACCGCGGGGTCTCGATGGTGTTCCAGAACATCGCCCTGTTTCCGCACATGGACGTCTACGAGAACATCTCGTTCGGCCTCCGACTGCGGAAGTACGACACAGACGAGATCGACCGCCGGGTCGATCAGGCGTCCGACATCGTCCAACTCGAGGGGATGTTAGACCGAATGCCCAACGAGCTGTCCGGCGGCCAGCAACAGCGCGTCGCGATCGCTCGCGCGATCGTCCGCGAACCGGACGTCTTCCTGATGGACGAGCCGCTGGCGAATCTGGACGCGAAGCTCCGGGTCCACATGCGGACGGAACTCCAGCGACTCCACAAACAGCTGGACACGACGATCATCTACGTCACCCACGACCAGGCCGAAGCGATGACCATGTCCGATCGGATCGCGGTCATCAACGGCGGGAAACTCCAGCAGATCGACCCGCCGCTGGTCTGTTACAACGAGCCCGCGAACCTGTTCGTCGCGGGCTTCATCGGCTCCCCATCGATGAACCTCGTCCAGGGAGAACTCGCCGCTAACGGCTTGCGGACCGATCACTTCGACCTCGAGTTCGCCGCCGACGACCTCGAGTCCGCCGTCGGCGACGGCGTGACGATGGGGATCCGCCCCGAGGATATCTACCTCACGAAGAACGCGGACTCGGTCGACAGCGCGTCCGAGGTGATCGAGGCGCGAACGGACGTCCTCGAACCGATGGGCGACGAGATTTTCGTCTACCTCTCGCTCGACGACACGAGCAGCGAGATGATGACGAGCGAGGAGGTGTCCACGGCCTCGAACCAGTTGCTGATGAGCGTCGATCCCGATACCGTCATCGACGCGGACGAATCGGTGTCGGTCGTCCTCGATCGCTCGAAGATCCACCTGTTCGAGGCGGCTTCGGGGACGGCGATCACGCACGGCATCGCGGACCTGTCGTCTCGGCCGACAGCCGCCGAGACGGAGCCGACGCCGACGGAAGCGGAATCGGGTGGACAACATGAGTGAACTCGTGCCGATCGTCTACTACGGCGGGACGACAGTCCTGTTTTTCTTCTGGATCTACGGGATCGTCTCGTTCGCACTCGACGTAAAGAACAAGCTCATTCCCGGAATCCGGCAGTATCGACGCGGACGAACGCAACGCGAACAACGACACCAAGATGACCATGAACGGAAAGAGAACGAGGAGCAGTTGTACTGATACTGTCGGACAGAACTATTGTGAAGATTCGCCGTGCACATCTGGCGAATCTTCTTCATTGACTTCTGTCCGACAGTATGAACGGAGCGCGAGCACCTGCCGATACGGAGTCGCGGTCGGCCGACCTGACCTCCCGGAGGGCCGATGACGCGGGACTCGACGTCGCCGGCCGTCCCGACCGGAATCGTCGGTCTCGGAAACATCGGCCACCACCACGCCGAACGGCTCGTCGATCTCGGCGTGCCGCTGGTCGGCGGGATGGACGTCTCCGCGGAGGCCCGAGAGCGGTTCGCGACCCAATACAGCGCCACGAGCTACGCCGACCACCACGCGCTCTACGACGACGTCGACGCCGTCGTCATCACCACGCCAAACAAGTTCCACGAGGAGTACGCCGTCGCCGCGTTCGAACGCGACCTCCACGTCCTCCTCGAGAAGCCCCTGGGTCACACCGTCGAGAGCGCGGCGCGGATCAGGGAGGCCGCGGCGAAGAGCAGCGGAACGTGCATGATCGGCTTCAACAACCGGTTCATGAACGCCGTGAAGCTCCTCGAGAAGCGGATCGAGCGCGGCGACCTCGGGGAGGTGACGCACGTCGAGGCGAACTACGTCCGTCGACGGGGCATTCCCGGCCGCGGCTCGTGGTTCACTCGCGGAGAGATCTCCGGCGGCGGCGCGCTCATCGATCTGGGCGTGCACGCCATCGATCTCTCCCTGTACCTGCTTGGCTACCCCGCAGTCGAGGAGGTCTCGGGCGTCACCCGCTCGGAGTTCGGCTCCCGCGAGGAGTACTCCTACCTCGAGATGTGGGGCGACGATCAGGGTGCCGACGCGTTCGACGTCGACGACTCCGCGAGCGCGTTCGTCCGCTGTGCCGGCGACCGGACGATCTCGCTCGAGGTCGCGTGGGCAACGAACCGGCCGCCGACCCACGATTTCGTCGTCCGCGGGACGGAGGCCGCCGCGCGGTTCGACCTCCTCACGAACGAACTCACCATCCACTCCGCGAGCGCGGACGTTACCGACCACATGCTGGATACGACGGTCGAAACCCGCGAGAACGATACGCACGGCGACGAACAGGCCGCGTTCTTCGACGCGATCGAGAACGGCGGCGACGCGGGCTCGTCCGTCGAGGAGGCGTTGACCGTCCAGCGGATCGTCGACGGGATCTACCGCTCGAGCGAGAACGGGCGATCGGTCGCGCTCGACGACACCTAATCGGTCGAGGGAGGCGTCGCAGACGGCCGACATGGGCCGTCGTTCGAACGGCCGATGGTCCCTGTCGACTGATCGACGACGGCGTAGTCGCTACTGCGGGTTTGTTTTTACTACAAAAGATAGAAATATATTTGCCAGTGGCGCCGCTACCGATTCGTATGGACATCGGTGTACACACGCCACCGCTGGCGGACGAATCGCTCGAGGGTGCCCTCGCGTACCTCTCCGATATCGGCGTCGACGCGATCGAACCCGGCGTCGGGGGCTATCCCGGCGACGACCACCTCGTTCGCCGAGAGTACCTCGACGACGAGGACGCACAGGCCGAGTTGGCGGAGCTGCTCGAGGCCTACGGAATGCGAATCAGCGCGCTCGCGACCCACAACAATCCGTTACATCCGGACGACGAGCGGGCCGCGGATGCCGATACCGAACTCCGCGAGGCGATTCAGCTCGCTGACCAGCTCGACGTGAACACGGTCACCTGCTTTTCCGGGCTGCCCGCCGGCGGCCCCAACGACGAGGTTCCGAACTGGATTACGGCGCCGTGGCCGTCCGAACACGCCGAGGCCCACGAGTACCAGTGGGATGTCGCCGTCGACTACTGGTCGGATCTCGCCGCACACGCCGACGAACACGGCGTCGACCTTGCTATCGAGATGCACCCGAACATGCTGGTCTACGAACCCCACGGGATGGCTCG
Source organism: Natronorubrum marinum (assembly GCF_052040125.1). Lineage (NCBI taxonomy): Archaea > Methanobacteriati > Methanobacteriota > Halobacteria > Halobacteriales > Natrialbaceae > Natronorubrum > Natronorubrum marinum. The sequence continues at coordinate 1,113,318 of NZ_JBPPFV010000001.1, forward strand.
GCTGCGCGAGGAGACGAACGAGCGCGTCGGCGCGAACGTCGATCCCTCCCACCTGTACTGGCAGGACGTCTCGATCACCGACGCGATCCGCTACCTGGGGGAGCGCGACGCGATTCACCACTTCCACGCCAAGGACACGAAGGTCTACGAGGAACAGGCCCGCGAGAAGGGCGTCCTCGACACGACGGCCTACGACGACGAGCCCAACCGATCGTGGCTCTTCCGGTCGGTCGGCTACGGCCACGGCGAGGGCCACTGGAAGGAGATCGTCTCGACGCTCCGGATGGTCGGCTACGACGGCGCGTTGAGCATCGAACACGAGGACTCCCTGACAAGTTCCCGCGAGGGCCTCGAGAAGGCCGTCGACCTCCTCGAGCGAGCGGTGTTCCGCGAGCAACCCGGGAACGCGTACTGGGCCGAGTGAGGAGGAACCGAGACCGCCGGCTTCGTCACCCCTTTGAGTGTGGGTTCCACATCAGGAACGCTGAGTGTCATCGTGAGCCACCGCAGTGGCTTTTGCGTCTCCGCAGGCTACGTTGGGTATGTCACGTGAAGAATTGACCTACGAATATCTGGGAGGTGGTGTGATTGTCGGATTGGGAGCAGTATTTCTCGTTCCACTGATCAGCGATTGGATCGAATTCGGGGCCCCGGTCGCCGATCTTCGGGTGACCAAGCTTCTGCTCCCCCTGCTGTACTTCGGAGTGTTGCTCTGGTACGTCAGATGGCGGCTCTCTCAGCCGAACGACACCGCGTTGCCACGCATCGCCGCGTGGTTTCTTCTCGGGGCGATACTGACGCCGGTCTTGGTCGGGTTTTCACTCATCGGTCGTGAAGAGAGTTTGATCGATATCATTCACATTACCAATAGGGCAGCGCTTCGAGGTGGAGTGATCTTCCTGATAATCGGTCACTATAGCGCGAACAATCATCACACCAAGATGCGACTCGAGGAGCGTACCGAACAGCTAGAGTTCGTCAACCGGCTGCTTCGTCACGACATTCGAAACGACGTGATGGTCATCGTCGGATACACCGAAATGCTCTCCGATCAGTCCTTAGACGAGCGACTCGCCGAAAACGAGGGGATCTCCGGCGAACCGCTCCGACGAATCGAAGACCGTGCCAACCGCATCGCCGAACTCGCAACCATCGCGGGTCGACTCGACACTGACGAGGAGTATCAGCCGGAACGGATTCCGTTGATTGAAACCCTCGAGACGACAGCGGACCGCGTTCAAGCCGAATACCTCGACGCGGAGTTCGATGTCGTGACGAACGACGACGGAGAGCAATACGTCGCTGCGGACGACGCGTTGAACGGCGCGTTCGAGAACCTCTTTCGGAACGCCGTCCAGCACAACGACCAACTGACGCCGCAGATCACGGTGACGACGTCGACCGACCCCGAGACAGTAACGGTACGAGTGGCCGATAACGGTCCCGGACTGTCCGAATCAATACGGGCTACGCTTTTTTCGCCCGGCGTGAAGGGGACCGATTCGTCGGGATCCGGTCTCGGTCTGTATCTGGTCGAAACGCTTATCCACCGATACGACGGCGATTTCCGGGTCGAAGAGAACGAACCCAGGGGAACGACGTTCGTCGTCGAACTCGATCGATGCCCTCCTTCCACGGCGGATGAGAGTCGGCGCGACTCGGACACGCCGCAAATCAACTGAGTGCCCGATCGACTTACGGCTCGTACTAACCACGCCTCGGTCGGTTCGCCCCGTCAGATGCCGCGAGACACCTATTGCAGCGTCGACCGGTTGCGCCGACGAACCGAACCGCTCGCGGGAGCGGTTCTCGCGACGAAAACTTCTAACTACACTCGTTGTGAACGAGTACGTATGTCACTCGAAGTCGGGGTTCTCGGCTATCGGTTCATGGGCAAAGCACACGCGAACGCGATGGCGCGGCTGCCGATGTTCTTCCCGGACGCGCCGGACGTCGAACGCAGCGTCCTCGTCGGCCGCGACGAGGCGGCGTTGACCGACGCGGCAGACCGGCTCGGCTTCGACTCGATCGCGACCGACTGGGCCGAGGTCGTCGACGATGTCGACGCCTTCTACAACCTGGGGCCGAACCACGTCCACGCCGAACCCTCGATCGCGGCGCTCGAGGCCGGGACGCCGGTCTTCTGCGAGAAACCACTTGCGCCGACGCTCGAGGAGGCCGAAACGATGGCCGAAGCGGCCCGGAACGCCGGGAGCGACGTGCCCGCCGGCTGTGCGTTCAACTATCGGTTCGTCCCCGCGATTCGGTACGCGAAACGGCTGCTCGAGGCCGGCGAACTGGGCGAGATCCACCACGTCCGCGGGCGCTACCTGCAGGACTGGCTGGTCGATCCCGAGGCACCGTGGTCGTGGCGCAACGACGAGGAACTGGCCGGGTCGGGCGCGCTCGGCGACCTCGGCGCGCACACGGTCGACCTCCTTCGATTCCTGGTCGGCGACGACGACCTCGCGGGCGAGATGGTCGGCATCAGCGGCCACTTACAGACGTTCGTCGACGAGCGGCCGGTTCCGGATTCGGACGAGACGCGACCCGTAACCGTCGACGACGCCTACTCCGCCCAACTCGAGTTCGAAAACGGCGCCATGGGGACGCTCGAGGCCTCCCGCTTTGCTACCGGCCATAAAAACGACCACACCGTCGAAATTCATGGCTCAGAGGGCAGCCTCCGGTTCTCCCTCGAGCGACTGAACGAACTCGAACTGATGCGAACGAACGAAAATCGCGGCTACGAGACGATTCTGGTCACCGACGAGGACGACCCCTACGTCGACCACTGGTGGCCGCCGGGCCACGTGCTCGGCTGGGAGCACACGTTCGTCCACGAGAACTACGAGTTCCTGAGCGCCGTCAGCGAGGCTGGCGAGTTCGAGCCGAGTTTCGAGGACGGCCTCGCCGCCCAGCGCGTGCTCGCGGCCATCGAGGAGAGCGACGAGAATCGGGAGTGGGTCTCGCTCGAGTAGGGCCGTATCGGGACTGCTTTGGCGCTGCCCATCACCGATACCGAGTATGGCGCACGACGAAGACGAACGGTACTGGGGTCGGCCGGCCGTGCTCGAGCGTGGCGGCTCGCAGATTCACTACTGGGTCGTCGGACCGGAAGACGGGCCGCTGGTCGTTTGCACGCACGGTGCGACGATGGATCACCGGCTGTTCGATCCGCAGTTGGAAGCGCTGGTCGACGCCGGATACCGAGTGCTGGCGTGGGACATCCGGGGCCACGGGATCTCCAAACCCATCGGTACCGACTTTACGGTGCCTCTCGTAGTCGACGACCTGATGGCGATCATCGACCGCCTGGGTGACGAGGAGGTCGTCCTCGTCGGGCAGTCGTTCGGCGGCTACGTCTCACAGGAACTCCTCTTTCGGTATCCCGAGCGCGTGACCGCGCTCGGAATCATCGGTTCGACGGATCTACTGACCGTTCCGCCGAGGCTCGAGTACCTCGCCCTCCGACTCACGCCGTCCCTCTTTCGGCTCTGGCCCGCCGGCCACCTCCGCAAAGTCATTGCAGAGAACACGGCGGAAACACCGGCGGCGAAACGCTACGCGTACAATGCAACCTGTCAACTGTCGAAGCGAGAGTTTCTCACCGTCTGGAAGGCAGTCGCCGTCTGCCACCACGCCGAACCGGGCTACCGTATTCGGAAACCGTTTCTGTTGACCCACGGTGAGCACGACGGGACGGGAACCATCGCGCGCGATGCACCCGCGTGGGCGGAGCGAGAAACCGACTGCCGGTACGAGGTGATCCCCGGTGCCGGCCACAACGCAAACCAAGATAATCCCGGCGCGTTCAACGAGATACTGCTCGAGTTCCTCGAGGACGTAGTCGAAACCGGGTAGCGCCGCCCGTTACACCGACTCGTCGCATCCCGATTCGTCTCGACGGACCCGACGAAGACCCGGTTGTAAATACGCAAGCCGCTTCGTTTCTTCGCTGCCTCTCATACCGACCTCGATGGACGGCTACGACGTCGCGCTCATTATCGTCGCGATTGGACTGCTGGGTGCGATTCTCTTACCGCGATTGCTGGCGAGCCGTCCGCTCTCGCTGCCGATGTTCTACGTCGGTCTCGGAGTCGCTCTCTTCGCGATACCGGGGACGCCGTCGATCGATCCCGTGGCCAACGCAGTCGCGACCGAACACCTCACCGAACTCGTCGTGATCATCGCGTTGATGGGCGCGGGACTAAAGATCGATCGCCCCTTCGGGTGGCGCAACTGGGCGGCGACGTGGCGGCTGCTCGCCGTCACGATGCCCCTGACCATCGCAGCCATCGCGGTACTCGGCTGGGCACTGCTCGGACTCCACCCGGCGACGGCGACGCTGCTAGGTGCGGTGCTCGCCCCGACGGATCCCGTCCTCGCCTCCGACGTGGATGCGGGCGCGCCGCTGACGGAACTCGACGACGAACGCGCGTCCGTCCACCGATGGGGCTCCGTTCGATTCTCCCTGACGTCGGAGGCGGGCCTCAACGACGGCCTGGCGTTTCCGTTTACGTACCTCGCGATCGCCATCGCCGCGGCCGACACCGTCGCGGGTCGAACGTGGCTCCTCGAGTGGGCGCTTCTCGACGGACTGTACAGGATCGGAGCGGGGCTCCTGCTAGGGTACGTGATCGGCCACCTGATGGCCAGGCTCGTCTTCCACGCGCCGGTCGAATCCCACCGTTCGGAAGTACTGGCGGGCGCGGAAGCGATCGTGACGACGCTGTTGGCCTACGGCGTAACGGAACTGCTCGGCGGCTACGGCTTTCTCGCGGTGTTCGTTGCGGCGCTGGAACTCCGACGCTACGAGTGGGAACACGACTACTACCGGGAACTCCACGACTTCGCGTCGCTCGTCGAACGGTTGCTGATGGCGGCCGTGCTCGTCCTGTTCGGCGGTGCGATCGCGGACGGGCTGTTGGCGTCGTTGACTTGGCCCGACGTCGCGGTCGGACTCGCGGCGATACTGCTCGTTCGGCCTCTCGCTGGCCTGCTCGGGTTCGTCGGCTCCGATGCGCCGCTGGGCGATCGTGCGATCGTCTCGGCGTTCGGCATCCGCGGAATCGGCTCGTTTTACTATCTGGCGTTCGCGCTCGCTCACGCCTCGTTCGCGGAACTCGAACTCGCCGTCGCCGCCGAACGCCTTTGGGCGATCGTCGGCTTCGTCGTCCTCGCCTCGCTTTTCATCCACGGTGCGACCGCCGGCTTCGTGATGGACGCGTTCGACGCCCGTCGCGACCGAACGCTCGCGACGGACGATGGAACCGTCGACGAACGGACGGACGATTCCGGGCCGTAAGAACCACTTTATACAGTCCGGACGAATTGTCGGTTCAGTATGGCAACCAGACTGGCGGAGTTCGTTGCCGAGGAGCTCTGGCTCCTGATCGGCGTCGTGACGTTCGCACTCGTCAGCCTCGCCGGAATCGCCGGCCTCGAGGCACTCGCTGGGGCGATTTCGATCGTCGGCTGGTTCCTGCTGACGCCCCTGTTCCTATTCTGGGGCGAGGAGATCGCCGCGCTGTACGTCGGTGACGAAGAGGCGGCTTCGGACACAGATGACGCCGAACCCGACGCCCTCGAGGAACTCAAGCGCCGTTACGCGGAAGGCAAGATCGACGACGAGGAGTTCGAGCACCGCCTCGAGCGACTGGTGGCGGTCGATGAACTTCCCGACGACGTGTTCGCCAGGGGGTCGTCGACTGAAACGGATGCTGGAGACAATCGTCGCGAGCGCGAGTACGAGCGGGAATCGTAATTCGACCGCCGTTCGACCCGACTACGCCTTTTCGTCGGCCGTTTTCGCCCTGATGACCGTATCGATCTCGTCGTAGCGGACGCTCTTGTTCTCCGGCGACTGGCCGTCGATCTCGAGGTAGGCCGGTTCGAAACTCGTTACCGCTCCCGAGTGTTCCGGATGGTCGGCATCCGTTCGGTCTCGACTCCAGATTTCGACGACATCGCCGACGGAGATGTGCTCTTGGACGAGCGCCGCGGCTTCCTCTTCGTCGGCGTCCGGCGGGACAGTGAGTTCGGTCATGTCACCGGACAGACGACGGCGACGCGGGTAAGTGACCCCGCGTCAGTTGACGGTCGCTTTTATCCCGTCGGGCGGCAGTCGGTGAGTCCCGCCGTCACGGCAAACCTCCGATCGACGGTCGGCGGCTCGGTTACACGAGCGAGACCGTTTCGAGTGCGTCGATCCGCCCGGCACCGGTCTCGGGGTCGCCACGTCCACTCCCCTCCGCCCCGCGTTCGATCACGTTCTCGACTTGGTTGGCGTTGGCGCTGGGATCGAGTTCGCGCACGAGCGCGGCGAGCCCGCTGACCTGCGGTGCGGACATCGACGTTCCGGAGAGGGCCGCGTACTCGGCCCCGGGAAGCGCCTCGTTGTTCGGGTCGAACGTCGAGAAGATCAGTTCGCCCGGCGCGCCGACCGAAATCTCGTTGGTCCCGTAGTTCGAGAACGCCGCGAGTTCGTCGTCTTCGGTCGTCGCGCTGATCGAGGAGGCCCGAGGGATGCTCCCCCAGAGGCTGACCCACCCGCCCTGCTGGAGGTTCTGGCTGTCGTTCCCCGCGCTCACCACCACCGACGTGCCTCGCTGGGCGACGCTGCGTACCACACGCTGGCGAGCGATACGGTAGCCCTCCTGATTGTCTCGCGGTGGCTGCGGCGGGCTTCCGATGCTCATGTTCACGACATCGAGCCCACGCTCGGCCGCGTAGTCGAGAGCGAGGAGGGAGTCACCCACGGTAGCGAGGAGGTCACCTTCCGCCGGAAAGACCCGGAGCGAGACGATTTCGGCGTCCGGCGCGACGCCGGTCACGCCCGACGCTCCGGTCGCCGCCGCGATGCCCGCGACGTGAGTGCCGTGATAGTGTACGTCGCCGGTGTGCTCGGACTCCTCCCAACCGACGAACGTCCGGCTGGCGTCCGTGTCGACGTTCCCCAGATCGGGGTGGCCGTCGTAGACGCCGGTATCGATAATCCCGATGCGGGTACCCGTTCCGGTCGCGTGCTCGTGTGCATCGAACGCGTTGATCAGCCGCTTGTCCCACTGCTCGTCCTCGAGTTCGCCCTCAGTGTTCGTCGCTGTCGGGCCCTCGGGCACATCGAGTCCGTACGCGAAATCCTCGAAGGCGGCATTGACGCCGTTCGCATCCGACGGGTCCTCGTCCTGGGGGCCCAGGACGAGGTAGACGTTCGCCCCCGTAATCTCGTGGACGACCGTAAATCCCGCTCGCTCGAGTTGCGTCGGGTTGCCGCCACTGACGATGTATCTGACCCGCTCTTCGTCCGCACTCGCCGTTCCGATCGCTGTAAGGCCGATCCCTGTCGGTATTCCTGCGACTACCGCACGTCGGTTGAGGTCGTATGACATACGGGAAGGGCGAAGAAGTTGGAACAATATAACTATTTATTTACTAACTTTTCATAGTCGGTGTATTCTGAAACCTCGTACACGTGTAGACCGCCGTAACCGTCCTCACAGGCTCGTTGTGTGGCGAAATTCGCGTGTGAACTGCGTTCCCGAGGGTCCGTCGAAGGGTGACCGGTCACACCACTATTTAGACGACAGTTTTTGTACGATAGCGCCGAACTGAGGGGTATGACGACGATCAAGGACAGCGTTCATGACCACATTCGGGTCGATGGTGTGGCGCGCGACCTCCTCGATACACCCGCCGTCCAGCGACTTCGAAATATTCGCCAACTCGGCACCGTCTCGCTGGTCTACCCCTCCGCGAACCACACCCGGTTCGAACACAGTCTCGGCGTCTATCACCTCGCCTGTGAGGCTCTCGATCACCTCGGCATCGACGGCCAACAGGCCGAGCGCATCCACGCCGCGGCCCTGCTTCACGACGTCGGCCACGGCCCGTTCAGTCACAACCTCGAGTCGGTCACCCACCGACGGACCGGCCGATATCACGACGACGTTCACGGCCTCCTTTCGCAGGGGGAGGTCGGCGATGTCCTTCGTGAGCACGACCTCGAGCCGGACGCCGTCGCGGACCTCGTCGCGGGCGAGGGACGGTTCGGGCAGCTCGTCTCGGGCGAACTCGACGTCGACCGGATGGACTACCTGGTGCGAGACGCCCACCACACCGGCGTTCCCTACGGCACGATCGATCACGGGCGACTCGTCCGCGAACTCACCTTCACCGACGGCGAACTCGTCCTGGACGAGGGGAACGTCCAGGCCGCCGAGAGCCTGCTGGTCGCTCGGGCGCTGATGAACCCGACCGTCTACAGCCACAGCGTCGCCAGACTCACCAAGGCGATGCTCCGGCGGGCGTCCGAGCGGTTGCTCGAGTCCCCCGACACCGACGTCGACGCCGGAACGCTCCAGCGGATGGACGATCACGATCTGATCGTCGCCCTCCGAACGTGTGCGGAAACGAGCGAGTTCTCCCGACGATTGGACCAGCGAGATCTGTACAAACGGGCGGTGTGGGCGGAGATCGACGACGTTCCCGGCGGGATCATCGAGTCCAAGCACGAATCGATCCGGGAGTTCGAACGCGAGGTCGCCGACGAGGCGAACGTCGATCCGGAGTGCGTGATCCTGGACGTTCCCGGACGGCCGTCGATGAAGGAGTCGACGACGCGCGTGCTGGTCAACGGCGACATTCGCCGGCTGGGCCAGCAGTCGCCGCTCGTCGAGGCGCTGCGGGCCGCCCAGTACTCCCAGTGGCGACTCGGCGTCTACTCGCCGCCCGAGATGCGCGAGCGCGTCGGCCGCGCGGCCGTCGACGTGCTGGGGCTGGATATCGAGGGCGCGCTCGTACGGGAGGTTCGAAACGGGCTGGACGCGACGCTCGATCAGTTCGTCGACTGACGCCGGTGACGGAACGGGCTCGAGGTCGCTGCCGACGCTCGCCCGTGAACTCACCATACTGACATTTCAGCCGTACTATAATACGGGATTGACGGACAGTAGTGACTGCCATCCGAATCGGTTCGTCGATGATTCGACTTCCACCGCCGTCGGTTCGTCGCCGCCCAGACCGACTGTGATCGCCGGAAATGCGACTACGGCTGTCGGTTATTAGCAACCGTCGCTCAAGGCGTCTCGTCAACGATCGGCCGGGAGTAACCTCCTTTCGTTACGAACTGATTCGCCCACCAACTCCGGATTAATCGGTTCCTGTGGCAGTGTAACGTTCTGGTAGCTTTTCTACTGGCATCGTGGCGAGACCAGTCATGGACGCACACAGTCCGCGGCGACGAACCGTTCTTAAAGCCGGTGCGATAGCGACGCTACTCTCGGCTGGCGGGAGTTCCGCGACCGGCGCACAGGGGACGACTGTCGACGACGAGCGGGCCGCCGAGATGCTCCGGGAGTTCTACGACGGCTACCTCGAGGGGATCAGCCAGGCGGTCGCCACCGACGTTCAGATGGAGGCGTCGATGATCGAAGACGGCCGCGACGAACCGTGGCCGCTCGCGGTCTGGGACGACGTCGAAGACGCGCGTAGCGAGGGGATCACGCTGGGTGCCAGCGAGGGCGGCTCGCAGCCGTTTTGGGACGAGTATCAGTCGTTCGACCGCGACTACGACGGCGGAAACGGTGGGGGCGATCCCGACGACGGTGGGGACAGTGGCGATGATACCGACGACGCCGGTAACGGCGAGGTTCGGATTGAACTGCTCGAGACCAACGATCCCGTTCTCGCGGGCGAGACGCTCGCGGTGACGGCCGAACTCGAGACCGATGCCGACTCGGCGACTGCCGCCGAGGTCGAACTCGTCGTCGGCCACGATCCGACGGTGGTCGATACCGTCTCGAGAACGATCGACGGGACGGAGACGGTGACGCTCGAGTTCGAGACCGCAACGGTCGCGAACGGTCAGACGTTCCCCGTTCGGGTCCAGGGATCGGACGATTTGGCGGAGACGTCAGTCCACGTGCTCGGAACCGACGAGAGTGTGTGAGGTGACGGGACCCGGAGACGGATAGGGACTCGGGGGCGGATAGGGACTCCGGGCGGGATTGTCGAGTTGGCCGGCCGTACGGAACTGCTACGTGTCGCTACAGGGAGCCGTTGCGGACTGCTATAGTCGCCTCTTTCGCATCGACGTCGCCGGTTGGTCAGGTCGCAGTGGGGTGGCGAGTCCCAAATCCGAACGTATCACTGTACATGAAGATAACTTAACCCGATCCATCGGGTGCTATGGGTCACGAATGGCCCAGACGACTGAAACTACTACTCTTTCAGAAAGACCATCAGAGACCGACACGAGTACGTCGATCAGAACGCTGAACGAATCGTCGTCCGGGCTCGAGATCCGCGTTCTCGAGACGATTCGAGCCAAGTCGGCCGGCCAGTGGAACGACGTCGTCGAGCGGGCGACGTGCGGCAGCGTCTTCCATCGATACGAATGGTTGGAAGCCATCGAGACCGGACTCGGATACACGCCGCGGCATCTCGTCGTCGAGAAAGACGGCAACCTGATCGGTCTGCTGCCGAACTTCGTCGTCGATATCGAAAAGACACCGTTCAAACGGCTCTCGTCGGTCTATCCGGGATTCGGTGGCCCGCTTGTCACGACCGACGTAGACGAGACGCTGTCGTTGCTCACCGATGCCGTTCCGGATCTCTGTACCGGCCGGACGGTCGTCCACCAGATCCGCGCGCTCGATACGAAGTATCTCAGGTACAACAACCGCCTGCAATCGACGGGGTACGAGCCCTATCGACGGGAGTGTCGATTCCTGCTCGATCTGACGCGAGGGTACGACGACATCTGGAACGAGATGAGCAGGACGAGACGGCGAGGGATCGAACACGGACGGGACGCCGACTACGAAATCGTCGAGGAGGAACTCACCAGGTCGAACCTCGAGCGATTTCACCGCGTCTACAGCCGGGTGATGGACCGCGTCGACGGCGACGTCTATCCGCGTTCCTTCTTCGAACAACTACTGTCGATGCGAGATCGACTGCTCCTGTTGACGATCCGGATCGACGGCGAGTACGCCGGCGGATTTCTGGAACTCCTCGACGAGGATCGGTCCTCGATCCACGGCTTTTTCGCCGCGGTTCCACAGGCGTACTTCGACGACCACGCGTCGGAACTGCTCTACGACCACGTGATTCGATGGGGGATCGAAAACGGTTACGAGACGTACGACTTCGGGAGCACGAACTCGAGTTTCGAGGACGGCGTCTTCAGATTCAAGGAAGGGTTCGGCGGCCGGCTGATTCCCATCCTCGTCTGGGAGCGCGGCTGCAATCCGCTCTGGAGAGTCCTCAAAACGGGCCGGTCGCTGTACTGGCCCCATCGGTGAACCGCTTCGGCCCGCCCGGCCCGTAGACCGTCTTTTTCTTTCGATTCGTCGACGGGCGACGCTACTCACGATCTCCGAAAAGGTCCGGGTGCGAGAATTGAACTACGCGTCTCAGTCGAAACTGACTGAAGGATGGACACTACCCTAACCCGGACGCGAGTGCATTCGAATCGATGACGGGTTCGTAAAAAGGCCTTCTGTCGGATTGCCTCGCGTGAGAACGCGGCGGGTTATACTGTCGGACAGAACTACGTGAAGATCGGTCGCTCTACTGCGGCCGTCTCCGACGGCGACGGCCGCGAATTCGCGACCGACTTCGTATTGACTTCTGTCCGACAGTATTAGTACCAGGCGCCGCCGGAAGAGACGTTGATATCCTGCCCCGTCACGTGGCGAGCGTCCGGGCTCGCGAGCTGGACGGCCAGCGCGGCGACCTCCTTGGGCGGAACCAGCTCGCGGATCGCGAGATTGTCGAGCACGTCGCCTTTGGCCTCCTCGAACTCGATCCCTCGTTCGTCGGCCTGCTTCTGGAAGACGTTCCGGATACGCTCGCCCTCGACCGGGCCGGGACAGATCGCGTTCGCTGTGACGTCGTCTTCGGCGAACTCGAAGGCCAGTGCGCGCGTCAGCCCGATGACGCCCATCTTCGAGGCCGCGTAGGGCGTCCGATTGGGGTAGGGCCGCTTGCCGCCGATCGAGGAGAGGGTGACGATGCTACCGTGATCGGATTCGCGGAGGTGCGGCGAGGCTTCCCGAACCGCTCGAGCGATGCCGACGACGTTCACGTCGAGCGTTTCGAGCCACTCCTCGTCGGTCGTCCGCTCGACGGGGGCGGTCGGCCCGGCGATGCCGGCGTTGTTCACCAGACAGTCCAGCCCGCCGAACTCGTCGACGGTAGCGTCGACGGCGTCGGCGACTGAGTCGGCGTCGGTTACGTCGGTTTCGACCGCCAGCGTTCGCTCGGGTGCGTCAATCAGTTCTTCCGTCTCGTAGATCCCGTCGCTACGGGCCGCGAGCGCGACGTTCGCGCCCGCGTCGGCGAACGCGACGGCGATTTCGCGGCCCAGTCCCTGACTCGCACCGGTGACGAACGCTGTGGTATTCTCCAGCATACTCGAGTCGTCGAGCAAGATCCCCTAAAGCGTTCCTGCCGGTGAACCGCCACGTCGCTACCGACGGTTCCGCGTCCCCCACGGTCTTTACGCTCGAGGCCGACTCCAGAACCGATGCGAGCCGCAGCCTTCACCGATCTGACCGGTCCGGACGGCGTGAGCGTAATCGACCAGGCGGAGCCCGAGCCCGGCCCGGACGAGGCCGTCGTCGACGTCGAAGCGAGCGCGATCAACCGCCACGACCTGTGGATTCTCGAGGGCGACTCGGCGATGGTCGACGCGGACGACCTCCCGTTCGTCACGGGGCTGGACGTCGCCGGCGTCGTCGAGGACGTGGGCGACGGCGTCGGGAACGTCGAACCGGGCGACAGGGTCGTGCTCTGTCCGAACGAGACCTGCGGCGCCTGTCGGTTCTGCAGCGAGGGTCCCGAAAACACGTGCGAGCGCTTCTCGCTGTACCACGGCGGGCTGGCGGAGCGGGCTCGAGTGCAGGCCGATCGACTCATCGTCTTGCCGGACGAGGTCGACGCCACCACGGCCGCCGCGCTGCCCACGGCGTACATGACCGCCTACCACATGCTCCGACGGGCCGACGTTGGCCCGGGTGATCTGGTCTTCGTTCCCGGCGCGACTGGCGGAGTGGGCGTCGCGACCGTCCAACTCGCCGACATCCTCGGCGCGCGAACGATCGGAACCTCGTCGTCGGCGACGAAACTCGAGCGCGTCCAGGAACTCGGGCTCGACTACGCCATCCAGGCGACCGACGTGGACGAGATCCAGGGGGAAGTCGCCGATATCGGCGATCCCGACGCGGTCATCAACCATCTCGGCGGCGAGTACACGAAACTCGGACAGGACGTGCTGCGCCGCGGCGGGACGATGGTCGTCTGCGGCCGCACGGCCGGTAACGAGTCGGCGATCGACGTCGCGAACCTCTTCCTCGGGCACAAGCGCGTCGTCGGCTCGACGATGGGGACCCAGGACGATCTGCGACGGCTCGTCGAGTTGACCGCTTCAGGAGAGCTGTCGCCGGAAATCGATCGGACGTTCCCGCTCGAGGAGACCGCCGACGCCTTCGCGACGATGCAAGACCGCGAGAGCATCGGTAAGCTCGTGGTCGAACCGTAGTTCAGCAGCTTTCATCCAGGCAAGTTTCGGCCGCCCGGCCATCCACCGCCGGGTGGGATGAAAGGGGCTTTCGGCGTCGGCGAACCCGGACGACGAAAGCACCGCAGTCGAACGGAGTGAGACGAGGAGCGCAGCGAGTCCCGGGAGCCGAGGTCGAAAGGGGCTTTCAGGGTGTTCGCGTCCGCGCTCACAGAAACCGCGTCAATTCACACGCTAGCTAGTCCTAGCCGGAACGCGCTGGCCGGAGCTATTTCCGCCGGCCCGATGTCCGACGCCCATGACCGATATCGCCATCACCGGCGCGTCAGGACGGGTTGGACGGGAGGCTATCGAGGCGCTTTCCGACGAGAATCTTACCCTCTTTTCACACAGCGAAAGCGAGGAACTGGACACCACGCCGATAGACGTCGCCGACCGCGAGACGTTCGTCGACGTCCTCGAGGGCCAGGACGTCCTGATCCATCTCGCGGCCAATCCGGACCCGCGGGCGGAGTGGGACGAACTTTCGGGACCGAACGTCGACGGGGCGTACAACGCGTTCGAAGCCGCGGCGGAGAACGACGTAGAGCGGGTCGTCTTCGCGAGTTCGAACCACGCGGTGAACATGAAAAACACCGTCTCACCGATCCGGCCGGAGTCGACGGTCGGCAAGCCCGAAATCGTCCGGCCCGACGACGAGATGGATCCGGACACCTACTACGGCGTGACGAAGGTCTTCGGGGAAGCGATGGGTCACTACTACGCCAAGCGCCACGGGATGGACGTGGTCAACCTCCGAATCGGCTGGCTGCTTTCGGAAGACGAACTCGAGCAGGAGGTCGCCGACCGAGACGGGGCGGGCGAGCGGTTTGCTCGGGCGATGTGGCTCAGTGACGGAGACTGCCGGCGGGTGATCGAGGCGGCCGCGACGACGAGCCTCGAGTCGAACCCGACGACCGCTCACGGCATCTCGGACAACTCCGAGCGGTTCCTCTCGCTGTCGGAGACGATGCTCGAGTTGGGCTATCGCCCGCAGGACGACTCGGCGGACGTGTTGGGAGACTGATGGAACGGGAGGCCCAAGTCGAGTGGGCCGTTCGACGTCCGCCGATTCGCGGACCGTAAGACCGATTAGCGACTGGTCCGTACCGAGACATATGACACGGGTACGCGATTCGACGGGCTACGGACCGAACACCCAGATGTCCCTGTTCGGGTACATCATGGCAGCGATTCTCGTGATGATCGCGCTACCGCTATTGCCGGTACTCATCCCCGCGTACATCATCTGGCGGGTGTTCTACGCCGACGAACCCGAGCACAGTTTCGAGTCGTGGCGAAAGGAACGGGGTCGACCGCCGAGCAGTTCGTAAGCGGTCAGTATGGGTCTCAGTCGTCCGCGCTCGCGCCAGCTAACGCCGACGGCGGGCCGCCCGGCAGTTCGTCTCGGTCGTGTGGGGCCTCGAACGCGAGGTCCGGGCCTCGAGCGACGATCCGGTTCGGATTCACGTCGGGATGGGTCGTGTAGTAGTGTTCTTTGATGTGGTCCATGTTTACCGTCCCTGCGATGCCTGGCGTCTGATAGAGGTCGCGCAGGTACGGCCAGAGGTTTTCGTACTCGCGGACGTACTGGACGTTGCACATGAAGTGCGTGTGGTAGACGTTGTCGAACCGGACGAGCGTCGTGAACATGGCGACGTCGGCCTCCGTCAGCCGATCTCCGGCGAGGTATCGCTGGTCCGCCAGCACGTCGTCCCAGCGCTCGAGCGCGGCGAACAGGTCGTCGACCGCGTCGTCGTACGGCCCCTGCTTTTTGGCGAAGCCGGCCCGGTAGACGCCGTTGTTGATCGGGTCGTAGATCTCCTCGATGATTCGGTCGACGTCGTCCTGCAAGCCCTCCGGGTAGAGATCGACGTCTCGAGTCGCAACCTCCCCGAACTCGGTGTCGAGCATCCGCATGATCTCCTTCGACTCGTTGTTGACGATCGTGTCCTCCTCTGTGTCCCAGAGAACGGGAACAGACACGCGTCCGGTGACGCCCGAGTCAGCCTCGACGTAGAGCTCTCGGAGGTAGTCGGCGTCGAGGACGGGGTCTCGCGTACAGCTTTCCTTTTCGGGCGTGAACTGCCAGCCGTCCTCGTCGCGGTAGGGGTCGACGACCGAGACGGAGATCGCGTCCTCGAGCCCCTTCAGCGCCCGGACCACGAGGGTTCGGTGCGCCCACGGGCAGGCGGAGGAGACGTAGAGGTGGTACCGGTCCGCTTCGGGCTGGAACCGGGCGTCCGGATCGTCGCGGATCCGGTCGCGAAACGTCGTCTCCTGGCGTTCGAACGAGCCGTCGTCGTCGGTGTACTCTCCAGCGTCCGTCCGCCACTCGCCGTCGACGAGCATGTTCATACCCGTGGTACGGCTCGAAGGTACAAAGCGTCTCGCTGACATCTGTGTTACCACCGTGAAACGCCACTGCCGGCGGTCAGCTCACGGCAGTCGCGACCCAGTAGCCCAAGCCGATGGCGACGAGGATCGCGCCCTCGAGTCGCGTTACGCGCCTGCCGGTCGCGAGGAGGCCCGTCGCGATGGCGGTCAGGGCGACCAGCCAGACGACGCCGGGGAAGACGGCGGGGTCGACGGTCATCGGACGCACGACCGCCGCGAGGCCGAGCACGCCGAGGCAGTTGAACACGTTCGAGCCGATGATGTTGCCCGCCGCGATGGCGACCCCGCCCCGTCGCGCCGCGACGACCGACGTGACGAGTTCCGGCAGCGAGGTCCCGGCGGCGACGACCGTCACGCCGACGAGCCACGGCGAGATCCCGACCGAGAGTGCGATGGTCGTCGCCGAGGTAACCAGGACGCGACCGCCGGCGATGACGAGTGCGAGGCCGACGAGCAGGCGAACGCTCTCGCGACCGAGCCGTACGGGATCGTCGGCTGTTGCGGTCTCGTCGGTGACGAGGCCGTTCTCGTCCGCCGTCCCGCCGATCGCTTCGATCTCGGGACTCTCGATCGTCTCGATTTCCTCAATCTTCTCGATCGCCGCCCCGCCGTCTGAACTATCGGGCTCCCCGCTCGAGTCCGTCCCCGACGACCGCCGGATCGCCATCCAGAGCGCTCCGAGATAGCCGAGCAAGAGGACGAGCAGCAGCGTCCCCTCGAGTCGCGACACGGACTGGTCCGCCAGTATAAAGGCGGCGACGACTGTCGTACCGGCCATCACGAGCGCGTCGCGACGGAGCAGCGTCGTCGTGACCCGGAACGGGGCGAGCACGGCGACGAGCCCGAGAATCACGCCAAGGTTGAACACGTTCGAACCGACGACGTTGCCGACCGCGACGTCGCCCTGACCCTCGAGTGCGGCGGTCGTCGAGACGGCGATCTCCGGCGCGGAGGTGCCGAAGGCGACGACGGTGAGACCGACGACGAGCGACGAGATCCCGACCGACTCGGCGAGCCTCGAGGCGGCCGCGACGAGCCACGTGGCCCCGAGCCAGAGGGCAGCCGTACCGACGACCAACAGCGCGACGCTCTCGAGGACTCCCATCAGTTCCTCTCTCTCCCGGAACCGACAAAAGCACCGGGCCGACTCGAAGCGACTCGCCGAGTTATGGGACGTCCAAAGAGGCGCTCTCCAGCGGACGGTCGGCGAACTGTCGCCGAGACGTGTCGGCCGGAAGTAACCCACTCATTTCTTGGTAAGACTTTTCAGCGAGAGTTTGATTATACATCTCGTGAGTTCAAATGAGTGGTGTCAGTGATGATTCGACTGATGGCGATCCGACGGACGCATTCGTCCAGGGAACCGACGACGACGAACCACGAATAGCGTTTTACGGCGGCCGCGGAATGAGCGCGCTCCCGATCGCGTTCTTTATCGTTTGGGCCGTCGCACAGACGGCGCTCTGGCGGATCTCGGATACCGGCGGATTGATCGTCGGGATCCTGATCGGCCTCATTGTCGGAATGTTCTTCGTCCGCGGGAACTGGAAATCCTACGCGAACACCATCTTCGAGGGGATGACCCAACCCGTCGCGGTGACGGCGATCGTCGCCTGGATCTGGGCGGGGATGTTCGCCGAGGTGTTACAGGACGGCGGTTTCGTCGACGGACTGGTCTGGTTCGCCGACGTCGCGGGGATCGGCGCGACGCTCTTCCCGGCGGTCACGTTCGTCCTCGCGGCGCTGTTCACGACGGGAATCGGAACGGGGTACGGCGCGGCTATCGCGTTCGTCACGCTGTTCTTCCCGGCGGGCATCCTGCTCGGCGCGAACCCGGTCTTGCTGTTCGGCGCGATTTTGTCGGGTGCGATCTTCGGCGACAACCTCGCGCCGGTCAGCGACACGACGATCGTCAGCGCCGTCACGCAGGATTCCGACATCGGCGGCGTCGTCGCCTCGCGGTTCAAGTACGCGATCATCGCCGCGCTCATCGCGTTCGTCGGCTACGTCGTCGCCGGACAGTTCATGGGCGGGCTCGAGATCGCCGGCGACGCCCAGGAGATTCTGGTCGCCCAGAGCGAACCCATCGGCTTGATCCACCTCGTCTCGATGGGGATCGTCATCGGCGCCGCAGTCGCCGGCCGGCACATCGTCGAAGCGATCTCGTGGGGGATCGTCTCCGCGATCGCGTTCAGCCTCGTGCTGGGGCTGATGAGCGTCGGCGACATCGTCACCTTCAACGCGCCACAGGACGCGCCGGTGGCCGAACCGCTCGAGTTCCTCCCGTTTCTCACCATCGTCGACAACCCTGACGCGGTCGGCGTCGGCGGGAGCTTGATCAACGGTGCCGCGGGCTTCTTCGAACTCGCGATTCTCGTCCTGTTGATCATCGCGGCGGCCCAGATCATGATTCGGGGCGGCGCGTTCCAGGCGATACTGGACTGGTCGATCGAGAACCTCGCGACGAACGTTCGCAACGCCGAACTCACGATGGTCGGCTCCGCGGCGCTGATCAACGCCGTCATCACGATCAACACGGCCGCCGAGGTCGCGATCGGGCCCTACATCTCGAAGATCGGCGAACGGTTCAACCTGAACGGCTACCGTCGGGCGAACATTCTGGACGGGCAGACCGCCGCGCTCGGCTACATCTTCCCGTGGTCCGGCGGCGTCCTCGCCGGCTACACGGCGATGCAAGACTTACCCGCGGCCTACGACTGGTTCGACACGGACATGCTCGTCACGCCGATCGACGTCGTCCCGTTCGTCTTCCAGGGCTGGCTGCTGGTCGCAGTGTTCGTCGTCGCGGCCATCACCGGCTTCGGCCGCGAGTACGTTACCGACCGCGAAACTGAGGAGGTGGCACGCATATGAGCTTCTTCAATACGTATTTCAAAGGATGGACGTTCCGGAGTACCAGGCCGTCGTTCGACGTGGGCGACGAGATCAGCGTGTTCGTCTCCGAGACGAACGGCACCGACGCGGGACTGGCCTACGTCGGTGATACCCAACTGATCGTCGAGGGTGCCGGTCCGGAGACCGTCGAGAAACGCGTCCGACTACGGGTGACCGAGTTCGACGAGGCGGAGTCGACCGGTCGCGGCGAGTTCCTCGAGGTCGTCGGCGAGAGTTCCTACACGCAGTAGTCTCCGTCCGCAGTTCCGGTCACGTTTTTTCGGTCGCTCGAGCGAGAGACACACGTTTAAGCGACCCGAGTGAGCATGCGAGGTATATGGCAGACGACGGGGATCGGCACCGACAGAGTCGCCTGTTTACGGACGACGACGGTGAGTTCGACGCTGCACGCGCTCGAGAGGAGTCGCTCCCGGTCGAGGACGGCGAACTGATCGATACCGACGAACTCGCCGATCACCAGCGCTACGTCGAGGGGCGGGGGATCTACGACGAGCGAAATCGGATCAACGACCTCACGGGCAAGGAGTGGAAGTACGCGACGAAATCGGTGATCGCGGAGCGCTACCCGCCGGACGTCCAACACGACCTGCGGAGCGAACACGGCGGCCAGAAGCCGCCCCGACTCTGTGCCGACCTGATCGAGCGGTTCAGCAAGGCCGGCGATACCGTCCTCGACCCGTTCGCCGGCGTCGGCGGCACCCTGCTGGGCGCGAGTTTCTGCGAGCACGAGGGGACGGGGCTTCGGGAGGCGATCGGCTTCGAGCGCACCGAACGCTGGATCGAGATCTACGAGACGGTCCTCGAGCGCGAGAACGAAGCGCGACGGAGCCGCGGGGAACCGCCGCTTTCCGAACAGGACGTGCGCCACGGCGACTGTGCGGACCTGATCGAGGAGATTCCGGACGACTCGGTCGACCTGCTCCTAACCGACGTTCCCTACTGGAACATGGACGAACTCGAGCAGACCCGAAACGAGCGCGCGACCCGCGAGAGCAAACTCGGCGCGTTCGACGCGGACGAAGATGCTGAAGATTCTGAAGGCGTTGAAATCGCTGGAGACGCCGAAAGAACCGACAGAGCCGACGACGAAGCGGGCGGCGAATCGGACACGCAGTCCAAAGCCGAGTGGCTGGCCGACATGGCCGAGAAGTTCGACCGCTTTGCCGACGCGGTCGCCCCCGACGGCCACCTCGTCGTCTTTATCGGCGATATGTACCGCGAGCAGTCCTACGAGTTCCTCTCGGCGGATCTCGCGCGAGCGATCGAGGCGACGGCACCCGTGACGCTCGCGGCGACTCTGATCTGGTACGATCCGACGAAGGATCTCCACGTCTACGGCTATCCGTTCTCGTTCGTCCCGTCGATGGTCCACCAGAACGTCCTCGTCTTCCGACCTGATAGCTGACATACCCGCGGGCTGACCCGTGTCATTCGGGCGTCTGACGCGGTTTTATTGGCTCTCGAGACAATCGGTTTAACTGGCGCGCACTGGCGGAAATCGCTCCCCATCCCACTCCAACCCACCCCATCCGCGCGCCAGCATTCCTCCCCTCTCGCTTTTGTGCGGACGACCGATCACGACAGAGACGGTCGTCTCCGCGACGCAGGGTGTCATACGGTTTACTGTAAGTCATCTCCGGCCCGACCGCGAGCCGTCCTGCGGTCGGGCCGGTAAACCGTTATAGCAATCCGTATCAGGCGCTCGCCGGTAACAGCGCCGACCGAACGTCGTCCGCCCGATCGGTTTCGGTGATGATCGCGACCTCGTCGCCGCTCGCGAGTTCCGTTCCGGGTAACGGAATGGTCAGCGACTCGCGCTCGCGGCCGTGCGCGTAGATCCGTGCTCCCGCAGGTAACTCGAGTTCGCTGATCCGTTTCCCGACGGCTGGCGAGCCGTCCGTAATCTCGAGGACGGTCAGTTGCAGGTTCGTCGCGAGATCCGCGACGACGTTGAAGTCGCCGCCGAGCATGGCCGTCTTGGCTCCCGCCGCGCCGAGTCGCTCGGGGTAGATGATCTCGTCGACGTCCGCGGCGTACCTCTCGTAGATGTCCTCGCGGTAGTCCTCGTCGATCCGCAAGACGGTGCGACAGCCGTGGTGTTCGCCCACCATACAGGCCGCGAAGTTGACGTTGAGATCCGGCGAGAACGCACCGATTGCGTCGGCCGTATCGATCCCGGCGTCGACCAGGACGTCCTCGTCGGCGCCGTCGCCGTGAACCGTCTCGAACCCGTCGTTCTCCGCGCGCTCGACGCGGTCGGGATCGTTGTCGACGACGATGGCTTCGTGACCTTCGTCGCTCAGAATGCGCGCCGTTCGCGATCCGACCCGTCCGTAACCCACGATGACGAATCTCATGGTACAGTAGTACACGCTCCGAGGTCAAATACGTTGGCTCGAGGACGGGGAGACCGACGTGAGCGCCGCGTTGTCCGCAATCGCCTCCGTGATCGCATCCGTCAGTCGCCGTCCGTCGCCTTCGTTTCGACGACGACCACCCGCAGATCGTTCAGGTTCGTGCCGGTCGCACCGGTTCGGATCAGTTCGCCCCGCTCGGCCAGATACGGCGAGACATCGTTGTTTCGCAACGCGGTCCGAGCGGTCTCTCGATCCTCGACGGTCGTCCCATCGACGAGCGCCCCCGCCGCATCGGTTGCGCCGTCGATCCCGTCCGTGTCGACGGCCGCGACGGTGATCTCTCCCTCGAGAGAGCGCCCGTCCACGAGTTCGATCGCCGCGCTCGTCGCGAACTCCTGGTTCGGCCCGCCAGTTCCGTCACCGGCGACCGTCACGGTCGTCTCGCCGCCCGAGAGGAGCACGGCCGGCGGCGACAGCGGGACTCCCGTCGCCAGCACCTCCTCCGCGATGGCCACGTGAGTCGTGGCGGCCTCGCGGGCCTCGCCGCGAACGCGCGAGGAGAGCACGAGCGGTTCGTAGCCGCGTTCGAGGGCGACCTCGCGGGCCGCCTCGAGCACCGTCGTTCCGTCGGCGACGACGTACGTCTCCACGGTCTCGAAAACCGGATCGTCGGCGTCCGGCGTCTCCGGAATCTCGCCGGCGGCGCCGCGCTCGAGCCGATCGACGACGGCCTCCGGAACGTCGATCTCGTACCGCTCGAACACCGCAATCGCGTCCGCGAACGTCGACCCGTCGGGGACCGTCGGCCCGCTCGCGATCACGCTCGGATCGTTGCCGACGACGTCGCTCAGGAGCAGCGAGACGACGGTCGCGGGGGCTACGCGCCGGGCCAGTTGGCCCCCTTTCAGCGCCGAGCAGTGTTTTCGAACCGCGTTGATCTCGCTGATGTCGGCGCCGCTCTCGAGCAACGCGTCGGTCGTCAACTGCAGATCCTCGAGCGAGACGTCTCCCGCTGGCGCGGACACGAGCGCGCTCCCGCCGCCGGTGATCGCCGCCAGTACAAGCGTTCGCTCGTCCGCCGCGTCGGCGGCCGCGAGCAGTTCGCGCGTGCTCTCGACGCCGCGCTGGCTCGGCACCGGGTGGTCACCCTCGAGCACCGCGACGCGGTCGGTCTCGGCCGGATCGTCGGTGACGACGACCCCACCGCCGATCCGATCGCCGATAACGTCCTCGAGCGCCGCGGCGACGTGTGCGGCGGCGTTCCCGCCGCCGAGCACGATGATCTCGTCGTACTGGGTGAGGTCGTATTGTGCGAGGTTGCCCGTCCCGTCAGCGACACGAAGGCGATCGCGTCCCTCGAGCGAGACGGCCTCGCGGATCACTCGCCGCGGGTGGCCGGCCGCGATTCCCGCTTCGAGACACTCAAGGGTGAGATCCCGAGCGTCGGTCGTCGCCAGCCGATCTCGGTTCTCGATCACGGGCGATCACCTGCCGAACGGTCCGGCGGCCGTCGCAGTGAACGGTTCGATGGCCGTCGCAGCGAACGGTTCGATGGCCGTCGCCGTAATCGGTCGTCGATGTGGCGCGGTCCGGTGGCCGAATCGCCGGTGAACGGCCCGCGTCCCGTCTCTCCCATAGTCGAGCGTTTCGCCCGGAGCCGATAAAGGTGGTCCCAATACGGCCTTCCTCGAGCCCTCGGCGGAAGACCGAACCGAAGTTGTCGAAGGTGGTTACCGCGGAATCATTGCACGAACGTGTCTATTAGCTATCGGCTTTCGGACGGGAAGTTTTAACTAATCGCTCTTGTTATGCTCGATCGTCCAATATGGGGGCTTCCGATACAATCGCGGCCTACTTCGGATTCGACGAACACGAGACAGACTATCGAACTGAGACGCTCGCCGGCGTGACGACCTTTCTGGCGATGGCCTACATCATCGTGGTCAACCCCGCGATTCTGGCCGAAGCCATCACGATCGACGGCTACACCGACGCCCAGACGCGAGACGTGATCGCGATCGCGACGATCCTCGCGTCCGTTCTGGCGATCGGCGTGATGGCGTTCTGGGCGAACCGCCCGTTCGGGCTGGCCCCCGGGATGGGGCTCAACGCCTTCTTCGCGTTCACCGTCGTGATCATCCTCGGCGTGCCGTGGGAACTCGCCCTCGCCGCCGTCTTCGTCGAGGGGATCATCTTCATCGCACTGACGGCTGTCGGGGCCCGAAAGTACGTCATCGAACTGTTCCCCGAACCCGTCAAGTTCGCCGTCGGGGCCGGTATCGGTGTCTTCTTGCTCTTTCTGGGACTCCAGGAGATGGAGGTCGTCGTCGGCTACGAGGCGACGCTGCTGACGCTCGGGAACGTCCTCGAGAGCCCCGTCGCGGCGCTCTCGCTCACCGGGCTCGCGCTGACCTTCTTCCTCTACGCTCGCGGCATCCGCGGCTCGATCATCGTCGGCATTCTGACGACCGCGGTCGCCGGCTGGCTGCTGACGCTCCTCGATGTCGTCTCTCCCGGCGCGTTAGTGCCGGAACCAGCGTACGAGCAGGCGACGAGCGACGGGCTTTTCAGCATGCTGCTCTCCGTCGAGTACGATATTACGCCGCTGATTTCGGGCTTCGTCGACGGACTGGGGATGATGGCCGACGATCCGCTCGTCTTCGCGCTCGTCGTCTTCACCTTCTTCTTCGTCGACTTCTTCGACACCGCGGGCACGCTGATCGGCGTCTCGCAGATCGGCGGCTTCCTCAACGAAGAGGGCGATCTCCCCGAGATCGAACGCCCGCTGATGGCCGACGCGGTCGGGACGACGTTCGGCGCGATGATCGGGACGTCGACGGTGACGACCTACATCGAGTCCTCGACGGGTATCGAGGAGGGCGGCCGAACCGGCTTCACCGCACTCGTCGTCGGCGTGCTGTTCCTTGCGGCGCTGCTCTTCGTGCCGCTCATGCGAGCGATTCCGCAGTACGCGACGTACATCGCGCTCGTCGTCGTCGGGATCATCATGCTCCAGGGCGTCGCCGACATCGACTGGCAGGATCCCGTCTGGGCCATCTCCGCCGGCCTGACGATCACGATCATGCCGCTGACCGCCTCGATCGCGAACGGACTCGCTGCGGGGATCATCAGCTACCCGCTGATCAAGGCGGCTATCGGTGAGGCACGCGACGTCAGCCCCGGTCAGTGGGTGCTCGCCGTCCTGTTCGTCTGCTACTTCACGATCTACTTCGCCGTCGAAGCGGGACAGATTACGTTCTGATCGGCGCGCGCCGTCGCTTTCGTCCCGCTCGTCATCGATTGCGGCAATTCGACACCCGACCAGTGGTCTCTTAGGGCTGAGTCGACTATCCGTATCCATATGGCTGACATTACGATGTACGAACTCCCCGGCTGTCCGTACTGCGCAAAAGTCCGCACGAAACTCGACGACCTCGAGCTCGAGTACGACGTGATCGAGGTCCCTCGGTCACACGACGAGCGCACCGAAGTCGAGAAGGTCAGCGGCCAGACCGGCGTTCCCGTCATCACCGACGAGGCCAACGGCGTCGAGGGAATGCCGGAGAGCGACGATATCGTCGAGTACCTGGAAGAAACGTACGCCTGAGTCGTCCCTGCCGTTCGGTCGTTCGAATCGGTTCTCGCTCCTGCGTCAACTCGTGAGCGACAGCTTGCGTGTCATCTCGAAGCCGGATATCGCACTTGAACCGCTGTAAAACCGATCTAAGCAGCTTCTTCGTGTTCGGCGCGCTCTCGGATGACCTTCCGGAGCTCCGCGGCGTCGCGAAGCTCCTCGAGTTCGTCGCGTTCGACCAGCGCGGTGCCGTCGACGGACTCCTGTTTCGCCCGGTCGACGACGTAGACGGACTGCGTGTGGGTGACGTGGCCGATGGAACTCATGATCCGGGCCCGTTTCTCGGCCGCCTTCGTGAACTCGGAGTGGCCGGTGAGCACGACCTCTTCGTCGTCGTCCTCGTCGTCACGGCTGACGGCTTTGAACGGCGAACGCAGCGTCGGGTGGACGCTGTAGCCGGCCCGCGTGAGGACGGCGACGACCTGTTCGTCGTCGGGGTCGGCGTCGGGGTCGTCGGGCGTCGAGTCGCTCTCGTGGACCTCGTCGGCGCCGTCGAGTACGTCGACCGGACTCGTCAGCGGCGCGTCGAACAGCTCCTGTAGCGTCATCGCGACCTCGACGGAGGCGTTCATCCCGTCTTCGTACTTCGAGACGGTTCGCCGGGAGACGCCGAGTTCGGTCGCGAGTTGGCCGAGACTCCACTCTTTATCCTGACGTTCGTCGGCGAGCAGGTCGCCGTCGATGTTGACGTAGAGGCCGCCGGGTGCGGCGTAGATCAGCGGCGGGACCTCCTCGATGAACAGGTTGTACGCCGTATCGGGGCTGAGGACGGGGACGCCGTGACGGAAGTAGGTCACGTCGGGTTTGAGATCCTCGTCGCGACTCCGGAGGCCGATGACCAGCGGCGTCGCCCGAAGGTAGGTCCCCAGGCGACGCATCTCGTGGCCCGTGGCCTCGTTGAACGCGTCGATGTTGCCGAGGATTTTGACCAAAATGAGGTCGTCACCCCGGCGCGCAGCGATATCGAAACTCTTCGGTCGGATCGCACACCGGTCGCTCACCACGAATCCCGCGTCCTCTAACATCGCGGTCACGTTGCCGACCAGTGCGGAGCGGGACATAGGGGGATGTAAGCGATTCCTCGTATAAGACGTTTTCCCCGGGACATCCGGGTGCCGTATCGTGGTTCGGATACGTACCGGCAGTATACTTTTATACTTGTTACCGCCCCCGTCGGTGATAGGTCGCTTCCGTTGATCGGTTCGATCCAGTTCGAGTGGACAACTCGAGGACCCATCCCGAAAGCGGTTACTCGCTCCCGTCCCAACTCCGAGCGATGACCGTCGTCGGCCTCGACGATACCGACTCCCGCGAGCGCGGGATGTGTACGACCTACGTCGCCGCACAGGTGGCTGAGCGACTGCGTCGACAGGGGGCTACGGTTTCGAAACTGCTTCTCGTCCGACTCAACCCCGCCGTACCGTACAAGACGCGGGGCAACGCTGCGCTCGCGATATACACCGACGCCGACCCTGATCACGCCTTTTCGATCGCTCGAGACCGCCTCGAGTCGCTCTCGGAGACGGCCGACGAGCGAACCAATCCGGGGCTCGTGGTGACCGAGGGCGGGCTCGAGGACGTTCCCGATGACGTGAGCGAGTTTTCCGGTCGGGCGATTCGCGAACACCTCGAGATTGCCGAGGCGACGGCGCTACTCGGGCGCCACGGCTACCGCTCGTGGCACGCGGGCGACGGACGCGGGCGGATCGGCGCGCTGGCCGCGATCGGCAGTCGTCGGGCGCTCTCGGAGTGGACGTACGAACACATCTCCTATCGGGATGCGAGCCGATGGGGAACCCCGCGAGACGTCGACCGCGAGAGCGTCTTCGACGCGGCCGACCGTGGCTACCCCGGCGTCTGGGACACGGTGGACCGCGGGGAGGACGAGCCCGTCTGCGTGCCCCACACCCCCGGCCCGATCCTGTACGGGATCCGCGGCGACGATCCCGGCACCGTTCGCGATGTCGCCGGGATGATCGAAAGCGAACCCGTGGCCTCGAGCCAACTGTTCGTGACCAATCAGGGGACGGACGTCCACCTGCGAGATGGAGACCTCGAGTCGGTCGTCGACGGCCGGGCGTACCGGGTCGACGGACGGGTCGCGAGCGAGCCCGAAACGCGTCGCGGGGGGCACGTGTTCGTCGCTCTGGCGGCTGGGTCGGCTGACACCCCACGGCTCGAGTGTGCCGCGTTCGAACCCACGAAGCGGTTCCGCGACCGGGTGCGAGCGCTGCAAGTCGGCGACCGGCTTACCGTCTGCGGCGAGGTGTCGCGGGGAACGCTCAAACTCGAGAAGTTTGCGGTCCGAGAACTGGTGACGACCGAGCGCGTGACCCCGACCTGTCCCGACTGCGACCGGCGGATGAAAAGCGCCGGGCGGAATCAGGGCTACCGCTGTCGGGACTGCGGGACCAGCAGGGACGGGAAAGCCGAGCGAGAGCGCGACCGCGACCTCGAGACGGGCTGGTACGAAGTTCCCCCGTGCGCACGAAGACATATTTCGAAGCCGCTAGTCCGCGGCGGGTTCGACGCGCCGACCCACCCCGAGCGGTAGGCAGTTCGCGGGCGGGATGGGGTCGTCGTCGCGTCCGCTCCTCGTCCGGGCAAGGGACACGCTCGATTCAGATTCAGTTCTTGAGCGTGCCGTAGACGGGGTAGGGAATGTTACGCGCGACGCCGTCGGGACGCTACTGAACCGGGATCCCGCGGCGGACGAGAAACTCGCTGGTCGCCTTGATCTCGACCGGGCTGCCGATGACCCGACAGCGGTCCTCGCCGTCGGCCACGATGGTCACGGTGAACTCGTCGTCCAGCGGCGGCTCGAGGCCCTCGAGGACCGCTCGAGGGAGCACGATCTGGGTGCTATCGCGCAGCCGCGCCGCATTTGACATCGTGTGCACGGTGCGTCGCGCGTCGTTTATTTGTGTCGAAACCGTCGCCGTCGGTGCCGGAATCCGGTGGTAGTACCGCGTGGCGTTCGTGGTGTGCGTGGATACGATCCCGTTCGAAGCGTCCCACCGGGGAGACGGACGGTCGTCGTCCGTCCCGAAACGGGGACGGAGCGTCTCGGTCACTGCAGCGCGGGCTCTTCAGCGTCGTCATCGACGTCGCGCTCGTCGGTCCCTATGGACCGCATATCGTCGCTTTCGGAGAGCGAAACTGTCGAGTGCAACCGTTGCAGGGTCCTAAGCGTCCGGGTAGTTATGGGCGATACCGTCGGCTGGAGAGTCATGGGCGAACTACTCGCGAAATCGCTAACGAAAAAGTCCGTCGTCGGTGTCGACGGCGTCGACTTCGGAACCGTTTACAACCTCACGCTGAATACGACATCCGGGAAACTCAACGATCTCGTCGTCGACCCATCTGCACGGATCGAATCCCGGTCGCTCGACTTCGAAACCGACGAGGACGGTCGGCTGCTCGTCCCCGTCGATCGGATCCGAGTCGTGAAAGATACCATCGTCGTCGACTACTGAGCGGAGCCGGTCGGCTTCGGGCCTCGCCGCTCGAGCGGCGAGTCGACGACGAGCGCGGTATCGCGACGACCGAGCGCACGACGGCGCCGTCGTCACCGTACTGCGGAGGGGTCGAAAGTGTTTTTCGGCACGGGCGGTTGGGTACAGACAAATGGGGCTCGAGGAGGAGATCGAGAAGATCGAAGACGAAATCGCCAACACGCCCTACAACAAGTCGACGGAGGCCCACATCGGCCGGCTGAAGTCCAAGCTCGCGGAGAAAAAGGAGAAGCTTCAGAATCAGAGTTCGGCCGGCGGCGGCACCGGCTACTCCGTCGAGAAACACGGCGACGCGACCGTCGCGCTGGTTGGGTTCCCGAGCGTCGGCAAGTCCTCGCTGTTGAATTCGCTGACCAACGCCGAGAGCGAGACGGGCTCCTACGAGTTCACGACGCTGGACGTCAACCCCGGCATGCTCCAGCACCGCGGGGCGAACATCCAGATGCTGGACGTGCCCGGACTGATCGAGGGCGCAGCGACGGGGAAGGGTGACGGCCAGCAGGTGCTTGCGGTCGTCCGGAACGCCGACCTGATCATCTTCACCCTCTCGGTGTTCGAGATCGAGCAGTACGATCGGCTGCAAGAGGAACTGTACGACATCAACATCCGCGTCGATCAGGAACCGCCGCGGGTGACAGTCCGGCCGAAGATCAAAGACGGCATCAAGATCACCTCGAGCACCGAGCAGGACTTAGACGAGAAGACGATCTCGGACGTGTTGCGCGATCAGGGCTACGTCAACGCCGACCTGAATCTGCAGGAGAACGTCGACATCGACAGACTGGTCGACGGCCTGATGGAGAACCGAGAGTACATCCCGTCGATCACCTGCGTGAACAAGGTCGACCTGATCGAACCCTCCTACAAGGAAACCGTGGACGAGCAACTTCGCGAGCGCGACTTAGATCCCGAGGAGGTGACGTTCATCAGCGCCGAGGAGGAGAAGGGACTGGACGTCCTCAAAGACCGCATCTGGGAGAACCTGGGGCTCATCCGGGTCTACATGGAGAAACCCGGGCGCGGCATCGACTGGGAGGAGCCCCTCGTCATCGAGGAGGGCGCCACCGTCGCCGAAGCCATCGAGAAACTCGGCGGCGAGATGGAAGAGCGGTTCCGCTTCGCTCGCGTAACGGGTCCCAGCGCGACCCACGACCAGCAACAGGTCGGCAAGGACCACGTCCTCGAGGACGAGGACGTGCTGAAGCTGATTTTACGGCGGTAGCTTCCGCGGTGTCAAGACGGTCGAGACGGTCGAGACGCTGGAGGTGGTTTCGTTCGATGGTAGTGTGGACCCGAGCGACTGTCCACTCGCTCGTTCAGTCACGCAGGAATTAGTTAGCAGGCTGAGTGTACCGTTCCGATCGACTAGCGTTATTCGCCAGCACGATGGCTCGTCTACTATGTCCGAATTCGGTGCACTGTCGCTGGTTCCGCCGCTGCTCGCGATCGTCCTCGCGATCGTCACCCGGCGGCCGATGCTCTCGCTGTTCCTCGGCGTCTGGTCGGGGGCCGTTATCTACACGGAGAGCCTCGGTCTCGCACAGACGTTCGACTGGATCGTCGGCGCGATCATCGCCGACGAAGGCTTTCACGTCCAGATCCTGCTGTTTACGATCCTGCTCGGCTCGGGCGTCGCGCTCATCTGGCGCCTCGGCGGGGCGACCGCCGTCCGCAACTGGGCGACGGCCCGACTCGAGACCCAGCGAACGGTCGGGTTGACGACGTGGGTGTTAGGGCTGCTCATGTTCTTTGACGACTACGCGAACACCGCGATCGTGGGGAGTACGATGCGTGAGATCTCGGATCAGTTCCGCATCTCCCGCGAGAAGCTCTCCTACATCGTCGACTCGACGGCCGCGCCCGTGGCGACGATCGGGCTCTCGAGTTGGGTCGCCTTCCAACTCTCGCTGATCGCCGCCGGCTACGAAGACCTCGGCGTCGAGGAGGCCCCGACGGCCTTCGAAACCTTCGTCTGGTCGATTCCGTACAACACCTACTCGCTGCTCGCGATCGCGATGGTCGGCATCGTCGTCTACACCCGTCGGGACTTCGGCGAGATGCTCGACGCGGAACACCGCGCGTGGACGACCGGGAACGTCAACCGCGAGGGCGCCCAGCCGCTACAGGAAGTCGAGCGCGATCTCGGCGAACCGATCGAGGACCGACCGATGTTGCGGACGTTCTTCGCGCCCGTCGTCGTCCTCATCGCGGTCACGCTGGCCGGCGCGCTCTGGACGGGCTACGACGCCTGGACCGCGGCGCAAGCCGAGGCGGGCGCACCGACGGCTATCGGCGCCGCCGCGGGCGAGGACGGCTGGCTGCAGGTGCTCGTCGACGTCGTCGGCGCGGGCGACTTCGCCGGCGCGCTGGTCTGGGGCTCGTTCGCCATGGTCGCGACCGCAATCGCGATCGGCGTCGCCTACGATCTCTTCGATCTCGGCGACGGCGTCGACACCGTCATCGACGGCTTCCGGCTCATGGTGACCGCGGTCACGATTCTCGTCCTTGCGTGGGCGATCAGCGATGTCGCGTCGGCCCTCGAGACGGGCGACTACGTTGCGGGGGCCGTCGGGGATGCGATTCCGATCGCGCTGTTCCCGATCGCGATCCTCCTCGTCGCGGCGTTCATCGCGTTCACGATGGGGTCGTCGTGGGCGACGATGGGAATCGTGACGCCGCTCGCGATCGAACTCGCCTACAGCCTGACGGGAACGTTCGACCTGATGCCGGTCGTCGTCGGGGCCGTCTTCTCGGGGGCGATCTTCGGCGACCACACTTCGCCCATCTCCGACACCTCCGTGCTGTCGTCGACGTTCACCGGGGCCGACTTGATCGACCACGTGCGCACGCAGATCTACTACGCCACGACCGTCATGGTCGTCGTGGTCGTCTGCTACCTGCTCTACGGCTATCTCGACGTCTCGCCCGTCATCTTCCTCCCGCTGGGGATCGCACTCCTCTACGCGCTCGTTCGCGGGCTGTCCGAACTCGACGGAGCCCGCAAGGGACTCGATCCGATCGCGTCGCGGACGTCTGCGGAGCGCGCGGACGGCGACAGCGGGGACGAGTAGACCGCCGGCTTCGCCACGCTTTTTGATCCCGCAGGCGTCGTGTCGCGTATGGACGGAACGCTCGACCACACGATGATTCGCGTCGAGGATCTCGAGGCGTCCCTCGACTGGTACCAGACGCACCTGGAGTACGAGGAGAAAGACCGCTACGAGGGCGACGGCTTCACCATCGTCTACCTCGGCCCCGAGGAGATGCACGAGGAAGGCGCGATGCTCGAGCTCACGCACAACGAGGGCGCGGACCTCGAACTGGGCGACGCCTGGGGCCACGTTGCGGTTCGCGTGCCCGAAGGCGAACTCGAGGCCCACTACGAGCAGCTGATGGACGGGGGCGTCGAGGACTACCGCGATCCCGAGAGCTGCGGCGGCCGGTACGCGTTCGTCAAAGATCCCGACGGCCACGAGATCGAAATCGTCCAGCGCGATCAGGGGGCGACGTGGTCGCTCGACCACACCATGATCCGCGTCGAGGACGCCGACGAGGCTCTCGGCTTCTGGACCCGAAAGTTCGAGTACGACGAGGTCGGCCGCTGGGAGTCCGATTCCTTCGCGAACTACTTCGTCGAGCCGTCGGACGCCGCCGAGGAGGCGATGTCCGTCGAGTTGACGTACAACTACGACGGCCGCAGCTACGAACTGGGCGACGCCTGGGGCCACCTCTGCGTTCGAATGGACGACCTCGAGGCGGACTGGGATCAGTTGCTCGAGCGGGAGGCTGAGGACTACCGGGACCCCGAGAGCAACGACAACATGTACGCCTTCACCAAGGATCCGGACGGCCACGAGATCGAACTGATCGAGCGCGACCTCGAGGCCGACTCGCTGTTCCCGTTCTGAGCGGCGACCAGTCGCTTAACCGTTCTAATACGACGCGCAGGACGAATTTTCCCTTTTAACAGTTCAAAAACGAACGAGTACTCGAATCTATCCCAACCAATCACTACGTAGTGTGAGGCAACGCGGATTCGACACACCTATTGGTGTGTGGACACACTCTCGAGTAGAGAGGGACATGTCCGGAAACGCCGATCGGAACGAATCGGGCCAGTTCGAATCGACGTTCGACGACGAGGAGATTCTCGCACACTTCGCTGACGGTCGGCCGTTCCATACCGCTCAGGAGGTCGCCGACCGCTTCGGTGTCGACCGATCCACGGCCTATCGTCGATTGTCTGACTTGGCGGCAGCCGGGGCGCTGGAGAAAGTTACCCTCGGTAGTCGGACCGTCGTGTGGTGGTACCCGACGGAGACGGCCGGAGAACACACGGAAGCGGAGACCGACGACCCGCTTTTTACTGCTCCCGCATTTACTATCGACGAGCCGATCGACGAAGACGACATCGACGACGTCCTCTACGGTGAACTCGAGGGATGAGCGGTCCGGGAACGACTCCGCTGTTGGTCGATACGGGCGCGTTCTTCGCACACTTCGTTCGGGATTCTCCCCGGCACGAGCGAGCCCGTACCGTCATGAACGGTATTCAGGCCGGTAACCTCCGATTTCGTCCGCTGTACACCACCGGATACGTTCTCAGTGAATTAGCGACACTCATTCTCCGGAAGAAGAATCACGAAAAAGCACTCGAGACGCTTCGACGAATCCGAAATTCGTCAGCCATCACGGTTCTCCACCCCGACGAAACGCAGTTCGACGCGATCTGCGACGAATTCGCTCGCTTCGACGACCAGCAGATTTCGTTCGTCGATCACGCGACGGGATCGCTCGCGGCTGCCTACGAGGTTGAACACGTGTTCGCGTTCGATAGTGATTTTCGAACGCTCGGGTTCACGCTCGTTCCCGAGGACGTGCACATCCCGTAGACCGATCACTCGAGCGCTTCGTTGTCCGCCTCCCACGACGCCCGCGCCGTAACCCGGTCGGACTCGATCTCGAGGGACAGATCGTCGGCCGTCGCGCCGAGTTCGGCCTCGAGTTCGGCTTCCGTCTCGGCGTCGATCGACTCGAACGTCGCCGCGAAGTTGCCCTCGGCGCTGCCGTCCGCGTCGAACGCGAGCGAGCTGACGATCGTGCTCGCCTCCTCGACGTCGTCGAGATCCTCCTCGCCGCCGTACGTGCCGAAGACGGCGTGGCCCTCGCCGGCCGCCTCGAGCGCCCAGTCGAACTCGTCGCGCTCGTCGGTCGCGCGCTCGCGGTCGCCCGCTTCGGCCTCGAGGACGGTTCGAACGTGGTCGACGCCGTCGACGTCTTCGGAGTCGCTGGCAAGAACTATCGCGTCCGCGCCGACGGCGACGGCTTGACTCGAGGCCGCTCCGAACCCGTCGTCGTCGGCTTCGCTCGCGTAGAGCCCGAAGTCACCGATATCGTCGACGTGCTGGAACGTCGCTCCGGCGGCGTACGGATCGTCGTCGGTATCGGTGAGCGCCTCGACGACTTCTTCGGTCGCGACGTCCCCGAGGAAGACCAGCGTCTCGTTGACGAGCAGCAGTTCGTCGAGCGTCGTTTCGGCGTCGTCCGCCGCTAGCGTGTCGTCTTCCAGATCGACGATCCGGTCGAGGCCGGCACTCGGAGCCGCGAAGCCCGCAGACATCGCCGCGAGGAAGACGCCGATCAATGGCAGTTCGAGCATCGGATCCTCGGCGTCGGTTGGGTCGTCGTCCGGCACTGGATCGTCGCCATCGTCGTCCTCGAACGCCTCGAGGCCGGCCCAGTCGACGTAGCTGAACAGCAGTTCGCCGTCGGCGTCACTCGCCAGCCACCGCTCGTAGTCGGGGAGACCGGAGG
Organism: Natronorubrum marinum; assembly: GCF_052040125.1. Taxonomy (NCBI): domain Archaea; kingdom Methanobacteriati; phylum Methanobacteriota; class Halobacteria; order Halobacteriales; family Natrialbaceae; genus Natronorubrum; species Natronorubrum marinum. The sequence goes on from NZ_JBPPFV010000001.1 coordinate 1,147,515, forward strand.
ACTCGTTGGTCTCGCCCTCCGGGTCGGTTTCCGCGTCGGTGTCGCCGTTTTCGTCATCGTCGTCGCCGTCGTCGGCGCTCGTACAGCCCGCCAGTGCGGCCGCCGAGGCGGTCGCGGTTGCCCCGGTGAGTCGTAGCAGGTGTCGTCGGTCCAGATTCATAGAGTCCGTATTCTGAGGGTGCCAGCAAAGTTGTTCTGGTCAGGACTGTCTCGTTTTAAGATGGGTTATTGACGTTCTCGTCGTGACGATCGTACGTTGGTTTCGCCTCGCTCGAGGCTGGGTTGTTGTGAACGAGCGAGTGTACGTGTCGACTCTCGAGGTGGTAATCAGTAATTAGGAGGGACGCACTCGCGAACGTGGCGTGATCTGGGCGAGTAACGAGCGATGAAGAGCCACACCAGCTCGAGAAAGTCAGATTACTTTATGAGTAACACGTGGTTGGAATCGGTATTCACGAGGTGGTATCAATTGGTGGCTCGAGCCGTCGATAGCCGCTACGTCATGCGATTTTATCTAATCGCCGCCGAAGTAATCGATTACTGAGTGTTCCAGAAAGCTTATTACGTGATGCTTTATACATTTCTGATACCCCTACCCGGTGCGAGACAGTGCGGCGGTTTGCACTGGTCGCTCACTCGCACTCCTGTCGTATCGATCGCAGACCAACCAACACAAAACACAAAGACAACATAAATGACAAGCGAAATTTCATATCGCGAAAAGGGACGCGCAGTGTTCCTGGCCGCGCTTATGGTTATGTCGGTCGTTGCCATGTCCGCAGCGTTTGCGGGTGCGGCGGCAGCGAACCACGACGATGAGACTACAGTTACGGCCACCGCCGGAAACGGTGATCGTGCATATCAAGGCCAAACTGTAACCGCATCAGATGTAGAGCCACTAAACAGCAATGATAACACCGTTGACCTTTACCTCGGAGACCCATCTGAAGATGGAGAATGGATCCGAGAGGTCGACGTTGAAAACATGAACGGTGGAACAACCGGTGACATCGAGATCGACACTACGAACCTCGAATCAGGTTCCTACTGGATCGAGACGGGTGACGGTGACCTGACCTTCTCGGTTCGAACGCAGAACCTGGATGCCGAGTTCGCTGACGGTGTCGTCACGAACCTTCAGGGCGAATCGTCGGAGACGACGCTCGATATCGAGTCGCCACGCTCGACCTTCCCCGTTCACATCAGCTCCGATGACCTAAGCGGAGATCAGCTCGTTCAGATCTTCGGCGTTACCGAAGACTCTAACGAAGACCACAGCGATGACGGATACGTTGTTGTGCACAATCGTGGTAGCCACGATGCTGACTTCCAGAACCTCGAAGCTGGTGAATACAACATCACTGTCGAAGCTGGCGACACTGCGGCTGAAGATACCGCAACGATTACTGTCTCCGACGAGGAAGTCTCGGTAGACTTTACTGAGTCGACTTTCCTCGAAGAGCGCAGTAACGTTGCAGAAGTCACAGTTGACTTCGACAACGCAGACAACGCCTTCCTCGTCGTTGGTGACGAAGATGAGGTCAACTACGAAGTTGTCCTTGAAGTCACGCCAGATGACAGCGATGACGAAGTTACTGTTTCGATGAACACCGCACTTCTCCACACCCTCGAAGAGGCTGACGAAGACGGTGTTCACGATGCAGTTAGTGCCGACAATGACGCTACTGTTGAGATTGTCGACGTTGTCCACGATGGACCCCTCACCAACCCACTCGCTGCTGGTGACTATCAGCTCGATCTTGGTGGAGCCTACGACGGCGACCTGACTCAGGAGTACGACACGGCGTACCTGACGCTTGAGGAGCGTTCGACGCTCTCCGAGGATGCCGTCTCCACGCACACCGCACCTGCAGGTGACGTTACGGATGCTGACGGATTCGCAGATGCAACGGTGACCGAGAGCGACGAGATCGCTGCCGGTGACCAGCTCTTCGTTAGCGTCGAAACGTCGGGCCTCTTTGGCTACTTCGCTGATGGTGTAGACGCAGACGGTATCTCGCTCTCGCTGACTGAGCAAGACAACTCGCCAAACGCGAACCCACAGACCTGGAGTACTGACGACGACACTCTCGACGCAACCCTCATTAGCGCTAACCAGTCCGAAGGTCAGCTGATCTACGTCATCGACTACGATGACCTGTACGACGGCGCCCCTGAGGACTTCGACGACTCCCTTGGCTTCGACGTTGACTTCACGGTCTCCGAAGAAGACAATGACTACGTTGACGATGAAGACGAGTCCGCTGAGAGCGAATTCTCGCTCGAAGAGCGAAACACTGAGTGGGACGACAGTACGGCTGAAATCCCTAACTCGGCTAACGCTCTCGCAACTGGTACAACGAACGTCGCACCCGGTACCGAGTTCACCACCCGAGCTCGCGCACCAGGTACGTTCGTGACCTTCTCCGACGTGGAAGTCACTGAAGATGGTACCTTCAGTGCTGAGTACGACTTCAGCGGGTACAATGCTGGTACTGAGTTCACGCTCCGCGCAACGGATCCGGTCGGTAGCCAGCACATCACTGCTAACTCCATCCTCGTCGAAAGTGAGCAGCCAGCAGAGGCTGACCTTGACTGGAACGTCAACGTCGATCCTGCAGAGCCCGTTGAGGGTGACGACGTGACCGTGACCGTCTCGGTCGAGAACCTCGGCGAAGAAGCCGGTGCAGCCTCCTACGACTTCCTCCTCGACGGCGAGAGCCAGATTGAGGGCGACGTTGAACTCGAAGGCGGCGAATCCGATACGGATTCCTTCACCGTTGAAGACGCTGCTGCCGGTGACTACAACTGGGAGCTGCTCGTCGACGGTGAATCCGAATCCGACGGCACGCTGACCGTCAGCGAAGCCGACGAGAACGGAGAGGAGAACGGTGACGAGAACGGCGACGAGAACGGCGACGAGAACGGTGACGAGAACGGCGCCGAGAACGGTGACGAGAACGGCGACGAAGATGACTCCGACGACGACGGAACGCCCGGCTTCGGTGTCGCAGTCGCTGTTGTCGCACTGCTCGCAGCCGCAATGCTCGCACTGCGCCGCCAGAACTAAACCGTAACTAACTACCGGACCCGCTCCGGTTTCGCAGTATTTTCCTTTCTTTCGAACGCTACACCCACAGCGGTAGCGCTCGTCGACTACGTTGCGACGCCGTCGTGTAAACAGCAGTCATGAAACCTCGTTCGTTCAAGCGTTTCGAAGCAATTCTCGAGATCGATACCACCGAAGCGATAGTTCTAACCGACTAGCGCAGCCGATACGCATCGGTGCTAACTCTGGAACGGTAGCATTCTTTCAGTGCTCTGCACGAGATGTCCAGACGGAACGCTGCGGGACGCTCGAATCGGTGATCCCGGTGTGTGTCTCGTACGTATTTCTGGCGAAAATCGAAGCAACAGCACCACGCAAACCCCGTCGCTCGTCACTCGTCGCCGACCAGACAGTACGCGTGTCCGGGTACCTCCATGATCGTCTCCTCCTCGTCGTCGTAGTAGTTCGAAAACACGGCCCGCTCGGCGTAGTAGATCCGGCCGTCGACGGGGACCGGCGCGCTGGTGACGCGACCCCGGTTCTCGACTCGCCAACACCGATCGCCGGTCTCCTTGTCGAGCGCGTAGAGATGCGAATCGTAGGAGCCGACGAGCACCGATCCGGAAGTGACCGACAGCGCACCGATGACGCGCCCGTTTACGTCGGCTGACCAGCGTTCGTCGCCGGATTTGGCATCGATTGCGTAGACGTAGCCGTCATCGTTACCCATGTAGACGACATCCTCCTCGGGGTCGACCGCCGGGTTCGACATGATCGAGCCGTCCGTCTCGAACGCCCACTCCAGAGAGCCGTCCTCGAGGTCGAGGCAGTAGAAGGTATCGTCCCAACTGCCGAAATAACCGTAACCGTCGTGGGCTGCGACGGTTCCTTTGATCTCTGCGCCCGCGCGAAACGCCCCGTCTTCTCGTTCCTCGCCGTCTGCCTCGGCCTGAAACTCCCAGAGAAACTCGAGCGAAGGGAACTCCCAGCAGTAGACGACGCCGTCGTTCGAGCCGGCGAGGATGCGCCCGGCCTCGAGGTCGATCGTGGGCGAGGGGTGGGGCTGGCCCCAGATGCGGTCGTCGCTCCACGTCGGCTCGCCGGTCTCGGCGTCGATGGCCCAGAGCGCTCCCGAGGACGGTGAGCCGTACTCGGCGATGACGTAGAGCGTCCCATCGTAGTAGGCTGGGCTCGAGCCGATCGCGAGTGTTCCCTCGAGTTCATCGGATCGTATTCGCCAGACGAGATCGCCGGTTTCAATGTCTAGCGCGTACAGATCTCCGTCATAGCCGCCGATGTAAGCGGTGTCGCCGACGATAGCCGCCGAGCCATGAAAGCCGAGGTCCGTCGCACCCGTCCGCGTCGACCAGCGCTTCTCGCCGTCGGGGGCGTAGGCGTGTACCCAACCGTTGTCGCCCGCGAACACGATCGTCTCCCCGTCGGGCGTCGGAACCGGGCTCGATTTGGCCGCGGTGTGTCCGACGTAGTTGATCGGAAACGTCCAGTTCACGCTCACCGATCCCGGAACGGCCTCATCGGGATAGTAGCCGAGGCGTCGCAGCCCCCGACAGAACAGCGAGACGTTTTCGTCCGGATGTGTCGCGTACTCGGAGACGAATTCTGTGGGCTCGCCAGTGCCACAATCGCCGTCAGCACCGGCTGGATCATCGCCGTCGACCAAGGTATTGACTGTGTCGGCACACCCGGCTAGCCCCGCGACCGCGACGGCACCGCTTACACGAAGGAGGTGTCGTCGAGTCGGTGTGCCCGAATGTTCTCGAGTACGCCCGGACGGCGAAAACTGGTTCGTCGATTCCATTAGGGGTTCTGTTGACGTCGAAAACTGCTGTAGGCAAAAGTATCCCGATTCCGCTGGTTTCGCGTGTTTCGCTGAAGTTTTCGACAACGATGATTTCGGAATGCCGGCTTCGGTTTCGCCGTCGTCGCTGTGATCGCAGCCGCGATGCCGGCCCTGCGACGCCAGTACGATGTCTAACCACCGGACTTCGTTCGGCTTCGATGTACGGTCATTTCTTTCGCGCGCTACACCACCCAGCGACAGCCGTCGCGATCGACGACGGGATCGCGAACGATCACGCGATGCGGGCGCTTCTCGCGACGACCGACGCCGATAGCCTTGGCTCGAGTCCGAGTTGGTCTCCGATCGGACACCATTACAGAAGCGCCGTACTTTGGCTCCTGGCTGGACACGCCGGCCGATGTCCCGACGCGAGTCTGGACGAACGACTCGCGGCGACCGGTCACCGATTAGGACGACTCGAGCGACACCGATACCAAAGTTCGTTCCCCCGTGTCCCACCTGCGGGAGGCCCGTTATCGCCGTAACGGTCACCGGTTCGACCGAGCACCGGACGTCGCCTTATGACTATCGGGTGGACGCGGGCTTGCTCGCGCGGAAGTCGGTCCCGCTCGAGACCGTTCTGATCCGGTGCGCCGGGAACCGCGCGCCCGTTCGGTCGAGACCCCTGGGAGCAGTCCAATTCCGAGGGCGGCCCGTTTCGATCTTCGACCGCGCTCACCCGCCGACCGACATAATTCTACGGGATTATCCACTGATAAAACATGTCTGTATCTTGGTACACCGAATATCTGCCCAGAATAATTACCATCGCGGATTTCTACAATTCCAGGTTATAGGCCCCTTACTTCGAGAAATTAATGAGATAGCAGATCCAACACAACCGATTACAGCCCCGTAAACCGTCCCGCAAATCGCCGACTCATAGCCGGTTTGACACCGCATTCAACAAAGTTATGACACTGCCGAATCGACCACGTAACGAATGCTTACTGGCTGGCGGTATCGGATCGTGAGCGTCCTCGGCGTGGTCGGATTGACCATCGCCGCCGTGGTCGCTACCAACCACCCGCTATCCCAGCACGTCTTTACGACGTACGTCCCGCTGTTCAATCGCCTCGAGGTAACCGTCCTGACCGGCGGCTCGTTTTACCGGGCGATTGTCCTCTCCGTCGTCGCCGTCACGGCGTGTCTCCTGCCGCTCTATCGACCGCGTCCGCGCCGACTCTTGGATACCGTCGTGCTGGCTCAGAAACGGCTGCTGGTCGCCGGACTCGCGCTCGCGGCTCTGGGCTACTTCAAGTGGTCTCACAGGCTCCCTCGCGCAACCCTGGTCACGATCGTCGGGCTGCTCGCGATACTGCTCCCGGCGTGGTTCGTCTGGATACGACACCGGCCGTCCGAGTCGGACGGGCGCACGCTGTTCGTCGGCGACGATCTGGCCCAGATCGAGCGCATCGCACCGGCCGTCAACGCCCCCGTGCTGGGCTATCTCTGCCCGTCGAGCGTCGGCTACCACGGGTTCGACGAGGACGATATTACCGCTCACACGCCTCGAGCGGAGAGCGGTGACGTCAGAGCCGACGGTGGCGTTGCCGTGGAGCACCGCGAGTCGATTGGTGGGGCCGGACCGAACGGTCCGCCCGGGTCAACACCCGACGAGTCGCGAGCGCTCGCCGGACTCCCGCGACTCGGTGGCCTCTCCCGTCTCGAGGACGTCCTCGTCGAGCGCGACGTCGACACCGTCGTGCTCGCGTTCCGAGAAGCCGACCGGGCGGGGTTCTTCGGGGCGCTCGACGCCTGTCACGAACACGGTGTCAACGCCAAAGTTCACCGGGAGTATGCCGACAGCGTGCTCGTCTCCGCGGGGGATGTCGGCGAACTGGTCGACGTGGATCTCGAGCCCTGGGATCCGCTGGATCACCTGTTCAAGCGCGTGTTCGACGTCCTGTTTGCGACGGTCGGATTACTCGTTTTTGCGCCGGTAATGCTGGTGATCGCCGCCGCGATCAAATACGACAGTCCGGGTCCGGTCCTCTACAGCCAGGATCGGACGGCCGGACTCGGCGAAACCTTCCCGGTCTACAAGTTCCGTTCGATGGTTCCCGAGGGCGAGGACGCAACGCCTACCGACGACGAGGCCAACGATCGGATCACGGGCGTCGGCCGCGTCCTGCGGAAGACGCACCTGGACGAGCTGCCCCAGCTGTGGTCGATCTTCGTCGGCGACATGAGCGTCGTCGGCCCGCGCGCCGTGTGGACTGAGGAGGAGGTCCTGCTCGAGCGGGACGCCCCGGCGTGGCGCAAGCGCTGGTTCGTAAAGCCGGGGCTGACCGGGCTGGCCCAGATCAACGACGCGAACAGCACCGATCCGAACGCGAAGCTGCGGTACGACCTCGAGTACATCCGTCGACAGTCGTTCTGGGTCGACCTGAAGATCGTCGTTCGGCAGATCTGGAACGTGCTCACGGATGTCTGGGCGATGATCCGCGGGTAGCCCCAAATCGCAACGAAACTCGAGTTCGCTGACTCTACTGATGAGACGCCGACTCGAAACCGGCCATCGATTTTACGGACCGCGTCCCCTCGAATATCGACAGCCGTCTGAGTCGCGTACGGCGACACCAGTCGTTCGAAAACGGGGCTCGGTTCGAGAAAAGATATCCGCGGTGGTCTGGAAGTCCGTCCGCGATGGCGAACCTATCGCCTTTCGGGCGGCTCGGGCGGTTCGAACGCGGTAGCGAGCACCGTCCAACCCCGCGTCTCGGTGATCTCCTCGAGCGTTCGCTCCGAACGCAGCCCCAGAAGCGAGACCAGCACGAAGGCCGCGTGTGCGACGAGTAGCGCCGTCCCCAGTTGACCGAGCGCGACGGAAACGAGCAGCGAGACGAGTACCGCCGCGATCATCGCCAGTCCGACGACCTGCAACGGCCGAACCCGAAACGCCGCGTCAAGTCGAGAGACGGCGCCGGCCGTTTTCGATGTGCCAGCGGCGTCTGAGAGCCCCTCGAGACACCGATCGAGAAGTCGGATGAACGGCCCGACCGTATACGTCTCGCGGAGGTCGATGACGATCACGTCCGGCTCGGGTTCGGCCGTGAACCAGCGGTACAGCCGCGAGTGGCGGACGAAGCGCGCGAGCGTTCGGACACCGCCGCTGAGCCGAGACTGCGAGATCCCCCGCCGAAGTCGCTCTTCGAGGGCTTCGAGCGTCGATTTGGGGGAGTCGGCGTTCGAATCGAGCATGATCAGTTGTCGACGAGCCAGACCCGTTCCTCGACGGACGTAACGCCGAAGTCGAGGTAGACGGTGTCGCCGTTGTCGAGAGCGTCACCCTTGAATCGGGGCCCCAGCGCGGTTTCCCGGGTCTGTAACTCGACGGTGAGGGTCACGTCGTCCCTGGTCGGATGCTCGCGTTCGTGGAGTTCGCCGTTTTCGGTTTCGACGATAACCGACGCGGGTTCGCGTTCGACGTCCTGGATCGTCGCCCACGTCTCGTCGCCGGCGGTCTCGGTCAGTCCGGGCTCGAACAGACTCGCCTCGCGGTCGCTCAGTTTCTCGAGGTCGATTTCGACGGTCGTCGTCGCTGGCTCGCCGGCCTCCTCGATAACACCCATCTCGAGTGCGTCGAACGCGAGATCGTAGTCGGCGGTGGAAAGCGGGATCGTCGACCCGGATTCGACGGACGCGTGTCCGTACCGGAGGTCCGCCCCCCGCTCGAGCGTCGTCAGCGTCGCGCCGACGAACACCCGATGGCGCTGGTCGCCGACGGGGTAGACGGAGACCCTTTCGACCGTTGCGACGGTATCGTTACCGAACGTGACCTCGTCGCCGACTCGAATGTCCGCGGCGGCGGACGGCGATAGCGTCGCCTCGAGTAGCACGTCGGTCTCCGCGAGCGAGAGTTCGGTTCCCTCGTCTTCGACGGTCTCGATGGTTCCGGTGGCGTCGTACGCTTCGGTCCCGACCGAGACGTTGTGACCGGTCGCGAACTCGGCGTCGCCGAAGGCGTAGGTTCCGTTCTCGAACTGCGTCCCCTCGACCTCCGTTCGGACGGTCACGTGGGTTTCGCCGTTCGAAACCGGCGCCGCGTACACGTCGGTGACGGTGAGCGTGTGGGGGTGGTCGTCGTGAGTCATCTCGTCGCCGACCGAGATACCGTCGGCCGTCGACGACAACTGCGTCCCGAGATCGATAGTCGCGTAACGAGTCTCGACGGCGGGTTCGTCGGTCTCGGTCTTCTCGCCCGCCCCGAGCGTCCCGACGGCCGCGACGCCGGCGACGACGACCGCGAGGACGAGGCAGACGGCGAGCGCATCGACGACGTTGACGGTCCCGAAGAGGTTCCCGTTCTCGTCGATTAGCTCCATGGCTCACCCGAATCGTTCATACCAATGCTGAGTTTCTCGCATGCACATAGGTATTGTGACCTGCCGATAGGGACGCGTCTTCGGTTGCGTTTCGATCCGACGATCGTATGCCGCCGGTCACTCGACTCGAGTGCGGTCTATCCACCGGACGAGAAGCGCCGTGACGCCGATAACCGCGAGGACGACTGGATCGGACGAGACGTACAGGTTCGGCGTCGGGTGGCGGCCCCAGGTGACGGGATAGAGCCATGCGCCGGCGGCACCGTCGGCGTACGCCTTGACCGCGTCCACGAGCAGATGGGAGAGCGCCCCCGCGAGCAACACGCCGAAAACTTGCCGGTGCTGGTCGGCGACGACCATCGCGCCGAGACCCGCGAGGAGAACGACGCCGCCGAGCGTGTGGATCGCGTCGACGCTGAACGAGACGCCGAGGACGCTCTCGAGCGTCGCATCCGCGACGAAAAGCCCGATGCGGTTGAGATCCGGCAGGAGCGCGCCGATCATCGCGACGGCGACCCAGCGCTTTGTCATCCGCTCGAGTCGCCAACTCGCGACGGTACCGAGGGCGTAGGCGACGAGGACGTGCGAAAGGAGTTCAGCCATCGTCGGAACCCTCCCCGGTTTCAGCGCCGGCAGACTCGGATAATTCGCCGACGTCCGACCCTCGACGTTCGCCGACGTCCCTCCCCCGGGGTTCGACGGCGAGCGTTCGCGGGTTCACGGTCCAGTGGCGGCCGAAGGAGCCGATCGCGAGCAGGACGCCGACGACGGAGGTCACGAGTTTGTAGTCGAACGCGGCCGAGTCGCGGTCGACGACGACCGTTTCGTCGGCCGTCATCGTTCGATCGGACTCGAGGACGCCGTAGACCTGGACGGTCCCGCCGGGTGCCACCGTCTTCTCGAGGCCGTAGATCTCGAGTTCGGCCGCGACCTCGTCGGCGGAGTCCGTGACGTGAATCTCGATGGTCTCGCCGTCGACCGATTGGACGCTCCCGATCAGCAGGACGCGCTCGCCCGCGTAGGCGTCGTACTCGTCCCGCAACTGGTCACCCGTCGGATGGGGCCAGTTGTCGTCGTACGCCCCACCGTAGTGCACGCAGAGTCCGAAAAGTGCCGCGAGCAAGAGCGTGGAGACGACGATTCTGGCGGCGAGACGCATTCGTCTCTGTGCTGGATCGTCGTCGTCTTGATCGTGTCGGTCGAACCGCGATCGACGACTCAGTTCGACTCTCCGTTCTCGTCCGCATCGACCTCGAGGATCGACCCATCCAGTACGTCCGACTCGGTCACGTCGACGCTGTCGTCGCCGACCGCGTACGATCCGGCGTAGGGAACCGTCGCCTCGAGTCGGCCGTCGTCCCCGACCGTCACGTCGCGTTCGTACGTGAACGACTCGTCGTCGACCGACACCGACGTACTGACGGTCACCGTCTCGCCCGGTTCGGCGTCCGCTTCGATCGTCGCCCCCGGAACGACGGCGAACGCCGCCGCGGACCGATCGTCGTCCGCGTAGAGCAACTGGTAGTGAGCGAGCGCCTCGCCGCCGTCGCCGCCGGCTCCGAGGTCCTCGAGCAGTTGCGCGTGCGCGCTCTCGGCCGGCAACTCGCCCTCGCGTTCGGTTACGACGACGTAGCCGACCCTGTCCTCGAACTGGCTGTAGTTGCCGTCCGGATCGTCGCCGAACCGGAAGTCGTCGAAGTTCGCCATCGCGTAGCCGTAGCTCTCCGACTCGCCGCTCACGTGGTAGTTGTACATCCGATTGTCTCCCCACTCGCTCAGCACGAAGCTGTCGGGGTACTCCCGGTCCGCGTCGGCGGCGTGCTCGTCGATTGTCAGCGCGGCCTCGAACTCCGCGTCGCCGTGGGCGACCTGTCCGGAGAGTCCGGGAACGTAGAGCAGACTAAAGCCGCAGACGAGCAGGCCGATCCCGAGAACGTACCCCAGCTTCCGCGCGTCGGGCAGCGTGATCGAGGGCTCGTCGCTGCCGCCGTCCGCGGCCACCGCGTTCGGTCGTTCGGTTTTCCGTCGGAACGGGGACGGTCGCCGCGCGAGGTCGATCGTCGACAGCGCGTAGACGAAGCCGACGCCGCCCAGCACGGACAGCGGAACCGCGAACTGTGCGGCGAACCGAACCTGTATTCCCGCGAGCATCATGAGAGTCGACGCGTACACCGCGAGCAGCAACCACGCCGGTTCGTACTGCCGAGAGACGTGCCAGACGGCCCATATCAACACCGCGACTCCGAGATAGAAGCCGACCCCGAGCTGGATCAGCGGTCCGAAAATCACCGCGTACTCGGGAGTGAACAGCGACGACGTCTCCGTGATGCCCTCCCGGAGGAGCAGATCGTCGGCTCGAGACCGCGCCTCCGCCCAGTCCGCCGGCCGAAACCGGCGAAGCGCGTAGAGACCTGCACCGACGACGGCTACCTCGAGCGCGACGAGCCCGCCCACGCGTATCTCGAACCGTCGCCACAGATCGCCGAGCGCGAGCACGACGACGCCGCCGCCGAGCACCATCGCGGGCGTGTAGGCGACGAACCCGGAGTGCCAGCCCCAGTTGGTGTGGAGCCAGACCGAGATCGCCGTTCCGATTCCGATTCCGACCAATACGGGGAGGTTCGCCAGCGTCGGCGAGATGTCCTCGCGGGCGTCGATGACGGCCCGAAGCCCGACGTAGGCGGCAAGCGGCACGAACAGCAGCGAAGAGCCGCCCCACAGATGAGCCGACGCACCCAGCGCCACGCCCAGCCCCACCGCGACGATCCACGTGGCCGGCGACGAGAGGTGGTCGCGAACCGCGTCCCGATCGGCGCTCGTCTCGCGTCGCCGCGTCAGATCGACGGCGAGCCACGCCAGCGCGAGGAGCGTCGCGCCGAGCCAGAAGTACTGGTGGAGCCGGTGCTCGAGGAATCCCACCTGCGTGTACACGGCGTGGACGGGCGTGACCGCGAGCAACACGACGGAGGCGATACCGACCCTGACGTCCCTCGTCACCACGACCGCCAGCGCGTAGATGGCGACGCCGAGCGCGACGGAGGCGACGACGGGCAACCAGGCCGCGACCGCGTCGGCGGCCCACTGATCCCCGCCCAACAGCGTCGCGAACCACCAGTTCAACGCGTGGGTCAACGGCCGCCGGCCGACGGCACCGGCCGGCAGCTCCGCGAGGACGCCGATATCCGTCGGGCTCGTCGACTCGGCCAGCAGTTCGTTCGTCCAGTATCGGTAGTAGTACGGATCGTTGCCCGGCGAGACGACGTGGTCGCCGCGGAACACCGACCGAAACTGCGTGAGTCGCATCGCGACGACCAGCAACAACGCGCCGGCCAGTCCGGCGAGCGCCCGTCGGTCGCCCCAGATTCCGAGGCTGAACGCCGAACGGAACTCGAGGGAGCCATCGTCGCCGGTATCCGACTTTACCGCCTCGCCTGACAGCACGGCCCGGACGACCGCCGCGTCGGCGACCCGGTACTCGCCGTCGGCCTTCTCGACGATCCCTCGAGACACGAGTTCGCCGAACGTTCCGGAGTCAAGCGGAACGTCGTCGAACGTCCAGGTTTCGGCTTCGGAATCGACCTCAAGCACGGTCTCGAGCGCCCGTTCCGCCTCGTCGTAATCCGCGAGAAACGAGGCGGTCGCGTCGGCGAGCGCGCTCGAGTCGGCATCGGTCATTGCCCATCACGTGAGTGTACGGACTCATCACGTTTTCGCTCCGAGTCGGCAGTGACGACCCCGTTTCGTCGCGTTCGGACGACGGCTTCAGTCCGAGCCATCACTCCACCGTTACGCTCTTCGCGAGGTGTCGCGGTTTGTCGATCGATCGACCCAGGCGATGGGCGACCCAGTAGGCGAGCAGTTGTAACTGGACGTTCGCGGTGACCGCCGCGCCGATTTCGTTCGACGCCGGTACCTCGAGGACGTGATCCGCGTACCGTTCGACGTCGGTCTGCCCGTCCGTCACCGCCACGACGGGCGCGTCGCGAGCCTCGACTTCCTTGACGTTGCTGACGGTTTTGTGGGCCCGTTCGTCGTCGCCGGTGACGAGCGCGAAGACCGGCGTCTCCTCGGTCACGAGCGCCAACGGGCCGTGTTTCAACTCGCCGGCGGCGAAGCCCTCGGCGTGGCAATAGGAGATCTCCTTCAGTTTGAGCGCGCCCTCGAGCGCGACGGGGTACTGGTAGCCCCGTCCGATGAAGAAGAAGGCGTCCGACCCGGCGTACTCCGCGGCGATCTCGGTCGACTGCGAGGTATCGAGGACGGTCTGGACCTGGTCGGGAACGTCGCGAAGCGCCCGAATCACGTCGTGGTTCGACCCGTCGCTCAGCCGACACGCGAGCAGCGTCAACGCGACCTGCTGGCTCGCGAACGTCTTGGTCGCGGCGACGCCGATCTCTGGCCCGGCGCGAATGTACAGCGCGTGGTCGCACTCCCGCGCCGCCGAACTGCCGACGGTGTTCGTCACGGCGACCGTCTGCGCGCCGGCGCGGTTCGCCTCCCGCAACGCGCGCATCGTATCCGCGGTCTCGCCGCTCTGCGTGACGCCGATGACGAGCGTCGACGGGTCGACGGGAATCCGGTCGGTCGAGTACTCGCTGGCGAGAAACGACTGGGCCGGGACGCCGCGGTCGCGTAGCAGCGTGGCCCCGAACAGGGCGGCGTGGTAGGACGTTCCGCAGGCGACGAACTGCACCGGCGACGACGACTCGAGCGCGTCGAGTTCCTCGAGGCTCACCGTCCCTGTCAGTTCGTCCACGCGACCGCGAAGACACTGCCGCAGCGCCGTCGGCTGTTCGTGGATCTCCTTGAGCATGTAGTGGTCGTACCCGCTCTTGCCGGCGTCCTCGGCGTCCCACTCGATCGTCTCGACGGACGGTTCGACGACGGTTCCGCTCGAGTCCGTGACAACGACAGCCTCGGGCGAGAGCCGGGCGAACTCGCCGTCTTCCAGATAGACGACGCGGTCGGTGTAGTCGATAAAGGCCGGCGCGTCGCTCGCGAGGTAGTAGCCGTCGTCGCCGATGCCGAGCACCAGCGGCGACGCCTGTCGGGTGGCGTAGACCGTCTCCGAGCCGGCGAAGACCGCCGCGATGGCGTAGCTCCCCTCGATCCGGTCGATGGCGGCGCGAAACGCGGCTTCCGGAGCCATTCCCTCCTCGAGGGCGCGGCCGATCAGGTGCGGGACGACCTCGGTGTCGGTCTCGCTCTCGAACGTGACGCCGTCGGCCGCGAGTTCGTCCCGTAACGACTGATAGTTCTCGATGATCCCGTTGTGGACGACGGCGACGCGTCCCTCGGCGTCCGTGTGCGGGTGTGCGTTGACGTCCAAGGGCGGCCCGTGCGTGCTCCAGCGCGTGTGCCCGATGCCGATCGAGCGTTCGCGCAGTTCCGCGGTCGGCAGCGTCGACTCGAGCGCGGCGAGTTCGCCCTCCCGCTTGTGAACTGCGAGCGTTCCGTTCGCCAGCGCTACACCTGCAGAATCGTAGCCGCGGTACTCGAGGCCGGAGAGTCCGTTCAGCAGGACGTCGATCGCGTCGCGCGATCCGACGTAGCCGACGATGCCGCACATCAGGACCGGACCTCCGTCTCGGAGTCGATCGTCCCGGTGACGGTCGTTCCGGAGCCGATGACGGCGCTCGAGCCGACGATCGCCCCCGGCGCGTAGGTCACGCCGCCCCCGTCGCGGACGCGGTCGGCGATGAGCGCGCCGAGAGCCTCGTTTCGGTGGATCCGATCACCGACGTGGACGTCGCCCGGGCCGCCGACGACGGTCGAGCCGGCGCCGATCCGGACGCCGCGTCCGGTCACGCAGTCGACGAGCGTGGCGTTCGGACCGATCCGCGTATCGGCGTCCACGACGCTGTGCTCGCAGACGACGTTCGATCCGACGGTGACGTTCTCGCCGAGACACACGTTGGGACCGATCACCGCGCCGGGCCCGACGACGCAATCGTCGGCGATGACGACTGGACCGCGGATCGTCGCGCGCTCGTGAATTCGGGCGGACGCCGCGGTCGTGCTCTCGACGCCGTCATCGTTCTCGAGGAGGGCGTCGGCGACCTCGAGCAAGTCCCAGGGATAGGTCGCGTCGATCCAGATCCCCTCCGAGCTAACGCCTCGAACCGGCTCGTCGCTGTCGATCAACGCGGCGAGTCCGTCCACGAGCGAGTGTTCCCCGCTTTGGGAGTTCGCACTCCGGACGGTATCGAACGCGCGCGTCTCGAGGGCGTAGACGCCAGCGTTGAGCAGGTAGCTTCGTCCGTCGGTCGGATTCTCCACGATTTCGGTGACCCGGCGGGACGACCCCTCCGCGTCGTCGGGCTCGAGGAGGACGCCGCCGTACTCGGAGACATCGCGGTGCTGGATCGCACCGATGGTCGCCGCGGCGTCGTCGGTCTCCCCGTGGGCGTCGATGACGTCCTCGACGATCCGTCGGTCGACGAGCTGGTCGCCGTTCACGACGAGCGACGGACCCGCCATCGTCGGTTCGGCAGCCGCCAGCGCGTGACCGCTTCCGAGCTGTTTCTCCTGGGTCACGTAGGTCACGGGGACGTCACGGTACGTCGAGCCGAAGTGCGACTGGACGCGATTCCGTCCGTAGCCGACGACCACGGTTAGCTCCGCGATTCCGGCAGCGATCAGCGCGTCGAAGACGTGGGCCAGTATCGGGTCGGTAGCGGCGGGAAGCATGGGTTTGGGCCGGTGTTCCGTCAGCGGCCGGAGCCGCTTTCCTTCTCCCGCGGCGAGGACGATAGCGGATCGAACGGTCATGTTGCCCCCTCGTCACACAGCCGGTGTAGGTCTTCCGGTCTTTCGACCCCGAACGGCCGTAAACCCTATCTATCGGGCCGCAAACGGCGTCTCGAGTGGCCGGCCACGAGATAGAAATACGGTAGTCAGGAGGTGTCGAGAGCGGCGGACCGGTACGGTCGATCGCTCGTCCGTACTATCGGTACGGCTTCCCGAAAACCATATCAAACAGCGATACAGAAGCGGTCCTTCTGCGATCAGTCGTCCGCGGCGACGGCCTCGCCCTCGCTCGTCGCCTCCGCGCGCTCGAGATCCTCGAGGTACTCGTCGGCGTCGAGTGCGGCCTTCGACCCCATTCCGGCGGCCGTCACGGCCTGCTGGTAGTGGAAGTCGACGACGTCGCCGGCGCCGAAGATGCCAGGGACGTCGGTCTCGGTCTGGCCGCCGCCGTCGCCGCCCTGGGTTCGGAGGTAGCCCTCGTCGTCCATCTGGACGCCGGTGCCCTCGAGATAGTCCGTGTTCGGCGTGTGACCGATCGCGAAGAAGACGGCGCCGACGTCGAACTCGAACGTCTCGGTCTCGGGGTCGTCGAGGCGGTCGGTGGGGTGGCCCTTGTCGTTGCGGACGAGGGTGACGTGGTCGATGCCCGCTTTCTGCGAGCCGTGGAGTTCGGTCACTTCCGTGTTCTTCATGATCTCGATCTCGCCCGCCTCGACTTTCTCCTGGACGCGGTTGACCCAGTACTGTTCGGCGCGGAACTCCTCGCGCCGGTGGGCGATGTAGACGGTGTCGGCGAACTTGGTCAGGAAGGTCGCTTCCTCCATCGCGGCGTCGCCGCCGCCGACGACGAGCATGTCCTCGTCGCGGAAGAACGCGCCGTCGCAGGTGGCACACGTCGAGAGGCCGTACCCCATCAGCTCCTCTTCGCCCGGAATCCCGAGCGTTCGCGCGCTCGCGCCGGAGGCGGCGATCACGGCGTCTGCGGTGTAGACGTCGCCGTTGGTTAGCTCGACGCGGAACGGCTTGGTGTCCGCGTCGACGGTCTCGATGATGCCGTTTTTCAGCTCGGCACCGAACTGCGTGGCCTGCTCTTTCATGTTGTTGACCAGTTCGGGGCCGCCGATCCCCTCGGGGAAGCCGGGGTAGTTCGCCACGTCGGTGGTTAGCGTGAGCTGGCCGCCGGGTTCGTCGCCCTCGATGACCAGCGGCTCGTTGTCTCCGCGGCCGGCGTAGATCGCTGCGGTCAGTCCGGCGATTCCGGTTCCGGCGATGATCAGTTTGCGGTGTTCGAGCACCTCGCCGTCCTCGGTATCGCTTTCGATGCCCAGTTTCGCGTCCAGTTCGCCCGTCTCGTCGAGGGCGCTGGTCTCGTCCCAGCCGCCGATCAGTTCGTCGTCGATGAACACTTCGGGGGCCGTCTTGCGACCGTTCGCTCGCTCGACCATCTCCTCGAAGAGGTCGTCGTCGCCCGTGACGTTGTACGTCTCGTACTCGACTCCCTTCGCGTCGAAGAGATCCTTGGCTTTGTCGCAGTACGGACAGTCCTCTTTGGTATAGATCTCGACTCGAGGCTGTTCGCTCATGGGTACGAGTTGGGACAGAGTGCCTAAACCGCTTGCGTTCTCAGCAACGCGAGGATGGCTCCTGTGACGTCCTGTGTCGTCGTTAGGTCTCGGTAGACCGCGCCGCGTCGACGAACTCGACGACGACGGCGACGTCGCGGTCGGTCCGATCCTCGAGGGCCGTCTCGAGATCGGCGACGAGATTCGGGTACGGCGCGTCGGCGGGCCGCTGGACGACGACGGTAACGTCCGATTCGTCGTCGATACCGGCACCGACGAACTCGGTTCGCACCTCGACGAGTTCGAGGTCATCGTACTCGTCGTCGTCGAGGACGGTACGAACCTCGTCGTTGACGCTGTTCTCGTAGAAGACGTACTGTCCCAACACGAGGCCGCCCACGGAGAGCACGATCACGCCCAGAACGACGACGACGGCGAGCGTGTCGACCCACTCATCGGTGAGATTCTCCCGAATCGAGCCGCGCGTCCAGCCGTCGGGTCGATATCCCAGATACCAGAAGACGGCGAGCCCGGAGAAGAGGATCGACGTGGCGTTGACCGCGACCAGCACGAACGCGCCGAGCGCGACGGAGACGTTACCCCAGGCCAGCCCGATACCGACCGCCGCGGCCGCCGGGATGAGGGCGACGGCGATCATCACGCCGACCAGCGAGACGGGAATTGCCGTCGCGAGGCCGAACGCTCCCGCCGCACCGGCACAGATCCCGACGACGATCGCGAGTAGCCCGGGCGAGATTCGGTTCTGGACTTGGACGATGGCGGTGATGTCGATCGTCGATGGGACGACGCCGCCGGAGCGAACGATCCAAGCGAAGACGAACGCACTGGCGATGGCGACCACGAGCCCGAATGCCAGCGACGTGAGTCCGTCGACGACCATCTCGCGGTCGTCGAGCGCGAGGCCCACGGTGCCCGTCAGCGCTGCACTGACCTGCGGCGCGATCACCATCGAACCGACGACGATCGCCGGCGAGTCGAGGAGGAGTCCCGCGGTCGCGACGATCGCGCTCAACACGGTCATCGCGTAGTAGGTGACCCGACCCGGCGTCATGTTCATCGCTCGAGACCGGATCTCTTCGTGGGCGATGCTATCGTCTTCTTCCTGACCGTTGACGTATCGCTGCTCGAGTTCGTCGATCCGCGGCGTTCGCGCCGTCTCGATCGAGGAGACGACGACGAACTCGTCGTCGATTCCGGCCTCTCGAAGCGACGAGAGCACGCGTTCGACCGCTTGGGGCGGGAGCGGGAAGCTGATGAGTTCCCCGCTAGTCCCGTCGCCGGCTTCGGCGGTCCGGACGTAGTCGATCCCCTCGTCGTCGAGGACCGCGAGCGCGTCGTTGCACCTGTCGTCCGGCACGAACACCTCGATCTGTCGCACGCTCGAGTGCAACACCCCGGGTTTCAAACCTATGAAGGCGTTAACGCCGTCGAACGCGTTTCCTTCGTGTTCACGGTCGAACCGTTCGATATCTGGGACAGTCTCCGCCGCTGAGACGCGACTCGCTGACGACACTGTTACGGTACCCACGGCCAATCACCGAGTATGGCTGCGGATCTCGAGGAGAAAACGGATCGCTACGGGGAGTTGCTCGCAGAGGCGCTCGAGGAAGCGTCGATCGCCCCACCGGACGGAACGCCGATGGCCGAGGCGGCAGCCGAGTGTTACGAGATGGCGGCCTCGTATCTCGAGGACGGCCGGCACTTCCGCGAGGAGGGCGACCGCGTCAACGCGCTGGCGTCGTTTTCATACGGCCACGCGTGGCTCGACGCCGGCGCGCGCGTCGGATTGTTCGACGTCCCGACGGAGGGACACCTGTTCACCGTTTGACGAGGGAGCCCAGCAGCGTTGAAACCCGCAGTAGCAGAGGAGAGTCACCTGTCGAATACGAAAGGAGGATACAGCAACCCGGCGCCGTTTGTTTCAAGCAGCTCGTGCTGAATCAGTCGATCGCTAGCCGTTCAAATGGCCCACCTTCGCGTCAGGCTTCCTGCCGAATTAATGTCAAACACCAGACTACCGCTCTCATCCTCGTCGCCCGGATAGTAGTGGAAGTGGTCTTGTTCAGTTAGAAAGGAATTGTCCTCAAAGAGGCTGTACGCTATGAGATACCGCTGTCGTTCAGCAACCTCTTTACGGACAGTTTGCTCGTCCGGTTCGATATCGATCGATCCTGAGAACGTCTGGGCTTCGCTTCTGGAGAGGTCTCCGTCTGTTCGTGAAAAAGCCATTTCGATTGTGTAGGAACTCTCGGACTGGTTAAAGACGGCCACGGAGAGCATCTGAGAATCAGAGAACAGCCCCGTACATCCAGCAAGCCCCGAGCAGAGAGGAATCGAGCCCGAAACAAAGGTACGCCGTTTCATACAAAAGATCTCTTTTCAATCAATAAGTATTTTTGGAGCAATCGAGTCGTACAGCCTCCCGTATTGAGTATCCATTACTGTTGATCAAGTTCTGACTCGTGTTGCATTCGCGCCGTGGATTCAGCACGGCCGTACGAAACTATCACCGATTATTGATTTCAACGGGGCCGGTAGCCCGGAACGAATCCGACGGCGAGCATTCGATCCGGTGACAGTGTCTCCTATCATAGTATGTTAAGGGAGTGGAGTAACTGAGAGAGGGTAATGGAGGCGGCTCTGTGGTACGTACTGACCGGAACTCGCGGCGGTGCGAACCGCGTCCGGATCCTCAGTACACTCGACGAGCAGCCACGAAACGCGAATCAGCTTGCAGAGGACCTCGGTCTCGACTACAAGACGATTCGCCACCATCTGGACGTTCTCCTCGAGAACGATATCGTCACGAAAAGCGGCGACGATTACGGCGCGATTTATCTGCCAACCGACCGCACGCGCCGTCACTGGGACACTGTCGAACAAATAATCGAAAAGGTGGAGTAACTATGGACGAATTTGGGAAAGAGTATATCCCGACCGACTTCAAACGGGAGACACGATGAGCCTCTGGATTACCGTTGCGCAGGCAACAACCGTGCTCAACGTCGTACTGTTGCTCGGCCTGAGCTACATCTGGGGGCGCAACTACCTGACGTTCAGGTCGAAGCACACGCTCGGACTCCTAGTCTTTGCGTGTTTTCTGTTGCTCGAGAACGGACTCGTCCTCTACTACTACCTGATCGATCCGACGCTTTCGGCGTGGTGGCACGACGAGTCGCTGGTTCCGGTGATCGTCTGGCAGACGCAGATGGCGATTAACGTCGCCCAGACGATCGGGCTGACGTTCTTGCTGTGGATCACGCTCGATTGAACCGGCGTTCGACTGCTGCCCGCGTATTTCACTTCTCGACACCAGCACTTCGCAGTGAAACTGCAAGTATCAGCCATCACTTAGTGCAATCCCTGTCACTTCGGAACTCGAGTTCCGATCTGGGGTCGAATTTGGGTCCGAGTTCGGTCGTATTTCCACGGTAATCAGGTCGGAGTTTGGAAAATCTTCTTTTAAGTAACCGGGGCAGTGTGGGCCATGCGCCAATACAGCGCAGTACTGATGGGAATCATCGTTCTGTCCAGCGCGATGCTGGCCGGCACGGCGGGCGCCACCGGTGCAACGGCTGCATCGGTCGACGCCGGACAGGAATACAAACACGATCACGCGGCGGTGACCTTCGAGGCACAGACCTCGGGCGGCTCAACGGTCGTCGTCGACGAGGTCACCGTCCCCGACGGCGGCTTCGTGACGGTTCACGACAGTTCGCTCGACGATGGCGACGTGCTCGGCAGTGTGGTCGGCTCGAGTGCGTATCTCGAAGCCGGCACGCACGAAGACGTCGTCGTCGACCTCGAGAAACCGCTCGAGGACGACGACACGCTGTTCGCGATGCCACACATGGACACTGACAACGACCGGATCTACTCGTTCGTCTCGAGTAACGGCGGGACAGACGGCCCCTACACCGTCGACGGTGACATCGTGATGGAAGACGCCGAGGTTACCGTCTCGGCCGACATCGAGATGAGCGAGCAGCCGACGACCGGCGAGAACGTCGTCGTCGACCGCGTCGAACTGTCGGAGGGTGGCTTCGTGACGGTTCACGACAGCTCCATCGCGGACGGTGCAGTCTTCGAGAGCATCCGCGGCACGAGTGCGTACCTCGAGGCAGGCGTTCACGAGAACGTTCGAATCGGTCTCGACGACCCGCTCGAGGACGATGACACGGTGTTCCCGATGGCACACCAGGACACGAACAACAACGAGCAGTACGACTTCCCGGCGACCGAGGGGAGCGAAGACGGCCCCTACGCTAACGCTGACGGCGACCCGGTCATGGCGCCGACCGACGTCACCATCAGCGAGGACGCCACTGTCGACTTCGCAGCGCAGTCCTCCGGTGGGAGCTCCGTCGTCGTGGACGAGGTCTTCGTCCCCGAGGGTGGCTTCGTAACGATGCACGACAGCACGCTCGCAGACGGTGCAGTCTTCGAGAGCATCCGCGGGACGAGCGACTACCTCGAGGCCGGACTCCACCACGACGTCGTAATCCACCTCGACGACGAACTCGAGGACGACGACACGCTGTTCGCGATGGCGCATCTGGACACGAACGACAACGAGACGTACGACTTCCCGGCGACTGACGGCGAGGAGGACGGCCCGTACACCACTGACGGTGACATCGTAATGGACGATGGCGAGGTCGACGTGTCGGCCGCGGTCTCGGCCTCGGCACAGGCCTCTGACGGTCACACCGTGACCGTCGACCGCGTCGACGTTTCCGAGGGTGGCTTCGTGACGATTCACGATGCGAGCCTGTTCGAAGGCGACGTCTTCGGGAGCGTCGTCGGCACGAGCGACTACCTCGAGGCCGGCACGCACACTAACGTCGAGATCGCACTCGACGAGCGACTGACGGCCAGCCAGACGATCGTTCCGATGGCCCACCAGGATACGAACGACAACGAGATGTACGACTTCCCCGCGAGTGAAGGCGAGGAAGACGGTCCGTACACCGCAGACGGTGACGCCGTGGTCGACACCGCGAAAGTGACCGTGCCCGCGAGCCTTGCAACCGCCGACCAGCAGAGTGACGGCGAAACGGTCACCGTCGACTCGGTGACGCTTCACGATGGCGGCTTCGTGACGATTCACGATAGCACGCTCACAGACGGTGCAGTCTTCGAGAGCGTTCGCGGCACGAGCGAGTACCTCGGTCCAGGCACTCACGAAGACATCGAGATCACCCTCGACGATCCACTGACGGCTGACGAGGACGTCTTCGCGATGGCACATCTCGACACCAACGACAACGAACAGTACGACTTCCTCGAGAGCGACGGAGCGGACGACGGCCCGTACGTGGCGGGAGCCGATCCGATCATGACCTCCTCGAGCGTGATGGTCGATAGCGATGAGATGGACGATGACGACGGAATGAACGGTGACGACGGAACGGATGGCGACGACGGGATGGACGCAGATAATGACGAGATTGATACTGACGACGAAACGGACACAGCTGACGATAGTGTCCCCGGCTTCGGTGTCGTCGTCGCTGTCGTTGCACTGCTCGTTGCAGCAGCGATCGTTCGACGGAGCAACTGAGGCGGACTGTGATGTCTGCGACGGAGTGCCCGCGTCCGTTTTGTGGGCGCTCCGGGACACAGTTTCAGCAGCCGATACGAAACGTTCAGGCTCGTCGCCCCAATCATTTTTGCCCCCACATTTCTATTGGGAGATACCAAACCATTACCCGAGGATTGGGAGCCCGGCCGATCCCCGAAATCAGCGGGTCGGCCCGCCACGTGGACGCAACCACCTTCGGATCCAACCCGACGCCGTGTCCAGCATGATTAATCGATATATAACCGAAACATATATAATGGGAAAGGCGATTAGTTTATAAAGAAGACGAAAGCTTTATACGCTTAACGGTATTACTATACGTTAGCCGAGGCGACCGGGTTTCTTCTGGATACCCCACCCGGGAGCCCCGAATAACCATCTCGATACACCATGACAGAGACCACAATCAGAACCTATACCGACGAGGAAGAGCGCGAAGAACCGACCGAGACGTCGGGTGAGCGAGAAACCTGCCCCGAGTGTGGCGGCCGGGTCCTCTCGGACGCCGAACACGCGGAGACGGTTTGTGAGGACTGCGGCCTCGTCGTCGAGGAAGACGAGATCGATCGCGGTCCCGAGTGGCGCGCCTTCGACGCCGCCGAGAAGGACAAGAAGTCCCGCGTCGGCGCGCCGACGACGAACATGATGCACGACCAGGGGCTGTCGACCAACATCGGCTGGCAGGATAAAGACGCCTACGGCCGCGCCCTCTCGAGTCGCCAGCGCCAGAAGATGCAGCGGCTTCGCACCTGGAACGAGCGCTTCCGTACCCGCGACTCGAAGGAGCGCAACCTCAAGCAGGCGCTGGGCGAGATCGACCGCATGGCCAGCGCCCTCGGCCTGCCGGAGAACGTTCGCGAGACCGCCAGCGTGATCTACCGACGCGCCCTCGAGGAGGACCTCCTCCCGGGCCGGTCGATCGAGGGTGTCGCGACGGCCTCGCTGTACGCCGCCGCGCGCCAGGCGAACACGCCCCGCAGTCTCGACGAGATCTCGGCCGTCAGCCGCGTCGAGAAGATGGAGCTAACCCGAACCTACCGGTACATCATTCGGGAACTCGGCCTCGAGGTCAAACCCGCTGACCCCGAACAGTACGTCCCGCGATTCGTCAGCGATCTCGACCTCTCGGACGAGACCGAACGCATGGCCCGCGAACTGCTCGAGTCCGCACGTCAGGAAGGCGTCCACAGCGGCAAGTCGCCGGTCGGCCTCGCGGCCGCCGCCGTCTACGCCGCCGCGCTGTTGACCAACGAGAAGGTCACGCAGAACGACGTCAGCGAGGTCGCGAGCATCTCCGAGGTCACGATCCGAAACCGCTACAAGGAACTCCTCGAAGCCTCCGACACGGCAGCCCCCGCGTAACCGACGTCGTTCGGGGATCTGTCATCGGCGGTATCGGTGTGGCGTCGGGAGGTGCGGATCGGTCGGTTCGTGAGTAACCGTGCGGCAACACTTTTGAGGCGTGGTGTGTAATACCGTGACATGGACCAGACGACCGTCCAGCTGTTGTGTCCTGAATGTACGAAAGAGTGGCAGATTACCCCGGGTGACCTCCCTGAATCCACCGCGATGTTTCACTGCCCGAACTGTCACGCATCCCGACGGCTCTCCGAGTTCATGCGAACGGACCGCGATCTCCAGACGCTGAAACAACTCGGTTAACGCCGACCGACGTCATCACTTCTCGCGTTCGGTCCAACAGTAGTGACCGTTTAACTCTCCGAAGTAGTGCCATTGGAAACTGAGACGAACACGTGATTTACGACGGTAATACTTGCTTGTAGCCGTCCCTTTCGGGCGATTTCTGCTCGGCAGGGACGACCTTCGTTGTCATCTAGCCGGTGACATACCCTGGTTCGAGTAGGGGTTGCGTGTTAACGCGACTCAAGATAATAATATAACCCTGCAGTGGGTAGGATTGGATGGTTATGAAGAAGCAGGAGCTCATTCACCTTCACGGCCTTCTCGCGGAGGTATCGAACCAGTGTGCGGCGTGGGACGACTGTCAGATTGATCTCGAGGAGTACGAAACGCTCGGGATCCGACCGACATCGATTCACAAATCGAAAACAGATCACAAAGCTGCTGTCTTTGCACTCGCAGGGGGAATCACGATGAATATGCGCGAGGGGGAGCAGGAAGCAGTTGCCGCTACTGCAGACTGAGAAACACGTCGTCTCCTTCGAGTACGCTACAATTGACTGGCGAGACGTGTCTTCTGGTCGACCGTTTCGGTCGGTTTCGTCGACGACATACGGGTTCGGTTCTACGCAACTCGGATTACGGCATCGTTCCAGCAGGTAACGATCGATAAGGTCATCAAAAACGAGCGTCGGGTGCTCGATTCGATCCTCGAACTCGGGACGAGCTACTCGACCAGATCCTCGAACTCGGGAAGGATTTCGTCGTCATCCGACTCCGTCGCTTCGGAATCCGTCTCGGACGACTCGTCGTCATCCGACTCCGTCTCGTCGGTCGATTCCGTCTCGTCGTCCGCAGACTCGTCGTCTTCGTCCTCGTCCTCGAACTCCTCGATGCTGATAACCTCGAGCGGGATGTTCTCGAGTCGCTGTCCGATCTCCTTGCGAGCGATTCGCGAGGCGTGTTCCTCGCGCTCGACGTTGAAGACGGACATCTCCAACTCGAGCGCGACGAGTGCTTCGTCGGCCGCGATGAAGGCGGGCGGCAGCTCCTCCCCCGATGGCGTCGTGCGCTCGCCCATGTTGATTTCGACGTAGTTTAACTCAGGGTTCAGCATCTCGCCCGTCTTCGAGATGGCGATACGGATCGCCTCATCCTCCGTCTCAACGTCGAACACCGGCACGGCGGCTTCGACGACGACCCTGCAGTGCATACCTAGACAGTGTGTCGCCTGCAGTATGAAGGTTCGCCTCATTTCAGTCCGATTCCACGAACGGCTGCGCCGTCCCTCGGTCTACGCTTCGACCACGACGACCGACGACGCCGGTCGCCGGCCAGTTCGAAAGGCAAAAGCCTCCGCTCCCGAAGGGTCGGACAGATGGACACAGGGACGATTCCGGTCGACAGCCTCTCCGGCGGGCTCGACCTGTACCGGACGCTCGAGAGCGGCCAGAGCTACTGCTGGCGACGCGGCGACGGCGAGATGTACGGCGGCGCGGAGCCGGGCGACTCGTGGTACGCTACCGTCGTCGAGGGCGACGTGATCCGCATCCGTCAGGTCGACGGCGTCCTCGAGTGGGAGTCGACCACCGACGCCGAGGCGACCGTCCGTCGACTGGTTCGCCTGGACGACGACCTCGAGGCCATCGTGGCGGCCGCACCGGACGATCCGCTTCTCGGCGAGGCGTACGACGCCCACCGCGGGATGCGACTGGTCGAAGATCCGCCCTTCGGCTGTCTGATCTCGTTTATCTGCTCCGCCCAGATGCGCGTCAGTCGAATTCACACGATGGTCTCGACGCTGGCCCGCGAGTACGGCGACGCGATCGAATTCGACGGCGAAACCTACCACGCGTTTCCGACGCCGGACCAGTTGGCGGCGGCGACCGAAGCCGAACTCCGGGAGCTCGGACTCGGTTACCGGGCACCCTACGTCGTCCGCACGGCCGAGATGGTGGCGAACGGCGAGGCAGATCCGGGTGAGGCTCGAGCCCTCGAGTACGAGGCCGCCCGGGACTATCTCACGCAGTTCGTCGGCGTCGGCGACAAGGTAGCCGACTGCGTCCTGTTGTTCTCGCTCGAGTTCGACGAGGCTGTTCCGCTCGACACGTGGATCAAGTCGGCCATCGAGGAGTACTACCCCGATTGCGATCGGGGCTCCTACGCCGACACCTCGCGGGCGATCCGCGAGCGACTGGGCGGGGAGTACGCGGGCTACGCCCAGACGTACATCTTCCACCACCTGCGAACCGGGGAGTGAACTCGTTCTCAAAATTGTTTTGTTGGCCCGCCGTCAATAACCGCGTATGGTTGACGGGACGGTCGCTTCACTCCTCCTCGCGGCTGGATTCGTCGGGGCGTTCGGCGTCCTGATCAAGTATTTCGGGATGGGCCAGTTGATCGCAGGCTACGATCCAGACCGCGTCACCGACGAGGAAGGGTTGGCGAGGTTCATCGGAACGAACACGCTCTACGTCGCTGCGCTGCTCGTGCTCGTCGCCGCCGTCAAGTATACGGCGGCGTTCGCGGCCGCCGAACTGGTCTGGGCGGGCTTCCTCTTCGGGGTCTTTGGGCTGACCGCTCGCATGATTGTCGGCGCTCGCCGGTACGAAGACACGAAGTGAGAGTTACGTCCGTGTGCAGTCCAAGGAGCGCGCTGTCGCGCGTGAGCGGCCCGTTCGGTGATGATCGACTACTCCCTGTAATCGTCACGCCCGGTGAGCGCCCAGTACGCCTGCGAGACGAGCGTGACGGCGAAAATTACCGTAAGGAGTCCGGCCACGGCGAGGGCGACCGTTCCGCCGAGCAGGTAGTATGCGAGGGCGCTCGCGCCGAGTACGAAGACGATCGAGCCAACGAACAGCTCGAGCAGCTCCCGGATCGTCGCGCGGCTGCTCGAGACGTCGAGATACTCGTCTTCGATGCGTTCGATGATGCCCATCGCTCGTCGTCGAGTAAGTAGCGGCCGGTGTATATCGTAATCGCCTCGAAACTGGACTGGCGCGAAGCCGGGTTTTTGACGCTCGCGGTCGATAACTCGCACATGGCAGATCGAATCCGCGCACACGTCTTTGTCACCGGGACGGTACAGGGCGTCTACTATCGCGCGAACACCCGCGATACGGCTCGAGAGAAGGGGATCGACGGCTGGGTGAGGAACCTTGAGGACGGCCGCGTCGAGGCGATCTTCGAGGGGCCCGAAGACGCCGTCGAGTCGATGATCGAGTGGTGTCACACGGGGAGTCCCGCGGCCGAGGTCGAGGACGTCGACGCCGAGTTCGAAAAGCCACAGGGCGAGGACGGATTCGAGGTTCGGTACTGAACAGTCGTTTGAAGACGGATCGACGACGAAGGGGCGTCGACCGCGCGCCGTCTGATCACTCGAGGTCGGCCGCGTACTCGGTGAGCCACGGCGGCTCGTCAGTGTAACGCCACTCGGCCCAGTCGGCCTTCTCGCCGGCGTAGTAGGCCCGATACGCTGCGACCGGATCGCCGGGTCGCCTGTACTCGTCGGGCATCGCCTGCGGGCGAGGTGTCGGCTCGTCGCTCGGAAACGCGATTCGGTCGGGATCGATCCGCTCGATCACCTCCCAGGAGGCGTGATCGTCGTCCTTCTCGTATCGTTCGACGAACTCCGCGTTGAGCGCCTCGGCGTGCTCGCGCAGTCGGAGCCAGTTGGCTCGAGACTCGGTCGCCCACCGCGTCACGGGATGTCCAGTGTGAGTGGATTTGTAGAGGAACTCCTCCTCGGAGCCGTTCTCGCGGGCCGCGGTACAGAGCACCTGGGCGGCCTCGAGCAGCAGTTTGTTCACGTGCTGGTCGCAGTGATACCGCGCCGCGAGCCGCGGGTCCTCGTCGAGCCAGAAGACGTTCACAGTAGCGCTGGGGTGTACGAGAACTTGAGCGTATTGACGACGCAAGGAGGCCCAT
Source organism: Natronorubrum marinum (assembly GCF_052040125.1). Lineage (NCBI taxonomy): Archaea > Methanobacteriati > Methanobacteriota > Halobacteria > Halobacteriales > Natrialbaceae > Natronorubrum > Natronorubrum marinum. The sequence continues at coordinate 1,176,241 of NZ_JBPPFV010000001.1, forward strand.
CGTAAGGTGCAGTGTGTCGACCGCCGTTGGGCGATCGATTTGGTTCGGTCGACCAGCGGCGCTCAACGGAGTGGATCGATATCGGCGTCCGCACTCTTCGACGGTCGGCCCGACGAATCTGGAGGGATGTCGGTCTCGTACCGCGAAAGTGTTATCATTATCAGTACCTCCGTGTGAGAAATGAAAATCTGCGTAGATTCCTGATTCATCACATGGGGCGATAAGTGAAGGCCTCCCGATGAACTGATGTTGTTTTAATTTCTCAGAAGAAAATTCATCATTTTCTGCGAGTTTCTTAATTTCCTCTTCATGATGTTCTCTGGAAATAGTAAACCCATGGGACTCCAAGAATTCATCAAACGCATCATTATCTCCAGACTGCTCCCGAATCTGGAGAGTTTGGGCCATAATGTCGTCTGCATCACGTCCGTATGATGCTGCAGCATTTGGTGTGACAAATATACTCCCAGTAGTACCGACTGCGGTTGCTTTTAAAACGGTTCTTCTATTGAATCGTTTTTCATTTCTGTCTTGATCCATACTACAAATAATATGCCATATATACAAAACTTTTCTATCGCTTTCAAATAGAGAATGTGAAAAGATATAGTGTATTTTCATTTAACATCTGAGTTAGATCCAGCCATATTGGTTAGAGGGACGGGTGGAATCCGGCGTGTCGTCCGCAATATTCAACGGCCGGCCCGTCGAACGCTCCCGCATGATCACAGGCGAGCGGATGGCCGCCGTCGACGAGAACGCCGCGGCGCTCGGCGTGGCCCAAAAGCAGCTGATGGAGTCGAGCGGGCACGCAGTCGCCCGCACGGTTCGGAGCGTCGCCGAACCGGGCTCGAGCGTCGCGATCGTCGCCGGCCGCGGGAACAACGGCGGGGACGCGTTCGTCGCCGCGCGATTTCTGGACGACTACTCGGTAACGACCCTCCTGCTCGGCAAGGCCGAGACCATCGGAACCGAGATCGCTCGCGAGAACTGGGACGCCCTCCAGCAAAGCGAGTACGAGACGCGGAAGATCACGGACTCGAGCCAGTTCGACCTCCCCGACTGTGACGCGATCGTCGACGCGATGCTCGGTACCGGAATCAGCGGGGACCTCCGAGAGCCCGCCGCGACTGCAGCCGGGGCGATCAACGACGCCGACGTCACCGTCGTCGCCGTCGACGTCCCGTCCGGCTTCGATGCGAACGGCGGCGACCACGCGGACAACGGCGTCGAGGCCGATCGGGTCATCACATTCCACGACGCGAAACCGGGGCTCGAGGACCTTGACGCCGACCTCACGGTCGCCGATATCGGCATCCCCACAGCGGCCGAGCGCTACGTCGGTCCGGGAGACATCTCGCTCGCCCGACCCGACGGCCGGGACGGCCGACCATACGTCATCGGCGGCGGACCCTACACGGGCGCGCCGGCGCTCGCCGCGCAGGGGGCGCTTCGGGCCGGCGCGGAACTCGCCTTTGTCGCCGCACCCGACGCCGTCGCGGGCGAGATTCAGGGCTATAGCGAGGACCTCATCGTCCAGCCCTACGAGGAGGACGTGCTCACGCCCGAACGGACAGAAGAGCTCCTCGAAACCGCCGAGCAGTACGACAACGTCGTCGTGCTTGGCCCCGGATTGGGCGTCGCCGACGAAACGCTCGAGGCCGCGGCGCAGTTCCTCGAGTCCTACGACGGCCGCGTGGTCGTCGACGCGGACGCCTTGCGAGTCGTGCCCGACCTCGAGACCGACGCGACGCTGGTCTGTACGCCTAATCGCGGCGAATTGGCCCGGATGGGGGGGCCCGATACCGACGATCTGGCCGCCGCAGCGGACGAGATCGAATCTTTCGCGGCCGATCTGGGTCATATCGTCCTCGCGAAGGGCGCGACCGACGTGATCACGGACGGCGAGCGGACGCGGATCAGCCGCTCCGGCACCGTCGGCATGAAAGTCGGCGGAACCGGCGACACGCTGGCCGGCATCGTCGCGGCCCTGATGGAACACACCGAACCGTTCGACGCCGCGGCGGCGGGCGCGCAGGTCAACGGCCTCGCGGGTGAACGAATCGCAAGCACTGAGGCGTTCGGCTTCCTCGCCTCCGATATGCTCGACGAGATTCCTGCGGCACTGTGGGGTGGGGCCGATGCGTGAGGACCGATCGAACGCAGCGGACTCGAGTGAGGACCGGTCGAACCCGGCGGAGTCGTCCGGGGAAGCCGCGGCCGACGAACTCACGCACACCACCGACGACGGCGACGTCCAGATGGTCGACGTCGGCGACAAACCGGACAGCGAACGCCGCGCCGTTGCGATCGGGGAAATCCACCTCCAGCCGTCGACGATCGAGGCGATTCGCGAGGATCAGGTCGGCAAGGGCGACGTGCTCGCGACCGCCCGCATCGGCGCGATCCAGGCCGTCAAACACACCTGGGAGACGATCCCGATGTGCCACCAGATTCCGATCACCAACGTCGATACCGACTTCTCGCTCGCGGAGGAGCGCATCGAACTCGAGGTCGGCGTCGAAACCACCGGTAAAACGGGCTGCGAGATGGAGGCGCTCGAGGGCGTCACGACGGGCCTGAACGTCGTCTGGGATATGGTCAAAGCCGTCGAGAAGGACGCGGACGGTCAGTATCCGTCGACTGGCATCGAGAACGTGCAGGTGCTCGCGAAGGAGAAAGAGCGGACGTAACGCGCTCGAACGGCTCGTCTCGGTCGACGTCACACGCCGATTCGCCACGGTACAATGCCAATAGTTATTTTCGTAGGACGCGTCACGGAAAATGATCGTGGTCGTCCCTGATCTCTGGTCGGCGCTCGTGCTATCTACGCTGCTTCTCGTGGTACTGGCCAGCCTCTGTCTCTGTTACGTGGTTGCTGCCGACGCGAACGCCCGCGGCGCGAGCGGGTTTGCCTGGGGTGCACTCACGTTCGTCCTCGCCCCGGTAACCATCCCCGCTTACCTGCTGTACAGACGTCGACTACCCGCTCGAGACGACCCACCCGGACCAACCGAACGCCGGATCGGGGCGTTCGGAATCGGCGGCGTCGCCGCCTACGTCACGGGTTCGATCGTCTCCCCGCCGGATCCGATGAGTCTCGTCGTCTACACCCTCCCGCTACTCGTCGTCTTCGTGCCGCTGGCGACACGCGTCTACGCGCCGAGATGACGGGGAGTCAGCGCTTGACGCCGGTTGCCGCGCGGAACGTACATTTTCCTCGAGCACCTACTGCGACGATATGTCCGCCGAAGATGTGGACGAGCCGTCGGAGACGGCCCTCGAAACCGGCCGAACCGAACAGTTATCGGCTCCCAGCGACGCCTTCCAGGCGCTCGGCAACGAGATTCGGATGGGGATTCTCGAGACGATGCTCGAGCGAACCGACGGTGACGAGCCGTCGCGAGCCACGTTCTCGGAACTGTTCGACGCCTCCGGGGTAGACACGTCGGCCGGCTTCGCCTATCACCTCGAGCAACTCGTCGGTCCGTACCTCCGAAAGGATGCGGCGGACGGGAGCGAGGGTTCCGGGGAACGCGTGGCGGGATACGAACTTACCTACGCCGGACTGCAGATCGCCCGGGCGATCGCCACCGGTACCTACACCCATCGGGTCGACCACCCGCCGATCGCACTCGAGGAGGCGTGTCCGTTCTGCGCTCGCGAGGCGCTCGAGGCCGAGTCGACCGACAACGTCGTGACCGTGGCCTGTGCCGACTGCGAGCGCCGACTGTTGCAACTCGGTTTTCCGCCGTCGGGACTCGAGTCTCACGGACGAAGCGTTCCCGAGGCGTTCGACCGCCACCACCGTCACCGGCTCGCGCTCATGCGCGACGGCGTCTGTGCCGAGTGTGCCGGCGCCGTCGACACCCGACTCGAAACGCCATCGGCTGCGGTCGCCGACGAGTTGCCATCCGAGCACGCGGATCACGTCCAGGCCGTCCTCGAGTGTTCCACCTGCGGCACCGAAGCGCGCTGTCCCGTCACGCTGGCACTGCTCGAGCACCCGGCGATCGTCTCGTTCTACCACGAGCACGACCGGGACGTTCGGGAGCGACCGATCTGGAACGTCGGCCACGAGTGGGCCGAAACGGTGCTCTCGGAGGACCCGCTCGCGGTTCGGGTCGCCGTCGAACTCGAGGATGCGGTGCTCGCGCTGTACGTCGACGACGGGCTCGACGTGGTCGACGTCCAGCGGGCGACAGTCGAGGGTTGACATCCTCCCCGCCCTGAAGGGCGAGGATTCCCGAGTCAAGCGAATCGAAGGTTCGCGTACCTCGCAAATATCCGATTTGCTTAGCGTTGGGATATTACGGTTTGCAACCCACCTGTTCCCTCGAGTGGAACGACCCAGAGGTTTGGTTGAACAGGTAGGCTACTGGCCGTGCCAAACGACCGTTACTCATATCCCCCGTTGGGAGACTCTGAGTTATCTTTCTGCGAATATTCACCGCGCCGTTCACGTCTGCGTTCATCGTCGTACCACACGACTCACAGACGTACAATCCACGCTCCACCCGATTCGCATCACGTTTCCGACCACAACACGAACACGTCTTCGACGTGTCTCGCTCACTCGTTCGGTCTACGAGGATGCCGTGTTCCGCCGCCTTATATTCGAGCAAACGAGTGAAGCGGTCGAACTCCCATCCGTGAAGTTTCTTGTTCCCACGCTTACCCCAGTTTCGAGCCTCGCCGTTCTCTTCCTCACGAATTTGGCTCAAGTCACCGATAGCGATACACCCGACCTCGTGGTCGATGCACCGCTCTACGATGTGCTTGGCGAGTGCGTGCAGGAAGTGGTCTTTCCGTCGGGACAACGTCTGACGGGCGCGAAGCGCACGACGCGACGGGCCGTTTTCGCCCTCGGTATCGTACTCGTCGCGGGTGAAGTAGTGCTTGTCCTGTTTCAGCACGTTCCCCGGATACAACTCGGCGTCCCCATCGTCGTAGGCGATGGCGAGGTAGTTCTTGATGCCGAGGTCGATTCCAGCGGTGTTGTCACCGGGTGCGTCTTCAACGGGAATTTCGACTTTGCAGACGAGGTGGAGTTCCCAGTGGTCGCCATTCCACACGGCCCTAACATGCTGGATATTCTCTACGGTCACGTCCGGTCGTGTCTCGTACTCACAGAGGATGAAGTCTGTGAGGGTGACGACTTGTGATTGAAGCCCTTGCTCAGACGGAGTTTGTTGTGCTTTTCGTCGTGCTTGATACCCTTCTGTTTCCACGTCACGGTGGAGCGCGGGTGGTTGTCGCCGTGTTTGCGGTAGCCGGGTGGATTGGCGTCCTCGTCTCCTCGTTGGCGTGCTTTGTACCAACTGGTGAACGACTCAGCAAACTCTTCGAGAACTCGCTGACTGGATTGAGAATGTAAGTCCCTGTATCGTTCGTGTTCCTTGAGTTCGCCGTCGTCGGGGATTTCCCCGTCGTCGTCCCATCGGCCTTGCGTGTAGTATCGGGCGACGTTCCACAGTTTCGACGCAGAGAATCCGCAGTCATCGAGGTCGCCACTCACTTGGGAGTGGTTGACGATTTTCGCTCGATAGGTGCGAGTTGTCTCCAGCATCGGAACTGTGTTCATAACTAGTTATGAAAAATTAATTATTAAATGTAACGACCGAACGTGGAATATCCGGCAGTACCATCGACGATAGATTGTGTAGGAGTTGTCGGCTGTATCCCCGCCCTGAAGGCGGGGTTTTAGCCTTGTAACTTCCAAAGCGAGGGTCTCGAGCGATTCGGCGTTAGGGCTCGAGCTCAGCCAGGACCGCCACGATCTCGTCGGCGGACAGCCGCTCGACCGTCGCCGCGTCCGAATCGATCGTCCACACGTCGAGGCTCTCCGGCTCGAGGTCGCTCTCCGCCGTCGTCGCGAGCGCCTCGAGTGCCGCGACTATTCCCCCTCGCATCTCTCCCGAGAGGTCGCCCTCGAGCCGCTCCTCGAAGAACCCCCTGATTGTATCGGTGCCGTTCCCGATCGAGACGGCCCGCCAGCCGTAAGGCGTGCCGCTGGGATCGACTTCGAACAGTCGCGGTTCTCCGTTAGCACCGCCCGGACGACCGGGATCGACGCCGGCGACGAGGAGTGCCGCACCGAACGGTCGCGACCCGCCCGTCTGGGTGTGTTCCTGGACGTGATCCGCGAGGTGGGTCGCGAGCGATTCCACGCTGATGGGCTCGCCGTATCGCACCCGGTGGTGCTGGGCGACCCGCCGCGCGACGTCGACGAGCTGTCGCGCGTCGGCCGCGTGGCCCGCGGACGCGATCGCGAGGTGGTCGTCGACCTCGTGGATCTTCTCGATCGTGTCCGCCTCGAGCAGCGGCGAGCGAACGCGCTTTCGCGCCGCGAGGACGATGCCGTCGTCGGTCACGACGCCGACGCTCGGCGAGCCGCGTTCGACGGCTTCGCGAGCGTACTCGACCTGGTAGAGCCGGCCGTCCGGCGAGAAGATCGTGTTGCCGCGGTCGTAGGCCTGCTGTGGTGCACTCGAGTCCATCTCAGCGCACCTCCTCGTCGGATTCGTCGATCGCGTTCGGATCGTTCGACCGGGCGGCTCCCGCCCCGTCGGCCGTCGACGCGACGCCGTCGGCGACGCTCCCGAACTGCTCGAGGTCGAGCGAGTCGGCGGTACTCGTCGCGATCGTCATCCCGTCGCCGCTGGCGGTGTCGCGCTCGGTCGCACTCTCTACGGCGGTCGCGACGACGCGGCGGAGGTCCGCGAGCGGGAGGTCGGGCTCGTAGCTCCCCTCGAGCGAGCCGTAGGCGAGTTGCATGCCGCTGCCGCTGGCCGCGTACGCAGTTTCCATGACGCCGCCGCCACCGCCGATCTGGTAGACCGCCGGGCCGTCGTCGACGCCGGCGAGCACGAGGTCGAGGATTCGGTAGGGGCCGCGTCGAACGAGGTCGCCGGCCACGGTCGCGGCCGTTTCGACCGACGCGGCGTCGCCGTGGCGTAACTCGTACTCTCGGAGTTCGGCGCGAAGGTGTCGAACGAACGACTGCGCGTCGCTGACGCTGCCCGAGAAGGCGACGGCCGTTCGGTCGGCGACGGGTTCGATCTTCCGCGCCGACCGATTCGTGACGAACCGGCCACCGAGACTGGCTCGCGTGTCCGCCGCGAGGACGACGCCGTCCGCACCGACGGCACCGACCGTCGTGGTTCCCGTTTTGATCTCGTTCGGTAGCGTATGCGGGTCGGTCCCCCCGTCGTCTCGATCGGATCGTCTCCCGTAGTCGATCGACTGGAGGCCGTTCGGCTCGAGGAAACTCGTCTCGAAGTTCGTTTCTGATTGCATCAGTAGCAAGGAGGGCTCCCGACGGAATATATGTTAGCTAAAATATATTTTAGCTGCGAGGGTGTACGAACCCGTCTCGAGCGTCGAAACGGAATCAACAGCTACGAATAACGGCAACCGAACGCCGTACGCGCTCGATAGCTCGGGAGTAAATCCGCGTTACGACGCCGACTAGAGGTCCATCCCGCCGTTGACGTCGATCACTTCGCCCGTCACGTAACTCGAGTCCTCGCTGGCGAGGAAGCGAACGACGGCGGCGATGTCCTCGACTTCGGCCAGCCGTTCGAGCGGAATGCCCGAGATGATTCGCTCGAGGACGTGATCCGGCACGCTCTTGAGCATATCAGTCGCGGTGAAGCCGGGCGCGACGCAGTTGGCCGTCGACCCGCCTTTGGCGAGTTCGAGGGCGATGGTGCGGGTGAAGCCGAACATCCCACTTTTGGCGGCGGCGTAGTTGGCCTGTCCGAAGTTGCCCTGTTTGCCGACGACGCTCGAGATGTTGACCAGTCTCCCCTCGTGGGCGTTCCAGATGTCGTCGTAGAACTCCTGCGTACAGTTGAACATCCCGCCGAGGTTGACGTCCATGACGCGATCCCACTCCTCGCGGGTCATCTCGGTGAACTGTTCGTCGGCCGTGATCCCGGCGTTGTTGACCAAGACGTCGGCCGGGCCGAACGCGTCGTGACAGACCTCGCGCATGTGTACGACCTCCTCGCGGTCGGCGACGTCGGCCCGTGCGGTGACGGCGCTCCCACCCGCCGATTCGATGGCGTCGACCGCCTCGAGCGCCGATTCTTCCGACGATCGGTAGTTGATCACGACGTTTGCACCCTCCGCGCCGAGGTACTCCGCGATACCGCGTCCGATCCCGCGCGCCGAGCCGGTGATAACACAGGTCCGCCCATCCATAGACATGGTACACCCGTTCAACGTCCGGCGATAAATAACAACATGTTAGGCATCGGGATATACGTCGGCGAGAGAACGTGAGAAACTCGCGAGGTCGGGTTCGATAGCACGGTGTGGTCGCGCGAACCGCCGGCTACCGCAGTGGTGCTATCGATTCCGGGCTTGCTCGATCCAGTCTTCGATTCGGCTGGGCGAGATACCGGTTTCGGTGGCCAACTCCGCGGTGTCGGCATCGGCTAACTGATCGAAGGTTTCGATACCGGCTTCGGTGAGATCGTCCGCGTACGCCTGCCCGACGCCGCTGAGATCGGTCAGATCGTCGGTCTCGGACGCGATTTCGGAGGCGGCGTCCTCGCCGGCGACCTCTTCGACGACGTCTTCGTCGACGGCCATCTCGCCCGGCTCTGCGGGCGTTTCCTGAACGTCGTCTTCACCGCGCGCGGCAACTTCCGCGTCGGTTCGGTCGGTCGTCTCCGTGTCGATCCCGTCCGATTCGGTCTCGACGCCGACGTCGGTTTCGACCGCCGCGCCGCCGTCCGTCAGATCCGCAGGACCGGATTCGTCTCCGGCGACGTCCTCGGCGAGTGCGGCGTCCTTCTCCTCGGGCTCCGGGGTCTCCGGTTCGGCTTCGATATCCGTTCCGTTCGAGCGCGCCTCGAACCACTCGCTGACCTGCGGCCAGAGTTCGTCGTGGCTCCGCGAGGAGACGGACATCCCGATGTGGCCCGTTGCGAACTCGAGGATCTCGGTGTCCTCGGAGCTGATAACGTCGTTGAACGGCTTCGACGCCTCCGGCGGGATGAGGTGGTCGTACTCCGCGACGATCTGGAGGACGGGCATGTCGATCTTCGTGAGATCGACGTGCTCGCCGTTCAGGTAGAGTTCGTTCTTGTAGAGCTTGTTCTCCTGGTAGATGTCGCGGATAAACTCCTCGTAGGCCTTGCCGGCGACGTCGATCCCCTCGTCGAGCCAGCGCTCCATCCGGGCGAAGTTCTCGACGAAGTCCTCGTCCTCCATGTTGTCGTAGAACCGGACGTACTTCGTCACGTTGTTCGCGACGGGATCCATCAGCGCGAAGCCGACGTCGAGGAATTCGGCGGGAACGTTGTCGAAGGTGTCGGTGACGGTTTCGGGGTCGTAGTAGTCGTCGGCGCCCCAGAGCTCGAGCACGCCGCCGTCGCCGGCAAAGCAGAGGCCGGCGGCCATCAGCGCGAGGTTCTTGACCTTCTCTGGGTAGAGCGCGGCGTACATCGCCGACTTCGTGCCGCCCATACAGTAGCCGAGGATGTTGATCGAGTCCTGTCCGGAGCGCTCGCGGACGACGTCGACGCAGTTGTCGATGTAGCGGTTGACGTAGTCGTCGAGACCCAGCGTGCGGTCGAGCTTCGATGGCTCGCCCCAGTCGATCAGGTAGACGTCGAAGCCGGCCTCGAGCAGCGTCTGGACGACCGACCGATCCGGCTGGAGGTCGAGGATGTACGGCTTGTTGATCAGCGCGTACGTGACGAGGATCGGGATATCGTGTTGCTCCTCGGTCATCGGCTCGTAGTGGAGGAGTTGGAGTTTGTTCTCCTCGTAAACGACCTCACTCGGCGTCTGACCGACCTCGACGTTCTCGAGGGTCTCGGTTCGCTCGGGCGCCACTTTGCTCTTGTCGGCCAGCTCGGCGGTCGCCTCCCAGGCCTGGCGCTGCATGTCGAGGACGGATGTGAACGGGTTCATCATTCCTCCTCGAGGTGGTCGAGAACGCGGTCGAGTTTCTGCTCGACGGCGTGCTGGCGGCGCTCGAGTTCGACGAGGCGGTCGCCGACCTCGACGACGGTGTCTTCGGTCGCGAAGCCGAGTTGGCTGAGCGTCTCCTGTGAGGCCTCGTCAGCCTGTTGCTGGAGTTCGAGGATGTCGCCGACGGTCTCGCCGGTCATCCGAGCGAAGGCGGTCGTCGACATGACGTCCTTGAACGCGTCGTTGGCCGTGTTGAGCCAGATGTCGCGGAACTCCTCCATGTCGACCTCCTCGCCGTCCATCTGATCGTTCATCCGCTCGACCATCTGCTGGGAGGCGTTCATCCACGTCTCGTAGGCCCGTGCGTAGCCCTCCACGCCCTCGGAGACCTCGTTCTCCTCGGTGGCCTCGCCGACGGCCTCGGACCAGCTCTCGACGAACTGGGCCTGGGCTTCCATGTTCTCCTCGATCGCGTCCATAAACTGTTCGTTCCACTGTTCGACGACTGCGTTCCAGTTCTGGTCCTGGGGCTGTGAATCTGTCATTGTGCTAAAATTGGGGTTCGGTGCTGAAAAAGCTGCGCCTGATGCTGCGGTCTACGCTGAGACGTCGAACTCTTCGGCGGCTTCGTCGACGTTTTCGGCGACGGATTCGACGTTCGCTTCGACCTGCTCGTGGGCCTCGAGTGCGGCGTCGAAGGAGTTGTCGACGACCTCGGAGTAGCTGGCAGCGAACTCGTCGTAGGCGGCCTCGGACTCGTTGATGGCCTCGACGACGGCCTCGAGCGACTGGTGCTGTGCGTCGGTCGCGGAGTCGAAGCCTTCGTCGACGAGTTCGCGAAGATCGTCGAACTCGGCGGCCTGCTCGGGCATCGAGGCCTCGAGGGCGTCGAAGTAGGCGTGGACGGCGCCCTTGGTCAGTTCGGCGTTGGATTCGAACAGTGCGCCGGAGCTTTCGACGGCGTCGCCGAAGGCGCTGATCGAGGACTTCTGGGCCTCGAGGGCGTCGTGGGTGAGGTTCTGGGACTGTTCGAGTGCGGTGCGCTGTGCGTCGAAGACGGCGGTGAATGGGTTCTGAGTCATGATTGATCCTCTCGGTTGCGTTTGACGGGTACGACGATCGTTTGGACGATATCGCCCTCTTCGATGTCGAGGGCTTCCCGTTCCGGGCCGGGAATGCTGATCCGACCGCCGCTCTGGACGCGAGCTTTGAACGTCGCCGTTCCCATGTTCATCGGGCCGAAGCTGGAGCCGGTATCGAACGGGTTCGAGCCGCTGGCCTGCAGCATCTTCTTCATCATCTCCTGCTGGGATTCGGCAACCTGCTCGCCTGCCTCCTGCATCTGTTCGGTGAACATCGCAGGCGGAAACCAGAGCGATCGGTCGGAGTCGTCCGTCATCAACAGTACGTATGGGTTCGGACCTGATAAGGCTTTCCACCAGAAACCATCTGATACCATCTAATGGTTAACGATGGATCGGATATCTCTCACACGACTCTCGAGCAGTCGGCAGTTCGATGCGCATTCGATCAATCGAGTGGCGGACGAACGCACGAAAACAGCTAATAATCGTTTACAACTGGTTTAAAGCCGTCCTGGTTCAGCCAAAGAAGTCATAACCTCCACACACCTACCGACCAATAGATGTCCCACGAGAAGACTGCGAAACACAACTTCGCTGCCATGACGGACGCGTGGACGTCGATGGCCCAGACCTTTTTCGAAGGTGCGACCGCTGCGAACCGTGCAGCCATGTCCGCAATGTTGACACCCGGCGTATCGAACGGCTCCGACACCGAGACCGTCGCCGCCTCGATCCCCTCGATCGATCACTCCCACCTCGACTGGCAGTTCGACCGGACGGTCGACGACCCTGCCCACATCAGCGTCGGTGACACCGTCACCTTCGAGAAAGTCCTGAGCGAGGACGATGTCCGGGCGTTCGCCCACGTCAGCGGCGACACGAACCGACTGCACCTGGACGAGGAGTTCGCCGCCGGCACGCGGTTCGGCGAACGGATCGTCCACGGCACCCTCGTCTCCGGTCTCATCAGCGCCGCGCTGGCGCGGCTACCGGGACTCACGATCTACCTCTCCCAGGACCTCGAGTTCAGCGGTCCCGTCGGCATCGGCGACCGCGTCTCCGCCCGCGTCGAGATCGTCGAAGACCTCGGGAACAGGCAGTACCGTCTCGAGACGATCATCCGGAACGAGAGCGAGGACGCGACCGTCATCAACGGCGAAGCGGTCGTCCTGATCGACGACATGCCCGAGGAGTAGTCGACGCGCCGCGTCGACGACCGGTCGGTCAGGTAGTCTGGCAGCCTCTCGTTTTCAGTCTAGCCCTCCCCCGTCCGCCGATCCCGTAGCGACGGCGCGGCCGAATCCGGGTGCAACGTTGCTAAGTAGTTCCTCGCGGAACGGCCTGCTATGACGCTCTTCGGGACTGCAGGGATTCGCGGCCCAGTCGAGGAGGTAACGCCAGCGCTCGCGCTCGCCGTCGGACAGGCCGCCGGCGACCCCGACACGACGTTCGTCGTCGGCCGAGACGGCCGAGAGACCGGACCCGCACTCGCCGCGGCGGTCGAAGCCGGCCTCGAGAGCGCCGGCTCAGACGTCGTTCGAATCGGCGAAGTACCGACGCCGACGCTCGCGTTCGCCTCGCGCGGCCGCAAGGGCGTGATGCTCACCGCGAGCCACAACCCGCCCCAGGACAACGGCATCAAACTCTTCGCGAACGGTGTCGAGTTCGACCGCAACGCCGAGCGCGCCGTCGAAGACCGCGTCGAGGGCGACGACGGGATCGAGTCCGCTCGCTGGGACCGGTGGGGCGAGTCGACGACGCTCGAGGTCCTCGACGCGTATCGGGACGCCGTCGTCGCCTACGTTCGCGAGCAGTTCTCGTCGTCGAGCGAGGGCTCGGCGGACGATGTACCGCTCGAGGGGCTCGAAATCGCCGTCGACTGCGGGAACGGAATGGGCTCGGTCGCGACGCCGTACGTCCTCGAGCGACTCGGGGCCGACGTCGTCGCGCTCAACGCGAACGTCGACGGCCACTTTATCGCCCGCGAGAGCAAGCCGACGCCGGAGACGCTGTCGGACTTTTCGGCCTTTTTGGAGACGGGTTCGTTCGACTTCGGATTGGCCCACGACGGCGACGCCGATCGGCTGGTCGTCCTCGGTCCCGACGGCGAAGTGATCCACGAGGATACCGTACTCGCCCTCGTCGCGGCCCACTACACGGCGGCGAGCGACGCCGAGGACCCCGTCGTCGTGACGACGCCCAACGCGTCGGCGCGCATCGACGAACAGGTCCGAAACGCGGGCGGGCGCGTCGAGCGGGTCCGACTCGGCGCGCTTCACGAGGGTATCGCTCGAGAGCGCCGTGGGACAGCGGACGACGACGAGACGGCCGTCGTCTTCGCCGCGGAGCCGTGGAAACACATCCACACGGCCTTCGGCGGCTGGATCGACGGCGTCGCGAGCGCGGCGGTCGTCAGCGCCCTCGTCGCCGCGGCCGGCGATACGGAGACGCTTCGCGGCCCCGTCACCGAACGTCCCTACCGAAAGGTCAGCGTCGACTGTCCGGACGACGCCAAAGTCGACGCGATGGCTGCCCTCGAGACCAATCTCTCCGAGGCGTTCCCGGCGGCGGCCGTCGATACGAGCTACGGCGTTCGCCTCGAGTTCGAGGACGCCTCCTGGATCCTCGTCCGGCCGAGCGGAACCGAGCCGTACGTGCGGATCTACGCCGAGAGCGACGCCGTCGACGACCTGGTCGCGGACGCTCGCGACGTCGTCGAAGCTGCGGTCGCCGTTTCGCGATAGTCGAGTCGAGGCGGACAGCTCGTGATCCCAACGCGGACCGTTCCTGCTTCCACGGTTTTCACTCCTGTCGTGTTCGGAAAGAATAGCAAATGTCGTCTGGCTAGTTCTGTTACTATTACATTCGTCGATTCCGACGAGTATAAACCGGAGGTCTACGCTATTCAGGGCCATGGCGCAGAATCGACGGCGGTTCCTTACTGGTGCAAGTATCGCAGGACTCACAACGGTAGCCGGCTGTGTCGGCGGCTTCGGCGAAGACGCCGAGACGGAGTATCAGGTCGGAATGGTGTACGCGAGCGGTGGGCTCGGCGACAACTCGTTCAACGACATGGCCCAGCAGGGCGTACAGAACGCGGAAAGCGACTTCAGCGTCAGTTACAGTGAGGCCGAGCCGAACGATGACAGCGAGTTCGACGGTGCACAGCGCGACTTCGCGGAGGACGGCAACTACGACCTGATCAGTTGCATCGGCTTCGCACAGAAAGACGCGCTCGAGGGCAACGCCCCCGAGTATCCCGAGCAGAACTTCATTATCATCGACGAGGTCCTCGAGGAGGATAACGTCCGAAGCTACGGTTTCGACGAACCGGCAGGATCGTTCCAGGTCGGTCACCTGGCGGGACTGCTGACCGCCGAGGAGTTCTCGGCCGGCAACAGCGAGACGAACCCCGACGCGAACGTCGTCGGCTTCGTCGGCGGCGTCTCGTCGCCGCTGATCCAGTCGTTCGAGGCCGGCTTCACGGCCGGCGTCGAGTACGCAAACGACGACGCCGATGTCGTCACGTCGTACGTCGGCGACTTCAACGACACCGGCACCGCACAGGAGATGGCGCTCTCGATGTACCAGGAAGAAGACGCTGACATCGTCTTCCACGCGGCGGGTGCGTCCGGGGTCGGCGTCTTCCAGGCCGCCGAAGAGGAGGGCCGGTTCGCGATCGGCGTCGACTCCGACCAGTCGCTCGAGGAGGACTATGAGGACGTGATCATCGCGAGTATGGTCAAGCGCGTCGACGAGGCAATCTACACCGCCGTCGAGGCCGTCGTCAACGACGAGTTCGAAGGCGGCGAAGTCGAACAGCTCGGTCTCGAGGACGACGGTGTCGAAGCCGTCTACGGCAGCGAACTCGGTGACGAGATCCCCGACGAGATCAAAGAACAGGTCGCGGACTCCAGAGAGGAGATCATCGACGGCGAGATCGACGTTCCGGACCACCCTGACGACCTGTAATCGCATATGACCGGTTCGGGAACGGGACCAACAGACGACGGGGGAACGGCAGGGACAGCAATGAGTCGCGATTTCGCCGTCAACCTCGATGGCATCACCAAGCGCTTTCCGGGCGTCGTTGCGAACGACAACGTCGATCTCCGGGTCGAGCGCGGGACCGTCCACGCGCTGCTCGGGGAGAACGGGGCCGGCAAGACGACGCTGATGAACGTCCTCTACGGACTTTACGAGCCGAACGAGGGCCAAGTCATCGTCGACGGCACCGAACGATCGTTCGGCTCGCCGCGGGACGCCATCGACGCCGGGATCGGAATGATCCACCAGCACTTCATGCTGGTCGACACGATGACCGTCGCGGAGAACATCGCGCTCGGCTCCGAACCCACGAAGTGGTTCGGGCTCGCGGTCGACCGCGACCGAATCGACGGCGAGATTCGCGACCTCTGTGACCGCTACGGCTTCGACGTCGATCCGCACGCGACGGTAGCCGATCTGAGCGTCGGTGCCCAGCAACGCGTCGAGATTCTCAAAGCGCTCTACCGGGGCGCCGACATTCTCATCCTCGACGAACCGACGGCCGTCCTCACCCCGCAGGAAGTCGAGGGCCTCTATGACGTCCTCGAGGAACTGACGGAACAGGGGAAGACGATCATCTTCATCACGCACAAACTCGGCGAGGTGACCCACGCCGCGGACGAAGTCACCGTCCTCCGCGACGGGGAGTCCGTCGGCACGGTCGATCCGACCCGCACGGATCGGAACGAACTGGCCGAGTACATGGTCGGGCGGGAGGTCCTCCTCGAGGCCGAAACCGAGCCGAACGAGACCGGCGAGACGATCCTCTCGATCGACGACCTCGCCGTCGAGGACGACCGCGGCGTCGACGTCGTCTCGGGTATCGATCTCGAGATTCGCGCCGGCGAAATTCTCGGTATCGCCGGCGTCGACGGCAACGGGCAAGCCGAGCTGGTCGACGCGATCACCGGCCTCCAGCCCCCCGACCAGGGAGCGATTACCCTCGAGGGCGACGACGTTACGGCGTGGTCGCGCCGTGACCGAATCGACGCCGGCATGTCGTACATTCCGGAGGACCGCCACGAGCGCGGGCTCGTCATGCCGTTCGATCTCGTCGAAAACGGCGTCCTGGGCAGCCAGCGGGCACCCGAGTTCGCCGACGGCGGTCGGATCGATTGGGGCAGCGTTCGCGACCACTCCGAGGAGATTATCGACACCTACGACGTTCGGCCGCCGAACCCCGACGCCGACGCCGAGTCGCTGTCGGGCGGCAACCAGCAGAAGTTCATCGTCGGCCGCGAGTTCGAACGCGATCCGCAGCTGCTCGTCGCGACCCATCCGACCCGCGGCGTCGACATCGGGTCGACCGAGTTCATCCACGAACGATTGTTAGATCTCCGACGCGCGGGCGTCGCAATCTTGCTCGTCTCGTCGAACCTGGACGAAGTTCGAAGTCTCTCCGATCGACTCGCGGTCATCTACGAAGGTTCCTTTATGGACGTAACGGACCCCGACGATCTCTCCGAAGAGGATCTCGGCTTACTCATGGCAGGCGAACAGCCCGATGCCGGTGTCGACTCCGCTCCGACACCGACTACCGACGACACGGCATCGAACACGGGCACCGACACCGGAGGTAACCGATGAGAGAGACGATCGAACGACTCCTCGGCCGACTCGTTCGCGCGTCGGCGTTTGAGCGAATCGCGATCAGTTTCGCCGCGCTGTTCGCGTCGATCGTTATCGGCGGCGTCCTCGTCTTCGTCTCCGGCGGCTTCGCCTCCTGTCAGACCGGGCTCACCCTCGGCGGCTGGACGTTCTGTTACAACCCGATGCAGGTCTACTACGAACTGTTCCTCGGGGCGCTCGGCCATCCGCTCGAGGGCGGCTGGCACCCGCTAAACTTCGACATGTCGGAGACGCTGCAGCAGACGACGATCCTGATCTTCACCGGGCTCTCGGTGGCGGTCGCGTTCCGCGCCGGACTGTTCAACATCGGGACACAGGGGCAACTGGTCGTCGGAAGCCTCGCGACCGCGGTGACCGTTCTCTACGCCGCGACGGTCGTCCCCGGCGGACTCGTTGGCATGCTCGTGTTGATCCCGCTCGGCGTGCTCGCGGGTGCGATCACCGGCGGGCTCTTCGGTGCGATTCCGGGTGCGCTCAAGGCCTACGCCGACGCGAACGAGGTCATTACGACCATCATGCTCAACTTCGTCGCCGTCGGGATCACCTCGACGCTGCTGTCCTGGCAGTTCCAGGATCCCGACAGCTCCAACCCGGGGACCCGTCGAATTCCCGAGTACGCCGAGATTCCGAACATCCCCATCGTCGGCTTCAGCGGGCGGATGAATTTCTCGCTGCTCGCGCTCGGGTTCGCGGTCGCGCTCATGATCGGTATCGCCTGGCTGCTCGCCCGAACCTCCTTCGGCTACGAGTTGCGGACCAGCGGCGTCCAGCCGGACGCGGCCGCCTACGGCGGCGTCGACGAGAAGCGCATGATCGTCTCGAGCATGACGCTTTCGGGCGCGCTGGGCGGGATCGGCGGCGCCTTCTGGGTGCTCATGGTTCCCGGCCGCTGGCTCGAGAGCGTCCCGGAGTACGGATTCGACGGCATCGCCGTCTCGATTCTCGCGGGGAACAACCCGATCGGCGTCGGCGCGTCGGCGTTCCTGTTCGGCATCCTCGACAGCGGATCGCAGTCGATCAACACGGCGACGGACGTGCCGCCGGAACTGGTCGGCATCCTGAGCGGGCTGATCATCCTTTTCGTGGCGATGCCGGAGTTCTTCCGGATGATCGGCACGCAGTTTACCGATATCGGACAGTCCGACCCCGTCCGGGCGGACGGCGGTGACGACGGAGGTGAGACCGATGCGTAATCCCATCGGCACAGTCCACGACCTGTTCGACCGAAACCCGGTCGCGGTAACGATCGCCGGCGTGGTCGCCTTCGCGCTCTTCCTCTGGATTACCCCCGGCGGCTGGCAGGCGGCGACGCTTCGCCTCGCCGTTCCGATCGCGCTCGCGGCGATCGGCGGCATCTTCGCCGAGAAGAGCGGCGTCATCAACATCGGGATCGAAGGGCTGCTCATCGTCTCGGCGTTCAGCGCGATCGTCGTGACCTTCTGGCTCGGCTCCGGCGAGTCGACGTTCGCGATCTCTCACCACTGGTGGGGCCTGCTCGCGGGCGTGCTCGTGAGCACGCTGTTCGCCTTCCTGTTCGCGGTCGTTTGTATCGAGTTCAAGGCCGACCAGATCATCGCGGGACTCGCGCTCTGGCTCATCGCACTCGGGCTGGCACCGTTCGTCTCGCGGATCGTCTTCGACAGCCCGAACACGGCCGGCGTCGGTCGGTTCGACGCCGTGACGATCCCGGTCCTCTCCGATATTCCGCTGATCGGCCACCTGCTGTTCGACACGCCGCCGCAGGTCTACATCATGCTCGGTGCGGCCGTCGTCGGCTGGTACGTCCTCAACCGAACGAGCTTCGGTCGCTGGGTCGTCGCCAGCGGCGAGAATCCGAAGGCGCTCGACACGGCCGGCGTCGACGTCCGAAAGGTCCGCTACATGGCGGTCCTCCTCTCGGGCGTGTTCGCCGGCCTCGGCGGCGCCGGGTTCGCGCTCGGCCAACTCCAGACGTTCGCCGGCGGCGGCGAGACCGACATCGGGGGCCGCGGATTCATCGCGATCGCGACCTACCTGTTCGCGAACTACCACCCCCTCGGCGCGCTGGCCGGTTCGTTCCTCTTCGCCGGACTCGACGCCCTGCAGATCAGGCTGCAGTTGGCCGGCTACGCCGTCCCGACGGACCTCATCCAGACGATCCCGTACATGACGGTGATCGTCGTGCTCGTCTTCGTCGGCAAAACCCGGCTCCCGGACGCCGCCGGCGATAACTACGAGTCCGGCGAGGACTGATCGCGAGCGCACGCCGCTCGCGGTCGGTTCGGAGTCGGCCTCCCATTCGATCGGGGCCTGTCGCGGTCGATGCTTTCTTGCGCGTCCTCGAGCCACTAGTAACCATGAACGATCTCCTCGAGGCCGCCCGCGACGTCCAGTCCGCCGCCCACGTTCCCTACTCCGAGTATCCCGTCGGTGCCGCCCTCGAGACGGCCGACGGCGAGGTGTTCGTCGGCTGTAACCTAGAGAACGCGAACTACAGCAACAGCCTCCACGCGGAGGAGGTGGCCGTCGCCGAGGCGGTCAAGAACGGCCACCGCGACTTTTCGCGCCTCGCCGTCAGCTCCGGTCGCCGGGACGGGGTCACCCCCTGCGGGATGTGTCGCCAGACGCTGTCCGAGTTCTGCGACGACGACCTCCTCGTGATCTGTGACGAGGGCGAGGACGAGGACCCGACGGAGTACACGCTCGGCAACCTGCTGCCGAACACGATCACCGAGGAGATGCTCGAGTAGTCCGCTGTCCGTCCTCACGTAATTGCGTATCAACGGCGCGCTGCGGTACGGCGAACGACAGTGAGCCGTGCCGTGACTCGCGAGGGATGAGCGAACGACCAGCGGGAGTGAGCGAGTCGGTTGGGGAGGACGTGGAAACCCTCGGTGCCAGCCCCGAGGCGGTATTCTAAGTTCCGGACTACCAAGAGTCCGTGCACTGTCCTCCGTATCGCCTCGAGTCGCACCTTCCGTTGTATCGGAACACCACCACTCAGAACTGTCGTTCGAACGCCACCGGATCGGAGACGGTGTAGTACGGCCCGCCCAGTCGGCCGACGGTCGGGAGGTCGCGCATGTCGAGTTTTCCGTCCCCCTCGGCGAGCAGTTCATCGGCGACGTGGACGTGCTGGACGTCGCCGAGGATCATCAGTTTATCGTGGACCTCGAGGGAGTCGTGCAGCGTACACTCCATCGAGACGGCTGCGCTCGCGACCCGCGAGGCCGAGACGGTCCGACAGTCGGCGCGCTCGACGTCGGCCAGATCGAACTCGCTCTCCTCGGGCGGGATCGCGGCTGAGGTGTGGTCCATCCGTTCGATCTCGGACTCGGTGACGACGTTGACGACGAACTCGCCCGTATCCAGGGCGTTTCGCGCGGTGTCTTTCAGTTCGTCGCGGTCGCCGTTGGGCGTGTTGAACAGCACCGTCGGCTTCTTCAGCGAGACGTAGTTGTAGGAGCTAAAGGGGGCCAGGTTGTCGACGCCATCCTCGGTTCGCGTGCTGATCCAGGCGATGGGTCGCGGGGTGACGACCGTCTTGACGAACCGGGCGATTTCGTCTTCGGACCGCTCGTCCGTGTCGAACTCGTGCATGGATCGTGAATGGGGTGCTCACTACATCAGTTCGACGGGCTCCTCTTCACAGTGCCGATGATCCTGCTCGGCGTCTACTGTGCGCGCGGTCGATTTCGTCCCGCGAGCGCTCGATCCGCTCTCGAGATGAGCTCGCGACGATAGCGTCATCTCCGCTTCTCGAGCACGTCCCGAAGTACCGTCCGATGACAGCGCTTCTTCGCGGTGTTCTCGAAACAGACCAGCGCGAGCGACTCCCCCTCCGCGAGTCGGGCTTCGAGGCCCTCGAGCGTCGCCCGCGCGTCGGCCGACTCCTCGAGGTGGGTTCGATACCGCTCCTCGAACCCGACCTCGTCCCACGCGGCGTTGTGCGCGCCCTCCTCGCAGATGCCCCGCATTTTGAGGTCGTCGACGGCCGTCCGGAACGTCTCGAGCAACGCCGCTGGCGGCCCGAGTTCCGGCTGATTCTCGTCGACGGCGCCGTGAAACCACGGCGTCGGTTTTCGGACGACGCCGACGAGCGTCGTCTCGGACGGGAGATCGACGAGATCGTGCTGTAAGGCAGCCACGTAGGTGTCCGTGAGCGCGCCCTCGAATCCGCGTGCCATATCGGCGGTACGTCGGCCCTGCAGTTATATACGGCGGCGGTGCGAATCACCGCGTCCGAATGACCGGCGACAGCGAAGATCCGAACGCCGACGTACAGTACCACCTCGAGGTCGGCTCCGACGACGTCGCGGAGACCGTACTCCTCCCGGGGAATCCGGAGCGACTCGAGAAAATCGTCGACTTCTGGGACGACCACGAAGTCACGGCCCACCACCGCGAGTACCGGACGGCGACGGGGACGACCGAGGGAACGCCGATCTCGGTCACGTCGACGGGGATCGGCAGTCCGTCGGCCGCCATCGCCGTCGAGGAACTGGCTCGCGTCGGCTGTGACACGTTCATCCGCGTCGGCTCCTGCGGGGCGATCCAACCCGAGATGGACGTCGGCGATTTGGTGATCACGACGGGCGCGGTTCGCCAGGAGGGGACCAGCGACGAGTACGTCCGAGAGGACTACCCCGCCGCGGCCGACCACGAGGTCGTCTGCGCGCTCGTCGCGGCCGCCGAGCGACTCGGCTACAACTACCATACCGGGATCACGATGAGCGCGGACTCATTCTACGCGGGCCAGGGTCGCCCCGGTTTCGAGGGGTTCGAGGCCGCCGGCGCGGACGATCTCGTCGACCAGTTGAAGGAAGCGAACGTCAAAAATATCGAGATGGAAGCGAGCGCGATCGTGACCATCGCGAACATCTACGGACTCCGCGCCGGTGCGGTTTGTACCGTCTACGCGAACCGCGAGACCGGCGAGTTCCGAACCGAAGGCGAATCTCGCGCCGCCGAGACGGCGACGCTCGCGACCCACCTGCTGGCGAAGATGGACGCCGTCAAACGGGAGGCGGGGGCGGATCGGTGGCACGCCGGGCTCTCGCTCGAGGACGCGTGAGCGATACTCCGGCGAAAATCAGTTGCTGAACCGACCCGTGGACGGCCGGCCTACACCTGCTCGTTCTCGTGAAGGCGTTTCATCCGGCTCTCGAGGTCGACACCGCGCTTTTCGAAGTACGCAATGCGGGCTCGGTAGAAGAGGTACCCCAGGAGCATCCAGCCGGCAAGGACGCCGACCATCACCGGAATCTGGGTCGACACCAGCACCCACAGAATCGCGGCGGAGACGACCGCTCCCGCGGCAGTGAGCTTGAGCAGCCACGGCGGCAGCTTGTACAGCGAGTACTCATAGCGGTCGGGGAAGACCTTCGGCAGGTTCCACAGCGCGACGCCGGCGACGGCGAGGCCGAACAGGATCGTCAGCGAGAGCGCCACGGAGAGCGTGACGGTTCCCGGCGAAATTGGAGCGACGAGCAACGGCGGGACGCCCAGCAGGAGGACGGCCACGTACGGCGAGTCGTAGCGGTCGTGAATGCGGGCGATCGCTCCCGGGATGATATCGTCACGGCCGGCTCGCATCAGGAGCCTCGAGTAGGCGGTGTAGGTCATGTTGATCGACGTCAGCGCACCCATCGCCGCGGCCATCAGGACGAGCGCGGTCAGCGCCGTCGGGAAGTTCTGCAGGGACACCTCTGCGACCGCGGCGTCCATCCCGCCGAGGGCCTCGTAGTTCGCCGAACCGACGAGGACGACGACGAGTCCGACCAGCAGCGAGAGGGAGACCGCGGCCGACAGCCCGAGCACGCGCGGGATGTTCTTCGCGGGGTTCTCCATCTCCTCGCCGAGTTCGACGACGAGTCGGAAGCCTCGAAGCGGGAAGTACAGCGAGACGACGGCGACGATAGCCGGACCAGTCCCTTCCGGGAACAGCGGCGTGTAGTTGTTCGTATCGACGATGAACGCACCGGGAAGGATGAACGCGAGCATTCCGACGACGATGATCGAGACCATCACGAACTGGACGATGGCGACCATCTTGATCCCGAGGACGTTCAGGACGATAAACGGGATAAGCAGCCCGTAGATCAACCAGAGATCGGGAATCGCCGGAACGGCCGAGATGTTATCGGCGACGAATCCGGCGTACTCGGCGAAGCCGAGTCCGATGAACAGCATGCCGGCCCAGACGCCGGGGATCGTGATCCACGGGAGCAAAAAGCCCCAGAATGGCCCCACGAGCCGCGACGCGTAGACGTAGCTCCCTCCGGCGACGGGTATCGCACTCCCCAACTGCAGCGACATGAGGATCCCGAAGGTCAGCGGAATCAACGCGAGCAACAGCGCGAAGATGATCCCCGGTCCGGCGTCCCCCGCCAGCGGTCCGGGGAGCACGAACGCGCTCACGCCGATGACGTTTCCGATTATCAGTACCGTGGCCCCGATTAGCCCCACTTTCTGGTCGATTATCCCGTGTTCAGACATTGTATCTATCTCGAGAGATTGTTCGAGACAAGTCCGGTAATCAATAACAATGTTACGAATTATCGGAATATACAGTAACAGCTGTCGCGATATTTGCTAAGAGAGAGCCAACAGCGAACGCTCGGATGTGTTCGCCAGACCGCCGGCGCTACTGGACTCGGTGTCACGACGTCAGTGAGCGTCGATCGATTCGTCGACGTCTATTGCGGGACGACGCGGTCATCGCTGTTCGGAGTCTGCATAGCGCCGATCGGTAGTGGGACCTTCGAACCCCCCGCTACTCACGTGGCGGTCTGTGCCCCGTTCGTAAGCGATTCCATCGGAATCTCTCTACTCCCGAATCCGGATGATTCCATCCTCGAAGACCTTCCGATTGGGGACGATATACTCCTCGGAGTCGTCCTCGATCTTCGTGACGAACAGGTCGACCTCCTGAACGATCCCCGTCTGTTCGCCGATCCGGACCCGGTCTCCGATCCCGTAGGGCTGGTTGAGCAACAGGTAGATGCCCGCCGCGCTCGAGACGAGAAAGTCCTTGAAGGCGACGGTTCCCACGAAGACGATTCCGAGGGCGTACACCGTCAACAGGATCAACAACGCGACGACGTGCACCCCGATCTGACCCAGCGCGATGATGAAGGTCACGTAGAGGACGGTGTACTTGACGAGTTTGGGGAGGACCGACACCTCCGGGAGTTTGACGCCGCGGAGGTACTCGCCGACGACCAGCTCTGCCTTGTCCGCGACGATGAAGCCGATGATAAGCACGAGGACGGCGATGAACACCTGCGGGATAAACTCCGTCACGCGCAGCCAGAACGCGTCCGTATCCAGCAACTGCGCGATGTGAATCGCCGTGAGCACGGCGATTCCGTAGATGAACCACGAACTCAATCGCGCGACGATGCCGACTGTGGAGGTCCCGATCGACTGGGCGGTCCGCTCGAACGGGGTCCCCTCGACCGTCTCCGGCACGCCGGATGCTGTCAGCAACTCCTCGTTGAGCCGCCCGACCAGATAGCCGACGACGATCCCGAGCGCCAGCACTGCCGCGGCTATCACGGCCGGTTCGTCGATGAGGATCTGCCAGTCCATGTCAGTACGCCTCCGGATCGACCTCCAGAATGAGTTCGCCGGCCTTGAACGCCCGCACGAGCCCGTCGCTCTCGGAGAGGACGATCGTTATCGCGTTCGTATCCCGCGTGATCGCCCCGCCAGCCATGTGGCGCGCACCAAGGCCCTTCGGAATGTCGACCCCTTCGGCGGACGGCTCGAGGTACCGGTACGCCGAGACGATTTTCCCCGCATCGGAGATGACGAACGCCCCGTCGAGCCGCGAGAACTCCTTCAACATCACGTTCACGATCGGATCGCCGACGTGAACGTGGGACTTCTCGAAGGGGT
The DNA here is from genome assembly GCF_052040125.1 of Natronorubrum marinum. Taxonomy (NCBI): domain Archaea; kingdom Methanobacteriati; phylum Methanobacteriota; class Halobacteria; order Halobacteriales; family Natrialbaceae; genus Natronorubrum; species Natronorubrum marinum. Next base: position 1,200,813 of record NZ_JBPPFV010000001.1, read on the forward strand.
TGTACGACAGCGGTCGAGACTTGTTCATCACCTTGCCCGCGTCGCCGACGACGAACAGCGCGCCGACCGGTTTCCCCTTCTGCCCTTTCTTGCCGAGTTCGATGGCTAACTCGAGGACGGCCTTGACGACCTCCGGCTCCGCCCGCGATTTGACGAAGAGGTCGTAGATCCCCGTGTGGGCTTCGGCATCCGCGCGGACGCGAGAGAGCGTGTCAATACTGTCCGAGAACGTGTTCGTCGCACACAGGAGTTCGTCGCCGCCGTCGATCAGGCCCTGCTCTAACGCGCCCTCGAGGCCGAACTTGATCCGCTCTCTGATGTCGTCGAACGCCAGCGGAAGTTCGACGAACGTCTCCGCGCCGACGGCGTTTTCGGTTCCGATGACGATCAGCTCGAGGTCTTCGATGTCCGTAAACCGCTCGTAGTACGAGCCGCTCGGCGAAAAGAGTACGACTGCATCGACGTTCGCATGGAGATCCCCGAACACGTCGTCTAACCCGTCCATTGATCATACAAGTCGGTCCCGCGTGAATAAGCGTTGTGGACCGTCTGACGCGCGTCTGTCGCGCGGCATTCGATTTCGCCGGCTAGAAGCGCGCTCCCGGCCGTGACGGGGACTCGGCGACGACCGGTGCACCGATTCGGACCGGTTCGTTTCTCGAGTGTCGGCGCTCGAGTAGTGTCGTTTTAGTTTGGTCACTCGAGGCTGTGCGAGACCGGATTCGAACCGCGAGGACTTCGCGTTGCTCGTCCTCTGGGCCGCGAATCCGGTCCTGCTCCTTCACTCGTTTTCTCGCTTCGGAAGAGCTTCGCTCTTCCGTGCTCTCGTTCGCTACGCTCACGAGAAGTCCGCTCGAAAAATCGTTCAGTGCGCGGGACCGGATTCGAACCGGCGGACCCCTACGGGACAGCGTCCTAAGCGCTGCGCCGTTGGCCTGGCTTGGCTACCCGCGCGCACTCTCAGCTATCCACGAACTCAGTAAGAAACTGTCGATACGTATTACGGGTGTGTCACCGGCTCCTCGGGTGACCAGTCCGGCGGGACGATAAACGTCACGTGCTCCGAGTCCCGGAGTTGATGGAGTTCCGCCGCTTGTTCGGCCAGCGATCGATCCCGGTACGGCATTTCTAAACCGCACCCGGTGCAGACGAGCTTGCAGGTTGGCTCTTTCATAGACGAGACGCAGCCGCGGATCGTACCCGGTCGACGAGCGTCTATTGGAATGGCGGGACAGCGACGGTTTAGTAGTTGTATCCTAGTGAAACTGACAGTGAACGGCCAGCTCACCTACTCGTTCGTAGCTGAACATTGTCCGGGACAGCACCGTATTGGCCGATCGTTTCGTCGAGTGTACGTCTCGAGGACCACGGATATACTCCACTTTTGACACGCCTATTCCGTAGCTTTATCCGCGATGCACCGATATCCCCTCGTATGCACAGCGCTCGGGATCGTATCGAATACGAACAGTGGCTCGAGGAACTCGAGTGCGTCGCGGACCGGCTGGAGCTCTCGACTGATGCTCGGTCGTGTGCGGTAGATCTCTTCCTGGCTGACGTTCCCGATGAAGACCGGTCGAAGCGGGCGGTTCTCGCCGCAAGCGTCTACGCCGGATCGCTCGTTGCGGGCGACGGCCGAACGCAAGGGGCCGTCGCCGACGCCGCGGACGTCTCGCGACTCTCGATTCAATCCCGCTGGAAGGAGTTACTCGAGACGGCGGGTCTCGAGCCACCGCGGTGGTAGGTCGATCTAAGCCACCGTTTCGACCGTTTCAGGAGGACAGTGTCACACTGAGACGCTGTAAGTAGACGATACGCAGCCGAAATCGAGTACAACAGCGGTGAACGGTCACCTACATCGCAGACGATGGGGGAATTTTTCCGACTCACTCGGAGCGGTCCGCCTCGCTCTCCGCGCCCTCGAGGACGTTTCCGTGTTCGTCGATTTCGCCCATAACGATTCGCGTACTCGAGATGATATCGCCGTCGTCGGCACGCAGGTGCGGAACGACGACGACCTCGAGTGGGTCGTGGCCTCGTTCACGTCGGATTTCGTTGATCCGCTCGCCGCCGTCTTTGGTTTCGGGCGAGACGACCAGATAGTCGAACTGGGGTTCGGTCGCGATGCCGGTCGGTCCGTCGAGGCGTCGAATTTCGAACTCGCGATCGTGTTCGTCGCCGATCGATTCGAGTTCGTCCTCGAGCGCCGCTTTTCGCTCGTCGAACGCTCTGACCCGTCGCTCGACGTTTCGTGTCTTCGGCGCGAGTTCGTCGCTCGTCAGTCCCACGGTCACGTCACCGAGTTCGAACGCCCGTTCGAACAGCCGACGATGGCCATCGTGGACGGGGTCGAACGTCCCACCAAGCGCGACGTCCATACCCCACCTCACTCGAGCGGTGCGTATAAAACGGTCGAATCGGGGAACGACGCGATGCGAGAGGAGAGACCAATCGGGTGTGTTTCGACGACTGTCGTACCTCCCCTTCGCATTGTTTTTAGTAGTCGCCCGCAGTGTCCCCGATATGGGATTAGACGAGGATTCACTGGAGTACCACCGAACCGATCCGCCTGGAAAGATCGAAATTTCGACCACGAAGCCGACGAACACGCAGCGTGACCTCTCGCTGGCGTACTCGCCCGGCGTCGCCGCACCGTGTCTGGAGATCGACGCGGACGAGAACGAGGCGTACACCTACACGGCCAAGGGGAACCTCGTCGGCGTCGTCTCGAACGGCTCCGCAGTTCTCGGCCTCGGCGACATCGGCGCGCAGGCCTCGAAGCCGGTCATGGAGGGGAAAGGCGTTCTGTTCAAGCGCTTCGCCGACATCGACGTCTTCGACATCGAACTCGACGAGGCCGACCCCAACAAGATCGTCGAGGCCGTCAAAATGATGGAGCCGACGTTCGGCGGCGTCAATCTCGAGGATATCAAAGCGCCGGGCTGTTTCACCATCGAGGAGCGCCTGCGCGAGGAGATCGACATTCCGGTCTTCCACGACGATCAGCACGGGACGGCGATCATCTCCGGCGCAGCGCTGCTCAACGCCGCGGACATCGCCGGAAAGGATCTTGAAGACCTCGAGATCACGTTCTCGGGTGCCGGCGCGAGCGCGATCGCGACGGCCCGATTCTACGTCTCGCTCGGCGTTCAGAAAGAAAACATCACCATGTGTGACTCCTCGGGGATCATCACCGCCGAACGTGCCGAGGCGGACGATGTCAACGAGTACAAGCGGCAGTTCGCTCGCGACGTCCCCGACGGCGACCTCGCGGACGCGATGGACGGTGCGGACGTCTTCGTCGGCCTCTCGATCGGCGGCATCGTCTCGCAAGAGATGGTGCAGTCGATGGGCGACAATCCGATCGTCTTCGCGATGGCCAACCCCGACCCCGAGATCGGCTACGAGGAGGCCAAGGGGGCCCGCGACGACACCGTCATCATGGCGACCGGGCGCTCGGACTACCCGAATCAGGTCAATAACGTCCTCGGCTTCCCGTTCATCTTCCGCGGCGCGCTCGACGTGCGCGCGACCGAGATCAACGAGGAGATGAAAGTCGCCTGCGCCGAGGCGCTGGCCGACCTCGCGCGGCAGGACGTTCCCGACGCGGTCGTCAAGGCCTACGGGGACGAGCCGATCCAGTACGGCCCGAACTACATCATCCCGAAACCGGTCGATCCCCGAGTGCTCTTTCGCGTGGCTCCATCGATCGCCGAAGCCGCGATGGAGTCCGGGGCCGCACGGACCGAGATCGACCTCGAGGCCTACGAGGAGGAACTCGAGGCCCGCCTCGGTAAATCACGGGAGATGATGCGCGTCGTGCTCAACAAGGCCAAGAGCGACCCCAAGACGGTCGCGCTCGCGGAGGGCGAGAACGAGAAGATGATTCGCGCCGCGTATCAGATCCAGGAGCAGGGGATCGCCCTGCCGATCCTGATCGGGGACGAGGGCGAGATTCGCCAGACTGCGGCGAACCTCGGGCTGGACTACGATCCGCAAGTTGCAGACCCCTCGGTCGGCGACTACGAGGCGTACGCCGAACGGCTGCACGAACTCCGCGCGCGGAAGGGGATCACGCGAAGCGAGGCCGGCGAACTGATCGAGCGCGATTCGAACTACTTCGGCAGCGTGATGGTCGAACAGGGCGACGCCGACGCGCTCCTGACCGGACTCTCTCACCACTACCCCTCCGCCCTGCGTCCGCCGTTGCAGGTCATCGGGACCGACGAGGACGTCGACTACGCCGCCGGCGTCTACCTGCTCACGTTCAAGAACCGCGTGATCTTCGTCGCCGACGCGACGGTCAATCAAGCACCCAACGAGGACGTCCTCGCCGAGGTCACCAAGCAGACGGGCAAACTCGCCCGCCGGTTCAACATCGAACCGCGCGCCGCGCTCCTCTCGTACTCGAACTTCGGCAGCGTCGACAACGAGGGCACCCGCAAGCCCCGCAAGGCGGCCGCGATGCTCCAGGACGACCCCGAAGTCGACTTCCCCGTCGACGGGGAGATGCAGGCCGACACGGCCGTCGTCGAGGATATCCTCGAGGGCACCTACGGCTTCTCGGATCTGAACGAGCCCGCGAACGTGCTGGTCTTCCCGAACCTCGAGTCGGGCAACATCGGCTACAAACTGCTCCAGCGCCTCGGCGGCGCGGACGCCATCGGGCCGATGCTGGTCGGCATGGACGAGCCGGTCCACGTCCTCCAGCGGGGCGACGAGGTCAAGGATATCGTCAATCTGGCGGGTGTGGCGGTCGTCGACGCACAGCAGGAGTAACGAGGCGCGATCGAAGAGAGCGCCTCGGAACAACGAACGGGCGCTGTGCGCCCGTGAGTAGCGCGGTTCGGAGCGGACGCGGTTCGGAGCGGACGCGGTTCGGAGCGGACGGAGTGAGCGAGAACCGCGGCAAAGCGAACGGTGACCGACGGGCACCGTGAGCCGACGAAGTGAGCGAGAACCGCGAAGAGGCGAACGGGGAACGCACGTGACCCGTGAGCGAGCAGCGATCGATCACCGCGCTTTAGCTGTCGCGGATACCGAGTGTCAGTAGAACCCGAATGCAACGTCCGAACAACTCCCCCGTATCGGAGATCGATCGAGACCGTGCTACCGGCTGCTCCCGACGGCGACTACTCGCCGCAGGCGGCGTGGCCGCGGCGACGGGACTCGCCGGCTGTGTCGAGCTACCGACGACGCTGGAGGCCCGCCTCGAGGGCTCCGAGGCTGTCTCGCTGTTCCACGGCGGGCTGCGTCGACTGGGGTACTATCCCGACGAAACCGTCCCAGACTCGGTGGCCGTCAACTGGGAATTCCCGCTCAACTACGTCGAGCACACGGCGGCCAAGTCGAGTCCGGTTCCGACCCCCGACGGGGAGACGATCGTCTTCGCGGGCGATACGGGCTGGATCTACGGCTACACGCCGGGGGGCGAACTGCGCTGGTCGACCCGGACGGGCGCGACGGACCTCGGCTTTCACGGCTCGGCGGCCATCGTCGGCGACACCGCCTACATCGGCGGCTACGACGGCGACCTCTACGCGCTGGACGTCGGGAGCGGCGAGATCGTCTGGCGGACCCGATCCGCGGATCTCGACGACGCGCTCGCGATCGGCTCGAGTCCCGCCTACCACGACGGCTCGCTGTACGTCGTCTCCGAGTACGGCTCGCCCTCCACGGGGACGCTCTGGGAGATCGACCCAAACACCGGCGAGCCGACCTGGAAGGACGACCGCATGTGGGGCCAGCCCCATCCCTCGCCCACGATCGACCTCGAGGCCGGGCGGCTCCTCGCCGGCTCGAACGACGGCGTCCTCTACTGCTGGGAGTACCCCTCCCTCGAGTTCGCCTGGGAGTTTCAGGCCGAGGCCGACGGCGATGAACGCGAGGGTGGCGCGTTCCGTGCAGGCGCCGAGATCAAGGGGACGCTCGCGGCCCACGACGGCTACGGCTATTTCGGCAGTTGGGACAATACCTTCTACTGCCTCGATCTCGAGGACGGCTCTCAGGAGTGGGCGTTCGAGACGGGCCGATCGATCATGTCGAACCCGGCGGTCGACGTCGACGCGGATATCGTCTACATGGGAAGCGACGACGGCTCCGTCTACGCACTGGACGCCGCGTCCGGCGAGGAGATCTGGTCGGCGGACGTCGGTGGCCGCGTCATCGGCGCGCTGACGGTCACCGCCGAGACGGTGCTCGCCGGCTCGTACGATTCGCACCTCTACGCGCTCGACAAGGAGACGGGCGACCGGAACTGGCGGGTCGAGAACCGGGGTCGCGTCAGCAGCGCGCCCGTCCCCGTCGACGGTCGAATCTACTACGCGGAACGGGCCGTCGTCTCGACGGACGACGAAAACGAGGAGACGACCGAGGTTCCGGGCCACGCGTACTGTCTGGTCGGGGACGAGTGAGTCCGACTCGAGCGCGACGAAGTCGATCAAGAGCACCGCGACACCGTGTGAGCGCGGCGCACGGCCGTCGTTCATCGCCGGCGTCCATCCCGTTGCATATAAATATCCGCCGAGATTGTTTGCAGGTATGCAAGATCAGGGCAACTCTACGCGCAAGCGAACCGGTGGCCGACTGAAGAACGTCCGCAAACGCCGGAAGGACGAACTCGGCCGCCTGCCGACCGAGACGCAGGTCGGCGAACAGCGATTCCGAACCGTCGACGTCCGCGGCAACGGGACGAAGACGCGCGCACTCGCAACGAACGTCGCGAGCGTCAACAAGGGCGACGAGACCGTCTCGGCCGACATCGAAGACGTCGTCGAGAACGACGCCAACCCGAACTACGTCCGCCGAAACATCATCACGAAGGGCGCCGTGATCGACACCTCGGAAGGACAGGCCCGCGTCACGTCCCGACCCGGCCAGACCGGCCAGGTCAACGCCGTTCTTCTCGAGTAACGCCTCGATTCTCGATTCGTCCGGCGACGGACGAGACTCGTCCGATCCGTTCGACCGCGAGTGGCTTCGCTCTCTGCGACCCGCCGCCGGCCCCCGATCAGACGTCCCCGATAGCGGGGTTCCAGACCGGCGTCAGCGGTGCTTCTAACCGGTCGATCTCGTCGTCCGTGAGATCGACCTCGAGCGCGCCGACGCTGTCCTCGAGGTGATCGATCGTCCGCGGACCGATGATCGGTGCGTCGACGACCGGCTTGTGGAGCAGCCACGCGAGCGAGAGCTGTGCCGGGCTCACGCCCTTGGAATCGGCGAGGTTGCGGACGACCTCGAGGACGTCCCAGTTTTCGTCGGCGAATCGCTTCGCCATAAAGTCGTCCGTCGCGGCGCGGCCGTCCGCCGGCACCTCGTCGCGGTCGTACTTCCCGGTCAGGAATCCGCCCGCCAGCGGCGACCACGGAAGGACGCCGATCCCCTGATCCGCACAGAGCGGCAACACGTTGGCCTCCTCGTGACGGTCGACGAGGTTGTACTCGCATTGCATCGAGACGAATCGCTCGTCGTTGTCGACGTCGGCTTCGTAGAGCGCCTTCGCGAACTTCCAGGCCGGCATCGTGCTCGCGCCGACGTAGCGGACCTTCCCCGCCTCGACGAGCCGGTCGAGCGCGGACAGCGTCTCCGTAATCGGCGTCTCGTCGTCCCAGCGGTGGATCTGGTACAGATCGACGTACTCGAGTCCAAGTCGATCGAGACTCGCCTCGGCTTGCTCGAGGACGTGCTTGCGAGAGAGCCCCTGACCGTTCGGCCCCTCGTGCATCGGACCGTACACCTTCGTCGCTACGGCGAGTTCCGACCGATCGCGGTCGGCTTCGGCGAGCGCCTCGCCGAGGATTTCCTCGCTCTCGCCGCCCGAGTAGACGTTGGCGGTGTCGAAGAAATTGATCCCGAGGTCGAGCGCGCGCTCGATCACCGCGTGAGACTGCTCGCGATTGTGGACCATCCAGGGCTGTTCGGTTCCGAAGTTCATACAGCCGAGGCAGAGTCGCGATACCTCCAGTCCCGTGTCGCCGAGGCTAGTATACTCCATCCTGTCGTCGTTCTCGGCCGTCCCGAATATAATTCTCGCACACCGCTCGGTGGACTGTCTTGAGCGGCGATAGGAACGGCGATCGACGACGGCGCGACGGCGATCCGACCTCAGGGCCGCGGCGCGGCCTTCTGCAGCGCCGTCTCCGCGATGTTACCGCCGTAGTCGGCGCTTCGGGACAGCGAGTCGACGATCAGCCCGAGCGACTGGGCCTGGACGGGATCTAACTCGCGCAGCATATCGTCGATCGTTCGGGTGTGTTCGTCGATCTCGAGGACGGACTCCAGGGCGGCGTGGCCCAGCCGCGTCGCCTCCCCGGTCTCCTCGGCGACCAGCGCGTCCATCGCCTTCTCGAGAATGTCCGAGGCGTCCCCGTGGAGTTCGATGAGCGCGTCGGCGACGGCTTCGGGGATCTCCGCGAGTTTGAACGCGAGATTGGAGATTTTGGCCGCGTGGTCGGCCACCCGCTCGAGTTGGCGCGCACTCGAGTGGTAGTCGAAGCAGTCCTCGCGGGGGACGCCGAGTTCCTCCGCGGCGCGGGGCGAACGCAGCGTGGCGCGGAAGATCCGGGAGACGACGAGCCAGAGCCGGTCGACGTCGTCGTCGCGCTCGATGACGTCCTGTGCGATGTCGTCGTCGTTCTCCACGAGCGCGGTGACGGCGTCCTCGAGCATCGACCGGGCGATCAGGCGCATTCGGCTCACGGCGTTGACGATCGAGAGCTCCGCGGAGTCGAGCAGGTCCTGAATGACGACGCTGTCGGTCGTCTCCTCTAACACTTCGACCCCGACGAGACTCTGTGTCGCGCTCCGGATCGCACTGCGCTGGTCGGTCGTAATCCGGCTTGCCTCGAGTCGGATGATGTCGAAGCCGCTGACGTACATCGTCATGACGGCCCGGGTGAGTCGTTCGCCCTCGAGATCCGAAATGTCGAGCGTCCCTTTCTGGCGATCGGTTTCGCTCTGGGGCGTCAACAGTAGCGAGTCGTTCTCGGGGTAGAACTCGACGGTCGTTCCGGCGCCGACGCCGTTTTCCGTCGCCCAAGATTTCGGCAATGAGACGGTGTACGTCGATCCGCCCGTCACCTGCACTTTGCGCGTCTCCATACGCCGCGCTTTCGAGCCGGTACCTATAAATCCACCTTCCTCTATAGAGGCCAAACCGTGGCGACAGACGCGATCGATACCGTAGCTGCGGCAGGAGCCGTGGAGACAAATGACGGGGGCACTGTCACTGAGACGCTGTGCCTAACATAGAGATATATAGATAACATAGTAGGGTATTTAGATAGATTCTCCTATAGAGTTCACTGATGGGTAACGAGCCGAGGTCTGGTACAGACGGCACAGTTTCTCGCCGTCGCGTTCTGCTCGGTACCGCCGGTGCTGGTCTGACGGGGTTGTCTGGCTGTCTCGTTCGAGGCGAGGACAGCGGCCTCGAAGGGGAGATCATCATCGACGGGAGCGACACGCTACTACCGAACAGTGCCGCGGTCGCAGAACGGTTCATGTGGGAAAACAACCGCGTTCGAATCCCGGTTCGAGGCTCCGGGACGGGCGCCGGCTTCCAGCGGTTCTGCGCCGGCGAAACCGTCATTCAGGACGCCAGCCGGGAGATTACGTCGGAGGAAGAAGATCAGTGTTCGGCAAACGGTATCGACTGGCTCGAACTCGAGGTCGTTATGGACGGACTCGCGATTTTCGCGAATCCGGCTAACGACTGGTGTGACTGTCTCACCGTCGACGAACTGAATCAGCTGTGGCAGTCTGGATCGGACGTCGAAACCTGGAGCGATCTCGATTCGGACTGGCCCGACGAGGAGGTCGACCTGTTCGGGCGGGACTCCGCGTCGGGTACCTTCGACTACTTCACCGAGGCGATCAACGGCGAGGCGGGAAACATCAGATCGGATTATACCGGAACGCCGGACACCAACGTGATCGTTCGCGGCGTTCGAGGTGACGAGCACGCGGTCGGCTTCGGCGGCGCCGGCTACTACTACGAGAACGAGGACGATCTGAAACTGATCGCCGTAGACGACGGCAACGGCTGCGTCACACCGACTGAAGAGTCGATCGAGAGCAACGAGTACACGCCCCTGTCGCGACCGATGTTCATCTACATCCGACTGCAGGAACTCCGGCGCGAGGAGGTCCGCGAGTTCGCCCGCTTCTATCTCGAGAACACACAGGAGACGGCGAGGGAGGTCGGTTACTACGCCGTTGCTGACGAGACGATCGCGTCGCAACGGGAGAAGTTGGAAGACAGAATCGAGGAGTTCGCATGAGTCAAGACCACATCGACCTCTCGCGCGATAGTAACGACGTCGGAACGCTCGGCGATCGGGTCGCCCGATACGTCTTTTTCGCCTGCGCGTTCCTCTCGGTGGTGACGACCGCCGCGATTATCCTCATCCTCATCGAGGGTTCGATCGACTTCTTCACCGAGGTCTCGTTCCTCGAGTTCTTCACCGGAACCAACTGGTCGCCGCGGATTCAACCCACCAGTTACGGCGTGCTACCCCTGGTGTACGGAACGCTGTTGATCACCGCCATCTCGGCGCTGGTCGCGTTGCCGGTTGGCACGCTGACGGCGATCTATCTCTCCGAGTACGCCGATCCGCGGGTGCGAAAGACGGTGAAACCCACCCTCGAGATCCTCGCCGGGATTCCGACCATCGTCTACGGCTTCTTCGCGCTCTCGCTCATTACGCCGATCATCCAGCAGTTCTACCCCGATACGGGGACGTTCAACGCCGTCGGCGCTGCGATCGCCGTCGGCATCATGATCATCCCGATGGTCTCTTCGCTCTCCGAGGACGCGATGAGTTCGGTGCCCGACGAACTCCGACAGGCGGCCTACGGACTCGGTGCAACGCGGTTCGAGGTGTCGACGCAGGTTGTCTTTCCCGCCTCGATCTCCGGGATCATCGCGGCCTACATTCTCGCGATTTCGCGGGCGATCGGCGAGACGATGATCGTCGCGCTCGCCGCGGGGATGTTACCTCAGATCACGACGAATCCGTTCGAACCGATTCAGACGATGACGTCCTACATGGTACAGATCGGAACGGGTGACGTCTCAGTCGGCTCGATCGGCTACCAGAGCCTGTTCGCCGTCGGGCTGACGCTGTTCGTCATGACGTTCTCGATGAACGTCTTCAGCATGTGGGTCCGCGCCCGCTATCAGGAGGAGTACCAATGAGCGCAGAAACCGATTCAGTCGACTCCGGAACCGACCCCACCGAGTTCGAGTTCGACGGCTCGTCGGTGCGACGAAAGCGCCTGTACGGCAAGGTGTTCCTCGGCGCCTGTATCGCCGCGACGATGGTCGGCGTCGTCGCGCTGATCGCCCTGCTCGCCGACGTCATCATGGAGGCCTGGGGCTGGCTCACGCTCGAGTTCTTGACCTATCCCCCATCGAACCTCATCGAGAACTACAACCCGGCGAATTACGGCGATCTCGAGACCGGGCCGGGCGGGATCTACCCCGCGCTCATCGGCTCGATCTACCTGATCGCACTCACCGCCGTCTTCACGCTGCTCCTCGGCGTCGGCGCGGCGATCTATCTCGAGGAGTACGCACCCGACAACCGGCTGACGAAGTTCATCGAGGCGAACATCTCGAACCTCGCGGGCGTTCCGTCGATCGTCTACGGACTGCTCGGGTTGGCGATGTTCGCTCGCGCACTGCAGATGGGCAGCAGCCTCATCGCGGGTGCACTGACGCTGACGCTCCTCATTCTGCCGATCGTCATCGTGTCGGCACAGGAGGCGCTCCGGGCCGTTCCGGACTCGATGCGTCAGGCATCGTACGGAACGGGGGCGACGAAGTGGCAGACGATTCGCAACGTCGTCCTCCCCGAGGCGCTGCCCGGCATCATGACGGGGATCATTCTCTCGCTGTCTCGAGCTATCGGGGAGACGGCACCGATCCTGATGGTCGGCGCGGCGACGGCGATGTTTCGGCCGCCGTACAGTCTCACCGGCGCATTCAGTGCCATGCCCATGCAGATCTTCGAGTGGGCGACGCTCCCCGAAGCGGAGTACCAACACGTCACGGCCGCCGGGATCGTCGTCCTCTTGACGGTCCTGTTGTTGATGAACGCCACAGCGGTCTTCATCCGGAACAAGTACGATCGACGGTAGCAAGCACCATCACGCCGGCCGATCCGTATCGGTCAACCGGTCCGTCGCGTTTTTCGCTCGGTTTCGGCTCGGTCGAACGCGTTTGTACCTGAAACACGTGACAGTGAATTAAGGGTATGGCCACAAGAATAATGCGCTCGTTTTCTGTACGGTGTATCGAGACATGCTCGTATGAGGCTCGTGTATCGGTTCGGTATCGTCTTTCTCGTCGTCGTCCTCGTCGCAGGAGCGGTACTCGTCGTGACGTTCGACGCCCACCGGACCGACGTCGAGGAGCAGGCGAACACGTCGGTCGCCGACCGAGCAGCGCTCTCGGCGTCGATCCTCGATGACCGCCTCGAGGAGCAGCGACGAACCGTCGCCGTCGGTGGGATCAATCCCGACCTCGCGGCTCACGGGGCGGATCGACAGGACGAGGCGCTCGAGCGATTCGTCGCGTCGACGGCGTTCGACGGCGCCTCGGTAGTCGACGAAGACGGACGGGTGCAGTCGTTCGAGACGACCTCGCCCGGCTTCGAATCCGAGGAGATCGTCGGTGACGACTTCAGCGATCGCACGTACGTCCAGCGCGCGCTCGCCGGCGAGCAACACGTCAGCGACCCGTTTCGGGCACAGACCGGCAACACGGTCGTCGTGATCAGCGCGCCGATCGTCGTCGACGGCGAGATCGTCGGCTCGCTCAATGGCGCCTCGCAGCTCGAGGCGACCGGGCTGTTCGACGGGCTAAACGGTGACGACGAGCGAGAAGCCGTCACGGTCGAGACGGAAACCCGGGCGCTGTACTCGACGGCCGATCGATTCGACGAGACCGTCGCCCATAGCGCCGACCTCGAGACCGTCGACTGGACGGTCACGGCCCACCGTGACCGGGCGGCGGTCGACGAGCGAATCAACCGGCTCGCGGTCTTTCAGGCCGTCTCCGGCGTCGCGCTGCTCGGCTCGATCGTCGTCTTCGGCGGCTGGGTGTACCGCTCGAAGATCCGTCGAATCGGGCAGTTCGCCGACCGGGTCAGAGCCCTGGAACGTCGGCAGTACGACGCCGGCCCGTCGTTCGAGGGGGCTACCGAGTGGCGGCGTATCGACGACGCGCTCGAGCGACTCGGAACCGCACTGGCCCGGCGCGAGCAGATGCTGCTGGTCCTCAACCGAATCCTGCGACATAACCTCCGGAACTCGCTCAACGTGATCGCCGGCCGGGCCAGCGACCTCGAGGACCGACTGGACGGTCCCGAGCGGGAATCCGCCCGAGAGATCCGGCTGGTGACGGGTGAACTGCTCACGTTGGCCGACCGGGCGCGGATGACCGAGAAATTGCTCGATCCGGTCGGCGAGGAGTCGCCGCGGATCGATCTCGCGGCCGTCGTTCACGAGCGCATCGTTCAGTTCGGACTGTCGGGGGCGGACGACGCAAAGCCGAACCTGACCGTGAGGATTCCGGATCGAGCCGTCGCCGTCTGCGGACCGGAGGTCGCCGTCGCAATCGACGAACTGCTCGCGAACATCGCCGAGCACGCCGGACCGTCGCCGACCGTCGACGTCACCGTCGAGACGGACGACGACGTCGTCCGGATTCTGGTCGCCGACGACGGGCCCGGCATTCCGGCGGAAGAGGCCGCCGTCATCACCGGCAATCGAAAGATCTCACAGGTCAGCCACACCGGCGGCATCGGCCTCTGGCTGGTCGACTGGATCGTGAGCCAGTACGACGGACGGCTACTGATCCCGTCCGGCACGTCGAACCCAACTTCGATAGCCGACGGCGCAACCGTCGTCCTCGAGTTCGCTCGCGCGCCGGACTCGACAGCAAACGCTGACGGCGAGGAGCGGACGTAACACGATCCCGTCGCTATCGTCTCACCGTTCTGGGCCTCCATGGCCAGGGCTGGCCGCGTCCGTACTGGAACTATAGTTCGCTATATATCTCTACATACTAATATAGGGGAAACAGCAGTCGAATAGAGGAGTCATAGTACACTATTTATTCTGTCGGCTGATGGTATCGACTGATGACAACGGTGCCTCGAGTCGGACGATTCGAGAGACTGGCTGATCGAACCCGAACCGTCGGGCCAGCCAGTCGACCGAGTAGGCCGGTCGGGCGGTCCAGTAGATCTCACCGTCAGTCCATCGGGCCAGTTCGTCGGCCCGGCTCGAGCGAGTACCGCGTGGTATCGCCCGCGAAGCACATTCCGGAACAAGTAACTGCGTGAGTCCCAAGAATCAACCACCTCATATGACCGCGAATGGCGGCGGCCCCAGAACCGTATCGACGGCAGAATCCGACGGCGCTCGGTCGGACGCATCGATGACCGACAACGCGCCGCTCGGCACCCCGCGCGTTGACGATGCCGTCATCGAATCCCGAAACCTCGACGTCTTCTACGGCGACGATCAGGCGCTTCAGGGGATCGATATGGACATTCCCGAAAAGAAGGTGACCGCACTCATCGGTCCGTCGGGCTGTGGAAAATCGACTTTCCTGCGCTCGATCAACCGAATGAACGACCTCATCGACGTTGCCCGCGTCGAGGGCGACCTCTACTTCCACGGCAAGAACGTCTACGACGACGACGTCGACCCCGTCGCCCTCCGGCGCAAGATCGGCATGGTTTTTCAGAAGCCGAACCCCTTCCCAAAGAGCATCTTCGACAACGTTGCCTACGGGCTGCGCGTTCAGGGCAAAGACGACGACGACGTCGATGAACAGGTCCGAACCGCACTCGAGCGTGCGGCGCTGCTCGAGGAAGTCGAAGACCAACTCGACTCGAGCGGGCTCGACCTCTCCGGCGGCCAGCAACAGCGACTCTGCATCGCTCGCGCCATCGCTCCCGACCCCGAGGTCATCCTGATGGACGAGCCGGCATCGGCGCTGGACCCCGTCGCCACCTCGAAGATCGAGGACTTGGTCGAGGAGCTCGCCGAGGAGTACACGGTCGTCATCGTCACCCACAACATGCAGCAGGCGGCCCGTATCTCCGACAAAACGGCCGTCTTCCTCACCGGCGGCCACCTCGTCGAGTTCGACGACACGAACAAGATCTTCGAGAACCCCGAGAGCGATCGGGTCGAGGACTACATCACCGGCAAGTTCGGATAGTCGGCGGAATCGAATTCGGGCCGGCAATCCGTTGGTTCACTGCTTTTGTCGGTCAGTTTCGCGTCCGCCTCGAGAGCGATCGTTCGGGCTCCTTCGCCGGCGATCACGTTGCCGGCTCGATGTTCTGGTTGACCCGGAAGAAGTTGTCGGGGTCGTACCTCGATTTGACTTCCTGCAACCGGTCGTAGTTGTCCCCGTAGGTAGCTCGAATCCGATCCTCGCCTTCGTCCATCATGAAGTTGATGTACGACGCGCCGGCCGAGTGCGGGTGCAACGCCTCCCAGTAGTCGCGAGCCCACTCGGCGAGCCGATCACGTTCGGCGGGATCCGGATCGACGCCGACGATGACCATCGACCAGGTGGCGTCGCGATGGCTCCAGGCCGTTTCGTCTGCATCCACGCGGTGGACGGCCCCGTCGATCGGGTAGAGGTGCATCGTCGACTTGGGGGTCGGCACCTCTCCGAAACGCCGGTGTTCCGCGATGGCGTCATCGGTCAACTCCGACACGAAATCCCCCTTCCAGTACCACTGGTCACCCGGTGCGTAGAGTTCGTCGAACATGCTCTGTAGCGTCGGATAGGGCATCGGTCCCACGTGTTCGAACAGCGGTTCGGCGACGTCGCGGGCCGGTTGGATCGCGTCTGCCGCCCGCTCTTCGGGTCCCGCGTAACACCACAGTAGCCCGCAGACCTTCTCGCCGTGGATCTCCTCCGGGAAGGGATCACCCGGCACCTCGGCGGTGAGGTAGAAGGCGTAGACGTCCTCCGGTGCCTCCGGCAGCCACTCGCGATACCAGCGCATGGTCGTCTCGAGCTCTTCGATCGACCAGAACATCGGTCCGGCGACCACCGTGTCGACGGGATGCAACTGGAACTCGAACGCGGTGACGACGCCGAAGTTGCCGCCGCCGCCGCGTAGTGCCCAGAACAGGTCGGCGTTCTCGTCCTCGCTGGCGTGAACCAGTCGGCCGTCGGCCAGCACGACGTCCGCGCTCACGAGATTATCGATGGCCAGTCCGTACTTGCGACTCAGGTAGCCGTGGCCGCCGCCGAGAGTCAGCCCGCCGACGCCGGTCGTCGAGATGACTCCGCTGACGGTTGCCAGCCCGAAGGCGTGGGTTGCGTGATCGATATCACCCCAGGTACAGCCCGGTTCAACTCGGACAGTCTCTGCGTCGGGATCGACTCGGATGCCGGTCATCTCGGAGAGGTCGATGACCAGTCCGTCGTCGACGAGCGACAGCCCCGGGCCGCTGTGACCGCCGCTTCGAATCGCCGTCTCGAGCCCGCGTTCGCGGCCGAACGTCACCGCCGCGATCACGTCCGCGACGTTCGCACACCGGACGATCAGCTCTGGATGCTTATCGATCATCGCGTTGAAAATCGTCCGCGCGTCGTCGAACGCCGGATCGGCGGGCCGGAGTAGCTCCCCTCGAAGCGTCTCCGAGAACTCCTCGATCGCCACGTCGTCGTCTGTTGTGGTTGTTGCCATGATTTCTCCCCCGTTCGGTTCGCGACGAACGGGCATCGCCTCGGTAATAGCGTGTTATTACCAAGCACACCTCTACGGACTACCGAGAGCGTGATGAACGTAGTGAGTGGCGATCCGGCAGTCGCTGGATTTCGCGCGACCGGTGGGATGCGGTCACCCGCTGCAAACCGAAGGCGGGCCCGCGGGAGCACCCGTTGGGGCGGTCACAGCGACAGGACGAGGATCAGGTGGTCGGTCTCCCGCCCGTCTGCCGCCGTCGGGACGTCGGTTCAGGCGACGAGGTCCGTCGGGTCGTCGTGCTGGGCTCCACACCGGCTACAGCATCGATCGTCCGGGGTCCGCATCCGAGCGACGGGAGCGGGCGCAGTGCGGTCGGGAAAGAGCGGCGCATCGTCGCGAACGTCGTCGAACGCGCCGTTGGACTGGTGGATCACGCCGTGGCAGGGACGACAGATCGTGAGCAGGTTCTCGAGGTCGTCCGGTCCGCCCGCAGAGCGGGGGTCAATGTGATGGGCCTGTAGCGTCCGATCGTCGGCTCCACAGCGCGTACAGGCGTCACCGTCCCGACGCAGCGTTTGTCGCCGTAGCTCCTCCCAGCCTCGCCGTAGCGGCGCTCGTCGGGTCGGCCGCCGGTCTCCCGTTCGCTCCGATTCCCCATCGGTTTCGAGATCGTACGGGTCGCGGTCTCAAAGGCCCATCGCCGGACTCGAGATGATCCCGGTGCTCAGGCAACCGTCGTTCGGATGGGTGCGGCGACGACAGCGGTCCAACCGACAGCGCTGGAGCGATCGCGACAGCCGCTCAGGCCGCGTCGATGCTTCCGTCCGGCCGAACCGTCACGACCGGGACGGGTGCCGTCCGCACGACTTTGTCGGTGACGCTGCCGAGAATCCGTTTTTCTAGCCCGGTCCGTCCGGCCGTTCCGATCACGATCATCTCGGCGTCGAGTTCCGCCGCGTACGCTGCGATCTCTTCCGCGGGGACGCCGGTTTTGACGACGGTCTCCGTCTCGAGGCCGCGTTCTTCGGCCGCTGCCGCGAGGCTGTCGGCCCACTCGGCGGCGACGTCGGTGACGTCCTGTTTACTCTGGGGCGGTGCACCGCCGATCGACGAAATCTCAGAGATATTCACATCGCCGACGGCGAGCGCGTGGACCGTCGCATCGAGTTTTTCGGCAAAATCAAATCCGACTTCGGCTGCTTTTTCAGCGTACTCGCTCCCGTCTGTTGGTATTATAATGCTGTTTGCCATCGAACGTACTCTATTTCTGGTGTTTGGATGACGTTCGTATAGTGTTTTCCAATCGAGCAACGTTGGCGATGGTCTCCGCTCTCCGGGTTCCGTCCCCGTCCGGCCGTCTCTCATACCCGCCACGGAACTCCGTCCGGCTACTCGAGACCGCGATCGCCGTCACAGTGAGCGCAAGCTATATCTTCGCCCGGAAAGGTGCGTGAATCATGGCTCGACAATCGTATCAGGAGAAACTCGTGGAACTCCGCGAGGATATCCTCTACATGAGCGAAGTCGTCATGGAACGACTTCGGATGGGACTCGACGCGCTGGAACAGAAAGACAACTCGATCGCTCGCGAAGTGATTCAAGGGGACGGCGAGATCAACCGGATGTATCTCGATCTCGAGCAGGACTGTATCGATCTGCTGGCCCTGCAGCAACCGGTCGCGAGCGATCTCCGGTTCATCGCCGCCTCGTTCAAGATCATCACCGACTTAGAGCGAATCGCCGACCTCGCGGTCAACCTCGGGGAGTACACCTTAGACGCCGAGGAGAACCTCTTTCCCGACGTCGACGTCCAGGAGATGGGCGATCTCACCCTCGAGATGGTCGAGGACGCGATGGTCGCCTACGACGTCGAGGACACCGAGGCCTGCCGGGAGTTGGCCTCTCGCGACGACGATCTCGACCACTTCGCCGAACGGGCGAGCGAGATCGTCGTCCGGGACCTCATCGAGCGCGAACTCGACTCCCCCTCGGAGGTCGAACTCCTCCTGCAGGACGTCTCCCGACTGCTGTTGACGATTCGAGACCTCGAGCGCGTCGGCGACCACGCGGTCAACATCGCCGCGCGGACGCTGTACATGGTCGAAAACGACGACGAACTGATCTACTAACGGCGATTCGAAGAGCCGGCGCGTCGACGCTGTTCGCGTGATGGCGTCCCGGTCAACAGCTGCCCAACATCGTCCACGTTTCGCGTCTGTACGAGCAGTTCCGCCGCCTCTCGGATCGTAAAATCGGCGTCGAACGCCACCCCGTAGCAGCGGGTGTAACACTCGAGCCACTGGTTCATCGCTCGCTCCAGGGCCTCGAGTTCGGCCGGCGAAAACGGAACCAAGCGACCGCCGGTTCGGGCCTCGACGTAGAGCCAGATCGCCTGCCCCGCGCCCTCGCGGAGGTACGTGGCGGCGTCGTCCGGATCGGCCCCGCCATCGCCGTCGTCGGCCGCAACGGCAACCCGATCCCGCTCCGCACGGCGCTCGAGGGCGGCGATCCGCGGGCCGTAGCGACTCATCCTATCCCTCGCGGTACTCGACGCCCTTGCCACCTCGCGGATGTTCCCACTCGGTGTCCGCGACGATCGCACAGGTTCCACACTCGATGCAGGGCTGGGTGTCGAGGCTGACCAGCGTCTCCTCCGTACCGTTCGTCTTCACCGTCTCGGAGCGGTAACAGCCGCCGCCGAAGTCCTCGGCGCTGACCGGACAGGCGTGGACTGCCGCCCCGCTGGCCTCGGCGGACTCGTCTCTGAGTTCGATGTGGGGGTTCCCGACGTCCGTATCGTAGGTGAGGTCGCCGATGCGCTCCTCGAGCGTCGGCGGTTCGATCTCGCTGCCCCAGTGGATGGTCCGCCCGTGCTGCTCGCCGATGACCGTCGGGAGCGTGACGTAGCCCGTGCTCGTGTCGGGCAGCATCGACACCAGGAACGGGGAGTTGTAGGCTCGCTTCAGCAAGCCGTTCGCGATCGGGTTGCCGACGGCTAGCGAACCGACTCGGGACTCGAGCACTCGATCGACCGCGCTCTCGACTGCGTCGTGCTCGCCGACGCCCCGGCTGAGTTCGTAGCGCCGGGGCCGGAGTTTATCCATCGTTCCGGACTTCTCGAGCATCTGTGCGTACCGTCGACCGGCGGCCTCGGGTTTGGCGTCGCCGCGTGTGACGACGAAGGCGTCGGCCGCGAGCGCGCCGGCGGTGACGGCGTGGTTCATCCCCTTGATGATCGGCCCCTGGGCCTGCATCTGGCCGGCGGCGTCGCCGACGAGCACCAGTCGGTCCTGGTAGGGCTCCGGGTGGGCGACCTTTTTGGAGTCGGGGACGAGTTTCGCCGAGTACTCGCGTTCGTCGTAGTCGTCGCGGAGCCACTGGGCCAACAGCGGATGGGTGAGCAACGCGTCGAGCAGTTCGTGTGGCTCTGCTTGCTCCTCGACGAGGCTGTCGAGGTGGAAGACGGTCCCGATCGACAGCGAGTCTGCGTTGGTATACAGGAAGCCCCCGCCGCGGACGTCCTCGAAGAGGTCGCCCGAGAATAGGTGGGCGACGCCCTCGTCGTCGTCGATCCCGAAACGATCGTTGACCACGTTCGGATCCATATCGACGACAGCCTTGACGCCCTGGAACCATTCGTCGGGCTCCTCCCAGTCCATCAGCCCGGCGTCGCGGGCGAGTTCGGAGTTGACGCCGTCCGCGCCGACGATCAGGTCCGCTTTGATTGGATCGAGTTCGTCGCAGGTGACGCCGACGATCTCACCGTTCTCTCGTAAGAGCCCGTTTACGCGGACGTCCGTCAACACGCCGCCGCCCGTCTCGCTGGTCTTCTCGTGGACGCGGGCCTCGAGCCAGGAGTCCATCTGCCGGCGGAGCACGGCGTCACACCAGTCGGTGTCGTGCTCGTGGAGATCCGTCAGTTCGTAGCTCTTGACCTTGCTCCCCGCGATGTTGTGGATGTGGTAGTCCGTGACCGGCCGTTCTGCGGCCGCCTCGCGGAAGCCGTCGAAGAGGTCGTCGATCGTGTAGGCGGCCGACTCCTCGGCGTAGATCAGTCCGCCGGAGACGTTCTTCGACCCGGCTTCCGTGCCGCGCTCCAAGACGAGCGTCTCGACGCCGTGGTCGGCTAGCCGTGCCGCGGCCGCGGCCCCGCCGGGTCCGCAGCCGACGACGACGGCCTCGTAGTGCTCGTACTCGCTCGTGTCGTCGGTGTCGGCGCTCATCAGTCGTCACCTCCGCTGCCGTCGGCCATCGCCTCGAGTTCGATCACGCCCGATTCGACCGCCCGCGTCAGCCGCGGCAACAACTCGAAGAGGTCGCCTTCGACGAAGTAATCCGAAAAGTCACGAATCCGCGCGTCGGTATCCGTGTTGATCGAGACGATGGTGTCCGACTCGTCCATCCCGACCTTGTGCTGGACGGCACCCGACACCCCAGCGGCGATATACAGTTCGGGTGCGACGACCTGTCCCGTCTCGCCGATCTGGCGCTCCTCTTTCGAGTACTCCTCGACGTGACCATCAAACTGGTAGGAGGAGGTGACGATGCCTCGCGTGATGCCGAGTTCGGCGTCCTCGAAGGCGTCGACCAGATCGAGACCGAGCTCTATCCCCTCGGTGGGGTCGTCCGCGATCCCGCGTCCGAGACAGACGACAACCTCGTGGCCGGTGAGGTCGATCCCGGCCTCAAGCTGGTCGTGTTCGGTGATCTCGACGCGGAACCAGTCGTCCTCGAGGTCCATGTCGTGTTCGATCACGCGCCCCTCGCGGTCCGGGTCGCGTTCGATGGGATCGAAGCTCCCCGGAATGATCGACGCCCCCTGCGGATGGAACTCCCGTCCGGGGTTGTCGAGACAGAGGATCGTCGAGTACTCGAAGCCCGAGAAGTCGGGTCGCTTCATGTGCAAGACCTTCTCGAAGGTCTTCTTGACGCCGGGTTCGCCCGTCTTGACCGGGTTAGAGACCTCGTTCTCCTCGATGTAGAGGTCCGAACAGTCGGAGGCGAGCCCCGAGTCGAGTTCGGCCTGTACCTTCGCCGAGAGGTCGCGTCCGTTGTTCGTCGCCGGGAACAGGATATAGCGCGGCTTGTCGTACTCGCGCCAGTCGGTGCTCTCGACGGTCCCCTCTCCGCGGGTCATGTGGGACGTGATCTCGGTGTAGGGCTTGTGGAGGAATCGCTCGAGGCGGTCGTCGTCGTGGTAGACCGCGACGTCCGCGCCGTAGGCAATGCACTCCTCGGCGAGCCCCTCGCAGTCGTCGCCCATGAGGAACGCGACGACGCGCTCCTCGTCGTCGTAATCGTCGGTGAACTGGTCCATCAGCCGCCGTGCCTTGCCGAGCATCTCGAGCGAGACGTCGAGCAACTCGCCGCCCTGGGTCTCGCAGAACACCCACATGTCGGCGTACTCGCCGTCCGCGAGGGCTCGAACGTGCCGTTTGTCGCGCGTGGGATGTGAGAGGCCGTCGTCCTCCTCGACGTCGGCTTCGTCCGGTTCGGTCTCCTCGTCCTCGACCGCTTCATCGGCCTCGTCGACTTCCTCGCCCTCGGCCTCCTCGCCAACCGTCTCTTTCGTCTCTTCGTACTCGCCTTCGGTCTCGGTTCCCTCCTCGACGCCGTCGCTCGCTCCCGCCTCATCGGCGTCGAGTTCGCCGATAGCCTCGAGTCGCTTGTGGACGGCTTCGCGGGCCGTCGCCCGGTCCTGTCCGGTTCGCTCGGCCTCGAGGATTGTCTGGAGTTCGTCCGCGTCGTCGATCGTCTCGAGTTCGTCGGTCAGTTCGTCGACCGTGTGTTCGTTGGGGTCTACGTCGGTCATCTCAATCACCCGCTCCCGTCGCGTATGGGTGCATCTCCTCGAGCACCTCGCTCATCTCGCCTTCGTCGCCGGGATCGATCATCGTCGCCTCCCGCTCCGAGGGGGCTTTGGGAATCGGGTCGACCGACGAGACGATCGTCGGCGAGCCGTCGAGCCCGATGTAGTCGGGATCGAGGTTCAGATCCTCGTGATTCCACGTCGTCAGGTGCGCCTCGTGGTCGGCAGCGCGCGCTTCGGTCTCCGCGCTGAGTTGCTTGTGGGTCAGCCGGTGGGAGGCCTTTCGGTAGGTCGGCTCGAACTCGGGATCGGTGACGACGAAACACGGTAACGGTACCTCGACGGTCTCGATTTCGTCGATATCGCCCTCGACGAGCCGCTTCGCCCGGAGTACTCGCTCGTCGGGATCGATGTCGAGCGCGAGGACGTGCGTGACGATCGGCCAGTCCATCGCCCAGGCGGTCTGAGGACCGGTCTGGCCCGTCTCCCCGTCGGCCGATTTGAAGCCGGCGAAGACGATATCGATGTCGCCGACCTCCTCCTGATAGGTCTCGAGGCCGGCGCTGAGCGTGATCGCCGTCGCCCAGGTGTCCGACGCGGCGAGTTCCCGGTCGGAGAGCAGATAGCTGTCGTCGGTGTAGACCGATTCCATGGCTTCTTTCAGCACGTCGGCGTAGCCCGGCGGTCCCATGCTCATCCCGGTGACGTGCCCGCCGTGGCGAACCCGTGTCTGTAGCGCGGCCTGGACGGCGAACTTGTCGTTCGGGTTCATCACCGTCGGCGTCTTTCCGCGCTCGAGGTGGCCGTCCTCGTCGAACGAGACGGCCCCTTCGGAAAAGTCCGGGACCCCTTTCGTCAGTACGATCGATCGCATCGCACCCTCCGTTTCGGTTGTGTGATTGTCACTCCCATGCCTGTCAACCCCTATCGTAATTATCGGTATTAAGAATAGGGGTAAAAATCGCCACGAGAAGCTGTCGATCCGCTCGCTACTCGTTCGACCGGAGACATTTTTAGCTCGAGACGGCGATCGAATTCACGGCAATCTACACGAGAAGGGATCTCTCGACGGACGTGACGGATGCACTGTCCGACCGACGATCACGGATGCGACCGACTGGTAACGATTCGGTCGCACTTACTCGGGGTCGTGCTCACTCGGGATCGCGTTCGGTCGTCTCCATCGTGATCTCGCCATCGGCTCTGATCGTGCCGTCGATTTCGGATTCGGGGCCGAGTTCGAGGTCGTTGCACGAGACGTCGCCGAGGATGCGAGCGTTCGGTTCGATCGTGACATCACCGTCGCGAGTCGTCAGGTCGCCGTGGATCCGGGTTCCCTCGCCGACGGTGACGTCGCCTCGAGCGCGGAGGCTACCGAATATCGTCGTGTCGGTGCCGACGTCGATCGTCTCGGCGCGGACGTTGCCGTGGAGTCGGCAGTCGTCGCCGATCGTCGCGGGCGTCGACACTCGCCAGGCGTCGTCGCTGACGGTCGCGTTCCGGGGGATCACGAGCGGTTCGACGTCGGGTTGGGCGTCTCCCTCTTCATCGACGAGTTCGGAGACGAGCCGCTGGGCGGTGTCCTCCTCGCCGACGAGCAGGAGATGTTTGAGGTAGACGAAGAGGAGGACGATCGTCGGCATCGGGTTGCGGATGACGATCCAGCCGTTGGCTTCGAACCCCTCCTCGATCTCGACGTCGTCGCCGATGTCTAGATCGCCGGCGACTTTCATCTCGCCCGCGACGTGGACTCGCTCGCCGATGTAGGCGTCCTGTCCGACTAACACGTTCTCGGCGACGTCACACCACATGTCGAGTCGGCAGTCGCCCTCGGCTTCGATGGCACCGCCGAACTCGACGCTCTCGCCGGCGAGGACGTTTCGGCCGCGGACGCCGAAGTCGATCGTCGACCGCGCGCCGACGAGGACGTCTCCGTCGGTCACGAGGTCGACTTCCTTGGCTTCCGTCCCGTCGGGAACGACGAGTTCGTCGAGCGGATCCCTGCTAAATGCCACGTTTCAGGCCAAAGGAGTTATCCGGTAATAAATCTCGCGCGTCGTCCGCCGTCCGTCTGACGCGCGTCTCACGCCTGTCGGATGCAGTCGCCTCGCTTTTATGGCCCCCACCGCCTACACTCGCATATGACTACACTTGCGTTCGACGACGAGGGCGTCGACGTCGTCTACGAAGGAACCGAATTTCGCCTCGAGAAGGACCTCATCGAAGAGGCCACGGAGAAGTCCTACTACGACGTGACCGACCACGAAGTGCTCAAGATCGTCGCCGAGCAGCCGAACCTCAAGGGCGAACCGCGGCGCGTCGGCGATATTCTCGACTGAAGCCGTCGGATTCGGGGCGTCGTCGCGTTCAGATTTAGGGACCCCCTCAGTCGATCGTCGGCACCGGCACCGACTCGAGGACGCGCTCGACGATCCGCCCCTTGTCGGCGTCGTTGACCGTCGCGTCGGGCGTTAACACCAGTCGATGCGCCAGCACCGGCTTCGCGACGCGCTTGATGTCGTCTGGAGTGACGTACTCCCGGCCCGTGACGACGGCGTACGCGCGGGCGGCCTCGAACAGCCGTTGGGTTCCACGCGGGGAGACGCCAGTCTCGACGCGGCCGTCGGTTCGGGTCTCTCGGGCCAGCGTCGCGATGTACTCGAGCAGATCATCGTCGACCCGAACGGTCTCGGGGACCCGTCGCAACTGCGCGACTTGTTCGGGCTCGAGGACCGGATCGACCGACGGACTGCCGGTCTCGCGACTCGCGCGGCGGCGGAGTAGTTCGACCTCGCCGGCCTCGTCGGGATACCCCATCGCCGTCTTGACGAGGAAGCGATCGACCTGGGCCTCCGGCAGGGGGAACGTCCCCTCCTGCTCGACGGGGTTCTGGGTCGCGATGACGAAGAAGGGATCCGGGAGCGGGCGCGTTTCGCCGTCGACCGTAACCTGACCCTCCTCCATGGCCTCGAGCAGCGCGGCCTGCGTTTTCGGCGGCGCGCGGTTGATCTCGTCGGCCAGCACGATGTTGGCGAAGATCGGGCCCGCCGAGAACTCGAACTCGCGGTCCTGTTCGTTGAAGATGTGCGTGCCGGTGACGTCCGACGGGAGCAGATCGGGCGTGAACTGGATCCGCGAAAACGAGAGCCCCAGCGCGCTCGCGACGGTCCGGGCCGTCAGCGTCTTCCCTGTTCCCGGTACGTCCTCGACGAGCACGTGGCCGCGGCCGACGACGCCGAGGAGGATCTCCTCGAGAAAGGCGCGATCACAGATGACGGCGTCGCCGATCGCCTCGAGGACGGCCTCGCAGTCGGCGGTTGCCTGAGTTCCGTTCATAGCTCACGGGTCGCAGGCTCGTGTCAAATGGATTTCGCTCTCGAGGGACGAGAGTCGGTCACACTCGGGGAGAAAAATCGAAACGGGTAAAAACGTCTCCCGGGTAGGTAGAGATGAGCCGAGATAGCCTAGCCCGGCCAAGGCGGTAGATTCGAAATCTACTGTCCTCACGGACTCGGGAGTTCAAATCTCCCTCTCGGCGTTTTCAGCAGCACAAAACGGTGAGCGAAGCGAGCCGTTCGTGCTGCTGAAAACTCGCACAGGGAGTTTGAACGAGACGAGTCGCAGCTCGCGCAGCGACCGAAGGGAGCGAGCAAGAACGTCTCGGCGTAGTTCAAATCTCCCTCTCGGCAGCCCTATGAAACGGTGTAACGATCACGATCCGAAGCGCTCGAGAATCGCGTTCCAATTCTCCAACCGATAACAGCGACCAGCATCTCCTCACTCGCGAGTTCGATCTGTCTCCAGTAGCGAACCTCACCCGATCAGCTATCCTCCTGACCGGCGTAGATGGCTTCCCACGTGACGTCTGCGGATTGCTGAACAGGTTCTAAGTAGATTCGACCCCACTGGATACGGTCTCCGACGATTCTCTTGATGACGACTCCGCGAACGTCCAGTTCCTCGTCAGTCTGTGTACCGTGCATTCGCAGCTCTATCCAGGCAGTGTCGCCGTCGATCGTCGTTCGCGGAAACTGCACCGCCAGATCGGGGGTGGTCTCGAACAGCTGTACCCAGTTCGCCCGAACCTGCGCACGCCCGGTGAACGATCGTTCGGGGTGGGCCGGCGTTTCGCTCCGATAGTCCTCGTGGAAACACGAGACCAGTTCGTCGAGGTCGTGATCGTTCATCGCCCGCAGGAAGCGATCCACGACGTGTTTGGTACTTTGTGTCACGGAGACTCTCCACCGGCGGAGGTCATAAACCCGAGGTGGGAACAGTGAGTGAGTCGTGAGACGCGGTACGAGTTTCAATCGGCAGGCTCGTCTGTGGCGGGGAGCGTGAACGAAAACGTCGTTCCGCCGTTCGGGCCGGAATCGATCCAGATCTCGCCGCCGACAGATTCATTTCGCTCGTCTGTCGAGCCCGGCTTCACGCTGTTCGCCCGGACGCCGTGTCGTTCGACAATCCGCTCGCAGAGCGCGAGCCCGATCCCCGTTCCGGGGTGTTCTTCCTGGCTGTGCAGCCGTTGAAACACCTCGAACACCCGATCTGCGTCCTCGGGTTCGATTCCGATTCCCTCGTCGCTGACCGAAACGATCCACTCGTCGCCGTCGCGCGTAGCCGAAATTCTCACTCGAGGCGGCTGCTCGCCCCGGTACTCGATGGCGTTGTCCAGCAGGTTCTGGAACAGCTGGCGGAGCTGGCTGGCGTCGCCCGCGACGGTCGGTAACGGCTCGCTGGTGATCTCCGCGTCGGTGTCCTCGATTCGTCTGTGGAGGTCCAGCAGAACGTCGTCCAACACGGCATCGAGATCGACGGAGTCGAAGGATTCGCCGCGCGTATCGATCCGCGAGTACTCGAGGAGCCCCTCGATCATCGCACCCATCCGCTCGGCACCGTCGACGGCGTACCCGATGAACTCGTCGGCGTCCTCGTCGAGTTCGTCGGCGTACCGGCGCTCGAGGAGTCCAAGGTAGCTCGTGACCATTCGCAACGGCTCCTGGAGGTCGTGAGAGACGGCGTAGGCGAACTGCTCTAAGCGTTCGTTGGACGCCTCCAGTCGGCGCTGGTACTCGTGGCGCTCGGTGATATCGAAGTGCGCGACGGCGACGTATCGCCGCCCGCCGTCGGTAAAGGGTGCCGCCCGCATGAGGAACCATCGGTGCTCGTCGGGCGAGTGACACGGATACTCGAACTCGAACAGGTCACGTTCGCCCGCGAGAATTTCGGACAGGCCCGCGGCAACCGCCCGCGCGGTCTCCGTCTCGGCTTGTGCGGTGACCTCGAGATAGTTCGTCCCGACCGTGTCCGCCGGGAGTCCGATGTCGTTCGCGTCGCCGAACTCCCGCCACGCGCGGTTCGTATGCAGGATCGTTCCCTCGTCGTCGAGAATCGCGAAGTTGATCGGGAGCGTGTCGACCGCCGCAGGAACGAGAGCCTCCGGCCCTCGAGAGTGCATGGACGGGTCCAATCGGCCGACGGAGAAAACGTTGTTCCCGGCGGGTTGGACGAGGCACGATTTCAGGTATTTTGGCTCGCTGCAGGTACAACCGTCGGCCGTCAACCACTCCCCGAGTGCAACCGGATGATCGCCGACACTGGTGACGTGCATGTCAGTCGCAAGCACCCCGTTTATCGATGTCAGTCTGTTAGCTACGGTGCCAGTAACTAACAATGGACACGGACCGTATCTACCGCGCCGCTCGTCGGGGTGAGATGGCGCGATGAATTTCGACGATAGCGGCGAGCGCGACGACGAGGAGACGTTCCACCCGCTCGGTGAATCGTGGCAGGACGGTCTCGAGGACGCACTCGAGGACACCGAGTACGACGCGAAGCTGGGGATGGAGATGGCGAAAGACGCCATGCGCGTTACGGAGGGGACACTCTCGGAGGAAGAATTCTACGATCGGTACCACGACGACGTCGTCGAGGAGTTCGGCGAGGACGGCCGGCCGATGGCTGAGGAGATCGAGCAATCGAGGGAGGAGGGGCGGTTCGAGGAGACGCTCTCGCGGTTCGGCGTCGGCGAGGACTCCCGACGCAGCGTGATGAAAAAAATGGGGGGTGTCGGGGCCGTGGGACTCGGCGCGTGGGGCGCGACCAACAGTGGCGGCACCGAGTCCGCATTCCTCCAGGACGAGGACCAGGAGGCGGACGAGCCGGACGATACGAACGGCGACGGCGTTCAGTGGGGGATGGCGCTGGATCTCGAGCACTGCGACGGCTGTCTCTCCTGCGTCGTCGCCTGCGCCGAAGAGCACGACTGGGATCAGGGGGCGAACTGGATGTACGTCCTCGCGTACGAGGACGACACCGTCTCGTCGCCCGACGCCGACGACTTCGAGTCGACGGAGGACTTCGAGTACCTGATCCGGCCCTGCCAACACTGCACCGACGCCCCCTGTGAGAAGGTGTGTCCAACGACGGCTCGCCACACCCGCGATTCGGACGGGCTCGTTCTGACCGATTACGACGTCTGTATCGGTTGTCGCTACTGTCAGGTTGCCTGTCCGTACGGGGTCAACTACTTCCAGTGGGGGGAACCGGACGTCGACGAGAGCGAACTCGACGAAGATCACGTCTACGACGAACGCGGCCGCCCCGTCAGCGCCCGCGGCCCGCGCGGCGTCATGGAGAAGTGTACGTTCTGTCCGACCCGCCAGGACGGGTCGAAAGGCGAGGACCTGGTCGGGAGGACCGCCTGTGAGGACGCCTGTCCGCCCGAAGTGATCCAGTTCGGCAACATGAACGATCCGAATAGCGACCCGCAGCGCTACATCGAAAACACCGCCAAGAGCCGGACCCTCGTGCGCACTGCCAGCGACTTGCCGACCCCGGAGGACTTGGAAGCGGCACTCGAGGGCGAGGACGACGACCTCGAGTCCATCGTCGATGCGGTCGAGGACCTCGACGAGGAGATGGTCGGACTCCTGCTGGCGATCGCGATCCTGAGCGACGAGGAGGGACTCGAAACTGACGAAAACAGTACCCTCGTCGAACAGGAAGCGGGTGCGCTCGAACTGGTCGCGGTGCTCGAGGACCACGGCCTCGACCTCGAGGACGAGGAGCTCCTGATCGAACTCGATCTCGCCGAGGAGCCGGACGAAGACGAGGGCGAGGAGTTCGAGGGAGCGAGCGAGGCGCTCGCACAGGAGCGACTCGACACGTTCGCCGGCGATCCCGACTCGAAATTCAAGTTGCTCGAGAACATCGGGACGGATCCGAACGTCGTCTACCTCGGCAACGAGCCGGGACCGAACGCTCACCAAGTCGAGGGACCGGTGAGCTACGCCGACGTCGGTCAGACGGACAACCGAAAGGACGTTCTGGACGAGGGAACCGTCGGTATCGACGGCCCGTCGCTCTGATCGACCGGCGGCTCGACTCGCCGGCTTCATTACGACTGGCTCGAACGTCCACGTATGAACGTTCGTCAGCGGGTGATCGTCGGCAGTCTCTGGATCGGCGTCGCGGCGTTGATGGCGATCACGCTCGAACCGGGGGTTCCGTCGACGGTCGGCGAAATCGCACGGCTGTTCGTCGTGATCGTCGCGCTGTTTCTCGCCGCTATCTATTTCTTCGACCCCTGGGACATCCACGGTCGGCTGATGCCGGATCAGGAGTAGTCGAAAGCGCGGCGGACGGCGTCGTGAAAACTCGACGTCATCCTCGCTCGTCAGTCGTCCGCCGGCGTCAGCGGCCGCTCGTCGGCTGCGAGGAGTCGATCGAGTGCGTCGACCATCGCCTCCACGCTCGCCCGCGTGATGTCGGCCTCGCTGCGAGCGACGGTGACCGAACGGTCGTTGCGGACCATCGTCACTTCGACGGTGACGACGGCGTCGGTGCCGCCCGTCACGGCGTCGACGTGGTAGGAGTCGAGTTCCGCGTCGGCCATCGAGCCGAGCGCCTCGCGAACGGCCGAAACGGCAGCGTCGACCGGACCGGAGCCAGTACCACTGGCGACGCGCTCCTCCCCGCCGACGGCCAGTCGGATACTCGCTGTCGGGACGGCCCCGCCGCTCGTCGCGGTGAGGTCGAGCAGTTCGACCACGCGCTCGCGGTCGTCGCCGGTGACGTCTTCCGCGATGGCGAGCAGATCGGCGTCCGTCACCCGGCGGCCGCGGTCGCCGAGTTCGGTGACGCGGGTCGCGATTTCGGCGACGGCGTCGTCATCGGCCTCGACGCCGTGTTCCTCGAGCGTCGCCTGGACGCCCGCGCGCCCGGTGTGTTTGCCGAGTGCGAGCCGTCGCTCCCGGCCGACCGTCTCGGGCGCGTAGGGCTCGTACATCTTGTCGTCCTTGAGCGTGCCGTCGGTGTGGATCCCGCTCTCGTGGGTAAAGGCGTTCTCGCCGATGACGGCTTTGTTCGGCGCCAGTTGGATCCCCGTCGCTCGAGAGACGGTCTGTGCGAGGCCGTACAACTCCTCGAGTTCGAGGGTCTCGACGTCGTAGACGTGAGAGAGCGCAATAGCGACCTCCTCTAAGGCAACGTTGCCGGCGCGCTCGCCGAGGCCGTTGACGGTGCAGTGAACGAGGTCGGCGCCGGCGGAGACGGCCGACAGCGCGTTCGCGACGCCCAGCCCCAGGTCGTCGTGAGTGTGGGCGCTGACCGGCCCCAGTTCGGCGAGTCGGGAGACTGCTTCGGCGGTGCGCTCGGGACCCGTGTGGCCGACGGTGTCGGCGAAACAGACCCGATCAGCACCGGCGTCGAGCGAGGTCCCCATGAGTTCCTCGAGGTAGTCGAGGTCGGCCCGGGAGCCGTCCTCGCCGATGACCTCGACCCAGAGGTCGTGGTCGCCCGCGTACTCGACGAGTTCGGCGGTCTTCGCGAGGTTGTCCTCGCGGGAGGTGCCGACCTTCCCCTCGACGTGACGGTCGCTCGAGGGGACGACGAGGTGGATGCCGTCGACGTCACACTCGAGTGCGAGATCGATATCGGTCCGGATTCCGCGACAGAAACTGGTGACGCGGGCGTCGAGACCGAGGTCGGTCACGCGGGAGATCGCCTGGCGCTCGCCGGCCCCGGTACAGGCGCTACCGGCCTCGATGACCGACACGCCGGCGCGCTCGAGTGCACGCGCGATTTCGACTTTCTCGTCGGGCGAAAGCGAGACACCCGGCGCTTGCTCGCCGTCGCGAAGCGTCGTATCGAGAAGGCGGACGGTACGGTCTGGGGAAATCGTCTGCTCGGCGGAGTGAGTCACAGGTACGAGTGAAGAGTGGTGGCTTTCATCGCTGAATTTCACGCCCAGCCGGGTTGCCCCGACTTCCTCTATCCTCGGACTCCGGCGTTGAGAAGGTATCTCGTGCCATTGTATCTCCCCCTATCGAATCACGGCGACTTAACTCCGCCGGTCACGGTACAACCTGCGAGCGGGTCGTCCACGGAGTCGAGACGTAACGCCGACCCGAACACCCATTCACCTCCCCGTCGTAGCCTCACTCGAGTATGGATTCAACCCTGGAGCCGCTCGCGCGATCGCTTCGCGAGGCCCCGGTTGTCGACAGAGACGGCTACGAATACTTCGTCCACGGCGTCACCGACGGCGTCCCGCCCGTCGAGCCGTCGGTGTTGCGGGCGATCGCCGACGGCATCCGCGAGCGGGTTGACCTCGAGTCAGTCGACACGCTCGTCGCACCGGAAGCGATGGGCATTCACCACGGGACGGCGCTCTCGCTCGCGACCGACGTCCCCCTGGTCGTCGTCCGCAAGCGCTCCTACGGCTTCCCCGACGAGGTCGCCGTCCACCAGGAGACCAGTTACGGCGAGGACGAACTGTTTCTGAACGGCGTCGATGCGGGCGATCGCGTGGTCGTCGTCGACGACGTCCTCTCCTCCGGCGGAACGATCGACGCCGTCTGCGGGGCGCTCGAGTCCGTGGGTGCCGAGATCGTCGACGTCGTGACCGTGCTCCGACGGATCGACGTCGACCACGAGGACGTCTCGCACGACGTGACGAGCCTGCTCGACGTCCGGGTTCGGGACGGAGCAGTCGAGATCGTCGACTGATCGTCGGGCGGGTTCACTCGCCCTCGAGAACGAGTCGGTCGCCAGCCTCGACGTCGTCCGCAGTTCCGGCGGGGAGTTCGATGAGCAGATCGCACTCCTCTCGAGCGAAGCTCCGCCATGGCCGCAGTCGCTCGACGCGTTGGACGACGTCGTCGACGACCCAGACGGCGTCGATGGGGAAGAAGACGAACAGCATGTGTACGTCGCGAATCTTGGCCGTGTCGAACAGAAAGACGAGCGCGGAGTTGTCCGGAAAGGATCGACGAAACATCAGCCCGCGGGTCTGGCTCAGGATCGATTGCGCGAGGTCGACGTCCGTCGCCAGCACGTCCTCGTGGCTCACCGCGTCGGTCCCCGTTTCCGAATCGTCTCCGCGTTCGACCATCGAGTGGTGAACCAGTTGCACGCTCTCGGCTCCGGGTGCGAATAGCAAAAACCTTCTCGCTGGCAGTGACTTCCTTCCCACCCTGAAAATCGACCCTCTGACTCTCACACAGCCGCCGAACGAAAACGGCTCTTCGTCGACTTACTCGTCGAACGTGAAGGAGGCGTCGTCGGTCGTCTCCTCGGACGCATCCCCGTCGGTCTCGACCGTCTCCTCACCGAACGAGAACGCATCGTCGCCGGAGACTTCCCCGTCGGGTTCGTTGGAGCCGCGCTGTTCGTCATGGCCGCCGGCAGCGTCCTCGTCCGGGGTCGGGACGTCGCCGACGACGGCAGGTTCGGTGGCGGTCTCGAGGGACTCGAGTTCGATGGCCGAGGCGCTCGCGTCGGCGTCAGTTTCGAAGCGGTCGAGCGCCTCGGAGAGCGTCACCGCCTGCTGGGAGAGGTCGTCTGCCGATTCGGAGACCTCCGACAGCGCGGACGTCTGCTCCTCGGCGGACGCGGCGACGTTCTCGGCTTCGGCGGTCGTCTCCTCGGCGATCGTCGCCACCTCGTCGACCATCGCGACGACTTCCTGGGTCGAGGCCGCCTGTTCTTCGGTCGCCGCCGAGATCGACTGTACGCCGTCGTTCGTCTCCTCGGCGTACTCCGCGATCTCCTCGAGTGCAGAGCCGGCGTTCGTCACGAGTTCGTTGACCGCTTCGATTTCCTCGCTGGTCTGGTCGACTTCCTCGGCCGATCGCTCGGTCTGATCCTGGATCTCCTCGAGTCGGGTACTGATCTCTTCGGTGGCCGTCTTGACGTCTTGGGAGAGTTCCTTGACCTCGGCCGCGACCGCAGCGAACCCGCCGTCGTCACCCGCGGCGGATCTGGAGGCCTCGATGTTGGCGTTGAGCGCGAGCATGTTCGTCTGCTCGGCGATTTCGGCGATCCGATCGATCAACTCGTCGACCGTCTCGACCTCGTCCCGGAGCTGCTCGAACTCGTCGACGACGGCGTCTCGATCCCGTTCAAGTTCCTCGCAGGCCTCGATGGCGTCGTCCAGTTTCTTCCGACCGTCTCGACCGGTCTGAGCGGTTCGCTCGGCGACGTCCGCGACCTCGTTCGAGGAAGCGGCGATCTCCTCGGTCGTCGTCGAGAGATTGTTCATTTCCGCGTCGACGGAGCGGAGCGACTCGTACTGCTTGTCAGCACCGTCGGAGATCTCCTGGACCGACGCGCTGACCTGTTCGCTCGCGGATCTGACTTCTTCGCTCGAGGCCGTGACCTGTTCACTGGCGGTCGCAACGTCGGTCGCGAACCGGTTGAGGTGCTCGACGGTCGCTTCGATTTCGGTGAGCATCTCGTTGAAGTCGACGGCGATCTCCTCCATGGTCTCGTTGTCCGAGACGTTCGGGTCCATCCGAACGGTGAGGTCGCCGTCCGCAGCCTCCTCCATCACGCCGCAATAGGTCGTCGCTGCCTGTTTGAGCTCCTCGTTTATCTGCTCGACCCGTTCGCGTTCGTGCTCGGCGTCGGCCCTCGCGTCCTTGGCCTCGACGATCTGCTGTTTCAGTTCGTCGCGCATCGAGGCGAACCCGTCGTACAGTCTGCCGATATTGTCGATCCGCTTTGTCTCGAACTCGACGTCGAGATCGCCCTCCTCCATCTGTCCGACCTTTCGCGTCAGTCGGTCGATCGACGTCGCCGTACTGCGCCCCATCACCGCGCCGACGAGACCGATCATGAGGACGCCACCCAGCGTGGCCATCATTCCGTACTGGTTGACCGAGTTAACGAATCCGTAGGCTTCGTCGGTCGACGTATGAGAGAGCACGACCCATCCCGTTTCAGTCCCGTGGTACGCCGCAACGTAGCTGTCCGGATCGAAATCGTGCGGCGGCGACTGAAGCGCACTAACTGGTGGCTCGTCGAACGTCATCGATCCCGAGTGGGAGGCGTTCTCACCGGCTAGCGCCTCGTCTAAAAGCGGGTGATCATCCGCGTAGGCGTCCTGGAATCCGGAGTCGACGAACCCGTCCTGCAATCCATCCGCGCCGCCTCCAGTGAGCCTATCGTCGAGAATGATCTGCCCCTCGCGATCGACGACAACCGTCGATCGTTCGCCATCGACCGTCGCACCGAGGTCCGTCATCACGTACTCGAGTTCGAACGAGACGATGATCGCCGTGTCGTCCTGGCCACCCGTGCTGATATAGTACGAGACGACCGGCGTGTCGTCGACGGCGTACGGCTCCGTTCGTTCGACGTTCGACGCCGAGACCTCCGAGTCGATCCGGTGCGGTTCGGGGAACTCGACGTCCTCGAGCGTCGTCGCATCCTCCGTCGTCGTCGCCAACAGTTCGTGGCTTTCCTGATCGACGTAGTGGATCGCGTCGACCTGTCCCGATAACTCGAGTTGGAGGTCGTAGAGATACGACTGGATCGCTTCTTCGTCACCCGATTCGATGACGGGTGTATCGGACGTACTGGCAGTACGCCGTTCATTCTCTTCGTCCCAGTTGTCGATCGTGTTCGCCTCCTGTGCGGCGAGCGATTGTTGATCCTCCAGTGCGTTCTCTTCGACGCTGTCAGTGATCTGGGCCGTCGCGACGAACCCGATCGCACCGACGGAGAGACCGAGTAGTAACAGGGCGATACCGAACTTTAGAGCGTAACTTCGTCGAATCGTCGATGGGACGATCCGCCGTAGTGAATCGAGCATTGAGATAGAACAGTTATTATTATTCAAAAAACTTTCCTGTTTGCGCTAGTATCTCGACAGCGTACAGTAACGGAGTGAAAAATGTTGTGGCCAAATAGGGCGTGCCATTAACAGTTGTGTCGAACTGCGCTCGGAGCATTCACATCGATTCGGTCCGTACTGTGGACTCGACGTATGGAAAAAACGCCCCGTGGTACGTCCGTCGGCGTCGACGACCCGTACGAGTTCGCCGGCGTCTGTGACTATCTCACCGGCGAGGGGCAGTGTCGCTACGCGTTCGACCACTACGAGCGCGATCCCGCATTCGCCCGCGAGCGTGCGGACGATGACTATGCCTGCCCCGTCGTCGATCCCGAAACCGACGAAACGTGGGCCGACTGCCCGCACTTCCGCTCACGAAACCACGATCGGGAGTGCGTCCGCTGTGGACTCGAGGAAAAGCGCATGGCCCACGACGACGAACGCCCGCTGCTCGAGGAACATCACCTCTCGTACGCCCGCAACGGCGAGGAGCTGACCCACGAGATTACGATCTACCTCTGTCGGTGGTGTCACGCGAAGGTCCACAACTCGTGGGCCCGGATCACCGACGACGCCGCGCCGGAGCCGGACGCGATCGCCGCGCTCGAACAGCGCCGCGGGCGCGAGTACGACGAACTGGGGTTCGAATCGGCTGCAGAGCGGTACGGTGAGGGCGAAGACGGCTCCGACTGAGGGACGCCGCCACCTGACGGCTCGTTATCCCGTATTTTTCATCCCGGCTGCGATACCCTTGACCGTCAGGCGAAGCGTTCGCTCCTCGATATCGGTTCGGTGAGTTCGGTCGAGGAGGTACACCTGCAGCAGGTTCAGCGGATCGACGTAGGGGTTGCGCCGCGCCAGATTCTCGCCGAGCCAGTCGCGGGTGTGAAGGGTTTCCCGCTGACCAACCGTGGTGATCAACTCGGCCGCTCGCTCGTACTCGTCGGTCACTCGTGGGAAGAACCGACTGCGGAGGTCCTCGTCCGCCAGGTCGGCGTACTGTTCGGCGATCTCGAGTTCGGTGCGAGAGAGCGAGAGCGCAGCGTTGTCGAGCGTGGTTCGGAAGAACGACCACTCCTCGTACATCTCCTGGAGGGTCTCTATCGAGCCGCCGTCTTCGATGTATGCGTCGAGACCCGTCGCGAGGGCGTACCAGCCCGGCAGGATACAGCGCGACTGCGTCCAGGAGAACACCCACGGGATCGCCCGCAGGTCCTCGACGGTTCGCTCGCCGCTGCGCGAGGCGGGACGCGACCCCAGATCGAGGTCCTCGATGACCGTGATCGGCGTCGCCTGCTCGAAGTAGCGGACGAAGCCGTCGCTCTCGAGGAGGTCGCGGTACTCTCGGCGGGCGGCGTCGGCCATGGTCTCCATCGCCTCGACCCACTCGTCGTGCACCTCCTCTTCGGGCTGCTCTTTGGCGTACAGCCGCGCGCGAAGCTGTGCGTTGACCATCTGTTCGATGTTGCGCTCGGCGATGCGCGGGTTGGCGTACTTCTCGGCGATCGCCTCGCCCTGCTCGGTGAACTTGACCTGCCCCGTCACCGTGCTGTTCGGCAAGGCCAACAGCGCCTCGTTCATCGGGCCGCCGCCGCGGGAGATCGAGCCGCCGCGGCCGTGGAACAGCCGCATCGTCACGTCGTGATCGTCGCAGATCTCGCCGAGTCGGCGCTGGTTCTTGTACAGCGACCAGTTGGCCGCGAGGAAGCCGTTCTCCTTGTTCGAGTCGGAGTAGCCCAGCATGATCTCCTGGGTGCGTCCGCGCGCCTCGAGGGCCTGCGCGTAGGCCTCGTTCTCGAAGAGGGATCCCATGATCCGCCGGGCGCCGGAGAGGGCGTACTCCGTCTCGAGCAGCGGGACGATGTCGAGTCCGCAGTGTTCGGGCAGGGAGACGACGCCGGCCTGGTCGGCGAGGAACAGGACCTCGAGGACGTGGCTGGGTTCGTCGGTCATCGAGATGGCGTAGGTGTCGATGGCGTTGACGCCGTACTCGGTCTGCCAGTCTCCGAGGTTGGCGAACAGGTCGAGGACCTTCGTCGACGCTTCGGAGAGGTCGTCGGTCTCGGAGAGGTCGATGACGGATTCTTCCTGGAGAACCGCCTCGGTCAGCAGGTCGGCCCGTTCCGCCTCGTCCATCTCGTGGTAGTCGATTCCCTCGCGCTCGAGGGCCTCCGCGATGGCATCGGTATGGTTCTGCTGGTGTTCACGCAGGTCCAGACTGGCGAGCGAGAAGCCGAAGGTGGCGACCTGCCGCCGGATCGGGTCGACGTGCGCCTCGGCGACGCTCTCCGCGCCGTTGTTCCGCAGGCTCCCCGCGATAATCTCGAGGTCGTCGAGCAGGTCGTCGACCTCGTCGTAGCCGCCGGGGCGAACGTCACCGACCCGCTGGAGCCGCTCGCGCATCAGTTTGAGCTTCTGTCGGTAGGGCTCGTCGGGGTAGCGCTCCTCCGCGGTTCGGGCGCTGCCGGGCAGTCGCTCGCGGTCGTCCTCGAGCGAGACCAGAAAGTCGGAGCCGGGGTCGATTCGGCTCCCGTCCTGACTGAGGACGCCCGACAATCGTTTGAGTTCCTCGCGATACTTTTCGAGGATCACCGAGCGCTGGCGTTCCAGCGTGTTCGCGGTCACCTCCGGGGTGACGTAGGGGTTTCCGTCCCGGTCGCTGCCCGCCCACGACCGGAACTCGAACAGCTTGGGAATCTCGAGGTCGCCCTCGACTTCGTCGTCGATCGCGTCCGCCAGTTCGTCGTAGACTTCGCCGACGACGTCGAACAGCGTGTTCTCGAGGTACCACTGGACGTTTCGCGCCTCGTCTTCGGGTTCGGGCTGGCGATTTCGAACCTGCGGCGTCTGCCAGAGACTCGTCACTTCGGCGTCGATATCCCGCCAGATCTGGCCCTCCTCTTTCTCGGTCAACAGCCGTTCGTCAAGCGTCTCGAGTTCCGTCGAGATCGTTCGCAGCTTCGATTTGACCGTCTTGCGTCGGGCTTCCGTCGGGTGGGCCGTAAACGTCGGCTCGATCAGCACGTCGTTCAGAACCTGTTTGACGGTGTCGACGTCGCTGTTACCCAGCTCTTCGGCCGCGGTCTCGAGGCTGTCCTCGAGGGTCCCCTCGTGGGACTCCGTTCGAATCGTCCGTACCCGCTCGCGCTCTTCGGCGAGGTTGATCAGTTCGAAGTAGGTCGTAAACCCTCGAGCGACGACTCGCTGATGGTGTGGCGACAGTCCGCGGAGGTCCGCGATGAGCGCGTCGCGCGAGTCGAGTTCACCCGATCGGTAATCGATCGCGGCCTGTCGACACGATTCGACCGTTTCGAACGCCCGCCGAGAGGTCTGGTCCTCCAGGACGTCACCGAGTAACGCACCGAGCTCTCGGACGTCCTGTCTGATCTCCCTGTTGTGAAGTCGCATACCAAGAGCGTACGGCTTCTACCTCAAAAACCCCCGTGGAGGGTCCGTATCTCCCATTTCATCCTTTTCCGTGATAGTTACTGACGGTGACCGATTGGAGCGAAATCTGTCGATCACCGAGTCGACAATTTGTCATGTACTCACACCTCGGTGTAGACCGATCAGTAGCGTTCACGTACGAATTAGCAACTCGAATCCGAGTACTTTTCTCGAGACCGACAGTAGCCCGCGACGAGAGCGCCATTCAATTATTTGGAACGATAATGATGGACCAATCGACGAAACCGGCGGGATCGAATTGGCGCGCGCACTCCTCACGGGCGAATATTAGGGCCTTGTTGAAACCCTTGCGGGCAAACATGATGGGCGAGTAGTCTGAGACAGGATAGATTCCCTGCCGAAGTCACGACTTCTCCGGTTCGTTGAACGAGCTATGGTGCTGTCTCGCCGTGCTGTTGCACGGTTTTCGACACGCTATTTTCGGAAGCGGTTCACGCTCCGTCAGCACGTCGTTCTTCTCTGTCTCAAGGTGAAGAAGACGACCACGTACCGCGACCTCGTTGATGAACTCATCGAGATGCCTCGCATCCGTGACGCCCTCGAACTCGATTCGATTCCCGCACCCTCGACACTCTGTAAGGCGTTCGACCGCTTGGAGATGGCCGTCTGGCGAGTGTTACTGAACATCTCGCTCGCGGACTTGCCGCTGAACGGTATCATCGGCATCGATCCTTCGGGGTTCGAGCGGGCGCATGCATCAACTCATTATACGAAGCGAACGAATCTCACCATTCGGCAGTTGAAGACGACATTACTGGTCGATACGGCGATTGACGCCGTTCTCGACATTCACGTGACGACAACACGGAAACACGATACACAGATCGCGCCACAGGTGGTCAAACGGAATGTGGACTCAATTGAGGTATTGATTGGCGACAAAGGATACGACGACCAGAACCTCCGACAGCTCACACGTGATCACGGTATTCGACCACTCATCAAGCATCGAGAGTTCTCATCGCTCCATACGGCATGGAATGCGCGGTTGGATAGTGACCTCTACCATCGTCGAAATATGAACGAGACAGTCAATGCGGCGATCAAACAGAAATACGGTGCGTTTGTGCGATCACGCCGCTGGTGGAAGCAATTCCGCGAACTCGTCATCAAATGTGTCGTTCACAACATCGAACAGACGCTCACGTTGTTCCGTCCGTCGTAGTCACAGACGTCAGTGGCTGTAGATGGTCTGAGACAACAATCAACAGTGGTCGTTCACACCTGCTCAGGCTCAGAGAGTTCGTAAACTTTAATCCAGCCGTCATTCTTGACTTTCACGAGGTAATCGGTGTACTGGAACTCAACCGTGCCGACACCCTGTCGGGACTTCTCGCTCACGTTCGGCCCGAAGAATGCGTCTTCAATCGCTGGTACGTCCACGGTTTCGTACAGCGGTGGCGATTTCACCTCACTCGGGGAGACGCCTTCGGCTTCTGCGATGGCGTATACAATTACGGTCGTGAGTTCTCCCCGTCCATCGGGTTCGTAGTGACGCTGTCCCACCTGCGACCAGTGCTTATCAGCACTACTGGTTGGGTTGTCGTCGCTTTTGATTCCGCCGTTAGTCTTCTCACTCATCCATCTCACTCCGTGCGTGCGTTTCCTGATTCGAGTCGAGGCTGGCACCTATCCCTTCGAGGGCGATCAAGACCTGTTCGGCGTGTTCGGCGGTCGTAATCGTCTCGGTCGCCTCATCGAACGTGATTACGCTTTCGTCAACGAGTTTCGGAACATGAGCGTGGTACAGCGAGACGTACACGTCTTCACGCTGAGCCTCTGTGACCGCGTGTTCGGGAATGTCGTTCTCCCACGCAGCGATTTTCGTCGCCAAGTCGGTCAGCGACCACTCGGTGGCTTCGAGAAGGGTGTAGCACAGGTAGCGCCGTCGGGAGTGCCCTAACGCCTCGTATACCGGTTCGATTTCTAGAAAATCGGGGGACAGCAGTTGTTTGTCGGGTGGTGCGGAAACTTCGGATGTGGCTTCCTCATAGGGATCTGGTTCGCCAGCCATATCTGTAGAAAGAACACGGGGACTCATTAACGGTTCCCCCCCGGCCGAGATAGACCGGTTTATTTCCCGATCACGAGCGGTTCATGTACAGATACGAACCATTTACGAACCTGTTCAGAACATCATCTTCAGGGCGAGGTTGTCTGAGAGCAACAGTATCGAGGAGGACTCCATCAGTGATCGGGAGCCATTCACGTCTTGCAATACAGAACACCGATGAAACATATAACCGTTTGAGGGTTTCAACAGAGCCAATATTAGTTGTTTCCGTGATACATCAGCGAGGTCGATCTCGTTCCGTGTCGACCGCGTCAGCCACCGCGTTTTCGATACCATACTCGAGCCCCGATCGGCGACTCGTCCGCGTTGAGATCCAGTCTTCGCAGCACTAACTCCCGGATAGCGGCCGTGACGACGAGGTCGACGGTGTCTCCGTCGTCGACCCGCAGTTCGAAGACGCAGTGTCCGTCGCGCTCGTCGATGCGTTCGATGGTCCCGACCGACCACCGATCGACGTCGTGAGTCGGCTCTCGAGCGTGGATTCGATCGTGGTTCATGTTCGGACGGAGGTCGGGCAGGCGGTTGAAGTTACGGTGCCGGCGATGCGAGTTTGCCCGCATTGTCCGTCAGTAATCGCCGAGCACGCCGAGCCGTCTCGCTCTGCGGGTCGCGTACTGAAAGACCGCGTAGCCCAACGCCACGTAGCCGACAGCGACCGCGACCAGGAGTCCGAGTTCGGTCGGCGAAAACTCCCAGATTCGAACGCCGTCGATCATCGCCCGCTGGAGGAGTGCGCTCCCGTGAGCGAGGGGGAGAAACCGCATCCACCCGAGTTCGAACGCGGGTGCCGAAATCAGGACGATGAATCCGAACTGGAGGAGATTCAACCAGTTTCCGACCTGCTTGTAGAGCACGGTGACGCCGCCGGCCGCCAGGCCGAGTCCGAGCACTGAAACGATGCTGAGCGTCGCGATAACGACGATCGTGAACAGATTCAGTTCGAGCGTCGTCCCAGTGAGTAGGATCATCGCGATCAGAATTACCGTCGAGGTGATGAACGTCCGAACGATCTTCGCGACGCCTTTCAGCACCGCGACGGGTGCGAACCCGAACGGCGTCATCACGTGGCGCTCGAGGGTCCCCCACTGCACCTCGCTCCCGATATCGTTCGAGATGGAGGAGTACGCCCCCACCGACAGCGTCCACAGGAAGTAGCCGACGATGATCCCTTCGATCGAGTCGGTGAGCGCCTGTCCGGCGACCATCTGCCCGCCGTAGAAGAGCACCCCGAAAAAGAACAGGGAGATGACGATGCCCCCGATAGCGTTCGCCGGATAGCGCACGAAAATCAGAAACTCGCGGTAGAGCACGGCCCGCGCGAGGTGATAGTAGCCGGCCGGTCGCGGCGTCGCGTCCTCCTCCTGTAGCCGTTGGCTCATCGGTCCCTCCGATCGACCGTCGTCAAATCGACGAACACGTCCTCGAGGTCTGGTTCGATCGTCCGAACGCGCTCGAGCGTCACGTCCGCGGCGCGGAGCGTGTCCACCAACTCGTAGAACCCGTCGCTGTCCGTCGTCAGTTCGATCAGGGTGCCGCGGTCGTACGGTTCGACGCGAATCCCGTCGAATCGGCCCTCGAGGCGCGACACGATCGCCGCATTGAGATCGCGGCTCGCGATCTGCACGCGATGTCGATCCGTCCCGTCCAGCAGCGCCGCCACGGTGTCGTCGGCGATGATCGCCCCGTCGGACATGATGAGAACGCGGTCACAGACCGTCTCGACGACGTCCATGTCGTGGCTGCTGAGGATAACCGTGAGATCTTCTTCCTCGACGAGCCGTCGCAACTCCCGCTGGAGCGTTCGGGAGCTTTCGATGTCCAACCCCAGCGTCGGTTCGTCGAGAAAGACAACTTCTGCACCTCCCGCGAGAACGCTCGCCAACGACACTTTCTGCTTCATCCCGCGCGATAGCTCGCGGACGGGCACGTCCGCTTTTTCCTCGAGCCCCAACTGCGTCAGGAGCCGGTCGTGACGGTCGCGCACCGAATCCGGATCGACGCCGCTGATCGTCGCGAAGTACCGAAGATTCTCCCGAACGGTCAGCCGCCAGTAGTCGTTTCGCGCTCCCTCGAGCATCGCGTCGACGTACGCGTACGCCTCTCGAGGCCGATCGTAGACGTCGATCCCCCGTATTCGAACGGTCCCCGCGTCCGGCAACACCATTCCGAGAATCGACTTGATGAGCGTCGTCTTCCCGGCCCCGTTCGGCCCGAGTAATCCCACTATCGACCCCGTTTCGATCTCGAAGGAGACGTCGTCTACGGCGGTCACCGCCGTCGGGCCGTCACCGAATCGCTTGCTGAGCCCGGTCACGGAAACTGCGATGTCGTGACGGTTCGTTCTCGTGCGTTCGCCACTAACAGAGGCCTCGGCTCCGGTGGGGGGAGCGATGTCGGAGGGCGAGCGACTAGCGAATTCCGCAGCGATTCTCCTACCGGGCGGGGAATCAGCGACTTCTCCGCTCGTCGATCCGTCGTTGTCTCGCGCGGTCACAGTATCGGTTTAAGTGTGCTAGATACAAAAACACGAGGCCAACGGCGAGTTCGATACCGATCTGAGGCTGCAGCTGATCCATCGGCGCGGCT
Source organism: Natronorubrum marinum (assembly GCF_052040125.1). Taxonomy (NCBI): domain Archaea; kingdom Methanobacteriati; phylum Methanobacteriota; class Halobacteria; order Halobacteriales; family Natrialbaceae; genus Natronorubrum; species Natronorubrum marinum. The sequence goes on from NZ_JBPPFV010000001.1 coordinate 1,244,600, forward strand.
GCTGAACGACGCACTACTACCGGAACGAACGTATCCGTATTCCGTCCGTTGATTCAGCGGCACGTTTTTAGGAATCAGCCGTGTCGATGGCACCGTGGGACGCTATCAACCCGGGCAACACGATTCGTTTATTAGCTGTGAGACGCCTCGTTGCGGGGCAAGCAACGCTCCTGAAGGATCTCCGGAGTACGATACCGACTGCTGGCGGTGTGGGGAACCGCTCGGTGGAAAGCCCGAACCAGGAGATACCGTTCACGTCGACATCGTCGACGAGAAAGCCGACGGGACGCTCGTCTGCAAAACGGAGAGCGGATTCGTCCTCTTTCTCGAGGCGGATATCGCGGCGATCGAAGCGACGGTTCGAGTGACCTCCGTCGACGAGACGTACGGTGAAGCGGACCTCGTCGAAACGGGCTCGTAGCTGGAATACCGTTCGTGGGGAACACTGCTCCGTCACGATTCGTACCTCGCGCCGCTCGCTCACCCGTTCGTTCGCGGCTCCGAATTGCTCTACTTCGAACCCCTGAGTCGGGGACGACGTGATCGTCGTCGACGCATCGCCACCGAGGCTTGCCCGATTCGGATCCTCGAGGATCACGAGCCCGACTCCCGGCGCGCCCTCGCGTTCACCCGGTGGGACGGTCACGGATCGGCCGCATGCCTCGAGTAGCGCCTCTTCCTCGTCGATACGAGCAGCCGGTTCGTCTCACCGGCGCTCACGTCGATCGCAGTTCGTCTAACTCTCCCAATAGCTCGTCGATGTCGGGTCGGTCGAACGTCGAGCGGCCCCGGTGGCTGGCGGCAACCACCGGCTCGTCGCCGCGGCGGTCGACGATGACGACTGTGGGCATCCGACCGAAGAAATCGCTGAACGCACCGAGAATGCCAAAGCGGACGGGCTGATCGTAGTCGTCGCCGACCGACGCGCCGGGATCCGCAAGCAGCGGATACGGGAGATCGTATCGAGACTGCCATTCCTCGACGCGATCGAGCGGCTCCGGAACGATCGAGACGACTTCGGCGTCCCGCTCTCGAAACTCCGCGACGCGATCGGCGAGATCCTGTACCTGACTGCGACAGTTCGTACAGTAGTGATCGCGCTGGAAAAACAGGACGACGAACTCGACGTCGTCGTCGAGTCCGGAGAGCGTAAACGGGTCCGGTCCGGTCGCGACGTTCGCGAGTGAAAAATCTGAAACGCTACTCATGTGCAATCTAGGCACCCAGTGGAGCAAAACCGTTCGGCTGCTGTGTACGATGCACCCACATCCGACGTAGTCGGCCGGGCAGTGATAGGGAGGACCTCGACGGATCGGCGATAGATACCGCCGACCACTCCGCCCCTCGCTCAGTGTTCCGAATCACGAATCGCCTCGTAGTACTCCTCAGTCGACCACTCTCCGTCGAGAGACGCGGTGGCCCACTCGGGCTCGAGAAAGACCATGAAGTCGGTGGTCCCCGAGTCGTCGAGAGCGGTAGGCATCGCGCGGTGATCGAAGCCCCGATCGACGATATCGGCGTAGGCCTCCCCGAGAATCACGGTATCCGCTTCGACGCCCTCGCTGTTGGTGTACTCCGGAACGAGCATGCCGGTAAGCCACCAGTCTTCGACGGAGAGGTCGGTGTCGATCGTTTCGATGAACTCGGTCGCGAGCGCTTGAGATTCGTCGCTAACACCATCGTCGCCATCAGAACCGTTGGGTTCGTCGTTCTCGTCTGACTCTCCCAAACACCCAGCAACGGTACCGACGGTTACCGTCGCGATGGAGGCCACTACCGTTCGTCTCGATGCGCTCTCAACCGGTCGTGAATTGAATTTGTTTTTCATATATCGTTTCGGAGTCGTTTCGATTATCGAGCGGTCCAACCGTTTCCTGTCCGGTTCCACGGCCACTACCGCCCAAACTGTCGGGGCGCTTTCGCCCAGTCGTACGATAACAACCGAAGCGACGGCGACGATCCGGGTGGAATCTGATCGAACTCTCGAATAACGCGTCGAACGCCCGATCGACCGCCGAAATCCCCGACGAACCACAGACAGAGTCGCGGGACACGGACGCGCCCGCGCTCTGCGTCGTACTCGACGTGTTCCTCGAGATATGCGCGCGTCGACGCATCGAGCTGTTCGTCGATCGAATCGGGTTCGTACGCCAGGATCGCCGGACAGCTCGCGGCCCCACAGTTGAGCGCGAAGTGAATCCTGGGATCGACCTCGAGACGGTACGCGCGGTCGAGTCCGGTTCGCTCGAGGCGCGGGAGGTACCCGAGTCCGTACTTCGAGCGGCCGCCGCGGAGAATCCCGTGTTCGATGTCGTCGAGACTGAGAGCCGTGCCAGCGATCGTAATCGCAGTTGCGCGGAAAAATCGAACGCGCGATTCGAACAGCGCCGGCCGACGTTCGAGCAGCAGCTGAGCCGCCGCATTATAGACGTTGAGCCAGAACGCGAGTCCGACCCGTCGGTCGGTCCGAACGGTCTCGAGGTCGGAAGCGTCGGCTTCCGAGAGGGAGTTCAGATACGGCGTTGGTGCGTGGCGACGTTTGACGGACTCGAGCAGCCGATACGCGGTGGCCGTCGGATCGAGAGGCGACACGGTCTCTTTGCTCGACCCGTCGCGTGAGGTTTCGTCGGCAGCGTCCACGTCCGACGGAGACCGAGGAGAAGCGGTAATCGATTCGTCGCTTCGATCTGTATCCTGCGGAACTTCGTCCGACGAATCGGCCATACGTACGCTGGGTTAGTCCGATACAAAATCGTTGTGCGGTTGGGTGTGGTCGCTGCACGGCCGAGTAGGCGTGCTCGGTGCCGACTCAGACCCGCTAGGACACGAGGACGGCCGTCCACCACCACGCGATCGTTCCCAGCACCGCGAGAACGACCATCGCGAGAACGGCCGGAAGTGGCGAGTGCTGTCGCGTAAGAACGATCCAACTCCAGAGGACGAACGGGACCGGAGCAAGATGTGCGAGAGCAACTGCGTCGGGAAGTACGTCTCCTAGCCAGAGGACGACGGTTACGATTGCTGCGGTGACGGCAAGTGTGGCGAATGCTCGCCGAATGCGTGCTGGCGACCACCGAACTGCGAGCGTCCGCTTTCCGACGCCGGCGTCTGCAGTCCTATCCGGCCAGTGCGTCGCCAAGAGGTTACAGGCGACCAGCAATGTAAACGGGACGACTGCGAGTGCGGCCGCAGGTCGTGGGGACGCAACGACTGCGACACCGTACAACGGAAGCAGTACGTCACCGATGACGGCGTTGACGACTTCACCAACGCCTCGTCGAACGAACGCGATCGGCGGCAACGAATACGCGAGTCCGAGTCCGAAAATCGCCGCGAGCAACGCGAGGGAATCGAGTGGGAGACCGGCGACTGAAGCAACACCCGCCACGATGATCGAGGCAACCAAAGCCGAGCGTACCGTCGCCGATCGCAAGAACGATCGCGACAATCCCGTCTGATCGATTGCGCCGCTCCCACCCGAAAACGGCGTTCGAGTCGTCAACGCGTCCGTCTCGACGTCTGCGTACTCGTTTGCATAGTGGATCGCTACCGCAACCGGCAGGAGAGTTATGATACCTATCAGAACCGTCTCGAGAAATTGGATCGAACCCATCTCGACAGGTGCTGAACCGACCGCAGTCAGCGGGGGGCCAGTGATCGCCATCCCGACGCCAAACACGTAGACCACCACGATGAGCGCGAGTTGGCTCGGTCGCGCAGCCACCCAAAGCGTCCAGAGTCTCGGGAGCCGGTCGGCTACCCACGAGTCAGTGGTTGACCGGTCGGTGTTCGGGGTGGTCACAGGACTCCTTTAGATTGGTCGATAGTAGTCCTGTTGATGTATCCGGGTTCGTCGCCGATCCGTGGCGATCGTGGGTATGTCTCCTACCTGATAGCGAGCCCTGGATTAGTCGCCGACGGCCGTCATCGTCGAATTTCCCCGTATCAATCGGGATCGTGTCGTCCCGAACGTCCGTTCGTTGTCCCAGATCGATTCACCGTATCGGACCGCTGGTGATTGCTACCGAGCGGTCCCTCGGTCTCACGTCGACGCTCCTGCAACGTCGATCCATCCCGCGACGTCCACCTGACTCGCGAGTAGCAGACCGATTCTCCCAGCAAATAACGATGCGAACAGGATCAACACGAGGTCACTCGCCCGGATTCGAGTCCCACGGTTACCCGATGGTAGCACGGGCTCAAAACCACGGGACTGCGTCGGGGAGAAGTGCTCCGTCAGGGATTCGAACTACGCGAAACGCTCACTAGCGCTCACGTTTCTCTACTTCGAACCCTGGATTGCATCTGCTGCTCACGTATTGTTTGCAGCAGAATGCTCCGTCAGGGATTCGAACCCTAGTCATTGCCGTGAGAGGGCACCTCCATAGCACGGAGGATACCCTCTGTCACGAGAGCGCTTCTCGCCGCCAATCTACCGATTCTGGGCGCAGTAACAGATTTTACGGATGCGAACTATATAAACCACCACTTCGTTGCCTGTTCTACAAGTTCGATCCGGCGGATTCAGCTACCGTTTTCGAACTCTTCGTCTGTCCTCCCATCTGATCGACTATACTCGACTTTGTCGGAACCGACCTCGATTTCTTCGAACGCCCAATGGTGTTTTCGCTGCAGTGTCCTCCCTGGTTCGATATCCCACTGGTTGACGTCGATTGTACCCAGGTTGACACCATACCGGAATTCGAATTCGAGCGCCGCTTCTGCTGCCTGTTTTAATTCCTGGGCTACAGGATTAAAACAAAACAGCCAGATAACTGCCCAACCTTTCCTCAGGTACATTTCAGTCTTCCGCAGGAGAGTGTTCGTGAGCCACTCTTCGGCGTCCATTCCCGGCACCCAATCACGCGAGACGATTTCGATGACGGCCCCGTTGTGATTTTTTATTTGGTCGGTGATTATCTTGACGTCTGGCTTTAAGTTACCTACTCGGAGATCTTTGACATCAGCGCCGTGTTCCCACCGTTCGTTGTCGATTGCAACAGCACCGTGCCCGTCGATAGTGTTCGACTCTACGATGATCGTTGCACCGGGATATAGCGGACGATACGCAAGGATAATCTTCGAGTTTACGTGTTCGTCGAGTTCGGTTCCGACCATCCAGTCTTCTTCATACGCGGTTGGAGTCACCATCAGGTCTTTCGGGCGGACCCCTGGGCCGAGCTCCGTAGCTACTCTTCTGGCGCTTATTTCCTCTTCTTTCTTAGGGAGCATTTCAGCGATTTTTTCGATGACGGCCTCACGACCGGGGCCGGGCGTCCAGTCTTCATTGTTATCGTCTTGATCGGACATCGCATTTTTGACCAGGACGATTGCCCCATTAGTTATTAACTACCGAACAATTATCGTGAAGATACATCCCTAAATTTCCTTAAGTATGGCTTAACATTACCTCATTTCACCACCCGTCCAGAAATACAGTAGGATTTTTCAATTTGTTTGTTTGAGGGGCACTCGTTGGTTATTATGTGATTAAATTCAAATGTACTGGACGACCTTGGGAAGCACGTCGTTGAAGGGTGGAGAACGCTCGAAAAGTTCCTCTAAGTGCTTTTTTCGGGCTTACAAAAGATTCAACCGCTGGCCACGCTCCACTAGTGGAACCGTGGATTGAGAAGTTCCACGGCCTGTCCAAGCAAAGTCTGAAGCGGGCCGCTCGTACCTACGGCATCCTCCGATCACTGAACCTTGCTGGGGCACCAATCCTGGGACTCGTTGGCTATTCGCCCTTGATGCTTTTCGGCAGCTGCGTAAGATTATTGTTCGAACTACCTTCTAACTCACCAATAGTGTGTTTCACAAGAGCGTTATGTAGCTGGGGGGAGGTTAACTCCAAGATTCGTCGGATCGTTCAGTCGACCCGTCGGAGTGAGATACGCCGGACGACAATCGGGCGCTACGGAGAAGAATTGAGCGGCCGAAGGGTGGCGAGCGAACCGGCTCATGGCATTTCGTCGATACGACCAATCGCACAGGGTCGAATGGCCACCGTCGCGACGCCAGTTTGGCACTGACCCGAAGCCGATGGCAATCTGCGATCTAGGATCCCTATCGGAATCGATCCTCTCGGAACCGCTCTTCGACGTCCGCGACGGCCGCGTCGCGCTCGTTGGACGGCATCGTCGACAGCAACCCGTCGCCGAAGGCTGTCAACCAGTCGGCCAGTCCGTCCGCGCGACCTTCGAACTCCATTGGTCGATTGAACAGCCCCGTGAACGTCACTTCGATCCCGTGGTCTTCCAGAGGCCCTGCATACTCGCCGATGGTCGGGAAGTACCACGGGTTAGTCGGTTCGTATCCGCGCTCCCGCATCTCGGTCTGCACTGCCTCAACGATCTACCGCACGTTCCCTGTGCCGCCCAACTTGTGGACGACTCGGACATATCTGACGAGTACGCGGCAGTCGAATTGGAGATGGAGTCCGGTGAGCAGCGGCGCTGGACGTTCCGACAGGGGAAGTCCGACTGGTCGTGGGTATTCCCGCGTGAATAGTGGCGGAAGCTCGACGAGGATCATCCAGTTGCGGATTCGATCAAACCGAACGCGAGGATCGGCTTCTTACACCGGCTCGAACGGAACAAGGAGGAGGCCGTGCGAGATCACACGCTCGTGGTGTACGTACGAAACGCGCCGTCCGGGCACGAGGAATTCTACGACGGCTTTCCAGACCGATTCACAGATGCAGAGTCCAAGATCGATGCGGCGATCGAAGGGACGAACTTCTCGATCACGGGTAACAAGTCGAATGTCCTCCGCAGAGAGTACGAGATCGAGGTTGACAGACACGACGACTTCTTCGACGCGTATCTGGCCGCGTTAGCCCGCGCAATTAGCGAAGGCGTCGTCTCGAACCCGGAGTTGATCGAGACGATCGACCGGCTCTACGAGGCGACGATTACCGAAGACGTCTCACTGTGAGGATCGGAGCTCGTCGAGGCGACGCTCGTCGGCGTTGGTCAGTAGTTGAACCTCGTACTCGTCTTCGAGATGAGCAATCTCCTCGAAGCAGTCATGGGTGGCCGCTTCGTCACCGTCGTCGAGGTGTTGTTTTCCCTGCTATCGTTTGACATTCACTATCTCTCGCTTGCCCGCGTATCGAGGTAACGTTTACTCGTAATACTGGTGTGCTTTGTCGAGGTGATGCCACCATCCGTCCGTGACACCGTCGTCATAGGAGTGCAACCTGAAGTCCGGAAGCACGGCCAGGCCCTGACTTTAATTCGAGAAGTCTGTCAATTTCGTTTGGGTCGTTTCTACTTTAGGCCGTAGCGCTGGATACTTCCGTTTCTGTTTTTGTCCGAGAGTTAATAGAATTGACTGAAAATCATACCCACCGGTAAGAATTGCAGGTAGACATGTCCTATCACCAGGAAAATATTACTACAATACAGTAAGTTTCAGATCATGTACCGGTGAGGAAGCACAGTGCGTTCGGAACGAGTACACGAGCGTGTTCCCACCCATGTCACCGTTGAAGGGTGGACTCAGAGGTTTCGCCGATGGATTCTCGAGCAAGCCTCAGGTGTACCCGGTTGGCTAGGCGAGGCGGAGCCGAGTGGGAAGGGGTTGTCAAACGACGGGAGTAAGGAGACGACCGTCGCGACCGAGAACAAGCACGTTCGGACTGACCTCCTCAACATGCGCAACGAGGGCGGATCGCTCGCCGGCGACCATGTCGCAGCGACCCAACCTTCTGGTTAATCCTCAGCCTGAACGCGGTCGATAACGTCTGTATCGGTGCGCTGATCAGTTCGAACCACTATGGTAATAATTACATTAAGAAGTGGGACCGGCGAGACCGTCTAACGCAATGATGAGAAGTGCACGAACCTTTCTTACTATCTCGGCTTTGCACGTTGGACATCCTACAATTTGAGCCGGCAGGTCAGCAGAAGGGACGGTGTTGAACCGGTATTTCGATGTCGGTCACGCAACCGACCACGTTGACAGCGCACCAATCGATGCGAAAACGCGGGCAGTTCGCTCCTGTAGAGATTAACTCATTGATTCGCTCATCGACATGATCTGTCAGTAGACGGCCTCTCGTGGCTGTGTGAATATTGAATATATCATCTTCACAACGTGCAAATCTGAGTTACTATGACAGACCTGCAATCGCGTCTCCCAGCATAGTGCACGAATACAACTCAATCCAGGCGGTGATGCGGTTCAGTCGTGATGGGACCAATTCGGTCCTTTGCGACCGCTGACACGTTCCATGACTGGATTCCGATCGGTGGCAAAGTGTGTGTTCTCCGTCCCTGGAGTAAAGAAGACCCGCAAGTTATCAAAGCCGCCCGCTCCGACGCGATCGGAGACGCCTCGACGACCGCCGAAATTGCCGCTCACCCGGTCGTCGAGATCAGCGAACGACTGGCACACACCCATCAGAACCGGTTCCTCTAGCGCGGTTACTTCATCGTCAAGGTCGGGAGTTGCGGTTGCTGGCGCGATGACGGCCTCCACAGTCTGAATGATCACTGCGAGGTTGACCCCGACCCGGTTGACAGTGATGCATATGTCGAAAATAAGGACTGATGCCATGAGATGGGGTGGCGTGGACTAATCGTCAAGTGCGACCGTGTGGTCGGCGAGTAGATAATCACCAAGCCAATGCTTACCCCTGCGATAGAGGCGGACTTCCGCATTTCGTCGAAGGCGTGGAACCTCTACAAACAACTGTGGTTCCACCCGTTGATGGCACGCTGACTGGTGTCGTCAATCTGGTGCGTCGAAGCGCTTACTTCGGCTCCGTTCCGTTCGTTTCACTTACTTTACTTTGCCGTAAGTATACCTGCCACTCCGTGTCTCTTGGGAGGGGGTGGAAGTGTAAAGGTATTGGGGTGAATATCGAAGAGTTGCACTGCATTAATAATTCATCCAATCAAAACCTTATGCAGAATCTTCGGCGTCAGGCATAATATTCACCACACAAACCGAGAGTGTTGACACTCTACAGTTGAATTTCGATGACGACGGCTGTCAATCTCATCCCCTGCGTGGTACGTGTCACACTAGTTCGATAGGAGTATCAAATATTTCACAAACCTACTATTTTTCAGTGGCTTCCTCGGCCTTGTTCGGTTTCGCGATATGCCTGTCTCGTTGCTATCAACTCTTCTAGTGGTTCATCAGGCAGGCCAACCATATGGTCTGTAACCACACTCTGCTTCGTCTGATACTGGCATTCGAACGCGTACTGTACGCTCTCTGCGCACTCCCGGAGTTGGTACGCCGCGGCGGATTCAGATGGAAACAAGATTCCGCCTCGGTATCGGTAGAGGAGGTACTCTGCTCTCTGAAGGTGATGGTGGGCGGCGGCCAGTTCGTCAATTACCTCTGCTGTTAATTCCTCGGGAAGAGGTGTCGAGTCGTCGAACGGTTCCGTGTGTTCCTCGCTCATTACATCATCCGAATATCACAAGTCAAACAAATAACTTTCCACGTCTGGAATCGAGTCCTGGCAGGTCAGAGGTAGATACCGTGTGTATGTCTCTCGACAATCGGTCGTGGATAATTCGGTTGAACAGCACGCCGTTATCGCCGTTCCTCACTTTTGTTTGGTACATCCGATCGACATCTAGTGCGCATCTAACGACTCCGGTTCACTGTATTGTGCACACATTCTTCCGTCGAAATGAATTTAAGCAGGTATCCCAGACCTTCTGATTGCATATGGTTGTAGACGACCTTCATCCCGTGGACGGCGAAATTCTGGACAGGATAACAATAAAGCAACTCGAATCCGCTATTGGCAACCTGGAAGTGTACTGCGATATCATGGCGGCTCGGGGTCGCGACGTGGGACCATACTACCCGGACGAGGGTTATGCAGTAAGCCGTCTCCAGTACGAACTGAAAGAAGTCAAGAAATCGCACGAAATCAGGTCTGATAGCGATCAAGACTACGATACGTCGGACTTAATGCACGAGATTCTAGAAAGGGACCAGAGAGACCGGGACGGTCAATAGTACACGAAACATCTCATGGCCAGTGCATAAGGGATATTATTGTTCCGAGGGGACGCGTTTCGGCTCCATATTTTTCGAATCTACATCGACTGCTGACGGAGTTCCGCGTCGAGGTCTTCAGACGACCAGATGATTGCGTCCGGGTCATCGATCACCAACTCACGCGTCCCGTTCTTTCCTTTCCGGTGTTCTGCTTTCCCTTCGAATAGGTTAGCAAATGTCTCCATTGCTCGGTGCACCTGCTTTGGCGAGTAGGAAACATCTGCTCCTTCTTCATTGGCCATCGCTTCTTCCATCCACGCGATGATGTTGTCCCGTTTGATGTTGGCGACCTGCCGGGGGCCGCCACCGACGGTCCGTGCGATCTTGTCCCAAATCTGAGCAAGAGCGATTGCCCGCTTCGTTGATGCAGTTGCTCGCGGACTGAGTTCATCCACGCCTGCGAGGTGCCGTTCCATTTCCGTGAGTTTACATTCAAGCGCAAGTGCCCCTTCAGAGGACTTCTCTTCCAGCGTTGTGACTCGCTTATTCGTCCGTGCCAGTTTCTTTTCGTGGTCGACCCGATTCTCATCCACCTGGTCCACAAGTTCGGCTATTTTAGCTTCAAGTCGAGTAACACGATTGGCAAGCGTTTTGATTGCCTCCTCAGAATCGTCCGCATGAGTATCGTTAGCTCCCAGGTCACCAACGTCACATCTCTCGTCCTCTCGACTCATAACGCCCACCTCCCCTGTGTACCGCCTCGTCGCGAAGCGAAAACACTTGCTTCCGGAATTCTGATGGCGGTAACGGCTGGTACTTCACACTGTCTTCGGTAACTTGTCGTTCTGATTTTATTCATCACACAAGAACAATCCAAATTATAGAATATAGGTTCACCGTCAACTGGAAAGCGGGACTCGAAGAAGGGATGATCGTGGTAAGGAGTTCAATCTCGAATCATGGAGTTGGTCGAACAATTACAGTTCGACCGTGTGCTAGAACCGCTTGCAGTCTCCTCTTCGTCGATGATTCATCGTCGAATAATACCAGACGACGGCCGTCTATCTCGTGTTTAGGCCCAATCCGTGTTGACAGAACAGTTATATTCAAGTTATTTACAATGGATGATTGCCGATGCACAGCAAACAAAGTCTCCGGCCCGAAGCGAAATGGCTTGCTTGTGTCGGCTATACGACTGCTATCGAAGTACCCATGAGTTTCACGATCAACTCAGACGCGAGTGAACAACTCGTCCAAGAGGCGGAACAGATTCACGAATATTTCATCGACCAACTCGGCTACGCTACGTACGATGTTGACATCGTCATTCGTGGCGACGATACCCTCGAAATAACCGTTAGCCCTGGCGCGACCGCACCATCTAATTGGCCCGTTGACGTCCTTGAAGTGTACCGCAGCCTCTCGAAACGAGAACGTAGCCGCCTTGACCGGCACTACTGTCAACCGGCGCGCATCCGTGACGAACTTGAGCGGATAGCCGATGCAGACTCCAGAGTCGAAAGAGGGTGGAAATGACAAATCCAACATGATAACAATTACCATCAATATTGACGACAGTATCGACCACGACAGCAACGAAGCTATCGAATCACTCCTCTGTTCACTCCAACTCACCGGTGACAACAGTGTTGACCCGTCCAAACTCCAGGAGTTGCTCACTGGGTTCCCGAATGAGGCTCTGAACATTCGCCAATCCACACACCACCCGGACTGGCAACGCGGCGAACCGTGTCCGGAGTGTGGAGACGAGTCTATGAGCGTGATGTGCGTCGAGGAGGATATTTATATATCCGCTGACGGTCAATTTGAGTACCAGAATAATGGTGAAGCACTTGGTCCCCAACTCTCGATTCGTTGTCGGGACTGTGGAACAGACCTCACTCACATCCCGTTCCAACATCTCACTGTTTAATCTCGACCTCCAATGAGGGCGTTCACCACCGATTAGTTCAGAGGCCTGATAAGCACCTGTTTCAATCAGCGTTACAGTGGGGTGTGAATTTATAGAAGGGGAATCGTAATTATTGAGAATGTCGGTCATAACACGCCAACACTACGAACTTCGGCGCGAAGATGGTGAACCAATTCGCGTCGAATCCGTTCGGCGCGATGACTGGGGCGGAATGTCCGACCCATGTCCAGAATGCGACGGGACAGAATTCGACCACGTACAATACGAGGGGGGCCATTACGGTCACGAAAACGACTCGGTCGTGATGCGGACAGATTATTGGGGGCAGAAAGGCGGAATCTATACTGCTTGTAAACGCTGCGGCACTGTATTGCACAAGCATCCTGCATACGACCTATTACGAACAATTACGGATTCGGACGATTCCATTAGCAAATAAGATATTACCGATCCGATTTGAAGTGTTTGACAACTACCGCTCGAAACCGGTTTACGATGGGGATTCATTATGCTTGGGAGGAGAGTCTACAGTTGGCCGGATCACGAATCGCATTGCCCGTTCAGCGGCCCACGCAGCTATTGAGCACCCCTTCTCGTTTGGGTCGGATTCCGCTATCTCCTTTCGCTGTTCGAAGGCTACTGTTGCCTAAGGTAACTGAGGGTCTTACACACGTTCCGTCGCATCACCGGTGATGGGTCGTCAAGACTCAATGAACACATCTAACTCAGTCGCGTGATAGTAGTCGATGACGCGGTCGAGGGTCGACAGCAACGTCCAGAGTTCCTCACCAACTCCACCATAATCAAGGACGTTCTCTTCCGCCCACTGGAGATCGGGGTCAAAAGACTAGTCCACCAAGACGGCTCCACAACGCTAGTTCCCATGCTTCGTCAGACAGTACGAGAGTCCCGTCACTTCGACTGCCTCCACGTCCGGCGCCTTCACGACTGCCTGCCCCTTCCCGAAGTTCGGTAAGTCCTTGGCGAACTCAGACGGAATCGATGAGACGTCGTCGACGACTTCCGATTTCAGGCCGAGAAAAATGTTCGTGTTGATCTGTTTGATCACATCGTCATCGACATCGTCCGGATTTTGTGTGATGAGACAGAGTCCGAGTTTGTATTTTCGTCCTTGCTTGACCGCAGCCCGAGCCCGACGAAGGATGTACTCTTCGCGAAGGCTATCCGCACTCGAGAAGTAGTTGTGCGCTTCGTCAACAGCAACGAGCAGCGGAGTATTCCGGACGGCGGGATCGACCTGATAATCGTCTATCTTGTTCTCGATGATGTACGAGAGCAATGAGAGAACCGTGAGACTATCCTTGGCGCCATTGAGGTGACTTGTCGGGATGACTGTCACCTGCCCCTCCCGGAAGATGTCGTCGGAAATGTCTGGGAGGAAGTCCGTTCCTTCGTCGAAAACATCGTGGAACGTACCCCTGTCGACGCGACGCTGGACGGCACCCCAGGTGCCACCACCGATGTCGTTCTCGGTCCGAAGCCGGCTATTCTCGTCGTCGTGTTCGGTGAGGAACGCAAGGAAGTCCTCGTAGGTCGGTCGTGACACGCTGCGGTCATGGTAACTGCTCTGCTCATCGAAACACGAGAAGTACGCATCGATGCAATCGATGATCGCTCCTCGAGTGATCTCTGTCGGCTGGTACGGCATCAACAGATCTGGTCGGTCGCGAACGATTTCGAACGGGATCGAGAGTTCGCGGCTCTCCGTCGTCGACGGCGCGTTCGTTCCGGCTACCTGTGGCACGAAGACCTCGAGATCGTCGACGCCGCCGTGCTTGACACCGTGTCGTCGGAGCGTTCGCTCGATCGTCTCGTCGTCAGCGACCTCCGAGTTGTCCTCGCCCATCTCCCAGTACTCGTTTTCGGGATCGATGATAACGAGGTTCAATCGCCGCTGTTGGTCCTCGCCGGTGTCGTGATGCCGAATCGGGTAGCGCTTTTCGGAGACAAACTGACGGAGGACGTTCTTCGTGAAGTGGGTCTTTCCCTTCCCAGTCGAACCGGCGACGAGCGCGTGACGGAAGACGGCCGGTTCGCCGTCCTCGACTTCACCAGTCTCTCGATCGATACCGGGATTGCTGAGATAGTAGGGGAACTGCTCGCCGTCTACGGTCATCGCGTCACCACCGACGGAAAGCCACCCGGCGAAGATTCCATCCCCGGGGATGTTGAGTCCGGTACGAAGACAGTCTTCGTCACGGGCGAGTCGCGCCGGCGAGTTTGGCTTCGGAATGCGGTTGACAATCCCGCTCTCAACGTCATCGGTCCCGATATCATGAAGAATCGCAAGTGGTTCTAACTCGGCGATTTGGACGTATTCGGACTCGTCGAGGTCGGCGTACGCGCTGATCTGGTTGTGAGCGTCCGACTTATCGTCTAGGTCGGTGTACGGCTCGTATCGAAGCGTGTCCGTGACTGCGAACAGTTCTGAACCGTCGTCCGGGTACGGGATCTGGACATAGTCACCGAGCCGGATGTCGTCTCGGTCCTCGGTTCGGACGAACGTATTCACCTGGTAGTCACGGCGGCTGACGTGGATCTGCTCGCTCGCGACGACGTGACCGAACTCGTCGTCGGACGGTTCGGTCACGCCACTCGGAACGCTTCGTTCGGGCACTTCCGTGTCGTCGGGTTGGTCCGCTTCTTCGTCTCTGTCGGTGGAAGTACCGGACGAGTCGCGCGTCTCTGTGTGGTCGTCTGCGATCGGGTCGTTCTCGAGGATGTCGTCGATATTGTCACTCATAGTTGCGGCTGTCTTCGAGGTGGCTCCAGCGGCCATCGCGATTGTAATCAAATGCCGGTTCGACGGTTTGGAGCGCATCGCGGATCGTTTCGCGGTTATCCGGACTAATGCGTGCGATACGGTCGGCGCGTGCCACGGCACGTGGGACATCACTCTGCCGAGCGACCTCCTTGAGCGCCTTTAGACGAATCTGGTCACGCCGATCCTCGTCGGTGAGGAACAGAGCGGGCGTTTCGATCCGGAACACGTTCCCCGTCTTCGGCGTTCGGACGTAGCAGAACGCCCGTTGATAGTTGTCGGGCTGCCCGTGATCGAGTTCGTCGGACACGGCCTCGAGCAGATCGAACGAGTCACCACGCAGTTCGACGTCCCTCTGCACGAACCACGACGTGTACGTTAGGTGGTCAAGACTAGGATCCCGGAGTACCTCCCCGATGAACTGGTTATCACGCAGCCACGGAACGTCACGGAGTGTGCCGTGGGGGCCACGCAGTTCGTTCGCTTTGATTTTCTCTCGAAGCGACTCGGTGACCTCGCCCATGGAGGACGTTTTCACGACACCGAGGACCGGCACGTCCCGCTCGTAGCAGGTATCGATGACTGCGACGTAGTGCTCGATCACCTCCGTCGGGAGGTCCCAACTTCCAACGGGTGCACCCTGTCCGGACCGCTCGAGTAGCGTCCAGTAGATCACGCTCAGCGGGTAGACGGAGCCGTCGAGGAACAACGGACCATCGACGGTATCGAGACACCGACGTGCGTGTTGTCCTTCGGCGAGTCGCTGCACCGTCGAGGTGAGAATCGACGTGACGTTGGTCCGTTGTCGCATCTCCGGAATCCGGATGATCTCTCCCTCGACACTGCCCTGTTTGATGGTCTCCTGATGGAGTGTGACGTCATCGTCCTCGAGGTAGACGCCGGTCACGACGGTACCCTGCTGTTCGGGCTCTCGGTCGGCACCGGCACCGCTCACACCGAGTTTGGCGTGGGCCGTATCGACGACTAGGCCGTTGTTGTACTCGAGCGGCCGAGTCGTGCTGGCGTCGACGCCGTAGGTCGGTCCGTCCCACGGATCGTCGGTCCACGTGCCGAGTTCCGCCTTACGCGTCTTGGAGTACGAGAGGTCGCCCAGCGGTTCGACCGTTCCACCTGTATGATCGAGAAGGTCGAACAACTCCCGAGCGTGCGCTGCCTGATCCGCGACGCTACGCGGAACGCCTGCGTCGACGTGCTCGGCGAGTTCCCGGATAACGCCGAACGCGCGCTCGTCCATTCAGTCGTCACCCAAGGTACGACCTAGCGTTCGTACATCGACGGTGCTGGCGTTCGTTTCCTCGTCGATACTGACGACACACTCGCGCTCGGCGCCCTGAATGAGGCGTTCGTCGTGTGAGACGACGATCACCTGCGGCACGTCCCAGTCGGTGATGCTGTCGAACATCTGTTCGAGGCGGCCGACGTGGCCTTCGTCGAGGAACGTCGTCGGCTCATCAAGGATGAACGGCGGGAGTCGACTACTGTCACCATCGCGCATCTCCGCGATGAGTTTGTAGATCCCGGCACGAAGTGCGAGATTGACGATTGCACGCTCACCGCCGCTCGCGTTACTCGGGTGCTCGAGCGTACCGTCGTCTCGGAGGAGCTGGATCGCGTACGGCGTCCCGTCGGGCCCCTCGTCGAGGATACGCACCTGCTGGTAGCTACTGTTCTTGTAAATATCGCTGAAGATGTCGTTCGTGTACTCGTTGACGTACGCGAGGTACTGTTCGCGGAGGTCCGATTTCGCGCCCTGATACACGTGCATCATCTTTTCGAACTCGTCAGCGCGATCCTGTGCCCACTCGCGTTTTTCCTCCGCAAGTTCGAGACGACCGTGGAATCGCTGGAGTTGCTCGAGTTCGTTTTCGAGGATGTCTCGGTCCGACCTGAGCGACTGAAGCTTTGATTCGAGGTCGTCGGCCGTCCCCTCTCGCTGCTCGACTCGCTCTTGGATGGACTCGAGATTTGTTTTCGATTCTTCGATGTCCGTCTCACTGAGTTCCTTCTCAAGGTCCTCGATTTCGTCTTCGACGTCGGCTATTTGCTTGTTTAACGTCTCGATGGAGTCACGAGCGTGGCCGATGTCCTGCTGGTGACTGTCGATATTGCTTTCGAGGTCATCGATCGCGTCGTACGCGTCTACTGCCTCGGCGACGCGTTCGCGCTGCTCGTTCGCCGTTTCGATGGCGTTTTCAGCAGCAGCGAGGTCGGCTTCGGCATCCGTGACCGCCTCTTGCTGTGTTTCGATCTGCTCCGACAACTCGTCGAGCTGCGCCTCCAGGCTCTCGAGTTCGGCTTCCGTGTCGGCGTACTCGTGCTGAAGGTCCGAGAGCTCGTTGACGCGATCATCGTGTCGGTCGCGTAATTGGTCGACGGTGTCGAAAGCGTCGACGACGATGCCACCCTCTTCGATACGCGTCTCCAGCGCGTCGATCGTTCCGTCGAGTTCGCCGATTTCAGTTTCAAGGTCGTCGACGGCAGCCTCCGTTTCTTCGAGGTCACTCTCTGCGTCGGCCAGCGCTTCCTGTTCCTCGTCCAGTTCGTCTTGGAGCGTCTCGAGTTCGTCTTCCAATTCCTCGACTCGATCCGCTGTTTCTGTGACGGTCTCAGTACGGAACTCTCGGAGGTCGATCGCCTCTACTCGGAGGTCATCCAGTTCGTCACGACGAGATATGCGATCGTCACGCTCTTGCTTTGCCGTTTCAAGTTGCGTTTCTAGCTCCGCGATCTCCGTCGAAATCTCGTTGAGTTCGTTCTCGAGGTGGTCAGCGTCGACCGTCTGACCACACTTCGGACACGTTGCAAGGCCGTCCAACGACTCCAGTTCCTCTTGGTCCTCTTCGAGACTCGTTTTCCGTGTCGCGAGTTCCGTGACTCTGCCGTTGGCCTCCTCGATCGACTCCTGAATGTCGCCTTTGGCCTCGGGAACCCGACCGTCGATGACCGTACTGAGCGTACCGTCGTCGACGTCGATGTCGAACCCTGTGAGCTCGTCGTCGAGAGCGACTATATCGGCCTCGAACTGGTCTCGGTCGTTTTCGAGTTCGTCACGGGCGGACGAGAGCTCTGATTCCACCTCGTCGATACGCTCCTCGATTCTGTCGATCTCTGCCTCTGCGGCTTCGATATCTGTTCGGACGTCCGCAATGTCGTCCTGTTCGGCCTCGAGCGACGCCTTCGTGGCAGCGAGCTTCTCGGACCGTTCGTTCTTTTGTTTGGTGAGCTCATCTCTATGTGATTCGACGACGTCCAAAGTATCGTCGGTCACCGAGTCCGGACAGTGTTCATCGGACAGGAACGCCTCTGTAGCCGCGTTACGGTCGCCTATGGCCTCCGAGAGTTCGTTTTCGAGTGCGTCGACATCACTCTCTGTCTCGTCGAGAGCCTCTTCGAGAGCCGACAGTGATTCTTCGATTTCGTCGCGGTCTTCACGGAGTGGCTCTCGCTCGTCGCGAAGACGGTCGCGTTCCTCTTCCGCTTGCTTCAAGGCGTTCTCTCGGTTCTGTCGCTCGACTTTCGCTGTCTCGACGGCACCTCGTGCGGCCTCGAGGGTCTTCTCGGCGGTAGATTCTGTAGCGAGATCGATCTCGACCGGATCGGTCGTCGCAGGCGTATCGAGTTCCACGAGGGCTTTTGTTTGCTCCTCGATTCGGTCTTGGAGATTCTCGATCTCGGCCTCAGCGGCCTCGATCGCTGCTTCTGCCTCCTCGATATCCTGTTGTTTGGTAGCACGTTCCTCGAGGAGGTCTTCACGCCTCTCTTTCGCCTCACTGAGATCCGTTTTCAGCTCGTCGTGGCCCTCAATTGCGTCCTCGAGTTCCCGTTTTACGTCCTGAAGCTCCTCGAGGTACTCGTTGATCTCTTCCAGTTCGGATTCCGTCTCCGCAATTGCTGCTTCCTTCTTTGCGAGTTCGGATTCGTACCCGTCGACGTCGTAGTCGAACTCCTCGTCGATAGTCTCGCGGTGGTTTTCCACCGCCTGTTCATTCTCGGTGACGAGACGGTTCGCTGCGCGACGTGCGCCTTTCATCCGGTAGCGGTACCGGTCGATCCGATCAAGTCCGAGCAAATCGTCGATGAGCTCCGCACGGGCGTCGTCGTCGAACAGACGGTCGACCTCGCCCTGCTGGACGTACACCGAGCGCGAGAAGCTGTCCTCGTCCATACCGACGACGTCGATGACTTCTGATCGGACGTTCCGGATCCCGGATTTCGGCTCCTCGAGCGCTGGTGATGTAATCACCGCGCTGTTCTGACCGTCCGTATTGATCGTCCACGTGACCGTGTACGGGACGTTCTCGACCTCGAAGGTGAGTTCGATTTCACCCGTTTCCGTCCCCCGACGGACGATATCGTCGAGGTGGAAGTCGTTCGATCCGACGTTACGAATCTTCGAGAGGAACAGGCCACCGAAGATCGACATCAACAACGTCGTCTTGCCCGCTCCGTTATCGCCCCGGACGAGTACCGTTCCGTCCGGCAGTTCGATCGTTTCGTCGCTATAGCTCCGAATGTTCCGTAGCCGCAGTTTCGTGATTTTCATTCGTCTCCCCCCATCGTCACGGTTGTATCGATGTCTTCGTCCGGCGCTTCGACGTCGTCAAAGGCTGCTCGTTGCGCATCTCGTAGAGCAGGTTCGAGGTCATTGGCGGCCCCGCTGACGGAGTCGCTGAGTCCGTCATCTTCGCGTACACGAACGTCGATATCGAGTGCTATTTCTGAGAAGTCCTCGCCTGCCAGTCGCTCTTCGATAGCTCCGTCGAGCCCCTGGAGCGACATCGCCTCGATCGAGTCGACGTCGATATCGACACGCCCTCGATTATCGTCGACGCTCACGACGGCGGCGCCGGCGTCACGGGCCATCCGAGTCACTTCGTTCGCGGTGACGGCACCGCGTTCGCCAGTCAGTTCGATCTTCGCGACGGCGTCGGTGAGGTCGCGTCGGTCAAATACATCTTGGACGTGACTCGCGCCGTCATCCTCGCCGAACGCGATATGGAGCACCGACCACGGGCGCGTCTCGAGTTCGAGTTGGCGTCGGGTGAGATCACCGTCCTCGATTTCGAGCAACTGGACAAGCCCGGTCTCCTCTTGATCCTTCGCACAGCGCTCGGTCGCGCTCGCATACCAGACGTCTGTCCCATCGACGTGTGCGCTCTTCGGCTGGTGGAGATCTCCGAGTGCGAGGCCGTCGAGGTCGACGTTGACGCGCTCGAGCACGTCCTCGACAGGATGGTCAGCGATGATTCCTTCCGCGGGGGGCTCGAGCAGTTCGTGCATACAAAGGATCGAACACTGGGCCTCCTCAGGTGCCGATTCGAGCTCGAAGTCGGCTGTGTCCCAGACGCTCGGGCGGACCGCGTCGATACCGTAGAGCGCTATATCACCGACGACTGTCGGTGCTCGATCGAGTCGGGTCACGGCGTTCGTACGTCGCAGGAGATCGAGCCACTGGTCGTCGTTTTTTCGTTCGTGGTTTCCCACGATTCCATAGAACGGAATCTCATGTTTCTCGAGCGGCTCGAGTGCATCGGCACAACGCATGACTGTCGGGAGTGACGGTACAGGATCATCAAACAAGTCCCCGGTATGGATTACGGCGTCAACATCACGCTCGGCCGCGAGATTGATTGCCTGCTCGAAGGTGTCTGCGAAGTCGTCGCGTCGGACATCTGAACCGTATTGACGCTTCCCGAGGTGGGTATCGCTGATATGTAAGAGTCGTGTTTCAGGCACATTAACCATACAGACAAATCATGGTATATAAATGAGAAATGGGTTGGCTAGTAGTGACCTCGACTATCCGATGTGAGCGGGCGGTTTCAGAGAATCACATCTAATTATATTTATAGTATATTCGGAAAAGAATTTCTTGGCAACAACATATTTGTTATAGCAATGTTAGGTGCCAACTAGCAGTAAGCGTTTGGCCTTGAAATAGGAGAAGAAACTCAGAATGGTTGGAAGGGTGGTGTGATATGAGTGATATACACAAAATAGCGGACGGGTTTACCGACATTTCTTCGCCGGGAGAGCGGTTCAGGGACCAGTGGTTGGATGACTTGCTCAGATCACAGTGGCCGCCCTATATCGACGATACAGCGTATCTCGTGATGCAGGGTATCGCGATCGGTGAGACCGATCTCTCGACAGCCGATTTTGGCAGTGAAGTGGGCCGATACTATCGGCGTGGTCTCGCAAATTCGTCGGACATCAGTCTGGAGAAGACAAGTCTGCCCATCGGATCGATGGATTCGAGAGATGTCGGCAAAATCGCTTGGACACTCAAACGTCTCCAAACCGATATCCGAACTTCCAACAGCGCGAACTATCGGTCGACGAGTCGTGCACTAGAGGCGATTGTCAACAAAACGATGCTCGAGGCCGCTGCTGCACAAGACGTCTCGATTCAGGATTTCGAGACGGTCCGATTACCGGACCAAGCGAGCATTAGCGATCTCATGTCCGAACTACTCTGTCGACCACGAAGTACGGTGTTCGTCAGAACGTTGAACGAACTCGCCGATACGAGTATGAGTTCGGGAAAAAGTCTCCTCGAACTGCTTGAGGAGCCGCGAATGGTGACGTCACTTTGGGAGCACCAGCGGGACGCGTTCTCCGACTGGCTCGACGCCGGGTGTCGAGGTTTCGTCGACATGGCAACCGCGACCGGAAAGACGTTTCTCGGTCTCTCTGCGATCGCACACCACTTCGGTCGTCTTCATCCCGAAGACCAAGATCTCACGGACGAATTGATCATCCCTCCCAGTGGGAACCCGACGGTGGTAATCGTCGCCCATCGGAGTATAATTCTCGATCAATGGAAACGAGAGTTCGACAGGCACCTGAATATTCCCGAAGACGCGTCGGCACAGGAGGGGGCGCACACAGCGCGATACTCATGGGGGACGGTTCACTTCTGGACACCGACGCGATTGCTCGAGAACGATATGCCGAACGCGGATTTGGTGGTTCTCGACGAAGCACACCACTATCTCGGCAGTAGTGGCTTCGGATCCATTCTCGACGATATCGATAACCACGTGCTCGCACTGTCAGGGTCGATCGACGAGAGGAACGCAAAATCCCTCGAGCGACGGGGTATCCCAAAGGTATTCGAATTTACGCTCGAGGACGGGAAGGAAGTCGGGATAATCCCACAATGCACGTGGAACGTAGAGCTCGTGCCATACGAGGGACAAGAAAGGCTGAAAGAAGTAACTCAACGTTGTCAGGAAGGATTCGAGCAGTATCAGGACGGGAGCGCAGCAGCAGACGTGTCCAGCGTATCCGAGGAAGACGTGTCGTTCGAGACCCTCCGAGAAGCACGATCGGTCGTTCACACGAGTGCTGCACGATCCGTGATGGAGCAAAACGAAGCGTTCCGATCCTTTTCGTCGGGGATCAAATCCCGAAGTCTGACCAAGTCGAACATTTCGCCCGCTCTTAGTCGTATCGCGTCGCTCACCCTCGAGCACATTGAAGACAACAAGTGTGTTGTCCTTCTCGAGTCGGGTGACGAAATCGAGACCGTCAAGGAATATCTACGCCAAAAGCTCGACGAAGAAATGTTCGAGGAGTTGGTCGAAATCGTTGCGACCGGTGACGACGACCCACTTGAGGCCGCCGAACGGTTCGACGAGGAGTACGATTCGGGTGCACTCATCGGAACCGGGACAACACTCGGTGAAGGGGTCGATATCAAAACGGCTGACGTGGGAATCAATAGGGCAAGCGGGCAGGTCAATCGCTCGTTGGTACAACGTATTGGACGCATCCTCCGGAATCCCGACGGGGAGAAAAAAGCGACCTTCTACCACGTGATGGGAGTACCGACGAGCGACGAGGCGATGTTCGCTCGCGAAGACGGCATGGACCTGCTGGAAACCGCGAGTCAGTTCCTCGTCTGGGGAGAGTCATTTAGCGCACGCCCGTGGTTCAACGCAGAAAAAAACGCGGTAACAGATGCTCTTCTGGCATTGGAACGCGAGGGGGTGCGTGGAATTCGAGAACTCGCCCCAGAGCACTACGAATGGCCCGACGATTCCGAAGTCAAGGCACAACTTCGGTCACTCTGTGATCAGTTCGACCGAGACGGCAGTTCGCTGTTGCTCTCACTCGAAGGTGACGCGTTCGACGAGCAGGATGATTTCGAATCGAAAACCGAACGTGACCAGATCGTTGCTGGCGGTCTCGATCACCCTATCAGAATCAGCGAAGATGCACTGTCTCTGTTAGAAGCGTGTAGCGGAGAATCCAATCAAGGAAGAGTCGATACGGCGGTCCGTAGAGCACTTTCGGAAATAGAGCATATCGAAGTTGCCAACTCTGAACAACGTTCCTCTACTACTCCCGTTGATCTGAATCCCGTTCTCGAGGGAGTCGTTCGGACGATGGCCAAAGACCAGGACGTCGAGAGTGGTCGTATCGTTGAATGGGCGATTGAAAAGACGCACGACCAAAAGACAGCGTAAAGGATAGCAAATGACGTTCACAAATGAGGAAAACCTAACCAAATGACGGCGAACGATGAACTTGTAGATCGGCTTGGCTTGCGAAAAGTCAGTCGCACGTATAGACGACGGCGACGGATCGCAATTGTCGGGGTGCTGCTGGCAGGTACTGCCTCCCTTCTCGTTCCAGAGTTTGTCGTGCTTGGTGTTCCAACTACCGTTATTTGCGCCTACATTTATAACAAGTACAGTGGCGAAAATGAGGAAATAGCGAGCGAAGTCGAGCAGCACGCCGTAGAGCAACTCGAGATCGCTAGACAACTTCTCTGGGAAGGGGAGAAAAGCGCTTCTATCGCCAAAATAGACTCTCTGCAACGTGGTCTCGAGTCCATACGGGAATCGTCACTCGAGGAAAATTACGATGATACGAAGTTTGACTACCTTTACAATACGGTCATTGATGTCGGCAGGTATCTAAAGCAGACGGAAAATTACGACTGGCCAACGGAAAAAACGTCTACCATCATAGAGCCCAAAGAGCCACCGGAGTTCTCGAGCGAGTCGGTTCAGGATCTCGTTATTCGACTTAGAAAGGTTGGGATGGACCAATCTCAACTCAATGCGGTCCGATCTCGCATCGAGTCAGACCAACGCGATCTCGAGCAAACGAAACAAACACTCGAGAGCGATGTATCGGTGACCGCCGCCGCCGCGGCATTTGTCGAGTCCGATCGCGAGGAGCGACCACCGATTTCCGAAGACATCTTGACTGCTCATCCTGCCGGCAAAGAATTGGTGAACCGAGCACGCGAAATGGAGGCCGCGCGGGAGAAACTCGGCTTTCGGGTGTTGGTGGATGCTGCCGTCACTTCTGAAGCGGAAGCCGATCAGCAGGCGGAGTCCGATTCGAACACAGCCGAGACGGCGTACAACGAGGCTGCCTCATACTACGCTAGAGCTGCAGAGTTAGCGAACGAGACGTATATCGAAGTAGTAAAACTCGAGGAGACGGCGCTCTCCAAACCAGAACTGACTGCAGTTGACGGCATTGGCCAAGCCCGTGCTGAAAAACTCGAGCGGATCGGTATCGAGTCACCAAGCGAGTTGCGAGACAAAGAGAAACTCACTGAGGCCAAAGGCTTCGGCGAAAGACGAGCGGAGTCGCTCATCGAGGCACGAGATGGACTGCTTGAAGACTACCTGCGCCACAAACGAGAACGTGTCGAAGAAAAACGAGCGGCACTGGCCTCCACCGAAGAAAAGCGCGAAGAAGCTTCAGACCCCTCTAACAGGTCGGTCCAGGTCCTCGTCGAGCAACTCGCGAGAAGCGGTGCGAATCAGGCTCACCTCGAAGCACTTCAGTCTCGCGTCGAGTCCGAGCAGCAAACCCACGATCGGGTAAAGCAGGCGCTCGAGCAGGGTGCGCCGGTGTCTGCTGCTGAGGCGTTCATCGAGTCCTCCCGTGAGGATCAACCACCAATTCCCGAAGAAGTCGGGAAAGAACACCCTGCCGGCGAGGAACTGGTAACCCGGGTGCATACCACGAAGACGACTTTAGACGAATTCGGCTTTCGAGCCCTCGTCGATGCTGCCGTCAGCCGTGACGAGAAGGGGAATCGCGAAGCGGAAACCGATCCGAAATCGGCAGAGAAGGCATACGACGAGGCAGCCACGTACTATGCCCGTGCCGCACAGTTAGCGAGCGAAGCCGATTACGAAGTAGAAATACTCGAGGAGACGGCCCTTTCCAAGCCAAAACTGACCGACATCGACGGTATCGGAACGGGTCGCGCTGGCCCGCTCAGGCGTATCGGTATCGAATCGCCGAGTGACCTCACGGATGTGGTAAAACTGACCGAAGTGAAGGGCATTGGCGAAACGACGGCGAAGTCTCTCATCGAAGCGCGACGGGACCTGTTGGAAAACTACCTCCGGGAGCACCGAGAACGCGTCGAGGAAAAGCGGGCTTCACTGCCACCCAGCAATGAGGAACAAGTCGCCGAACTGGTCAAAACGACGACTGAGGCATTGGATGCTGCTGACGACGCGATACCCACCGACCTCTCGACAGCCACTGAGCACCTCGATCGCGTTGAGGACGCTCTCGCCGACAACTCTATCGAAGACGAACGGGCAGTTCCGGAGGACCTTACGTCCATCAAGGAGCGTCTGAGCGAACTCCGGGTTCGAGTTCGAACCGAGAAAGCGCAGCGTGAGTTCGATAACTCGATGTCGACGGTTGATGACTTGCTCGACCAACTCGAGACCGCTGCTGACCGCGGTGAATACGATCGAGCGATCGGCTATACAGGACCAATTCGGCAGCAACTGGATAAAGCAGCGGGACTCCAGGATGATCTCGGGGCCGGCGCCTCGAAACGCATCGAGTCCTGCGAGAAGCGCCTTGAGCGACTCACCACCAGGGCGTCACAAGCACAGCACCGAGAAACGTTCGAAAAGAACTTACAAGAGATCGAAACGACTGTCGATAACGGCGTTGAGGCAGACGCGAACGTGGAGTACACAGTGTCTGCAAAAGCGTATAATGAGGCACAGGAAGAGGTAGAGGATGCACTCGAAGTAGCCTATGATGCCGAGTACGCCGAAGTGTGGGAACTCGAACGACGACTCGAGCAAATCAAGTCAGCGAAAGTACGTGCAATCGAACAACGCGACGAAGACTGGGAAACACGGTGTGCAACGGCCACATCACAGGTCGACCGTGCGAACCGAGAACTCGAGAAAGTGGATCAGTATCTCGACATCGGAGATGAGGGAGCGGCTTACAATAGCTACCAGGCTGCTAACGAAGCAGTCGACGAAGCGAGATCAACGCTTCGAACCGGACACGTTCCGAGTGAACGAGAGTGTTGGGACGAGGTCGACGACATGCAGATGCGCGTCGACGAAGTTGGCGATAAACTCGCTTCGCATGGCATCGATCAACCAATGGTCAGCCACGATGAACTCCTGGCATATCTGAAGGAGCTAGCCATAATCTTCGACGAGTCCCCCTCTGCCGAATTCGTTCGCACTTACGGAATCTATCCGGTCGACGAGTACGAAGAGGCGTTCGGGTCGTGGAGCGAGGTCCTGAACGCAGCGAATCTCGAACCCGTCGAGTCGCGAAGTCGAAGACAGTACTCTAGAACTAATATTCTCGACTCGATAATCGCAGTCGCCGAGAAACTCGGCGAGCACCCGGAAGCGGCCGAGTTCAACGAACACGGCGAAATGTCCTCAACTACGGTGACCAATCGGTTCGGTGCCTGGGAAGCGGCTATCGCACTCGCAGGCCTCACGGAGGAACCAACTCTCGAGGTGGTACGAGAACACGCTGACGCCGTTGAGGCGACTCGAAGTAATTCCGACGAACAGTCTCGAACGTTCACCTATACGGAAGACGAAACCGATGCCGATGACCCGGACGATGACGAGAACGACCCGAATTCGTCCGATGGAGAAGGGGAGGGTGGAGAAGAGGCAGAGGACGAGGATGACTTTAGTGGATTCCGAGAGCGTCGTCAAAAGAGGGAACGACTCAAGAACTCCTGACAGATGAGTCGAGCGCCGCCACGGCCGTTCGAAGCGAGGAGATTCATATGGATCGTGCTCATCTCGCTTCCCCTTCGCCAGTATCATCGATTCCGTTTACTGAACGGTCAGAACCAATGCTGTTGTAATCGCGGGGACCACATTCAGGTCCACTGCACGCTAATGAGCTATATTCTTCACCTACTTGTAAAAATCAACCTGTGTCAGAATGATATATTCGACTAATGAAGAGCTGTGCGGTGATTTCGTTTCCACCGGTCAGTAATCTTAACACCCTCGCCTGCTTTTGGCCGCGTATCGCACTCCAAGAGATGGAAGCAACGACGGAAAATTACGAAGCAACACTTCGCTCCGCACGCAACTGTCTGAACACCGCACGGTCAGAATATCGTGCGATCGAGGACGTCGACTCAGTCCCGAGTGAACTCGTCGAGTCCATCAACGAACTCGATAGAGAACTCGAAGATCTGGAGGACGTGATTAACGTATCTGAACAAGAACTCCGCCGGGCGGAAGACGTCGCCGATCGCGCGGAACTCCTCGAGGCGGTTCTTGCAGCTGTTCGCGGCCGAGTGCGGGCGATTATCGATGCCGACGTCGATCGGCTCAGACTGTGGTTCGATGGCTACGACCGATTGACACGCCAATACGAGGTCACCGAGGCGACGCGTAGTCGGTGCTCAGAGGTGGAACGGATCTGCGGGATGATGGAGCAATTGATTACCAAAGACCGGCACGAGAAGATCCGAACGAACGACAAGTTCTCGCCCGGTGCTATCGACCGAACTCTCCGAGAACTCGATCGGCAACTCGTAGAGGACGTGGAAGTCGGCAAGTATATCGGTGCCTGTCTCTCGATCATCGAGGATCTGTTCCCGATCGTTCACGATGGACTTGGCTCACTCGCCGATGAGAATCCGCAAAAGTCGTCATTCGGTAATTCACTCAGTGAGGTCAAAAAGCTCCGCACGGAAGCCGAAGAGATGCGCGACACGGACCCCGCGGCAGCAGCCGAAGCGGTCCGCGTGGCTCTCGAAGGGGCACTTATCCACCACTACGCCGTGAGTCGAGCAGTTGCCGATCAAGAGTTTGCACAAGCGTTAGCTGAACTTGTCCGTGATCAGGGTCTTGACCTCGAGTTGGAGTACGAGGAGAGTGCCGCCCGCGGTGACGTCGACGCACTGCTGGACGAACTGATATCGATCATTCAGACGGAAGTGACTCGTTCGAGGGGCGCTCGCCTTCGGCGTCTCCTCGAAGAGCATAACGGCAGTGTGAATCGAACAGCCGCAGCGACTGAATTCACCGTCACCGAGATACTCGAGACGCTTCAGACGATGGACGACGACAACAAAATTGCCGACGTGGAGGTTACGTTCGAATGAGTTCTGACTTCGCTTCGGGACCAATTGATAACCGAACCATCGAGACGGCGTGGGAGTCGTTCACGTCAGAAGAGGAAGTGTATCGATCCGTGAAGAACGACGTCCTCGACGCCGTAACGGACGCGTGTGCCAGTGGGATAAATGCGGGCAATTACGATGCGACGGCCTCTCTGCAGGAAGTGTTCGAGGCGTTCACGGACGAGCATTGTGCGGAAGAGGCGCCGTTCGTGACCGAGGTACTGGAATCGGACGCGCTCATCGTGGATGTCCTCGAACGAGGACGCGAACAAGTCGCGCAAATCATCTTCCAGCAACTCATCGAGGAACTCGTCGACAGCGGCGACCTCCTGTACGTGTACAACCGACAGCAGGTGCGGAGTCACGTCGCCGAAATGGCCCGGTACTTTGCCCTCATCAGGCAGCGACTCTCGAGGGAGACGAATTATACGTTTTCGCCGAACCTCGTGAAAATGGTCAAGATCGACTCGGCTGATCGCGAGCAGCCGATCATGGGACAAGACCGCGAAAAAGCGCAGCGGTTCCAACAGCCGTTACGTCGCATCAACGAACGGATCGAAGATGCAGAGCCCGCGTGGGAGCTCGAAGATTCTCTCGGCAGCGAGTGGCGGGCGGCCGTCTCGGATACGATGGAACTGATGGGCGAGTTCTTCCGCACTGGCCTCCCCGATGAATTCGACTCCCTCGCCGCCTATCAGGCCCGCGCTTTCGAGAACGTATTCGTTGACGCGGTCACCGACGGTGGATCGACAGCTCACGATGCGAACATCGTGACGGCAAGCACGGGTGGTGGGAAGACCGAAGCATTCCTTTTCCCGACGCTCGCGTATTCGCTGTTGGCAAACGAAGCAGGAATTGACGGGACGAAGGCCGTATTAACGTATCCCAGACGAGATCTGTGCAACAACCAGTTTGAACGGCTCTTTTCGTATATCACCACGATAAACGAAACGGAATCCTCGCTCGGTGCGTCGTTCGATGACGCTCCGCTCACACTTAGCATCCAGCATGGGGGGCGAGGCGATGTCGAACTGCCGTGTCCGCACTGTGATGACGGGGAAGACGGGACGCTCGAACCAGAAGACGACACGTATTTCGAATGTCAACGGGATTCCGATCACGTCGTTCATTACGCGACTACTGACCGAGGTGCGTCCGCCGACTTCCTCATCACGACCGGCGATTCGCTCCATCGACGGTTGATGGACAAGTACGGGAACGCGGCGCTCTGGTCCGAACCCTATCCACCGAAGTTCCTCGTTCTCGACGAGGTGCACGTTTACACCGATCAGGCGGGGATGAACGTGGCGAACGTCGTTCGACGCTTCAAACAAGCGATGCAGCGAAAGGCTCGAAATCAGGAGCCGCGTTTCATTGCATCGAGTGCCACGATCAACAACGCGACGGAATTCACCGGTGGCATCTTTGGGATCGACGAGGAATCGGTTCGGCATATCTCGCCTAATGACGACGAAAAGGACACGCTCGGCCGGGAGCATTTCGTATTCGTCAAAGCGACCGATCCGCGCGAGGTCATTGTTCCGGTCGGCGAGTCACAATTTAAACCTCGGTCAGAGTGGACCGAGACGACGCCGACGACCGCGACCAACCTCTCGTGTATGATCCAGATCGCGTTCGCATTCTATCACACGATGAGAAAGGAGCAGGCCGGCGATAGGCCGGGGCTCACGGACGACAAGGACCGAATCCTCGGGTTCGTCGACTCGATCGATTCCGTCAGTCGACTCGGTGGATTCGTCCAAGAGACCGAAGAAGACGGCCTCTTCCGACTGCGGACTCCCGACGCTGTACTCGGTGAACGAGGAAACAATCCGGACTGCCCTCGCGAGCAATTCCGAGGTGCGACCGACGACACATACGACGAGGGAGCAGTCTGTGAGTCCCTTCCTCCGAATCCCAACCTGAACGCCTGTCCAGTCTACGAGGACGGAGAATGCTGGTGGACGATGCAAGATAGGCGACTCGACCTGCAGGAGATGAAAGTTGCCATCCACAAAAGCGGTCGCACACAGCACGCCGGAACCGGGGCGACGGTCGAAGATGACTGGGACCAACTCATCTCGACGAGCGCTCTCGAAGTCGGATTCGACCACCCCAGCATTATCGGGACCTTCCAGTATCGAGCCCCGCGAAACGTCCCGGGGTTCGTACAACGCAAAGGTCGCGGCGGACGCGACGCCAAAGACGAACCTATCACGGTCGTTGTTTTGGGATCGTCGCCGACGGATTCGTACTACTTCCACCACTCGAACTACCTGAGTGAGCCTCGCGACGAACACCTCGATATCCCATTGGACGCGGACAACCGCTTCATCCGCGCGGAACACATGACTGCTGCCATTGTCGACTACTTCAACGTCACAGACACAACCGACGCAAAGCGATTATTCCGAGGACAGTGGACAGCGGGTCCTGGCGTCGGTCCAGATGTCCCGTACTTACGGGACCAATTCGAAGCGCACGAACCCGACATCCGCAACTGGCTCGACTCGGCGTTCGAGGCATCCGACGAAGAAGTCGACCGAGTTCTCCGGGAGTTCGACCAATACGTCGTGTCCCTGTTCGAGGAAGTCGCACCTGGCACGGACGATACGCCATATTGGGAGTTCTTCGAACGGGCGATGGACAACCGCCAGACAACGGGCCCAATTGATCAACTCATCGACGCCCTGCGTGAGGAGGAGATAGAATGAGTCGCGACTCGCGAGAGAATGTTGGACTGAGCCATAGTGATCGAATCGGCCGTCTACAGGGAATCCGTAAGCAGGTGGACGAATCTGATTTCCCGTACCTCGACCTCGCGGGCATCTTCAACGCTGACCCAGCTGCAAATCCACCGTACATCATTCCTGAGACGTTTATATCCGAAGAGGTAGGCGGATCGCTCACGGTTATCGAAGACGAGAGCGAGGAGGTCCTCGGACAAGAGAACGCGAACCAAGTGTTGAGCAACTTCCTTCCAGGTGGGTACAAGAAACGCTGGAAGAAGTTCCGACTCTGGCGTGGGACGTGGGACTTGGGGTCCGATGCCGGCGTTGCAGATATCGGTCCAATGTTCGATTGGGCGCGGTCGTATCCGCTCACGGACCTTCTTGGAGACGTAACGTCGGTCAACTACACCGAACTTTCGTTTAATCCGGATGACGTTTGCGTTTACATCCCTCGGACCATCCGCGTCGATGACTTGGTCGATCCGGACTACGTTTGGCTTAACGACGAGAAGGTCGTCTGGACGGGAAAGCCCCCGATGAGCAGTACGCCGCTCTCATCAGATCCGACGACGAACTACCTATGGTTCAAACACACAGCAGAACCGTTCAGCGAGACTAACGATGTGGCTGCGATCGCCGATAGCGACGCGGTCGCCGGCGTGTCGTTCGACGACGATCACGAGTTCATCCGGTGTTACTACGCGTCCTTGCTTACACTGTATCCGAAGGGAACGACCCGCACGCAATCAGGCCTCATCACGTACAGCGTCGAAGATGACGACACAACTGCGTTCGTCGGGACGCGTGAGCGGAGCCAGGTCCTCTCGCTCGAACTCGATCGGAAGGAGCTCCGTTCGCGGATCGACGCAGCGTTTGCTGACAATCCGCAACTGAAACGGGATGTGAAATTCGCGTATCTCCATCAACAGTTGTGGGAACGGCTGTTTTTCGATGAAGAAGCGATCGAACACGAGTTCGCCGTACAACCGCTGATGGAGCACCTGAGCGGTGCCGACTTCTGGCGGCGGATGGTCGAAGAAGACGAATACGGCGTGTTCGGTCTCTCGGGGCCGGATCTGGTCCAGACCGTCGAAGAGTTGTTGCCCACCGATTCGCCAACGCGACTCCGCCTTCTCGGCCACGACGGGCCAGATTCGTCGCTCCCCCTCCAAACGGTCCGCTACGAGACGGGAACGCTCGCCGAACTCTTGGCCAGATGTCGGAACGATGACCTTGTCGTGGAGTTCGCCGAAGACGTCCTCGTTCACTCCGCCGAACATGCGCTCGCGACCTGGGCAACGGAGTCAACCGGCAGTGGAACGTCGTTCGAACTCTGGTATGATCTCAACTTCCAGGCAAACGACGATCCGTACGCTCGCATCAGTATCTACGACGCCATCGAAGGCGGTGCAGGCATCGCGAAAGAGGTCGCCGATCTCTTCGATACCGACGAGAGCATCAGCATTGACGCGGGGCTGGCCACTCAAGGGCGGTGTCATTCGGCAACCGCCGACCGGGCTACCATTCGCCTGCTAGCTGACCACCCAGATGGTTCGTTGTACGATATCCAGCGAACGAATCGAGAGCACTTCGAGGAGTTGGTGGATGAAACGCTTGACGGACAGATATCTGACACTGGGGCGTTCAGCAAGGACGACCTGCGATCGCTCGTTACGGCGCGCGTTCGTCGGTTGTTCGAGACGCGTGAACTCGCCAGGTTCTACTCTTATTTGGCGGCTAAACTGGAGGAACTGGCGAGCGAACTCGGACGGACCCCGCGAACGGCCGATCTGGCTCTGTTTTTGGACCGACACGTCTTCGAAGACCCCAGCATCCAGGCGACCTACGAGCGGTTCGCGAGCGAAACTGGCAGAAAAGATATCGCCGAGTTAGAAGAACGACTTGAAGAGTTGACGGTCGGGTGTCTCACGGCTTGTCCAGACTGTCTTCAGACGGAGCACAGTCGCTGTCTGAAGGCGACCGGGCACCAAGCAACGACACTCAATCGCCGACTATTGACGGAGGTATTCGACACATGATCCGCAAGCTGTCAACGTTACTCGAGAATCCGCCCGATGGCATCGGTGAGGAGATGATGGTTCGGTGTCGCGTCCGTAGCGACGCCATGCCCGGCGAGTCCGGCGGTGAGAAAATCGTCTATCTCGTCGACGATCCGGTGGAGCGAGAGGCCGGCGTGGCTGCACTGTCGTTTTGGGCGGACTCGCCCTCACCTGAGGGGCTTCGAGCCACTGACTCCGCGCTCCTATCGACCCTCGATATCCCGGTCCAGAACGATGAAATAGAGGGTCTCGAGGGGATTGGCATCCGGCAAGACGAGGAATTGATCGTCCGTGCGGTACCCAACTATCGCCCGGCCGAGGGAGAGGCTGATCTCTACCTCAACGTCACGTCAGTCGTCGTTCGCTCGCCGGAGACGCTGGTGAGCAAAGGGAAACTTAGAGTCCAAGAACGGTGTTCGCGCGAATACTACCTCAGGTACGTAAAGAACGCCTACACGGGCGGCCGATACAGTCGCGAAAACTACCAGCGGAGCTCGATTTTCCGCGGCAATGCGGTCCACGAAATCGCCGAGAAGGCGTTTGAAAACCAACTGAATCGGTTTTTGGACGACGAATGGACGCCTGAATCCGTCGAAGCGTATTGCACCGAGTTTCTCGACAACGGATTGGGATTCGAACAGGCCCTGCTCGTGCTATCGGGGGCGGGGCTCGACGAACGAGATCACATCCTCGAAATCACGACGCGTCTCTTCACCGATGCAGAACTCAGAGAGCGGCTCACGGAGGCCGACAACATCGAGGTCGAACGGTTCCTCGACGAAGAACTCGGGTTCGCCGGCCGGGTCGATCTCTTGCTTGACGAGACGCCGTACGACATAAAAACGACACGCAATCCCGCCGACGAGACGGTCGACAAGCACGGCTATCAGTTGAAACTTTATTTGACTTCGCTGCTCTTCGAGAATTTGGAGGACGGCCGGTCAGTACGTGAGGAAATCGCGGACGGACGGACTGCGTACCTGATCTATCCGAACGTCGACGCAGAAGATGTCCGTTTCGAACCGGTCGAACTCACGTGGGACGACGTAATCGAATTCTTGCAACTTCGCAACGACGCGACGAAGTCAGCGGACTCTTTCGCTCCGCCGTCCACATACGATCGGGACTGCGAGGATTGTGCGTTCGCTTCCGCAGAGTGGATCAACGGCCCGGATGACGCCCTCCCTCCGGCCTGCACCTACCATTGTCAGAACGAACGCCGGTGGCCGTGTTACGAACTCGAAGACGGCAGTGTGACATCAGATTGCTCACTCTTCGACCAATGTGACCAACGTCACGAATACCGCACACCCGCCACCATCGATCGATACGAATCGACACGGGCAGCGTTTAATGACGAGCGGAGAGCCAGAAACAGCGCCCGCCACGCGCTTGAGCGTCTCGATCGGGCCGTTCAGCGCGATACGGGCTACCTGCTCGACGAACTCACGCTCTCCGGCATGGCATCGTCAGGTACCGTGTTGCTACTCGAGGCGCAGGAACCTGCGGTGCCCGCGTTTTCACCGGGTTCCACCGTCAGACTTCGATCCCCCGCCGAAAGCGTGGATCAGGAGGCGGTGTATCTCGGCCAGCGTGGAGAAACGCACCGGTTCAAACTGGTGTCCGGTTCTGCACGCTCGTTCTTGAACGCGGACGGCCCCTTCGAAGCGTTGTACGCGTTCAGCACGCGGTCGATCACGCACCGATATCTTCCCTATCTTGACTTCGCACAGCGACGGGGAGTGACCCTCGGAATTCAGGGCGGAGACGCCACGACTAACGCAACGACGCGAAACGTCGTCCCCGAGAGGGTCGCCGACTACCTCGACACCGATGAGGTGTTTATCGACCTCCCCATCGGGACAGATCGGCACACGAAACTCGAACGACTCGTCGAAGAGATCGTGACCGCCTCACTCCCGCACCCCGAGCGGGAAGACAAGACCGTTCCCGATGCGGCCCGGCGCGTACTCGTCCTAGGGACCACTCCAAGGATGGTCGATATCGCAGCCGATGCGCAACCGGAAGGAACGCACTACCGAGTCGATGGGACAACCGGACGCGACGACCACCATGCGCTCCGTGACATCGACGGATATCACCAATTGCAGCAGCGGTTATTAGAGTCGAACTCGTTAGTGTCGTCGGTGGAAGCGGCGACGAGTGAGAACGGTCTAGGCGGCGTTGGACAGCTCTTCCACAGACTGAAGGAGGGATCGTTCGGGGCTCGCGATCACTCGGATAACTTCTTCGACCACTTAGTCGTGCTCGGTGCCGAGACGCTTACGGAACCGGAATACAGGTTTCTTGCGGACGTCGCCGACCGGACCGTTCTCGTCGGCGACACGCGTGCGAGTGGGCCGTCGATGATTAGTCGAAGCGCTCGTGACGCAGATCTCGAGGTGTCTTACTTCGAGCAGGCGTTCGATCACTACAGTTCGTTCGAGAGCGAAACCGCGGTCAGCCTCCAAATGCGAGGGTCTGCGCCGCCGGCATTGCGACAACTCTATCCGTCCGGTCCCTGGGACGAGATCGAAGGCAGGATCCAGTTCTTGAACATCGAAGGTGGCGAAGCAAGCGCTGTGGAGACGATCGAGTTGCACGCGACAGTCCGCGCCGAGAACGGTCCCGGGCGTCGCCTCGTGTTTGATGTCACTGATACCCCGATCGACCCGTTGGAGGCACAGGACGTGTTCGCCGACCGGCACAACCTCGACGCGACGAGTCTACGCGAGGAGAGCGTTGTCGTGATCAACGAGGAAAGCTTCTACTTGGCGGCGAAGGAACCGATCGATGGCGACAATCCGGAATATCATGAGGTCACTATTCGTGCCAATGCACTCGAGTTGTCCCAATTCAGTAGTGCTCTTCTGCGAAATAACATCGCGGAACAGATCGTTACGCAAGTGGCTTCGGCTGAAGATATCGACCGTATTGTGACGCCATTCGCGGCACATGCAAACGCTATCGAACAGCGGCTTACCGAAGAGGACGTCGACGCAACGGTGTCATTGCCTGCGAATCTCGATGGAGATGTTATAGACCGTGCCATCGTGAGTCTCGGAACTGCCAACGACGCCCGCATCGTTCGTCCGCCACTCGACGATCCGGAAGTTCTCTATCGAATTCTATCGTGTGCGAAACATGTGGTCTTCGTCGGAAACGGAGAGACGTTACAAACGAAGGACCTGTTCCAGCGACTTATCGAAGAATCGGTACCGTACGCAAATACAGAGAACTGACCCTCTTCCAAACATCTATGAAATAAATGAGTGATATCCCGTGTCGGATTTATTCTATCTGGTGTCGAGACACCAATAGTTATTTGTCAGACGCAAGGCAAGGGAGTCACGACTTTGAATATGGACTCTCCACAGGAAGCACTGGATGGGGCAGTCAATCGTGCTTCCGAGATCATCTGGTGGAACAGATCGTTGACGAAACTAAACCAACAAGAGAATATCGACAATGCCGAGTCGTTCGTTCGAGACGATCTTATCGAGTCAAAGGGACCGTATGTTGAATACGTTCGTACCCCGAAGGCATACAACGTCTCTATCTCCGAGTTTCTCGATTCACACGACTATCATGACCTCGTTTCAGAGGCCGCAGTAGACGTCCTGTTCGACGGTAACGACTCGCTGCCGCTCTATCAGCATCAGGCAGAGATGATCGATGCCATCGAGAGCGATACGAACGACAATATACTGGCGGTTCCAACCGCGACGGGGAAGACTGAGTCGTTCTTCCTGCCGATTTTGAATCACTGTCTGCAGACCGACGAGTCGGGGCTGAAGTCGATCGTCATTTACCCGATGAAGACGCTGGAAGTGGACCAACTCAACCGATTCATCCGTTATCTCGATCGTGTCAATCGGGACCTCAAAGGTGAGAAAATCAAGATCGGTCTCTGGGACGGCGATACCGAGGAGTCCGTCGGCAGCCAAGATTTCCAGATTCAGTCGGGATCGTATATCCGCGGACTGGAGTGTCCCCGAACGGGCGACAAACTCCGCGTGAAGTCGAATTTCAATGTCGGGACCGACGACCACGACTATCCGTGGATACGCGTCACACGAAAGGGCATCCGGAGTGGGGTTGACATTCTCTTGACCAACCCGGAGGCCTTAGATTACCTCTTCGTCAATGACAAGTCGAGGACACGAGGCCTGGTCGGCGAGGAACCGAGCGAACATCCTGTGGAACACATCGTGTATGACGAGGCTCACGTTTGGTCCGGCATTAGCGGCGCATCTGTTTCCCTGCTCTCACGCCGACTGAAATCGTTCTACAGTGCAAGAGATCCACAGGTCACGATGGTGTCCGCGACCGTGGACAACCCGGCTGAACTCGCGGCTTCGCTGACCGGCGGCGAAGAGTCCGATGTGAACGAGGTGACGTTTACTCCCGAACCAGTTCCAGTCGACGTCAAACCGGACTTCGGACGGATAGAGCCGTGTTCGCTAGAAGAGATCGTCCGAGTTCTCATTCATGCCACGCAAGAGACAACGTCGGCGTCTGATCTGAGAGAACAATATCCTGAACTGGGGAACGCGATTTCGACGCTTCGCGAGATCGGTATCTTGACCGGTGGCAACCAGTTGCGTGTACGCCCGTCGGTAGAGCAGTGGCTTCTCCCTCCCATCGAGTCAACGATCGACTCGTTAGTCAAGACGGACAAATACGATGACCCCCTCGATGTCGCAGCATCGGAAGAAGGAGTGGAACGAATCGTCAACCGAGTCCTCGACTCCGAAAACATCGGGAGCAACTGGAAGCGGTTCGCTGTCGAGAACATTCCTGAAGTCGGAGCGCTTGCCGAACTCTTCGAAGAGGGGACTGGGAGTGTCCGATTCCGACATTACGACGATCTGCTAACTGCAGTCGATGCCGAATCAGTCGATGATCCCGATGGCGTACTTTCGACGGTGATGCTCTTCGGTCGACTCGGTCGGATTCTCACCGACAAGTATCACACGTTCTTAAAGCCGCCGTCGAAGGCGTATTGGTGTCGCGACTGTGCACTAGTCTCTCGGCACAACAGCTGTCGCGAATGTGGAATGGGGATTCCGGAACTGCAGTTCTGCCGTCGCTGCCACCACCCGCACGTCGGTGAGGAGCGAGAGGATGAGACCGAGTTCGTCCCGCTGAACGCACCGGAAACGGACCGGTGCCCGGGCTGTGGAGAGAAGCCATCCCTTCAGGACATCAACGTTCCGACGTCGACGTTGTTGTCGTTCATGCTGACCGAACTCTGCAGGCTGACGCCGTCGAAGAAGACGCTCGTCTTCAACGATTCGCGAAGTTCCGCCGAAGCAGTCGGTGGAGGGATCATCGACACCGAGTACGGATTGGTGGCGGAATCACTTTATATCGAAGAACTCCTCGAGGCTGGCGGTTCGAAAGAAGCATCGGAGATCTATTTTAACGTCAGCGATCGATTGAAAGAGGAATACTGGAAACCGCTCAAGGAGAACGCGATCGACGAAGAGGGAGCGACCTACGAGATCCTTGAGGATATGCGCCAGCAGATCCAGCGGAAAGCGTCCCTCCAGAACTGTCGGCATCTCACGCCGGCTGCACTCGTAACGTCCGAGTACCTCTCCGATCTCTCAGATCCTCGTGCGCTCGCTATCGGACATGAAGTGTTCGACATCTTCGCTCAAGATCCGAACGTCTCCTTTCAGCGCAATCGCATCCAGATCAAGGGGCTTACCTACGACCGGTTGCGAAACAAGGTTTCTAACGGACTGCGGTTCAGCGACGAGGAACTCGATCGGCACCTTCCACGCATCCTGGCGCGACTCGAGGAATCAGGGTTCGTTCACCAACCGCCGTGGGACGAACTGACCCAGCAGGTTCACGATAGCGGCGAATCGGCCGATAACATCGACGGTACGCTCACCTATCTCGAGGACGAGCGAGACCGTCTCGGTGGGCTCGTCGACGTCGATCAGCCGGCCGAGAGCGGCGTCTTCCAGCGCGACCTCAAGGAAGACGATTCCGTCCTTCGGTTGGTCGAACGTGTCACCTACTGTACGAACTGCTACGCCACTTATCCGGCTCCGGAAAGCGAGACTCTCGACACCTGTCCACAGTGTGGGAATGGCGTGGAGACGTACGACCGATTCAGCAGCACGGACGATGGCTACACCGGAACTGGGGTCGCCGACGTGGAGAGCGATTGGGAGTGGAACGTCGATCACTGGGGAAGCGACATCGCGCACCCAGCGGCCACTGATTCGATAGAGACCATCTCCGTCGGTATCCACAAAGGCGACGTCCCGGCTTCGCTTCGTGGAGCAATCGAGGAAGCGTTCCGGAAGTCAGATCCCGACGTCAACATCGTCAGCGCCACACCCACGATGGAACTCGGCGTCGACATCGGGACGCTCGATAGTGTTACACAGGTGGGTGTGCCGCCGACGTTAACCAACTACGTACAGCGGAGCGGCCGAACCGGGCGTTCGCGCGGGAGTTCCTCGCTCGTCTCGACCGTCATTCGAGGCGAACATCCCGTCGATAACCACTACTATGCCAACCTTGAGGCGTTCTTTTCGGGGTTCGAACCGGTTCGCGTTCCCGACCCCGAGAACTACGACGAAGTAATGGCCGGACACGTCTTCACCGAAACGCTCGCGTATCTCCTCCGTAACCCGGATCCGAAACAGGTGATGGACCAGATCTACTCGCTCAACGAGTCGGCGCTCGATCTCACGAGTTATCAGCAAGAGGTCCGCAAGCGGTTTCGAATTCTGGAGAAATTCGTGAGCGAGGACCCCCAGCGAACGAGCGTCGAGCGCCATCTTCGGAACGTG
Source organism: Natronorubrum marinum (assembly GCF_052040125.1). Classification (NCBI taxonomy): domain Archaea; kingdom Methanobacteriati; phylum Methanobacteriota; class Halobacteria; order Halobacteriales; family Natrialbaceae; genus Natronorubrum; species Natronorubrum marinum. The sequence goes on from NZ_JBPPFV010000001.1 coordinate 1,284,329, forward strand.
TTCGGCCCGCGTGGCGTTGAGATCTTCGAGCAGATCTTCTTCGAAGACGGACCAATAAACCTCCAGCGGCGTGGAAAGCGCACGTTCCAGACCCTCACCAATGTCGATGGATCCGTCCAAGCGGTGACCTCGCTGACGGAGCGCTACCGTCGTCTCGATCAGTGGGCCGGCCTGCTGGGATACCTTGCAAACTACAGAGGATTCGGATCACAGTTCCCCATTAAGGTTAGCAACAGGGGGAGCGACGATATCCGGTTCGAGACTTCGGGTCAATTGTACGAGGTGTTCCCTGGTCCCGAAAACGACACTGGCGCGGTGTTCCGACTCCAGGGGACCAAGTACATCGTCACGGACGTTCACGGAAGCCCCGACGAGATCACTACGACCGGCATCTGCCAGAACGAGGAGTGCGAACGCCCGTTCGAGAGCCACGATCTCGAATACGAGGTGTGTCCGCACTGTGACTCCCCGCTACATGAAACCGCAATTCATCCGATCGCTTCGGTAACTTGCAAGAAGGCGTCTGGCGGGCAGAAAGGGTACTCGACGCGTCCAATCGCGACCGTCCACATCGATCAAACGGATACTCACGAAACGGAGACCGTCGACCTGTTCGGGTCGGAATGCGAACTTTCAGTTGGCAACTTCGACATCGTCGACTTCATCTACGCGTTCGAGCAGTTCCACTCCCGACGAAGCGGGAAGAAGACGCTCCTGTCCGAAGCGGTGGTAGATGCTGGCGGCGATTCGGACGTCGACGAGTCCGACGCCTCGCTGGAGGACCTGCTCGACGAGGTCGACGAGACGACGTACCGGCCGGTTGGACAACAGTATCATACGCGCGGCCTCCGTTTCCGGTTCGACCGGGCAGCGATCCGAAGTCGGTTCGACGAGTACGCACCGGATGCGTCGTGGCCGGCCGCTCTCGTGAGCCTCGAACAGGCCCTCGAGAAGGCCATCGCGATCATCGCCGAGTGTGACCGGGACGACTTCCGAGTGAAGGTCGACGATACGGGTGAGGAACTCGAAGTGTTCATGGTCGACAGCCGCGAGGGCGGCAACGGCGTCACGTGGCAGGTGCTCGAAGCGCTCCGCGAGGGGGGTTCGCTCGAGCGAAACGTCCGTAAGGTCGCTGACTGCGAGACCTGTTCCGGATACTGCGACCAGTGCCTGTTGCTCGCACGAACGCCGGCGTTCTACCTCGAGAACGACCTGCTCGACAAATACGCATTACGGGCCGTCATCGGCAGCGGGCCTCACCAGGATGACGCGGCAGAGGTCGAAACCGCCTCTGGAGACTGATGTCAGATGCATCGCCTTTCCAGTTTAAAAGAGAGATGCGAGATGGAGGAGACGGATGCAGTGGCGTAAGTTCGACTCGCTGATCTCGGATACCGAAGTGGTGTTCATCTCCGATCCGATCAAGAACGGGAACGTGGAAGGACTCCTGAGAGCGCTCCCCGCAGTATTGTATAGCGGGTTCGACGACGTCACGTGTCCGAAGTCCTGGCTTCAACTCGAAGATCCGTCTCGACACCGCGCGTACGAGTACAACTGGCACCTCCTCCAAGACATCGAGCGGCCGCAGTTCGATCTCGTAGCAGCTACGACGCAATACTACGAAAATAATCTCCCGGTCTACAGTCTGCAGGGCCTAGTCAACCGATATTCGGTTTCCGACAGACAGATCGTCGTCATTGGGGACAGTGAGAACTTCGAACTCGCCGGAACTGTCAGACCCTTCCGTGAAGATCCCGTCGTAGATCGGGCGATGAAATACCAGGAGGTGTACGCTGCATATGAGCAGCAATACGAAGAGCACGGCATGGAGTTGCCGCTGAAAGGGACGAAGAACCTCTTCTTACACGACAATGCGAACCTGTACGAGTTGGCTACGGGGACAACACTTTCTTCGGTGGAAGGATTGATCGATGTCCTCCCGGATGCGCCGTATCTGCCGCTCCTTGAGGGCCTCTCCTCCGTATTTGCTTCCGGTTCGACATATGGAAGCGAACCGTTGGAATCGACTGCGGCAATCGAGGCGTTCGGCAAATGGCTTCGGCGCCGAATCGAACTGGACTACAACGAGGCACTCTCTGTCGCACGCACGATCAACGACTACGCCATTGACCACGAGCAACTGTTCGACGAGGCGAGTCGGACTCAAATGCCGAATATCAACGACGCACGGACCGCACGCCGCGAACTGACTCCAGAAGAGAACTCGATACACGAGCGATACAACGTCTGGCTGTCGAATGCGCTGTGACCAAATAACCACCAATAGACCATGATAACGAGTGAACAATACGTACTCAACGTCGTCCAGAACCCGAAGCTCATCGAAATTGCCTACCGGGCGATACAAGGGGGAAACGTGGAAGAGGAAGAAATAGTAGCCAAGACGGGACTTGAATCCGATGGCGATGGGAACGGAACGTTTGAACAGGCGACGGACGGCCTCCTAACGTTCGGATTGGCCCGGAAATCAGAGTACAAGTATCACCCCGAATCTCTCGCGTTCGAAATCGACGATTGGGAACTAAACTTCCGGATGACGATGCTGCACAACATTACGAAGGAAGCTACCGAGCCTGATTGGGGAAAACAATCGGCCGTCGTTCTCAATTACGAGTGGCTCCTCGACAACAAACAGTACTTCAGTGGGACGAGCAGCGAACTTCGGAACAAGATCGATCGCTGGCATCAAGAGCAGGGATACGAACCGCGGAACAACAACGGTGAGCGGATGAAGCTCAATCCGGAGAAGTTCAATCACTGGCGAAACCAGGCCGAGTATCTTGGCCTCATTCATCCCACCAAAGGACGATCAAGCACCTACACCGTCGCGCCGGATCCCGATCTCGTTTCGGCGTCAGTGTACGCCGCCTGCGAAGAGGACGGCGACGGTGAGGGCATCGAGACGCAGAAATACGTCGATTGGCTCAATCAGAACCTGCTTCGCGTCCCGTTGACGACGGAGGGTGAGTTCACGAAACCGTTCGCGAGTACCCTGTATCGGCTTGCCAAGAACGAGCGAATCGCCCTCGTCAAGCACGGTGACCAAGCACAGGTCGGACTCAACGGAGTAGCGATCGATTCGAACGACGGCATCGCGAAGAACGCGAACTACATCACGGTGAACACATGAGTTCAATCCAACAACCCAACGGATCGCTGTGTCCGCACTATCTCGATATCGACGAAGAACTCCTGAGTCAACTCTCCAGTAAGGTCGCAAAAGTCAGGTCAGAGGACAAGGAACTCTTCGATTTCACGCATCACCGTATCACCGTTTTCGATGCTCTCGCCGAGGGTGAAGTGGAGGTCTCTGAAGAGGAGATCTACGAACAGTTCGATAGACACCGTCCGAAGAACTTCGTCACGGTCATTGAGGGCAACGTTGGTACGGGGAAATCCGAACTCTGTGCGTACCTCTCGCACCAACTCCAGGATGACGGGCGACCGGTCCTCCACATCGATAAGAACGCCGACCTCCTCACAATCATGGCCGAGGAGATCCCTCAGTTCTATCGAAAACACATCGGCGGGGAACTCCCCGGAGCGAGCAACGTCGAACGACTCCAGAAACACGTCCGCCAGAACCGAGATACGGTCGCCAGTCTCGTCGTCGCAAAGGCCGTACTTAACATCTCAGACCTAGACGACACCGACGTTGACCTCACATCAAGCGAACGAGAGCAACTCGAAGAGTTCGTCCGCGATAAATTGACCGCGATCAGCCAGCGTGGCGACCTCGCAACGAAGGTGAGTTTCGTCGATCCAGGTGAGATCGAGAACTTCTCCTATCTGAACGTCTTCGAACGAAAGTCACTGGAAGACGCAGCAGAAGCGTGGAACGATGCCATCTGGGAGGCCGTTAGGGACGAATACGATACGCCGTCGTTGGACCAGCTCCTGAAACGCGTTGGTCAGGATTTCGGTGAGGACCGCCCAGTGCTCGTGTTCGAGGACTTCTCTATCTCGGCCCTCGACGCAGCAAAGCTCCGCGACTTCATGGAAGACGACAGTACGGAGAACAACTGGGACTTCATTATCGCGGGAACACAGGACTCGACCGAGATTCTTCACACGCAAACCGGGTTAGAACGTCACGAGTTCTACCGGACGAACCGCCCGAACTCAAGCAGTGTCATCTTCTTGGATGAGGACTCGTGTGTGGACTTCATCCGCCCGTTTCTGGGCTACATTAAATACGATGATGGGAGCGTCTCGTACAAACGCGACGAGACCAATGTGATCGTGGACATCCAGTCACCGGCGACCGCCAGCAAGTGTAGCCAGTGTGGCTTCTGTGACGACGAGTTTCGGGACCTATTCCCGTTTAACGAGGGATTTTTGCAGCGAATCTACCGTGGACTTGACGAGGGCGACCAACGACCACGACGGTACGTCGAAAAGGTCTTCGACGTTCTCGAGGACTACATCGAGGAATTCGTCGATTCGCCCGCCAGTTCTGATGAGTTGAACGGCCTCCACAATGCTCGTACCGTACACGACGACATCTACAGCGAGGAATCCGTGCGGCAACTCGCGAAGTGGTACGGCGAGGAGAGCGAGGACTTAAACGCGCTGGTCGTCGATGCGCGTTTTCCCCAAGCGTTCGGGTTCAAAGAAGACCTCGTAGATGACCTGCCAATCGAGCGCCGAACCGTTTCCCTGGACCATGGAGGCGAGCGCGAGGCGTGGATCATTCCGAAGACGAAACAACAGAAGAAGAAGCCGAAACGGAAGAAAAAGAAGCAGAAGAAACGGCAGAAATCGAAACCGGATCCGGAGGAGGAGAAGATCGAGGAAGTCAAGGGATACCTCGACACGTGGCGCGAGAACCCCGACGCAAGCGCAGCCGCGGATCTCGACGTCTACATGCGGACAGCCCTCAAGGATGCGTTGGACGAACTCACAGAGGGGTTCGTTCTTCAGTCCGACGGCGAACTCGAGTACCTCGTCGGCGGGAACAACGATCCGTTCGTTCTCGAAGGGCAGGGCCTCCGGAATAGGGATCAAATCAAGATCGATCCAGCGGACTTTACAACGTCCGATCTGCTGGCACTCCTCCGATACGGCGTTTACCGCGAAATGAGTCCGCAGCAGGCCGACAAAGCGGCATTGTTCGATGAAGTCGGCACTCAACTCACCGGCTACGCTCGCGAGTGGCGGTCGACGATTCGATCGGAGTATCTCGAAACCAATCCGAATTTATTCGTTCGGTCGGCTCAGCATAGGGAGTTCGAAGATCTCGTTGTCGCTCTCTGCGGCGTCGCCGCAATGTTGGATGATCCGTGGGAGGAAGTTACCGCCGAGCGGATACAAGAGGCGTACTCTGCTGACGAACTCACGTTGGACGCCGATTTGAAGAACATCCTCAGCGATCGACTGGTGCAGGAGAAGCAGGACACCATCACCGAGTTCATGGACGACACGGAGTACATACAGGGGCTCGTGGGCGACTACTTCGCAGCGAGCGACAGCGTTCTCGACCTCCAACGGATTCGAGAACATCTCGCCGAGGCCCCTCCGGCTGAGGTCTTAGACGACCTCAAGAAGAGTGGGGTTCAGAACTTGCCTTCAGATCTGCGGTTCGACAGCAACACGTCGGTCAAGAATATCGCGTTCGCGGGTTACAACGTCGACGACGCGCTCGACACGGTTGCGAGTGACGAGGACGCACCGACCGCTGCTAGCTTCGTCAACCATCAATTGCGAGGCGTCAACGTCTCGAACGTCAAGGAGTACATCGAAAACATCCGAACCTACGACGACGTGAGCCCGGATTCGAAAGAAATCCTCGGGAAGTTCGCCACCTACTCACAGGACGAAATCGACGCGGTTCTGACCGCATGTACGCTTCAAGGCGATTTGTGGGAGCGGAGAGGAACTCACGCATCAATTCACGGGACGCTAGCCGGTCTGAAAATTTACGAACACGAACTCACGGGAACACTCACACAGATAGACCTCACGGGCGACCGAGCTGGCGGCGATATGTCCGAGTTCGTGAAATTAAGTGACCGCTATACGGAGGGACTGTAATATGCCGACGAGCGAATTCGAGACCGAACTGAAGAACTACTACGAACAGAAGCGGCAAAGCCAATTGACCAATAAGATCGGGCAGGCAGCGAGTCTCATGCGGGAAACGCTCTTGCTCTGTGCAGTCTACGACGAAGTGTTTGAGGGGACGATCACTCCGAATCAATCGATTCGCGATGACGTCGAAATACTCCGTTCTCACGTCCAAAACAGCGAGTTCGATGCAATTGAGTCTAAAATCGAGAGTGCCCTCGCCGACTTAGAGGAGGAGCGAGACGATGCACGCGAAGAACTTCAGATCGAACTTCGCGATCTCGAGGATCGCATCAACGGCTTCCGGTCGCTGAACAAGCGCATTAGTGAAGTTGAAGAGGAGCGCATCGACGAACTGTTCGACACTATCGAAGGCCTTGACGATGTCCCTATCGACGAAGAGCGGGAATTCGAACAACTGGAAAACGAGGTTCGGGAAGCCGCCAGTGAGTTCGTCCAAGAACTCGAGGCGGTCGAAGACGATCTCTTCGAGGGGTTCCGTGGCAGTGACATCGAAGAACAAGTGCGATCGCTACTACAGGGGGAGACGATGCACCTCACGCAGCCAGACGGAGAGGAACTGAACGCACTCAGGGAGTCACAACTCGGTCCCTACCTGACGCTGTCCCTAGAAGGAGAATAGTAACAGCTGACAGCCGTTTGTCGCTCACCGCTTCTCTGATCCGGTTCGAGCCGCTCGAAAGCGGCTAATGACACCGACTTCTGGATCTATCGTTTCTGCGGGACGCTCTAGTGACAACCACTACTGTTATCGAGGCCATTTGCAACTCAGTTGAGTCGATGCCAAGAACGGTGGTACTTTTTGACTCGGTCGAGCGTGTCGTCGTCGATAGACTCGAGCCGTGTGAGGTCCATGTTGTCTTCAATATCTGCTCGTTTCACTTCTCGCGAAATGGGATGCTCCGCGGCTTGCTCGACGAATTCGTCGTAGGTGTCCTCACTCGTCTTCGTGAGTTTTTCAACAGCTTCGAGTGACTCGGTTGGAAACCTCGTCTTCTCATCCTGTCTGAGGTCTTCAATCTCCCAGTCGCTATCTTCGACAACGTCGTGAAGCACAGCTGCGATCATCGCTTCTTCCGTATCTTGTTCCAGCATCACCCGAAGTGGATGGAGAATGTACGTATTTCCGGATTTGTCCGTTTGACCGGTGTGTGCTTCGAGTGCAATTTCGATCGCTCGCTCGAGTGGGTTCATGAAGAAGTGCGATCATTCTAATCAAATGAATTTTTTGGCAGCCAGACCCTACTTGACGGAAACTCGGTTAGTTCAAATAGTACGTAGAGCCCTCGCTTGTATTCTAGGGAGCAAACCAATCGCGAGAGACTACCCTAACTCAAAGTTTCCAATTGCCCACCGATCGATGCCCGGTGAGAGTTTGTCCTTTGAATCGATCGTATTCGTCCCATCGGATAGGATACCGATCTTTTCGAGTTGAGCCGGAAGATTGTACGTGAAATTCGTGTTCAGAATCTGTGCTAAATACTCGGGGTCGTCGGTGATCTGGCTCGTTCGTCCCTCTTCGATGAGGCGTGGGACATCGCGTTCATCGACACGATCGCTGTAGGCCAGATTGAGAAACGTATTCGGATAGCTCGTCAACAACCTCTCACACAACTGTTGAAGCGTGATCGTCGAATTCGGGTAACGACGGAGGATCTCGAAAAGCGTTCGATATTCAGGCACGGCGGCGAACCGGTTTTGGAGGGACGTGGCCACGAGAGGGAACTCTTCTTTTAGCGATTTGTCTTTCGCATCGATCAGGGCTTCTGCCGTGTGTAGATCGCTCCCCTGTAGCACCGTCCAACAGAGTCGTCCTTGATCCGTCAACTCAAAGGGTCCATCAGATCCCACGAGACCCAATTTTCGAGACATTCGAATCATTCGCCCGACCTTCGAACGATAGGGGTACTCAATCCGTTCACAGAGGTCGTCGATGTCACTTTGCCTTCGACAGGCGTGTTCACCGATCGCGACGATCGGAAGCAAGTTGTTGAGCGGATCTCTGTAGTTCGGCAAGAACGTATCTCCGCGGTTGTGATCGGAGAGTAACGCGTCTAACTGTTGGCGAGTATTTGAGAGTTGGTCTCGAAGATCGATCGTGTGCGGATGGGTGGGCGAGATATCACCGTCACGGACAGCTAAGACCCCTACACCGTTGGCGTGAGCAATGTCTGTGAATCCCTGTAGAGCGTTGTCGGACGCTGCGAGGTACGCGTGATCAACCCCACGGCGATAACTGACCGCTTGGCCGAAGCCCTTCCGAACCCCGCTCGATCCTTTCACTTCTACTGCGAACACACTGTCTGTTGGCGTGAATCCGAGAATATCCGGGCGGTATCCGCTGATAGTGACGTTGTGACTCGGCCATCGATCGATAACTTCGCAGTAGTTACTGTGAGAGTGGTGCTGAGTCGGTACATGGACGAACACCCGATAATCGCGCTCCGTCAGCCATTCTGCGACCCGTGTGAAAACCGTTGATTCATCCATGGTATGAGGACTCTTGGTCGGTACCGGGTTCAGTCTTTCCCGGTGCCGACCACAATAATGGCCTCGATCCCGCGTTCGATTCGTGAAGTTGCGGCTTTGCCGTCGTCTATCGAGGGCATGGAGGCGACTAGCTTATTCTGACTGGCTGAGAATCCGCACGTAGATACCACTCATGGATTCGGTTCCAGATCAAAACCTGCAATTAAACGGGGAGACGCTAACCCGCCACGAAAAAGCCGCTATCTGGATGGCACTTCATCGGTTGCGAATATACCACGTAGAGTCGATAAACGAAGGATCAACGACAAACTGGGATCCGGAGGAGATTGCCGACGGAAAACACAGCGTGCTCGAGCGATTGCAGGATGGCCCGGACTCGCCCGCACCGCTATCTTCTCTCGGACGTAACGATGTCAAGTTACTCCAGAGCGCACTCGGATACTACGTATTCAACAACTCGGGATGTACTGCGGGCGAAAAACGCCGCGCCCGTGAACTCATCAGTCAATTTGAAGAGATATAACTCGCGGAATAGGTGTCGATCCGTTTAAAACAGACGATCTGGATCCGGAACTGCTGACTTAGCAGCGTCTCACGCCAATCCCTATCTGTGCTCCGTCGTAGCTGCCGGCGATGTCAACCGTCACTCGACGACAGTACGAAGTACGAGGCATAGAGGACGAACCCGTCCAAATCGAAGCTATCCATCGGGATGACTGGACCGGAATGACTGACCCCTGCCCGGAATGTAATGGTACTGAGTTCGATCACGTTCGGTACGAGGGAGGCCATTACGGTCACACGGGCAATGCAACCGTCTTGCGGACGGATTACTGGGCCCAGAAAGGCGGCATCTACACTGCTTGTAAGAGGTGCGAGACTGTGCTACACAAACATCCGGCGTACGACCTGTTACGGATCTTCGATTCCTCGCGGGGACAATCTAACGAGTGACCCGTCTACGACTGTGAAGAAGTGTGCCATCGAATGCTTTGAATGGCTTTCTGCGATGAACTCGCAAGCGTCCTTGATTAAATCGATTCTTGGACGAACTCCGCCGTGATCTCCAACCGTTGCTCCTGCGCTGCTGCATCAAGTGCCCGGCTACAGACTGAAAGCACTTGACGAATATTTCCTTGTGATCGGTTCAAAATCACGTCTAACCCGTCCTCTGTAAACGGATGAACCCCGTCGCTTTCGGTCACGCGTTCTCGGTCGAGATACTCTTCGACTAACTCGTGTAAGTGTTCGTTCGTCAGCGGTCGCAGCGCGACTTCTTGGCCGATTCGTTCGCTGAACGCGTGGTACTCGCTCATCACGTCTTGCCAGACTTCTGGGGCGCAGCCAAACAGGAGACACAGCCCGTCGCTGTTCTGATCCATCAGGTGACGGATGCTGTTCAGTGTCGCCTGCTCGTCTTTCGACGAAAGTCGCGCGATGCTTTCGAACTCGTCGATGAACACGAAGACGGCGGTGTAGCCCAATTCGAGGAGGAGGTTCTTTAAGGCCGTAAACGCTCGCACGCCCATCGTATCGTCGTCGAGAGCCGTATGAATCTCCATTTCTTTCCGTTGTTCGTATCTGATCCCTTCCGCGGTGAGCCACTGCCAGGCGTACAAATTGGTGTCTTCGTACACCATGTGGATGATCGCCCTTGCGAAGTCGGCGAACTGCGTGACGTCGCTCAGGCGCTTGATGGCCTCCGGAACGATTTCGGAGAGGAGCACGTCGCCATCGTCGATGAGCGAGCGCATTGCACTCCCGCTAATCGGGTTTGCCTCGGTCACGTCTCGTGCAACCGATGCGAGAAACTCGTACGCGATATCCTCCACCTCTGCGAATCCGAGATCGTACATGAACTCGTGGTAGATATCGATGAACCCTTCCCCGGGCTGCGCAACGTACCCGACGATCGCTTCCTTCCGGTCCCGAAGAAGCGATCGCGTGTATTTGAGCGTGTGAGACTTGCCGTTACCGTATTTTCCAGTAACGACAAGGTGTTTCGACTTACCCGTTGAGAGCGTTGTCGACACGGTCGAACTGATGGCGTTCGTTGCTTGCTCTTGTCCGCAGTAAATCTCTGGCTCTTCTGCTGGTACAGGGCTATACGGGAACGGATTTCCGCGAAGACCGAATTGATCGTAATCCTGTGCCTCGTCGCTGATGTCGAAGGCTTCGCTCATTGATCTGGTGTGAACGTGATGTCGCGGTCGTGCACCGCGAGGTAGTAGTATTGTTTGTCGAACTGTTCGAGGCCGGCCATCACTTGCCGCGTCGATTGCGAGGTCGAGACGAGCGACTCACCATCTGAAAGCTCGATTTCTTTAATTCCCAGAGCCGAATCCTTTGCCGCCGTATCCAGCGGGGCACCCGACAGCTCGAGTTTGCCAACGTTCTCTCGACACAACTTCGAGAGACCATGGTCGAAGGCCTCTCGAGTGCAACCGAGCCGTTCACAGGTCAATTCGCGGAGGCGAGGGATCGAGAGGTATCGTTGGCGAAGGTCGACACCGGCCGTCTCCTCGAGTTCGTCGTAGATCTCGAGGAGAACGTACTGGAAATTCGCCGGCACGGACGCGCGGTCGATAACGTAATAGTCGCCAGTGAAGGCGTTCCGTTGGATTCCGCCGAGTCGTTCACCCCAACTCCCGATGACCTCGATCCCCGTTTGGTTGAATGAGTAAGGTGAAAACTCATGCTCGTCTTCGAGGTATTTGAGCAACTCATCGGGGCCAACCGGTTCTATTTCGGACAGTGCCTCGGAAAAAGCACCATAATGAGGACTTCGAACAGCCAGAATTTCGTCTGCCTTTGACCAGTTTTCGTTGCGAATCGCGGTCAGAAATCGTTTACCGACAGAGGTCGTCCGATAGATTGCTTCCTCCTCGTCGTCGTCACTTTCGTGTTCCTCAAGAAGCCCGATTCGGGTAGCTTCAAGGATCGTTTCTCGAGCCCGACGATGAGTTATAGATAGCGCTTCTTCGACTTCGCTCGTCGCTTTGTCTGTCGTCTCACAGAGGTGAGTGAGTTCTGTGAGCCGGCCCAGAGTTACGGGCCGGACCGTCGCCCGTTCGGACGTCACGATAACCTCCGTACCTGCTGCTTGGCCGTTCTGTACGCTCGTTGCGTTACCTCGTTACCCTGGAATCTGAGATCCAGATAGTCCTCGATATCTTTGCCAGCAGCCGCGACGTACCGGAATCGCCGCAACTCCGCTGTCAGAGCCCACAGATTATGTCTAACAAGCGCGTCACGGTCTTCTCGTATGTCCTCGAGTGTCCGGGTACCGCAAACAGGACAGGGACAAGGAAGATATTCGAGTTCGTCAATGTTCCATAGCTCCTCGCCGCCGAACCCGGGGAGCAGGTAGTTTCTGTTCCCCGCACTACGGATGAAGGCAGACGAATCGAAGCTATCAACTCCAAGATATAGCAAGAGCGGTTGATATACTAAGCCACCCAGGCCGTAGACGTGAAGGTGCTTATCTGTCGCATTGCGTGCAGCCAATACTAGCTTCGTGACTTTTTCGTAATCTGTCCGAACGGGCACGAGACTCCCGAGTGCGTAGCCGTCGAAATCACCACGGCTTTCTAGATGTCGAATGGTGTTTCTGATAGTCTCGGGATCGTATCCATGGACGCTCGCGAGCAACAGTTCCTCGCCGCCGTGATAGTCGCTCGCCTCCAACGCGAGTTCGATACTTTGCTCGATTCGACGCTGGTTCTTCGCTGCACGGTTCTCTCTAGACAGGGGGACGTCCACCGTGCCGAAGATGTCCGCGTTGAACAACCGTTGGGTCTTAAGCGTCTCTCGCGGCGTCGTGTCCCGTTCGGTCTGACTGAAATCGTACCCGCCACTATCGGCGTAAACGATGGTGTCCTCCGGTACACCCATTTCTTCTCTAAGCGATACCCCGTCGGTCAGTCGATCCCACATCGGATCCCGGTTTCTGATCGCCCGAGAATTAATCATCGCGGTCGGAAGGTCCGGGATCGAACCCACGTATTCCGGTGTATTGTCACTCGACCGTTTCCCGAGATTTCGGACGGGAAAGAGAACTGGGGTCTGCAGTTCTCCGTGGGGGAGATCGAGCACTTGCTCTCGATACAGCATCGAGTTTTAGCTCAGCTGGCCATCATAAGGTAATGATCAGACTAGATGCGTTAATTATTAATTGATTGTGGATCTAAAATTCGGTGAGATCTTTCTGAGAAGTCGGTTCAGAGAGACATGCTGATTTCACGTCATCCGGTGACGTCGGTTCTTCACCGTTAGCGAGGTGCCCTGCAAGGTTCTTTAAATAAACTCCCTTGAGTGCGACGACAATCGTTCCCTGTTCCTTCGCCTGTTGAGTGCGGGCGGGAATCGATACGACGTTATCGTTGCGAGCTGCGATTTCTTCCTGGTTGAAAGTGACTGCGAGTGTGGTCTGGGGCAGCGCGGAGAATAGGTTAGGGAGATCCAGCGCTCGATAGTAATCGCTGCCCAGCGCCAAGAAGACGACGTCGTAAGTGTTGGAGGCGACTGCTTCTTGCGCCCGTTCCGAAATCTGTAGGGACTCGGAACGGGAGTCGATTTCAGCGGCAGACATATCTGCAAAGGTGACGTCGTACGGAGGCAACTCCTCGCTTTCTTCGACGAGTCCGAATCCTGCGCTGATGAAATATCGATCGACGGTATTGCCGCCTGCACGGAGTGAATCAACCGCTTCGCTGATGTACCGCTGCTGACGGCCGGTGTAAAGCTTCCGAGCGGGCAAACTGACAGCCTCGTCGCGTTCGCAAAGCGCTTCCAACCTTTCCTCGTCAATTTCTGCCGCGTCGTAGACGGCGCTCTCGTCCGGATACGACTTACTGTTCGAGCACTGGTCGATGATTAGAATTTCCATTGTTAGAACTCCATTAGTCCCTTTTGGACCATGAACTCCGGCAGAAACTGGCTATCGTAACCTAATCGGTCGAGAACGGCCGTCCGAAGTTCCTCCGAACTCTCGTATAGTTCGACAGCACAGTTGCGCCGTTCAATACTTTCGACGACATCATCCGTGATCGTTCCATCGGGATCGTACAGGAACGCGTGTTGGTATCGGGTACAGAACTCGCCGACTGACGGTGCCACCTCGTCCGCGTCATCCGAGACCGACGTTGGCGGTTCCGACCACCACTCGTGAACGCCGGCGTCAGAAATAGTGCCGATTTCGGCGACGGGGAGATCGTGGGTGTCGGACCAGAAGTCCGTTTGCTCGGTGAGGAGGTACCCCTCTACGGTACTGTGCTTCGTGAGCGGATCGGTCGCCGGCGTGGCGACGAGCGTCTTCGGAAGGGCTTCGCGGAACTGATCGTAGAACCGTTTCGTGTTGTGGAACCCTCGTCGGCGGTTGCGGTTGTTCGCACGAAAGATGGCGACTTCAATCCCGTGCTTTTCACAGATTCGACAGCCACATTCGTCCCACGGCTCCTCGCGAAGGAGAGCCTCGTACTCCTCGAGTAAGTCTTCATCGCCGATCCACGACGCGTAATCCTCTACGAGCAACCAGATTTGATCATACGTCGCTACATTTCCGGAGTACTCCTCCCGCTGTTCGATCGTGTCCGCCATTCTCGGGAACGTTCCCTCGAAGTGGTCTCGACCGGTTTCGATCAGAGTTTGGTACTCTTCGAAATCGATCGGCGATTCGGGATCGTCGTCACGAAGCAGTTTGATGACCTTTTTGCGGAAGGGGCGGCTAAAGCTCGCTCGAAGTTCGCGACCGTGTTCGTAGTGGTCGCGGAAGTGGCCCTCGACATCGCGCAATAGACGCCGGTCGTACTCCTCGTCGTGCCTGTGTTCTTTCAGGTACGGGGCCAGTTCGTCGAGTGCCCGTTCTGCTTCGCCGGCCCAGTTTCGAATTGCCTGTGAGATAGATTCGCCGTCGTCGAACGCACGGAGCGAATGGAGGAGTTCCTGACCGCGTAGGGCCGTTTGAATCCGCTTCTCGAGTGGGTCTCTGTTCGACCCGAATCGGACGCGAAGCGCGTCATAGCGCCGATCACTATCGAGGTGATAGTTGTCACCGCCGGTCCACGCCGAGCGGAGCATACTCGCGCTGTCGAAACTCGACATTCCGGTGCGACCGATCGCGTCGAACGCGTCCGTTTTGGCGAACCCGAAGACGTGTGTATCAACTCTCGTTTTTCGCGCCCTCTCGTGTTCCTTGACTGCGTTTCCAACGCCTGTGACGATATCCCGAATTCTGCTGGCGTTGCTCCCCGCGACGCCTCCGATCCCGACGTATTGATACTCGAGATCGAGCACCTTGTCCGCCGCTCGCGCATACGACATCGGATCCCAACCCTGGATCGCGACCATCAGACGGAAGGAGTAGTCGTTATCGTCGTACAGTTGCTTCATCTCTTCGGCGTTGTCGAGCGTCAACTGATATCGGAACTCCGTGTCGTCCTCTCGATAGACGGCTCGAGGATCGTCTCGTAGCCGTTCGAGCACGTCGACTGGATCGCCTTCGAAGTCCTCCCGCTCGAACGGATCGACAGAGGAGACATCGAAGATCGTCGAGTCGTAGTCGGCAACGTATTCGGGCCACTCGGTCGGCCACTCGTCGACCATGACGTCGACCTCTTCGGTTAGTTCTTCGGGGAGATCGTTTTGCGAGATCGGTGAGTCGGCGAATGCGCGCTTGTCGAGATAGAGCCGGGTCTCGTGTCCCGAGCCGAGCACGAGATGATCGATCGTCACGCCGACCGTAACGTCGAGATCTTCGTAGAACGCAAGCATCTCATCGTTGCCGTAGGGAGGAAATGGGAGCGATTTGTAGCCCCAAGCACCGCAGTCGCTGATCGTCGGGAGCCAGTCGGGAACCTCGAGTCCGGACTGCTCGCCGTAGACGCCGTGAGACGTCAATCGGTCGAACTTCGTCACGCTTTCTTCGACCTGTTCACGCGAGATTAAGACGCCGTCGATCGGGGTCGTTTCGTAGTCAAAGATGTCCCAGATGTACTGGAGCTCGCGCTCGTCCTTGCCGAGTTCAGAATGCTCGTCGTGCTCGAAATCGTAGTGAGCGTCGACGTTGTCATCCCATTCTGGAACGTAGAACCTCACAGATAGTGGTCACCACAACTGGATTGCGCGCTCACCCATATGAATCTCCCCACTTGAGTCAATACATAGCCGGGGAGTTGCAATCACCTCATCGGGAAAGGTCCATCCATGTCCCTCACTGGTCGACCCTATTTCCGAAGAACCACCTCTTTACACACGAAAGACTCCGGTCGGATCTGAAATATGTATAGGTGGATATTTGATTGATAGAGTTTCTATGATCCTTGCTCAATCTCCTCTAGTTTCTGTTTCAGTTTTTGGTTGTACTCTTCGCCATCTTCACCATGGTGAACCCGAAAGTGACAATTTGGACGGAGAACGATAACTGTATCTGGCGTGTCTGATCCACCGTCATTCAACTCATTGATATGGTGATCATTTCCATGACTGAACGTCTCTACGTACTCGATTTTCTGCGCCTTTCGGACAAGCCTTGGCCAAATATCGTCAAATTCCCTCAGATAGTGTACGAGAGTCCGGTCAAACTTGATACTATCCCCCATGTATATTAATTGACTCTCGTTCAAAGTTGGAGAAGGGTGTCTATGAAGTGTGGACTCGAGGGCAATTCATATCTATGTTCACTAACCATTATAGGGTAAAAGAGTGTGTGGTATGACATGCCGAAACGAATCACGGATTATTACGAGGCAGGAACAAAGACACAAATTGCTATTGATTACTGTGCACGGAATAAAGTAGTCCCAAGAAAATCGGATAATCGATATCTTCCAGAATCTTGGAAAGGAATTCCATCTAGTGAGGTGCAAGAAGGTATTGAACGGGAATTCGGTGTTCAAGTAGCAAATGGAACTGGAACTTACATGTGGCAAAGGCTTGGTGCAGACCACGATCTAGATGCTGCTCTGAAATTTCTACAAGACCGCCGTGAAGAGCTTTTAGATGCTGGCGTACAAGAACTAGCTACTTGGAAGTAGAATTTACCATTTTCAGATGAAGATGTCTGCGAATACGAGCAGAGTTGAGCAGGAAATCTTAGCGCAACGTTCGATACAGGAAAAGCACTTGGCGCAATGAATGTCGCTATTCTCGCTAACTATCAACAGTAGTTTGCTGGATACCCAGGATGATTTCGTACGGAATCGCTATTCGTTTCTGAAACGGCCCGTTAGACCTACCGATTAGTAGTCGTAGAGCGATTGTTGCCCTGTATCCGAAGTATCAGTAGCGATTTGAGGATTGAAGAATTTTTCAAGCATTTCTGTACATGTCTCAATGGATAGGTAGCTTAGGTGATCCGGCCCAGAAATATCGCTGTTGACCTGAGTAGTAAGATAATGATGGGCATCAGTCGAGGTAACACATTTGACGGAGTGTGGACCAACACACACTACAGCAGCATATCCAGCATTCTCTGATATTTCTTGATAGGTTGAAAATCCTGCTCTGGAGGGTCGGTATGAGAATATGGGTTTGTCTGGTCCATCTTCCGAAGAGAGCATTAACCCGGTTTTCTCATGCCGCCTACCAGGTTGAATCTCAAACCCATGAACCGACAGTTGTCTATCTTTGTTAAGTGTGACATCAATAGGATCACAGACAGTCTGCAGTTCTCGGAAAAATGAGTTCGGAGAGTAGCTTTCCCGATCTGCCTTAGTGAGGAGTTCGTATACATCAGTTGCTGACATAGTACTCCCTGTGTCTAACTAGGAATTGAATCTGTTGGCCCCTCGATTGTAATATTGACCGATCCAACATCCGCCGATATAAGGGAAAGTCCGATCTTGAGTTCCTCAATTGATTGCTGAAATCTGTGTCCGAAAACTCAACACAAGTCGGGCAGAATCAACTCGATCTTTCCCTCGAACCCCACCGAAAGAACTAGATTTTCGGCGGTTGTTATCCTGGATGGAGACAAGCCAGACACAATGAATATTCAACAGCACGGAAACCGCCGCCACAAGAAGTGTGCCTCAGTTAAGACGAAGTGACAGTCCTTCTCAAAGTTGCCGATGGAACCCAACAGCGAATCGCGTTCAATATAGGTGAAGGCGTACCGGATTCGTGATTCGTCTTTCCGATAGCTGTCAGAAACTGCGTGCTGAATACAGAGGATATATCCCTCAAATTTCGAAATCCGCGATCAGCGCGGCGTGATCACTATAATCGAACGAGTCAGGGTCGTACTCACAATGGACCGGGTTCAGGTCTTCGGAAGCGATGATGTGGTCGAACCGGCTGTTGCCGAAACTCTCGTCTAGCGTGTCGATGTCCCCGTAGCCCCACTGATAACGGAATACGTCCACCATCCCAGCGTGACCCAGTCCCTTCAGAATCTGGAGTGCTGCGGTCCGCCAGCGATCTCGGATTCGCGGGTCCTTATCGTCGATGTGTGTGGTCGCCTGCCCGTCAGCCAACTCCTCATCTGGCGCGTTGAAGTCGCCGCCGAGAATCCGCAGTCGCTCTGGCCCGTTCATGATCCGGTCGAAGACGGTCTCGAAGATTTTGATTTTCTCCTCGCCTTTCATCCCACCTGGGACAGCGCGGACGTTCCAGACTTCAATTTCTTTCCCGTCGAATGTGCAGGTAGTTACCAAGATTTTCTCAGGGTAGTGCGTCGAGAGGTGCTTGCGGTCCTCGTCGTTGTACGACTCGTCAAACAACTCTAGTGGAACGTGTTCGATGTCGTCGGAGTCTCGGACAGCGGTGAGATTGCCGTTGGTGTGGCCGATGTCGTGATGGGGCTGGATGTCACTCTCACGGAGTTCATGCGCCCACGACAGCGTATCTACGATACCATCATATCCCAACTCGTCGCGGATTAACTCGCGGATGAACTCCCGGCGGTACTGGTTCACCTCGTTCAACAGGAGCAAATCTGGCGGATCATCTAGTCCTGCGAGATACTCGATTTGGGCCTCGATCTCGTCTTCGGCTTGGTAGGGGAACGCCCCTTTTGTATTCCAGGTGAGTACTCGCATACTATCTCTTTCCCTGCCAGCTACAATAATCCGTCCACGGATCTCTTAGACATGCTCACGGCCTGACCGACTCGCGCTCTGTATTCAGCAGAGGAATTACGTCAGACGACGAATATTTCGACAGAGTCGGGTTTCCTTCAAGTGTGGTCCAGTGCCCATTTGGTGTTTATATGCCAGCCACTGTGGTAATGGGCTAAGGCGAGTTCCAACCATGTCATCCAGCGATCCTGAACGACCGGCGTTGAGTCCCAGCGCTATCGGTCAGTTCTTTCGTCTCCAGAGTTGCCCGATGTACCTCCAGTGGGAATACGACGACGACGCGAACAGGCTCATCGAGAAACGCGACTGGGAAACGAAGCAGTTGAGTCCCGTCCTCTCGGGTGAGGGGGACGACTTCGAACGACGCCAACTCGAGCGACTGCGTGGACCTGACCGCAGAGTCGTCGGACTCGAATCGGAACGGGATGCATCTGATGGACCGCAGTACGACGAAGTGTGGAGTGATGACGCCGACCGGGCTCGAGAGCGCCTCACTGCTGCCGTTCGAGAAGTCGCACGAGCCCCGTCCTCGGCTCCGGAACTCGTGGTTCACCAGGCGCCGCTCGCCGGATCCATCGGAGCGTACGCCGTCCGCGGTTACGCGGATTTCCTTCGTCTCGTTCCGACGAGCTATGGACTGAAGGCGACCGTTTATGAGGTCAAATCCTCGAGTTCGCAGAAGGTCCACCATCGGTACCAGGCCACCGCCTACGCGATGCTCGTCGAACAGGTGTTCGAACGCGAAGACATCCCTGTCGACGCCGAATCGGAGCCCGTTGATGCGGCGGTCGTCACACCGGAGAACGGAATTCGGGCGGGGCCGGAAGACGTAGACGGTTTCGATACGAAGCCGTACAGAGTCAAACTCGAACTCAAGCTGCAAGATGGAGGATCGTTCGATCAAACGATTTTGGAAACATCCTTCCAGCAAACGAGCAACCGAATCGCTCGTCGATGTTCCGGATGCGAGTACGAATCGCTTTGCGTGAGCCGCGGACTCGAGAACCAAGGGCTGGAATTGCTCGGCTTGCAGGCCGGAACGCAGGAATCGCTCGAACGGTTGGATATCGAGACGATCGAAGATTTCGCTACGCTCTTCGACCAACCCGGCGACGACGCGAAACACTACCATTACGAGGCCCTCGAACCGGTCGATGAGGAGTTGGTAAGTCGCGTTCGCACCGAAGCCGACGTATCCAATCTGCAGAAGCGAGCGCAGATTGCCTATCGTTTCCTCAGCGAAATCGACGACGAATACGGCCGAGACGGTCCCGATTTCTATCCGTACTCGCTGCAGGGTACCGGTAACAACCTCCCGGCTGACGATCACGGCGAGTGTGACGTCGACTGGGAAACGGATCAAGGCCCGGATTACCCGTCAGGGTCGCTCGTCCGTGTATATTTGTACGTCAATCAGGACTTCGCCCAAGAGAGGGTGACGCTGCTGAGTGCATACGTCGAGAACACGATGACTGATCAATCCCGGCAGATCACCGAGTTGCCGGACGCGCTCCCGACATCAGAGCGAGAGAAGGATGCGGAGGAGAGTCGTCTCTTCGGCGTGTTTTTCGAAGAACTCGCTGCAGCAGTGGCTGACGTGGCACCGAATCTATCGACCGATCTCGACGTGGACCTGGGACTCGAACCGAATGAGGGGTTTCTACACCTCTACCTCTACAGCAGTCGGCACAGAGAGGCGCTCATGAACGCGGTTCGCCGCCATCCGAGCGCAGATTGGCGACGGCCGCTTCGCACCCTCCTCGGACTCCGGGCGGGAATCGACCAGGACATGGTTTCGGTCCTTCAGGACGACTTCCGGCAGCGCTGGGCGTTTCGGTTCCCGGGACTGGGACTCGTCCAGACGGTCGCTCACTTCCAACCTTGGGGAGGCGATTGGTTCGACTGGCAAGGAACGCGTTCGGACGGGGCGACCGCCCCGTTACACGAGATCTTCGCCACGGATGTCTTCGACTCGGTCGTACGGCACGACGCCCCCGATGGAACGCTCCGACTCGATCACGGGCGGTCCGAACTTTCGTGGACGCCGGAGGACCAACGTCTCGCACGATGGGTCTATCCGGTTCGAAACCGGGAGACCGACACCATCCCGGTCGAGTACGTCTGGGCCGTTCGCGATCGGCTCGAGCCCGAGGAGACCGACGATCCGGAGCGAGCGCGCCAATACTGTTATCGAACCGAGCGGGAGGACGAGGAGATCACCGAGGAAGACCTCGAACTCTTCGCCGAACGGTTTAGCCGGGCCGCTCACCACATCGAGCGGAGCATCTCGGTGAAGGACAAGTTCGTCAACAAGGAACCGATCGATCTGTCGGAACTCTCCCGTTTCTCCTTCGCACACCGGACGCTCGACGAAGCCTGCATCGAGTACCAACAACTGGAGTACCACACGATCAAAACGGGCCTCGAATCGTATTATCGTCAACCGGTTGCCGAACGGATCGATGCCGGCAGTTCGGTCGCATTTGAGTGTACCAACGTCGATGAGGACCGAAACGTGGTCGAAGGCCAACTGTTGACCAGCGACCTCGAGCGCTACGATCCATCGGCGGCGGACGGAGTCATCGGGGGACCGCTTTCCGTCTCGGATCACGATTTCATGGTGTTGACGAAACTGACCGACGACGGCGACCGAGCGGAGGACGTGTTCCGAGGGAACCCTTCGAATATCGCTCACTCGCCGACGGTGATCGTTTCGACCGTCGACGAATCGATGGGAACCGTTCGGGTGACGCTTCCCTTCGAAGACGGATGGCCGAACGGATACGACGAGTATACGACGTGGCACAAGGGCTGGGGAATCGACACCGACGCCCGAGAGGATGATTTCGCCGTCCACATCGAGGCCGGCGATCGGTTCATCGTCGACCCGATGATCGATCAGATCACGCAAGCTCGCGCGTACGAGGCACTCGAGAACGCCGTTGATGCGCCGGTTCGGCGCTGGCTCCGTCAACTGTACCGGGGAGACAGAGATCAGATCCCGATCTCGCAATGGGACGCGTCCGCGGTCAAGGAGTATGTCGATCGCATGGCGAACGCGGATGGGTTCCAGCGGCCGAACGAGAAACAACGCTCGCTCATCAACGATGTCGATCACGGAATCGTCACGCTTCAGGGTCCCCCGGGAACGGGCAAGACGAAGTACACGGTCGCACCGGCGATTCTGAGCCGGGTACACGCGGCAATGACGGCCGGTGAGGGGATGCTCGGTGCCGTCTCGGCCGTCTCCCACGGCGCCGTCGACGAAGCTCTCGAGAGCGTTCTGGACTTGCTCGAGGCGTGCCCTCCAGGAGATGAAGACGACGCCCTCCCCCTGTTTCGCATCTGTTCGAGTTCGACCCAGGGCGTCGATCATCCACGGATCCAAAACGTCTACTACAACGACGCTGATCCGGACGTGCTCCGAGAACTCCACCACGACTACCTCGGAGCAGATGCGCCGTCGGATGCGACGGCGTTGTTCTTCGGTCCACCGGTGTCGATCAGGAGTTTCATCGACAAACTCCTGCGAACGGTTGATGAAGCGGAACACGAGAGGGTCGCCGAACTCATGCGCAACGAGGCGTCGACGATCTTCGACCTCGCCATCGTCGACGAAGCCAGCATGATGGATCTCCCGCTCTGCCTGTTGTTCGGTTCGTTCGTCAAAGACGATGGGCAATTCGTACTCGTTGGCGACCACCGCCAGATGCAACCGATCCAACAACACGGTTGGGAAGACGAGGACAGAGAGCCGATCGAGATCCACGTCCCCTTCCTCTCGGCCTTGGATTTCCTCCGCTATCTTCGGGGGGAAGACGTCGACATCGAGTACTTCGCATCGGAGTCGCCGGAATTGGACGATCCCGACGAGGTGCTTCCCGTCCATCGACTCGAACAGACCTATCGGCTTCCGCCCGAGTCCGCACAAATGCACACGGACTTGTTCTACGACCAAGACGGGATCGAACTCGAAAGTGCCGGCGAGAGTCCGCACCTTGCTCTCGAGAGTACGTCTGCTATTAGGGAGCCGCTGGCCAAGCTTCTCGATTCAGACGACCGAGTGATTCTACTGGTTCACGACGAGGGGCAGTCGCAGAAGTCGAATCCCCTTGAACAGGCGATCGTGACGGATTTGACCAGACCTCTGTCGGAACAGAGATCCGGAGATCGTCCGAGTGAAGAGGACAAACTCACCGCCGGCGTCGTCGTTCCGTTCCGCGCCCAGCGCCGCGATGTCCTCGGTATCGTATCCGATACCGTGCAAGTGGACACGGTCGAGCGGTTCCAGGGTGGAGAGCGCGATCTGATGGTCCTCTCGATGACAGCCTCCGATCGGGGGTACGTCAGCCAACTGAGCGAGTTCCTCCTCGAACCGAACCGGTTCAACGTCGGTGCGAGCCGCATGAAGCGAAAGCTCGTGGTGCTCGCGTCCGCCAGCCTGTTCGAGGAGTCGAGCAACGACGTGGACCAGTTCGAGCGCCACCAGGCGTGGGTCTCGTTCTACGAGGGAATGGGCGGACTCGACGGGGATTACGAGGAGTACAGACTCGACGAACTGTTGACGGCGGCGGCGAAAGATCGCTTCTTATCCGACCGAGCGGCGGATGAGACGCACATTCGGGTTTACACCGGCTACTCGAATTAGGTAGCGGGCAAAGATCGAAAAGGCGCGTGGTATTCGGTGTCGGTTTATTGAGTCCGCAACGTATCGTCACCTTCGAGATAATCAGGCCATTCTACGCAACGGGAGCAGTAGAGGAGTGGAAGCCGTCTTACGACTCGTCCTGCCTTCGTCGATCCTCGTCGGTGTATCCGCCGGTCGAACCCTCCCGGCGAGCGCGACTGATTCGTTCCGAGGTCGACTGGTATGCGTCCCGAGCCCCGTCCCCGCTGTGATCCATGTCGAGCGATCGGTCCGGATCCATTCCCATACTCGAGGCGGTTAGCGCCGCATCCTGGTTGGCCCCGACGAACAGGAATTCCCAGTCGTGCGACTCTCGCCGGTCTTCAACCAGGTCACGAACCGTGTCTTCCGGAGTTTCGGAGGCGTTCTCTTTCCCGTCGGTGAGAACGACGACGATCACGTTCGATGGTCGATCGGATTCCGCCATCGTCGCAAGGTAGTCAGTCGTCTCGTTGATCGCCGTGGCAATGGCATCGTGGAGTGCCGTTCGCCCACTTGGCGTGTAGTTGTCGTCGAGTTTCGGTGCCGCTTCGATTGGCTCACCCTCGTAGACGCGTTCGACGGTCGTGTTGAAATCGTACAGCGTTACCGTGGCCGTTCCCGGTTCGTCCCGCTGGTCTTCGAGAAAGCTGTTGAATCCACCCTTGGTGTCGTCCTCGATCGCCGCCATTGAACCAGATGAGTCCAGCACGAACGTGATGTGGGTCTTCATACACAGAGTGAATGTCAACGACCCTATTTAAACGGGAAATCCGGACCGAATGACGCGTCTTCAACGTCCTCGCGCTCGTTCTCTTGACATGCTACCCCAGGGTCAGCAGGAATCGTATTTGCTCAGGGAGCCTGCTCGGGATTTTGCTCGACAAACTCCGTGACTGCGTAGAACGGTACTGTATCAACGATTGCAACCAATAGCTTGACTAGGTACTGACCGAAGACGATCGAGATCAATGCCCACCCCCACGTCGGGTCACCGCCGAGACCCAGCGCGGGGAAAATCGCGAATCCGAGAGTGATAAACACGATCGTGTCAACCCCCTGGCTGGCGGCGGTCGAGCCGCAGTTCCGTATCCATCGATGTCGACCCGCTGTTCGGGATTTGAGGGTAGAGAACAATCTGACGTCCATGTGTTGGGCCACTGCCAACGCCACGACTGACGCCAGAATGATCGACGCCGAATCACCGAGCGTTGCCACGAACGCAGTTTGTCCGTCATAGAACGGCGCTGTGGGCATCCAGATAGACACATAGACTAGCAGATACGATACTACGAGGGTGAAGACGGTGCCGTTCACCACCGATGCCGCATACTCCCGTCCATGATATTCGACGAGCAAGTCCGAGGCCAGGTATGCGACGCCAAATGCGAGGAACCCGGCCGGAATGGCGACGCCACCGATTACCGGCAGTTCGAGCCAGGTCAATTTGGCCGCTAACACGTTGGCCAAGACAACGGATCCGGCGAAAAGCGCCGTGAATATCGCACGAGTGTCCTCAATTTGCACACTGAACCACCCCGCGTCGTCTCCATCTTTTCGTTCGACAATCACTCGTCAACCGCTCGTCTCGAGGTTCCGCCATCGCTTGCTGATCTCCGAATAGGAAAGAGGCCGTTCCGTAACGGTCACCTCTCCAAGCAGTAGTCGCTTGATGGATGCTATCTAAAGCATCCTTTGAGAATCTTCGAGCCATATTCGAGGAATATTCTGGGAACACATAATGTTTGTTGATCTTGGGATGTGTAGCGAGGGTTCCGAGTCCAGTTTCGTACCCAGAACTCCGATTCGTGGGATGCCGTCCAAACGAAGATCGGAGCCTTGATCGAACGTCGGTTCGGTCAGGACCGGCCGAATTCGGACAGTCAAGAGTAGCACAACGTTCATCAAGAAGCGCGACTATCGTTCAATTGGCGCGTATGCGCCAACGTAGTGATTGCCGAGAGGCAAACGACGCCGTTGATCGGGCTGTTCCCGGGAACGCAATAGGGAATCAGTGGTCAACGGTGGCCCCGGACGCGTAACGGCGAAAGGGGCAACGGTTCCACCTCATTCCTGGGACCGTTTTCCGAAGACAATCGACGCCGAGCGACCGTTTTGATCAGTGACCAACAGATCGAACTCGGAGCGATCTGTTGCCGTCCGACCTCGGCGACGTAATTAGCCAAGATGGGATACTCTCTACCGTGGGGGAAAGTATTAATACGGCACCTTCCGTCTATCTAAACAGTCAGGGACCCCAAAAGGTCCTGCCTCAACGTCGGATCGGTCTCGATCAAAAACGGGGCCATTCGGCAATCACTACGCCATGTTCGCCAACAATTCAAGCGGTGAGTCCACGGTATCGTCCGACGATTGTCTCGGCCTCGAGGAACGGGGTGAGTGCTGTTCCGAGTGTGGAGAATCGGTAACACGTGTAGCCGATGGTGAGCGCGTTTGCGACGAGTGCGGCCTAGTTATCGACAGTTCCCCGCTGAGTCGAAGACGAGCACGCGTGTTCGATAGTCGTGACTGGGAAACGAAACGACAGACCGGGGGTCGAGAAACGGCACTCCGCGTCGATCGAGGTCTTGGGGTCGGCGTCGGTTCGGGTCATCGAGATGGCAATGGGAACGTCTTATCGATCAGCCAGCGCAATCGGGTGCGCACCGGACACTGGGGAAACGCCGTCGATACGGGGACACTCGGGTATGCACTGGGCGAACTCCAGCGAGTTGGTGCCGTAGCCGGCATTCCCGAACCGGAGCAAGAGACGGCGGCCAAGCTCTACAGACGGGCGTCTGAGGAAAGATTAGTTCAAGGGCGGACGATCGAAGGGTTCGTCTGTGCATGTCTGCTTATCGCCGCCCGAGAGTCCTCCGCCTCCATTCCCCTCACCAGTGAACGGCTTCTCGCGGCCTCGCGTCTCGAGAGCGAGGGCAAGATAACGAACGCGAGAACGGCACTCGTTCGAGAATTCGACGACGTAAAGCTAGCGCCCGCGAGTCCGCAGGACTACGTCGTTCAGATTGCGAACGCCGTTGGCGCGTCGAACGAAGTCCTCCGGCGCACGAAACGGGCCCTCGAAGTCTACCAACGAGAGGAGGGGAACTATCGCGGAACCAATCCGAAGGTGACCGCAGCGGTGTCACTCCACGCGACCTTCGACAAGCTCGGGGTCGAGGACAGACCGACGCTCGACGAACTCGGCCGTGCGGCCGGCGTCAATCCGACGACGATCAGCAAGCGTAAGTCGTCGTTCGTGAGTGCTGCGGGTCAGTAAGCGACTCTACGAATCGCACTTCCAGCCAGCCAGGGATTTCTCATTTATAACCGAGGTGCGCTTCGATGGAGTAAGAAGAGATGATCGATGAGGAAGACAGCGAGAGAAACGACCATAGACCCCGTATTCAAGATGTACGTGAGCATTTGAATGCAGTAGATCCGACGCTTCGGGCGCGGTGGTACAATAGAGAAGAATCGGCTGCTACAGATCCGACGACAGGTCGCCCTCTGATATCGGATTGCATCGATGCACTCGCCGACACCGACCGGAATATCCGATTATCCTGCTCTCGAACGCTCACTGCATTAGCGTCTACCCATCCGGCTGAAGTCGGCACGTCGCTCGCAGACACGTCGTTTCCGTTTACCGACAACGATGATAGGGTGCGAGCGAACGCGGTTCAGGCGGTCAGTGTCGTCGCTGACCAAGAACCGGAAGTAGTCACGTCTCTCGTTTCGACGCTCGTCAAGAGACTCGGCGATCCGAACGACGACGTACGCGTCTACAGTGCAGTAGCGCTCGCCGCACTTGCAGACCACGACGCGTTAACGATCGCCTCGATAACCGACTCGATCGTCTACCGACTCAAGGACGACGTGATCGACGTCCGGTTGCACGTCGCCGAAGTGCTCGCGGCCGTGGCTGTCGACTCGCCAAGTGCTCTCGAGGGGGATCTCGAACCGATACTCGAAGAGAGCCGCGCCGCAAATACATGTCTTCGACACGCCATGACGTCGGCCCTCGGCGATTGTATCGACGTTGGAGATGACCCGCGTGTTCAGACGGCACTTTTCGAGCGACTTTCGGATTCATATCCGGCGATTCGCGAGGCCGCTGCTTCGGCCCTGCGGCAGTCGGCTCGCCAGGAACCGTCATCGATGCGTACCCCAGAAGCAATCGAAGCACTGATTGAAGCGCTCGCGGATCCGTCCTCAGAAGTACGAACGAACACGGCATGGGCGCTCAAACATGTTGGCTACGACGATTACTGGCGTGTCGCCCTCGAGTCTGATGCCGAGCCGGCGACCGTTGCCGGTGGAATCGCACAAACGTACCGTTCGGTGGCCGATCTCGATCTCGATGCGCAGCTCGAGGGAGCACGACGCTGCAGTATCTGTCGCACTCAATTTTCCGAACCGGAGTTCGAGCATCCGAACGTCGTGTGTGAGGAATGTATGACGGAACTCGATTCTATACAGAGTGATCCGAGTGATCGAAGCGAAACCACTGACGAACGTGCCGGGTCGTCGCCCGTCTCGATCGATGGGGCCAAGTGCTGGCGACAGGTTCGATTCGGTGAACTAGTGACGATGCGGGACGCCCACGACTGCGATACCTATACAGAATTTCTCGAAGGTCACTTCACACGGGACGGAACTCCGATTCAGTCGGTACGCTTTTGAACTCAAAATTCCGTCTCGAACGAACCGTCACGCTGCCACCGACCACGCTCGAGACGGCCCCTCGCTACACGCTCGATGCGATCCGGTACTTCGGCTGGCGCTCGATCAAATAGTGGTTCCTGCCGGCAGTTCTCCGTCGCACAGCTTTCGACGCGTTTGTACGACGTTCCGGACCGTTGCGTACTGCCCGCATTTCCGCTCCCCGTTGGTGAGTCGGTCAGTCAATTCATCAATCGCGTCGCCACTACTTTCGAGAGATAATCAGGTGTGAGCTGGAAGACCTATCGCCTAAAGGCCCCTCGGGACTGGTAATCGTCATGCCACCCGAGCTTGCTCACAATAACACCCTTGCTCGCCGATTTCCGTCTTCGACCATTCAACGAACGGTGTTGATAGATCAACCATTACTCTTGCCAACAACGTCTATGATGTTGTGCATTACTTGTGTTACGGCCTCGGTCCGCCCTGTCGTCGATACCTCGTTAGCATCCTCGTCGAACTCAACGACGCCATATTCGTCGAGCATCGGCAAATGAGTATGATGGAGGGCAAAGCGGGATGATCGCTGGACCGTTCGACCGGCGATTGCGGAATCAACATCTGTTTCGGTGGCAGCAACCTGTCGACTCAGGTCCGGTACCCGAACTGTCACCGTCTCATTCTCTTGCTCAAATTGAAGATCCGACAGCAACTCGAGCACGATTCGCCGTCGCTCAGACTGGAGAAGACACAGAATGTCCTCCAATTCATCGCGGAATTCTCGCCGACGGGTCTCGAGTGATGATTTGGGCTCCGTTGTGAAGATCGGGACGGGCGTCCGCGTCGCCGTCTCGTGATCCTCGACAGTGATGAGCGACGCAGTCGGGTCGGTGTCGTCGTCGAGCGCGGCCGGATTCGACGTTCCGGCATACGTGACAGAATAATTGTATCGATCAGCTTCCCAGGTCGCCGCGCTCGTGAGTCCACCCGCGGCAATTTCGCTCACGAAGGGGGCTGCGGTATCAGCCGCCTCGAGGGCACCAATAACGGACTCGTCTTTCCCGGCCGGCGGCCAGATAGACTGGTTAACAGCGATGATCGTGTAGGTGAACCCGCTCTCCTGGGTCAACGACTCGAGACGATCTGCGAATGCGCCCTGATCCTTCGCATAGTCAATTCCGTACAGGGCAACCGTCTCGTCCAACATCGTCGCCGTGCTCCCGAGTTGCTCGACCACCCCTGCGTCGCTCAGTGACGCGAGCGGTGATCGATCGCCGCTGACCTCTCGACGACCGCTGATCACATAGCAATCGATTCCGTGGTCAGCGAGTCGCTCAAGCTCATCGCTGGCGAACGATATATCCGCATTAGCCGGTTCCGGCTGTCGAAACAAATTGCCAGTGTGCAAAACGGCATCAACGTCGCGCGTTATGGCTCGGTCGACGGTTTCTGGAATCCCGCCGGTCTGTCCCGCGTTCGAATCACCTGCGTCCAGAGCGATCATCGAATCGCTCACGTGAAGTATTCGAATAGTCATTGAAGTTGTCTTCTATTGGATTGGAAAGGGTACTTTGCAAGCCGATACGGCCATTATCACAGTAGTTTCAGAGCTTGCCCTGTACGAGATCTCGCATCATATTCGGATTCGTCCTCGACTGCGGCCGTTTTCGAGATTGACCGACACGTTGCTGTGATACAGACTCCGTGCCCGAGGCCTCATTCTCGGCCCGAGTGTCAGTCCCGTCATCACGAGATGGTACCGCCTCGGCGGCCTCAACCGCATTATCGACGAAGATCGTCTCCAGTCGTCCGCTCTTCTCGTAGATAGGCTTTCGAACGGTGAATCGAACCCCCATTGAGTCTCCCTCTTCCAGTCCCAGGGCTTCCGGAACGAGGTTCGAGAAGGTCACCCGGTGTCCCCCAATGCTCGCAAACACGGTTTCGTCCTCGAAAGTCATCGTCGCTCGCAACTCGTCCCCGGGAGTGATCGACTGCCCCTCGCTCAGTTCGGTGACGGTCATATCGGGAGTCACACTACACGGAATCCAGTCAATGGCATATAAAATCCAAATCGGGTACTCGATTCGACGATGAAGAGGTTACCGCAACCATCCTTCGGGACGATGCTCCGCTGTTTCGGCTATGAAAATGCGTGCGCGATACTGATCACGATCGGGCGTCTCGAGGTGATGCTCCTTGCTACCGATCGCTTAGTTCGCAATCGAGTACAAACGACATACTCTGTCGCCACGCCGGCCGAATGTGCCACTACCTTGAAGAGGTGTCAAGAAAGATTCCAGATGGTATGAACAGACGTGCCGTCCTGATAGAAGACGCGACTGGAAGGAAGAAACTCGAAGTGACGTTACCGGGCGGTCGTTACCAGCTTTCCCTAAACGGACCAGCAGTGAACGTCTTGTGCGATACTCTCGGTCACGGAATCAACGATACCGTCCCCGACCCGTTCGTCCCGATTTTTGTCGCGACTGGTGACGCGTGGTTCCCTCGGCAGCGGGATATCGACGGCGTCATCGACGACCTACCAGCGGACGGGACACTGACAGACACCCAACGGGAAGCGCTTATCCAATATCTCACCACGGTTCGGATCAGCCCGAGAAACGCGAAACACGTCGAAAGGGCGCTCGAGGAATCCCCGGTAGCCGATGCGGTGGATCCCGAGGAGTTACAGGTAAACGAACTTCCAGAGATACCGGACGGCATCGATCTGGGCCCCGAATCGACGACAGAAGATGGATCGGAAACGTCGTCTCAACACACTTCGCAGTCGACGACCGACTCGGGCGCCGGGACAGTCGATGGGGCGTCAACCTCGCCGTCCGACGCTGACAGCGACGCGATCGAGGAGACGGAGATCTGTACCATCCCCGGAATAGGACCTCATCGAGCCGAAAAACTGCTCGAAGGCGGCTACGCGAACGTGGACCATATCGCGGACTCTCGGCCGTCGGACGTCGCCGATGCAACCGGACTGAACATCCAGATGGCAACGGTAGCGGTCGAAGGTGCACGAGAAATCACCGGCTACGAGCGACCGACGGCGGATCGCCTCGCTTCCGAAACGGGTGGGGAAAAGGACCGGTTCACCGGTCCCCTCTCCTCGCTCGCTGCTTCTGGAACCCCTCCTTCTGAGGCTGCTCCCGTGCTGCGATTGCTCTACGGCCCCTCACTCGTGGATATCGAATCGGTCTCCGGTCAACAAGCGTACTACTTGTGGGAAGCCGGGTATCAGACGCCGTTCGACGTCGCGACTGCTACCGTTGAGGAATTGTGTGACGTTCCATACATCGGACAGACGACCGGAACTGCCATTCGCGAGGATGCGCAGAAACTGATCGAGTGCGAACGCTGACGTTCACGCGAGAGGAGACGGGAACGGGCTTCGGTCGCACCCCGCTTAGTCCAATTGTTCACTGTACTCGGGACGAGCGGGACAGTTCCACCGAATATCGCATTCGGCACACGTTCCTTCGGACGGCGCCTCGGCCGACTCAATTTCGAACCAGTCTCGAGTGGAGCGCGATCGTTCGATGCGCTGGACCGTGTCGTCGAACGCCTCGAGGGAGTCTTCGACGGCGGTCGGTGCGAACGTCAACTCGAACATCGCCTCTTCCCTCTGGTCTTCGCCGAGGAAGTAGATGACACCGCGATCCGGATACTCGCCCTGATGGTACGCGTACAACTCCGCGTACGTGTTGAGTTGAGCGCGATAGTCATCGACTTCGTGCCCGCCCTCCGGTCGCTTGCCGGCCTTATAGTCCCAGATCTCGTATCCTTCATCATCGCCGATCAACACGTCGACGACACCTTCGAGGATGAATTCGCCGCGATTACTCTGCAGGTGACATTCAGTATCGACGACCCGGGGATACAGGTCCGCTCCTTCGCGGCGGTTGAACCGCTGTATGTACTCGAGCGCGCGCCGTTCGGCTTCCTGGCTCATCGGGTAGATGTTTCGCGCCTTTAGCGACTCCGCAACCTCGTGGAAGTATGTCTCGATGGCGTCGTCGTCCGGAATCGTTCCCCCGTCGACGCCCTCGAGTTCTCCGCTGAAGTGACGATGGGCGCGGTCGAGGGTCTCGTGAACGACGCGACCGAAGAAGAGTTGGGTCGCGTGGTCCGGGACGAAGTTCATCTCGTTGTAATATCCGTATTGGCGCTTACAGCGGCGATAGGAGAGCACATCGCCCGTGATGCTGTACCGGCGCTTCAACTCGGTCGCATCGTGGCTGCCGACGCTATCAACGGCGGTCTCGAGGAAGTCCGTCGGAGTGCGCAGTCGACGGTCGCCGGCAAACCACTCCGTCGTCAGCGGCTCTCCGTCCGCCCGGTAGCCGAGCGAAAGCGTCGTGGGCTCGTCGCCGTCGAGGAGGATCTGATCCTCCTCGGCCCGCGAATACGCGACGTAGAAGCGACGAATCTCGTCCCGTCGAGCGCGTTCGTTAGCGGTTCCCGACGGATCGATCGACGCGTACGGCCGAAGTTGCTCTTCGATCCAGTACGTCCCGGACATCCAGGGCTCGCTGTCGAGGTCGCTCGTGAAGACGACGGGAAACTCCAACCCCTTCGCTTGATGAACGGTCATCACCTGCACGAACCCTTCGGGTATCTGGTCGTGCGGGTCCTCGGGTTCGTCGAAATCCGTGGACTCCAGATAGCCGCAGAACTGCCAGTAGAACTGCCTGAGAAAGCGTGTAGAGACGGTCTCGGTACGCGTCGATTTTTCCAACCGCCGCGATCCGGTGATGCTGGCAAACGAATCGAACAGACTCGACAACTGGCCCAATCGGTTCCCCGGTTCAGGTTCGTCTGGGCTCTCTATCCACGTTTGGAACGGTTCGAACGAGAGAACTCGGTAGAACAGTTCCAGGAGGGTAATGCCGAGCGACTCTCCGTCATCGGCGTTGGCGAGAGACTCCCGCCGCCGGGGGATATACGCGTCTAGAGCCTCGGCGTCATGATCGTCGACGAGCGTCTCGTAGTCATCGTACCACCGATCGATCTGCTGTCGGGTTCGACCGCTAACGCGAATCGTGTCAGCACCCTCGAGACCCGGGTCGATACAGCGGAGCACCGCTCCGAGCGCGAGTTTGATCTCCGGTTGGTCCAAAAACGCCTTGTTTCGGGGATTGTGCACCGGAATGCCGCGATCCCGCAGGGCGGCCACGTATGGGCCAGCGCGACTCGCCGTTTCTTTCGTGCTCTTGAACAACAGGGCGACCTGACTGTAATCGTCGATATAGCCTTCCTCGTGCAATCGCTCGATGAGTTCCGCGGCCTGATCGGCCGCCACCTGGTCGCGTTCGCCCTCGAGAAGCGATTTCACGCTCTTTCGACCTTCGGTTCCCGAACGACCGACCAGCATCGGTTCCTTTCCCGGGGCTCGAGCGCCTTCCGATTGCATGAGGGGGAACTCGTCGAGGTACCGGTTACACCACGAGATGATGTCCTCGGTCGAGCGGTAGTTGTGTCTGAGTTGGACCGTTTCCACGGTCGTACCGAACCGTTCGGCGGCGCGCTCGGGAAAGCGAATGAGACACTCGACGGTCCCACCCCGGAACCGATAGAGAGCTTGATCGTCATCGCCGACGACGGTGATGTTCGGGTGGTCGAGTGTTTCGGTGAGGCGGAAGTACAGTTCCTCCTGCAGCGGATTCGTGTCCTGGTACTCGTCGACGAGGACGTGCGAGATCGGCGGTTTGTCGCGATTCTCGTCGCCAGCGACCAACCGTGCACCGCTGTCGCTGTCGAGAAACTCGATGAACGTCTCGAGAAGTCTGGCGAAATCGCAGCGACTGTGTTCCCGAAGCGTTTCGCGATACTTGTCTAATCCTTCCGCGCAGACGCGCCACGGGTCAGCGGCCTGATTACGAATGTCCGCGGTGTCGACGCGATACTGCGAGAGGCGGTTCAGCAACTTGGCCGCGCCGTTGGTTGCCTGCCACTTGTTCGGGCCGTACCGGTCGCTGATCCCCCACCCGAGCATCGATTCGAAGAACTCCCACTCGTCGCCGGAAATGGCGTCCTCGTCCGGAACCGTCTCCCAGTCATCCGCGTCGAGTCCGCTGCCGCGCAGATAGTCGACGAATTCACAGTTGTCGTACATGAACAACTGCTGGCCGTCCTCGTCGAGCAGTTCGACGTTCGCATACTCCGGATATCGGTACTCCTGCATGAGATCGTTACAGAGGGAGTGCAGGGTACCGATGCGAAGCGCGTTGGCGTCGACGTCGTCTTCGAAACCAAGCGTCGCGAGGCGATCAGCGATTCGCTCCTCGAGGTTCTGGGCTGCTTTCTCAGTGAACGTTGTTATCAAGATCGACTCGGGAGGCACGTCGTCGACTAACAGCAGTTTGAGTGCTCGAGAGACGAGAACCTCCGTTTTGCCGCTCCCCGGTCCAGCGGTGATCCATAGCGGTCCGCGCCCGTGAGTGATGGCGGTTCGCTGACCGTCGTTGAAGGACCATTCCTCGTCACCGAACCGGTCGCGGTTGGCTTCCTCGAGTCGCGAAATGAAATCGTCTACCGTCAGTGACGGAGGCGTCATGGGTTTACATCCGATTCAATTGGTTATAAATTCCCAATGGAAGTGTTGCATCACGATGATGGCGAAATAACGGCTTTGAAATTCGGATTTTCCCTAACTAAGGATCTGCGTGCTCTTTTGCGTAGACATAGAGAATCGTGTGTACGTTGAGCATCGTTGACGACCGGGTTGTCTAATAGGTACACGTCCGTCGGTTGATATCCCCCCGCGGCAGGCCGCGTTCAACGGGTTGACGATCGGCGCGATAAATCGTATTCCCGTTCGTGCTCCTCACACGTTCTATAGAGAGTCCAATAAGTATGAGCTACCTAATGCACGAGGGTACTGACTTGGTTATTTTGCGGTATTTCGCTTCAGAAGCACTTGTCATGAGTCAATTCACCGCCACTCTCTAATGAGAGGGTGTCGGACGAATCTGTTGCTGACACTTCCTGACGGTACTGCTGACTGAACGGTACTGACGTAATTCGACCGTTGCGGACTCTTCTTTACGACCCTAACACCAATATGTGAATATCGACCATTTGTTACTATGACTACAATTGACTCGGACAGTCGGGATATCATACATGCGATTGAACGGCACGATGGTAGTGCCTCAACAACGGATATACGACGCGAAACTGGACTTGACAATTCCAGCGTCCGATACCGGTTCCGAAAATTGGAGGAACTTGGATTCGTCGCAACCGAACGAGACCCAACGGCCACACCCGAAGGCGTAGCACCAATCACGATCGCCAAACTCACGGATGACGCTCGCGAGGAAATCCAGAAAGGACTGATCGTTGAATCCAAGCGTCAGCGAGCCAAAATCGAACCTGCAGACAACGCAGAGAGTATAAAAGAATTAGAAGAGGAGCTCGCACAACTCCGCGACCGTGTGCATCACCTCCAGAGTAACCAAAATTGGATAGGCCCGCGGGTTGAGGAATTAGTAGAAGACCACCACGAGTAACTAGTACAGAAACGGTACTACATCGTAGACCAATCTCGATATAAAGTCAGGATTCTCTATCTGGAGCGTGTCCTTTGTGACATTTTAACGACCCCGCGAGAATTAGTTAACTGAATATCGGTCCTTATCCTTGTACCGGTCTCGTTCACAGTCATAGTGCGGTAGCATGTGTTTTCTCGTCGTCTCGAAGTCACACCAGGCGCAAAAGTAAACAACACGTTCACTATCACGGTGTTCTGCATATACCATCTCATGTGGTCCAATCCGTCCAATTTCTTTTGGATCTTGCATATGTGATATTATATGTGTTGTATTGCTAAGGTGTTTGGGAGAAGGAGGGATAGAGTTGACGGCGAGATTGGAGACGGGTTTGCTGATAGGTGGAGAATCTGTAGGGCTGAAATTTGACCAATTATCCCGATACGAGTTCAATAGCCTCGAATACCAGCTAGATACTCTCGAGGCCCTCCTGTCGATACTCTACGGGAGTGTGCGTGTACCGTCTCGTCGTTTGGAGGTTTTTGTGCCGCAGCTGATTGGCGGTCGCGGAAAGCCCCATCTCTGTTTCGAGATAGGTGCCGGTCGAATGGCGGAGGGCGTACCACTTGAGGTCCCGGTTCTCGTCGTCGAGTTCTATCTCGTCGAGGAGTTTATCCAAGAAGTAGTTGAGGGTCTTGGAGTTGTACGGATTGCCCTTACGGTTTAGCCAGATCGATTCCGTGTCGTCGTATTTGGCGATGTTCTTCCGCTGGCGCTTCCACTCCCGAAGAGCGTCGACCGTTTCGTTCCGTAGAGCTATCTCCCAGTGGTCTCGGTTTTTCGACGCTTCCTCTTTGGGGATAAACAGCGCGCCCTTAGAGAGCCGGAGCCACGACATCTGGGCTCGTTTCACCTCACAGGGCCTGAGTCCCGCATCGAGCGCGGTCCACAGGAGAGAGACCCACTTGTAGTTGGTGTTGAGGTACTCCCAGTCGTCCGGACTGACCTCCGATTTGGGTTTGCCCAGCTTCTGGGCGATGTGGGCTTTCCAGCGGTCGCGTTCGTCCGGTGTGAGGTCATTGTATGCGGGCACGGACCCGTATTCAAGGACGGCGTCTCGCAGTTGTTGTCGTTCGGCTATCGAGAAGTAGTCCGGGATGTTGTAGGTCTTCTCGTCGAAATTGACCTCGCATTCCCAGAGCTTCTTGCCACGTTCGTCGTAGAGGTAGTAGAAGTACTTAGAGAGGCTATCCATCTCTCTCCGTTTCGTCGCCTCCGCGTAGGGCTCGCCGTTCGATTTCCGAATTTCGTCGTTCTTCAGCATCGTCGCGACTGTGTCCGCGTGCTCGTGTTCCAGATACGAGACGTACCCGACTTCGCCCCAGATGAGTCGATAGTACTTGTCGACCCGACTCAGATAGTTATCCACTGTATCGGCTGCGAGCGGCTTCTCTTCCTTTGGCTTCCGGCCACACTCGCGCAGCCACGTTTCGAAGTCGTCCATTATGGACTCGTAGGTGGTCTTTTGCCGCGGTGTGAGTTCGTATTCATACCGTTGGTTGTTGTTCGATGATTGATTAGACGTACTCATGTAGTCATCGGGAGAATGTTGTGTTATTCTCCCGACACTGGCATCACCTTCATATCTGGCCGTCTGAGATACACGTATTAAAACCTATCGCGCGAGAATTATAACAAGAACGTCGGTATTGGCTGTATACCTACACAAATGAATTGTTTTTGACTGTGCGATTCGCGATAAATTGATGACCAATTGGTATATGTTTCCCAATTTATCCCATTCTGTCGAGTGCGTCGCGACGTTCCTCAACGGGAGTCTGATCGTACTTCATCGTCGTCTGCTCGCTCTTGTGGCGTAACTGTGCCTGCGCTGCCGCAAGGTCTTCTTCACGGGTCATGTACGTTCCTACAGAGTGGCGAATCGTGTACCACGACACCTGGCGGTTCTCGGTAGGTATCCCCGCTTCTTCGAAGAGCCGATGGAGAAGATAGCGGAGCGACTGCGACGAGTACGGGTTTCCGTGATTCGTCAGCCAGATGGTTTCCGTTTCATCGTACTTGGCGTACGTATCTCGCTGGTCTAGCCATCGTTTGAGATACTCGACCGTCTGGCTCCGGAGACCGACGAGCCAGTTGTCCCGATTCTTGGACGACTGCTCCTTTGGAATCCGAAGCAGCCTGTTGTCGACATCTACCCACGATGTCGTTGCGCGCTCAACTTCGATGGGACGGAGTCCGGCATCCATCGAGACCCAGACGAGCGAGGGAATTTTCCAGCCATTCGCGCAATCCCAATCGGCGGGGGTAACGTCTGACTTCGGTTTTCCGAACCGCTGGGCCAAATGAATCCGCCACCGGTCGCGCGCCTCTGGTGTGAGGTCACTGTAACTAGGAGCGCTGCCATATTCCAGGGCCGCTTCGCGAATCTTGACGCGCTCTTCGCGCGAGAGATAGTCGCGCGGATTCGACGCGGAGTCCCTTGAGTAAAATGTGATCTCCGGTGTCCACTCTTCCAGCCCGTGTTCGTGATGTCGCCATTTGAACAACATCTTCACCGCTTTCTGGCAACAGTCTTTGTGAGCAGTACTCAAATCAGTGCTCGCAAGTTCCGTCATCCAAGCGTCCGCGTAATCGTGAGTGATGTTCGCTGTATATCTTCCTTCGTAGTCCCAGACGAATCGATAGAACTGATCCATGCGGGCCGCCCGGGGTTTGACCGTCCCGAGCGCGTATCCCTCCACGCGATCGGGATCTTTCCCGAACGTGAGCAGCCAGTTGAGGCAGGCCTCACGTTGAGTTTGGTAGTCGATAGTTTGGCGCTCGTTGAGAAACGCCTGGGATTTGACGGTTACAACGTTTATCCCGCTCAAATCGGGCATTTGTAGTCCTCCTCCAAATACCCTTTTCGCTTGCCGTGGCAAAACGAAAATCGCATGACGGCGGCGCAGTGTTCTATTTGATGTTCTAACTTGCCCTGTGACATTGGTTGGACGTGCGTGTTGCTACGTCCAAAATCGAGAGACGGCGTCGGGGAGAAGTGCTCCGTCAGGGATTCGAACCCTAGTCATTGCCGTGAGAGGGCAATATGATTGGCCGGACTACACCAACGGAGCGTACTACATCACACAGTTGTGCGGTGGACAGTTTAAGGATTCCGTTTCGATCCGTCACTGTCGCATCCTACCACAGATTCGAGCGGTGACACGACCGTCACTCCTCGAACGGAGATTTGGTCGCCTCGGGTTCGAACCCCTCGAGGCTGATGATGTTCTCGCGGCCGACGCGAAGCTTGCTGATGGAGCCCTCTTCTTCCATGTCGGAGAGGAGCATGCTGACCTTGGACTTCGACCAGCCCGTCTCTTCGACGATGTTGACCTGCTTCATTCGGCCACCGTTCTCGCGAATGAGCCTGATAACTCGATCCTCGTCGGTGAGCAGTTCCTCGTTGGCCAGCGGGCTGGCACCGTCCGTCGAGTCGCCGTGGCTCTCGCCTGTGGACGACGGCGCCGCGTCCAGGTCCGTCTGCTCGGCCGAGATGACGTTCGACTGCGTCGTGGTGCCGGCGTCAACGGCCGTGGGATCGTCGGTCTCGGATCCCGAGTTTCGTCGTCGGTACCAGACGGCGGCGCCACCGATCCCGAGTACGACGAGCGCGCCGAGAGCCAGGTGCCACGCCGCATCGTCGCCGTTCGTGATCGTCGACACGTTTGAACCGGTCTCGTCGTTCCCACCGCCTGCACCGTCCGTGACGAAGACGGCGCGCGGATTCCCGTCCAGGAACTGTTGTTCACCTTGCCACTGCACCGAGTCGGCGTTCTCGAGCGTGTTGTGTGACGGCCGGGCCTCGTCTTCGGGCCCGATACGATCGAACGTGAGGCCGTCGCCGGCGACGATCACGATCGACTGGTCAGGGCCGATGTACATTCCTTCGAAGACGTCGCCGACTTCGACGGTCCCGTCCTCGACTGCCCCGAACCCGTTCCAGGTGAACGACATCTCGACGATTCCCCGAGTGCCGAACCGATCATCGACCGTCGCAGACCGATTAAAGTTCGTCGCCTCCATCTCCCGGTCGGTCGTCTCGGCGCCGGTTTCGGTCATCCGGTGGGCCTGTGTGACGAATCGCTCGTAGAGTCCGGTCTCTTCCTCCTCGAACTCCTCGGCGAACTCCTCGAAAGCCGCGCGCTCCTCGGATTCGTTTTCGGTGTCGAACCGCTGTACGTGTCGGAACGTCCACGTCGCGCTGCCGTTCTCGTGGACGGTGATCTGGAACGTCGTCGTGTCGAAGTCCCGTGAGTCATCGGCGATCGATTCGTCGGCTACCGCGTCGGTTGCACTCGAGTGCTGGGCTGTCGGTTGCGTCGCTGTGGTCGACTGAGACGGGGCGCTCGCGCCGACATCGATGTCGGAGACCGCCACCGGGATACCGACACCGGTGAAACCGGCGAGAAAACCGATGATGACGAGGACGACGATGCCGACGGAGACCGACCGGTTCATTCGTCTACCACTACGTGGCGGAGCTAAAAATGCTTGTGAATACCGGAACCCGCCGACGGTCATCGAGAATTCGTCGATGGAGAGCGAAGATACCGCTCGTCGGAGCGTGTCGATACGCACAAACCAGTCGATAGCGTAGCCGCAGCCATGATCGCCAATCTCGCGCAGGGCGTCCAGGTGTTCACGAGTAACGTCTACCTCGTCGACGGCGAGCGAACCGTCTTGGTCGATCCGGGGGCAAACTTCGACATCGTCAGCGCCGTTCGAGAGCGAGTCGACGACCTCGACGCCGTCGTGCTCACGCACACTCACCGGGACCACGTCGGTAACCTCGAGGCCGTGAAAGACGCCTTCGGCGTCGACGCGTGGGGGTACGACACCTCGATCGACGGCGTCGATCACGCCATCGAGGACGAGGAGACGGTCCAACTGGGCGACGACGAGTACGTCGCTCTCCACACGCCGGGACATAAGAACGACCACCTCTGTTTCTACGCGGCCGGCGCGGGGATCCTCTTCGCGGGCGACCTCGTCTTTCAGAACGGGAGTTTCGGGCGGACCGATCTCGAGGAGGGCGACCGAAAACTGCTGATCGAGAGCATCGATCGACTGCTCGAGCGGATCGACGAGGATCTCGAGGAGATGCACACGGGACACGGCCCGAGCGTGACGAACAACCCGTACGACCACGTGGAACTGTCGGCCCGAATGGCTCGGCAGGCCTAAACCGCGGCCGCCGCGAGAACCGCTGTCGGATCTGCCCCGCTCTCCACGCGACGGTCGCTCCCGGTCGAGACGTAGTAGTGGCGGAGTCTCGGGACCGTCACGGCTTCAGTACGTGCACACTCGCCGGCCTGAATCCCACGGTGATCTCGTCATCGGGGACCTCTTCGAGCC
This sequence comes from Natronorubrum marinum, assembly GCF_052040125.1. Lineage (NCBI taxonomy): Archaea > Methanobacteriati > Methanobacteriota > Halobacteria > Halobacteriales > Natrialbaceae > Natronorubrum > Natronorubrum marinum. Next base: position 1,325,257 of record NZ_JBPPFV010000001.1, read on the forward strand.
GTAACACGACTGGAACGCCGTTCCACCGGCCGTACGCGCGGACGGTCTCCCCGCGGAACTCGCTGGTCTCGACGGCGATCGATACCCGATTCTGCTCGACCGAGGGCGACAACGCGGCCGCTCGGACGCAAAAGTGTACTCGATCCGTGCCGTCTCGAACCGCGGGGATCTCGACCGTTTTTCCCCCGACGTCGACCGCTGCGCGGTCGCCGTCTCGAGCGACGACCATCCCCTCGAAGACGTTGTTGTCGCCGACGAACTCGGCGACGAATCGGGTTTCCGGCTCGCGGTAGATCGTCTGCGGCGAGGCGACCTGCTCGATCCGGCCGTCGTTCATCACCGCGAGCCGGTCCGAAATCGCGAGCGCCTCCTCCTGATCGTGCGTGACGTAGATCGTCGTGATCTCGAGCCGAGACTGGATTCGGGTGAGCTGGCGGCGAAGCGACTCTCGGAGGCGGGCGTCGAGCGCGCTCATCGGTTCGTCGAGCAGGAGCAGGTCGGGTGCCGGCGCGAGCGCCCGGGCGAGGGCGACCCGCTGCTGTTGCCCTCCTGATAGCTGCTCCGGGTCACGACTCCCCGTCCCCTCAAGATCGACGAGCTCGAGCAGTTCCGCGACGCGCTCGTCGACGCTCACGCCGCCCGGCGGGTCCCGGAATCGGAGCCCGTAGCCGACGTTTTCGGCGACGTTCATGTGCGGAAAGAGCCCGTAGCTCTGGAAGACGACGCCGACGTCGCGCTCCTCGGGCGGCACGCCGGCCATCGGTTCGTCGTCGAAGCAGACGGTCCCGTCGGTCGGCTCCTCGAAGCCCGCGATCGTTCTGAGCGTGGTCGTCTTCCCGCAGCCCGAGGGACCGACGAGGGTGAAGAACTCGCCGTCGCTGACGGTGAGGTCGACGTTCTGCAACGCGTCCGTCGCGGTTTCGTCCGTCCCCGCCTCGTAGCGTTTCGAGACGCCCTCGAGTCGGAGGTCGGTCACGGTTCGTCCCTCCCGCCGACGCGGTCGACGACGACGAAACTCGCCGCCGTCACGGCCAACAGCAGCGTTCCCATGGCGATCGCGGGACCGGATCGGCGGCCCAGATAGCGTTCGACGGCGACGGGCATGGTGTAGCTCTCGCCTCCGCTGGCCAAAATCACCGTCGAAGAGAACTCGCCGATCGAGATGGCGAAGGCGAACGCCGCACCGGCGACGATGCCGTTCGCGACCAGTGGCAGTTCGACATCGAGCAACGCCCGGAACCGCGAGGCACCGAGCGCACGAGCAGATTCGGTCATCGCTGGATCGAGATTCGTCAGCAGCGGTGAGACGTTTCGGGTTACGAACGGGTAGGCCGCGACCGCGTGGGCGACGACGATCGCGACGGCGCCCGTGACCTGGAAGCGCCAGCCACCCGGCAGCGGGATGCCGAACACCAGCCCCTGCAGGAGCCCGATCCCGAAGACGATGCCGCTGACGGCGAGCGGAAGCATCGCGAGGGTGTCGACGATCGTCCCGCTGCGGCCGGATCGGGCCGTTAACACCGAGATGACGACGCCCATCGGCACGGCGATCAGGAGCGTCGCAACCCCGAACAGCAGCGAGTTTCGGATCGCCAGCAGCGGGAGCGTCTGGAAGCTCGCGCCCTCGAGTTGGCGCTCGAGCAAGAAGGCGTAGTTCCGGAGCGTGAAACCGGAGCCGTCGGTAAATCCACCGACGACGAGACTCGCCATCGGGCCGACGAAGAGCACCAGCGCGACGAGGCTGTAGCCGAAGATCGCGAGTCGCCGCGGCGAGAGAGCGGTCCGCAGGTCGGGGACGAGTCGCTCCTTCGGCGGCGGCGACGGCGCCTGCGAGAATCCCGTCTGGGCGGACTCGTACCGAAGATAGGCGTAGGTCAGCCCGAGCGAGAGGATCGTCTCGAGGATCGCGAGCGTCGCGGCTTCGGCGTAGTCGAGTCGCTGGATGCGGTCGTAGATCCAGACTTCGACGGTCGCGAGCTGCAGTCCGCCGAGGGCGAGCACGATGGGGAACGTCATGAACGTGAAAATAAAGGTCAACAGCGCGCCGGTGAGGACGGCCGGGGCGAGTTGCGGGGCGATGACGTCCCGAAAGGCCCGACGCTCGCTCGCGCCGAGGCTGCGAGCCGTTTCGACGGTACGCGCGTCGACGGACTCCCAGGCGGCGACGGTGAGCCGGGCGACCAGCGGCGCGTTGTAGAACGCGTGAGCGAGGATCACGATAGTCAGGGGACTGGTCTCGATGAACGCGTACGGGCCGAGACCAACCGTTTCGAGGAGCCCGTTGAGCGTTCCCGCTCGTCCGAACATCGCGTAGAAGCCGATCGCGACCAGAATCCCGGGCATAACGAACGGGAGGATCGTCAGCGATCGGAGCGTTCGCCGGCCGTAGAACTCGTAGTTCGCGAGGACGTACGCGGCCGGCAGCCCGAGCGCGACGCTCGCGACCGTCGACAGCGCGGCCTGGTAGGCCGTAAAGCCGAACAGTCCCTTTCGAACCCCGGGCGTATCGACGGCGAACCACGGCACGGGGAGAGCGACGCCGGGGAGCGGATACTCGAGCGTCAGCGAGATCGAAATCGCGGCGAGCCAGCCCGCGAGCGAGCCGAGGTGGGTGCCGATCGCCAGCGGCTCCGCGAAGACGTCCGCGAGCGCCCCGAAGTAGAACGGATCCGTCAGCACGTCGGCAAAGTGGCCGAGCGTCGGCGTTCCGTCCTCGAGGACGGCCTCGACGAAGACGACGCTGACGGGGAGGTACAGCATGACGACGAGGATTCCCGCCGTCACGAGCGCGGTCAGTCCGATTGCGTGGCGCTCGAGCCACGCGCGGACGCGACCCGTTGCGACGCGACCTGTAGCGGACACGGCCGTCGATTACTGGCTGGCGAACTCGCGCGCCCAGTCGTCGACCCACTCGTCGAGGTTGCCGCGGAGGTCGTCGTAGCCGACCGTCACCGCCTCCGGCGGGACGTAGGCGTACTCGTCGAACTCGTCGTCGAGATCGACGTACTCGTTCTCGACCGCGGGGAACTGGACGTTTCGCTCGGCGATCTCGGCCTGAGCGTCGTTCGAGAGGACGAAGTCGAGAAACTCGTAGGCGAGATCGACGCTGGTTGCACCTTCGAAGATCGCCATTCCCTCCGGATTCGCATAGCCCTGGTCGTTCAGGAAGCCGATCTGGTGGCGCGAGAGGTCGTTTCCTTCCGCGCTCGCGAACACCTGATCGGTCGAGTAGGAGACGACCATCGGTCGCTCCTCGTTCATGTACGCGCCGTAGTAGGACTCCGACCAGTCCTCGAGGGTGCGGACGCCGTTCTCCCGGAGGTCCTCCCAGTAGTCGAGATAGCCGTCCTCACCGAAGGCGTCGATCGTCCACAGCAGGAACGCCTGTCCGGGATCCGAGGTCTGGGCGTTTTGAGCGATCAGGGCGTCCTCGTACGCCGGTTCGGTCAGGTCCTCGAACGTCTCGGGGTCGTCGACCTCGGTCTCGTCGAAGACGAGACTGATATACCCGGTGTCGTAGGCGAGCACGCGGTCGTGTGGGTCGCCCATATCCAATCCGTCGCGAATCCGCCTCGAGCGATCGATCCGATCCGCGTTGAGTCCGCGGAAGAGCCCTCCCTCCTCGAGGTTATCGTCGACGCTCACGAGGTCGTCGATGTTCAGCCCGAAGTACACGTCGGCGTCGATGTTCTGCCCACCCTGCGCCTGGTTGATGTAGTGGCCGATTCCCTGATCCGGAAGCTGTACCCACTCGATTTCGGCGTCGGGGTACTCCTCTTCGAACGCCTCCTTGAGCCACGGGCCGGCGGGGTTGTCGCCGTCGATCATCGACTCGTAGGTGACGACCTCGAGCGTTCCCTCCAAATCCAACTCCTCAGGTTCGGGATCGCCGTTCGAATCGTCTGATTCGTCGCCGTCCTGCGTCAGACACCCGGCGAGTCCGAGCGCGGCCCCACTACCAACTGCACCGACGAACGTTCGTCGTCTCATTACGCGGTTGTTTCACTGGGTGGTCTTAACCCCTCTGATACTGAAATTGCCCCTCTGGAACCGGAACCGACGGATTTCGAGGGTGCGAGATGACGAAAATACAGGGCCGTTTCGGGAGGATTGTTTGATAGCGGGGCTCACGCGGTGAAACAGCTGTTCGACAGTGTCACAGGCTCTCAGACCCGCTGGGCCGCCTCGAGCATCGCGTCGTACGCTTCCTCGTACGCCCGTGCGATCCGCGCCGGATCGTCACGCGCGTCGCCCCCGAGCGCCGGCAGTCGAACCCGCTCGAGCGGCTCGAGGGAGTCGAGCACGTCGGGCATGCGTTTCTCGAGTGCGCCGTCTTTCGGGCTCGAACTGGCGACCTCGCAGGCGCGACAGTACCGGTCGCTGGCGTAGATCCGCGCGCGGCCGGGTTCGACGGCCGCGACGGCGCTGATCGCCGCGTGCTCGAGCGACTGGAGCGGCTGTGCGATGTCGCTGTAGGATTCGACGACAGCGATGTCGGTCGACTCGATCTCGGCCGCCAGTCGTTCGAACGTAGGGACGTACCGCTCCTCGGCGAGTTCGTTGAATTCGCCGACGGTCCCGACGGGGATGGCGTCCTCGAGCGGGAGCGCATCGGCCACGACGTCCGGAATATCGGCGGTCGCGTTGCGGACGTACGTCGGCCTACTATCGCCGTCACTCGGCCGACCGACGCGGTCGACGAGGAACTCGCGATCTGACCTGCCGAGGAGTCCGGCTCCGCCCCCCGGCGTGGGCCGCCACAGGCGGTGGACCGGGTTGAGCCCCTCGGGCTCACGGCCGCGCGCTTCGGCCCGCGCGAGCCGTCCGGCGTCCTTGCCGTAGAGCCGACCCTCGGCGAGCGCCGCCCGGCAGTCGTCGTGGTCGAACCAGTAGTCGTTGCCCGCACGCGGTTTGTAGCCGACGGCCCCGGTCCGCTCGAGGAGCCCGGCCGAAAACGTGGTCTTGCCGGCGTCGACGCGGTCGGCACCGACCACGAGGAGGATCATTCGGTGTCTTCGTCGGCGTTGCTCTCGTCGCCGTCACTCTCGTTTGCGTCGGTTTCGTCACCGCTACTCTCGTCGTCGTCGGCTTCGTCGTCCGCTTTCGTCTCTTTCAGCCCGTAGTGTGCCGGCTCGTCGTCGGAACGCGGTTCGGCGACGACGAGGTCGTCGGCGTTGGTCATGATCCACGGGATCGTCCAGTCGAGCAGGACGTCCTCGGTTCCCTGGTCGATCTCCGCGTCGGGCTCTAACCCCTGCAGGAGGCGGGCGATCTCGTAGACGGTGTACATCTGGTCGGCCTCGAGCAACTCCGCGGGCGTGTAGAAGTCACACGGCGGCAGGCTGTCGAACTCGGACTTGGAAACGGGCATCTACTGGGTGCTATCAGCCTCGCGGGCCTAAATCGTTCGTTCCCGATCCATCGACAGCGTCGCGATTTCGATACCGGTGGAGAACCGTTTGACGTAGGCACTGGCCCGACGACGGGCCATCTGAGTTACTCGAGTCGCTCGGGCACCCCTCCAAGTGGCGGCTCTTGCCCGTCGATACTACCTTTCGAGCGCCGCGTCGAGCAGTTCGATCGGATGCGGCGGTCGGTCGTACGCCTCGAAGTCGCCGATCTGGGTGCGACAGGAGGTTCCCGGTGCGACGACCGTGGTCCCGTCTCCGTTCGCCGTCTCCGCGTCGGCCACGCTCGCCTCGAGCTGTTCCCGCAGGAGCGAACCGATCGCCCGCGAGAGCTCGTAGTGTTCGGCCTCGTAGCCGAAGGAGCCGGCCATCCCGCAGCAGCCCGAATCGACGGGGTCGACGGCGTAGCCCGCGCGTCTGAGCAGGCCGACCGCGTGGTGGTCAGCACCGCGAGCCTTTTCGTGGCAGTGGCCGTGGTAGGTCACTCGCTCGCGGGCGTCCTCGGGGTCGACCGGGAGCCGCTCGTCCAACCGGTGTGCGTCCAGATACTCACAGACGCCGTAGGCGTTCGAGACGAGTCGCTCGAGTCGCTCGTCGTCGACGCGGCCCGGGAGCAGCGATCGGTACTCGTCGACCACCATCGCGACGTCCGAGGGTTCGACGAAGCAGACCGACCAGCCCCGCTCGAGGGCAGGTTCGAGGCTCTCAAGCAGCGCTTCGCCGTGATCGGCGGCGTCGTCGAGCAACCCCTTCGAGTACGCCGCTCTGCCGGTCGGTCCGAGGTCGGGGACCGCGACGCGGACGCCAGCGGCCTCGAGGACCCGAACGGCGGCCTTGCCAGGGTCGGGGTTCGAGTAGTTCGTGTCCGTGTCGGGAAAGAGGACGACGCCCGCGTCGGCCGTCTCGGGATCGACGGCCGACTCCCGGTCGGCGAACCAGTCGACCAGCGTCTCCCGCTGGAACTCCGGGAGCGTTCGCTCGGACGCGATTCCGAGGGTCTTCTCGAGGGCCGTCCGCGCACCCGGCAGGTTCGTGGCGCGGTTGGCGACCGGTGCTGCGGTGCTTCCGGCCGCGGCGAGCCGATCGACGTTCGAAAAGAGACGTTCGCGGAGCGTCGTCCCGTTGCGTTCGTGGGACTGGTGTTTCACCTCGGCTTTGAGCTTCGCGAGGTCGACGCCGGTGGGGCAGTCGCTCTGACAGCCCTTGCAGCCGATACAGAGGTCGAGCACCTCCTCCTGGAACCGGTCGCTGTAGAGCTCCTCGGGGTCGATCTCTCCGCTGATCGCCGCCCGGAGCAGGTTGGCCCGCCCGCGGGTCGTCGCGATCTCCTCCTCGGTCGCCCGGTAGGTCGGACACATCACGTCCCCGTCGGTCTGGCGACAGGTGCCACAGCCGTTACAGAGTTCGACGAGGTGAGAGAAGCCGCCGTCGTCGTCGTCGAAATCGAGCGTGGTCTTGGGCTCGAGCGAGGCGTAGTCGGGGCCGTAGCGGAGGTGCTCTCTGATGTCCGTGGGGTCGTCCTCGCGGTAGACGACCTTCCCCGGGTTCATCCGCCAGTCGGGATCGAAGGCGGATTTCGTGTCCTTGAACGCCTGCCAGAGGTCGGGGCCGTACAGTTTGGGATTGAACTCCGTCCGCGCGAGTCCGTCCCCGTGCTCGCCCGAGAACGCGCCGTTGTGCTCGAGCGCGAGGTCGGTGACGTCCTCGGCGATTGATCGCATTTTCTCGACGCCATCGCCGTCTTTCAGATTGAGGACCGGACGGATGTGCAGCGTCCCGACGCCGGCGTGGGCGAAGTAGGCCGCCGTCGTGTCGTGATCCGCGAGGATCTCCTGAAAGCTCGCGACGTACTCGGCGAGTTCCTCGGGCGGCACCGAGGCGTCCTCGACGAACGGGTACGGCTTCGGATCGCCGTCCATGCTCATCAGGAGCGGAATCGACGCCTTGCGGAGCTTCCAGAGTCGGTCCTGGGTTTCGGGCTCGAGCGCTTCGATCGAGTCGAACGCGGTTCCGTCGTCGACGAGGCGCCCGGTCGCGTTCGTCAGCGCCGCCGACAGGTCGTCGACCACCTCCGAGTCGAACTCGACCATCAGCACCGCCGCGGTGCCGTCGGGGATCGCCTCCGCGTACTCGGCGTACTCCGGCGACTCCGCGGCCAGGCGAAACACCTCGTCGTCCATCAACTCGACCGCGCTGGTCTCGAGGGAGAGCGCCTCGGGCACCGCGGCCAGCGCCTCGAGCAAATCGTCGTAACAGCAGACCGCGAGCGCGGTCGTCTCGGGGCGCGTGACGAGCGAGAGTTCGGCCTCGACGACGACGCCCAGAGTCCCCTCCGCGCCGACGATAAGCTTTGAGAGATTGATGACGTCCTCGCCTGCTTCGTTCTCCCGCAGCACCTTCTGCAGATTGTAGCCGCTGACGCAGCGTTTGAGGGTCGGATACCGCGCCTCGATCTCGTCGGCGTTGTCCTCGACGAGCGCGCGGACGGTGCGGTATATCTCGGCCTCGCGGTCGTCCTTCGAGACGATATCGTCCCACTCCGGACCGTCGAGGACGACGTCCCGCGTGCGAATCTGCGAGCCGTCCGCGAGAACGACCTCGCACTCCTCGACGTAAGCGTCCGTGATCCCGTACCGGACCGAGTGGGCACCCGTCGAGTTGTTGCCGATGCCGCCGCCGATCGTCGCCCGGTTCGACGACGCCGGGTCAGGTGCGAATCGGAGGCCGTGGGGCTCGAGCGCGTCGTCCAGATCGTCCTGAACGACCCCGGGCTGGACGGTGGCGCGCCGCTCGTCCGGATCGATCTCGAGGATGTCGTTCATGTGCCGGGACAGGTCGAGGACGATACAGCCCGGCCCGACCGCCTGCCCGGCGAGCGAGGAGCCGGCGCCGCGAGGGAGAACGGGGACGCCGTAATCGGCCGCGACGCGGACCGCGGAGCGGACGTCGTCCGTGTTCCGCGGGAAAACGACTCCCGCTGGCTGGGCGCCGTAGATGCTCCCGTCGGTCGCGTACAGCACTCTGGTGTACTCGTCGAAGCGAACGTCGCCCTCGACCGCGACCTCGAGGGCGGCTGCGAGGTCGCTCTCCGCGCTATCGACGCTCCCATCGACCTCGGTTCCGCTCGTGCTCGAGGCGCGCTCGAGCGGTCGGTCCCCGCCGCCGACTCGTTCCGTAGCCATACGGGCACTCGACCACCGAGAACCAAAACAGTGCGTGTCGATTTCACACGATGTTACCGGTCGGGATCAACCGGTGGCACCGCTCTCGAGGATGTCGTCCAAAAAACGTCTGGATTGCGGAGTCGTCGCGTCTCCAGCCAGCTACGTTACTCGAAGTGGTCGAGGCACTTCTGGTACTCCTCGGCGGCCGAGTCCCAGTTGACGACCTCGAAGAAGCCGTCGATGAACTCGCCGCGGTCCGGACCGTAGTCGTAGTAGTAGGAGTGCTCCCAGACGTCGAGCGCCAGGATTGGGTGGGAGCCCCAGAGTGCGCCCTGGTCGTGTTTGTCGACCGCGACGTTACGCAGTTGCTTGGCGACCGGGTCGTAGACCAGCAGGGCCCAGCCACCGGCGGCGCCGGCGGCGGCCTCGAACTCGCCCTTCCAGCCCTCGTAGGAGCCGAAGTCCTCCTCGATGCGGTCGGCGAGGTCGCCCTCGGGTTCGCCGCCGCCGTTCGGCGACATGTTCTCCCAGAACAGCGTGTGGAGATAGTGTCCACAGCCGTTGTGGGTGACGTTCGAAAGGGCGCCGGGCGTCGAGCCGAAGTCGCCCGACTCGCGGTTCTCTTGGAGGGTCTCCTCGGCGGAGTTGAGTCCGTTGACGTAGCCCTGATGGTGGGTGTCGTGATGCCAGGTCACGACCTGTTCGGAGATCGATGGCTCCAGCGCGTCGTAATCGTACGGAAGTGGTGGAAGTTCGTGGTCAGTCATTGGAATTCACCTGTGGTTTTGTATCTGCATCTCGCCTGTTAAGTTTTGAGGAGAGAAACGGTATCATGCCGCACAGGCGATCGCTCTCCCCTCGTGTGGTTCGTCTCGCGTGATACGCCGCCACCGGTAGTCTCACCACGGGTTGCGGGTTAAACCTTTCATACGGACTGCTGTAAGTCATTTCCAATGCAACCGCAAGACGTTCGCGGTTGCACCGGTACATCGTTACAGCAGACCGTATCAGTCACGCCGAGGACCATGTCCTCGCGTCTGGCTACGCGCACTCCTGTCCTCGCGTCTGGCTACGCGCACTCCTTGTGTTTCGCGTGCTCGAGCCACTCCTCGAGCGACGGCTGATTCCAGTATCGAACGGTCTCGCTGCGCCGGTCATGGTCGAGGACTCCGGCATCCTCGAGTTTCGGCAGGTGCGTGTGCTGCAGTTCCGTTCGGATTCGTAGTTGTCGCTGGTCGCAGTCGGTTTCGGAGTCGGTGTTGTCGCCGGAGTCGGTTTCGGTTTCGTCTGCTATCGCCGCCTCCTCGCTCGAGTCCGCCTGCTGGAGGGCGATAATCGCGGTCGCGAGTTCGTCGAGCGTCGCGACGCCGTCCGGTTGGTCGTGCATGTAATAAAGCGCGTACCGCCGGCGGCGGTTCGAGAGGAGATCGAAGATCAGATCGAGCGACGGCGTCACCTCGGCCGTGATCTTCGTCGACTCTCGCTCGGTTTCACGCATCCACGAACCACCTACCGTGTGTTACCATTCGAAACCACCAACCGTCCCTTCTGCAGCCGTCACATTAGATGTTACGTCTACCTAGAAAAACACATGTATATTCGTCGCAATATAATATCGGGTGCAATTACTGGGTGGTGGCCGCTGTTAACGAGATCATGGGAGAAGCCCTCGATGCCCAATGTATCGTCTCAACTGTCCGCTGTACGCGAGAAAACGAAGAAATCAACCGCCCGAATCGCTGCGTTCGATCCGAGACGTGGTTCGACGTACTACTCGTAGAGCCACTCGGCGTCGTGCTGATCGTAGTCGATCAGTTCGTCGTCGTCGAAGTGAATCGCGATTTCGCGTTCGTTCGCGCCCTCGTCCTCGTGGTCGGCGGCGTGAACGACGTTTCGACCGAGATCCAGCGCGTAGTCGCCGCGGATCGTTCCCGGTGCTGCCTCGAGCGGGTCAGTCTCGCCGATCATCTGGCGAACCTGACGGGTCGCGTCCTGGCCTTCCCAGACCATCGGGACGACCGGACCGCCGGTAATGAACTCGATGAGGCCGTCGAAGAACGGCTTGTCCTCGTGTTCACTGTAGTGTTCTTGGGCCCGCTCCTCGGGCATGTTGATCACTTTGATCCCGACGAGTTTGAGACCGCGGTCCTCGAGTCGGGAAATGACTTCGCCGACGAGCCCGCGCGCGAAGGCGTCGGGCTTGACCATGACGAAGGTCCGCTCGTGGTCGCTCATTGTTCGGCCTCGGTCTCCTCGGCTTCGGCCTCGCTGTCGTCTTCCTCTTCGCCGTCGACATCCTCGCCCTCGGCGACGTCCTCGTCACCGGCGGCTTCGGAGTCGTCGTCCTCGTCGACGGCTTCCTCCTCGGTCTCGAGGTCGTCGTCAGCTTCGGCGTCGGCGACCTCGTCCTGATCGTCGTCCTCGGCAGCGGGCGTGGTAGCCTCGGCCGGCCCCTTGTTACGGCGACCGTCCTCGGTCCACTCCAGATCGCGCGGTTCGCGACCGAGCTTGTAGTTTTTCTCCGCCTTCGAGTCGACGAAGTGGAGCACACTGCCGTTCTTGCGGACGTACATGATGCCCGTTCCGGGCTCGATCTCTTCGCCCGTGTAGTCGCACGTACGTTTCTCGACCATTGGTTATTGTCCTCCGATGGAGTCCGCCTCACGAGCGGTCTCGCGAAGCTGCAACACGTCGCCTTCGCGGACCGGCCCGAGGCAGTTTCGGGTGATGATTCGTCCCTGGTTCTCGCCCTCCTTGATTCGGCATTTGACCTGCATGGCTTCGCCGTGCATGCCGGTCTTGCCGACGATCTCGATGACCTCGGCGGGCGTAGAGCCGCTTTCTTCCTCTTCAGCACTCATCTCTGGTCACCTCAGTCGAGGTCCTCGACCTTGTCGGCGATGTCTTCGACGTCGTCTCCGGCCTCGCCGGCGTCGACGATCGCCGCGGCGGCGCTCCCGACCTCGAGGCCGGCGGCGTGGCCGACGTCGTCCTGGGTCTCGATGAAGACGACCGGAATGCCCTTCTCGTCGGCGAGTTCGGGCAGGTGCATGACGATCTCCTCGGGGGAGACGTCTTCGGCGACGTAGACGAGATCGGCGTTGCCGCGCTCGATCGCTTTCGTCGTTTCGTTCGTTCCTTTCTTTACGCGTCCTGTGTCTCGTGCGACCTCGAGTGCCTCGAGGGCATCGTCTGCGAGGTCGGCCGGGATGTCGGTTGTTACGTAGACTGACATTGGTTGTTCACCTCTCCTACACGTGGGCTCGCGCTCCCCTGCCGTCCGGGTGCTGGGCACCCGTGCCGAACTGATTCCGGCGGAAGTCCTGTGAGGCTAGGAGCATCATCAACCCCGCGTAGGGTGTACTACGCCAGTAGCGTTGCCCCCCTTAAAAGCGTGTTCAAACAGACGGGGCTGTGAGAGGTGTCCGCACGGGCCGATTCGACAGGATATCGACAGTCGTGACTGTGGTGCGGGATTATCAATCAACCCACGGTATGCGGTGGTCCGGAGTATCGATTGCCGTCGAACGGAACGCTTCGCTCGATCACCCGTCCAGGCGACTGCCCCATCGATCGTACTCCGGTGGCTATTACTCTCGAGGCCCCAATTCGGGCACATGGACGCGGATATCGTCGAACTCGCCGAGTCGCTGTTCGACGAGGCGACGGGGGTGAACGAGCGGCGGCTGCTGGTCCTCGCCGGCGACCGAGCGGCCGGATACGATATCCTCGAGTCGCTCCTCGACAGCCTGCCGGTTGCGATCACCGCTACCACGCTCGTCGGTCCTGACAACCGCCTGCGCTGTGAACACCTCCCGCAGGCTAACGCGAGCGACCTTCTCGGAACGACTCGAGACGTGATCGCGCTCGATACTCACGACGGACTTCGACCGAACGCGCTCGGCAAAGTCGTCGGTGCGGTCGACGGCGGCGGCCTGCTGGTCCTACTCACGCCGCCCCTCGAGGACTGGCCCGACCGCGGCGGCGAGTTCGACGAGTCGCTCGCCGTCCCCCCATTCTCAGTGGCGGACGTTACCGGACGGTTCAGACGGCGCCTCGTCGAGACGGTACGCGCACACCGCGGCATCGGGATCGTCGACCTCGAGAGCGAGAGTATCGCCGACGACGGGCTCACGAATCCGGCACCGCGATGCACCGGAGAGCAGCAATCGTCGCTCGAGGCGCCGACGAACGCCCGGTTCCCCGACGAGACGTACGAGGCCTGTCTCACGGGCGACCAAGTCGACGCGGTCGCCGCGTTCGAATCGCTGCTGGAAGGCACTGAAACGACTGAAGCGACCGAAGCGACCAAAACGATCGAAGCAGCCAGAAGTGACCGGCCACGAGCCGTCATCCTCGAGGCCGACCGCGGCCGCGGCAAGTCGAGCGCCGCGGGGCTGGCCGCGGGCGCGATGGCCGCGGCTGGACTGGACGTCCTCGTCACCGCGCCCCGATCCCGGAACGCGGCCGAGATCTTCGACCGTGCGAGGGAGCTCTGCGGGACGCTCCCGGACGTCGACGCAGCCGTCGACACTGCTCGGCGTCTCGAGACCGCTGTCGGCGGCCGTATCCGGTTTCTCGAGCCGACCGATGCCGTGACCCACCTCGCAACCGCGGACGTCGTCATCGTCGACGAGGCCGCCGCGCTCCCGGTCGCGATGCTCGAGTCGCTGCTCGAAGCCGACAACGTCGCGTTCGCGACGACGATCCACGGCTACGAGGGGGCCGGCCGCGGCTTTTCGGTCCGGTTCCGTGATCGACTCGCGGAGAGCGACCACGCGGTGGCCGAGCGAACGCTCGTCGAGCCGATTCGGTACGCCGCGGGTGACCCCGTCGAGGTCTGGGCCTTTCGCGCCCTGTTGCTCGACGCTCGGCCGCCGGTCGAGTCGCTGGTCGAGAATGCGACACCCGAGTCGGTCGAATACCGTACTCTCGAACCGGACGACCTGCTCGCGGACGAACACCTGCTCCGTGAGGTGTTCGGCCTGCTCGTGCTGGCCCACTACCGCACCGAGCCCAACGACCTCGCGCGGCTGCTCGACGCGCCGAACCTCGAGGCCCGAGCGCTGGTCCACCACGGCGCCGGCGATACTGACGATTCCGACGGCGGCCGCGTCGTCAGCGTCGCCCTGCTGGCTCGCGAGGGGAACCTGTTGCCGGAAACGCGGACGATGATGTACGAGGGAGGCCGCGTCCGCGGGAACATGCTCCCCGACGTGCTCACGAGCCAGTTGCGCGACGAGTCCGCGGGCGAACCCGCGGGGCTCCGCGTCGTTCGCATCGCGACCCACCACGCGGTGCGCTCGCGCGGACTGGGGTCGCGGCTGCTCGAGTGTATCCGCGAGGAGTTCTCGAGCGAGACGTCAGATGTCTCAGGCGGCGACCGGGACCGGCGATCACGCGAGACGGTTGACTGGCTCGGCACCGGGTTCGGTGCGACGCCCGATTTGCTCGAGTTCTGGCGCGAAAACGGCTACCGAACGGTCCACGTCTCGACGACTCGCAACGACGCCAGCGGCGAGTACTCGGCGCTCATGCTCGCTCCGACGACCGAGTCGGGAGCCGACGTCCACGACCGCCACGCGGACTGGTTCGCCCGCCGGTTCCCGGCGCTCTGTACGGACGCGCTTTCGGACCTCGATCCCGACGTGGCCCGCGGGCTCCTGCGGTCCGTCGACGACGCGCCAGCGCCGCCGCTCGAGCTATCCGATCACGACTGGCGAGTCGTCGCTGGCGCGGCCTACGGCCCCGGACTGTTCGACGTCGACCCCGGCCCGTTCCGTCGACTCGTCGTCCGCTACTTCGTCGAGAACCCGCCCGACATCGATCTAACCGACCGCGAGGAACGGCTGCTCGTGCTGCGCGCGCTCCAGGGTCGCGACGTCTCGACCGTCGCGGAGCGACTCGAGTACCACTCGACGGGCCAGTGCATGCGTGCGCTCGGCACCGCACTCCGTCCGCTAGTCGATCGGTACGGGGGAGATGCGGCGCTCGAGGAACGGGATCGGTTCGCTGACGAGTGAGTGCGCTCGAGACGTCGACACCAACTGGCAGTCGTGTCCGCCGAAACCCGTTTTTCGATCCCGAGCGTATTCGGGCGCCGACCGGATTATACACTGAATCGCACACCGAACCGTCGCCGATCGGTTCCGAATCGAGGCTGGATCGACTGTCGAATGCGACGTCCGAGACGCAGCAGATTCGGTCCCTGTGAAAGTGTCTCGAGGAGGCCCGTATCGCGCTGATACGGGTTCCTCAAGCGTTCGCTTGACTACTTTCGCTCTGCACGTGGCGCAAGTATATCCGCTCCGGTAGCGTCTGAAACAATGAGGAGAGCGCGATGATCAATTATCATACGGTTACCATACCGTTAGCTCGTCGTATCGCCCGCAATCGACCGCGAACCGTCCCAAACCGACTACGTACCGTCCCTGCGGAGGTGGGGCCGTGACGGACTATCGGTCGACGAGTAGTGCCGCGGACCTCACGGAACCGTCGACCCCCGAGGGACCGTCTTCGACGGAGAAAAGTCGGACCAGTGTCGCGTCGGCGGACGGCACTCGAGACCGATTCGGTAGCAGGGGAGCGGACGAGAACCGCGACGGCAAAGCGACGCTCGCCGTCGAAACCGAGGGACTCGTCAAGCACTTCGGCGAGACGAAAGCCGTCGACGGAGTCGATCTGTCGATCCCCGCAGGCGGCATCTACGGCCTTCTCGGACCGAACGGCGCCGGTAAGACCACCGTCATCCAAATGCTCGCGACGCTGTTACGGCCTGACGCGGGCGCGGCTCGAGTCTTCGGCCACGACGTGGTGAGCGACGCCGACGCGGTGCGCAGCCGGGTGAGCATGACCGGCCAGTTCGCATCGGTGGACGAGGATCTCACCGGACGCGAGAACCTCGTCTTGCTGGCTCGGCTGCTCGGCTACTCGCGATCGCAAGCCAAAACGCGGACGACGGAACTCCTCGAGGCGTTCGGACTGACCGAGGCGGCGCCGCGGCAGGTGAAGACGTACTCGGGCGGAATGCGCCGACGTCTCGACATCGCGGCGAGCATCGTCGTCACTCCCGAACTGCTGTTCCTCGACGAGCCAACGACCGGGCTCGATCCGCGGAATCGCACGCAGGTGTGGGAAATCATTCGAGCGCTCGTCGCCAACGGAACGACGGTGGTACTGACCACGCAGTACCTGGAAGAAGCCGATCAGCTCGCCGACCGAATCGCCGTCATCGACGACGGGCGGATCATCGCCGAGGGGACGCCGAGCGATCTCAAGGCCTCGATCGGCTCGGGCGTCCTGACCGTCCGAGTGCGCGACCCCGACCAGCGCGAGGAGGCCAAGCGCGCGCTGGCCCGGATTCTCGACGTTCCCGTGGATCTCGAGGCCGATCCGACGGGGCTCTCGGCTCACGTTACGGAGACCGACCGCATCGCCCACGCGTTCGTGGAGCTCTCACGGAGCGGGATCGAGGTCACGGAGTTCGCGCTCGGCCAGCCCAGCCTCGACGAAGTGTTCCTCGCGCTGACCGACCAGCCGGCACACGAGCACGCGGTCTCCGCGGAGGGGTCCCGATGAGCGACGAACGCACGTCCACCGACCCCGACGCCGAGGCCCTGCGAGCGGCGGTGTCGAACCAGCCGCGACCGCCCCGAGCGAACGCCCTATCGGCGTCGCTCACCTTCGGCTGGCGCGCGCTCCTGAAGATCAAGCACGTCCCCGAGCAGCTGTTCGACGTCACCGCCTTTCCCATCATGTTCCTGTTGCTGTTTACCTACCTGTTCGGCGGGGCGCTCGCGGGATCGACGAGCGCGTACCTGCAGGAACTCCTGCCGGGGATTCTCGCCATGACCGTCGTGTTCATCACCATCTACACGGGCGTGACGCTGAACGACGATATCGACGAGGGCGTCTTCGATCGGTTCCGAACGTTGCCGATCTGGCAGCCGTCGGTCATCGTCGGCGCGCTGCTCGGCGACGCCGTCCGGTACACGATCGCCTCGACGGTAGTGATCGTCCTCGGACTGCTACTCGGGTTCCGTCCGGAGGGTGGAGCCGTCGGCGTTCTGGCGGCGGTGGCGCTCTTGCTGGTGTTCTCCTTTAGCCTCTCGTGGATCTGGACCGCACTCGGGTTCGTCGTGCGAAGCCCCGAATCGCTCATGGGCGTGAGCATGCTGTTCCTGTTCCCGCTGACGTTCGTCAGCAACGTGTTCGTCGATCCGGAGACGATGCCCGGCTGGCTCGAGGCGTTCGTCGCCGTCAACCCGGTCAGCCACCTCGTCACTGCGATGCGCGGGCTGATGCACGGCACGGCGACGGTCGGCGAAGTCGGCATCGTCCTGCTCATGTCCGCCGCACTCGTCGCCGTGTTCGGTCCCGTGACGATGTATCTGTTCCGCACACATCAGTAACGGGATCGACAGCTACAACAGCCGGCGAAGCAGCCAGTTGGGCGTCAGATCGAGGGCCCACGCGACGAGTCGCCATCGCCGCGTGACGTAGACGTGATCCTTCTCTTTCCGGATCGCTCGAGCGATCTGTTTCGCGGCGGTCTCGGGCGAACACTCCCAGAAGTCGCCCATCGAGAGCTCGGTATCGACGTAGCCGGGTTCGACGGTCGTGATCGAGACGGTCGAGTCCGCCCCGCGCTGGCGGGCTCGGAGCCCCTCGAGGTAGGTCGAGACGAACGCCTTCGACGCGCAGTAGGCCTGGACCCCGCCGCCGCCGAAGTGGGCCGCGACGGACGAAATGCCGACGAGCTGGCCGTCCAGTTCGCTCGAGTGGTCCTCGCGACCCACGGTCTCGAAGTACTCCATGGCTGCCGTCGCGAGCGCGACGAAACCGCGAACGTTGACGTCGACGGTCCGCCGTTCGGGCTCCCACTCGAGTTTCGGGTTGAACGGACCGACGCCGGCGTTGAGCACCACTAGATCGACCGACCCCATCGCTTCTGCGAGTTCGAAAAAGCCCGCTCGAGCGTCCTCGGTGTCGGTGACGTCCATCGTCGCGACGTAGGAATTCGTGGGGAGCTCACTGCCGATCTCGCGCATTCGTTCCGTCCGACGGGCGGTGAGCCCGATCTCGTAGCCTTCGTCGGCGAGTTGCCGTGCGAGCGCTTCGCCGATCCCCGACGACGCGCCGACGATAATCGCTCCGCGTGTCTGCGTCATATCCAGTCGTTCGGATGCTGGTACGTAAGAATACGGGAGGCGGAACCGGCCGCTACCGCGTCAGTGTCGGTGAACAGGACGGATCGCTCTCATCGACTGCACCGAAGGCCGTACGCCTTTTGCCGGGCCGGCCGTCGGAGTCGATATGGTCGATGCGATCACGATCCTCGCACTCGCGTTGCTCGTCGGCGGCGTCGTCGGGACCCTCGTCCCGCTCGTCCCCGGTGGGCTGCTCTCGCTGTCGGGGATCTACCTCTACTGGTGGCACTCCGGCTTCGCCGAACCCGGAACGATCACGCTCGCCGTGCTCACGGTTCTCGGGCTCCTGACGCTCTTCGCGGAGTTCTTCGCCGGCTCGCTCGCGGCTCGAGCTGGGGGCGCGTCGTGGACGACGACCTCGATCGCCGCCGTCATCGCCATCACGCTGCTCCTCCTCGTCGGTCCCCTCGGGCTGCTCGTCGGCCTGTTCGGGACGGTCTTTCTCCTCGAGTACTTCCGGCGCGGGGACGCCGCCCACAGCACTCGGTCCGCCCTCTTCGCGACCGTCGGCACCCTCGCGTCGACGGCGATTCAGGCGCTGTTGACGGCGACGATCCTGTTCGTCTTCGTCCTCGCCGTCTTCGCGTTCTAATGGTTCGACCGTCTCAGCCGTCTCAATCATTTCGTTCGTCTCGAGCGATTCCACCCGGCCCGCTCGAGGAGCACAAACACTGAGTCGGCCGCCGTCGTAGGGCGCCTATGGACTGCACCGAGGACGACTGCGATCGGCCCGCCGCCGTCGAACTCCACATCCCCTGGACCGACAACCGGCTGGTCTGTGCCGCCCACGCGCGAGTGCTGGGTCGGCGGGACGGCGTCGTCGCCGATCCGATCGTCGAATCGGGGGAGGACCTCCTCGAGTAAAACCGGTTCGTGATCAGCCAACAACGTCGGTACTGATTCGGAGTAGACAACAATATTGTATATCTCGGGAAAAGTTGTGTATAGTTGGATGATATCCGAACTTTCCGGAAGTGGTATGAACGAACAT
Organism: Natronorubrum marinum; assembly: GCF_052040125.1. Lineage (NCBI taxonomy): Archaea > Methanobacteriati > Methanobacteriota > Halobacteria > Halobacteriales > Natrialbaceae > Natronorubrum > Natronorubrum marinum. Next base: position 1,344,029 of record NZ_JBPPFV010000001.1, read on the forward strand.
CGTTTCTACACCACCTGTTCAACGAATGTCGCGCAATCGCCGGTCCTTCCTTCGACGCGCAAGTTTCCTTAGCGCGGGCACTCTCGGTGCTCCAGGTATAGTCAGTGCTACATCTGATTCGGGCGACGAACGTCGTTTCGAGGGAACCGTGACGCACTTCGGAACACCGGTTGAAGACGCGACGGTTTCCGTCGATTCTGGAACCGAGACTAAAACTGACGAGCACGGCGCCTATGAACTGATACTCGACAGCGACGAGCGGGGTGAACGCGTTTTCGAGGTGAGTGCTGACGGATATCGTTCTGAGACGAGAACGGCCGAGGTTTCCGAGGGTGAAACGATCACGATCGACGTATCCCTCGACCGGAAGTGGGGCCCAGATAAGGGCGAACTCGAGGTGTTTGTGACTCAGGTCGGGGGCGGTGCAACCATTCCGTGCCACGTGACGATTTTCGGTGATGGAGCGTACGACGTTCGCGCACCGCGCGGATCAGTACCTGACGATGTCGAATGGCAGCGAGGATTCGTCGTGAACGAGGGATGGTGGGAGATTCACGTCTCGAACGCAGATGGCTACGCGGACGGATACGAAGAGGTCTACGTTGAAGCGGGAGACGACACATTAGGATGGGTTGAGCTCACTGAGGGAGAAAACGAGATTCCGACAACCGGTCAGGTTGACGGCACGGTTGAGGACGTTCACGGAACTGCAATCACCGGAGCGACGATTACCGTCGACGACCACCCAACGGTCGCCACTGACGAGAACGGCGCGTTCAATCTCGAACTCGGACACGGGACCCATACGATTGAAATCGATGCAGACGGCTACGAATCCGTCAGTGGCGACATCGGTGTGAAGTTCGCCCGAACGTCAGAACTCAGCGTCGCGCTCAATTCCCGACGATAACCTCCCCTTGAGAGTGGCGGGCCGCGAAGCCTTCCGCTGAACGCGGATTGCAATCTGGAAAGTGTCGCCAGAGGGGGAGCCGAAACGCGGCTTTTCACCGTATGTCGACACTTATCTGTCTGTGGAACCATCTCGAGACTATGGGAATGTTCGAGCGGCTTGGCGAGACGGTCGAGCGATTCAAACAGGAGGCGGTGTCCGCTCGAGACGAGAGCGCCGACTATCGATGCCGGAACTGCGGCACCGAGATCTACAGCGAACAGGAGCGGTGCCCGGAGTGTGACAGTACCGAGATCGGACGCGTCGCGGAACCCGAGACGACCGCGGAAACCGCGGGCGGTGAGGAGGATACGGAACCGGACGAGACCGTTGCAGCCGAAGCCACCGAAACCACCGACGAGACTGGGGACACCGAAGACGTCGAGGCCGACGTGCTCGTCGAGGAGGCGGAGCACGACGAAGACGCCGAGACGTAACCAAACTCGAGTACCGACCAGTCGCCTTCCGACTCAGTCGTGCGTGTAGTAGACGACGGTCTCGTCCTCGTCGTGGCGGTCTATTCTCGCGAAGCCGACGCGTTCGAACTGAACGAGTTCGTCGGGTTCGAGGCCGGCGACACCGGGTTCGGCGTGGCCCCGGACGTCGCCATCGGGCGTTCGCATGCGGACCGCGACGCTCTCGTCTGCGGGTACCCAGTGGACGACGTCGACGTCGCCCTCGCGAACCACGTCGATGTCCTCGCCCGTGTACTGGAGCACATCCCGCGTGAACTGGAAACAGCCCAGACCCTTGAGCCAGATCCGCTCCTCGCGCTGGGGGAGGTCGTCGTCCTCGAGCATCACGGAGGCTCCGACGGGGATCTCGCGGACGCCGCGCTCCTCGTGGTTGGGATGAAGCGGGGGGTTCGCCTCGTCCGGCGGGCTGCCGCCCAGCGGAACCTGATTGCCGTCGCGGACGAAAAAGCGCCGGTCCGTCTCCTCGTCGATCAGGTCGCGATTGTTCGCGTAGATCGCGCTCATCGCGAGGTCGACGTCGCTGGTCGAGGTGCCGAGTCCGGCCATCGCCTCGACGATGGCGTCGCCGCGAATCCCGCGGCGACGGAGGCTCTTGAGCGTCGGCGCACGGGGATCGTCCCAGCCGTCGAGTTCGCCCTGCTCGATCAGTTCCGAAATCGTCGACGTGCTCATCTTCACGTCGTAGGCGTCGATCTGGACGTGGCCCCAGTGGACCACTTCGGGATAGTCCCAGCCGAAGTAGTCGTAGACGAACTGCTGGCGCTTGGCGGAGTCCTGCAGGTCGATCCCGCGGATGATGTGGGTGACCTCGAGCAGGTGGTCATCGACTCCCGACTGGAAGTCGAGCATCGGCCAGCAGCGGTAGTCGCTGGCCTCCTCGCGCGGGTGGGGCGTGTCGATCATCCGGAAGGCGACCCAGTCGCGCAGTGCGGGGTTCTTGTGCTCGATGTCCGTTTTCACGCGGAGGACCATCTCCCCGCTCTCGTACTCGCCGTCGATCATGGCGTCGAACTCCTCGAGGACGGTCTCTTCGTCCTTGTCGCGGTGTGGACACGGTTCGGCGCTGTTCTTCAGTTCCGAGAACTCCTCGCCGGAACACGAGCAGGTGTACGCGCCGCCCAGATCGATCAACTCGCGGGCGTGCTCGTAGTAGGTCTCGAGGCGGTCGCTGGCCCGATAGGTCGCGTCGGGTTCGAAGCCGAGGTAGTCCAGGTCCTCGAGGATCGCGTCGTAGGCCTCGAGATCCGGTCGTTTCGTCTCGGGGTCGGTGTCGTCGAAGCGGACGCAGAACCAGCCGTCGTACCGTTCCTTGTAGCTGCCGATGACGGCGGGCATCCGGGCGTGGCCGACGTGCCACGGACCGTTGGGGTTCGGCGCGACGCGCATCCGAATCTCGTCGTAGTCGTCCGCGTTCGAGAGGTCGGGCAGGTCGTGTTCGTCTTCCTCGTCCTCGGCCTCGATCTCCGCGAGTTCCTCGGGAGCGAGTTCCTCGAGTCGCTCGCGCTTTTCGTCGTAGGAAAGGTCGTTGACCCGGCCGATGACGCCGCCGGCGATGCCCGGAATCTCGTCGCCGTGCTGGCGAAAGTCCGGGTTGTCGCCCATCAGCGGCCCCATGATCGCACCGACGTCGGCGTCGCTCTCGTGTTTGACCGCGTTCAACAGCGCGTGTTTCTCCGCCTCACGCTCGACACGCTCTCGTAGCTCGTCGTCCATTACCGAGACGTATTCGGTCCCGGCCCAAAACCTCCGCGATGTGCGTTCGGTGTGTCCCCACGATAGGCGTTCGGTGGATTTTCGCGATGATCGTTCGGGATGTCCGGTGATACTGTCGCCACGACCGATTTGATCGAGCAGACGACTTAATCGAGCGGACCCACCCCTCAGTGCCGATGTAAGTCGTGCGAAAACGTACGCTGTGGACAGTTTACCCCGAATATCCGAATTTGTCGATTGCTGCTAGGAGACTGCTTCCAAAGCCTATAAATAACATATCTACGATATCGGTCATACGAGAGTCACGGCAACTGGATTGTGACATCGGTCACAAAGTGTCCACCCGAATCGGGTGCGATCGACCGCTTATCCGTTCCGTCGTGTTCGTTTGTGACTGCGGTTCTGAATCGAGTGTTTCAGCGTTTCTCGTCGACACTCGTGGCCCATTTACACCGGCACTCTGGGGTGGGTGTGTTCCGCAAACGGAATCTACACCGGCACTCCGGGGTGGGTGTGTTCCGCAAACGGAATCTACACCGGCACTCCGGTTAACTTACACTGGCACTGGAGGGTGGACATGATGGGCCCACAAGCTCTGAAGTTTCAATTTACAAAATCTACACCGGCACTCCGGTGTGTTTACACCGGCACCGAGGAGGTAGGGTTAAGTACCGCCTCGAGCAAACTCGACGTATGTCAGGATCTGAGTCCTTCTTCGACAACCAAAATCGTATCTTTGCGAACAAGGACTTACTACGGATCTCGCATCTCGTCGAGGGCGACCGAATCATCGGTCGACAGGACGAACTCAATAGTCTCGCACAGGCGCTCAAAGACGCTGTACAGGGCCAGACCCCGAACCACGTCCTGATCTACGGCAAGACGGGCACGGGAAAATCGCTCTGCTCGAAGTACATCACGAAGGATCTGCGCTCGAGCGCTGCGGAAAACGACGTCTCGATCGGTGTCGCCTACATCGACTGTCTCCAGCACACGACGGAAACCCAGGCCGTTCGGACGATCGCTCGCGAACTCAACAATCAATCTATAACGGGAGTTACGATTCCCGCATCGGGTCTGAGTACGGGCGAGTACTATCGGCGGCTCTGGAACGTCCTCGACAGTCGGTTCGATGTCGGGATCATCATCCTCGACGAAGTGGACAAACTTGGCGACGACAACATCCTGATGCAGCTCTCTCGAGCCGTCGAATCCGGCAAGCTCGAGGACAGCACGCTCGGAATCATCGGGATCAGTAACAAAATCCGGTACAAGGAGGAGCTGAACGAGCGCGTCAAATCCAGCCTGAGCGAGCGGGACTACGTCTTCCCGCCCTACGACGCGAACCAGCTCCGGGCGATCCTCGAGTCACGCAAAGACGCGTTTCAGGACGGCGTGCTCGAGGATTCGGTAATCCCGAGAGTTGCGGCGCTGGCCGCGAAAGAACACGGGGACGCGCGCAAGGCGATCGACATTCTCCGGTACGCCGGCGAGATCGCCGACGAGAACGGCCTCGATACCGTCACCGAAAGCCACGTTAATCAGGCCCACACTCGAGAGGAACAGAACCGGCTGGCAGAACTCATTTCGAAGCAGCCACCACACTCGAAACTGCTCCTCCAGGCGCTCGCGTTTCGGACCCAACAGGCTCCGGAAGACGACCCGGCGGTCCCGACGTCGAACATCTACTCGACGTACGAAGTGCTCTGCCAACAGGAAGGCGCCGATCCGCTTCGAATCCGGCGAGTCCGCGAGTTGCTCAGCGAACTGGCGTTTCTCTCGATTATCGAGCAGACGCGGAAGGGACGCGGCCACGGGAAAGGCGCGCACACGATCCACGAACTAGTCGACGATCCAGAACTGGTCCTCAAAGCCTGCAAATCGGTGTAGCCGTATCCCACTGTACCGACGGCTCGTCGGTCAGTCACACTCACGACGCGAAGTCGGCTGAGAGATACGTCGGCACGTCATCCGGGAGCAAAGCGGCGAAAAACCGATCAGTAGCCGCGTTCGATCAGGTAATCCGCGAGTTCGCAGAGCAGGTGGCGGGCCTCGTTGTCCGGGAGGACCTCGAGTCGCGCTTTGCCCTGATCGACGAGGTCGCGGGCCGTCTCGTTCGCATAACTGATCGAACCGGCCTCCTCGAGTTCGGCGACGGCGTCGTCAATTTCGGCCTCGGTGACGGCGTCGACGTCGTTCGTGTCGACCAGCCCCTCGATGTCGACGCCCTGATCGCGGGCGTGGACGGTGATCAGCGTCTGTTTGTTCTCGACGAGGTCGCTGCCGCGTTGTTTCCCGAGTTTCTCGCTCGGGACGGTCAGATCGAGGACGTCGTCCTGGATCTGGAACGCGCGGCCGATGTCGAGCCCGTAGCCGTAGAGGGCGTCGATGGTCTCGTCGTCGGCGCCGAGCAAGATCGCGGGAAGACACGCCGACGCTGCGTACAGCACGGCCGTCTTCTGTTCGACCATCTCGAGGTACTCCTCGGGCGTAACGTCGGTTCGGTTCTCGAAGGTGACGTCGAGCGACTGGCCCTCACAGATCTTCGTACAGGTCGTCGCGAGGATCCCGAGCGCGTCGACGGTTCGATTGGGTTCCGCACCCGTCTCGAGCATGATCTCGAACGCCTTCGAGTAGAGCGTGTCGCCGGCGAGAATCGCCGTCTCGAGGTCGTACTCCTTGTGGACGGCCGGTACGCCGCGACGGAGGTCGTCGTCGTCCATGATGTCGTCGTGAATCAGCGTGAACGACTGGATAACCTCGACGCTGACGGCGGCGTCCATGAGGTCGATCGTGTCTCGCGGCGGGCCGCTCGAACTATCCGCGGAACGTGGTTCCGCGCGCTCCCCATCGAGCGTGGGAAACGCGCGGTAGTCCTCGCTGAGCGGCTCGGCGTCGACGAGCGCCTCGCCCGTGGCCAGCAGCACCGTCGGTCGGAGCCGCTTCCCGCCGGCGTCGAGCAGGTACCGCGACGCCTCGTAGAGCCGTTCGGGCCGTTGGATCGGTAACTCCTCCGGGATGGCCTCGTTGACCTGCTCGCGGCGCTTCCGAACCGCCTCGAGCACCGCCTCTTCTCGTGCCTCTGGGGTCGTCATATCAGTCGACAAGCTGGATGAGGTTGCCGTTTCGCGTTACGTGAACGTCCCGGCCCATCTGGTAGCCTTCGCTCTCACAGAGGTTGACGTAGCCGGAGAAGCCTTTCAGGTCCTGGTGGGCGGGGATGATGTTCTGTGGCTGGAGTGCGTCGAGCATCTCGTAGTGGCCCTCCTGGTTGAGGTGGCCGGAGACGTGGATATCGTCGTAGATGCGAGCGCCCTGCATGCCGAGCAGTTTCTCGGCCTGGTAGCGCTGGCCCTCGTTGGTCGGCTCCGGAATGACGCGGGCGGAGAAGACCACCTTGTCGCCGTCGTCCAGTTCGTACGGCGTCTCGCCGCGAGCCATTCGGGTGAGCATCGCACGCGGTTCGCCCTGGTGACCGGTGACAACAGGCAGGAAGTTCTCCTTGCCCTCGTTCATGATCCGTTTGAACGTTCGGTCGACGGACTTTCGGTGACCGAACATCCCCAGATCGTCAGGGAAGTCGACGAAGTCGAGTCGCTCGGCCGTTCCGGAGTACTTCTCCATCGAGCGACCGAGGAGGACCGGCTGCCGGCCGATGTCCTTGGCGAACTCGACGAGGCTCGTCACGCGGGCAATGTGGCTCGAGAACGTCGTCGCGACGATCCCACCGTCGTAGTCCTCCATGCTGTAGAGAACGTCCCGAAGGTGCTCGCGCGCGACGTTTTCGCTGGGCGTTCGCCCCTTCTTGTTCGCGTTGGTACAGTCCTCGATGTAACAGAGCACGCCGTTGCCCTCGCGCCCGATTTCACGGAAGCGCTTCATATCGATCGGGTCGCCGATGACCGGCGTGTGGTCCATCCGTTTGTCCAGTCCGTAGACGATGGCTCCTTCGGGCGTGTGGAGGACCGGATTGATCGCGTCGATGATCGAGTGGGTGACGTTGACGAACTCGAGTTCGACGTTGCCGGAGTCGCCGATCGACATCGTCTCGCCGGCGTCCATCTTGATCAGGTCGTTCTCGACGCCGAACTTCTGCTCGCCTTCGATCTGCTGTTTGACGAGTTCGATCGTAAACGGCGTCGCGACGACGGGTGCGTCGTATCGGTGAGCCAGTTTCGAGATGGCGCCGATGTGGTCCAAGTGACCGTGGGTCGGGACGATGGCCTGCACGTCGCCCTCGAGATCGGACATGATTCGGTCGTCCGGAATCGCACCCATGTCGATCAGATCGAGGCTGTGCATCCGTTCGGTTTCGACGTTGTCGTGGATCAGCACCTGCGAGAGGTTCAGACCCATGTCGAAGATAACGACGTCGTCACCGGCGCGGACGGCAGTCATCTGCCGTCCGACTTCTTCGTAGCCGCCAATTGTTGCAATTTCGATTTCCATGGTTCGTTGTACTGAAAGCCGCGTGATGGACTCTCGTCGAAACGGTCCGCGGACTCCCGGTCGTACGGCCCCGGCTTCTTGCAGCGCGTCGGCCATCCCGCTATGCGTACGGGGAGGAGAATCCCCTCCAAACGGCCCATAACACCGCTATGAGCCCCGAACGCACTTGCCCGCGGGTTTCGCTACGTAGCTGTACACACCGGTACGGTATAAACTCCGTGGGTTTTTGCGTCCGCGGCGACGGTGAGGGGAACCAACGAGCGGGCGGCCCTCGACGTCGAACGCAGACGAGGTGTCGGTGCTCCCGATAACTCGACCCGTCTCCGTACGGAGACGAGACGCGGTGGAGTCGTACGACCCCTTCTCGATAGCTATCGATCGTCGTACGAATAGCTATATTTAGAGTAGTGAAAATAATATAAACAGTCATTACTGACTGGGTTGGCGTCACGAGATGCATGGTTGATCAAGACACGGTTGATACTAACAGACACGATTCGTCCGTCTCGAGACGTACCGTCCTCCGATCGTCGGGAGGGATAGTCGCAGGCGCGGGAGCCGTCATCGCGGGGTCGTCGACTGCAGCCGCCGGCGACAAGAAAGACGGGTGCGACAATCCGCCGTGGACGGTTCCACGCGTGACGACTCGCGATCACTTCGACACGTCCGGTGGCGTTCACCTCACCGACGGGAACGACGTTCACAACGTCGAGTACGCCGGCGATGACATCCCCGGCGTCCACGGGGCTGCGAGCGAGGAACTGCTCGTGTTCGTCCACGGCTGGAACAACACCGACGAGGGAGCAGTCTGTACCGTCGGCGACGCGGCGTCGACGTTTACGACCGAAGGCTACCAGCAGCCGGTCGTCGGCTACTCCTGGGACGCGGATCACGGCTGGTACGACGCGACGGAAATCGCCGAGCGAAACGGCGCGAAACTCGCCAACTTCACGTACTCGTACAAAAACGCTAATCCCGGGGTTCGAGTGCGATACGTCGCGCACTCGCTCGGTGCGCGGGTCGTCCTCATGGCGCTGAAGAACCTCCACGCGTGGGACCGCCTCGAGGACGTTACGTCCGTCTCAATTCTGGGCGGAGCGGCCGACGACGAATCGGTTTCGACGGCGGGAACTTACGGCGAGGACATCGCCGCGGCGGCCGGACGGGTCGACAACTACTGGATGGACGACGACGACGTGCTCAACTGGGCCTACGGCGTCGTCGAGTTGGGCGAAGCCATCGGCAACGACGGCTGCGACGGAACCCCGCCGGAGAACTACACGGACCACGACGTCGGCTACGTCTCCGGCCACAGCGGCTACTACGCGGCGGACGGCTGCATCCACGAGGTGATCGCGAACTTCTGACGGGCGCAGTCGAAACCTGCGCCACCGGTACAACCGAGCGCTGTTTACCGCAGATTAATCGATTTTCGTCCCTGCGTCCGACCCGTCGAGAAACGACTCTAATTCCTCGAGTCCGAAAATCGACGCTTCGACCTCGAGATCGAGCAACGCCTGCACCTTCGCGGCCATCCCGCCAGTCACGTCGGTCGCGTCGCTGCCGCCCAGTACGGATGCGACGTCCTCGTAGGCCGAGATTCGATCGATGACCGTCTCGTTCTCGTCGAGCACGCCGGGAACCGTCGAACAGAGGCCGATTCGGTCGGCTGCAAGGTTGTGAGCCGCTTCGGCCACCAGTTCGTCGCCGCTGACGACGGTCGCACCTGCACCGGCGTGTGCGACCATGTCGCCGTGAAGGACCGGAACGAACCCCTCGGCGAGCAGCGTCTCGAGCTGTCCGGTCGGCAACTCGAGTTCGCCGTCGCCGTCGCGATGGGCCGCCGAAAACGGGTGCACCGGGACGGCTTGGACGTCGCGCTCGAGGAGTCGGCGCAGAACGAACTGGTTCAGCGTCTTCATCGCGCCGTGAATCTCGAGCGCCGCGGCGGCGTCGTGCGTTCCGTCGGTCGTACTGACACCGTGCTTGCTGGCGTTGTGGTGGCCGAAACTGCCGCCGCCGTGGACGATCACGAGACCGTCTGCGAGTCCGTCGGTCTCGTTTCGGAGTGCGTCCGCGATCGCATCGGCGGCTCCCTCGATCGCTTCGCCGTCGAGCGTTTCGGGCCGGTCCTTGTCCGTGATGACGCTGCCACCGAGTTTCAGGACGATCATTCGAGGCGCTTCACCCCTGTATCGGCGAGTTCGGCGCGGAAGGCGTCCTCACAGCCCGGCGTGTACGACAGCGCCGTCTCGGTCTCGTCGGTCGGATCGAGCGCGACGATACAGCCGCCGCCGCCCGCGCCCGTCAGCTTCGCACCGTAGGCGCCGGCGTTTCTGGCCGCCCAGACCATCGAATCGAGCGAACGCGAGGAGACGCCCAGCGCGGACAGCAGCCCGTGGTTGAAGTCCATCAGCCGACCGATCTCCTCGACGTCGGCCGCGGCGAGCGCTTGCTCGCCGTTTCGAACGATATCCCCGATCGATTCGACCGTGTCGGCCGCGAACTCGTACTCCTCGCGGAGACCGCGAACGCCCGCGACGAGTTGCCCCGTGTCGCCGGCCCCGCCGTCGAAGCCGACGACGATCGGCAGGTCCGGAGCCTCGAGCGAGCGACAGTCGTCGCCTTCGACGCGGACGGCCCCGCCCGTTGCCGAACAGAACGTATCGGCTCTGGATGCCTGTCCGCCCTGCACCTCGTACTCCGTCTGGTAGGCCCGCTCGGCGAGTTCCTTGGTCTCGAGCGTCGTTCCAAGTTCGCGGGTGCCGGCGTCGATCGCGGCGACGGCGACGGCCGCCGACGAACCCAGCCCCGCACCCAGCGGAATGTCGCTCTCGATCGTCACGTCGAAGCCGACCTCGTCCTCGCCGGTGACATCCCGGACCTGTTCGATCGCGCCGTCGACGTACCCCATCGCCGCGGTGAGTAGCGACTCCCGGACGTCCACGTCGGGCGGTCCGTCGGCCGTCCCGCCGTACTCGACGGTAAAACCGTCCAAACTGAGGTCCTCGGCGTGAATGCGCAGTTTGCTGTCCGTCCGTTGCTCGACGCCGACCCGCGCCCGTACCTCGATGGCACACGGAACTGCAGGCTCGCCGTAGACCACCGCGTGCTCCCCGAATAAGTACACCTTCCCGGGAGCGCTCGAGACTGCCATAGCCGGCCGTTCGCACGACGACGGGTAAAAGCTATCTTCTCGCGGCCGCTCCACCGATCACCTGCGAGCGCGCTCGCTCGGCCGCGGTAGCCGGATTTAAGCCGGTGTCCGCGCTACGCGGTCGTATGTCTCTCGTCCTGCCGAGCGAACTCGTCGTCGATCGGTTTCTCCCGACGATTCGGGCTATGCTCGCGACCCGACTCGCCAACCGCGGCATGACTCAACAGGAGATCGCGGCCAACCTCGGGGTCACCCAGGCCGCCGTCAGCAAGTACGTGGGCGGCGAGAGCGGCGGCGACGACCGCTTTCGGGACCACCCCGAAACCGTCGCCACGGTCGACCGGATCGCCGACGGACTCTCGAGCGACGAGATGGACGGCTACGACGCGCTGGCCGAACTTCTCGCACTCGTCCGCAGTCTCGAGGACCGCGGCCCGATCTGCGAACTCCACGAGGAGGAGATGCCAGCCCTTCGCGGCCTCGGCTGTGATCTCTGCGTTCGCGGACTCGATGCCGACGTCCGGGCCGAACGCGACGTGCTCGCCGACGTGCGGACGGCCGCGCGAACCCTCGCGGCGATTCCCGAGATGGCCGACTACGTGCCGAACGTCGGCACTAACGTCGGGATGTGTCTGCCCGAACCGCGGGACGAAACCGACGTTGCCGCGATTCCGGGGCGGATCTACTCGATGGGTCGGCGGATCGAGATTCCCGCGAATCCCGAATTCGGTGCGTCGAAACACGTCGCCACGGCTCTCCTCGCAGCTAACGCGGTCGATTCCGATGTCCGGGGTGCGATCAACGTCGCGACCGACGAAGGACTTCTCGAGGCCGCCGGAGAACTAGGCCTGGAACCGCTCGAGTTCGACGCCGACTACGAGGAGCGCGGGGTCCACCTCCGGTCGCGTTTCGAGGACCGGGGTGGGGTTCCGCTCGTGGCCTACCACGAGGGGGCGTTCGGTATCGAACCGACGACGTTCGTGTTCGGGTCGACGGCCGGCGACGCAGCCCAACTCGTGGACGAACTGGTCGCGATTGCGTCGTCGTAAGTATTGACCTGGGCTATCGGAACCGAGCCTGTATATTCCCGAATCGATCTCGAGTTCGTCGTTTAGTGGCTCGAGTGCACGTCCCTGCTCTTGCGGATATCCGTCGTTTTATCAGTTGTGACGGATTCTCACTCGTCGCTTGCACCTCGAAACGAGCGTATTCGCCCTCGAGTTCGGTCTCGACGACGAAGATCACGGTGAGTATCTCCGATACCGGTTCGACGAACGCGGTGGGTCCCACGAATCGACTCTCATCGGGGCACGCGTTCGGGGTCGAACCCACGACCGGCGTGTTCGACACGACGGCGGTTGACGCAGTCGAGGTAGTCGATGAACTGCTCGAAACGATTCATCATCGTCATACATATCGTTTAGGCCGACGCTGATCGACAGTTGCGACGGGTTTCGAGGCGGCAGCCAACGACGAGTTTCTGGTACTGTCAGCACGATTGTAACCGTTATAATTATCAGTTAAACAATAACTGGTACAGTTTCGCGAGCAGGTACGATTCTAAGACGCCGATAGTAATCCATGTCAGCTGTATAGAATTATCCGTCTTAGAACGAATGGATATCATCATCACGATCCAGCACGCGGCGAACGTCCACTTCTTCAAGCACGTCGTCCGTGAACTCGAGACCGCGGGACACGACGTGTCCGTGTTCGCCCGCGAAAAAGGAGTTGCTGGACGCCTTCTCGACGCCTACGATATCGATCACGAACTACTCTGTGGGGAACCCGACGGCTGGCTCGGATTGGGACTGACGCAACTATCGTATGAAATACGACTGCTCCGACGGGCGCGCGCTATCGACCCGGCGTACATCGTCAGCAGTCACGGTATCGCCGCGACGCACGTCGCCACGCTGGTCGGCGCGGAGAGCCACGTTTATATCGATACCGAGACGGCGATCAACACTGGTAACCGACTGACCCTCCCGTTCACGGACGCACTCTACACGCCCGAGAGCTTCCGCGAGGAGTACGGCGACGACCACGTCACCTACCTCGGCTACCACGAACTCGCCTATCTCCACCCGGATCGGTTCGAACCCGATCCGTCGGTCCTGCGTCGAAACGGCGTCGATCCCGACGAACGGTACGCGGTCCTCCGGTTCGGCGCGTGGAACGGCAACCACGACGTCGGCAAAGCGGGAATCTCTCCCGAGGGCCGTCGCGAAATCGTCGACCTGCTCGCAGCCGACGGACGGGTGTACGTCTCCGCGGAGGGCGACGGATCGATCCCCAGCGGTGGCGAGTCGCTCCCCGTCCCGCCCGAAGCGTTCCACCACCTGCTCGCGTTCGCCGACATCGTCGTCGGCGAGGTCGCGACGACCACGCTCGAGGCCGGCGTGCTCGGGACGCCAACCGTTCGCATCAGCCCGTTTGCCGGATCGAACGAGATGGGAAAGTTCCGAGAACTCGAGGAACGCGGACTCGTCCAGTCGTTTCACACGACTCACGAAGCGGAGGGAATCGAGGCCATCGAGCGGCTCTCCTGCGATCCGACCGCCGCCGAGACGTGGGCGGACCGACGCGAGACGCTCCTCGAGGAGACGATCGACGTCAGCGGCTACGTGCTCAGTCAGCTTCTCGAGGACGGCAACGAATCGTCTCCGGAAACGGGAACGCGGAGCGAGCCTGAACCAGCAACGGGAGCGCGGATCGGGCCCGATCCAGCAACGGACGAACGCAACGAGCCGATTTCGAACCGATGAGGACGACCATACGCGTCTTGAGTCTCACCACGACCGACTGGCGCAGCTTCTATCAGAGTCAGCTCGCCGCACTCGACTCCGTCGACGTCGAGGTGACGACCCTCCCCGTTCCCGGCGAACACCGCGCACGCGAGGACGACGTCGAGCAGCGGACGCCGGTCGATTACGCCAGCTACCTGCCGCAGGTACTCCGAGAAGCGGGCGACGACTACGACCTCGTCCACGCCAACTACGGACTTACCGTTCCGTTCGCCGTCGCGGCGTCCTCGCTCCCACGAACTGAGTTGCCCGTCGTCTGTACCCTCTGGGGCGGCGAGTACCGCGACAACCCCTACGCGTCGCTCATCGAACGGTTCGCCGCTCGAGCCGACGAGATCGTCGTCCCATCGAACGCGATGGCCGATCGAGTCGACCGGTCCTGTCACGTGATTCCGTTCCCCGTCGACACGGAACAGTTTCGCCCGATCCCGCGGACCGAGGCCCGCGAACGCGTCGGCTGGACGACCGATGAACGGATCGTCCTCTTCCCGTACGCGCCGTCGCGAGAGGAGAAGAACTACCCGCTGGCCAAACGCGTCGTCGACGGACTCGAGGGCGACGTCAGTCTCCGGACCGTCGCCAACGAGCCCTACGAGGACGTGCCGTACTACCTGAACGCCGCCGACGCTGTCCTGCTCACGTCGCGATTCGAGAGCGGCCCGATGACGGTCAAGGAGGCCGCCGCCTGTAACACCCCGGTGGTCTCGCGGGACGTCGGCTTCGCTCGGGAGGTGCTCGCCGACGTCTCTCACTCCGCCGTCGCAACCGACGAGGATGCACTTCGTAACCGGTTAGCCACCGTGCTCGAGACCGCCGAACCCTCGGATGGGAGAGCGCAAATCACCGGGTACGGCACCGACGAGATGGGAGCGCGGCTCCGAGCGATCTACGAGCGCTGTCTCGAGAAGCCGACACCGGGGTAGCGCCTTTCGTTGCTACGGTCGGTTGAGTCCATCGCGACGGCGTGGTCGGTTGACTCTCGACTAATAGCGACGAACCGGCCGACTCAGAAGCCGACGACGACCCGATACGGAATGCCGAGCGCGAAAACCGCGATCAGCGCCGTCGTCGCGAGCACGACCGGGAACGGGATCGTCTTCTCTTCGAAGTCGAACAGCGAATCGAACATACTCTTTCGTTGGAACGGTTCCCACGTAACTCTGTTGTTCGCGAGCGTATCGAATTGGCTTCGCCAAGCCAGGCTGCCGACGAGAACAGTTGGCAGCGCTCCGTCGTCACAGTCGCTCTATCTACGAATCGGCCACCGAAAAACGAACAGTATCCGAATTCGAACGCGTTAGACCATACTCTCGAAGTCCTCGAGCGAGTAGGACGGCTCTGCGCCGCGCTTGTCGAGGACTTCGTTCGCGAGGAGCCAGTAGACGACCGAGAGGGCCTTGCGACCCTTGTTGTTCGTCGGGACGACGAGGTCGACGTTACTGACCTGGTTGTTCGAGTCACACATCGCGATGACCGGGATACCGACCGTGATGGCCTCCTTGACGGCCTGGGCGTCGCCGATCGGGTCCGTGACGACGACCACGTCGGGTTCGATGTAGCCGTCGTACTTGGGGTTGGTCAGCGTGCCCGGGATGAAGCGGCCGGTGCGGGCGCGAGCGCCCACGGCCTCGGCGAACTTCTCCGCCGGGAAGCGACCGTACTGGCGCGAGGACGTGACCAGGATCTGCTCCGGGTCGTAGTTCGCGAGGAAGTCCGCGGCCGTACGGATCCGACCGTCGGTCTTCGAGACGTCCAGCACGTAGAGACCGTCGGTTCGGACGCGGTGGATGAACCGCTCCATGTCCTTGGTCTTCTGCTGGGTACCGATGTGGACGCCGGCACCGAGGTAGTCCTCGACGGGGATGAGGAGGTCGGCCTCCTCGTCGCTCATGACGTCGTCGTCGAGCGTCGGCCCCTTGTCTTCGGGCACCTCGTCGGTCACTGGTTCTGCGTCGGCGTCGGTCTCCTCGACCTCGGCGTCGGCGGGCTGTTCCTCGGCTGGCTCGACGTCTTCCTCGGGATCGGCGGCGGGGCCAGGCCCTTCGGCTGGCTCCTCGTCGATCTCGTCTTCGGCGGCGTCGAGCCCTTCCTGGGTTGCGTCGTTATCTGTCATGTCGCGTCGTCTGCGATTCTGATGAGCTCGTTGAGCTTGGCGGTTCGCTCGCCGCCGACGGCACCCGTTTTGATGTAGGGTGCGTCGGTCGCGACGGCGAGGTGTGCGATCGTCGTGTCCTCGGTCTCGCCCGAGCGGTGGGAGATGACCGAGTCGTAACCGTTCTGGGTCGCGAGTTCGATCGCGTCGAAGGCGTCGGTCAGCGTCCCGATCTGGTTCGGCTTGATCAGGATGCTGTTGGCCGCGTCTCGATCGATACCCTCGATGAGCCGATCCGTGTTCGTGACGAACAGGTCGTCACCACAGATCAGCGTCTGATCGCCGACCTCGTCGGTGAGTTCGGCGAAGGCGTCGTAATCGTTCTCGTCGAGTGGATCCTCGACGTAGACCAGATCGTACTCCCGGACCAGATCGGCGATGTACGCGATCTGTTCGTCCATGTCGCGGCTGACGCCTTCCGACTCGTACTCGTAGGTCTCCGACTCGTCGTCGTACATCTCGGCGGCCGCGACGTCGAGTCCGAAGCCGATACCGAAGCCGACCTCGTCTTCGACCTGCGAGACCGCCTCGTCGACGATCTCGAACGCCTCCTCGTCGTCGATCGACGGCGCCCACGCACCTTCGTCGCCCTTGCCCGATGGAACGCCTCGTTCCTCGAGCAGATCGGCGACCGCGTCGTGGACGGCAGCGTTGGCGAAGACGGCGTCTTCGACGTTCGGGGCCCCGACGGGGGCGACGAGGAACTCCTGAATGTCGGTCGCGTCGGCGGCGTGTTCGCCGCCACCGACGACGTTGCCGAGCGGGATCGGGAAGTTCTCGCCGCGGAACGCACCTCCGAGGTGCTGGAACAGCGGCGCGCCGAGGACGTCGGCACCGGCTTTCGCGGCGGCCATGGAGATGGCGACCGCGCTGTTGGCGCCGATCTCCGAGAAGTCGTCCGTGCCGTCCGCGGCGCGGAGGATCGAATCGACTTCTCGCTGGTTGCCCGCGTAGGCCTCACCGACGAGTCGGGGGACGGCGCGTTCGCGGGCCGCGGCGATCGCCTCGTTGGCGGGTCGCTCGACGGCCTCGTACTCGCCCGTGCTGGCACCGCTGGGTGCTGCAGCGCGACCGAATCCGCCGCTCTCGGTGACGACGTCGGCCTCGACCGTCGGGTTGCCCCGCGAGTCGAGGATGCGACGCAGCCGAACGTCGGTAATGCGCGTCATTTCCGGTCGTACCCCCGCTTGACGGTAAACGGCAGGACGCCGGCATCGTACTCTTCGGCGGCGATGAGGATCGGTTCGGTCTGCTTCGTCTCGATCAACACCGGCGCGCCGTAGGACACCTGCAGCGCTCGCGCGCCGAGGATGCGTGCTTTCTCGTAGCGATTGTGACGTTCCTGTTGCATGTTACTGGTATGGAGAGACGACGTCGACCAGGTCGGTGTGACTGACGAGCATGCGCCGACAGCAGTAGCGGTCGACGCCGAGTTCGTCGAGGACCTTCTCGGGGTCCTCGTCGCCCTCGTTCGCTCGCTCGTCAAACTCCTCCCAGTGTTCGCCGACGACAGTGCCACAGGTGAAACACCGGACCGGTACCATCATGTTTGAATCACCTTAGCGGTAGGACTTCTGGTAGCGAGCCCGAGCGCCGGGGCCGCCCCACTTCTTCGGTTCGGACTGTCGAACGTCGTTGACCAGCAGCGAGCGGTCGAACTCCATGTAGGCGTCGCGGAGCTCCGCGTCGTTGCTGTGCTGGACGATGCCGCGCGCGATGGCGGTGCGGACGGCGTCGGCCTGACCGCTGATCCCGCCACCCTCGACGCGAACGTCGATGTCCATCTCGCTGCGGAGGTCCTCGCCGGCGATGCGGAACGGCTCGAGCATCTTGAGGCGGGACATCTCCGGTTCGACCAGTTCGACCGGCTTGGAGTTGATTCGGACACGACCCTCGCCCTCGCGAACGGTCGCGCGAGCGACGGCGGTCTTCTTCTTTCCACTCGTGTTCGTTACCATGTGACGTTAGCACCGAGTTGATCGGAGACTTCGCCCAGGTGGACGAAGCGGATGTTCGACAGGCGATCCAGCGACGTGTCCTCGAGAATCTCGGCCTCGCGGTCGTCGTCGTCCTCGTAGGGGTTGCCGACGTAGACGCGAACGTTCTCGAGTGCCTCGCGACCGCGCGTCTTCTTGTACGGCAACATCCCGCGAACGGAGCGCTTGAAGATCGTGTCCGGTCGCTTCGGGTAGTAGGGTCCGCGGTCGGAGCCCAGCTGGATGCGCGTGCGGTAGTTCTCGAAGATATCCTCCTTGTCGCCGGTGATGACGGCATCTTCGGCGTTGACGATCGCGATGCGTTCGCCGTCGAGTGCGCGCTGTGCGACCTCGCTGGCGACGCGACCGAGAATGCAGTCGCCGGCGTCGACGACGACGTCCGCGTCGAACTCTGCGATACTCATCGAATCACCCGGACGTTGGATCCTTCGGGGTTCTCTTCGAGCAGTTGCTCGAGCGGTACTGGCTCGCCGACCTGATCGATCTTCGTCTCTGCGGACGAAGAGAAGTTGACGGCGGCCACGGTGACGTTCTTCTGTAGTGCGCCGGAGCCCAGCACTTTGCCGGGAACGACGACAGTCTCTTCTTCGCGTGCGTATCGCTCGATGCGGCCCAGGTTCACCTCTGCGTGGGTGCGTCGGGGCTTCTCGAGTCGATCCGCAACGTCTCGCCAGACGTCGGCGTCCGCTTTGCGGGACGTCGACTTCAGCTCGGCGATGAGATCGTTGAGCCTCGGATTAGTTTTGCTACTCATTGGTTTCCTCCAAATACTGCGGGCTCGAGAGCGAGCACGTGCTCGCGGCCTCGAGCGATCGTGGAATCGATATCGGTTCGATCGGACCGAGCGAGAGGCCGACCGCGATTGGTCGTCTCTCTCCGGATCGATCGACTGCTGAGAAGTGGATGCAGGGAGCAGGATTTGAACCGCCGGGAGACGGTCGGTTTTGCAACCGCTCGACTCCCGTAGCTCAAATCTGTCGTTCCATTTTCACGACTCTTCCGGTCGGTCGAGTCGGAAAAATGCAGGGAGCAGGATTTGAACCTGCGGACTCCTACGAGACAGCGCCCTGAACGCTGCGCCGTTGGCCTGACTTGGCTATCCCTGCTCGCACTTCTGTCTATCCGTCGCCCCTTCAAACCCCTTTCGATTCCAGTGGACGACGCCGCACCAGTCTCGTCGCTCGCGGCGCTGGCGAACGGGCGTGCGTCCGTGTGGGTGTGGGGGCGATGAATCATCGTTACAGCTGTACTGCGTCTTCGAGTTCGGTCGCACGCGCCTCGATCGAGTCGACGGCTCGCGTGACCAGTTCTTCGACCGTAAAGGAGCCGTCCGTCTCCACGCGGAAGACGAAGGCGTTCGGGACGTCCTCGACTTCGACCTGCTTACCGGGGTACCGGTTCGAGAGATCGTGGTCGAACTCGCTGGTCGGCACGAGTTCGCCGTCGTCTTCGATGACACCGCGGACGATCTGTGACTCCTGCTCTTCGAACTCCGGCAGGTCGTCGACGACCGACACGCGCTGGAGGTGTCGGTACCCGACGGCGACACCGCCCTGATGTTTCGCGTGGTTCTTTCCGCGTTCGAGCACGGCGTCGGCCTCGGCCTCGAGGCGCTGGCCGTCTTTGAGCTCGATGATCGGCACGTTGTCGTCCGCGGGCTGGACGAGGTCGTCGCTCGAGACGAGATCGCCCGAGTAGGCGGTGGCCGGCCCTTCGACGTCGATCGAGAGCGTGACGGTGTCGTCCTCGACGAACTCGCCTTCCGGCGGGGTCGTCAGCGGGACGAGCCCGAGTCGGAGCGCGAGTTGCTCGTCGAACATGACTGACGAGTTCTCGACGAACCGGACGGTGTCGATCGCCATCGTGGGGACGTCGGCGACCATCGCGCGACGGATACCGTTGGCGAACGCGGGCGTCACGCCGCGGACGAGGAAGCGTGCGTCACGATCCTCGCGTTCGACGAACTCGACGTCGTACTCTGCTGTCATGGGTTAGTAGCCGCCCTTGCCTTTCGGTGCGCGCGATCCGTCGTGCGGGATCGGCGTGACGTCTTCGATGCGGCCGATCTCGATGCCGGCACGGGCGAGCGCGCGGATCGTCGCCTGTGCACCTGGACCGGGAGACTTCTGTAAGTTACCGCCGGGGCCACGGACCCGAACGTGCAGGCCCGTGATGCCGGCCGCCTTGACCTCTTCGGCGATGGACTCGGCCATCTGCATGGCCGCGTACGGCGACGCCTCGTCGCGGTTCTGTTTGACCGCCGTCCCACCGGAGGACTTGGCGATCGTCTCCGCGCCCGTGAGGTCGGTCACGGTCATGACGGTGTTGTTGAACGATGCGTGTACGTGGGCAACGCCCCACTTGTCGTCGTCCTGGCTCATGTTATTGTCCCTCCGCTCGTTCCGGGTGGAGATCGTCCGCGAGTGGGCTGTTCTCGTCGAACGCGACGAGGTCCTCCTCGTCGACGTCGACGACGTACGACGGGATGCAGTGACGCTGCTCCCCGATCACGATGTGGCCGTGGATGATGAACTGACGCGCCTGCTGTGGCGTGTTCGCCAGTCCCTTGCGGTAGGCGACCGTCTGCAGTCGTCGCTCGAGGACGTCTTCGATCTCGAGCGACAGGATGTCGCCGAGTTCGTCGCCCTCGTCGAGGACGCCGACGCGTTTGAGCCGACCGAGGAACTCCTCGGAGCGGCGGATGACGACCTCGTCGTCCTGGGCCTGGCCGAGCAGCTCTCGAGCCTCGCGCCGGTAGGAGCGAAGTTCGGACTGTGCTCGCCAGAGCTCTTCTTTGTTCGCGAGTCCGTAGCGGTCGAGCAGGGAGTGCTCGGAGGCGATCCGTTCACCCTGATACGGGTGGTTCGGCGTCTCGTACTGTTTGGTGTCGGTTCCGAGCGGCATTATTCGTCATCCTCCTCTTCGGCGGCGGCTTCCTCCGCCTGCTCTTCGCGGATCTCTTCGACGTTGACTCCGATGGTGCCCTCCGTACGACCGGTGGACTTGGTTCGCTGACCGCGAACCTTCTGGCCGCGCTTGTGGCGCGAGCCCTTGTAGGAGTCGATCATCTTCATCCGGTTGATGTCGTGCTGACGGGTCAACTGGAGATCGTTGCCGATCTCGTGGGTCGTTTCCCCGGTGTAGAAGTCCGACTGGCGGTTGGCGAGCCATTCGGGCACTTCGTCAGCGTAGTTCTCTACCTGTTCGACGACGGTCTCGATGACGTCGTCGTCGAGTCGACCGAACGTCGCTGTTCGATCGACACCCGCTTCGTCGGCGATGAGTCGGGCGGTCCGGCGACCGATACCGTTCATCTCCGAGAGCGAGCGCTCGACGGACTTCGTCCCATCGAGGTCGGTCTGACCGATGCGGACGAAGTACCGAAGATCTTCGTCGTCCTGTTGTTCTTGAGGTTCTTCCTCGCTCATGTGTCGTGTATGGTTGTCTGGTCTGCGCGCGTTGCAAACGCAACTGGCGAAAGCGCGCCAGCGTGTGTTGAATACTGACGTCAGTTCGTCAGTATATCCGACGTTGTGGCGGGGATTCGAACCCCGGAGGCTTGACGCCACATGGTTAGCAACCATGCGCCTTGGGCCGCTTGGCTACCACAACACCGTGTCTCTATCATCGCCCTCCCGGACTCGGGGACTGCTCCCCTACACGTATTGCACCCGAATTTACCCCCGACGGGTACTTAAGCGCAACGAAAGGTGGCCGCCGGAAAGCGACGCTCCTCGGCCCGGCCGACTCTCGTTTGCTCGAGTCGCTTTGCGTCCGGAACCGACCGGCCGCAACCGACGGACCTGTCTCGAACCGACCAACCGAACGCGATGAGTCAATTTATTATCATACGGCCGTTAGCTGTCGGCAACTGGTGTCCCGATCGAGCCTCCTCCGTCGAGTAGGCGTCGCAGCCTGTGCGATCGTCGCCATCGCGCTCGTGGCGGCGACCATCCGCTCGCCCCTCGAGACCGGCGGCGACGGCACGGGCGGCGGCAGCGGAGGCGGCGAAGGGGACGGCGTCGGTCAGCCGGCGCCGCCGGAGAGCGCTGTCGACGGGGGTGTGCCGGCGTTTCTCGAGTACTTGATCGTCCTGTTGCTCGTCGTTCTCGCCGTCGCGATCGTCTGGTATCTCCTCGCCCACCGACGCGAGGCGGTCAAGGTGATCGCGATCGGATTGGTCGTTGTCTTGGTCACGGCGGTGCTAGTGTACGCCATGATGGCGGTGCTACCGTTCGCCGCGGGCGAGTTCGAACCGCCGGAGCAGTTCTCGGCTAGCGGGGAGGGCGGAGCGGGCGAGGGCGGCTCGTCCGGGTCCGAAGAGGAAACCCAGATCTCCATCGGGCCAATGGTCGTCCTGCTGACGCTGCTCACGGCCATCTTCCTCGGCGGACTGCTCCTCTCTCGAGATTCCGGCGGGGCCGAAGACCGACGGTCCGGCTCCGGTCTCGGGGACGACGACCCGCGGGTCGACGGGGAGACGACCGCCGCGGTCGCGACGGCCGCGGGAGCGGCGGCCGACCGACTCGAGGAGACCGACGAGTTCGACAACGCCGTCTACCGCGCCTGGCAGGAGATGACCCGGCCACTCGAGGTCGATCGACCCGACTCGAGCACGCCGCGGGAGTTCGCCCGCGCCGCGACCGACGCCGGAATGGACCGTACTGACGTCGACGAACTCACGCGGTTGTTCGAGGACGTCCGGTACGGTGACGCGCCGACCACGCCCGAGCGGGAGGCCCGGGCGATCGAGATGCTCCGCCGGATCGAAGCCGAGTACGCCGACCTATCGGGTGCGGACTCGAGCGACGTGCAGATCGATCCGCAGGCCGCCGAGGAACGTCGATCCCGGGGTGAGGATCGGTGAACGCCGCTCGCATTGCGGTCCTGTTCGGGAGCGTCATGTTCCTCGCGGCGATCGGCGCGGTCGTCGGGGTGTTCGATCTCGGATTCGCGAGCGAGACCATCGTCCTCGTCGGACTCGTCGCGATCGGTATCGGGCTCGTCGGACTCTCCCGCGCGCACGGCGACCACCATCACGCAGGGACGCCCGACCCCGAGCGACGGACCGAGGTCCCGGTCCCCGGTCGATCGCTCACCGACGCAGTCGATTCGTTTCGCGGAATGAATTCGAGCGACATCATCGACAGCAACCGGCTCACTGCCAAGCTCAGGACGGCTGTAATCGCCGCGCTGACACGCTTCGAGGGGCTCTCCGTCGAGGAGGCGGTTCGACGCGTCGAGGACGGTACGTGGACCGACGACCGAACGGCGGCGGCCTTCCTCTCGAAGTCCGAGGAACTCCCGCCGCAGTCGATCCGGGAACGGCTCACGGGTCTCGTCAGCCCGTCCGGCGAAACCAGGTACCAGACCGGTGTCCGACACGCGGTCGCCGCGATCGTCGCCCTCAGCGCCGACCCGTTCGCCGACGGGGGCGACGGCTCGAGCGTCGACTCCGAGAGCCCGACCGCCGAGTTTGGTCGCCCAATCGACGATCGGGACCGATCGTCACTGTCCACGTACGACCGCTGGTCCGTCTCCCACGCTCGGTCGCGGTCGAACCGCCGAACGACGACCGACTCGGTCGAGGGCGTTACGGCCCGTCGCCCTCGCCCGACCGGACACTGGTCCGGCGTCGGTGCCGTCGCGCTCCTCGCAGTCGGCATCGGCGCCATCGCCGAATCCCCGGCCGTCGTCCTCGCCGGCGTCGTCGGCGTCGGCTACGCCGGCTTCGCCCGCGCCGTCGAACCGCCAGCGCTCGACATCTCCCTCGAGCGAACGGTGAGCGACGACGATCCGGAACCCGGCGACGAACTCGAGATCACCCTGACGATCACGAACGAGAGCGGCGCGTTCGTCCCCGACCTGCGACTCGTCGACGGCGTCCCCCCCGGGATGGCGGTCACTGAGGGGACGAGTCGGCTCGGAACCGCGCTGCGACCGAGGGAGTCGGTGACGCTCGAGTACGCCGTCACCGCCCGGCGAGGGAGCCACGCGTTCGATCCCGCACTCGTGGTTACCCGCGACCTCTCTCGGTCGACGGAACGCGAGCAGTTCGTCGGCGCCGAGACGACGATCGTCTGCGAGCCGTCGATGCGTCCGCTGGCGTCGGCGGTGCCGCTCCGGGACGCGACGGCGGCCTACGCCGGTCGAATACGGACTGCAGAGGGTGGTTCCGGAACGACGATCCACTCCGTCCGAGAGTACCGTCGGAGCGACCCGCTCAACCGGATCGATTGGAACCGCCGCGCCAAGACCGGCGACCTCGCGACCCTCGAGTTCCACGAGGAGCGGGCGGCTCGCGTGGTCGTGTTAGTCGACGCGCGGCTGGCCGCCTACCGCGCGCCGCGGCCCGACGCGGCCCACGCCGTCGATCGATCGGTCGACGCGGCAGGTCGGATCGGCGCGTCGTTGCTCGCGACAGGCGAGACGGTCGGTCTCGCGGCCATCGGGCCGGTCGACCGCGATACAACCGGACGGTCGAGGGGGGATCCGTGCTGGCTCGCGCCGGGATCGGGACGCCACCACGAGGTGCAGTTTCGGGAGTCCCTCGCAACCCATCCCCAGTTCGCGACGCTCCCGCCGGACGGCAACTGCCACTGGCGCCGACAGCTCCGGACGATTCGCCGGCGGCTCTCCGGCGACAGTCAGGTCGTCTTCCTGACGCCGCTGTGTGATAACGCGTCCGTCGAGATCGCCCGACAGCTCGAGGCCCACGGCCATCCGGTGACCCTCGTCAGCCCGGATCCGACCGCCGATCGAACGGCCGGACAGCAGCTGTCGCGCGTCGCCCGTCGCGTCCGAACGATAGACCTCCAGCGGGCGGGGATTCCGGTCGTCGACTGGCCCGACGACGAGTCGCTGGATACCGTGTTCGCACGCTATGCGGGTGGTCGTCGATGACCGAGGGCGGAGCCGATGGGGAGGGCAGAGCGGGAGTTACTCGGCGACCCACCGTCCTGCTGAGCATCGCCGCGGCCGTCGCTGCCTCAGTCGGCGTCCTCTCGACCGCCGTCGGCCCGTCCAGTGCGATCACGTTCGGTGCCGTCGGTGCGGTCATCTTCGCCGTCGGACTCGTCCGGTCGCGTCGATCGGCGCTCGACGCCGGCGCGCTCGTCATCTTCGCCGGAATCGTCGTCGGCGGGCTCGAGCAAACGGCGGTCGAACCGACCGTCATCGGGACGGTCGCCGTCGTCGTCGCGTGGGATCTCGGTCACAGCGGCGTCGCCCTCGGAGACCAACTCGGCCGCGAAGCGCGGACGCGCAGACTCGAGACGGTCCACGCCGTCTCGAGTCTCCTAATCGGGCTGTTCGCGGGGATGGTTGGTTACGCAATGTACGTTGCGGGCGGCAGCCAACCGGTCGCCGCGGCCGTGTTGCTGTTGCTCGCCGCGATCCTGCTGGTCGTCGGTCTCGGAAGACGGCGCGACCGCTCTGCCATCGGAAATCGATCGAATCGCTCGCGAAACCGGTAACTCGCTCGAAACGGTAGTCCGGCTCGACGCTCAGATCTCGGCGTACTCGCCGACATACTCGTCGTTGAGCTCCCACTCTCCGTCGCCGTTTCTGACCATGTATTCGCCGTAGTAGGGAACCCGGTTCGCGACGACCTCGCGGAACGCCTCGCGGATCTCGGGTTTGGTCATCTCCCCCATCGGCTTCAGGTCGTCGTTGCGATTAAGACAGCCCTTTAGGTAGCCTTCGTGGGTGACACGGACGCGATGACAGTTCGCACAGAACGTGGCGTTCTCGACTGGATCAACGATTTCGACCATGCCGACGCCGGGTGAATCCGGCGTGAGTTCCTCGATATCCGCCGCGTCGCTGCCACCGACCCAGTAGCGCTTCCGGTCGTGCATCTCGCGGTGTTCGATCTCGACGGCCTGCTCGGCCAGCCAGTCGTGGACGCGCTGGATGTCGATGTTCCACTCCGGTTTGCCCGTCAGTTCGGGCATATACTCGATCAGCTGGAGCTGGAGCCCCTCGTTTTCCGCGACGTGGTCGACCATCTCCGGCACGTAGCCCGCGGTGTGCTCGAAGACGACCATGTTGAGTTTGACCGGATCGAGGCCGGCCTCGAGCGCCGCGTCGACGCCCTCGAGCACCTTGTCGTAGGCCCCGCTCTTGGTCACCGCCGCAAAGTCCTTCGGATCGAGCGCGTCCTGAGAGACGTTGACTCGCTCGAGACCAGCGTCGACGAGGGCCTCGGCGCGACCCGGGAGGAAAGTCCCGTTGGTCGTCAGCGAAGTCTCCATCCCGTCTGGCGTTCGTCGGATGATCTCCTCGAGATCCTGTCGGAGCATCGGTTCGCCGCCGGTGAACTTGACCGCGTCGACGTCGAACTCCGCGGCGACCTCGAGGAAGCGAACGACGTCGTCGGTCGACATCTCGTCGTCCTGCGGATCCATCGGTCCGCGGGTGTCGCCCAGTCCCTCGTTGTGACAGTAGACGCAGTCGAAGTTACACCGATCGGTGAGGGAAACCCGAACCCCGGTTACCTCCCGCCCGAACTCGTCGGTGAGCATACCACCCGATTGCAGGCGGATCCGCTTAAGCACGCTGGGTGTTCTCACGGTCACGCAACCGATTTTGGTTTCATTCGTGACAGAGAGCGGGCTATTTCTCCGTTGCCTCTCAGTTCGGGTCGTCGAGGCGCAATCGATCTCGGTTTCGAATCGATTACTATTTGGGATGGACGTGGTAGTGGCCGCCATGAGTACGATCGCAGAGTTGACGATTCCCGCCGAGGAGTTCGCGCTCAGAGAGTCGCTCGAGGCCACGGATCCCGTCGGTGTCGAGATCGAACGAGTCGTCGCGTACGATCCCGACTACGTCATGCCGTACGTCTGGTTCGACGGCGACGAATCGACCCTCGAGACGCTCGACGACGCGCTTGCGGACGATCCGAGCGTCGACGAGTACGAACTCCTTACCGACCTCGACGACGAACGGCTCTACCGGCTGAACTGGGTGGACGACGTCACCGTCATCATCCACCTGTTGACCGAGGAAAAGGCGACGATCCTGGACGCGAGCGTCGAGGGGACCCACTGGCGGTTCCGAGTGCTCTTCCCCGAACGCGACTCGCTCTCGAGCACCTACGACTTCGCGACCGACCACGGGCTGACCGTCGATATCCGGAAGATCCACCAGCTCGAGGACGACAGGCACGGCCTCTACGGGCTGACCGACGCCCAGTACGAGACGCTGGTCGAAGCGCTCGACCGGGGCTACTACCAGATTCCTCGCGACATGGACATGGAGACGCTATCGGACGAACTCGATATCTCCCATCAGGCGCTCTCCGAACGGCTCCGGCGCGCCCACCAGACCCTCGTCGAGGAGGCCATTGACGTCGGTTCCGGAGACGAACGGTAATCGCATGTTGTCGTCGCTCGAGCGGATTCCAATCGGTCGAGCGTGGCCGGAGGCGGTCGGCACAAGACCTACCCGACCGACCGTCGAACGCTATCGCATGGACGAGGACATGCTTGAGGACCAGCGCCGCCTCGTGGAACTCATCGAAGCGGAGGGCTGGGACGTGACGGATCTCGAGATTTCGGCGTACGACAGCCCGTGGGCCGACGAGGACGATCCCGAGGCGACGGTGACGATCACGGCGCGAAAGCCGTACGAGAGCGAGGACGGTGACGGTAACGCGGACGATGAAGACGACGACAATCCGTTTCGGTTGAAATAACGGGGACGTGCCTTTCGACTGAAGCGATTCGGAGAACGTCGTATCTCCGTTCCGATCCGTCCCTCACACCGTATTCGAAATGAAACTCCTCCTAGTAGGATCTAGTCAGACGACACTCACACACCGTGATCGAAATGAAATCCGGCCGGCGTATCCGGTTTTTGTCTCGTGAGCTGGCATCGATGATGGAAATACCGATTCAGCACGAGACTTCGCGCAATTCATCTCGATTGGGGTGCTCGAACACCGGTCACAGGGCTCCCTATTTCGCTATTGCCGGTCACTCCCCCCTCCATTTCTCCATTTCATTTCGATCACGGTGTGGGACTGGTCCGGTACGGCCAGACGGTCTCTCGCCCTACCGATTTCATTACGACAACGGTGCGCTCATTTCGACCACGGTCCGTTTCGGCTTTCATTTCGCACACAGTGTCTTCATTTCGGAGACGGTGGGCGTCTGAGCTTCATTTCGACAACGGTGTCTTCATTTCGCCGGAAGTCGACTCGCTTCGGGACCGACGCGGCTGCGCCGGATCATTTCGAGTACGGACCCTTCATTACGACCACAGTCCACTCATTTCGAAAAAGGTATTGCAGCTTCGTGAGCAGTGCCGATAATGGATCAGGAGCCATCGACTGCTCGAGGAGACGGGAACGACGATGGGACGACCCACTCCCCCGAGTCGTCCATCGTCGATAGCATCCTCGATGGCGAACGGAAGACCGTCTTCGAGAACAAGCGACTCGTCGACTCGAATACGATCGTCGATCACGATCGGATCTACGGTCGCGACGAACAACTCGCGGCCGAAGCGCGCGCGTTTCGTGACACCCTCGACGGCGAACGCCCCCCGGATCTCTTACTGTACGGTCCGAGCGGTACCGGGAAGAGTCTCACCGTAAAGGCGGTCGCCGAGAAGGTGAAAGAACGCGCCACGCAGAACGAGATCGCCTTCGACTTCGTCGCCGTGAACTTCAAGACGATGGAGTCGCACTCGCTGGATCGCGCCGTCTGGAAACTCGGGCATCAGACCGCGAACAAAGCCGGAGTCGCGTGGGACATCCCGCGAAAAGGCGTCTCCACCGACGCGAAATACGTTCGGTTCTACGAGATCGTCGACCGACATTTCGACGCGCTCGTCTTTGTTCTCGACGAAATCGATGCGCTCACCGGTCGCGTCGGTGAAGACGAGCCCGCGTACTCCCGGTTGCTGTACAGCCTGAGCCGAGTGATGGCCGAACAACACGTGGATACGCTCGTCTCGACGGTCGTGATCACCAACCATCCCAAGTTCCGCGAGAACCTCGATAGCCGGACCGATAGCTCGTACAATCCGACCGGAATCCACTTCTCCGACTACGACGCGACCGAACTCATCGAGATTCTCAACCGTCGACGCGACGCGTTCAAGGAGGGTGCGCTCGACGACGGCGTCATCGAGCTAGTCGCCGCGTACGGGGCGAAAAACGAGGGGGACGCACGGCGGGCGATCGACCTGCTTCGCGACGCGGGCGAAATCGCGAACCGGAACGGGGAGACGAAGGTCACGGAGCAGCACGTGCACGCAGCCAACGATTCGGTCGTAAAAAACCGAGTGCTCGAGATGGTCGGCGGAATGACGCTCCAAAAGAAGCTCTCGCTCTACGCCGCGGCGGTCGTTGCGGACGTGAATAACGGGGCCGCTCCGAGTCCGGCAGTCTACACGCTGTATCGAGAGATCTGTCAGCGAACCGACCGTGACGTCTATACTCAGGAGACGGTCAACAGCCACATCAACAAGGCGGGAACGTACGGCGTTCTCGAGAGCGAGCGAACGAGCGGCGGATTCAAAAGCGGCGTCCACCTCGTGTTCACGTTCACGGAACCGGTCGAGGCCGTCCTCGAGACGCTCGAGGAAGACGATACGTTCGACGAACTCGATCTATCGATCGCTCGCTCGATCGCACGCAACTCGCTCCGCGACTCGTGAGACGATCTGCTGTACCCCTTTCTCGGAGGACCGCAAAGTCACCCTGCGGTCGCTCCGGAACCGACGTACGGCGGTCCGTCTGTGGTGCTCCACGTCGTACCCGACGGTAACTCTCGAGTCGGGGGCAGTAACTCCCGAGTCTAAGCGATGATTCTCGAGTCGGGGGCAGTAACTCCCGAGTCTAAGCGATGATTCTCGAGTCGGGGGCAGTAACTCCCGAGTCTAAGCGATGATTCTCGAGTCGGAGGCAGTTCTCTCGTCCGTATCGAACGAAGAGCGGTCCGACGTTGCCGTCACCCCTTGATGTTACACACGGGGAACGTCCGCGCTACCCTGTCGCCGATGCCGAGCTCGTCCGAGACGCGGACGACCTCGTCGACGTCCTTGTAGACGCCCGGTGCCTCCTCGGCAACCGTCGCGCCCGACTGCGCTTTGACGTAGATCTGGTCCTGGTCCTCGAGGTCCTGCTGGACGTCGCCGCCCCAGAACTCGTTTTTGGCCTGCGTGCGGCTCATCAGCCGCCCCGCGCCGTGGGCCGTCGAGCCGAACGTGAGCTCCATCGAGTTCTCGCCGCCCCGGAGGACGTAGCTGCCGGCGCCCATGCTGCCGGGGATGATGACGGGCTGCCCGACGTCGCGGTAGGCCGCCGGGACTTCGGGGTGGCCTGCGGGAAAGGCCCGCGTTGCGCCCTTGCGGTGGACGTAGAGTTCTCGTTGTTCGCCATCGTCGTTCACAGTGTGCGTCTCCTTCTTCGCGATGTTGTGCGCCACGTCGTACAGCAGCTCCATCTCCATCTCCTGCCACGAGCGGTCGAAGACGCGCTCGAAGACCTCCCGCGTGCGGTGCATGATCAGCTGGCGGTTGACCCACGCGAAGTTGATCGCCGCGTTCATCGCGCCGTAGTAGTCCTCGGCGAGCTGCGAGCCGGCCGGCGCGGCCGCCAGCTCCTTGTCCGGGAGCTGGTCGAGGAGCCCCTGGTGTTGTTTCTCGATCTTGCGCAGGTAGTCGTTACACGTCTGGTGGCCCAGTCCGCGCGAACCGCAGTGAATGAGGACGACGATCTGGTCCTCCTCGAGGCCGTACGCCGCGCCCACGTCGCCGTCGAAGACGTCGGTCACGCGCTGGACCTCGAGGAAGTGATTCCCCGACCCGAGCGAGCCGATCTGGTTCTTCCCGCGGTCCTTGGCCTTCTGACTCACCTTGTCGGGATCCGCGCCCTCGCGCATTCCCTCGTCCTCGCAGTGGAGCAGGTCTTCTTCGACGGCGTGGCCGTTCTCGAGGGCCCAGTCCACCCCGCGAGCGAGGATCTCGTCGACGGTGTCGACGCCGGCTTCGACGATGCCGCCGCCGCCGAGACCCGACGGAACGTTGGTAAATAGCGAGTCGACGAGCTCCCGTTCGTTTCCTTGCAACTCGTCGTAGGTCAGATTCGTCCGCATCATCCGGACGCCGCAATTGATGTCGTAGCCGACCGCTCCCGGTGAAATACAGCCGTTCTCGGCGTCGAGCGCACCGACCCCGCCGACGGGGAAGCCGTAGCCCTGGTGGCCGTCGGGCATACAGATCGCGTAGTTGGTGATTCCGGGTAGATGGGTCGTGTTTGTGATCTGTTCGAGCGTTTTGTCGTCCTGAATCTGCTCGAGGAGCGCTTCGCTCGCGAGCACTCGCGCGGGGACGCGCATGTCGCCCTCCTGTGGGATCTCCCAGACGTACTCACGCACTTGCTCGAGCGTGATGCCGTCGGCGTCGAACGTGGTATTGCTCATACGCACAACTGGACGCCGGACGGTGAAAGAAGTTCGTCTCTGCGGTCGATCGAACAGGGGCAGGTCCGTCAGTCTCCGCCGGTGGGAATCGCCTCGAGTTCGTCGGCGTCGGTCGCGACTCGCTCGAGATGGCCGTCCACGGCGTACGGACCACCGCCAGTGATGAGCAAGACGGAGGCCATCCCGAACAGCGTAACGTGGGCGAGCACGGGATCGTCGGGGAGGGCAAAGAGCGTGAGCGTAAAGACCACGATCGCCGTCCCGGCGCTGGCGCGGGTGAACAGGCCGGCGATCAACGCCAGTCCGAGGGCGACTTCGGCGAGGCCCGCGCCCAGGACCCACAGCTCGGGGCTGGCGGGGACGGTCGCAGCGAGATCGTAGCGATCGACGACCGCGAGCGCGAGGCCCGGCTGAAGGAGCTTCTGCGTCAGGCCGAGATAGACGAACGTCGATCCCAACCCGAGTCGGACGACAGTCGGCAGGTATCGTCGATAGCCGTCGACCCGCTCCTGTAGCGTTCGCGCGCGGTTGGACACCGGATCGACTCGCCCGTAGACGGTCCCCCGCGTCCCCGCGACCCGCTGGAGGACGTGATCGGCGCTCGGCCGGCCGCTCCCGATCAGGGCGACAGCGAGCAGGCCGCCGACGAACTCCAACTGCAGGAGCAGCGTGGGCCAGATCACGACGCCCACGAGATAGGCGGCGAGCGCGACGAGCGCGACGACCCGCGTCGCGAGTCCGAACAGCAGACAGAAGCCCAGCGCCACCTGCAGAATGCGCAGATCGACCTCGAGTGCGGGACTGATGAAGTAGCCCGCGAAGCCGGCACCGATCAGCGGGATTCCCAGCGAGATGCGCAACAGCCAGGGGACGTAGTCGGTGTACTCCCCCATGGCCGTCTGGAACGCGGCAAGGTCGCGCTGGAACGGCCGGAGGCGGAGATAGCCCGCGACGACTGCGACGACGACGAGCGCGCCCGTAAGTAGGGGACCAACGACGAACGGGTCAGTGAGCGTGTCGCCGAAAAACGTCGCGACGTCGACGTCGCGTTCCTCGTCGACGACGTACTCCTCGTGTGCGGTTACCGTTCCGACGGCGATCAGCGTGAAGAAAGCGATACCAGCTGCGAGATGTCTCGACACGCGGCGGCGTCTCTGAACCACTACCAGGCGTACAGCGTCGATCGTGAAAACACGTCTGCTGTTCCCGCGTGCGAAACAATCAGGGACGAGTTCCGGTGCTGTTCGGAGACGGACGAGTTCCAGCGTTGACGGGTTAGACGTCGAAGACGACGTAGGCCTCCCAGCCGCCTTCGTCGGACGCATCGGCATCGACTCGCTCGAGGCGCATCTCCGAGTAGGTCACGGCCTTTACCTCGCGGGCGTCGACCTCGTCCAACGGGACGCCGCGCGTGCTGGCCTCGAGCGTCCACTCGGTCTCACCGTCACCCGATGTGCCGGCTCCCGCACCGTTCTTGGTGGCCGTCTCGATCCGCTCGACGCAGTGGTCGACCGGCAACGCCGCCCGCACGTCCCGTTCGTAGATCAGTTCGTCGAGGTAATCGAACAACAGGGCCTCGCGATTTTCCGCGCTGATGGAGAGCGAAAACCGGTCCCCGACCTCGTCGGGAATCTCGTCGGCCGAGGCGGCCGCGAGCCCGTCGGCGACCGCGGCGAAGACGGCCTCGAGCGTGTCACCGGTCGCGGCGACCGCGACGTCCGCTGTGTGGTCGCGGAGTTCGAATCGTCCGTTCTGTGTTCGTGTCATCGGTTGCTGGCTACGCGTTCGGAGACTGGGATGGTATGCTCGTCGGTCTCGTCGAGAATAGCGCCGAGTTACGATCTCCCCAGCACGTGGTCCCACCGATGCATACTGATCGACGAGCGATCATCCGACCGATTTTCGAATCGAGTCACTCGTTTGCCGGTACGAATCGCCGAGTGCCGGTGGAATTATATTGACGACGCTGGTAGGGTGAAACAGTGAGCGTCAACATCGACAGCTGCGTCGTCACGCCGGGGAGTGACGACTACGTCGACGCAGCCTGGCAGCTCAAAGAGGAGATCAACGAGCGGGAAGGCGTCCTCAAACAGCGCCACGATTTTTTCTCCGACGCGTACCGTCGCTCGACGGTCCACTGTTACGTCCGAGAGGGGCAGCTGATCGGATTTGCGGCTGTTCGACGCGACGGCTACATTCTCTTTCTGGCGGTCTCCCCGGAGCTCCGCGGCGAGGGCATCGGTAAACAGCTCGTCGCCCGCGTGGCCGAAGACCACGACACGATCACCTGTCACGCCCGGACGAGCAACGAGAACGCCCTCCAGTTCTACGAACACCTCGGCTTCGAGATTAAACGCCGCATCGACGACTACTACGAGGACGGCGGCGACGCCTACTACCTAAAACTCGGCTCCGACGTCGGCATTACGGACAAGATTTCGGAACTGATGCGCCGCTAGAGCGGCTGTTTTTCAATCGGTGTAAACTGGAACTCGGTCTCGTATGGGTCCGACAGCGCTCGAGCCGTTCCCGTCCCGGGTCGCGATAGCTTCGACCGTGATGTGCGACGTGAGTCCGGCCATTGAGGGATGGTCAGGAGCAGACTCGTAGCTATCGTTCAGCAGAACGGCCACGAGGACCAAGGCGTATGTCCCGTGCCACCCTAAGACGCACATGACTGAGCACGGAGAAACGCTCGAGGCCGGTTCACTCCAGCGTCGAGGCACCGTCGACTACATGCGGATGGCCGGCCGGCGCAGCATCGTTCACGGACTCGTCGAGGTCGACGTCACCGAGGCGAAACGGCACATTCGCGACCGGAAATCGAACACGGGAGAACGGCTCTCGTTCACGGCGTTTCTCGTGTGGTGTCTGGCTCGATCCATCGACGCCCATCCCCACGTTCAGGCGTACCGGGACTGGCGAGGTCGGACCGTCCAGTTCGACGATGTCGACGTGAACGTCCTCGTCGAACGGCAGATAGACGGCGAGCGGATCGGGGTTCCACACGTCATCAGAGCGGCCGACCGGCGTTCACTGCAGTCTATCCACGACGAGATACGAGCGGCCCAGACGGATCCGACCGACGGACGACGGACGAGAATGGCGTCTCTGGGTCTCCGCCTACCCGGCCCCATTCGGCGGCAGCTGTGGCGCCTTCCGCAGCTGTTTCCACGGCGGTGGAAACGCATCGCGGGCACCGTCGCCGTAACGTCCGTCGGAATGTTCGGTACCGGCGGCTGGGGCATCAGCCCGACGAACTATACCCTCCAGCTCACGGTCGGTGGAATCGAACGGAAGCCGGGGATCGTCGACGACGAAATCGTGCCTCGAGAGTTCTTGAGCCTCACCGTGACGTTCGACCACGACGTCGTCGACGGCGCGCCCGCTGCCCGATTCGTCCGACACTTGACGGAACGCATCGAAGCGGCCGACGGGATCGAAACGGAACTCGAGTCGTCGTGATCGGGATCCCTCGAGCGCGCCTGACGAGCGACCGATATCGACGGGGACCCGAAACCGAGTCGTTGCGGCGTTTCGGTACCGCCGAGATCGATCCGTCACAATTCACGGACCGCAGTTGACTGGCGGCCAGCGAAGCGCGGATCAGTCCGACACGGAGACGCCGCCGAACGCGGCGAAGCCGGTGACCACGAGATCGAGTTCGTCGTGATCGCCCTCACGGCGCGGCCGATCGTCGGCAGCTCCGCCCAGTACCGGGAGGACGTCCATCCGCACGTTCCAGTCGCGGGGAACGATGATATCGACCCCGCCGAACAGCGCGACGGCGTTGATCCGTGCCGGTCGGCTCTCGATCTCCGTATCGCGAAGATCGAGTTCGGTGCCGCCGAAAATGGCCGTCAGATCGGCGCCGGCGAACGTCCTCGAGGTGTTTCGCTTTTCGACGCCGCCGAACGCGGCGAACGCGGACGTGAAGGCATCGTCGGTCGCACGAACTCGCGACCGGAACTGGCCGGTGATGATCGAGAGGCCGAAGGCAATCACGAACACCGGCCAGAAGACGACGACCTGGTCGACGGTCGCGTACTCGAGTGCGACCAGTTGCCACGCACCGGCGACGCCGATCAGGACGACCGGACCGACGACATTTCGAAACCGGCTCAGAACGAGCGCCCAGACGCCGACGACGACGAACAGCGACGGGACGAACACCAGCAGGCTCCCCACCGGCGAGACGCCGGTCGTCTCAAGCAAGAGCAGGACGCCTACTATGACGACTGCGGCTCCGAGGAGAAGCTGGCTTGTCGGGAGTCGACGGGATCGGATTGACGTAGACATACCGTTAGATACGTCGTGAGAGACGATATAGACGGAGTACGTTTCCCTCCCGTCAAGAACCGAGCGTGAGAACGACGCGCCGACAAATGGGGTGCGGGCCACGGTTTCCGCCGGTAGAATCGCTCAGTTCGACGACGCCGCTCGAAATTGCTCGAGAACGTCGACGCGTGTCATCGATCGGCGGTCGCTGGGAGAGCCGTTCGCACCGCCGCCGGCGGATACGTCGATCGAACGGTGAACCGGGACGTTCGATCCGTCACGGGTTACTCCCCGGCCGCGTCGGCGCCGAGCAGGACTCTGAAGGCGACGTACAGGACGACAAACAGTACGGCGAAGACGATCAGTCCCTGAGCGGCCATCCTGAGCCGGCTCTTGCTCCCGGTATCGGATACGGCGTCTACGGCCGATTCGTCGTCCGCAGTCGAGTCGTCGTCACGCCGTTCGTAGAGCGGTTCAGCCGTCGTTTCGTCGATGGCCTCGAGAATTGGCTCTCGGAGCGGCGTTTCCAACCCCGCACGAACCGCTTCAAGAGCGAGCCGCTGAACCAGTTCGTGCTCCAGGTCGACCTCGTCGATCGCGTTCGTCAGTAGTGCGATCATTGACTGTCAGGTTGTACACGGTGTGTCCGGATAACTGTTACAGCGAGTCTCAGCGCGCCGAGAAGCTGTCTCGGTTCGTTACACCTCCTCGATCGTTTCCCCCGTGCCAGCGACCGGTTTGCTCTCGGACGCGATCGTCTCGACGCCAGGGCTGTAGAAGTGAACCGGTTCAGACTCCGGCGTCGAGAAGCCGTTCGCCCGAAAGAGCGCGTCGGCCTCGAGGTCGACGGCGGCGTCGTACAGCGGCCACGGCTCGTGATCGATGGTCGCGTAGCGAAGCGATCCGTCCGGGGCTTCGGTGTAGTAGCGGTAACGCGCCGTGAGAAATGCGGCGAGCGTGTCCGGTTCGGCGGCATACCGGTCGCCGATCGGGCCGTACGCTGCGTCGAACTGAACCGGTCTGGCCCCCGGATGACGACGGCGATTCGTGAATCGAACGCGACCGTTTTCTCCACGAAGATCGATGCTGGCGTAGTAGTATGGCAGGTGGTGAAACACTCGAGCGCCGAGCACCGCGAGGAGTCCGTCCGCGTCGAGGCTGAAGAAGTACACGCCCGGCGTGCCGTCGTGACTCACGTAGGTCCGGAGATTGAGTTCGGGAAGTGGAAGTCCCACGCCGGACGGAAGTCTCCGCGGCCGGACGTCGACGTTCGTGAACGGAACGACCGAGAGCCACGCCCGTCCGTCGTAGGTGTCGAGTGCAAGCCCCTCCGGAAGATGCGACTCGACCGCGGCCGGATCGACCGGCCAGTTAGCGAAGAGCACGTTCCGCCAGCCCATGTGCAGTGATCCGAGCATCGGTTCACGCTAACGGAGGACCACGAGACGGAAATAGGTGCGTTCGGAGTCGCCCATTCGGCAGGATTATACCCCCGCACGCACGACTACCCGAGACGCATGGAGGAGCGAACGAGGGCCTATCTTCGCGGTCGATTTCGCGATCACTACCGGCGGACGGAGATCACGCCGCCGCCCGCGGCCAACGAACGCGAGTGGGGCTACATTCCCTGGACCGAAGGGCCGGATACGACCATGGTCCGCCACCGGTCGCTCCTCGAGTTAGGCGATCTCTCGGAATTTCTCGTCCGCAAACGTCCACAGCACGTCTACTTCTCGGCGGGGCGATTTCGCGATCCCGGTGCCAGTTCGATGCACGCGAAAGACTGGCAGTCCGCGGATCTCGTCTTCGACCTAGACGCGGACCACCTGCCGAGTGTGACCCTCGGCGAGGACTCCTACGCCGAGATGCTTTCGAAGTGTAAGGACGCCCTCTTCCGACTGATCGAGTTTCTCGAGGACGATTTCGGCTTCGACGAACTCGAGTTCGTCTTCTCGGGTGGCCGCGGCTATCACGTCCACGTTCGCGACGAGAACGTGCTCCACCTCGACCGAGAACACCGCCGCGAGATCGTCGACTACGTTCGCGGTATCGGGATGGAGTACGAGGAGTTGATCGAGACCGAGACCGTCGCGGGGCTCGGGCGAAAGACGCCGACGGAGCGACGAACGCTCGAGATCGACGGCGGGTGGGGCAAGCGGACTCACGCCCATCTACTGGACTACATCGACGAATTGCTCGCACTGGACGACGAGGACGCGTTGGCGCGCCTGCAGGAGTTCGACGGCATCGGCGAGGGCAAAGCGCAGGCGACGCTCAACGCGGCCCGCAACAACCGCGAACAGCTCGAGGCCGGCAACGTCACCGTCCACACCGCGGTCTCGCAGTTAGCCGAACGGTTCGCCGCACAGGCGGTCGAGCGCGACAACGCGCCGATCGACGAGCCGGTGACGACCGACACGAACCGGCTCATCCGCCTGCCGGGGAGTCTCCACGGCGGCAGCGGACTGAAAACGCTGCGACTCGAGCGGGACGAAATCGCGGACTTCGACCCCTTAGTCGACGCCGTCCCCGAGACGTTCCGGGGCCACGAGATCACCGTCGACGTGACCCGCGGCGGCGAGGTCGAACTTGGGGGGGATAGTTTTACGGTCACGGAGGGTGACCAGTCACTACCAGAGTACGTTGCCGTGTTCCTGATGGCACGCGGCCGCGCCGAGAAGGAGAAAGAATGAATCTAGACGAGTTGCGTTCGGTCCAGAGCAAGGAGCGCCAGAAAGATAGCCTCCAGAATCTGCGCCCCTCGTTCTATCAGGAGGTCGGCGAGTACATCGCGGATCTCGAGGACGAACGCGACCGCGTCGCCGAACAGGCCGACGACCCCTTTTCGTCGCCCGAAGTGGGGCGACTCACCGACGAGATCGAGACCGCCAAGGACGTCGTGGAAGCCGTCTACGAACGACGAATGGGCAAACTCGTCAAGCAGGCCAGCCTCGCCGCGGCGGGGATGCCGGCCGACGACGACGGGCTGACCGCCGAGGAGGCCGACCTCTTCGAGGACCTCGTGGATCGAATCTCGTCGAACAAAACGCGCGTGCTCGACGTGCTGGAGGGCCTCGAGACCGAGGCTGGGGCCGGTGGCAGCGACGGATCCGATCCCGTGGCCGATGCCAACGCCGGTGTCGACCCCGATCCCGCGACTGTCGAACGCGACCCCACGGCCGTCAATCCGGTCGACGATTCCGGCACGACGGACCCCCAAGCCCCGCCCGAGGACGCGCCACCGGTGCCATCGCAGGATGCGCCGACCGAGGCCGACTCGAGGTCCGAATCCGGCGGGAGCGAGACGGCCGTCGATGGGTCCGACAGCTCGAGCGGCGTCACGCCGGCGGACGTCATGGGCGGCGACGGACCCGAGATTGACGACTCAGCGTCGCCGTCGGAGGGGGCTCCGGCACCGCCGGACGACGTCGATAGCAATTCAGACGGCGACGGGGATGCGAACGATGCCGACGATACCGACGTCGACCGCGTCACCGTCAAAATCACTCGCGATATCGGCTCGATTCTCGGCGTCGACGACCGCGAGTACTCGCTCTCGACGGACGACATCGTCACGCTGCCCGAGCAGAACGCGACGCCGTTGCTCGAGCAGGAAGCCGCCGAATCGCTCGAGTAGCATCTCTGAACCTGTTTAGTCACGAGTATCCGGTCCGCTCGAGCGGGCTGTACACACTGGCTGCGGTGATTTCTACAATCTCTCCAATCGACTTCTCCTCACGGACGCTCCGAGACTTCTGAGCCTGTTCTCACAGAGTTCGTTTATTGATCGCCAAGCGTTCCATCAGTCGCTGATACTGCTGATGAGCTACTGCTGAATAGAAGGCAAAAAGGTGGCACAGATTGGTGACTAATCAGTCTGAAACGACTGGCCAATCCAGATATCGTGACAACTGAAACGATTTACACACTGATCGTACGGTAGTCGTGCGATCAGGTGTGCAGTGACGTTCAGTGGCTACGATAATCTGCAGTAGATTGATCAGATCATCACACCCTATAGGCATGTGAAAAATCCACTGTACAAAAGCAACGTTATTTTTGCACTAACTGAGAATGGTGGCAAGAACTAAGCAAAGATATGGAGTTATAATCAAAGCCTCCCAAACACTCATGCGTTTTCGAAGGAAATCTCACTCGTAATGCCCTTAACACTTGTCGAGGGAGTATTCGTGTTTGCCAGTCTGATCGATGAGGTCTGTGTCTACGCGCTACAATCAACCGGAGCACTTACTCATCCTGCCCGCCGCCGAGTGGTGTCAATGCTCGTTGACCACGATATTTTGCGACAAGAAGAATTGGCAGAGTCTCTCGCTCGGGACGAGACGGTTCCCCAAGACGACCCTACACAGATTGAAATAGCGTTACACCATCACCATCTCCCCATGCTCAGCGAGGAACTGTTTATCGACTACGATTCTCGTAGTGGAGATGCTGTCCTTTGGAAAGATTCTGACGCTGCTACCGAACTGCTTGAGTCCAGTTGAGGGTAGTGGGCAAACGTTCGCTCGACAGATCCTGCAAACACTCGAATCGGGCAAGACCAACATATGAATCATGATCGACCTCCGTTGATCGGGTGATTCAGAACAAGTTGCTTGGAAAACAACGTCCGTTTGCTGTATCCACGCACCATACCGAACGCGAGTATCGATCCGAAACCGGGCCGGCCCTAAACCACAACGCATACATCGACCCTCGCTAACAGACGGCTATGCTCGACGTCGGCGACGAAGCACCCGAGTTCGAACTATCTAACCAGCACGGCGAGACCGTTCGCCGCTCAGATTTCGACGGCGAGCGACTCGTCGTCTACTTCTACCCGCGTGCGAACACCGACGGCTGTACCACCGAGGCCTGCGGGTTCAACGACGCGCTCGCCGAGTTCGACGACCGCGGCGTGAACGTCGTCGGCATCAGCGACGATCCGGTCGAGGATCTCGAGTCGTTCGCCGCGGAGTACGATCTCGAGTACGATCTCCTCTCGGACGAACTCGGGGAGGTCGCGACGCTGTACGACTCCTACGGCGAGAAACAGATGTTCGGTAACACCTTCGACGGCGTCTTCCGCAACACGTACGTCGTCGGCCCGGACGGCTCCATCGAAGCGGTCTACGAGGACGTTACACCCGACGGACACGCCGAAGAGGTTCTCGAGGACCTCGCGGACTCGTCGGCCGAACTCGCGCAGTAACCGACTCGCAAGCTCCGTTCGCGGAGGCTCCCTGACTGACTTCAGCAGCCACTTTGCCGACTGGTCGTCGCTCGAGACCGGTGTCGCCAGTCGTCCTCCGAGACCCGGTCGAACAAGTGAGTTTGACTCGAGTCCATTTCGCCGGAGCCATTGCTCTACGGAGTTCGATTCGTCAGAAAAATCGCACGCGGTAACTGAGAACGTCTCAGTCCGCTCTCGATCGCTCAGGGCCGCCCTTACTGAAAGGTGCGGCCGAGTTGATCCTGTTCTTGAGCCGGTTCGGCCTGCTGGAACTGCTCTTCGATCTCCTCGTAACGCTCGCGCGTCTCGGGAGTCACGCTCGGGAGGACTTCCCTGAGCGCGTGTTCGAAGTGTTCCTTGCTGATGCGGACGTTACCGACGGAGTCGGCCATGTCCTCGGGATCGACGGAGTTGATGAACTCGCGGCTGGCGGCCATCGAGGCTTCGCGGCAGACCGCTTCGATGTCGGCGCCGACGTAGCCTTGCGTCTCGCTTGCGAGCCAGCCGAGGTCGATCGCGTCGGCCAGTGGCTTGTTGCGGGTGTGGACCTCGAAGATCTTCTCGCGCGCCTCCTCGTCGGGAACGGGGACGTGCACGTGACGGTCCAGGCGGCCCGGTCGGAGCAGCGCCTTGTCGATCAGGTCGGGACGGTTGGTCGTCGCGATGACGACGACGTCCTCGAGCTCCTCGAGCCCGTCTAACTCCGTCAGGAGCTGGCTGACGACCCGCTCGCCGACGCCGGAGTCGCTCTGATTCTTCCCGCGTTCGGTAGCGATCGAGTCGATCTCGTCGAAGAAGATCACGGTCGGTGCGTTCGACCGCGCCTTCTCGAAGATCTCGCGGACGCCCTTCTCGGACTCCCCGACGTACTTGTTCAGCAGTTCGGGGCCCTTGATCGAGATGAAGTTCGATTCGGCCTCGTTGGCGACCGCTTTCGCGAGCAGGGTCTTCCCCGTGCCCGGCGGACCGAACATCATGACGCCCTTGGCGGCTTCCATGTCCATGGCTTCGAAGACCTCGGGGTAGTCGAGGGGCCACTGGATCGTCTCGCGGAGGCGTTCTTTGGTATCGCCGAGTCCGCCGACGTCGTTCCAGGTGACGTCGGGAACTTCGACGAAGACCTCGCGCATCGCGGAGGGCTGGATGCCCTTGAGCGCCTCCTTGAAGTCAGCCTTCGTGACCTGCAGCGACTCGAGCACCTCGGCGTCGATCTCGTCTTCCTCTAAGTCGAGGTCGGGACGGATGCGACGCAGCGCGTTCATCGCGCTCTCGCGGGCGAGGCTCTCGAGGTCGGCGCCGACGAAGCCGTGCGTGTTGGACGCGTAGTGGTCCAGATCGACCGAGTCCACGAGCGGCATGCCGCGGGTGTGGACCTGCAGGATCTCCTTGCGGCCGTCCTTGTCCGGGACGCCGATCTCGATCTCGCGGTCGAACCGACCGCCGCGGCGGAGCGCGGGGTCGATGTCGTCGACGCGGTTCGTCGCGGCGATGACGGTGACGCGGCCGCGTTCCTCGAGCCCGTCCATCAGGCTCAGGAGCTGAGCGACCACGCGCCGTTCGACGTCGCCGCCGGCGTCTTCACGTTTTGCGGCGATCGAGTCGAGTTCGTCGATGAAGACGATCGCGGGAGCGTTCTCCTCGGCCTCTTCGAAGACCTCGCGGAGCTTCTCCTCGCTCTCGCCGTAGTACTTCGACATGATCTCCGGTCCGGAGATCGTCTCGAAGTGGGCGTCGATCTCGTTGGCGACGGCCTTGGCCATCAGGGTCTTCCCGGTGCCCGGCGGGCCGTGCAGGAGGACGCCCTTCGGCGGCTC
This sequence comes from Natronorubrum marinum, assembly GCF_052040125.1. Lineage (NCBI taxonomy): Archaea > Methanobacteriati > Methanobacteriota > Halobacteria > Halobacteriales > Natrialbaceae > Natronorubrum > Natronorubrum marinum. The sequence continues at coordinate 1,386,490 of NZ_JBPPFV010000001.1, forward strand.
GATCCCTAACTGTTGGAACAGCTCGGGGTGGCGCATCGGCAGTTCGATCATCTCGCGGACCTGGTCGAGTTCGCTGTCCAGGCCACCGATGTCCTCGTAGGTGACGTTCGGAACGCCCTCGGCGGAGCCGCCGGGGCCGCTCGAACTAACCTGTTCGGCGGGCGTCTCGGAGATCTCGATGTTCGTCGAGTCCGTGATGACGACGGTGCCCGACGGCGACGTGCTCGCGATCTTCAGGGGTACCGACTGGCCGGAGCTGGCCATCGGGCCGAAGGAAAGCGAGAACGGGACCGTCTGCCCTTCGGTGACGGCCTGACCGCTCAGCTTGTCGCGGACGAGCGGGCCGATATCCCCGCGAATGCGGAGGTTTTGCGGGAGCGCGACCGTGACCGACTTGGCGGGGTTGACGTCCGCGGGTTCGATCTCGACGCGGTCGTCGATCCCGACGTCGGCCTCCTGTCGGAGGCGACCGTCGATTCGGACGATCCCGCGACCCTCGTCTTCGGGGTAGCCGGGCCACACTCGCGCGACGGCCTGGCTGTCGCCTTTGCCGTCGATGACGATGTAGTCGCCGTTCTCGAGATCGAGTTCGCGCATCGATACGCGGTCGATCGCGGCCAGTCCACGTCCGGCGTCTTTCTGTTTCAGTGGTTTAACTGTGAGTTTCATAGGTCACCTTCTAGCTCGACAGTGAGGACGCCGTTTTTCATAAACATGTGCGCGTCGCCTGCACCGTCGGGAAGATCGAATTCGTACTGCTCGTCGTCGACGACCACGATAACCGTGTCGTCGACGAGGTCAACGGAGGCCTCGGTTTCGCTGGCCCCGAAGTCGACGGCCAGCACCGCGCACTCGTCGTACTGGTACTGGCGTGCTACCTGCCCTTCGTCTCGGGTGAATTGTTCGAGTGTCATGCTTCAACTAACCCAAAGTAAGCGCACAGAGTATATAAATCTTTCGCCCACTAAGGCGTAGACGGGACCGTTTTCAGAGAAAGAGCATTGTTCGTAGTTCACACCGGATTGGGAGCCAGGTCGACCGGTGGGTTCCCTCGAAGAACGGGGCTCGAGCCGATCAGCCTGTGTACGCTCGCGAGTTCGTCCACCGGTCGGTTCCGATTCGGACTCGGAACGATTTGAGCAGGGACTCGTATCGGTTCGACGCTTCTCGAGAATTTAAGCCACCACCCCTCGTTCGAACGAGTATGGAGACGGTAACACACCACGGCCGAGAGACGGCCTACGACGTCGCCGACCGCGGCGGAGACGGCCCGCCGATCTGTTTCGTCCACGGGAGCGGCGGGTCGAGTGACGTCTGGTCCGCCCAGCATCGCCTCGCCGATCGGAATCCCGTCGTCACGCTCGATCTGAGCGGTCACGGCGAATCCGACGATATCGATGCCGAACCCGGCTACACGACGCTTTCCGCGTACGCGGACGACGTGTTGGCCGTCGTCGAGGCGACCGAGAGCAGGGTTCTGGTTGGCAACTCGCTGGGTGGGGCCATCGTCATGCAACTCCTGATCGAGCGCGACCCCGATATCGACGCCGCCGTGCTGGTGGGGACGGGCGCACGACTGGGCGTCCTCGAGGACCTCCTCGACTGGCTGAAAAACGATTTCGAGCGCGCGATCGAGTTCCTCCACGGGCCGGATCGACTCTTTCACGATCCCGACCCGGAACTCCGAGAGGAGTCGATCGACCAACTCCGCGACACCGGCCGGGCCGTCACCCACCGGGATTTCCTGACGTGTCACGAGTTCGATGTCCGGGAGGAGCTGTCGGCGATCGACTGTCCCGTTCTCGCAGTCCACGGCGAGTACGACAAGTTGACGCCGCCGAGATACCACGAGTACCTCGCCGAGGAGATCGACGACGCCTGGATCGCGGCGCTCGAGGACGCTGCACACCTGGCGATGGTCGAGCAACCCGCGGCGTTCAACGCCGCAGTCACCGAGTTTCTGGATATCGTGTCCGAGCACGGTGGAGACACTGTCGAGGAGTGACGCCGGCCGACCGAAGCGACGAGGGCGGTCTGGCGACGGCAGCGTCCCGACACACCGTAGGGAGCAGCGTCCCAACGTCGAGGACGATCCCCTAACTTCTGGGCGACACGAGCGCCACAGCGACGCTCGAACCGTCGCAGTTTAGTAGAGCTCCTCGAGGTCGCTCTCCTCGTGGCTGTGCTCGTCGGCGGGGAACTCTCCGGATTCGACGGCCGAGACGTATTCGTCGACGGCCGACTCCATTTCGGCGCGGACGGCCCCGAACTGTTCGGAGAAGGAGGGGGTCCACTCGCTGATGCCGACGGCGTCGTCGAAGACGAGCACCTGCCCGTCGCAGTGGGGCCCCGCGCCGATGCCGATCGTCGGAATGTCCAGCGCGTCGGAAATCTCGGCCGCCAGGTTCGAGGGGACGTGCTCGAGCACCAGCGAGAACGCGCCCGCCTCCTCGTGCTCGACCGCGAGTTCGAGCATCCGTTCGGCGGCCGCCTGATCGGTTCCCTGTCGGGGGTAGCCGCCGTACTGGTTGACGTGCTGTGGCGTGAGTCCGAGATGGGCCATCACCGGAATGCCAAGCTGGACCATCGTCTCGGTCAGTTCGACGGTGTGGGGACCGCTCTCGAGTTTGACCGCCTCCGCACCCTCCTCTTTGAGCATCCGCCCGGCGTTCTCGAGGCTGTCTTTCTCGTCGACGCCGAAGGAGAGAAACGGCATGTCGGCGACGACCAGCGCGTCTTCGGTCGCGCGCGAGACGGCGCCGACGTGGTGGGCGATCCCGTCGACGGAGACGGGCACCGTCGTCTCGTGGCCGAGCACCACGTTACCGACGCTATCGCCGACGAGAATCACGTCGACGCCGGCGTCGTCGACGATTCCGGCCGTCGGCGCGTCGTAGGCCGTCAGCATCGTGATCGGTTCGTCACCAGCCTTCTCTCTGAGATCCCGCACGGTAGCCATACACACAGATTCGTCGCCGACGATTAAATGCCACCGTTCTTCGACAGGGCCGGCGGGAGGCGGTCGAGATCGCCGTCGGGCCGATCGTTCGCGGGTGGACCTGCGCTCAGTCCCTTAGGAGCGGCCGGCCAAGCGTCGAACACGGAGAGATTAAGAGGGCTGAGTCGTCACTGTCGATCGTGCCAGAACCCGTCGAAACGACCACTCCCGAGGGCGTCGACTACGGCTGGGTGATGCAAGTCACCTTCGTCGCCACGATCCTCGTCGGTGCACCGATCGTCGCCTTGCTCTCGGTGAACGCCGATCTCCCGAGTTGGGGCGCTCGAGCCGAGTTCGCGATTCGCGTCGGAGCCCCGATCTGGTTTCTGACGGCCATCGCCGTCTTCGCGTACGCGAAGCGAACGCAGGAGTAGTCGACGGAGTCGGCCCGCCTCAGACGCCGGCAGGACCGTCGTCTACGAACTCGAACGCGACGCCCGCTCGTTCTGCCGTCAGCCGATCCCGTGGGGAGTCACCGACGAACAGTACCGTTTCCGGCTCCGCTTCGAGCGCCCGGACCGCCTCGAGTAGCGGCTTCGGGTGAGGCTTTTGCGTGGCGACCGTATCACGGCCGACGACGGCGTCGACCGTCTCGAGAAGGTCGTGTGCCTCGAGTGCGATTCGACAGGCCGCCTCGCAGTTGAGCGAGCAGACGCCGACGGGTACCGCTCGCTCGAGTAACTCGTCCGCGTGGGTCAGCCGCGGCGCGGTCTCGGCGCCGGTCCGTTCGTGGGCAGCGATGGCGGACTCGACGTTCGCTTCCAACCCGACGTCGCTCGCGGTTTCGAGTAGTTCCCACAGGTTCTGGCTCGGTGGCTCGACGTCCGCGCGCTCGTAAACCTCGAGGACGTCGGTAGCTACGGCGTCCCAGTTGACGTCGAGGTCGACGAGCGTTCCATCCAGATCGTAGACGACAGCGTCGTACGTGGTCACGACTGGTGATACGGGCGGTAGACGAATAGTGACTTCGGTCGCGAGAGCGGGGTCGGCTACGGACGCCGTTCGAGGACTCGAAATGGTGATTGGCGCCGCAACCGTCGAGCTTCAATTATTAGGACACATATATTACCATAGACATGCTCAAATCTGAAATATTATATAATTATACCGATATCAGTGACACGATGGTAGAGGATACGTCACGACGGAATTTCGTCCGAAATGCAAGCGCAGTGCACTCGCAGTCGGGATGGCCGGACTCGCCGACTGTACGAGCAGTGTCCCGATCGTGGGCGATAGTTCCGATGGTCCGGGAGTGGAAAGCTGGCTTGCTGCGCCTTCGCTTACCGATATCCTCGACGAAGACGAGCTAGCGGAGTACTATGAGAGCCCCCAGTTCGAGGAAGCCGAAGAAGGGACGCGAGCCTTCGAGTACACCGTTCCCGAACCGTTCTTCGACAACACCGGAACCGTCCGTTCACGGGCCGTCTTCTAGACTGACGGCGACGGGTGTTCTCGCGACGGTCCAACGCTGTGATTCGACCGCGACACGACGGTCGAACTGAGCGGCGTGTTTTCCGGTTCTCACACCGTCCCAGTGTGGACGATTCGTCGGGAGCCGGTCGCGGGTCGACGACCGATATGTGCGTTGCAATAACATACAAGAGGGCCAGAAATACTATTTAGATAAACTGTCTTTCCAGACGTGATGGGAGGGAACATTTCACGACGGACGCTTCTTCGAAACGGGGGCATTGGGCTTGTTGCGATGAGCAGTGCAGGACTGGCCGGCTGTACGAGCAGCCTTCCGGTCGTCGGCGACGACAGTGCATCGGGCCCGGCGGTCGACCGCTGGCTCGTCGATCTTTCGTTTTCCGAACTCTTCGACGAGGACGAACTGGCCAACGAGTACAGCGACGCTGAACTCGAGGGGGACGAACGGACCGGGGTCGAGTTCGACACCGTCGTTCCACAGGCGGTCTTCGATAACGAAGAAGAACTCGTTGTCTACTGGCCACTCGAGCAAGGGTCGGAACTCCGGAGCACGGCCGGCGTGGCTGCCACGGATCTCGACTGGCAGCTCACCCAGCGCGTCGAGTGGGAGTACGAGATCAGCTACACGCAGGAAACCTGGGACGGAACCCAGACGTACGAGCACGAGCAAAGCGCATCGATAAATATCGGCACGCTCGCCGGATCGTTCGACCCCGCGGACGTCGAGGAGAGTCTCGAGGACTGGGCCGAGGATCGGTCTGCCGAGGACGAGGCCCTTTCGAGCGAAGGTGAGTACGAAGGGTTCGATCTGTACGCCTTCGAGGGCTCCGCCTTCGGCGTCAGCGAGTCGTACGTCGTCAGAGTTACCGGCAGCCAGCCCCTCGATTCGCTCGAGGCGCTCGAATCGGCGATCAACGTCCAGACGACGTCGGCCGGCGGCCTGTCCGAAACGGACGACGGCAACGCGCTGCTGGCGGAGTTCGAATCGGCTCACCTCGCGAGCGGCGAACTCCACGAGCCGCGGACGGTCGAGTCCGAAATCGAGCGCCAGTACGGCGATATCGACGACATTCCGGAGCACCAGCGCGACGATCTCGAGGCGCGGGTCGAAGACCGACTCGACGACTGGGAGCGGGGACTCGTCGGCTCGGCGAACGCGTACGAGTTCGACGGCGACACGACCGACGTTCACGAGGTCTACCTCTACGAAACCGAGAGCGATGCCGACGCGGGCGAACTCCGCGACCACGTCGAGTCGAACCGCGACATCACCGATCAGTGGGCGACGATCAAAGACCTCTCGATCGACGACGAGGGACGAACGCTCGTCCTGTCCGGACGGGTTCGAACGCGGGCGTTGCTGTGAACGAGAGCCACTGAGCGACACCAACTCGAGCGCCTCGAGTTGCTCGCGCATTCGAACTGCTGTTTTGACGCCGGAGACGTACGCGCCGCCGGTTTTGAACGCGTTTCGAACGTCGAAGATGCGACTCTGACGTTCGCGAGCGCGGCCGTCGTCGCCCTCGTCGTAGGCGTCGTAACAGTCGACGGCGAGCGTCGAGGAGTCGGGCGCGACGTGGCTGTACAACTCTCGGCCGTCAGTTGCCCGGACGGCCGTGCTGGCGGTACTCGCCGCCTCAATCAGTAGCCAACTTCCCCGACGGATCGTCCAGTTGCTCGCTCGCGAGGACGCGGTTCGCGCGGCGAAGCCGTTCGGAGAGCGCCTGATGGGAGATGTCGAGTTTGTCCGCCAATTCCTCGAGCGAGATCTCGCGCGGAACGTCGTAGTAGCCCTGGCGGTAGGCCTCGGAGATGGCCTCCTGTTGGGGTTCGGTCAGTGCGGCCGTCGTCTCGAGATCGTCGTCCTGTCCGGCCTCGACCATCCGGCGGACGTCGACGCGAACGCCCTGATTTTCGATGGCGGAGACGGTCTCGGAAAGCTCCTCGCGCTCGGGAAAGAGCAGTCGGAGCGTCCACTGGCCGTCGGTGACCTGCGCGTCGAGGACGGTGCCGCCGTTGTCGTATACCGATCCGCAGACGGAGCTGACGTCTTCGCCATACTGGAGGCGATAGAACCACTCGTCGTCGTCGGCAGTCTCGAGCAGACACTGGAAGTCGTCGACGGACGGATCCGCGTCGAGCGCCGCCTCGAGGTCCTCGGGATCGTCGGTCGAGAACCAGACGAGGGGCATCGTTCGCGTCGGCCCCTCGGCGACGACGCTCTCGACCCTGAGCGTCAGGTCCGGCAGTCGGTGGAGCGTCTTTGCGAGCGCGAACTCGTCGGTTGACAGCGTGAGCTCTGCAATCGTCGTCATCGGTCGATCACCCCGTACGCCAGGCTCGAGTCCGGTTGATGAACGGGGCGGCTATCGTCGGTAGATCGGGACTCGAATCGTGTCATAGTACCACGCCGATCCGCGCGTCGGGGTGGCGAGCACGTCTCGTCAGCGTTTCGTCGATGAGAGTCGCTGCCCGCCCGTAACACTCCCGCTTGGATCGTGCTACCACTCGATAGCGCGCCGATCCGATTGATGAGCCGGCTTTTGTGTTCCAGCCGTTTAAGACAGCACCTCACGGCCGGCGACGGTCAGTGGGTCGTCAGTGTCGAACCGTCTCAGCGTGGCCCGGGGAGTCGAACTCCGCTCACTCGAGACGGGCCAGCCGGTTCAACGCGTACACCGTCCGGAGAATGTCGACGCTCTTTCCGCGGTCGAAGACGAGTTCGTCCGTCTCGAGGACGTGCTCCAAGGTATCCTGCGAGGCGTGTTCGGGCGCGGCCGCGATGCCCGCGTCGGTCTCGTCGACCCACTGCATGACGCGCAGGTCGCTCTTCGAGTCGCCCATGACGAGACTGAACGGATCGTGGACGTCCAGTACGTCGAGCGCTCGCTCGACGCCGACGACCTTGTTCAGTTCGAGGCTGCCGATCTCGGCCGCGTCGGCCTCGTAGTAGGCGACGTCGATCCGCTCGAGGACGTCCGCGAGCGTGTCAGGAACGTCGTCGGAGTCGAGGTCGGGGTACTCCCCCTCGCTCTCGAGGACGCCCCTGATTTCGGGGTCCTGGTCGGCGTAGAAGGCGCGCGTCCAGTCGACGACGGTCTCGTCGTCGAGCACGACGGTCCCGTTTCCGTCGCCGTTTTCCTCGAGTGCCGTCCCGACGGCGTCGGCGAGCAGGTCGATCAGGTAGACCAGCGCCGTGTCGATGGTCTCTCTGGCCTTCGTCGAGCCAGTCTCGTAGTTGGGCTTCATCGTGACGTTGAACTCGTTGCCCTGCAGGTGACAGCCCCGCCGGAGGTCCTCCGGGGCTTCCGGGAGTACCCGCGAGCGAACGTCGTCGAAGACGTCCCGGATCTCGTCGTCCAGTTCCTCGTAGAGGAGCTGTTTCGTGTCCGCGCCGTGTCCCGGCGTGAAGACGCCCGTCCCGGCCTCGTAGACGATCGAGAGCTCGCCCGAGTGGACGATTTCGCTTCCCAGTCCCTGGATCGCGAACCCTTTGACGTTCTCCAAGGTCTGTCCCGTACAGATGACGATCGGAACGCCGGCCTCGTGGAACTCGGTCAGCTCGTGAAGCGTGTCGCGTGGAATCTCGTTGTCGGTGCCGCCGGCCGACCGCAGCGTCTCGTCGACGTCCAAAACGAGGACGTTCACCGCGCGGCCGTATTTGGCCTCGAGATCCAGCGCCGTGAAGGCCTGATCCCGGTTGGCCCGGGAGGCGACCTCCGCGAACGTCTCGCCGGACGCGAAGTCGGATCGAATTTCGTTCTTCCGGCGCTCGAGTTCCTCGTTCGCCCCCTGCCAGTGCTCTAACGCGACGCGTGAGTCGACCGCCGGGAAGACGTCGACGAACGCCTGATACTCCCGCAACGTTTCCGTATCGTAGCCGTCGTACAGCTGGTAGACGAGATCGTAGCGTTCCATGCGTACAACAGGCAGGAGCAGGCAGATAATCGTTTTCAGTACCAGTCGACTGTCGTCGATCGTGGATCGGGAGCCCGAGGAATCGACCGCTGGCCCGAGACGCGGGGTTCGATGTTCGATCCACGACGATACGTCTATAAAAACGGCGCTCGAAATCACAGGTATATGAAAAACGTCGACGACCTGATCGAGAGCGCAGCCGAGCTCGCAGCGCGCGGGCTTTCGAAGGGTGAGATCGCGGACGAACTGAACGTCTCCCGGGAGACGGCGAGCTGGCTCGTCGAGCGAAGCGGCGCGACGGCCCAGCCCGACGATCGGCCGACTCGGCCGGACGATGGGCCCGCGGGCGGCCCGCAGGACATCCACGTTGACTGGTCCGCGATCGGCCGGGACAGCAAACGGATGGGGGCGATCGCGGAGGCGATGGCCGACATGCTCGCCAAACACGGCGAGGACGTCGATCTGACGATCGGTATCGAGAAAGCCGGCGGCCCCATCGCGACGCTTATCGCGAGCGAGCTCGAGACAGATCTGGGGACGTACACCCCGGCGAAACACCAGTGGGAGGAAGGCGATATCGAGGAACTCGGCGGGACGTTCAGCCGGAACTTCGCGGGCATTCGCGACCGCGAGTGCTACATCGTCGACGACACCATCACCAGCGGGACGACGATGCGCGAGACCATCGAGGCCATCCGCGCCGAGGGCGGGGAACCGCTCGCCTGTGTCGTCCTCGCGGACAAACAGGGACTCGAGGAGCTCGAGGGCGTCCCGGTCTACTCGCTGTTACAGGTCATCAGCGTCGGCAAGGAAGAGTAGTCGAGTCGGACGAAATCGACGTATCAGCCCCTGTCCGCAAGATTCTCGAGAAACCGGTCGAGGGTGGACCGAAGCAGGTAACGACCCATTTTCGAACCCCGTATCGCTCGGCGCCCACTGCGGATTCCGCCTGAACCGGTCGACAGTCGAACCCGTCAGTGAGGCAATCGGAACGTGAGGAGTCCGCGATCACTCTCGCGCCGATGACTGATCGCACTGAGCGGCGCAGTCGCGAAACCGAGGTCGAACTCGACCTCGAGACGGGAGAGCATGAGCTCTGTGCACAGGCCGGCGACGACCAGCACAACGCTACGACATGACCGACGAGTGCCCTATCGAGGTCGTTGAGGGTGATGACGACGCTGACGACGGGAGCGAAGAAGACGACGAAGGCGAGACCGACCACGGGGGCGAAAATGGAACTAGTGACGGCGACAGCAATGGCAACGACGGGAACTGAGCCGCCGGTATCTGAGGACCGACGACGGAACGACAACGACACGGACGGCATCGGTGACGGGGGTCGACATCGACGCGGCTACATTGACACGGACGGCATCGGCGACGGGAACGACATCGATATGGCCGGTACCAATGCCGACGAGTAGTCACACAATTCACCGAGGCGCACTGCTCGCTGCAGGAGCTGGCTTCCGATCGATCGCGCAAAAATGGTGAATTGGTGAGCGGACGAGTTAGCCGTGGATTCCCATCGCTTCGATTTGTTCCTGATAGCGGTTCCGGATGGTGACCTCGGTCACCTGGGCTACGTCGGCGACTTCGCGTTGGGTCTTCTTTTCGTTGCAGAGCAAAGACGCGGCGTAGATCGCGGCGGCGGCGTAGCCGGTCGGTGACTTGCCCGAGAGAAGGCCTTCCTCGGCGGTCTTCTCGATGATTTCGTTGGCCTTGGTCTGGACCTCCTCGGAGAGTTCGAGTTCGGAACAGAAGCGAGGGACGTACTTTTTCGGGTCGACGGGGCGCATCTCGAGACCGAGTTCCTGCGAGATGTACCGATAGGTGCGACCGATTTCTTTGCGTTCGACGCGTGAGACTTCCGAAATCTCCTCGAGACTTCGCGGGATGCCTTCCTTGCGACAGGCGGCGTACAGTGCGGACGTCGCCACACCTTCGATCGATCGGCCGCGGATGAGGTCTTCTTTGAGCGCGCGTCGATAGATGACGGACGCGACCTCGCGGACCGAGCGCGGAACACCCAGTGCGGACGCCATGCGATCGATTTCGCTCAGTGCGAACTGCAGGTTTCGCTCCCCGGCGTCTTTGGTACGGATGCGTTCCTGCCACTTGCGCAGGCGGTGCATCTGACTGCGCTTTTTCGAGGAAATAGACCGGCCGTAGGCGTCTTTGTCCTTCCAGTCGATCGTCGTGGTCAGTCCCTTGTCGTGCATCGTCTGGGTCGTCGGCGCGCCGACGCGGGACTTCTCCTGGCGTTCCTGGTGGTTGAACGCACGCCACTCAGGACCCGGATCGATCTTTTCTTCCTCCACGACGAGCCCACAGTCTTCACAGATGAGCTCACCCCTGTCGGAGTCCTTTACGAGATTGTCCGATTCACACTCGGGGCAGGCACGCACCCCCTCCTGATCCTCGGTCTCGTCCGTCTCACGCGTTCGCTCCCGCTGGCGGGTGGACCGTGTCATCGCACTTTTATAGTAGTATCACCATTATATATAAATCCTTGGGGGGCGGTTTGGTATATCGGCGCTAATCTGCCGAAATAGGCAGATACAGACCTTCAAGATCGTGATTTACGATTCGGAACCGGAAAGACTTTATCCGGTTCTCGACGAGAACAGCCACGAATGCCGGTCATCGAGTGCGACGTCGAGACGGCTCGAGAACGACTCGAGGAAGCGGGTGTGACGGTCGACTCCGGAAATACGGATCACGAGCGCTGGCGTGCGAGCCGCGGCGGCGCGACGGCCGTCGCGTACGACGACAAAGTCGTCATCCAGGGCGGAGATCCGCAGGATATCGAGGCACTGCTGCGCGAGGGCGGCGGCCGCGCACACGCGTACTTCGACGGCGCGTGTCGCGGGAATCCCGGTCCCGCAGCGACCGGCTGGGTGATCGTCAGCGGCGACGGGATCGTCGCCGAAGGGGGCGACCGGATCGGCACCGCGACGAACAATCAGGCCGAGTACGAGGCGCTGATCGCGGCCCTCGAGGCCGCCAGCGACTACGGGTTCGACGAACTCCACGTGCGCGGCGACTCGGAACTCATCGTCAAGCAGGTCCGCGGCGAGTACGACACCAACAACCCCGAACTGCGTGAGAAACGCGTAACCGTCCGCGAACTCCTCGCCGCGTTCGACGAGTGGACCTTAGAGCACGTCCCTCGGGAGGTCAACAACCGCGCGGACGACCTCGCCAACGAGGCGCTGGATCAGGGCTGAGTCGAGCGCGGAGCCGCTATCGAAGCCCGGACCAGCAAGAGAAAAACCCTCGAGCGCGTACCGATCGCTAATGTCCGATTCGAACGACTCACCCGCCGACTCCGGTCGGGAATCCGAGGGGTCCCAGACTGCGAGGGATACTACCGCCGACGAGGAGCTTCCCACCGAAATCGTCGACGAAGCGGAGCGACTCACCCGACTCGAGCGCACCGTCGCCGACGAGGGCGAAGCGCAGGCTCACGCCGAGCGGCGCAACGAACTTCTCGACGAGCACGACTTTACGTATCGAATCCGCGAGGACGACGGCGACGACGTGCTCGTACTCCACCCGGAGGAGTGGCACGACGACGACGCGGGCGTTATCCGAACCGACCGCATCGACGACATCTCGCGAGGCGTCGAGGTGCCGCTCGAAGGGACGGAACAGCCCGACGACTGGGACGCGGTCGAAGCGCACAACCGAGACCTCGTCGGACGCGTCAGCGAGCGCCACGGCGACGTTCACGGAGATAACGCCGCGTTGCTCGCCGATTTCGTGGGGAACCACTACGCGAAACGGATCGAGGATCTGACGGGGACGGAGCTTCAGGAGTTTCGGTCGGAGTACTTCGTGCGAAACGCCTGGCCGTCGGACGCACAACGAGACGCGCTCGAGGAGTCGATCACGCTCGTCTACGAGACGGCCGAGGTATCGGTCCCCGAACGACGGGTCCGATAAAAAACGTCTGGTGGAGTTGGTCGCGCGTTCAGTAGCTGTTCTCGACAATCTCGCTGATCTCCTCGGCGCGGTCGTCGCCGGTGACGACCTTCGAGAGGGTCCACTGGATGCCGTCGAGGACGGCGTCGTAGCCGTCGTCGGTCAGCGAGTACTGGTTCGTTCGCTTGTCCAGTTCGCTCTTCTCGACGAGACCCAGGTCGACGAGTTCGTCGAGGTTGGGGTAGAGACGGCCGTGGTTCACTTCGGTTCCGTAGTACTCCTCGAGTTCGCGCTTGATGGCCAGTCCGTACATCGGCTCTTTCGCGAGGATAACGAGGATGTTGTTCTGGAACGCGGTAAGTTCGCGTGCAATACTCTGATCGCCGCTGATTGATTGTGCCTCTGACATACCTGTGCAAATGTCATCAGACTATTTAAGACTTGTCAACCATTTCTCGGTATCCACCGATCGCCCGCGGGCAGATCGGGTACCGCAACGCCGAATACTGGTGGAATTCGGTCGGATCACGTCTTGATAGTGCCTGATGACCTTCACCTCCAAGGTGACATCGATTACGAAAATACTTTTTGATCGGCCGTGAAGCCTCAGGTACATGGTTAATCTCTGGGAAGACCTCGAGACTGGACCGAATCCGCCAGAAGAGATCTACGCCGTCGTCGAGTGTCTCAAGGGCGAACGCAACAAGTACGAGTACGACAAGGACGTGCCGGGCGTCGTCCTCGACCGCGTGCTTCACAGCAACGTCCACTATCCGAGCGATTACGGCTTCATCCCGCAGTCGTACTACGACGACGAGGATCCCTTCGACGTGCTCGTCCTCGTTGAGGATCAGACGTTCCCCGGCTGCGTCATCGAAGCCCGCCCCGTCGCGCTGATGAAGATGGACGACGACGGCGAGCAGGACGACAAGGTCATCGCCGTCCCGTCCGAGGACCCGCGCTACGATCACATCGAGGACCTCGAGGACATCACCCAACAGCAACTCGACGAGATCGACGAGTTCTTCAAGACCTACAAGAACCTGGAGGAAGGCAAGGAAGTCGAAACCCAGGGCTGGGAGGATAAACAGGCCGCCTACGACGCAATCGAACACGCACAAGACCTCTACGAAGAGAACTTCTAAGAGCCAACTGCTGGCTCGTCACGCGCCGTTTTCCCGACGCGACAGACCCAATCTTCCGCTCTCGCTTTCTCACCGTGGTACAGCGTGTATCGCCACCGTGACACGGCCGTCTTCGTGTCGCCGTTAGTACCGCTCACGTCTCGTTACTGTTCGACTACGTTTACTCTCTCGTGGGCAGGTACACCTCGCAACCCGCGTCGAACGACGGGCCCGTAAGAATACGCTGACGGGCCACCGCTCCGTCGGCACGGTATCTGGTGGATTCACGAGAGTTATGTTCGCCCGTTCGTCTCATGCATTATGAGCATGGGTAATTTTATCCGGCTAACCGCCGTAGCTAGACTCGTTATGGCAGCAACTAACCCGTCCGCACGAACGTCCGCTTCGGCAGACGATGCAGCCGATTCCGGTGCCGGTATGGCCCACCTGACGGTCGTCCCCGCGAACTTCGAGGCGTCCGAGCGGGACGGGGACGAGGACTGAGTTCGTCAGTCGACGAGCGCGCTTCAGCAAGCCCACTCGAGTCGGTCGGAAAGCGCACTCGAACGCGAGAACAGGGAGGAATGTGAATCGATGGCACGCCGTCTCAACACAGTGTCTCGAAACGAACCTTCTTGTATGCGGTCGAACTACGTCCGCCCATGGGTCTGTTCGATCGATTGCGGGGCGACGGAGCTCCCCGAGTCGCATTTATTGGGGTCGACGGCGTGCCGTACAGTCTCCTATCGGAGAACGAGGAACTGTTTCCAAATTTCGCTGCGATTGCCGAGGAGGGGACGGCGGGCGAAATCTCGAGTATCGTCCCACCGGAGTCCAGCGCCTGCTGGCCGTCGCTGACGACCGGGATGAACCCCGGCGAAACGGGCGTGTACGGCTTTCAGGACCGCGAGGTCGGCACCTACGACACCTACGTCCCGATGGGGCGAGAAGTCCAGGCAGACCGCGTCTGGGATCGCGTTCAGGAGGACGGTCGCCGCGCGACCGTGATGAACGTCCCCGTCACCTTCCCGCCGCAGCGCAACGTCCAGCGGATGGTCTCGGGCTTCCTCTCGCCCGGGCTTGACAAGGCAGCGTATCCCGACGACGTCCGTGACTACCTCGAGACGCTCGACTACCGGATCGACGTCAACCCGAAACTCGGCCACCAGGGCGACAAGGCCGAGTTCATTCAGGATGCCCACGAGACGGTCGACGCTCGGTTCGAGGCGTTCGAACACTACATCGAGGAGGACGACTGGGATCTGTTCTTCGGCGTCTTCATGACGACCGACCGGGTTAACCACTTCCTGTTCAAGGACTACGAGCGCGACGGCGAGTACAAAGAGGAGTTCATCGACTTCTATCAGAAGGTCGACGACTACATCGGCCAGCTCCGCGAGGCGCTGCCCGAAGACGTCACCATGATCGTCGCCTCCGACCACGGCTTTACGAGCCTCGACTACGAGGTCCACTTCAACGAGTGGCTCCGAGAGGAGGGTTGGCTCTCCTTCAGTACGGACGAACCGGAAGAACTGGGCGACATCTCCGACGAGACCAAGGCCTACTCGTTCATCCCCGGCCGGTTCTACATCAACCTCGAGGGCCGCGAACCGCGCGGTGCCGTCCCCGAAGAGGAGTACGACGAGGTTCGCGACGAACTTAAGGCCGATATCGAGGCACTCGAGGGGCCCAAGGGCAAGAAGGTCGTCGAGCGCGTCGTCGAGAAGGAAGAGGCGTTCCGCGGCGACCACGACGACATCGCGCCGGATCTGGTCGCGATTCCGAACAAGGGCTTCGACCTCAAATCCGGCTTCAAGGCCGATTCGGACATCTTCACCACCGGACCCCGAAACGGCATGCACAGCTTCGACGACACCTCGCTGTACATCGACCACCCCGAGGCGACGATCGGCGACGCCGACCTCTTCGACATCACGCCAACCATCCTCGATCTGCTGGACGTCGAGTACAGCCGCGGCGAGTTCGACGGCGCGAGTCTCGTCTGAGCGACGTTCCTCGTTAGCGATCGAAACGGTTTTTGTCACTCAAATAGATTGTAACGCGTGAACGACTCGAGAGTCGTCGGTTTCTCGCTCCTCCTCGCCATCGGTTTCGCTGCCGTCGTCAGCGTTGTGACCGAAAGCGTCGCGATTCTTGGCCAGACGCCGATCGGGCTGGCGATCTACCTCGCCGTTGGGATCGGACTGCCCCAGTACGTACTCGCTCGGCGAACCAGGTCTCCGCTTCGACTCGGGCTGGCAGCTCTCGCAATCGGCGGGGCCGCGCTAGCCGTCCTCGTCGGCGCTATGATGGGGTCTCTGACCGAGGAGTGGCGTCTCGGAATCGTTCCGATCCTCTTCCTCGCCGTGTTCGGAATTCTGATCGGCAGCATCGTTCGTGAGTTTCGTACCGGTTTTCGGACGCGGTCGTGACGTGGCCGCACCGGCAGTGATCGAATTCGAGGCCGTTTTCCGGCCCGCAACGAACTGCTGGGCATGGAAGAGATCATCCGCGCCCGCGGCCACGAGCACGTTTCCGCCGAACACTCGAGCACGTTCGAGATCACGACCGACGACTATCTCACGCCCGCGGGGGACTGCATTCTCGCGATCGACGCGGACCGCACACCCGCCGATTTCGATCCCGAGTTCGTCGCGGCCTGCCAGGATTCGGGCGCAACGATCACCGTCACCATCGAAGCTGGTGGGTACACGGATTCGGTAACTGGACGGGGGGATCCCGACCTTGAGTTCACGAACGAGCGCAGCGCGGTGGGGCGAACGAGCGAGTACGTCGACGACCGAACGATCGTCAACGACGCCGAGTTCGCGGCCGATGGATTCGATCGGGACCTCGTCGCCGCGTTAGCCGACGGGGCCGAGGCGACCGTGACGATCAGCGTCGAGTGACGGGAGCGGAATCGTCCGTCGCGGTTTTGATTCGCGAGACCGTACGCGACGGTATGAGCGACGAGCCGGACCTCGAGTCGGATCGCGAACCGTCGATGAATATCAGCGGCGGCGTCGAGGGTGGCGGTATCGCGACCGAGTTCGACCCTGCAACCGCGGACACCCGCGCGGAGGCGGTCGTCGACCGACTGGGCGAACTGTACTGGCAGAAAACCTACGGCGGACAGGACGCGTTCACCTGCCTCGTTCGGACGATACTGAGCCAGAATACCAGCGACAAGGCGAGTCAGCCGGCTCACGACGCGCTGGTCGAACGGTACGATGCCGAGGACGTCGACCTCGCGGCGTCGCTCGCGAACGCGGAGCAAGCCGAACTCGCGGACACGATCAGCGGCGCAGGGCTCTACAACCAGAAATCCGAGACGCTGATCGATACTGCGGAGTGGGTCTTAGCGGAGTTCGGCTCCGCCGTCGCGTTCGACGCCTACGTGAAAGACGAGGAACCCTCGGACGTCCGCGAGACGCTCCTCTCCGTCCGCGGCGTCGGGCCGAAGACCGCGGACTGCGTCCTCCTCTTTGCGGGCGGCCGCGGCGGCGTCTTTCCGGTCGACACCCACGTTCACCGAATCTATCGACGGCTGGGAACCGCCCCCGCAGATGCGGATCACGAGGAAGTTCGCGCCGTCCTCGAGCGCGACGTTCCCGCCGCGAAGTGCGGCTTCGCCCACACGGCGACGATCCAGTTCGGCCGCGAGTACTGCACGGCGCGAAAGCCGGCCTGTCTCGAGGATCCCGACGCCTGCCCGATGGGCGACCTCTGCGATCAGGTCGGCGTCTATCCCGAGACGAACGAGGTCGTCGACCCGGCCGAGGCGCCCGAAGCGAGCGACTGACATCGAGCGAGTGTGGCCACGTTCTGGAGTCGATCCACCCGCTCGGTATCGATCGTCACTCGCCCCGACCACTGCGTTTATACAACCGTATTTTATCTACTGAACTAATGGTTTCATTCACGGCGGCCGAGCGAGACGCGGTCTACAAGACGATCTACGCTCGGCGTGATATCCGCCGATTTCGAGAGGATCCGATTTCGGAGGGCGTCCTCGAGCGTCTGATTCAGGCCGCCCATCACGCCCCGAGCGTCGGCTTCTCCCAGCCGTGGGATCTGATCGTCGTCCGGGACGACGAGACGAAAACCGAAATCGCCGAGATCGCGGATCGGGCCATCGCGGCTGCTCGCGAGGGCTACGAGGAGCCCCGCCGATCCGACTTCGCTGAGTTGAAACTCGAGGGGATCCGCGAGTCGCCGATCAATATCTGCGTGACCTGCGACCCGACCCGGGGGGCACCCCACGTGCTCGGGCGCAGTTCGATGAAGCGCACGGACGTTTACTCGACCTGTCTCGCGGTCCAGAACCTCTGGCTGGCCGCGCGCGCGGAGGGCGTTGGCGTCGGCTGGGTGAGCGTGCTCTATCCGTACGAAGTTCAGGACGTACTGGGGATTCCGCCCCACGTCAAGCCGGTCGCCTACCTCTGTCTGGGCTACCCCGAGGACGGCTTTCCGGACGAACCCGTGCTCCAGCAGGAGGGGTGGCGCGAGCGCCTGGCGGTCGAGGAACTCGTCCACGACGAGCAGTGGGGGGGCGAGCGGACCCACAACGACGACGCGTAACGTGCGTTCGTAACCCGACGAGGACTAGCTCGCGAGCAGGGCGACCGCGAGGATCGCGAAGACAATTCCAAGCAGATCCGTCGGTGCGAGCGACTCGCCGAGGAACACCGCGGCGAGCACAACGGCGACGACGAAGTACATCGCCGAGACGGTCGTGACGATCCCCGCCCGCCCGGCGTTCAGGCCCACGTAGAACGCGACGGCACCGATCCCGGCGAACACCCCCGCAGCGAGCGCGAGCACCACGCCGGTTCGCTCGAACGAAACGGGGTCGTTCAGCGCCGAGACGTAGCCGACGGCCACGGCAACGGCGGCGGAGTAGGAAAGAATCATCGCGAGTTCGGGGTCGATCGTTCGGGTGGCCTCGTTCGCGATCACCGTCCAGACGCCCCAGCTGAGCATTGCGACGACGGCCAGCGAGACGGCGTATCGACTCATGATCGGACGAACGGGATCCGGCTCCGAATAGGCGTCGAAACGGCGCCCGTAACGGCTGTCTGTCGCGGGTTCGGTCGACACTCGCAGGCAACTGCGAACGAGATCTCGGACGTGAGAGACAGTCTCGAGGCGGTTAGAGGAACCGGAACGTCTCGAGGTTCTTCGGCGCGAAGGTGCGCATGTTGTAGTCGTGGTACAGCGCCGAGGAGAGATCCTGCGTGGACCGCTCGTCGCCGTGGACACAGAGGACCTTCTCGGGTCGGGGATTCATCGTCTTGACGAAGTTCTCCAGGCCGGCGCGGTCCGCGTGGCCGGAGAAGCCGTCGACGGTTTCGACGTTCATGTTCAGCGACAGCGTACCGCGGCCGTTGCTGTTCGAGCCCATCGCGCCGACCTCGCTGGTCGGAATCTCGTCCCAGCCGTTCTGGATGCGGCGACCGAGGGTCCCCTGGGCCTGGTAGCCGACGAAGAGGAGCGTCGAGTCCGGGTCGGGACCGAGGTGGCCGAGCCAGGACATGATCGGACCGCCGGTGACCATCCCCGATGTCGAGAGGATGATGCAGGGTTCGCCGTCGGCGACCTCCTGCCGTTCCTCCTCGCCGGCGTCGATGTGGTTGAACTCGTCGGCGAGGAACGGGTTCTCGTCGTCGTGGAAGATCCGATCCCGGAGGTCGTCGCGCAGGTACTCGGGATAGGTCGTGTGGATCGCGGTCGCCTCCCAGATCATCCCGTCGAGGTGGACCGGCATCTCCGGGATGTCGCCGCTGCGCATCGCCTGCTCTAAGACGAGCATGATCTCCTGTGAGCGACCCACCGCGAACGCGGGGATGACGACCTTGCCGCCCCTCTCGTAGGTCTCCGTGATGACCTCCTTGAGCTTTGCTTCGGAGTCTTTCTGATCGGTCTGGTAGTCGTTTCGACCGCCGTAGGTCGACTCGAGGACGAGCGTCTCGACCCGCGGGAAGTCGTTGGTCGCTCCGTTGAACAGCCGCGTGTCCTCGTAGTGAATGTCACCCGAGAAGCAGACGTTGTAGAGCCCGTCGCCGATGTGGAAGTGCGAGACGGCCGAGCCCAGAATGTGGCCGGCATTGTGGAAGGTGAGTTTGACGTCCGGCGCGATGTCGGTGACGTCGCCGTACTCGAGCGGGATGCAGTGTTTGATCGCCTCGCGAACCTGCTCGCTCTCGTACGGCGGGGCGCGGCCTTCCTTGGCCGCGACGTCGAGATAGTCGAGGGTCAAGAGGCCCATCAGGTCTCGCGTGGGTTCGGTACAGTAGATCGGGCCGTCGTAGCCGTATTTGAACAGCAGCGGGATGAACGCGGAGTGGTCAAGGTGGGCGTGGGTGAGCACGACGGCGTCGATGGTCTGGGGACCCGCGCCGAACGCCTCGGGCGCGTGGAGGTACGGCACCTCGCCCTCCGCGCCGGGTTTGTCCCCGCAGTCGATGAGGATGCGCGTCTCGGGGGTCGAGAGGATAAAGGCGGCCCGTCCGACCTCGCGACAGCAGCCGAGCGTGGTGATCCGGACGTACT
Organism: Natronorubrum marinum; assembly: GCF_052040125.1. NCBI lineage: Archaea > Methanobacteriati > Methanobacteriota > Halobacteria > Halobacteriales > Natrialbaceae > Natronorubrum > Natronorubrum marinum. The sequence goes on from NZ_JBPPFV010000001.1 coordinate 1,406,446, forward strand.
CGTCGTCGGACATCTCCTCGCGGTGGATCTGTCGGCCGACCTTCTCCAGAATATCCCGCCGCTCGTCGCGTTCCTGTTTGAGGAAACTCCGAACGTTCGAAACCGTCGAGGACTCGATCGGCGGCGTGCGAACGACTTCCGGCGTCCAGCCGACGCTTTTCGTGATCTCGCGAAGCGTCGAGCCGTGACGGCCGATCACCATCCCGGGCTTTTCGGCCTCGATGACGACCTCGCCGGTATCGGCGTGGAAGTCCAGGTCCGTGACGCCCGCCTCCTCGGGAATGACGTTCATGATCTGCTCGCGGGCCTCGTCGGGCCGCGAGAGGACGCTCGGGTCCGGACGAACGGTGATCCGCTTTCGGAGTTTGCTCGCGAGTTTCCGAATGAGGTCGCCCTGTTGGGCGAACTTCTTCGGATCGCGGGTGTAGACCACCAGTTCGGGGCCTTCGTACTTCACCGAGGAGACCGAGATATCGGTCGGTAACTCGCTCGTGATCTCTGCTTTCAAATCGTCGAGTTGCTGCTCTACAGTACTCATAATCGCCAATTGTGGCTTGCGTGAACTCGCCGCCGGGGAACGGACGTCAAGCAGGATACGTGGAGTCGGGATCCGGACCTCGAGTCGGCGGCCGCGCGAGAACCGCTACGCACCGGCCGTATCCTCGTCGAGAGCCGTGGGTCTGAAACAACGTCGGTCGTCTGCAGTCCAGTATCCCGGATCATCGCGTTGTACCGTGCTGTGACAAACACGCTCCCAGAACGGTTGTCCTGGTTCGTGCGGGAAGATTCCAGGGAGAACCCGCTTATTCGACGCTATTCTTTGCGTCGTATATAAGCCTTCGCAAAACCCAGGGCCGTTCGGCACGAACGGGGGGTATGCACCTGACACCGGAACGCGTCGCAAACGAACGTGACTGGGTCGCTGAACGGGTCGAAACGATCGTTCCGATCATCAACGGCGTCCGCGACGATCTCGCCGAGACCTTCGATACCGACGTCGACCACGTTACCGACGGTCAGTATCTCGAGGAAGTCGACGTCGTCTTCGCGGACGGCGATCTGGCGGTCAACGTCGCCGCCATGGTCGCGATTCTTCGCGATCTCGACGTCGAGGGCGACTATCCCGGCTTCGTCGTCGACGAGATCCTCGGCCGAGAGCTCGCCGCGACGATCGCCGGGACGCAACCGTTGCGGACGCTCGGCGAGGCGACCTTTCACTACGCCGATCTGCAGGTCCACGGCGACGGCGACGAGAACGCGGGGGTCGACGACTGCGAGGCCGCGCTCGCGGCCGGCTTTCAGGAGCGAATTCCGGGCTGGAACTGGACCGAACGCGAGAGTCCGTTCAGCGTCGAGTGATCAACCCGACTCTTCGTCGTCCGTGGCGTCGCTATCCGATCCGTCATCGGACCCCTCGTCCGCGTCGTCCGAACCCTCATCGTTCGTGTCATTGGACTCCTGGTCCGCGTCGTCCGAACCCTCATCGTTCGTGTCATTGGACTCCTGGTCCGCGTCGTCGCTGTCCGAATCCTCGTCCACGTCCTCGTCGGGCTCGGGTTCGGGCTGGGGTTCGGTACCGGCTTCTTCCTGTGCCTGAAGTGCTGCTTCGTACTCTTCGCCGGGAAGCAACGCCTCGACGTCGTTGCTCCGGAGCAGGCCGATCAGGCCGTCGTCCGATCCGGTGAGCAAGAACGCGCCGTGCTCGCCGATCGCCGCCTCGACCGAGATGTCGGTGTCGGCCATCTCGCCTTCGAACTCGATCGACCGCGACACGAACAGTTCCTGCTGTCGTTCTCGCATCTCGCGCTGGGCCTCCTCCCGTTCGATCTCACCCTCCTCGACCTCGGTCGTAACGTTCTGTTGAACCTCCATCAACGCCTCGTCGGAGGGCTGGACGACCGCCGTGATCCCCTCCGACGGATCGATATCGGGCTCTGCATCGGCGTTGAGTTCGCTCTCCGATTCCGAAAAAATGCTCGCACAGCCGGCGATCGATGCAGTCGCACCGCCAGCGGATAACTGCAGCACGCGGCGTCGGGTTGGATCGGATGTCATCGTATCCGGCTTCCGGGACGTGCGCGAATAAACCCTCGTGATCCTCGACGCGACGCGCTTCCAACACGACTCGGTCGATAGGGGGCGAGCGATCCCGTCCGCTCCCGGTCCGGACGCCTTTTAGTCGTGCGAGAGCTACGTCGTCGTAGTGACATCCGGGACACCGACGACGCAGGCTTCGCAGGCGGTCACCCTCGAGCAGCCCACCCTCGAGGCGGCCTGCGAGGCCATCGCCGACGGTCTCGACCGAGGGGCTCTCGTAACAATCTTCGGTCGCTGCACGGTCGACTACGACGGACGCGCCTCGAGCACGCTCGAGGCCGGCGACCGTCACGTCATGCTCAAACCCGACGGTGCGGCGCTGGTCCACACCGACGAGGGCCAACAGCCGGTCAACTGGCAGCCGCCGGGCTGTGACCACGACGTCCGCTGCGATAGCGGGGCCGGCGGCGAGAGCGATCCCGAACTGATCCTCGAGAGCGTCCGCTCGACGCCGGACGAGCGACTGTGCGTTCGCTTCGAGGAGGTCCTGCAGGTCTCGACGTTCTCCGGCGCCGACGAGACCGAACTCGCGGTCTCGGGGACCGAGGAGGACCTCCGCCAGCGGATTCTCGAGGATCCCGCCCTGCTCGAGACCGGCTTCACCCCGCTCGCGACGGAACGCGACACGCCCGCAGGAGCCATCGACATCTACGGCGAGGACGCGGCGGGACGAAACGTCGTCGTCGAACTCAAACGCCGCCGCGTCGGGCCGGACGCGGTGAGCCAGTTGCGCCGGTACGTCGACGCCCTGGAGCGGGATCTCCACGCCGACGCCGACGTCCGCGGGATTCTGGTCGCGCCGTCGGTGACCGACCGCGCCGACCGCCTACTCGTGGATCACGGCCTCGAGTTCGTCCCGCTCGAGCCGACCGGCGAATGACCGCGCGTAGACTCTATCATAGCCATCCCGTTTTGCACCATGCAATTCTCCCGATGAGACGGAACGTGGGTGACTGAAGCAAAACGATTCCTGCGACCGTGGCAACATGGAACTGCCACTCTTCTCCCCAACTGATTCACCTGAGTTATCTGCTCACTCCTCGATTGGTTTCCTCTCGTTAATAAATAAAACAACACCACATCCGAGAAGAAAAACACCGAGTAGAAGGTGGAACCAGCCATCAGGAAAGGCCTCTGATACGCCAAGAAACACATCCAAAAAGAGCAATGCACTGATCGAGAGGAGGGTTATTACCTCTACGTTACGTTGGTTCGAAACCATGTGTTAGAATTATAACTAATAGATGATAAGTCTGTACACTGTATAGAGCGAGCGTTACCGGCCCGACGTCGGGCGTCTCGAGGATTGCCATCGTACAGTCGGTTCTCATCCGGCTCGCTCTCGAGGCGCCTCGAACCCCCATTCAACCGTTGAGGTGGAACGTCTCTATGCAGATACCATGACGGTTTCTCCCCGACTCGACGATAAGTCACCTCTCGCAATCGGACCAGCAAAGCGACACCACCGTCCTCGAGCGGACGGACGAGGCCGAACCGGCCGCGGAGTCGGACGTCACCACCCGTCCGCCGTTCCGCTTCGGGCTCATCCTGCGTGGTTGGATCCTCGCGTTCACCGCCGTCGACAACCTCCGATAACTCGAGGGGTGAATCGATTACGCCGACGGCAAGAACGCGCCGCTGCCCGGCGTGTCGGTGCGGACGATCAGCAGGAACCACCTGCTGGCCGGCATCGGGACCGCACTCTGGCGAGTTCCGGCGGCGGCAGCCGCGGGGGTCGCCAGCTTCCTCATCGACATCACGCCGATAAAACTGATCGCCGCGGATTCGCCTTCTCGACGCTGTCGTCTCTCGTCTCTGCTCACTCCTCGAGCAGTTGCTTCAGCCGATCCAACTCCGTCAGCGCCTCGACGGGCGTGAGATGCGCGAGGTCGAGCGCCCGGAGTTCGGCGGCGACGTCTGTCGGCACGTCTCCGCCGTCGGCAGTCGCCGTAGCCGTCCTCGGCGCCTCGTCGGTCGCCTCCGCGTCGGTTGGCCCGTCGTTATCGTCCGTACTCCCGTCACTGGCCGCGTCTACGACAAGTTCTCGCGAGCGCTCGACCACGTCCGCCGGAACGCCCGCGGCCGTCGCGACCTCAACCCCGTAGGAGCCCGTCGCCGCCCCTGGCGTGATATCGTGGTAGAAGACGACCTCGCCATCGATCTGATCGACCTCGAAGTGGAGCGTGAAGGCGGCCTCGAGGTCGTCCGCCAACTCGGTCAGCGGATGGTGGTGCGTCGCGAACAGCGCCGTCGAACCGACGGCGTCGTGGAGGTGTTCGGTGATCGCCTGCGCGATGGCGAGGCCGTCGGCCGTCGACGTCCCCCGCCCCACCTCGTCCAGCAGGACCAGCGAGTGCTCGTCGGCCTCGCGCAGGATGGTCGCGAGTTCGTCCATCTCGACCATGAACGTCGAGCGACCGCCCGCGATGTCGTCGCTGGCACCGACGCGGGTGAAGATCCGGTCGACTGGGGTGAGTCGTGCCGATTTCGCGGGGACAAAGCTCCCGACCTGTGCGAGCAGGGCGATCTGGGCTACCTGCCGCATGTAGGTCGACTTCCCCGACATGTTGGGCCCCGTGATGACCGCCAGTCGCTGGTCGTTCGTGAGCCGGGCGTCGTTCGGAACGAACGACTCCTGGGTGCGCTCGACGACGGGGTGACGGCCGCCGTCGATATCGATCTCGAGGCCCGCTCGGTCGTCGCGCTCGAGGATCTCGGGCCGGCAGTAGTCGTACTGCGCGGCGACGGTCGCGAGCGAGACGAGCGCATCGAGGGTCGCAACCGCCTCGGCCAGTTGCTGTACGCGTTCGACCTCCTCGCCGATCTCGCGACGGACCGCACAGAACAGTTCGTACTCGCGCTCGTCGGCGCGCTCCTCGGCGCCGACGATCTGATCTTCCCGCTGTTTGAGCTCCGGCGTGACGAACCGCTCGGAGTTTTTGAGCGTCTGCCGGCGCTGGTAGTCCTCGGGAACCGACTCGAGGTTCGGGTTCGTTACCTCGATGTAATAGCCGTGGACCGAGTTGTAGCCGACCTTCAGCGAGTCGATCCCGGTGCGCTCGCGTTCGCCGTCCTCCAGGTCGTCGATCCACTGTTTGCCGTCGCGTGCGGTCGCGCGAAGATCGTCCAGTCCATCGTCGTATCCCTCGGCGATGATGTCGCCCTCGGTGATCTCGATCGGCGGATCGGAGACGATCGCGTCCTCGATCAATTCGCGGACGTCGACGAGCGGATCGAGGTTCTCGTGGAGCGCTTGCAGCCGCGTACAGTCGGCGTCGGCGATCTCCTCGCGAATTTCGGGGACGACGGCCAGCGTGTCGCGAAGCGAGCGCAGATCACGTGCGTTCGCCCGCTCGCGAGAGATGCGACCGATCAGTCGCTCGAGGTCGTAGACGTTCCGGAGCCGGTCGTGCAGTGACTCTCGCGTTTGCACGTCGGCCGTCAGTTCCTCGACGGCGTCCAACCGCGCCTCGATTCGGTCGGGCTCGAGCAGCGGCCGTCGAATCCAGTCGCGGAGCGTTCGGCCGCCCAGCGCACAGGCGGTCTCGTCCAGCACGCCGACGAGCGTCGCCTCCTCGCGGCCCTCCACCGCTCGCGGCTCGAACAGTTCGAGGCTGCGCATGGCGACCGCATCGAGCAGGAGGTACTCGCGGGGATCGTAGCGCGTGAGGTGGGTGATGTACTCGAGGCGGTTGCGGTCCGGATCGTCGGCGTTGGCGTCCGCGTCGCGTTCCGCGCCGTTTCCGTCGGCTTCGTCGTCCTCGAGCGTCGTATCTCGCTCGCCCTCGTGCTCGCCGCCGCGGACGTACTCGGCGTAGGCGAGCGCCGCGCCACAGGCCCGAATTTCGGCGTCGCTCGCGAGCAAGGCGTCCGGGTTCCGGAAGTACCGCGAGACGGTCTCGCCCGCCCGCTCGCGGTCGAACGCCGTCGCGTCGTAGGGCGTCACCATACAGCGCTCGGCGAAGAGATCGGCCGGCGCGTTCGGGCCGACGACGGCCTCGGCGGGATCGAATCGGCTCACCTCGTCGGCGATGGCCTCGCTCGAGGTCGAACTCGTCGCGAGGAAGTCGCCGGTCGAGACGTCGAGCAGGGCGAGCGCGAGTTCGGGTTCGTCGCCGCTCTCCGCACCGGAGCCGCGCCCGCGAGCTACCGCGGCGACGAAGTTGTTGTCGTCGCTCGCGAGCAGTTCGTCCTCGGTGAGCGTGCCGGGCGTGACTACGCGCGTGACCGCACGCTCGACGACGCCCGGCGACTCGCCGGGCTCTTCGACCTGATCCGCCACGGCGACCCGGTAGCCGGCCTCGAGCAACGTCTCGACGTACGATTCGGCGTTGTCGATCGGGATGCCGGCCATCGGATACTCGCCGGTGCTGTCCTCGCGGCTCGTGAGGGCGATCTCGAGCAGTCTCGCGGTCCGCTCGGCGGCGCCGCAGAACGTTTCGTAGAAGTCCCCCACCTGAAAGAGGACGATCGCGTCGTCGTAGCGCGCACAGAGGTCGTGGTACTGCGCCATCATCGGCGTCAGCTCGTCGCGTTTCTCGGCCATCGCCTCGGGAGGGCCAAGCGCCGGATCCATACCCGAAATCCGGCTTCGAACGCGGAAATAGCTTGCTGGATCGACCGCGGTCGGTCGTCCCCAACTACTGTACGGAACGAGATAGTCACGAAAGCGGAAAACACGTATTACGGTCGGCATCCGAGGGGAAGGTGACTGGCATGTCCGCCCGTTCGTCCAACGCGAGTCGGCTGCTCGCCTGTCTCGTCGCCGTTTTGCTCGTCGGCGCCGGGATCGCCGGCGCTGCGGCAGCGGTCGCGCCGGCAAGCGGGGCGACGGAACTGGTTCGGACGGAAAGTCGCTCGAGGAGTCGACCATCGATCACCTCTCGGCGCTCGAGGCGGCCGGGCTGGTCGTTCGGGAGCGGGACGGCCGACCGGTGCTGAACGAACTCGCGGCGGCGGTCGAGAACGCGCTTCGAAATACCGACTCTTCGCTCGAGCAAGATTCGACGGAGTCGTCGTCGGCACCTGCGGACGGCTGACGACTCGTTCGAGCCGCGTTTGCCGATGGCCTGATAGTGGGAGGCGGTATCGGCAACTGGCATCCAAACGCATCCGACCAGGGGTTAGATTTTGGGGGCGTCAACGTATCCGAAACCGGCTGGGTCGCTGAATCAGCGAACCGGAATCAATGATCTAAACGCGGTGCATTCGCCAATTTGTCAATACACTTATACTGTGGGAGGCAGTGGATTCTAGTATGAGAGGGGGGACGATTCGGATACTGATCGTCGCTACGGAGCCGACCGAAACGGCGACTAACCTCGAAACGGAAACCGATCGATTCGTTGTCGAGACCGCGACGAGTGTCAGCAACGGATTCGACCGCCTCACGAACGCCGATATCGACTGCATCGTCAGCGCACACGAGACGCCGGAGATCGATGCGGTCGAATTTCTCGACGCCGTCCGAGCCGAGTACGGTGAGTTGCCGTTCGTTCTGTACACAGAGAGCGAAGGCGAGGCGGGTGCCAGCACCATAATCTCCCCTGACGTCACCGAGACCTCCCGGGGAAACGACGGCTGGAGCGCGACGCTGGCGACTCGAATCGTCGCCGCCGTCGACGACCAGACGACGGACAGCGAGTCCACCCTGAAAGCCCTTCACGACGCCGCGACGACGCTCCAATCTGAAGAGAATGTGACGAGGGTCTGTGAGCGAACGGTCGCCGCAGCGGCGGACATTCTCGAGTTCTACAGGTGCAGCGTCATGCTACGCGAGGGCGAGTGGCTCGTCCCCTACGCCGTCTCGGCGGGCGCCCAGTCAGTCGGGAGTCGACGGATACGAATCGATCAGGGACTCGCGGGAAAAACGTTTCAGCGCGGCGAGTCGTTCGTCGTAAGCGACGTCGATCCCGACGACGAAACAGGTCCGACGAAGGAGTCCTACCGCTCCGCAATCAGCGTCCCGATCGGTGACCGGGGCGTCTTTCGGGCGGTGAGTACCGTCCCAAACACCTTCGACGCAGAGGACATCGAACTCGCGGAGCTTCTCGTCAGCCACATGGCGAGCGCCGTCGGGCAACTCGAACGTGAGGCGATTCTCAAACGGCAGAACGAACGACTTGACGCGTTCGCGAGCATCATCAGCCACGACCTCCGGAATCCGCTGAACATTGCCGGAGGGCGGCTCGCACTGGCTCGGGAGGTATCCGACAACGAGCACCTCGAGGATATCGCCGTGGCGCTCGATCGGATGGACACACTGGTCAACGACGTGCTGGCGCTCTCTCGACAGGGCGAGATCGTTCGCGATCCGGAATGCGTCTCGCTCTCGGAACTGAGCGAAATTAGTTGGGAAGCCGTCGCTACCGCCGAAGCGACGCTCGAGGTGGATACCGACCGAGCGATCTGGGCCGACAGATCCCGGCTCCAGGCGATGCTCGAAAATCTGTTTCACAACGCCGTCGAGCATAATTCGACGAACCCCGCTTCGCAGGCTCAGCGGAACAACGCCGAACATGGTAGCGACGACGTAACGGTTACCGTCGGTGCGCTTGAAAACGGAACCGGCTTCTACGTCGAAGACGACGGCGTGGGGATCCCCGAAGCCGATCGGGGGTCGGTCTTCGAGAGCGGCTACTCGACCGCCCCGGCGGGTGTCGGGCTCGGTCTCGCGATCGTCAGCGAGATCGCTGAGGCCCACGGCTGGGACCGTGCCGTGACTGCGAGCGCAGCCGGCGGTGCGCGGTTCGAACTCTCCGGCGTGGAGTGGGTGGATGCCGAGTCCCCCGCCGACGGCTACTCATCGGATCCGTCGATCTCGAAGTAACGGTCGGCGTGTGCCCGACAGCCCGGATTGAACGGCGCGTCACAGGACGGGCAGCGATGGTCGGCCTCGAGGTACTCCGGAACGGTGAGTTTGGTCTCACAGACGCCACAGAGTACCGAGTGCTCGGTAAAACGCTCGCGGGGCCACGGGACCGCCTGGTGGTCCGTCGTTTCCTCGTGACATCGGTAGCAGGGATAGTACCCCTTACAGCAGTCGAATCTGAACGCGACGACGTCCCGGTCGGTGTGATAGTGGGCACACCGGGTCTCCGAGTCGACGTCGACGCCGTGAACGGATGGGGTAGTCACGGGTAGTAATCGAACCCACGTGCGGAGGGTTCCTCAGCGTTGCGCCCCTCGATGGCGTGAGCTATGTCCTGAAGACATCAATGAACCCCATGCGACTATAGAAAATCCGGCGGGACTGAACGCGACTCCGTCAAAAAATACCGACGGACCGGTGACGACTCGAGCGGTACCCGTGGCTCGAGCGGCCACGAGGCCGCAAGCAGGGCGTAGGAACCGTCGCGGCGAACGAAGATCGTTACTCGAACGTGGCCGTATCGCCCCGACGATACCGGTCGAGACGTCGGTAGCCGTGGACGGTCGCGTTTTCGTTGAGTTCGATCTCGTAGCGTCCGACGATGTCCTGCGTGTCGGGGACGGCCCGTCGTTCGATGACTTCGACGACCGCGCGCCAGCCGTCGTCGGACGGGGTGATTTCGCTGACCGCATCGAACTCCCTGCCGATGAGTTCGCCCGCCGTCGATTCGACGGTGCGTCGAACCGCGAGGACGCCGGCGATTTCGTCGTGGTCGGTCTCGACGTCGACGTCGACGTCGTCGGGATCGGTCTTCTCGTCGGCGGTCATGTCGACCGTCCCTAACTCTTGACTCTCGGCCTCCTGCTCGGATCCCTCATCGCTCTCTGCTTCCTGTTCTTGCTCGTCCTGTTCGTCCTGCTCTGTCTCGGCTGTCTGACTGTCGCTCACAGTTTGATCACTCTCGTCGTGTTGGTAGCAAAACCCGTCGTCCCGGGCCGGCCGTGAACAGCGCTCGCCGTCCTCGGTGAGCGCCTTACACTGGTCCGTCGATTGGTGGGTGTCGGCTTCGGCCATTGGCGTGTGGTGAACCTATTCTCGGTTTCGTGTCTGGTGTCGGGGTCGTCGATCGGTCAAAGCGCTTCGGCGATCTGCGATCGGAGCTGTTCGACGTCATCCGGGCCTTCGCCGGCGATCTTCGGCGCCAGCACGTCCATGAAGACCTCCGTCAGTAACTCGTCTTTGAACTCGCCGTTCTCGCTGCCGTCGTCGAACACCGTGAGCCCCTTCGCGGCCGTAATCGCCGCTCGCGTGCCGACCACGATATCGAGTTCGTCGCGCAGCGCTCGCGTCGTCTCGACGATCGTCTCGACGTCCTCCGCGGAGAGGTCGACGTGCGAGTTGACGATCTCGCGTTCGGTCTCCGCGTCGTAGTAGTCGATGTGGACGCCGACGAACCGATCGAGCAGCGCGTCCTGTTGGCGGTGGACGCCCGCGTACTCGACGTCGTTCGAGGTCAGGATCATCCGGAACTCGGGGTGGACGTCGATCGATCGATCCGCACCTTTCTTGCCCGGTCGCTCGAGGACGCCCTCCTCGAGCACCGAGAGCAAGACGTTGTGGGCGGAAGGATCGCTGCGCGAGAACTCGTTGTAGACGAGCGTCGCGCCCTCTCTGACGGCCACCGAGAGCGGGTTGTCGACCCACCGCTCTCTGACGATCTCCGTCTGTTTGCTCACGCCGCTGACGAAGCGATCGTCCTCCTTGTAGCGCTCTCCGCCGGCGTTCGCGCCGACGAGCGCGGCCGTGTCGACGGATTCGTCACCGTTGATCCAGACGACCGGCCGACCGCGTTCGGCGGCAGCCGACAGGGCAAGCGCCGTCTTCCCACAGCCGGTCGGGCCGATCAGGTGGACCGGCTGATCCGCCTGGAGCCAGCCGTTGATTCGGCCCCGCAACGATGCGACGGCATCCGTCTCGACGAACGGCTCGGGCGCGACTTCGTCGGGGTCGGACAGCGGGCTGTCGCCGTTTTTCTTCCCCGCGCTCGACGATTTGCGGGCGAGTTCTTTCTTCGCGCGTCGTCCCTCCTTGCTCGATTGGCTGCTCGCGATCTTTCGTCCTCTGACCTTGCGCTTGCGCGAAGAATTGTCGGCCATGAAGTGTTATTCGGCGGACTGTGGTGACGATTCCGGACGCGGTTCGACCTCGAGCTCCTCTAACTCTTCTAAGTCGCCCTCCGCCGTCGCCTGCTCAATTTTTGCGATCTCCTCCGCGTAGTGCAGGAAGGTGTCGACGGAGGCGACCACGACGCGGGCCTCAATCGTCAGCAGTTCGATTCCGACGACCGACACGCGAGCCCAGACGTCGATGACGACGCCCTTGTCGAGGATGCGGTCCAGTACCTCTGCGAGACTCGAAGAGTCGGGTCTTCGGCCTGATGATGCTGCCATGATACGGTCACAGGTTCACGCCGACTTCGTAACACGGCTTGCACTGCGACTGCAAGCCAGTTCACCGAATTCGCGGACGAAACCGGACGAACCCTCCGCTACCGGACTCGACGTCGAATCGGGTAGAGACGGCTCTCGTGTCTGCTGCGTTCTCGCGTCGGTCGTCGACTGCAACTGCAAGCACCACGATAACCCGTCCGAGCGTCGAATCTCAGGTGACGAGTTCCTCGGCTACCCGCGGGTGACCGCCGTTCGCGTTCGACTGGTGCTGTGTTCGGGTCCGTCGCGAGTAGTCGAATTCCGTTCCCATGATATCCCGATCGATCCGTCTCGAGACCGGTGACGAATCACGCCCGCGCCTGCGGGCACGAGTATCGAGCGACAGCCGTGGGGCACCGAACGCCGGCCGGCGGGTGATCGAGCGATGACCAACCGATACGTCTACGGCGTGATGAACGACGATCCCGTCGAGTTCGAGACCGACGCCGTCGGCGGGGCGGACCGCGTTTACACGGTCTCCCATCGTCGACTCAACGCCGTCGTCTCCGACATCGACACGACTAGCCCGGAAGAGACCGACGAGGACGCCCAGCGACACGACGACGTGCTCCGGGAGATCATGGAGCGCGACGGCGGCCGGGCGATCGTCCCGATGCAGTTCGGGATGGCCTTCGAGAGCGATCGAGCGCTGAAAAACGTCCTTCGCGGCGCCAGACCGGCGTTCCGCCGCGCACTGAACGACGTCGAGGGCCGGATCGAACTCGGCCTCAAGATCGTCCGTGAGGAGGACGCCGACGTCGACGACGACGCGGTCGAGGAAGCCGTCGCGGACGAACTCGAGTCCATCGCCGCCCAGTCGGTCCCGAACGATCTGTTCAGCGATCGGCTCGTGCTCAATCGCTCGTACCTCGTCGAGCGCGAGGACCGCGAGGCGTTCGACGACGCCGTCGCCGAACTCGAAGAACAGTACGACGACCTCATGTTCCGGTACACGGGGCCGTTCGCACCGTACAGCTTCGTCGATGTCAAGATCGGCGCCCAACAGTAACCATGTTCATCCTCGATGACCTCCTGATTCGACCGTTCGTCGGCATCGTCGACACGCTGCACACGATGGCGCTCAGCGAGCTGTACGACATCGAGGCTCTCGAGGACGAACTCAAGGAGAACCAGTTGCTGTACGAACTCGGCGAACGCTCCGAGGAGGAGTACCAGCGTCGAAAGGAAGAGATCGAAGCGGAGATCGAGATCGCCCGCGACGTCCACGAACGGCTCGCGAGCGGCCGCGTGGAGGTAAAATCGTAATGACTGAAGAGGACACCGATCCGGACGACCGACGCGACGAATCGAGCGACGAGTACGACGAGGCCGTCAACGACGCAAATTCCGCCGACGAGGGTGCCGACGCCATCGATGACGACGACTCGACGGACGTCCCGATCGACGACTCGCCTTCGAGCGACGAGTCCACGCCCGACCAGGAGCCGAGCGACCGACGGCCCGACGATCGAGAATCGGACGAGTCGGAGATCGGCGTCTCGGTGTCCGGAACGGACGCCGGAGCCGGGGCTGGCGATTCGGAGGCAGACGATGGGGGAACGCACTGGCTCTCGAGCCTGCTGTCCGCCCTCGAGTCGCTCGACAGCGGTTCGACGTCGGGTCGACGCCGGACCGACCGAACGATCCTCGATTACGACATTTCGATCCGGTCGGGAGACGAGGTCAGCGACGAGTCGCGGTTCGAACGGACGTCGTTCACCGATACGAAGTCCGGCGACGGGAATCGACGCTCCGACGGGGACGCCGGTCGGTCCCGAAAGCGGCGTCGGCCATCGTCCTCCTCCGAGGAGCACCTAACGACCCGCCGGTACGACGACGAACTGCTCGTCACCGCCGACGTGGCCGGCACCGATCCGGACGACGTTACCGTCGGCTTCGACGACTCGACGCTCGTCGTCGCCGTCTCGGGGAGCGAACTCGATCGGGTCGACGTCCCCTGGCGGGATCGAGCGGCCGAGGCGACGATCAAGAACGGCGTTCTCACCGTGCTGATCGAGCCGACAACCGACGAAGCTGCGAGTACGGAGACCGAGGGAGGGGACGGTGATGAGTGACGAGACCGACGGCTTCGATTCCCTCCTCGACGAGGCGGAAGACGCCCTCGGCAACGCCGACGAACTGCTCGGCGGCGTCGAGAACATCGACGAACTCGACGACAGTGCGCTCGAGTCCGTGGTCGGTGACGTCGAGACGCTCGTAACCGTCGTGAGAGAGACCGAGGAGTTGCTCGAGGCGATCGATCTCACCGACCTTCCCGACGCCGTCGACGGCGGCGAACTGCTCGAGGCGATCGAGGTCGGCGAGATCCACGAGATACTCGCGGACGAAGACCAGGGTGCGAGCGACCTCGTCAACTTTACGCAGCTGTTCCGGGCGATCGACCTGCTGAACGCCTGGGACGCCACCGATCTCTCCGATCTGTGGCAGGAGAAACGCGAACTCCAGGACGCGGTCGACGAGCTCGGAGACGGCGAGGACGCCGGGATGGTCGAGGACGCGATCTCGGACGTTACCGATGGCGACGACGACGGCGACTTGATCGGTGGCGACGAGGAGGACGTGATCGAGATGGACGCGGGCGACGCGAAGGAGGCGCTCGGCGATATCGACGTCGCGGAGGATCCCGAGGCCTACCAGGTCGCGATCCAGGAGCAGGCGATGAAGGGGATCGACGCCTTCCGCTCGGCGCTGCTCGAGACCCACGAGAAGTTCGAAGAGCTGTACGAGATGAACCGCGAGAAGATGCGCCGGCAGGATACGAGCACGAACTCGCGGAACCCGACCGCGGCGTCGACGATCCAGACCGATCGCCGCGACCTCGGCGGCGGCGCTCGCTACTCGACGGTCCCACAGGAGGTCAAACTCTCGACGGCCCCGACGCGCAAGCGAATCTACGGCCGCCGGTTCGAGATCGAGCGGGAGAAACAGCGGAGAGCTAACAATGAGTGATCTACCACAGCGCACGACCGGACGACGCGGGGTGAGCCAGACGACCGATTCGAACGCGAACGCGGAATCGACCGGCTGTGGAGGTGAGACCCATGGTTGACGACTTCCAGCCGAGTCGACAGAAGGCCGACCTCGCCGAGGTCGTCGAGATGCTGCTCGACAAGGGGATCGTCATCAACGCGGACATCGCCGTCTCGATCGGCGACACCCAACTGCTCGGCGTGCAGGTCAGAGCCGCTATCGCTTCGTTCGAGACCGCGGCGAAGTACGGGCTCGAGTTCCCCGAGGGAACCGACATGCGCCGCGTCGCTGCTGCAGTCGACGAACCCGAGTTGGCCGAAACGGATCGACCGAAGATACCGGTTGATCCGACACGCGGCGTCAACATCACTGCCGACGACCGGTACGCAGACGAGACGCGCGAGGAGTTCTCGGACGAGGCGGGCGACGGCGAGGATGCGGGCTCGAGCGAGGGAGACGGGAACGATGAGAGCGACGAGCAGTCCGACCGCGGGACCGAACACGTCGGCGCGCGGCCGGACCCGGAGCGGCCGACGAGCGGCGGGTTCGATCTGCTCAGCGACGATGCAGAGGAGAACGAACCGGAGTCCGGCGACGCCGACGAAGAGACCGGTAACGACGACGCTGAGGGCGAGGAAACTGAGGACGCCGAAACGGCGGACGCGGAGGCCGAGGACGCATGAAACAGATCGACGTCGGCGACGGTGAGGACGCACGCCAAGGGCTGGTCACGCTCGTCATCACGGTCGTCGAGATCCTGATCGACGCCTTAGAGCGCGAAGCGGTTCGGCGCATGGAGTCGGGCAACCTCTCCGACGAGGAGATCGAACGGCTCGGCCAGCAACTCGCCGCCATCGAGGCCGAGATCGAACAGCTCAAAGACGACGAGGGGATCGAGGAGGGCGTCGACGACCTCCGCGGCGACTTAGACGGGCTGGTCAACGACGCAATTGAACAGCTCCATGGCGATCACACCGTCGCGAACAAACCCGGCTACTCCGTGTTCGGGGGTGACGAACAGTGAGCTCCGATCGCGCGTCCGATCGGCTCGAGGAACTCGAGGATGTCGACGGCGTCGACAGCTTCGACGCCTTCGAAACCGGCGACTCGGACGACGTGGAGACGGCCGTCGACGACGATGTTATTCCCGATTTCGACGACGGGCGATACCTCTACTGCATCGTGCGGGTCGACGATGACGACGAGGTCGAGACGTTCGAGACCACCGGCGTCGACGGCGAACCCGTCTCTGTCGTGGTCGAGGACGGCATCGGCGCGGTCGTCCACGCCTGCGACGGCATCTACGACTCGGGGAACCTCACGCAAGTCAGGCGCTGGCTCGTCCGCCACCAGACGGTGGTCGACGAGACCGGCGAGGCCTTCGGCACGCCGATCCCGTTCCAGTTCGATACGATCCTCCGGAGCGACGACGAGGGCGTCCGCGAGTGGCTCCGCGAGGAGTCCGAGACGCTCGAGCGCGCGCTTACGGGATTGGCGGATCACTGGGAGTACCGCGTCGAGGTCGTCGAAACCGACCCCATCAGCGACGACGCGCTGATCGAGCGCGACGAACGGCTGGCCGAACTCGACGCCAAGATCGGTGATTCCGGGGAGGGGACAGCGTTCCTCCTCGAGAAGAAGTTCGATCAGCGGCTCGCGGAACTGCGGGCGGCCCGCCGCGAGTCGATTACGGGTGACCTGCAGGCGCGACTCGACGAGCACGCCCGAGAGGTACACCAACTCGAGCGGTCGCCGAGCGCGTCGCTCTCCGACGAGGTCGCCGGGGACGCGAGCGACGGCGAGACGCTCTGTCGGCTCACCCTGCTCGCTCACGAGGGCGACGAGGGAGCCGTCGGCTCGGTGCTCGACGGCGTGGCCGCGAACGACGGCATCGAGGTCAGGTTCACTGGCCCGTGGCCGCCGTACACGTTCGCGCCGGAACTGGGCGGTGACTCCGAGTCGGCGGACCAGTCCCGATCATGAGACCGCAAAAGAACGAAGAGACACTCGTCGACGTCCTCGACGTCCTACTCAGGGACGGGGCTGTCCTCCGTGCGGACGTCGTCATCTCGGTCGCGGAGATTCCGCTCGTCGGACTCAAGCTCACGGCCGCCCTCGCGGGCATGGAGACGATGAACGAGTACGGCCTCTTCGAGCAATGGGATATCGAACGCCGACAGACGGCGGTCACCCGTCGACAGCACAGACAACCGGGTCAACGAGAAAAACGCGCCCGGCGGCTGGAAGAACGGGAGCGAGAGCGAAGCCGCGAGTTCGAGGGTCTCGACGAGATCACGGTCGACGACGAACAGGATCGGGACTGATCGCCGAACGGGTCCGATTCGGCGTGTGCTGTCGACGGACGATCATTGATCTCTCAGTGCGCTCGACTTGCCACTCGAGTCGGTGACTCCGATCGTCGACACGCGAACACAGAACGAGACGTTCGAACCGGGCCGCTGTCCGTCGAACGAGACCGCACCAGTCCGTCGTGCTGTCAGGCGAACTTCGGTCGTTCCGTCGTGAGTTCGACGTCGCCGGTGACGGTTTCTTCGCTGTGGTCCTCGTCGTAAATGTACTGTCCGGTCGCCCCGCAGAGCGTGCACTCGTAGGTTTCGGAGATCTCGTTGATCATTTCGCCGTCTTCGAAGTAGACGCGGCTCTGCGTGATCTGCAAGAATTGGGCGGTCTCGCAGTTACTGCAGGTGATCATACTCGACCGAAAGCGAGGACCAGTTGTAGTTATCCGGCTTGTAACGGAAAGCCCCGACCCGCTATGCGTTTCTTACCCAACGTTCATCGACGGACCAACCGCCGGCGTTCGTCCCGATCGATTCCGTCCTCGCGACGACGTCACGTGCGAGAGTAAATAGCACATAACCGCACGACTGCGTCGGACTGGACTCGAGTTTTCGGAACCGGAGTAGCTGCCGGTAAACGTCGTGCGATTCGAGAGCCGACCGCGTTATTCGGACACTTCTCGCGGTCGATTCTGCATCCGATTCGGGTCGAATCGGTCGCGGGGACGAGTCGCCCGACCGTCGCCGTTCGGCGACGTCGGTACCGCGGTGATCCCCGCGATATCGACTTCAGTTCTCGAGCGAGACCGACACTCGATCGCCGGTTCGGGCCGCTTCGTAGGCCGCCTCCGTGAGCGCTGTCACCCGGAGGGCGTCTCGAGCCGTTGCCGGTGGCTCCTCGCCCGTCCGAACGCTCTCGAGGAAGGCGTCGGCGCGGTTCCGTTCGGTTCGAACGTCGATGTAGGGGTCGTACTCCCCCGCGTCGGAATCGATCTCCGTGACCGTTCGCGAGCCCCACTGGCGACCCTCGAGGTAGACCGCCCCCTCGTCGTCCCAGAGGTGGATGTGTTCGCGGACCGACGGAGCGTCGCCGTTGAACGAGAAGGTCCCGGTCGCCCCGTTCTCGAATCGGACGTCGAGGTGTGCTCGTTCGTCGATCCGTCCTGCCTCGTCGTGAAACTCCATACTCGCGGCGACGGATTCGGGCTCGAGACCCGTCGTCCAGAGCACGCCATCGAGGACGTGGCTGCCGGTATCGTAGAGGAAGCCGCCGCCGGAGAGGTCGGGATCGAGCCGCCACGTTCCCGTCGAGTCGTCGATCCAGTCCTGCGTGATGGAGGCCGTTAGCCAGTTCGGTGAACTGTCGAGAAACCGCTCTCTGGCGGTTCGAAACGCCGTCTGGAGGTGGCGCTGGTAGCCGACCATCAGCGTCTGCTCGCTCCGTTCGGCGCGCTCGGTGAGGTCGCGAGCGTGCTCGAGGTCGGTTGCGAGCGGTTTGTCGCAGTAGACGTGATAGCCGTGTTCGAGTGCGGCAACGACCTGTTCGTAGTGGAGGGTGTGGGGCGTGCCGACGAGCACGGCGTCTATCGCCCCGTCCTCGAGCATCGTCGCGTAGTCGGTGTACCGGCCGTCGCTCGGGACGCCGAACTCGGTTCCCGTCTCCGCGAGTCGATCCGTATCGAGGTCACAGAGGGCTCGGACGGTCGCGTCCGGGTGCCGGTGAAGCTGTCCGCCGACGGTCGTGCCGATGTATCCGAGTCCGACGATACCGATTCGAAGCGGGGACGAAGCCTGATCGTCGCGCATGCCCCAGCAGATGGGCTACAGTACCATCCCTCTGGGGGTCGTCACAGGCAAGCATCCGCGGCTCGAGCGAGTAGCGGCGATAGAACGCGACGAGGATTCGGGTTTGTCGACCGAAGGCAGTGCCAACCGCGCCGAAGGGGGACGTTGTACGACGGTATCCGGTGCCTGTCGTCGTTTCGCCCCCGCTACTGGGACGCAAGTGGCTGCATAACAATGGGTCGGACTTGCAATGTACTGGTTGCGGGGATGCAAGGCCCCGCCGGGTACACGCTCCAACAGACGACGCGCTGACCAGCCGATTGCGTGTTCGTGCCCGGATCGCTCGAACGTGGACTCGCCCCCGCTTCGAGTTAGCTCATGTCTCTCACGCCGGGGCGGGCTCCCGCCCCCGCCCGGGTTTTCGACCCTGACTCGCCGCCAAACCGCGGTTGCGGACCCTGTCAAGGCGAGTCGGGATTCGATCCGAAGCTACTCCTCCCAGCGTTCAGCGACGCAAAAGCGGATTCGCGATCGAAAACTGTCGCCGCCGCGGCGTCTCAGAACTCCGTAACGACGGGAATGCCGACCGTCTCGTAGTCGTCCATCGAGGCCAACGTCTCCGGGAGTTCGTCGAGACTCAGGGTCTCGCCGATAATTTTGCCCGGCTCGAGAGTTCCCTTCGCGATCAGTCGGAACAGTTCCTCGTAGCGGACCAGCGGCATGCCGAAGGAGCCGTGGAAGTCGATCTCCTGCATCGTCATGACGTCGACGGGCAGATCGATCTGGCCCTGCTCCTCGCCGGTCGTCAAGCCGACCTGAACGTGGCTGCCCCGCGTTCCGAGGCTGTTGACCGAGTTTTGGCAGGTCTCCGCGATACCGAGCGCGTCGATCGAGACGTCCGCACCGCCACCGGTCAGCGTCTTGATCTCCTGTGGCGCGCTGTCGACGTCGGCCCCGTTGACCGTTTCGACGGCGCCGAGCTCCTCAGCGCGCTCGAGTTTGGAGTCGAGTACGTCGACGGCGATCGGATGGGCGCCCAGCGCCTGTGCGATGTGGATCGCCGAGAGACCGACGCCGCCACAGCCGTGGACGGCGACCCAGTCGCCGGGCCGGAGGTCGGCGCGGTCGGCTAACGCGTGGTAGGCCGTCATGAACCGGCAGCCGAGGCCGGCCATCTCGGTGAAGTCGACTTCGTCGGGCAGTTTGACGCAGTTGAAGTCGGCTTCGCGGACCGCGAAGGCCTCGGCGAACGCGCCCTGGGAGTACTCCGAGAGACCGAGCGGCAGGACCGTCTCGCAGTTGTTCGCTCGCCCCTCGCGACAGTGTGGACAGGTGCCGTCGCCGAGGTGGAAGGGGACGGCGACCCGGTCGCCCGTCTCGAGCGTCTCGACGTCGTCGCCGACTTTGGAGACGATTCCGGCGGGCTCGTGACCGAGAATCTGCCCCTCCGGGACGCCCGCTCCGATCCAGCTCCAGTCGCCCTGCCAGGCGTGCCAGTCGCTGCGGCAGACGCCGCAGGCTTCGGTCTCGACGACGACCTGATCCGGGGCCGGCTCCGGATACGACACGTCTTCGATCTCGAGCGGTTCTCCGTGCTCCTGGATTACGGCTGCTCGCATACGTTCACGGTTCTTCCTGATAGTACAAAAGTGTACGACATATGATTCGACGGATCAGACGCGACAATCCGCGCTCGACCGTCTGAAACAGTTGTAAACGCAAGTTCAGTTTTCGAGGGGACGTTCGTTTGGCACTCACGACACACGTTGCGAACGACCGATGGGAGACGATCAATTCGACCCTCGGCCGTCTCTCGCGGAGTCAGTAGCGATTCGACAGCGCAATTTGGCGTATTTAGAATATGATCGGAAAATATATACCTATATAGAAATAGGTTCTGCACCCTCAGATATAAGTTGGCAGTAGAGGAACGCTATATTGGTAAAATGCAATAGTAGCTATTAGAGAAGTATTTCGGAAGTATCGGGGGCGGAGTATCAGGATACTCGGCGAATTGGCCACACTAGTCGGTAGAGCGCCATATTCGATTGAATCTCTCTCGTAACTGCTTTTCGGCCATATTTATTTGATATCTGTCTATTATGGAAAGTAGTCGGAAAACAATTATATTTGACAGCGTGAGAGGGTTCGATAGCGTTCAGCTAGCAGCGACGACAATCCGAACGCACCGACCCGTGTGAGGCAGTACAGTTCGATGGTTGTAATACCGCGTTGAGCGTTCGTGAACGACCGATGAGTCGGACGATTTGGGGAGTCCGATGGATCTTCGGCACGCCCGAACGGGCCGTCTACGGTGTTCGATTCGTGGGTGGTGGGTGAGCTTAGAAGTACAACTGACTGATCTTGTCCGCCGTCCGCAGTGCGAGCGCCTGTCCGGTGTTGGTCGGGTTCGGGCCGCCGATGCCGTTTGCCATGGCGGAGTGGTCGCCCACGAACAGTCGGTCGACGTTGTAGGCCTCGGCGTTCTCGTCGACGACTTTCCCCATTCGCATAGAGGATTGCATGTGGAGGAACAGCGGCGGCCAGTCACACCGGTGGACGTGCTCCGCGCCGGCCTCCTTGTGAATGCGTGCGGCGATTCGCGAGAGTTCGTCGCGCTTCGCGTCGTCGTCGGGGTGGGGCTCCCACTTGACTTCGGGAACCGCACCGTGTTCGTCCGCGAAGGTGCTGTCCAGCGAGACGCCGTTGTCCTGTCGCGGCAGGTCGTCGGTCAGGATCAGCAGGGCCTTCGTGTTCCGGTAGTCGGCCATTCGGCGTTTGAGTTCCTCGCCGACGACATAGCCGCGACTGTCCCACGGTTCGTCGTCGTCGACCTCGACGTCGAAGCTGTAGCCCGCCTGACTGAACAGGTAGTTGGCGAAGGAGACGAGACCGGGCGACATCCCGATGTCTTCCATCCCGCCGACGCCGGGTTTGTCGAACCTGACGGCGGAGTTCTGCCCGACGAACGGATCCATGTTCGGTTGGCCGTTGATGTCTTCGATCGTATCGTCGTCGTAGACGCCGACGATCCAGTCGAACCAGTGGGTCGTGAGCCCTTTCCCGACCCAGCCGTCGTCCGGCAACCCGGAGTTGAGCCAGAGCCGTGGGGACTCGATACAGCCCGCTGCGAGAACCGTGACGTCCGCTTCGACGGTCACAGTGGACCCGGACCAGGTGTCGCGGAACTCGACGCCCGTCGCCTCGAGGCTGCCGGCGCCCTCTTTCGTCTTGATGTCCGTGACGTAGGCGTTCGGGCGGATCGCGACGTTACCGACCTCGTCGTTTTTGTTGGCGTCGAGCGCTCGAGGGACCCAACTGGTGTTGCTCGACTTTCGCGCTTTCTCCCGGACCGGCGCGTCTTCCGGCGTCGGTCCGCCCTGGAAGTGGTCTGCGGCGAGCGAATCGCCGCGGAACCCGTCGTCCCAACTGAACGAGCCGTCGTAGTTCGAGTTGAGATCGCTCGGCGGCTCCTCGATTGCGTTCGGCTGCGGCCGCCACCCGGTTTCGGTGACGTTCAGCGTATCGAGTCGGTCGTAGCCCGCCCCTTCGGCTCCCTCGATGAAGACCTCCTCTTTGTGTCATCGGGGCCTGCTGGGTGCTCGTCACCGCCTCGTTGAGCTGGTAGTACGGGACGAGTTCCTCGTAGTCGATCGGCCAGTGTGGCTGTTCGTCGAAGGCGTACGGATACCCGCGAGGGTGGTTTCCGAAGTAGTGGGTCGACGTTCCGCCGACGGCGGATACCTGCCAGAGGAACGCGTTCTGCGGAACGTTTCGGAACCACGGCGCTCGAGAGTGATCCGCGGGACCGACGCGGAGGTAGCCAGCCGTCGGATCGTTTGCGCCGGCCTCGAGAACGGTAAACTGCTCGTCGAGTAGTTTGCCGTCCAAATCGTCCGGGTCGGTGCTGACTGTCCCACCGGCGTGTGCGTGCGGTTTCGGCCACTTCTCGTTCCCGTGCCACGCGCCGCCCTCGAGAATCAGGACGTCGAGGCCGTGCTCCCGTGCGAGCCGCGACGCGGTTGCCGGGCCGTCCGCGCCAGCGCCGATGATAACGACATCTGGATCATTCATTGCGTGTCACCTCCGATTCCGTCGATAACGTCGTCACCTTTGAGATCATCGTCGAGGTCCAGGTCGTCCGCGTCGGGGTCGTCGAAGCTACCCGGAACAGCGTGTCGCCAGTCGGCCGCGTGACCCGGCTGCGGGCCGGGGTACTCCGTCTGCGTTCGGCTCTGCACTTCGGCCGGCGGCACGTTCAGTGCTCGTTCCGTCGGCGTGTTCGTCTTGGTGTCTTCGTAGCCCGACCACTCCGTGTAGTAGCCGAAGCCGTGGAGCCCGTTGACGGCCATCACGACGAATTTGAGGATGCCAACGTCGGTGACGATCGGCTCGAGAAAGCCGTCGAGTCGATCGATCGAGCCGCCGTCGACGATGCTCCAGAGACAGCGTAGTCGGTCTTCGCGGGAAAGTTGGACGAATGTTCCGCCGCCCGGGAATGCCTCGTCTCCGCGGTCGATCGCGTCCTCGTTTTTCCCGAGCAGGATGAACTCCGTCGCAGCGATATCGAAAACGATCGGGAACAGTTCGGCGTACGGGTAGTTTTGAACGACCGTGTCGACGGTTCCGTTTGCCGTCTCGACGAACACGTCGAAATCGACGGGGCCGGTTTCGTCTTCATCCAGCGTGTTTTCGATCGTAATCTCGAGAGCCTCGAGGGTACCAAAATCGAGCACTTCTTCGAAGTGGTCTCGGGTAATCTCGTCCGGATCTCCGAGAAGCCCCCCGAGGAGTTCGTCACTGATACCCTCGAGAATACCGGTAACGTCGTCGACGAGGCCGTTGATATCGTCGAGCAACGCGTCAAGGACCCTCGTGTCGATACCGTCGACCTCAAGCAGCGCATCGAGGTCGGAGTCCTCGTTCGCCGGAACGAGACCGAGTTCCAACTGCTCCGGCGAGGGCGCATTTTCGGTCACCGGGTCGATTTCACCGGTGTTGGCAAGCGTCTCGAGTCGAATCTCGTGGAAGTGATCGAAGTCCCAGATGAGGAACTTCTCGAGTTCGACCTCGAGCCCGCCGGGGACGTGCTCCGGACCGAGCTCGTCCTCGAGCTGTGGCGTTTCGGGGATGATCGCGTCGACGACGGCGCGATACGTGTCGCGGGTGTGTGGATCTGTGGGAATCTCTTCCGTCAGTGCCTCCTCCGCCTGTGCAACTGTTGCACCGGACATGGACACTGCGGCAAGACCGCCGAGGCCTTGCATAACTGTGCGTCTCGAGACGTGGCTGTTGCTATTCTCTGACATGGGGCATTCTACCGTGGAACGCAGTTTGACAAATCAGAAGGTCACATATAATAGTTCGTGTTACTATCAAAATATTACGTGTTTTTGTTAGTGATAGTAATAGCTGGGGTGAATTATCCGGGCTGGAGTCAGCTCTCCGAGAGCGCGCAGTATTGTCGTTGCTTGGACGGTGCCTGATTCCGGACGCCGCTCGCAAAAAATACGGTCGGGCGGTACTCAGTTCCGATCCGGCGCGGCGTCTTCGGGCACCTGGCCCTCGACGAGCGACTGATCCGCGTACTCCTCGCGGATATCCTTCTTCGAGAACTTGCCCGTCGCCGTCTTCGGCACCTCCTCGATGAACTCGACCTCGTCCGGCAGCCACCACTTGGGGTACTCGTCGGCGAGCATCTCGTTGATCTCGGGAACGAGTTGGTCCCGGTCGGCGTCGTCACCGGGAACGACGAACGCGACCGGTCGCTCCTGCCAGCGCTCGTGGGGGACGCCGACGACGGCCGCCTCGGCGACGTCGTCGTGGGCCATGATCGCGTTCTCGAGTTCGACCGACGAGATCCACTCGCCGCCCGACTTGATCACGTCCTTCTCCCGGTCGACGATCTGGATGTAACCGTCCTCGTCGACGGTGACGACGTCGCCGGTCTTGAGCCACCCGTCTTCGAAGTCCTCCTCGTTGGCCTCCGGGCGCTTGAAGTACGCCTTCGTGACCCACGGACCGCGAATCCAGAGTTCGCCGAACTCCTCGCCGTCCCAGGCGATTTCCTCGTCGCTCTCGTCGATCACCTTGAACTCGAGGCCGGGGACCATCAGTCCCTGTTTGCCGCGTTTCTCGAGTTGGGTGTCGTAATCCGCGTCCTGGAGATCGGATTTGAGGTGGGAGACCGAACCGATCGGGGACATCTCGGTCATCCCCCATGCGTGGAGCACTTCGACGCCCTTTGTGTCGAACCACTCGATCATCGATTTCGGCGCCGCCGAGCCGCCGACGATCACGGTATCGAGCGTCGAGAGGTCGACCTCGTGCTCCGAGCAGTACTCCATCAGCCCGAGCCAGACGGTGGGGACGCCGGCGCTGATCGTCACGCCCTCGTTTTCGATGAGGCTCGCGATATCTTCGGGCTCCGGCGAGGGGCCCGGGTAGACGTGTTTCGAGCCGCCTGCGGTCGCCGTAAACGGCATTCCCCAGGCGTTGACGTGGAACATCGGAACGACGGGCATTACGACGTCGTCGTCGGCCATCGGAATCCCCTGCGGGGTCAGCGTCGCCATCGTGTGGCTCCAGAGCATCTGTTGGGTGTACTCGACGCCCTTCGGGTTCCCGGTGGTTCCCGAGGTGTAACACATCCCCGCCGGCTGCTCCTCATCGACGTCGGGCCAGTCGTAGTCGGTGTCTTGGCCGTCGATGAACGACTCGTACGGCGTCGCCTCGAGGTGATCGGACTCCTCGCTCCCCATGACGACGAAGTCGACGTCCGCGAACTCGTCGTCGGCGTCGGCGACCGCGCTCGCGAGTTTCGGTGCGAGCGACTGATCGACGAAGATCAGCTGATCGTCGGCGTTGTCGACGATATACTGAATGTGCGCGTCGGGGAGCAATGGATTGATCGTGTGCAGCTGTGCGCCGATCGACGGCACGGCGAAGTACGTCTCGAAGTGACGGGAGTGGTTCCAGCAGAACGTCCCCACGCGCTCGCCCTCCTCGATGCCGTGCTCGTCGAGAGCGTTGGCGAGCTGGCTCGTCCGGTCCTCGTACTCGCTGTAGGTGTATCGCTGCATTCCGTCGTGATTTCGGGAGACGATCTCCGTGTCGGGATACAGGTTGGCTGCACGCCACAGAAACGGTCGAAGTGTTTGATCTGTTCCAGCAGGCATCTCCACTCGATTAAAGACACATTCGAGATATTATTCTTTTTATAATAATATCGACATTGTACCGTATTACTTCTCCGTATCGTGCGTTCTATGTCGGGTTACTGCCTCGAGTTCGGACCCGACTGCTCACTCGTTCCGACGACGGGCGTCCCACATCGTCGAACAAGCCTAAGTAGCTGACTGTCGTAGAAACCGTATGGACGATCCCAGCGTTTCGATCAACTCGGTCAAGCGATCGTACGAGATCGTAGACGCGATCCGTGAACGCGGATGGGCGGGCGTTACCGAACTCGCCGAGGCGCTCGACCGACCGAAGAGTACCGTTCACAACCACGTACAGACGCTCGAACGACTCGGCTACGTCGTCAACGCGGACGGACAGTACCGGCTCAGTACGAAGTACTTTCACATCGGTTGGGAGTCACGCAGCAATCACGAGGTGTTCGTCCACGGCTTCGAACCGGCTAAACGGCTCGAGCGGGAGACCAACAGGTACGTCCAACTCGTCGTCGAAGAGAACGGAATGGGCTCGATCCTGTTTGCAACGCACTGGGCGCAGGACGATTACGCATCGACGACGGGTCGGCTCTCACCGACGCGAGCGTACCTACACAGCAACGCACCGGGCAAAGCGATTCTCGCCAACCTCCCATCCGAACGGCTCTCGTCGATTATCGACCGACACGGTCTGCCGAAGCGAACCGACCGCACGATCGTCGACGAGAGCTCGCTTCAGTCCGAACTGGCCGCGGTGCGAGAGCGAGGGTTCGCCGTCGATCGGGGCGAGATGATCGACGGAAGCGCAGGAGTGGGAGCGGCCATCGCGACCGACGAAGGGGTCTTCGGTGCTATCGCCGCGTACGGGCCGACCAACGAAATGCGCGAAGAAATCGAATCGGGAACGCTCGTCTCTCGCGTCCGCGAATACGCCGATGCGATCCGGGCAGACGTCGTGTTCGATTCGACCGAGTAATGCCCTCGGTCGAAGCCAGTGCGGCGATTCGGCCGGTTTCGTCTCCGTCCCACATCGTGGAACGACAATTGTTACGATCGGCATCGACTCCGCTCTCACCGCTTTTGCCCGGTTCCATCGGTCCATACGTGCGCCCGTCTCCGCCCCTCTCGAGGCCGTCCGACAATGTGGGACGACCGTTCACGAACACCTGTCAGCTGGTTATAAAAAGTACAATACGCAATCGCGGCGAGACGAACGTATGAACTTCGCAAACCACGTCGACTTCGCTGCACAAAACGTTCCCACCAGGCCGGCAATCGGCGATGCGAACGGTCTCCGTACCTACGGCGAACTCGCCGCGGAGACCGACCGGATGGCGAACGCCCTGAAGTCGCTCGGTACCGACCCCGGCGATACGCTCGCGATTTGCCTCGAGAACCGACTCGAGTTGCTGATCAGCTATCTCGGGGCGATGAAGCGCGGGGTGATTCCCGTGCCGGTCAACACGCAGTTCAACGACCGACAGATCGAGTACGTCCTCGAGACGAGCGACGCGTCGGCGCTCGTGACGGACGGCCGGTGGGCGGGAGTCGCGGAGACGGTCGAATCACCGATAACGGTCGATGGCTCCGTCGGCCACCGATTCGAGCCTCTGCTCGAGGACGCCGACGACGAGTATGAGCTGTATCCGCGTCGGAACGAAGAGACAGCCGAAATCCTCTACACTAGCGGCACCACGGGCCGACCGAAAGGCGTTCGACACACCCACGGAAATCTCGATGCCAACGCACAGGGAATCCGAAAGTACATGGACTGGACGCGCCGCGAGGTCGGACTGACCGTGTGTCAGTGTTTCCACGTGATCGGACTCAACGTCACGACGACACCGTTGCTGGTCGCCGAAGCCGAGAACCGGGTACTGCCGGAGTGGGATCCCGAAGCGGTGCTCGAGGCGATCGAGACACATCGGGTCACCTATACGTTCTTCACGCCCGGCATGATCATCGATCTCCTCGATCACGACGGCGTAGAACGGTACGATCTCTCGTCGCTCGATCGGGTCGGGGTCGGTGGCTCTCCGATGCCCAGAGAGCGGTTGGACGATGCCGAACGGACCCTCGGCTGTCCGGTGTTGGAAGGGTACGGTATGACCGAAACGACGCCGCTGGCCGCGTTCAACCCGGTCGGAATCGATAGGCGAAAGCCCGGGAGCGTCGGACCGCCCGCGGAGGAGGTCGTCGAACTTCGTATCGAGGATTTGGATACTGAAGCGGTCGTCGCGGCTGGCGAGCGTGGTGAACTCCTCTGGCGCGGCGATACCGTGACGCCGGGGTACGTGCAGTTTCAGGGGGACGGTCAGCGGTTCGTCGAGCGGGACGGGAAAACCTGGTTGCGTTCGGGCGATATCGGCCGGCTAGACGATGACGGCTACCTCTACGTCGTCGATCGGCGCGAGGACATGTTTACGACCGGTTGTGCCAACGTGTTCCCGCGAGAGATCGAGGACGTGCTGTACCAGATCGATCAGGTCGCGGAAGCCGCGATCATTGACGTTACGGACGATCTTCGGGGGGCAGTCGTTACGGCAGTGATCAAACGGAACGATACAGACCTCACCGCGGAACGCGTGAAAGAAACGTGTCGAGCGAATCTCGACGATCACGAAGTCCCTCAGCGGATCGAATTCGTCGGCGACATTCCGCGAACGGCGACCGGTAAAATCGATCGAATCGAACTCCGCGACACGTTCTAAGCCGCGACGTCCCGCCGACGAGCATCGACGAGGCCGCGATCAAACCGTTCTGCGGCGTTCGTTCGTCGACGGAGTCGACGGAGCCGGGAGCGCTAAATTACATCCATATGGATGTAATACGTGCGCGTCGACTTTCGTACCGTTGCAATCGTTCCGTCGTCGGTAGTCAATCGATATTCAGCCGAGGCGAACGCGTCGAGAATGCCGATACCTGCCGATTAGACGGGTTTTTCGTCCATATACGGCGCCTCTTCGCTCAACGAGTCGTTCTGTCACGCTGAATCTCTTCGCACGGCACAGCAGCGTAACCCCGTGTTTCGTAACGGTCTGCGACAGTGCGAGCCGAACGAGTCGTCGTCCTGCTACCACGCTTGAGCCATGATCGTGAGGTTTCACGACGGGGGTGAGAGTACTCGGAAGCGTCGTTCGGGACGATCAGGTCGAACGCGGTGTTCCGGCTGGCTGAATTGCTTTCCTCCGGTGAAAATCACAGTTATTGGGGCCATCTGGCGTTGTGTAACCGGAAATATTCGTTTGGAACGCTCATAGGTCTTTCAGTCGTACCGAACGGGCTCACTCCTCGAGTTTGAACTTCTGGATTTTGCCGCTGGTCGTCCGCGGCAGTTCGTCGATAAACTCGACCTCCCGCGGGTGTTTGTAGGCGGCGACCCGTTCGAGGAAGTAGTCCTTGATCTCCTCCTCGGTGACGTCGACGCCGGCTTCGATATCGGGTGCGGGGACGACGAACGCCTTCGGCACCTCGTTTCGCCGGTCGTCCGGAATGCCGACGACGGCGCCCTCGGCGACGGCCTCGTGTTCCGCCAGAAGTTCCTCGAGTTCGCTGGGGTAGACGTTGTAACCGGCGGTGTTAATCATGTGCTTTTTCCGGTCGACGATCTCGTAGTAGTTCTCTGCGTCCCGGCGAGCGATATCCCCGGTCCGGAAGTAGCCGTGTTCCGTGAAGGCCCGGTCGGTTGCGTCGGACATGTTGTGATAGCCGTCCGTCACCTGCGGTCCGCGCACGACGAGTTCCCCCTCTTCGCCCGGCGGGACTTCCTCGCCGGAGCTATCGACGATCTTGCAGTCGGTCTGTCGGGTGGGCTGGCCGATCGTCCCGTGACGCAAGCCGAACGTCGAACTCCCCTGGGTGTGGGTCGCGCCGTGGGTTTCGGTGAGCCCGTACCCCTCGGTCATCTCGACGCCGGCAACGTCCTCGAACTCCTGTTGAACCGCGACGGACATCTTCGCGCCGCCCTCGCCCGCGGACTCGAGACAGGTCAGATCGTACTCGCCGAACTCGTCGCTGTTGACCATGTCGACGTACATCGCGGTGACGCCGACGTAGTGGGTGATCCCCTCCGCCTCGATGAGCGCCATCGCCGCGTCGGGGTCCCAGTTCGCCGCGCTTCGGAGGAAGACGCTGCCGCCGCGAAGCAGGGGCTGCCACGCGGTGTGCGTAAAGCCGGTGATGTGGTACAGCGGGAGCCAGACGAGGCTGCGGACGTCCTCGTCGTCGAGCTCGCTCGGCTGTGAGAGCACCGAAAACATCTGGGCGCGGAAGTTGCGGTGGGTGAGCCGAACGCCCTTCGGTTTTCCCGTCGTCCCGGAGGTGTACGGTAGGAGCGCCAGGTCGTCGTCCGCGCGCTCGACGAACGTCTCCTCGCCGCGAACGTCCGAGAACATCTCGACGCCCTCCTCGGTGCTTCCCACGCCGATCACGACGGGGTCCCAGTCGATCTCCTCGAGGGCCTCCTGTAGGTACGGTAACAGCGCTGCGTGGGTCAGGACCGCCGTCGCCTGCGTATCCTCGAGCTGGTAGGCCAGTTCTCGCCGCCGATACTGCGGATTGACCGGTGAGACCGCGACACCCGCTTTGAACGCTCCGAGAGCGCCGATCAGGTACGGCGGACAGTTCGGCAGGTACTGGAGCATCACGTCGCCGGGTTCGATTCCGAGGTCGGCCAGCCCCCCGGCGAACTGCGCGCTCTCCGCGCGAAGTTCCTCGTGTGTCAGTTGCGTCCCGTGATACTCGATGGCCGTCGCCGAGCCGTGGTGGCGCGCGGTTTCGTCGTGCAATCGAGCAGCATTCCCCGCTGTCGCCTCTTCGCGAACGTCTTCCAGATCCATGTTCTCACGTAACACTGTGTGGTACTAAAACGTATCCCGTGTGATCGGTCTCGAAACGGGCGGGGCGGTGCTCGGTTCAGTATCGTCGAAATATGCTGTTCCGAGAGTTATACGGCAGGAATCGTCAGTCACGAATCGAGTATGCGACGCTTTTCGGTCCGTCTGAGACTCCCGGTCAGCCGATTGCCACCGCGTTGGGAGATTTGATTTCACAACGTTGTATCTGACCGCTTTGTTGTACATTTACAATGTTGTGTGTCTATTCCCCGGTATGGAGTACCACGACTCCGAGAAAGCGACGGAGGTCGCCGGGCGGGTAGAGGCGTTCATGGACGACGTCGTCATCCCGCGCGAGCGCGAGGCGCTCGCCACGGGCGAGCAGATCACGATGGACGAGATCCACGACTTCTGGGACCAGGCGAAAGAGCGCGATCTGTTCGCACCCCAGGTGCCCGAGGAGTACGGCGGGCAAGGCCTGGACTTCAGCGACATGCTGCCATCGTTCGAGCAGGTCGGCCGCTCGCTCATCGGTGCACTCGCCATCCGCGCGAACGCGCCCCAGGAGGGGAACATGCACACCTTGGAGATGGTCGGCTCCGAGCAACAGAAAGAGGAGATCCTCCGACCGCTCGTCCAGGGTGAGATCACGACTGGGTTCGCGATGACCGAGCCGAAACAGGGCGGCGGCTCGGACCCCAAGATGCTACAGAGCACCGCCGTCAAGGACGGCGACGAGTGGGTCATCAACGCCCACAAGTGGTGGACCTCCGACGGCCTGGACGCCGACTACTATCTGGCGATGGTGCGGACCGACCTCGACGCGCACCCCTACTCGGGGACGTCGATCATCCTCGTTCCGTCCGACGCAGACGGTGTCGAAGTCGTCCGAAATATCCCTCACGTCGGCGGCCACGGCATCACCGAACGCGAGGGCGGCCACGCCGAGGTGAAGTTTAACAATGTCCGTGTCCCCGTCGAGAACACGGTCGGCGAGGAGAACGAAGGGTTCCAGATCGCCCAGATGCGCCTCGGCGGCGGACGGCTCACCCACTGTATGCGTTACTCCGGGATGGCCGAGCGCTCGCTCGAGGTCGCCAAGGCCTACCTCGCCGAGCGCGAGGCCTTCGGCACGACGCTCGAGGAGAAGCAGGCGCTGCGCCACCGCATCGCCGACGCCGAAACCCGACTCCACGCCGCTCGCTGTATGGTCCGCCACGCCGCGCGGGAACTCGACCGCAGCGACGCGCGCATCGAGGTCGCGATGTCGAAGATGTTCACGGCGAACGTGACGAACGAGACGATCGACCTCGCGCTCCAGTGTCTGGGCGGCAACGGCATCGGGAAGGACCTCCCGATCGCGCACTTCTACGAGAACGTCCGCGCGTTCCGGATCGTCGACGGGGCCGACGAGGTCCACCGCCGCTCGATCGCCCGCTGGGCCTTCGAGGACGTCGATGAAGCCGAGGTCGAGAACGCGCTGCAGTTCGACGAAGACCTGCGTATCGACGCACTCGACGAGTAGGCTCTCGACCGTAAGACCCGCATTTTCACGCTTCTGACGGCCGTTTCCGAACCGGGCTCTGTCACGCGTTCGCTCAACGGACCGACGTCTCGTCTTCTGGCGAGTCTAGACGCTCTCGAGGAGTCGATACCGCTAAATATTTTCCAACTAATGCGAACGGACACCTATACATTTACATTGCTGTGTTCGGTTGTGGATGATATGGAGTATCACGACTCGGAGAAAGCGACGAAGGTTGCCGGACGGGTAGAGGCGTTCATGGATGATGTCGTCATCCCGCGCGAGCGCGAGGCGCTCGCCACGGGCGAGCAGATCACGATGGACGAGATCCACGAGATGTGGGAGATGGCCAAGGAACGCGACCTGTTCGCGCCTCAAGTCCCCGAGGAGTACGGCGGACAGGGACTGGACTTCAGCGACATGCTCCCCTCGTTCGAACAGGTCGGCCGCTCGCTCATCGGTGCGCTGGCGATCCGAGCCAACGCGCCACAGGAAGGGAACATGCACACCTTGGAGATGGTCGGCACCGAAGCACAGAAAGAGGAGTGGCTCCGACCGCTCGTCCAAGGTGAGATTCAGACGGCGTTCGCGATGACCGAGCCGAAACAGGGCGGTGGCTCGGACCCCAAGATGCTCCAGAGCACCGCCGTCAAAGACGGCGACGAGTGGGTCATCAACGCCCACAAGTGGTGGACCTCCGACGGCCTGGACGCCGACTACTATCTGGCGATGGTGCGGACCGACCTCGACGCGCATCCCTACTCGGGAACGTCGATCATCATGGTCCCGGCCGACGCCGACGGCGTCGAAGTCGTCCGCAACATCCCCCACCTCGGCGGGCACGGCATCACCGAACGCGAGGGCGGTCACGCCGAAGTGAAGTTCGACAACGTTCGCGTCCCCGTCGAGAACAC
The DNA here is from genome assembly GCF_052040125.1 of Natronorubrum marinum. Lineage (NCBI taxonomy): Archaea > Methanobacteriati > Methanobacteriota > Halobacteria > Halobacteriales > Natrialbaceae > Natronorubrum > Natronorubrum marinum. Next base: position 1,439,428 of record NZ_JBPPFV010000001.1, read on the forward strand.
CATCGGTGAGGAGAACGAGGGGTTCCAGATCGCCCAGATGCGACTCGGCGGCGGGCGACTCACCCACTGTATGCGTTACTCCGGGATGGCCGAGCGCTCGCTCGAGGTCGCCAAGGCCTACCTCGCCGAGCGTGAGGCCTTCGGCACGACGCTCGAGGAAAAGCAGGCACTCCGCCATCGGATCGCCGACGCCGAAACCCGACTCCACGCCGCTCGCTGTATGGTCCGCCACGCGGCACGCGAACTGGATCGTAGCGACGCGCGCATCGAAGTCGCGATGTCGAAGATGTTCGCGGCGAACGTCACCAACGAGGCCATCGACCTCGCCGTGCAGTGTTGTGGCGGCAACGGTATCGGGAAGGACCTCCCGATCGCGTACTTTTACGAAGCCGTCCGCCGGTTCCGGATCGTCGATGGGGCCGACGAGGTCCACCGCCGCTCGATCGCCCGCTGGGCGTTCGAGGACGTCGACGAGAGCGAAGTCGAGAACGCGCTGCAGTTCGACGAGGACTTGCGCATCGACGAACTGGACGAGTAAGGGAGGTACCACTTTCTGTATTATTTTTCGGCCACTCATAGCCCAGCGTTGCGAGTTGACTAACCGGCGGTGTGGTGGCGCGCGCTGTCGCCCGTTCGAACGACAGTGAGGCCGAGCGACGATATCGTGCGAGGGGCGAGCGACCGAGCGGCGTGAGGGAGCGAGTCGGTTGGGGAGGGAGAGGCCGCTCAGTGGTGCCCGGTAGCAGCGTGCTCTCCCGTTCGAAAACGGGTCCCGTTCCCAACAACCAATCCTGTCCGACAACCGAGTCCGGCTCTCGTCTACAAAAAATCGTCTCCCAGATGACTCAGACCCGTTCTATAATCGTCGCAACGCCCTGTCCGAAGCCAATGCACATCGTCGAGAGCGCGCGGTCCTGTCCGGTGCGCTCGAGTTCGTGCGCTAGCTTCGTCATGAGCATCGCGCCGGTCGCGCCCAGCGGGTGGCCGTGAGCGATCGCACCACCGTTGACGTTCACGTCTTCCCAGGAGACGCCGGTCTCCTCGAGCCAGGCCGCGACGACCGCGGCGAACGCCTCGTTGACCTCGAAGAGGTCGATGTCCGCGAGTTCGAGGTCGGTTTTCTCGAGCACCTGCTCTGTCGCCGGGATCGGTCCGGTGAGCATCGTGACGGGATCGACGCCGACGACCTCCGTCTGGACGATCCGGGCCATCGGCTCCCAGCCGTGTTCCTCGGCGGCTTCCTCGCTGGCGACCAGCAGGGCCGACGAGCCGTCGACGATTCCGGAAGCGTTGCCGGGATGGTGCCGGCCGTTGCCCTCCTCGCGGAAGGAAAGCGGGAGGGTCGACAGCGTCTCGAGGTCGGTCTCGGGCCGCGGGTGTTCGTCCTGTTCAACGGTGATGGGCTCGCCGTCCAACGCCGTCTCGACGGGAACGACCTGATCGTCGTACCGGCCGTCTTCCCAGGCCTCGCCCCAGCGGCGCTGTGAGTCGACCGCGATCTCGTCGAGTTCCTCGCGGGAGAAGCCGTACTCCTCGGCGATCCGTTCGGCACCCTCGCCCTGGTGGGTCAGCTCGTCGAAGTGCTCGAAATAAGTGTCCGTGACGGCGCTCGTGCCGTCCACGCCGTCGGCTCCGTCGGATCCCATCGGGACGCGGGTCATGTGCTCGACGCCGCCGGCGATCAGCACGTCGTGCTGGCCGGCCATGACGTTCGCCGCGGCGAAGTTGAGTGCCTGCTGGCCGGAACCACACATTCGGTTGAGCTGGACGCCCGGAACGATATCCCCCCAGCCGGCGACCATCGGGGCGAGCCGACCGATGTTGAGCCCCTGCTCGTCGATCGGCGTCACGCAGCCGTAGATGACGTCCTCGATCGTCTCGGGCTCGAAGTCGTTGCGCGCTCGGAGCGCCTCGAGCGGTTTCGCCGCCAGATCTTGCGGATGGGTGTCGCGGAACGAGCCGTCTCGCTTGCCGAAGGGCGTTCGAACCGCGTCGACGATGACTGCCTCGTGCATGGTATAGATCGACTACCACGGCGAGCCTGAAAACGGTTCTGTCCGGTCGGGACCGAAACGGCTCCGTCCGGCGAGGTACGGTCGACGTACTCCGTCCGGCGAGGTACGGTCGATCCACTGCCGTCCCGCTTGACTTACGTCGACTCGTAGTATCGAACCCCGTCCTCGAGCCGCGATCGAACCGTCCCTTCGCGCTCGAGATACTCGAGCGCGCCGACGAGTTCGGGCAGCACCCGCGCCCGTTCGCTGAAGCTGTCGGTCAACTCGTCCGCGAGGTCCGTCGCGGTGGTAGTCCCGTCGCGACCCGCGAGGGAATCGGCGCAGCCGTCGATCCGGTCCTCGAGGTCCGCGATCGACCGCTCGACGGTTTCGTGATAGCTCTCGTGAACCGGGCCGTGGCCGGGATAGACGCGGTCGAAGTCGTAGCGTTGCAGTCGCTCGAGCGCGTCGATGAAGGCGAGAAGACAGTCGCTGACGCCGTCGTCGAAGTTGACGTGAATCGCCGCCGCGCGGAACGGCTCGACGGCCATGTCGCCGGCGAAGACGACCCGTTCGTCGCCGAGCGTCGTCCCGTAACAGTGGTGGGTGACGTGGTGGCCCGGCGTGTAGATGGGGTCGAACTCCTGTTTCCCGACGCGTATCGGCTCGTCGCCGTCGACCCAGACGTCGACCGCCTCGAGCGCCAGGGCGTCGCGATTCGATTCGTGGGCCTCGACCAGCCGGTCGACCGCGGAGTCGATGTACGTCGGGTCGACCCCCGATTCGGCCAGATTCCGCCTCGTCGCGGCTTCGACGGTCTCGAGATCCCGCGCGAAGCGCTCTCGGATCCGTGTCGGCGCGTAAACGGTCGGATCGCCGGCCTCGCACAGCGTTTCGATCTGCCCGACGTGGTCCGTATGCGAGTGGGTGAGCAGCAGATGGTCGACATCTTCCGGGACGTAGCCGTAGCTGTCGAGCCCGTCGATCAGCTCCGCTCGGCCCTGCTCGCCGGCCATTCCGGCGTCGATCAGGATCGGTTCGTCACCGTCGAGGAGATACGCCGCCGCGTGGCCCGGCGGCCAGTCGACGGTGAACTCGAGGCGGTGTGCGCGTGACTGATCGTTCGGCGAGTCCGGTCGATTCGTCCGTGACACAAACTCCCATACGGATGCCATCACTGATACGCTTTGTGACCCGGCAAGCCGTACGTGACGCTGGGGCCGTCTCCGGCATTGGCCGTCGCTCCGATTCGTGTACTTATTTGGTGATCGGTCGTGAGTATCCGCCATGGACGACACCCTCGATACGGTCCTGGTAGAGTTCGACGATGAAACCGGCGTCGGCACGCTCACGATGAACCGGCCGGACGCGCTCAACGCGCTCAGCGGACAGCTCAGAGACGATATCGTCGCCGGTCTGCAACAACTCGAGGCCGAGAACGACGATACCGAGGGCATCGCCCTGCGAGCCGTCGTCCTCGAGGGCGCCGGCGAGAAGGCCTTCTGTGCCGGCGCGGACATCGGCGGCTTCTCGGACGAGTCGGCGGGCGGGAGCTCCGCGCCTTCGCACTACGATTTTGTCCGCGAGTTCCCGGTACCCGTCGTCGCCAAGATCGACGGCTACTGTCTGGGCGGCGGCCTCGAGACCGCGCTCGCGTGTGACTTCCGACTGGCGAGTGCGGGCAGCACGTTCGGCTTTCCGGAGGTCAACCTCGGCATCCTCCCCGGTGCCGGCGGCGTGCAGTACGTTTCGAAACTCGCCGGCCCGTCCGTCGCGAAGGAACTCGCGATGTTCGGGAACCACATCTCGGCCGAGCGCGCCGCCGAGGAAGGCATCATCAACCACGTCTACGACGAGGACGCGTTCGACGACGAGGTCGAGGCGTTCGTCACCGAACTCGCCGGGCAGGCCCCGCTCTCGATTCAGGCGATCAAGAAATCCGCCGATATGGCGGTTCATTCGGGACTCGAGGAAGGGATCGCCTACGACGGTCAGCTCTTCGCGGAGCTCTTGAAGACCGAAGACCACGCGGAAGGTGCCGCCGCGTTCGGCGAGGATCGCGAGCCCGAGTTCCAGGGCAAGTAACTGCTCGAGCGGCGTTTTTTGGATCGCTTCGGACGATAACCGGAACACTTCTGCCGGACCGAATCACGTGCGATGGCGCGCGCTATCGATCGTCCTTCGCTCTCGCTCATCCCTCGGACGTCGTGACGCTGCGCCTCACTGTTCGTTCGTCACAGCCCAGCGCGCGCCACCGCACGTGGACTGGTCAGTGTAGCGGATATGACGTCCGCGCTCGAGCGTCTCATCGACGCCGTCAGCACCCGTCCCGAAAAGCAATTCGAGCGTCTCATCGACGCCGTCAGCACCCGTCCCGAAAAGCAATTCGAGCGTCTCATCGACGCCGTCAGCACCCGTCCCGAAAAGCAATTCGAGCGTCTAGTCCCACTCCTCGCCGATGCCGCGCAGCGAGAACGGCCCGACGGGGAGGTTGTACCCCTCCTCGAGCGCCGTGTCGACTTGATCCTCAGTCGCGATTCCCTCGTCGACGATCTTCTGGGCCTCAGCGCGCATCGCGGCGTGGCACCGATTCGCGATGAAGCCGTAGGAGCCCGGATCGTCGTCGATGGTGACCCGCGTCTTGTCGAGTTCGTCGACCAGTTCCTCGGCGCGCTCGACCACTGCCTCGTCCGTTTCGGGCGCTTTCACGACCTCGACCATCGACATGATTGGGACCGGGTTGAAAAAGTGCATCACGGCCACGCGCGAGGGATCCGAGACGGCGTTCGCGATCGAGGTCACCGAGAAGCCGCTCGTGTTCGAGTACAGCGGCTGATCGTCGGTGACCGCGTCCAGGTCGCGGAAGACTTGCCCCTTGATCGAGAGCGTCTCGGTGACGGCCTCGATGACGAACTCGGTGCCGTCGGTGGCTTCCTCGAGATCCGTCGTGAACGTCAGTCGCTCGAGCGTCTCCGCCTTCTCGTCCTCGGAGAGGTAGCCCCCCTCGACGGCGTCGTTTAACCCGTAGTTCCCGTCGACGATGCGTTCTTCGGCCTCGGCGGCCAGTTCCTCGTTGATCTCCCGGACGCGAACGTCGTAGCCGTTGCGGGCGAGTACCTGCGCGATTCCAGCACCCATGATGCCGCCGCCGACGACGGCTGCTGCTTGTTGTGCCATGTCCACAACCTCCACAGTAGCAGTGTTAACGGTTTCGAATGGATGCCGCGGTTCCCACGAGCGGCGAGCGGGAAGTCCGCACCGAATCCGACGGTCGAAACTCGGGTGTATCAGTCCGCCTTCACCGTGCCGGTCGTGACCTCTGGGTTCCGAAGTAGCGGAATGGAGACGACCAGCAGGCAACTGAACACGAGCGCGGCACAGAGCGCGTAGGTCCACCGGAAGCCGATCGCGTCGACGGCCGGCAGCGCGACGAGGGGGCCGAGACTCAGTCCGATATCGCCCATTACGTTGTAGACGCCGCCCATCCGACCGAGTTCGTCGCCAGGTGTCAGATCTCCCAGAATCGCCATGAGCGCGGGTGCGGCCGCCCCCATCCCGAGGCCAATGAGGAAGATCGCCCCGAACAGGGCCTCGAGCGTGGGCACGTACGCGATAATCAGGAAGCCGACGCTCATCGCACAGAACGCGGGCAGCGTCAGCAGCGTCCGGTCGCTGACGCGGTCCGAGACCCGGCCCATGATCACCGTCGTCGCTCCGGACGTGAGCACGCCGACGGCCATGACGACGCCGCTGACGCCCGCCGCCTCGAGCAGGGAGATCTCGAGGCCGAAATCGTTCGCGAACCGCGCGAGCGTCGCGAGGATGACCCCGCCCCAGAGGAACTGGAGGGTAAAGTTGCCGAAGCCGATCACGAGCACAGCGGGACGACCGCGGAGCAGCGTCGGGAGCTCCCGCAGCTTCGCGGAGTCGGTGTCGGCCCCGCCGTGGACGTCGGGGAGGACGAGCGTCGCGACGGTGCCGGCGATCAGCGCGAGGATCCCGGCGGCGAGGAACGCGATCTCCATGCTCGCGATGTCGGTCAGCACCCCGCCGAGGATGAGTCCGGCCGGGAAGCCGAGCGACTGCCCGCCGCGCAGGTAGCCGACCCAGCGGCCGCGATTGCTCGACGTCGTGACGTAGGTGATCGTCGCGAACGCGCCGATGAAGACGAACGCGCTGCCGATCCCCCAGAACAGCCTCGAGAGGACGAAGACGAGCCCCGGCAGCGAGACCTGTCCGAAAAGCGGGATCGTTCCGAGCACGACCTCCGGAACGTACAGCCCGAGGATGTAGCCGAACGGCGCGAGCGCCTGTGTGAAGAGCCCGAGGATCATCGGCGTGCGCGCGCCGACGCGGTCGATGATCGTCCCGGCCGGCGTGTTCATGAACAGCCGCGCGATGCGGTTGGCCGAGAGGATCACGCTGAGCATCAGCGTCGAGATGATCAGCCGCTCGTCGAGCAGCGGCAGCGTTGGGAAGGCGACGCCGGTGGCGACGCCACCGAAGAAGATCCCGGCGATGACCGCGAGAGCGATGGTCCTGATCTCGCCGGGCGAGTACGTGTCGTCGTCGGTCATCGGGTTCGGTTCACCGTTTCGGTCTCGCTGTGTTCAAGGTTGTGTTCGATCGGCGCGACGATTGCCGGTTCTCGCTGCCGTCCCGCGGATTTTCGCGGTCGTTGTTGGCAGGTTTCGATCCGATTTTCTCTCCGGAGCCGACGCACGGCCGTGCGTGATACCACGTCGTGTCGCCGCAATCGGTGTCGCCTCAGTCTGTATCGTAGCACGGGTGATGCCTCAATCTGTATTGTAGCACGGATATCGCCTCAGTCCGTGTCGTAGGTCTCCCGAAACTCCGCTCGAAGGATCGCCTTTCGGATCTTGCCGCTCCCGGTCTTGGGCAACTCCTCGCGAACCTCGACGTACCGCGGGTGTTTGTACGGTGCGAGTTCGCCGAGGACGTAGGATTCGACCTCGTCCGCATCGAGCGACGCACCCTCTGTCGGGACGACCGCCGCGGCGACGGTCTCTCCCCGGCGCTCGTCGGGGACGCCGAAGACCGCGGCCTCGAGTACCGTCGGATGATCGTAGAGGGCGTTCTCGATTTCGCGGGGGTAGACGTTGTACCCCGCCGTGAGGATCATCTCCTTTTCGCGGCCCGTGACGTAGTAGTAGTTGTCCGCGTCCCGAGAGCCGATGTCGCCGCTCCGGAAGAATCCGTCTTCGGTGAACGCCGCCTCGTTGGCCTCGGGGTTCTCGTAGTAGCCCTTCATCACCTGCGGGCCGGCGATGAGGATCTCGCCCTCCTCTCCGGCGCCGACCTCCTCGCCGTCCTCGTCGACGATTTTCGAGCGCGTGTGGCCGACGGGCTGGCCGACGCTGCCCGGCCGATTCCCGAGCGTCGACCAGCGAACCGTGTGAGATGTCGCGGTCGTCTCCGTGAGGCCGTACCCCTCCGAGAGCGAGACGCCGAAGGTCTCCTCGAACTCCCGCTGGACCGGCTTCGGCAGTTTGTCACCGCCCTGTCCGGCCCGTTCCAGCGCCTCGAGGTCGTACTCGTCCGGATCGTAGGCCTCGAGCAGATCGTTGAACATGGTCGCGACGCCGACGAACGCGGGGATATCGTGTTTTCCGACGAGTTCGAGCACCCGTTCGGGATCCCACTGATCGGGCCGCATGAGGTGCAGCGTCCGACCGGCACACAGCGAGGCCATCATCTGGAGCAGCCCCGTGATGTGGTACATCGGGAGGATGATCAGCCCGTCGCCCTGAATGGGGCTCGCGCTGTAACTCGAGACGCTCTGGGCGATCTGTACCCGGAAGTTGCGATGGGTGAGCAGGACGCCTTTCGGATTCCCCGTCGTCCCCGAGGTGTACGGCTGGAGCAGCACGTCGTCGTCCGATCGGTCGACGAGGTCGCCGTCACCGCCGGAGACGGAATCGGCGAGCGCCGGGAGCGACGCGTGACTGCTGTCGGCGCTCGTGCTGACGATTTCGGCCTCGAGGTCCGCGACCGCACTCACGACGTGCTCGCCGGCCTCGCCCGCGACGACGACGGCCGCCGCGTCGGCGTGGTCGACCTGGTACTCGATTTCGCGCCGTCGATAGGCCGGATTCAGCGGACTGGCGACGATACCGCCCCGACAGCACGCCCAGACGACCGCACAGAACGCGATGCCGTTTGGGATGTAGACGCAAACGCGGTCGTCGGACTCGAGTCCGAGCGCTCCGAACCCGCGCGTGTACCGTTCGACGAGATCGGCGAACGCCTGGTAGGTGACCGTTTCCCCGTCGTGTTCGATCGCGATCTCATCGGGCTGTTCGGCGACCGCTCTGTCCAGTAGTCGGGCGACGTTCCCGTCGTACGGCGACTCGAGGAGCGTCTCCGCTGGAACCAGCTCGAGGTCCTCCATATGACCGCTGATTTGTCGATAACACTGAAAAACATATGGGTTCTGGTAACATGGGACGATCTAAGGGTCGAGTACGGACTCGATCGACTCACTCCGACAGTCGGGGTCTGCCCTTGATCGTCATCGTCTCGCCGACGATGTACGACGAGGCGGGGCTCGCGAGGAACTGCGCGAGGTCGGCGACCTCCTCGGGGGTACCGATCGTTCGATCGGCGGTCGTCCGGTCGATCTCTGCGGCGTCGTCCTCGACGCCCATCTGGGACTTGACTCCCTCCGTCGCGACCAGACCGGGCGCGATGCAGTTGACCCAGACGTCGTCTTCAGCCCAGTCGGCGGCGAGCGACGACGTGAAGTTGATGACCGCGGCTTTCGCGGCGCCGTAGGGACTCATCCGCCGCGAGCCGCGCTGGCCAGCGACGCTTGCGATGTTGATGATCTTCCCCCCGCCGTTCTCACGCATGTACGCCCCCGCGGCCTGACAGCCGTGAAACGTGCCGTGGAGGTTGATGTCCACGATGGTCTTCCAGCCGTTCTCGCTGATCTCCGCCACCGGTGCCTGAAAGCTCGCGCCCGCGTTGTTGATGAACACGTCGAGCGAGCCGAACTCCTCGACAGTGCGCTCGACCAACTCGTCGACCGACTCGCGGTCCCGGACGTCGCACTCGAAGGCCAACGCCTCCCCGTCGGCCTCGCTCTCGTTGATTCCGTCCGCGACTGGCTGGACGTTCTCCTGTTCTCGAGACGTGACGACCACGTTCGCGCCGTCGTCGGCGAACCGTTCGACCATCGATTTCCCGAGGCCGCTCGAGGAGCCGGTGACGACCGCCGCCCGTCCCTCGAGGCTGAACTGGCTGGTCGTCATCTGGCGGTCCTCTCGGTCGGGCGGGAGCGTTTCGACTCCCGCGTGGTGATTGCTGACATAGTGCAACAGTCGGTTCGACGATCCGCCACATAAGTCGTTCGACCGGTCATGTCCTCGAGAGTCGGGTGCGGACCGTCTGTGTTCGCCGTCCGAGCGCAGGGTGAAACCGAGATCACCCGCGAGGAATACAATTATGCGTGCCGTCGAGAAACCACTTCGGCATGGAACGAACCCGGATCGAGGCCCTGTCCCGAACGCGGCCGACGGATCGTCAGCGCAGATTACCGCAGCGCTCGCTCGCTCGAGGTGTCGCCCGTGCCGAATAAGCCGCTGGCCGACCTCGAGGCGATGGTCGGCGATTCGAAGGTCACCGTCGAAAGGTTCCGGATCGAGGCCGGGAAGGTCGAGGAGTTCGCGCGCTCGATCACGGAGTCCGATCCGGTGTTTCGAGCCGCGGACGTCGCGCACAAGCGGGGATTCGACCGCACTCCCGCGCCGCTGACGTACCCCCGCGTGAGTCGGTTCCCTCGATACCGGCCCGAGGATATCGAGATGTACGGCTTCGACCTCGGCTTCCAGCCCGAGTACGTCCTCCACGGCGAACAGGCCTACGAGTACGAACGTCCGCTGCAGGTCGGCGACGTGTTGACAGGGACGACGACGCTCGCCAAGGTCTTCCAACGCGAAGGCGGCCGCGGCGGGACGATGACGTTCGCCGTCTACGAGACCGAATACCGGGACGAGAACGACGATCTCGTGCTCACCGACCGCGCGACCGCCATCGAGACGTCCGGGGCCGTCAAAGACGATGCGACCGACGGCGAGGGGGCGGACGAGCCGAGCGACGCCGACGAGGCTGACGCCGTCGCGAACGGCGGACGGGTTCCGGAGCCCGAATCGCTCGAGACGGTTTCATCCGTCAGAGAGGTCGGCGTCGGCGATACCGGCCCGACGGTCGTCGTCGAGGACCTCGAGCGCAAGCACTTCGTCAAGTACGCGGGTGCCAGCGGGGACTTCAATCCTATCCACTACGACGAGCCCTACGCCCGCGCGGCGGGCAACGAGAGCGTCTTCGGCCAGGGCATGTTCACGGCCGGCGTCGCCTCCCGGGTCGTCACCGACTGGTTCGGCCTCGAGTCGATCGACTCCTTCGGCGTGCGGTTCCAGTCGCAGGTCTTCCCCGGCGACGCTATCGTCGCGACCGGCGAGATCGTCGACGGCGAGTCCGACGACGGTGTCGTCGAAGTGGATCTTGAGGCGACGAACCAACACGGCGAGACGCTGCTGACCGGGTCGGCGACGGCGACGCTACGGGACGGCGACTGAGCGATACCCATCTTTCTACCCGCTACAGCATCTCGAGATAGCGACGTGCAGTGGCGCGCGCTGTCGACACTCCCGAGCAGAGCGAGGGGGTGTCGTCGATGTCGTGCGAGGGATGAGTGAAGGAGCACAGCGACTGAGCGAATCGGCTGGGGAGGACGTGGAAATCCTCGTCGCCAGCGTGAGTAGCGTTCTCGACTCCGCTACTCTCGAAATCACACACTCAAGCAGCACCACTTGCCCTCCCGAAAGCTGTAAAACGGTGTTTCGGGCTGTGCGAGTCACCTACCGAGGAACGAAGACGGGCAGCGCAGCCTCGTCGGAGACCTGCCAGAACGTGACCTCGAGCGCCATCCCAATCTCCACACTCTCTGGGTCACAATCCACCAGCGCCAGCAACCGCGGCCCCGCCTCGAGGTCGACCGCCGCGACGACGTACGGCGTCCGATCCCCGAAACCGGGCTCGCCCGGGACGTGACACACGGTGTACGTGTACACTTCGCCAACGCCCGAACTCGTCTCGAACGGCGGATCGACGGCTCCACAGCCCGTACAGACGGCCCGCGGGTACAACTGGGCGGTCCCACACGCCTCGCACTGTTGGTACACCAACTCGCCCTCGAGCGTCGCCGCCCAGAACTCGGCGTTCGCACCGGTCGGAATCGGGACCGGACCCTCCCAGGAGTCGCGCCGATCCTCGACACCCGCCGATTCAGGTCCCGTCATGCTCCCCTCCGGAGGACGACGGTGCTACTCGAGGACAACACGCCACCGGTGCCGTGGGCCACGGCCACCTCCGCTCCCTCGACCTGACGATCGCCCGTATAGTCGCCCCGCAACTGCCGGACGGCCTCGATAAGGACGAAGACGCCGAAGTGGCCCGGATGACAGTACGAGAGCCCGCCGCCCTGGGTGTTCATCGGCAACTCGCCGCCCGGTGCGGTCGTTCCGCCTTCGACGAACGACCCGCCCTCGCCTTTCTCGCAGAAGCCCAGATCCTCGAGGGTCACAAGCGCCGTATAGGTAAACGAGTCGTAGAGCTGGGCCACGTCCACGTCCGCGGGCGTAATTCCGGCTTCGTCGAACGCCTTTGGCCCGGTCACTGCAGCCCCGGTCGTCGTCATATCCGGCATCTCGCTGATGTCCTGGCGGTGCGTACTCGTCGAGGCCACGCCCGCAACCGAGATCTCCGGCACGCCGATCTCGCGGGCCTTCGCGTCCGAAACCAGCACGACTGCCCCGCCGCCGTCGGAGACGAGACAGCAGTCGAGTAAGTTGAACGGCTCGGCGACCGGCCGGGACTCGAGGACATCGTCGACCGTGATTTCCTCCTGGTGGGTCGCCTTGGGATTCATCGACGCCCACTCGCGAGTCGAGACCGCGATTTCGGCGAGTTGCGCCTCCGTCGTGCCGTACTCGTGCATGTGCCGTTTCGCGGCCATCGCGTACGCGCCCGGCGGGCGGAACAGCCCCGTCGGCCGGACGAAGCCGTCGACGGGGTGGGTGACCTCGAGCGACCGATCCCGCCCCGGACCGGTCTTCCGCGTCGAGCCGTAGGCGATCACGACGACGTCCGCCCGGCCGCGAGCCATCGCGTCGCCGACGTGGCCGCAGAACTGTTCGAACGACGAGCCGCCGATTTCGGTCCCCTCGAGCAGCGACGGCTCCTCGAGGTCGAGATACTCCGACAGCACGAGCGCGGGCATATAGTCGTCGCCGCCCGCGACGGCGACGCCGTCGACGTCCGAGAGCGAGAGTCCGGCGTCCTCGAGCGCTCGAACCGTCGCGATGCCGGCGTTGTCGAGCCAGTTCCGATCAGGCGTCTCCCCGAGGTCGCTCTCGGCGACGCCGGCGACGATCGGCTCAGCCATGGCAGTGCCTCCGGACGGCGAATGCGGTCATACCCTGCGTTTTTCCGACAGTCGCTAAATAGGTTGCGGTGGTTTGACACGGTGAACGATGGCATAGGCCGTATCGGCCGAGTTTCGGGCGTCCTTTCGACCAGGTGATTCGATCGAAACGGCCGTCGGACCCAGTTGATTCGCCAGCACGCAAACCATTTCGACGGTATCGTCGAGGGGGCACAAAAGGCCGGCGAACTGCCGGCCGAGTAGGCCGTCGACTTCCGTCAGTTCTCTCCGTCGCGAGCGCGGTGTTCCTCGCCGGCGTCTCGCTGGAGTTGGGCGGGTGCTCGCGATCATCCTCGGCTGGGCAGTCCTCGCCTACTCGGCGTACCGGTACCGCCTCCGCTCGTTCCGTGAGAAGAGGGGTGTCGACCTCGAACGGCGGATGACGTCGCACCGCGACTACGAGGAGGAATGCGCTCAGTCCGGCCTCGTGACTGTCGGACGGACGAAGCCCGCTCGGTTCCTGACGAATCGTTCCCGCCGTCAGCCGAGGACCGACGGTCGCGGTTTCCTCTACGTCACTAGTACCCACAGCTATTTACGTTCGGCCGGTAACAACCGTTACATATGAGTGGAGATACGACGCGACGGACCTCGGAAGGCGGCGGTCTGAAAAACATTCGCGAGGCGTCGGACGCGGTGGAGAAGTCGTCGACGTCGATCGCCGTCGAGAAAGTCCGTGAACGGTGGCGAACCGCCGGCGCTATCGTCGTGCTCGCGGTTACCAGCGTTTTGCTGGTTCAAGTAGACGGGTACCTATCGATCGACGCACAGGTGTTCGGCGGGATCACCATCCTCATGTTGATCTACTTCCTCGCGACGCTCCGATCGGACGTCAGGATGGAGTGACCGAAAGCCGACCCCCGGCGACGGTGGAGGGGCAGGTATTTGGTACACCCTGGTGAATGTTTCCGCCATGAACGGCGGGGCGGTGACACCGTGATCGACTGGAAGCTAGACGGGTTTCTCCCGACCCAGCGGCAACCGGCACCGGCACCGGAGACCGCTGGCGACCGCGACGTGTTGCTCGCCCGCGGCGGTGCGGCAGCGATCGACCTGTTCGTCTGTTACGTCCTGATCGAATTGCCGTTGATTTACGTGTTGGGTACGGTGTTCGGCGAGACCTACGAGGCGCTCGGGGGGTACGCCGTCGCCCTGTCGCTACTCGCGCTCCTGCCGCTTTTCGCCTCGTACTCGTTCGTCCTCGAGTGGCGCTACGGCCGGACGCCGGGGAAAGTCAATCGCGGCCTGCTGGTCGTCATGGCGGACGGCCGTCCGTGTACGTACCGTGCCAGCGCCGTGCGAAACCTCCTCCTGTACGTCGATCTGATCGGCGTTCCGCCGCTCGTGATCGGCTTCCTGACAGCTCTCGCGACCGACGGCCGTCGTCTCGGCGACCACGCCGCCGGGACGGTCGTCGTTCGCTCGACGGCGCCGACGGATCGCGACGGAGCGGTCTCGGCCGACGTGGACGCGAGTGCGGCCGCTCGGGCCGATGGAAAACGTGAGAACTGATCGGGGTTTAGGCGAGCCGGACGCCGGTGTCGGCGTCGTACAGCTGGATGCTGTCCGTCTGGAAGACGAGTCCGTACTCCTCGCGGTTGCCCTCGAAGTCCGGGTCGGTGACGACGATGACCTCGCCGAACTCGGTCTCGAAGAAGCTGTGCGTCGCGTCGCCCAGCGGCTCGTCTAGCAGGTGCGTCGCCGGGATGCCGGCCTCGGGGTCGTCGCTGACGCTGATGTACTGCGGCCGGAGTCCGACGCTGACGTCGTCGCCGTCCCAGCCCTCGAGGCCGTCGCGGGCGACCTGGTACTTGTAGTCGCCGACCACCAGCTCGGCGGTCCCGTTGATGGCCCTGACGTTCCCATCGAAGAACTGCGTCGACGGCTGGCCGATGAACTGGCTGACGAACCGCGAGTTCGGTTCGTCGTAAATCTCCTTCGGCGGGGCGACCTGCGCGAGTTCGCCGTCGTTGATGACCGCGACGCGGTCGGACATCGTCATCGCCTCCTCCTGGTCGTGGGTCACGTACAGCGTCGGACAGCCGATCTCGTCGGTCACCTTCTCGATGACCGGACGCAGCTCGGCCTTGAGCTTGGCGTCGAGGTCCGACATGGGTTCGTCGAACAGGAAGACCTCCGGGTCGCGCACGAGCGACCGGCCGAGCGCGACGCGCTGTTGCTGTCCGCCCGAGAGGTCGGCGGGCATCTTCTTCAGTTGATCGGTGATCTGGAGCAGCTCCGCAGCCTCCTCGACGCGAGCGATGCGCTCTTCCTGCGAGAAGCCGACGATCTTGAGACCGTAAGCCATGTTCTCCTGGACGCTCATGTGCGGGTACAGCGCGATGTCCTGAAAGAGCAACGCGATGTTGCGCTCCTGTACTGGCTTGTCCGTCACGTCGCGGTCTCCGAATTTGATCGTGCCGCTCGTCGGCACGTTCAGTCCCGCGACACAGCGGAGCGTCGTCGTCTTGCCGCAGCCCGACGGGCCCACCAGTGTCACGAACTCGTCGTCCTCGATGGTCAGGTTTACGTCGTCTACTGCGACGATTTTGTTGCCCGATTCCTCGTACACTTTGGTCAGGTTCTGAATCTTGATATCTGGCATGTGTTGTTGTGTCTCGTGGATAGTGATTAAAAGTCTGTGCGCGCTCTCAGAGGGCTCTGACCTGGAATCCCTTCAGCAGGTAGCTCTGCATGAAGTAGGCGAAGATCAGCGGTGGCAGCGTCATGGCCAGCGAGATCGCCATCAGGTAGGCGTCCGGCAGGAACTGAGCCTGCCCCATCGCCCGGAGGATACCGGGTGCGAACGTCGTCGTCTCGGTCGACGGCAGGAGAATCTGCGCGAACGTGAAGTCGTTCCAGGCGAGCGCGAAGGCGAACAGGGCCGCGGCGATGATCGCCGGTCTGCACTGGGGAACGACGACGTCGCGAAAGCCCCGCCAGCGCGAGGCGCCGTCGACCCATGCGGCCTCCTCGTGGGCCGCCGGGATCGTCATGATGTACTTCCACATCAGCCACACCGCGAAGGGCATCGAGACGGCCGACAGTGCGATGATGAGCCCGACGCGAGTTCCGAGCAGCCCGATGGACCGCCAGATCTGGTAGAGCGGAATGCCGATGACGATGGGGCTGAAGAGGTACCCGATCAGGAGGATTCGTGCGAAGTTCTCCTTATGAGGGAAGTCCAGCCGCGCGAGGCCGTAGCCGGCGATCAGCGAGACGATGACGACCGTGACGATGGTGCCGATCGCCACCACGACCGTATTGAACATGTAGGTGTACATCTCCGGCTGTAACAGGACCGAGAAGTTACTGACCGTGAATATATCGGGCGTGGGGAAGACCGTGACGGTGTCCTCGACGGTCCTGTACTCGGTGAACGCGAGCTGGGTCATCCAGTAGATCGGCCAGGCGCCGACGAGCACGATGATCGCGGTGCTGACGAGCTTTAGCGTCTCGAAGACTGTACTTTCGCCGTCGTATGAGAGGCCGAATACGCCTCCCGGTGGTTCGCTCTGACTCATGTTGTCGTTTCCACCTCCTCGCTCGGATTGAAGAGTTTGAAGTAGACGATCGCCGACGCCAGCAGGAACAGGAACATGACGATGGCGATCGCGTTGGCGAGCCCGTAGGCCTGATTGGTGTAGACGGTCTTGTAGGCCAGCACGGGCAGCGTGGTCGTGGCGTTACCGGGGCCGCCCTGCGTGAGCTGCCAGATGATGTCGAACTTGTTGAACATGAAGATCGACCGGAGCAGAACGACGACCAGGACGATCCCCATGAGACGCGGCAGCGTGATGTCCCGAAACATCTGCCATCGGTTCGCGCCGCACACTTTCGCGGCCTCGTAGAACCGGTCGGGAATCGCGCGCAGCTGTGCGAGCGTGAAGATAGTGACGAAAACGGCGAACTTCCAGCTGCCGATGAGGATCAGCAGTGGCATGGCCCAGTCCCGCGATCCCAGCGGGGCCTCGCGGGCCTCCCACAGGCCGAACCACTCGGCACCCATCATCTGGAACACGCCGCCGGCCGGGTCGAACACCCGCAGCGCAACCAGCGAGACGATGATCGTCGGGATCAGATAGGCGGTAAAGACCACCGCGGTGAGGAGCTTCTGGCCGCGGGTGATGCGGTTGAGCACGAGTGCCATCCAGAGACCGACGGCGAGCTGAATGAGCGTGCTGCCGACCATGTAGACGATCCCCCGCCACAGCGAGCCCCAGAACGTGGCAATGTTCATGACCTCTCGATAGTTGTCGAGGCCGACCCACTCCCACTCAGGGTTGAGCGTGTGAACGTCGTGTAACGATGCCCAGAACGCGAAGGCGATCGGGAACACCGCGATGAGTACGTACAGTACGACGACGGGGAGAACGGTACCGACGCCGACCACGGTCTCCCGTTCCACAGGCAAGTCTTCCCACGGGATATACTCCCTGCGGGGTCGAATCGTTTCTCCAGTTTCACCGGCCATATCTAGGTATCCTCCACATCCATGTATGTTAATCTCACGGTCATCGGTAAACAATCCGTTCAGCGCTGAACGCGATCAAATTAGGGTCCGTCGCGTCTGAAGGCGACTATCCAAACTGCTCTTGGGCGTTCTCGAACTCCTCTTCGAGTCGTCCGTATCCCCACTCGTAGGCCTCGTCGACGGTCATTGAGTCGGTGACGACGTTGTTAACCATTTCACCGTAGAACCACTGGCGTTGCATGTACAGCGATTCGGGCGAGGAGATGTTGGCCTCGTCGACGCTCCCGAAGTGGTTGCCCCAGATTTCGTCCTGGCAGTACTGGAGCTTCTCAAGTAGGTGGGGATGGGCCTGGAAGATGTCCTGGTTCTGGAACTCGTCGGACTCGATTACGTCGGCGTAGGT
Source organism: Natronorubrum marinum (assembly GCF_052040125.1). Classification (NCBI taxonomy): domain Archaea; kingdom Methanobacteriati; phylum Methanobacteriota; class Halobacteria; order Halobacteriales; family Natrialbaceae; genus Natronorubrum; species Natronorubrum marinum. The sequence goes on from NZ_JBPPFV010000001.1 coordinate 1,456,806, forward strand.
CGGCAGGAACCGACCCGGATCCGCCTCGTAGAACCGCACGGTCCGCTCCATGTTGTCGGCGTAGAGCCACTCGAACCACTCCTTGGCGCCCGACGTGTTGTCGCCGCCCGAGAAGATGTGGTAGCCGTCGGGCGCCGGGGAACTCAGCCAGTTCTCGTCTTTGTCGATCTCGTCCCAGGTCGGGTACGCCCTGACCTGGGTGGCCTCGGCCAAGCCGCGCAGGGCGCCGCTGTCCTCGGCCTCCGCCGTGAGCGCGGTGACACCGACCGGCCAGGCGTTGAGGTGGTAGCACTGGGCGTACCGGCCCTGAACCCAATCGCTGAGCGACTCCGCCCAGCCGATGCCGGTCGGGTCGGGCGAGTACTGCGAGAGGTCCTTCATGTACTGCAGTACCGTCGTCACCTCCTCCTCGGGGAAGTGAATCTCGAGTTCCTCGCGCGCGTCCGGGTCCGTCCAGCGGAGGCCGATACCGGGGACACCCGCGCTCGCCAGGAGGACCAAGAACTCGTCCTGGCTCTTACCGGTCGGCATTCCCGCGAGCCCGTACCCGCGCGTGTCGAGGTCCGACTCGTCGATGGCCTGGGCGTTGTCGAGAACGTCCTGGAACGTCTCCGGTTCATCCAGACCGAGCTCCTCGAAAACGTCCGCCCGGTACTGGAAGTTCGAGACGTACAGGCCGTGTGGGATCTGGTAGATCTCGTCACCTTCCCCGAGGAACGCGTCGGTATTTATCTCTCCGTTGACCTCCTCGATCGACGAGACGACGTCGTTGACGGTCTCGAGCTGGTCGGTTTCCCAGATGTCGGCCACCTGATCGAACGTGGAGGTGTTCGCGTCCGGCGGGTCGCCCGCCTGGATCAGCTGCGCGAGACGTCCCTCTTGGGTTCCGGACATTCCGCCTTCCTCGATGTTCATACCGACGTCGGTCTCGTCCTCAAATTCCGACTCGAGTTCTCCCCAGAGTTCCTCCCACTGACCGTTGTAGTAGTCCGTGATGAAGTGAACGTCGTCGTCACTGCCGTCACCGCCACCTATGCAGCCTGCCATCGCTGCGGTGATTCCTACACCCGTTCCAGTGAGCACCCGACGCCTGCTGATGGTCTTCTTTGTCATGCGTGATCAATCCACACTCGTATACTGCTAACACGATGGTCCATCCATATAAATCTTCACTATTTATGCAACGGTTTCGCTCGAGTATTACAGGCTGTTACTATAGGGAGGTCACCGAGCGAGGTATCGTTTCATCGGGGAGAAGGTGGCGGTCTCGGTCTCCCGGAAATCCGCTAACGGAGCGTTGTGAGGCGGATAGTGGCATGCCGGGTGAAAGAGTCCATTCGCGGGCACCACACTCGTGCTCACTGCGTTCCGACGGTCTCTGTGACCCAGCCGGTGGCCCCGTCGGGCTTCGGCCCGTTCTCCTCGGGGATCTGGAGGTCCCCGCTCCCGTCGCGAGCCCGGACGATCACGTCGTGGGTCCCGGCCGCCCCGTACTCGTGGCGCCACTGTCGCCAGACGTCCTCACCCGGGAGCGGATCGGATAGCTCGGCTTCAACCCAGGTATCGCCGCCGTCGGTGGACACCTCGACGGCGTCAATCCCGCGGGTGCCGGCGTACGCGTGGCCGGCCACTTCGATGCGGCCGCCCCCGAAGTGATTGACCTGCCAGAGCTTGGCGACCGTCTCCACCGGACCGGTGCCGTGCCAGCCGCGGTGCTCCCAGTAGCCCATGGTGTCCTCGTCGCGGACCTCGATCTCGGTTAGCCACTTCACGTTGATCTCGCCCCAGTGTCCCGGGACGAGTGCGCGCAGTGGAGCACCGTGTGTCCGCGGGAGCGGTCGACCGTTCATTCGGTAGGCCAACAGCCCCGGCCACAGCGCCTCGATCGGGAACTCGTTGTAGTAGCTATCGGCCCCGCGCAGGACGACTCGGTCGCCGGTGGGGTTCGCCGCCTCGAGTAGCGCCTCGACGGGCACGCCGCTCCAGAGGGCGGTGTCCATCTGCCTGCCGTTGAGCTGGTCGCCGACGCAGCGTAACGTGACGAACCGGTCCTCGACGTCCATGGCCCGGATATCCGCGAAGTCGTACTCCACCTCCTCCTCGACGGCTCCCGCGATCGAGAGCGTCCACTCCCCGCGGTCAACGTCGGGGTTCACGTTGTTGATGTCGACCTCGTAGAAGTCCGTGCTGACAAGCGGCTCGAGCCCCTCGACGTCGAGCGACTGCTCTCTCGCTCGCGTGAGTAACTCCCGGACCTCGGGCCGGGCGTCTTCGGGGATGTCGAGGCCGGACGGGACGGACTCCTCGCCGGAGCCGCGGACGAGAAGACCGAGTGCGCTCAGGCCGATCGCCGATCCGACGGCGCCGAGGACGCGCCGTCGGCCGAGCGCCTCGAAGGTACCTCCTTCACTCGCGTCAAGTCTGGCAGTTCCGACCGTCACCAGCAAGACGAGTCCAGCACCGGCGCCGGTGCCGACGCTCGATGCCGCCGAGCCCGTTAGCCCGAACGCGACCGCACCGGTCAGGACTGTCCCGGTGACCACGCCGGCAGCGGACGCGCTGCCCCGGAGAGCCAGCACGGCGGCGACGGGCATGCGGCCCCAGAGGATCAAAACGCCGGGCAGGGCCGCCAGTCCGAAGAGAACGCAGGTCAGTGCGATAGCCGTCAGGAAGGCCACCTGGTGCCCGAGCGTGCCGAGTTCGGTGATCGCGAAGGTCACCAGGGCGTCGGGGCTGGCAACGAGGACGAATCTGTCTACCGGCGTCGCGACGAACGCCGGTCGACGGCCGACGGACAGATACGAGCCCCCCACGGCGGCGAGCCCCGCGGCGAGCGCCACGGAGACCGGGGGAAGCCACGGCCGCACGCGAACGACCGTTCCTCGTGCGAATGACATTGTTTAACAATATGGGGCGATCGGTCATGAAAGCTTCGCAACCGTCACCGGCTTCCCGGACGGAGATCGCCGACACGTACTATTTTATCGCTGTCGATGCAACGACTGGCACGCGTATGTTACCCCGCCCACACCGTCACCCACCGAGCGTTACCGAGTGCATCCGACGCGAAACCGATCGCGAGGATACCGGCCGATGACCGTCGTGGTAACCCCATACGTTTTCCAGCGGGGCGGTCCGCTACTGGTCGACGCGATTCGGGACCGTCGACCCGACATCGACCTCGAGCACCCCGACGAGGACGACGTGCTCAAGGCGGTCGCCGACGCCGAGATCGTCGTGACCGGTCGGCTCCCCGAAGAAGTGCTGGCCGCGGCCGATAACCTGCGCTGGGTGCAGGCGCTCAGCGCCGGCACGGACGCCTACGATCACGACGCGCTCACCGACCGCGACGTTGCCCTGACGACGGTCTCGGGCATCCATGCGCGGCCGATCGGTCAGCAGGTGATGGGCTATCTGCTCCACTTCGAACGCCGATTCAACCGTGCGATCGCCCAGCAACGCGACCGGACGTGGGAGCGCTACGGCGGCGGCGAACTCGGTGACCGAACGGTGGGCATCGTCGGCGTCGGCGCGATCGGATCGCAGATCGCGGACTACTGTCGCGCGTTCGACGCCCGCGTCATCGGGACGAAACGCGATCCGACCGATGTGCCGGCCGCCGTCGACGCCATCTACGGTTCGGATGGGCTCGAGACCGTCCTCGCCGAGAGCGACTACCTCGTCCTCGCCTGTCCGCTCACCGAAGAGACGCGGGGACTGATCGGCGCCGAGGCGCTGGCGACGCTCGCCGACGATGCCGTCCTCGTCAACATCGCCCGCGGCGAGGTCGTCGATCAGGGAGCGCTCGTAGCGGCCCTCGAGGCCGACGAACTCGGCGGCGCCGCGCTGGACGTCTTCGAGGAGGAGCCGCTTCCCGAGTCGTCGCCGCTGTGGGATCGCGACGACGTGCTCGTGACGCCGCACATGGCGGGATCGACCCCCCACTACTGGGAGCGCTGTGCCGACGTGTTCGTCCGGAACTACGATCGGTTCCGGGGGGGAGAGGGCCTCGAGAACCGAGTCGTCTGAGTCGAGTGCCGGCCCGTCGACGTTTCGGTTACCGACCTGTCGACGTCTGCGCTCCGCCGCGTCGACGTCGGGGAACCAGCTTGCTGCCGCCCGGCCCGACGCGACGACACCCTGCTTCGGCGATAGATTCAAGCACTGATCCGTCGACCACATCGTATGTCAACGCTTCGCATCGACGCGAACGTGCCGCATCTTTCAGCCGAGACGGGCGACGCCGCCGAACGCGCCGAGGAACTCGGCTTCGACGGCGTCTGGACGGCCGAAACGGACCACGACGCCTTTTTGCCGCATCCGATCATCGCGGATCGGACCGAGCGGATCCAGCAGGGAACGCGGATCGCGCTCGCGTTCACCCGCAGTCCGATGGCCCTCGCCTACACGGCCTGGGACCTCGCACGCTACTCGAACGGGCGGTTCGTCCTCGGTCTCGGCACGCAGGTCAAGGGACACAACGAACGACGATTCAGCGTGGATTGGGAGTCGCCCGGCCCGCGACTGCGGGAGGTCGTCGAATCGCTGCGCCACATCTTCGACGTCTTTCGGGGCGAGACCGAACTCGACTACGAGGGCGACCACTACTCCTTTTCCCTGATGACTGAGACGTTCGATCCCGGGCCGATCGACCACCCCGACGTGCCGATCTATATCGCGGGCGTCAACGAGTACAACATCCGGCTCGCCGGAGAGCTCTGCGACGGACTGGCGATGCACCCGTTCAACACACCTGCGTACGCGAGCGACGTTATCGCCCCCACGGTCGCCGAGGGAGCGGATCGCGGCGACCGCTCCCTCGAGGACGTCGCCCTCTCGGCGAGTCCGTTCGTCGTGACGGGCGCCACTGAAGACGAGCGTGATCGCTCGCGCGAGGAGGTTCGTCGCCGAATCGCGTTCTACGGCAGTACCCGAACCTACCACGACGTCCTCGAGCACCACGGCTGGGGCTCGATCGGCGAGGACCTCCACGACCTCTCCAGAGACCAGCGGTGGGAAGAGATGACCGACCGCGTCACGGACGAGATGGTCGCGACGTTCGCGATCGAAGCGCCGCCCGAGGAACTTCTCGACCGGGCTCGAGACGCCTACGGCGGGACCGCGGACCGCCTCGTCCTCCCCCTCGATCAGGGTGCGGCCTTCATGAACGAGTAACGACGAACGCCGTCGGAACTGTCGAACGAGACGCGGCCCCGTCGCTCCAGCGTTCCGAGCGCGCCGAGCGTGTCGAGCAACTGCGCCGGATACCGAACCTCGCCGGCGCGGTTGCGGGTGATCTCCATCGGCGTCGCCGGTCCGACCGTCGCGACGGCCTCGAGGGTCGCCGCAGTGAGTGACTCGAGTTCGTTCCGGGTGAACTCGACGGTCTCTTGGCACGTCGTGAAAATCGGTCCGTGACCGGGGAAGATCCGATCGAACGATCGGGACTCGAGTCGGTCCATAGCGTCGTGAAACGCGTCGACGGCCTCGTAGGCGCCGTGGTCGATCCCGACGTGGATCGCCCCGGGCCGGAACGGTTCGACGAGCGCGTCGCCGCTGAACAGCACCTGCTGGTCGCCGACCGTCGTTGCGAGGCTCGCGTGATCGATCTGGTGGCCGGGCGTGTGGATGGGGTCGAACTCGAGACCCGCGACCGAGAACGAGTCGTCGAACGCGAAGCCGACGGCGTCGTCGGGGGCGAGCAGCCGTCGGTTGCGCTGCAACGAATCCCGGGCGCGTTCGACCTCCCGCTCGATCGCCTCGCCCCGGTAGCCCGCGGATCGGCCGATCTCACGGACGCCCTCGGCCAGGTCGGCGGGGTCTCGCTCGAGTCGCTTGAGTACGGGGTCGGGCGCGTAGACGGTCGCGCCCGCCTCACGGAGCAACGGCACCTGCCCGATGTGATCGCTGTGGGGGTGGGTGACGACGACCGCCTCGACGTCTCCCGGCTCGTGGCCGCGCTCGGCCAGTCCCTCGCGGATCGTCTCCTCGGCCCGGTCGCTGGGGTCTCCGGCGTCGACGAGAATCGGCGCCGGCGTCTCGAGCAGGTAGGCCGCGGCGTGTTTCGGCGGCCACTCGATGTCGAACTCCAGACGCGCGATCTCCGTTTCGGCTGGTCCAGTCGCGGGGTCCGTCGGTTTGCTCATCGGCCCGGCTTAGATCAGCTCGCGGGCGATCGTTCGTTTCTGGATCTCGTCGGTACCCTCGAAGATGCGGAACACTCGCGCGGAGCGGTAGTTGCGTTCGATCGGCAGCTCCTTCATGAAGCCGGCGCCGCCGTGGACCTGCATGGCGATGTCGGCCGCGTCGTTGGCGAGTTGGGCGCCGCGGAGCTTCGCCATCGACTCCTCCTTGCGGGCACGCTCGCCGTTGTCCATCTTCCAGGCCGCGTAGCGGTAGAGCTGGCGAACCTGCTCGATGTCCGTCGCCAGTTCGGCGAGCTGGAAGGAAACGCCCTGCCGGTGGCCGATCGGTTTGTCGAACGTTTTCCGGTCGCGGGCGTACTCGACGGAGATGTCGAGTAGGTACTGGGCGGTGCCGACGGAGCCCGCGGCGATGTTGATTCGACCCCCGCCGATCCAGCTCATCGCCGACTGGAACCCGCGGCCAACCTCGCCGAGCACCTGATCTTCGCCGACCCGGCAGTCGTTGAAGTAGAGTTCCGAGTGCGTGCCGGGCGTCATCCCCATCGCGCGGTGGATCGTCCCGACCTCGAAGTCGGGGTTGTCCGCGTCGACGAGGAAGCAGGTTATCCCCTCGAGGTCGCCGTCCTCGCCGCTCGTCCGCGCGAAGACCATGGCGAAGTCCGCGTACGGACCGTTCGTGATGTAGCACTTCTGGCCGCTGATCACCCACTCGTCGCCGTCCTTCTCGGCGGTCGTGTCCATGTAGTGGGCGTCGCTGCCGTGACCCGGCTCGGTGAGCGCGAAACAGGTCGTGATCTCGCCGTCCATCAGGGGTCGGAGGTACTCCTCGCGCTGGTCCTCGTCGCAGGCCAGCAGGATCGGGGTCGGTCCGCCCGCGCCGCCGAAGATGGCGCTGTGGAATCCCGGCGGCCGGTTCGACATGTGTTCGCCCACAATTGCCCGCGTGAGGATATCGACGTCGCCGCCGCCCGCTTCTTCCGGCATCGTCATCCCGTAGAAGCCCGCCTCGACCGATTTCTTCCGGATCTGTTCGACGATGTCGCGGTATTCGGGGACCTGTCGGTGGTTCTCGTCGACGATGTGTTTCTCGTAGTCCGCTCCGAGGAACTGGTCGTACTCGTTCTCGAGCGGTTTGACTTCCTGATCGACGAAGTCGTCGAGCGCCTGCTTGATCTGCACCGCTTCGGACGGTTCGCTAAAGTCCATAGCCTATATGACAGAACATACCACATAAGTGTTATCGTGTCGCATACGCCTGCCGGGAAACCGCGATTCGTTCTTGCCCGAGCGTCGAACGAGGACGGGCGTTCAACAGAACAGAACAATTATGTCACCTCAGCGGCAACCGATTAGTATGACAACACAGGGCACGGATGAGGGCGACAGGGTGCAATCGGTCGTCAAGACGCTGGATATCCTCGAAGCCCTCTGGCAGTCCGAGGGCGCCGGTGTCACCCAATTGACCGAGCGGACGGGACTTCCGAAGAGTACGGTCCACGCCCACCTGACGACGCTCCGATCGAAGGGGTACGTCGTCCAGGACGGCGACGAGTACCAACTGGGCATTCGGTTCCTCTCGTTCGGCGAGCACGTCAAACACGCCGAACCGCTGCACGAGGCGTCCAAAACGGCGGTCGAGGACCTTGCGGACTGGACCGGGGAGCGAATCCTCTGTTCAACCGAGCAGAACGGGTTGGGAACCGTCGTCCGGGCCTGCGACGGCGAGCGGTCGATTTCCTCGACTATCGACGTCGGAACGCCAACCTACCTCCACTGTTCGGCCGGTGGAAAAGCGATGCTCGCACACTTCGATCGGGAAAAAGTCGATCGAATCGTCGCCGACTGGGGACTTCCCGCCTTCACGGACGAGACGATCACGGACTGGGAGACACTGGAAGCGGAACTCGAGACGATTCGCGAGGAAGGCGTCGCGTACAGTCAGGGCGAGTACCTGCCCGGTATCAGCGCCGTCGGTGCCCCGATACTCGACAGCGACGGGAACGTTCACGGCGCGATTACCGTCGCCGGCCCCCAGCACCGACTCGAAAACGAGTGGGAACACGAGGAACTGCACAACCAACTGCTCTCGGCGGCGAACACGGTCGAAGTCAATCTCCTGTTCTCGGAGTGAGTCTTCGCGTTGCGGTCCGACCCCGATCGTCGGCGTTCGGCCAGACTGAACTGCGCTTTGCGATGAGATCGACCGCTATATCGTGTATTTCGACGCCCCAGTGAGGGTTGCCCTCGATTGCTTCCGTTCCCGCCCACCGAACACGGGCTGATTTACAACCATATGTTTGTAATTGTCTCGAGCGTCGATCGGTGACTATCGTCGCTCGCGGAACCGGCAGCGCCTCTCGTAGTCGGTCGTCCTTGCCGGCTTCGCGAGAACGCCCGGTGTGTCCGAAGCGGTGTGCCGACGTAGCGGTGGTAGTGGCCTCTAGAGACGGTTTTTGTCGACTCGAAGACGTAGATTTTGGAGGGATCTCCGCCGTAGTTGTATGTCTATCTATTTTATTTTATATTAATTAGTAGAATATGTGGTAGATAGGCTGTTTTATAGTAGTATCTGATATACAGAATATGTTTACAACTACCTCTAGAGCGAAAACGATTTCCGAGCCATTTCGGACTCGGCATCGGGAAAATTAGATGATGCAACTATTATGGCGTATAAGTCACTCTTTATCTCGATAATGGACAATAGAAGTCACTGATACTTCGATTCGTTCGTCGCGAGTCCCAGTACCAGATCACTCGAGACGTAATTTCCTCTCAGTCTCAAAGCATTGTATGTTAAACTTCAAGTCTGCGTAAATACGTGTGTTTAGTATACTATTTAGGGCGGGTAATATATCCGCGGTCGAAAGGATCACTAACCCTGTTACCTTTCGCACAATGCTGGCAGTTCGATTAATGGGCGTCTGGGCCAAACGGATCGATGGGATGGGAGTGGTTACGAGGCTTCGACTGATCATCGGCGACGACGGAGAGTTGTACGAGTGTCGAAACTGTGGGTCGAAGTTCGACCACGAACCCGACACGTGTCCGACCTGTGGATCGGCCGAAATCGCTCACTACGAGTTCTGAACGAGTCTCCAGTTGCTACGCACCCGGCCGTCGCGATCCGTCAACACGGATCCCCGTCTGAATCCAACCGTTCCGGTGGGTCGCGCGTCACAGTGCATCTCTAGCTCCGACGAAGCCATCCGTTTGGACGGCGAAAACCGGGCGTGAATCACTCGAGTCCGGATTCGACGACTGCGCCAGCGCGCGAGCAGGACGCGGACGCGCCGACGGCGGACGAGACGAGGACGGCGACGTTCGGGATGGGCTGTTTCTGGGATCCCGACGCCCGCTTCGGCGCGATGGCGGGCGTCGTTCGAACGCGGGTCGGCTACGCCGGCGGGACGACGCCGACCCCCGGCTACCACTCGCTCGGAGATCACACCGAAGTCGTACAGGTCGAGTACGACCCCGGTACACTGACCTACGACGACCTGCTCGAGGTCTTCTGGACGAACCACGACTGGGGGTCGACGGCACCCAAACGCCAGTATCGGAGCGTCGTCCTCGCGGCGGACAATGAGCAGTTGGCGGCTGCCGAGCGAGACCGAGACGGACTCGAGGAGCGGGCCGGCCGGTCGGTCGCGACCGATCTCGAACGGCTCGAGGCGTTCACCCGCGCCGAGGACTACCACCAGAAGTACGAACTCCGCTCGACGCCGGTCGTCGGCGACGAACTCGCGGCCCGCTACGGCGACTCGTTCGTCGACTCGACGGTCGTTGCACGGCTCAACGGCTTCGTCGCTGGACACGGCGAGCCCTCACAGCGGGCGACGCTGTTGGAGCGCGTCGAACTTACACCGACCCAGCGCTCGGAACTGCAGCGGCGCTTCTGATCGGAACGTTTCGCGACCCTACTTGTACGTCGACCGCGAAGGATGGGGTATGACCGACGACCGATACAAACTGTTCGGCGTCTACCTGTCGGAACCAACCGTCGACGCGCTCGCCGAATCACTGTACGAGGAGGCGGGCGTCGTCGACCTCGAGACGTACTTCGATACCGCGGCCGATTTCGTCCCCGCCGGCGATCCGGGCGCTGACGCGACCGACGCGCTTCTCGCGGACGTCCTCGAGTCGTTCGCCACCCTGTACGATCACGCGGCGTTCGAGACGGCGGACGCCGTCGATCCCGACTCGTTCACGCTCGTCCACCTCGCGGCCAGGCCGCGACACGTCACGGAGCTTCGCGAGCGATTTCAGGCCGCGGCGACGATTCAGGAAACCGACCTGCGGACGGTCCAGACGGCGATACTCGCGGCGCACCTCGAGACTGACCTGACGGTGTAGCCGGGTCCAACGGGCTACTGGTCGGAGTCTCGCCGCTGGATCATCGCCAGCGCGATAAAGGAGACGACAACGTCACCGTCCTGATTGTACCCCTCGACGCAGCTGTCGACGTAGCCTCTCTGGGGATCGCTCTCCGAGACGCGTTTGTCCACAATCTCCGTTCTGATGGAGAGCGTGTCGCCGGGTTTGACGGGCCGCTTCCAGCGCAGTTCGTCGACCCCGCGGGCACCCATACTCGCCCGCTCGTCGATCGGGCCGTCGACGAGCATTCGCATGCACATCGAGGCGGTGTGCCAGCCGGAGGCGACCAGTTCGCCGAACGCGGACTCCTCCGCTGCGTCGGCGTCGGTGTGGAACGGCTGCGGGTCGTACTGCTCGGCGAATTCGACGATTTCCTCGGCCGTGACGGTGTACTCGCCGAACTCCCGGGTGTCTCCGATCTCGATGTCCTCGTAGTACTGCATTTCCCCCAACTGTGGCGCACGCGACCAAGAGTGTATGGAAAGGCGAACAATGGTCGGTCGCTCGTCAGGCTGCCTGCAGATCGTAAATGCTCACCCAGTGATCGGGATACTCCCGCTCGTGGTCACTCGCATCGCGGTTCGCGTCGGGCCAGTCGGCACACTCGCGCTCGAGATCACAGCTGTCGCACTGTAGCTGATACGGCATGTACCTGCATACCACGGAGCAGTTTGTAAGTGTTCAGCAAACTTTGTAGGACTGTCGTTCTGTCCGACTATCGTACACGTGAAACGATAAGGGTATCTCGAGCAGAGAGACGGGTCCGTCGACCAACGAAACCGTTCTGGGTACACTAAATGCCTACGAACATTGGGACAGACGTAACTCGAACTCGAGTGTTACGATCGTAACCGTCCTCGGACGTAAAGATTCATCTCAATGGCATTTGATATCTAATCGATGTATCGGTACACGCCGGACGAAATCGATCACGAACGGGCTCATCACCAAACGGTCATTCAGGGTGCCGACGACCGTGATGTAAAGCGGATCGGCAACCTCGGCGAACTTGCGTTCGAGCAGTTCTGCCGGGAGTACTTGCCTGTCGAAATGTGGGAGTGGAAGAACGAGGAGGCAATCCGGCGGTGTAACCCCGAGAGCTTCGCCGGACACGACTTCGAGGTCTTCGGTTACGAAGTGGACGTAAAGTCCTCGCGCGACGTTTCGGCTTTTTTACCCGAATCGATCGTCGAGCGAGATCCGGACGACGACATCGTGGTGATGGTCTGGCATCGGGACAACGAGGACAGTCTGATGTTGCTCGGCTGGGAGCGACTCGAGACGCTCAAATCAAAGGTCAGGACCGAAACGGAATTCTCGGGCGACGCTCCCGAAAAACTCGATCACCTCGCGGCCCGGCCGATGAACGAACTGATCGATCTCGGACCGAACACCGCGCACATGAACCAGAAGCCGGAGAATCCGTTTCAGCCGGGCGATCGGGTGGTGAAAGGTGAAGATGCGGATCCGTCGGTGGGCGTCGTCGTCGAGGTGATGCCGCCGGAGAAGAACACTGGTGCCTTCGGACAGGAGATGGATGGCGAGGCCGTGCGGGTCGCGTTCCCGAGTTCGCTCGACAAGGGGCCGGCCGACTGGCGCGAGTATCATCCGGCGATTCTCGCGTCGTACTGCCACGATACGGACGTCAAACTCTGGACGTACAAACACGAGAACCTCGAGTTCGCCGAGAACCCGTACGCTCCCGGTGATCGAGTGATCAAGACCAGTCACAACGATCCGAATACGGCTGTGGTGGTCGAAAACGGAACCGATGGGGACGAAGATGCAGTTACCGTCGCATTTCTCGGCGATTTCGAAGAGGAAGATGTGTGGCCCTCGAAACTAGCGGCTCATTGTGAGGAAAACGAGATTACGTGCTACACGTACGGGCACGACGAACTCGAGTTCATTGATTCGGAGTGATTTTGGCGGGTAGACTCTCGTAACTGAGCAAGATGGTTGGGGCAGATTTGAACCACGGTCGTTCCGCTTCGCTTCACTCCCTGATTCAAATCTGCCGGACCATTTTTCCAACGCGGACTCGTCGCTTCGCTCCTCGTATTGCGTTGGAAAAATGGGTTGGGGCAGATTTGAACTGCCGACTTCCTCCGTGTGAAGGAGGTATCATAACCGGACTAGATCACCAACCCGCACGGGATTGTATCCGTGCGTTTAACTTAAGACTTCCTTTCAGCGATCGTCGGCTGGGTCGGCCGCATCGGACCGCGAGAGCGTCGCTCGAGCGCTTCCCACGACTTCACGGGCCTGCCCGGCGGCGTTTCGCTCCAGGCCGACCACGCCGTCGCGAACCGCCTCGAGACGGCTCGGTTCGGGTTCCGGTTCCGACTCGCGCCCGATCAGATCGCGGACGCGCGCCGCGTAGGGTTCGACGGCCTCACTGAGGCCGAGTTTCGCGTGTTCGCCGGCGCGGCTGAGGTAGTAACGGCTGTCGTCGAAGTGCTTATTCATGTGGTACTCTACCAAGAGGAGGACCCCGTTCGATATAGCCCTTTCGTAGGCAACAGGATCGATACGAAACCGTTGTCGTCCCAACTATCGGCCGAAGTACGCACGATGGAGACTGCCCGCGACCGAAAGACGAGCGTCGGTCGGTGAGCGTCGAACTTCAAACCTGACTCCGCTGGTTGATGGAGGCGGCTCCACTGACGTGTCCCCTCGCCAACCGAGTACTGGCTCGTCGGATGCTGACGGTTTCCAGCGTCCGTCGGGTATGACTCGCCGCCGCGAGATACGCGGACGCCTCTGAACGCGTCGAAGCGATTAGCTGCAGGTAAAGAGTAGACGATTTCGTGTCGGATAATCAATTTGTGTTCGTATATTAGAAGTGTGATCAGTAGATGGCAATAATTGACGAATCTATTAAAAAGGATTATAAAACTACCACCTCATCAATTTGGTGTGCTGGTCGCTGAATTCACAGTAAGCGAAGCGATACTTCACAGCACGTTATCTGCATTCAATACTATCCACATCACCTACGAGGCCCAGTACCGGACGGCCGACGATGGCGTACGACTGTTGTTCTGGCTGTCCGGCGTCGAGGCTTCCGCCTTCGAAATCGCCGTCGACGACGATCCAACCGTAACTGATTGTCGCCTAATAGACGCAGACGACTCCGTGTACCTCTACCGGGTCGACCTCACGCAGTCCGGACGATCCAAATCGACGTTTCTGCGGTGGGCCGAAGACGACGTCGGATTGCTCAACGGATACGCGACTCAAGACGGCTGGCAACTCGAGATGCGCTTCCCGGACCGGGAGACACTGATTGCGTACCGAGAAGCGTACGTTGCTAACGGCTGCTCGTTTTTTCTCCTGTCCCTCTATCAGCGCTCGGCAGACGATCAGGCGAACGCCACCTCGCTCACCTCGGCACAGCGCGAACTACTCGTCGAAGCCTACGAGTCTGGGTACTTCGATATTCCACGTCGGATCACACAGAACGAACTCGCATCACAGTTTGCTATCACGTCACAATCGGTCTCTGAGCGGTTACGGCGTGGGATCGCCTCGCTGATCGAATCGATGCTTCGACGGAAGTAGTACTTAAAAGCCTGAATGGACAGGCTGGACACTCACTCCCATTTCTACCGAACCACGGTCTGTAATGTCAATGACTGCCGCTCCTGATTTAGTATTGAAAGCACTTGCTAATCAAGAACGTCGAGCCGTTTGTCAGTATCTCGCCGGACAGCAGGCGCCGGTCACGACCAACGAGGTCGTGGCAAGACTGCAGGCACAGTCGACGGATTCTCGGTCACGCTCTCAGTTCGTGGTCGCCCTTCGTCACACCCACTTGCCGTTGCTAAACGAAGCGAACGTTATCGAGTACAGTCGCTCGACCGAGCGTATCGAACCGGGACAGTATCTCGACGTCGCGTCGGAAATTCTTGACGTCATCTCTCGCGACGAACTAGAAATCGTTTGACAGGCTCCTGCTGAGACGATCGGCTCTCCAGTCCGCGGCCGATCTAGTACTGGGGCGAATCTTCGGGTTCGCCGTCGCGCTTGTTGACGACGCGACCGAAGGTGAACAGGCCGTCGGAGAGTCGGTTCAGATATTGGACGGCTTGTTCGTTGATCTGCTCCTCGCTCGCGAGCGCGACCGCTCGGCGCTCGGCGCGCCGACAGACGGTTCTGGCGTGGTGGAGCGCCGCACCGTGTTCGCTGCCCGTCGGCAAAATAAAAGAGGTCAGCGGCTCGAGTTCCTCGTCGTACGCGTCGATCCACTCCTCGATGGCTTCGACGTGATCAGTACGGACGGCTGGGTCGTCCTCATCGGGATCCGGATTCGCGAAGTCCGCCTGTACGACGTGAAGGTGGTTCTGGACCGTTCGTAGCTGCTCGTCGACGTCGTCGTAGCCGGTCGGCCGAATCGTCCCGATCAGGGCGTTGAGTTCGTCGACCGTCCCGTAGGCCTCGATGCGCGCGCTGGTCTTCGAGACGCGGGTCATATCCCGGAGATCGGTCTGTCCGTCGTCGCCGCGGCCGGTATAGATCGTCACACTCGAGCCGACGGACGGCGGCCACTTAACTGCTGACGCACCGGTAGCTCGTCAGTTTGGATCCTTTCCCGTACGGACGGGTGGTGCAGATATCGGGATACGATTCGAGAGCGACTGTTCGTGCTACAACCGACGTACCGAATTCAGCGAACAGTTACACTGACAAAGACGTTCCCCTCCGACTCATCGCTCTGGAATCCGGCCCGTTAACGGCGGAAAGATGGCAACGTCCTCTCGAGGTGGTCTCACACCCCCGGTAGCGCAGCGATGAACGTATCAGTTTGGACCGGACGCAACTTATGGTCCTGCTCGGTATACGAGACCCTCGTGACTGAAAATAACGCACTCGAGGCCCGAGATTGCGGAGGTCGATCGTAGATGTGCACGCGATTAGTGTACCTAGGACCCGACGATGTCGTTATTACCGGTCGGTCGATGGATTGGCACGACGAGATTGGAACCAACATCTGGGTGTTCCCCCGCGGAATGGATCGAACCGGTACGGTCGGTCCGAACTCGGTGGAGTGGTCCGCAGAGTACGGCAGCGTCATCGCCTCTGCGTACGACATTGCGTCGACTGACGGGATGAACGAGGCGGGTTTGGTCGCGAACCTCCTGTGGCTCACCGAATCCGACTACCCCGAGTGGAACGGCGACACACCCGGGCTGTCGATTTCGATGTGGGTACAGTACGTCCTAGACAACTTCGGGACGGTAGCAGAAGCCGTCGAGAATCACCGGGAAGAGGAGTTCGTCGTCGTTTCCGAGGAAATCCCCGACGAAGGCCGGTTCGCCACCTTGCATCTGTCCCTGTCGGACGCCACGGGTGACAGCGCCATCTTGGAGTACGTCGATGGCGAGCTAACGATCCATCACGGTCGGGAGTACCAGGTAATGACGAACTCCCCACCGTTCGACCAGCAACTCGCACTCGACGAGTACTGGTCGGAGATCGGCGGCACAGTCATGTTACCGGGAACCAATCGCCCGGCCGACCGGTTCGCGCGGGCGAGTTTCTACGTGGACGCGATCCCGCAAACACGGGACCGTCGAATCGCGACAGCGAGCGTCTTTGGCGTGATCCGCAACGTCTCCGTCCCGTACGGTATCAGTACGCCGGACGAACCACACATCTCCTCGACGCGCTGGCGTACGGTCGCGGATCACCGAGACCGTCGCTACTACTTCGAATCCGCGCTCTCACCGAACGTCTTCTGGCTGGATCTCGATGAGCTCGACTTTGCTGCCGACACCGGTGTTCGATCACTTCCGCTCGGTCAGGACCAAGCGAACGTCTTCGCCGGCGACGTCGCCGGCGAACTCGTCGACACCGAGCCGTTCGAGTTTCTCGGCGTCCCCGCTCCCTCGAGTTGATCCGGATCGAGAGGCGAACGCCAGCGACAGCGATCGGTACGTTAAACAGGCGCCGCGCCAAACGCCCGCGTATGGCCATGGAACTCGACCACGACTGTCCGGACTGCGGCAAGGAGCATACCTTCTACCGGGCTGCGAGCACCACGCTCCACCTCGGCGAGAAGGTCAAGTGGCACTGCCCGAACTGCGACTACGGCTTCGTCCGAATCGGCGACAACGGTACCGCCGTCGACTCGAGCGCGACGTAACGACGACCAATTCCCGTCCAATTTTAGTACGGTTGATCGCCATCGCTTCGCGGCAGTCGCTCGTAGGCCGGCGACACCGACCGGATAATGTTCGCGACCTGTTGGAGTTCCATCCCGAGGAGCACGACGATATCGCTCAGCGAGACGATGCCGACGAGGTCGTCTTCCTCGACCACGGGGACTCGACGGACGCCCTTGCGTGACATTCGATCGAGGAGGTCGTAGATCCCCGCGTCGGCGTCGATCGTCAGCAGGTCACTGGAGATGAGCTCCCCGACCGGCGTCGTGCTCGTCGCTCCCGTGCCGTCGAGAACTTCGAAGGCGAGGTCGCGGTCGGAGATCAGCCCGATCGGTTCGTCCTCGGCGACGACGATGACGCTGCCGACCCGTTCCGATCGCATCGTCTGGACGACCTCGGACAGCGGGGCGTCCGGCTCGACGGTGACGACGGTTTTCCGTGCGATATCGATCACTGCCATACGAGATCCGTCATCGCCGAGCGGGACAAGCGTTGCGCCGCATTCGATCCGTCCGGTGTACGGCCCCGTTCGAGAGCGCATACGAGGTTACTTCTGCCGAGGAGTTCGTGGGATACGTATGCAAGGACGCAGGCTCGCCACGACGGACGAGATCATCGCGATCGTCAGTCCGGACAGCGACGAGGCGCTCGAGTCGCTCGCCGAGTGGACCGAGGAGCGTGGGCTCGAGCTGGCGACCGTCGCCGTCGGGGACGACATCGGCGACGTCTACGACGAGAGCCGGGCGACGCTGGGCGTGACGCTGGGCGGCGACGGAACCTTTCTGGAAGGCGTCAAGACGTTCAGCCCGCGGAACATCCCGCAACTGGGCGTCAACACGGGGACGCTCGCGTTTCTGGCTCGCGTCGAGCCCGAGGACCTCGCGGACGCGCTCGACGAGACGCTCCGCGGGCGGGCGTCGGTCGACAGCCGCCAGCAGGTCCACGTCGAGGCCCCGGGCGTGGACGCGACGGGGATCAACGACCTCATGGTCCAGCAGGTACCCCCGGAGAACCCGATCGACCGGAAGGTGACGCGACTCGACGTCTACGCCGACGACGAGTACGTCGGCGAGTTCGAGGGGACGGGGCTGGCCGTCTCGACGCCGACCGGCTCGACCGGCATCTCGCTGTCGGCCAACGGGCCGGTCCACTACCCCGTGAACAACCACACCCTCCAAATCGTCCCGCTGCACACGCACAAACTCGGCGTCCGCCCGATCGTCGTCTCTCCCGAGACGGAGCTCCGGATCGTCACGCAGGAACAGGCGAGTCTGCTCGTCGACGGCGGTCGGGCCCACACCATCCTCACCGAGGGTGACGAGATCACGGCCACCGGCGCCGACAAACTGGCCCACGTCGTCCGAACCAGTTACGACGATCACTTCTTCACCGCGATCACGAAGAAACTCGGCTGGGACGTTCGGGACGCCGACGTGCCGGCGGCGAAGCGCCGCGAGCCGCTGTCCGCCGCGTCGAAAAAGTCGATAACTGCCGACGAGGAGACCGATACCGTCGAACGCGCGCTGACGGTCGCAACGGAGGCCGCGAAGGCCGCCGGAGAGCCGCTGCGCGAACTCCACGGACAGGTGGAGTCCATCGACGTGAAGACCGACAAGTCCGATATCGTCACGGAGGCCGACCATCAGGCCGACCGGATCATCACGACCGTGATTCGAAACGAGTTCCCTGACCACGCGGTCTTCTCGGAAGAAGGCTCCCGCCAGCGAGGCGCTGACAGCGACTACACGTGGGTGATCGACCCGCTCGACGGCACCGGAAACTTCGCTCACGGCAACCCCAACTACTCGATTTCGGTCGCCCTCGTCGAGGACGGTGAGCCGGTGATGGGCGTCGTTTACGTCCCCGAAACCGACGAACTGTTCTCCGGTATCGCCGGGAAGGGCGTCTTGCGAGACGGCGATCCGATCGGGACGACCGACCGGGACCAACTCGACGAGAGCATGCTCATCTCCGGCTACGATCCCGACGGCACCTTCCTCTCGCACTTCTATCAGGCCTCGCGCGGCGTCCGCCGCCTCGGCTCCGCCGCGCTCAATCTCTGTTACCTCGCCAGCGGCAGCGCGGACGCCGTCTGGGAGCACGACACCTACCCCTGGGACATCGCAGCCGGGCTTGTGATCGCGCGCGAAGCCGGCGCAACGCTTACCGACCAGACGGGCGATCCCTACGCGTTCGGCTTCGATACCGACCACCGAACGCCGCTACTCGGCTCGAACGGCTCGCTCCACCCGGCGCTGCTCGAGCACCTCGAGGACGGACTGCCGGCCCGCTCGCAGTAAGCAAAAGACCAACGGGCGTAGCCGAAGGCGACGAACGAGCGTGGCTGAACGCGACGGACGGCCGTTACTCGTCGTCCGTGTTTCCGATCGCGTGCCACGACAGCCGCGGATTCCGTGCGGCGCTGGTCTGGTCGATCCGGCGAGCCGTGGTGCGGCCGGGTGCGGCCTCGATCGTCTCGTCGTCCTCCGCCGCGACGGCGTTGAAGGCGGCGGCGAGCCGATCGAGCGTTCCCTTGCTCTCGACCTCCGTCGGTTCGGTCATCAGCGCCTCGGAGACGATCTCGGGCCACTTGGTCGTCGGCGGGTGAACGCCGTAGTCGAGCATCCGCTTTGCGACGTCGGCGGCGTCCTGGTCGCCCGCGCTGGCGACGAACTCGTGATGGAACGGCTCGTAGGGGATGTCGTACTCGATCTGACTGGCGAGGTAATTCGCGTTGAGCACCGCCTTCGCGCTGGCGTCCGAGAGGCCCGCATCACCCAGCCGAGCGATGTAGGCGAACGTCTTGACGAGAACGAGCCAGTTACCCTGGTAGCCGTGTACGTGGCCGATCGTGTGTTCCGGGTCGAACAGTTCGTAGGTCGGCTCCCCGCTCTTGGTCTCGTCGCCTTCACGAACTCGAGGCGCGGGCAGGAACGGTGCCAGTTCGTCGACCACGCCGACGGGACCCGCGCCGGGACCGCCGCCGCCGTGGGGCGTCGCGAACGTCTTGTGGACGTTGTAGTGCATCACGTCGAAGCCCATATCGCCCGGCCGCGCACGGCCGAGCAGGGCGTTCAGGTTCGCCCCGTCGTAGTAGAGCAAGCCGCCCACGTCGTGGACCATCTCGGCAATCTGTTCAATGTCGCGCTCGAACAGCCCGAGCGTGTTCGGATTCGTGAGCATGAGTGCGGCCGTCTGCTCCGACAGCGCGGCCTCGAGCGCCTCGAGATCGACGCGACCCTCGTCGTCGCTCGGGAGCGAGACGACGTCGTAGCCGCCCAGCGCGGCGGTCGCGAAATTCGTTCCGTGGGCGCTCTCGGGGACGATGACCTCGTCGCGGTGGTCCTCCCCGTTGTGCTCGTGGTAGGCCGCGGCGACGCGGATGCCGACGAACTCGCCGGCCGCGCCGGCGGGCGGCTGGAGCGTGACGGCGTCCATGCCACCGATTCGGCCGAGGTAGTCCTGCAGCCGGTACAGTAGCTCGAGGGTCCCCTGCAGCGAGCGTTCCGAGCGGTCCGGGTGGACCGCGGCCTTCGGCAGCGCCGCGACATCCTCGGTGAACTTCGGATTATACTTCATCGTACAGGAGCCCAGCGGGTAGGGGCCGCTGTCGATCCCGTAGATCATCTGGGAGAGGCGCGTGTAGTGGCGGGCCAGTTCGGGTTCGGAGAGTTCGGGAAGCTCGAGGGAGTCCCGCGTGAGGTGGTCGGGGAGGGGCGAACCGTCGTCGCCGTCGCCGCTATTACCGTCGTCCGTCCCGTCACCCACGGCACCGATCTCGACCCGCGTCAGATCCTTCTCCGAGAGCAGCGGTTCGTACTGACCGTCCTCGACGTACCGAGCCTGATCGTAGCGGACCTGTTCCGCTCGAGAGTCGGTATCGGTGCCGTTGGACCCGTCAGTCTCGTCGGAACGATCGCTCATCGCGACACCTCCTCGAACGCCGCGACAAACCGATCGATCCGCTCGTCCGTGACGCCCGCAACGCAGACCTGAATCAGGTGTTCGCCGACGACGTGGACCGCGAAGCCGCGTTTCTCGAGGTCTTCAGCGATTGCGGCCGCGGGCTGGTCGACGCGGGCGACGAACTCGCGGATGTGGTGTCGGTCGTGGACCGGCGCTTTAACGCCGACGAGGTCGTCGAGTCGCGCCGCGAGATCCGACGCGCGGGTGACGCCGCGTTCGGCGAGATCGACCATGCCGTTCGGCCCCAGGGAGGCGGCGTGCATCGCGGTTCGGAGCGCGACCCACGCCTGATTCGTACAGATGTTGCTCGTGGCCCGCTCTCGGCGGATGTGCTGTTCGCGGGTCTGGAGCGTGAGGGTGTACGCTCGCCGCTCGGTCGCGTCCTCGCTTACACCGACCAGCCGGCCGGGGACCTGTCGGAGGTAGTCCTCGCTCGTCGCGAACAGCCCGAGTCCCATCCCGTAGCTCGTGGGCAGACCGAGCACGCTCGCGTCGCCGACGACGACGTCGACACCGACGTCCGCTGGCCGTTGGAGCACGGAGAGCGCGACCGGGTCCGAGCCGAGGACGAACAGCGCGTCGTTGGCCGCGGCGAGGTCGCCGATCGCCGTCAGGCCCTCCTCGATCGTTCCGCGAACCGTCGGGTTCTCCGCGTATACCATGACGCTCTCCTCGTCGACCTGCTCTTCGAGGGCCGCGAGGTCGACGTTCCCGTCGTCGGTCGGGTACTCCTCGACCTCCAGCTCGGTGCCGGCGACGTAGTTCTCGAGCGTCGACCGTCGCCCCTCGCGAAGGAGGTCGGGAACGAGCACGCGGTGGCCGCTCGTGTCCCGGACGCGCTCGGCCAGCGTGGCGGCCTCGCCGAGCGCCGTCGCGGCGTCGTACATCGAGCAGTTGGCGATCTCGAGGCCCGTCAGCTCGACCAGCAGCGACTGGTACTCGAACAGCGCCTGCAGGAACCCCTGCGAGACCTCCGGCTGGTACTGCGTGTAGGAGGTGAGAAACTCCGAGCGGTCGGCGAGGTGGTCGACCAGCGACGGCACGTAGTAGCCGTAGTGGCCCCGGCCCAGCAGTTCCGTCAGATCGGCGTTTCGGCCCAGAACCGACCGAATCAGGCGTCTCGTCTCGCGCTCGGAGCGCGCGTCGATACCGAACTCCCCGTCGAACTGGACGGCCGTCGGGATGTCGAAGAGGTCGGCCTCGGTCTCGACACCGACCGCCTCGAGCATCCGCGAGCGTTCCGCGTCCGTGTGGGGAGCGTACGGACTCCCCGTGGCGTGTGATCCGTGCATAGTTAGTAGCGGTCCCGGTCGACCGTCGCGGCCCGTCCCCAGCGTGGCCCGCTCCGTTCGGTTCGAGACATGATACCAGCCAGTAGCGGTCACGGGGTAATGAACGCACCTCTTCGATTCCGAGAACCTGTCGTCGAAAGTGACTGATCACGTCGAGCGAGGTCTGGTCGGCCACGAACCGCTACCCGCTCGATTCGCGGAGACGTGCCTGCAGACGCGCCGTCGGCACCTTTGCCCGCTGACGGTGTTGGCCACCCGCATGGACAGTTCAGACAGCCGAGACGACGATCGAACGCCGCCGTTCGACGAGGGGGAAACGGTCAGGAGTCGCCGCTCGAACGCGAAGATCAGGAGGTCGGCGCCGAGGCCGCCACCGATCCTGACTCCTTTCTCGACGTTCTCCCGCACTTCTACCGCGGCGAGGTCAGTCAGGCGAGCGGTGCACAGGACCGGATCGACCGCACGACGGACTGGGCGATCGCCCTGCTCGCCGCGTTGCTCTCGCTCGTCTTCTCGAGCCCGGAGATGCCCGCGTTCCTCCTCCTGATCGGACTCTTTACGCTCTGTATCTTCCTGATCTTCGAAGTTCGACGGTACCGGTTTTACGACCACTGGCGCGCTCGCGTCCGGTTCGTCCAGGAGAACGTGTTCGCGAACGCGCTCGATCCGGTCGGCGTCGAGCATTCGAACTGGCGCGAAAAGTTGGGCGACGATCTGCGCAGTCCGACGTTTAAGGTCTCGTTCGCCGAGGCGCTCTCCCGACGGTTACGCCGCGTCTACGGCCTGTTGTTCGCCGTGACGGGAGTCGCGTGGGTGTTCAAGGTTACGCTGTTCACGCCGGAACAGCAGTGGACCGAAGCGGCCGAACTGCCCGGAATTTCTGGGCTCGCGGTCGCAGCGTCGCTCGCCGTCTTCTTCGCTGGCATACTCGTGTTCGCACTCTGGCCGGCCGAGCGCAGGGCGAAAGGCGAGATCCACGGGCAAGAGCCCGGCGACTGGAAGAACGACTGATACGGATTGCTGTAACGATTTACCGGCGCAACCGCGATCCGGGCGGCGGTTGCGCCGGAAATGACTTACAGTAAACCGTATGAGCGACGGGACGCACGCGAGTCCGATCGTTATCGATCGGTATCGGTACCAGCCGCGGAATCGTTATCCGTCTCGGCTGGTCGGTCATCTTCGGCGTCGACCCCTGACTCCCCGCTCGAACCGGCCACGTCGGTCGATTCGAGGCTTGTCACGTCGGCTGATTCGGCACCGGTTTCGTCGCTCGAGCCGTCACCAGCGTCGACCGGGGCCTCTCGAGCACCGTCACCTCCCCCGTTTGATTCCTCGCCTACGTCCGTCCGGATGCCGGTTTCGTGCGCGGTGTCGACGGCCGGATCCTCGGTCTCCTCGCCGTCTTCGAGCCCCGGTTCCGCGCTCGTCTCCGCGGTCCGCTCTCGAGCGAAGGCGTCGAGCGTGACCTTCGCGCCGCCGAGGACCACGGGACCGACGAAGAGGCCGACCGCGCCGAAGACGACGATGCCGCCGAAGATACCGACGACGATGATGGCGGAGTTCAGGGCGCTCGTCCGACCGATGAGCGCCGGTCGCAAGTAGGTGTCGGAGGCGCTGACGACCGAGCCGTAGACGACGAGCGCGACCGCGCCGACGATATCCCCGGCGGCGAGCAGGTAGAGCGAGACCGGTACCCAGACGCCGAACGCCCCGATCAGCGGGAGGAGCGCGAGGACGAACGTCGCGACGGTGAGCAAGACGACGGCCGGCACGCCGAGGACGGCCAGCCCGATCCCCAGCGCGACCGCCTGAATCGCCGCGACGACGACGTTACCGACGACCGAGGCCCACATGAGCTGGTCCAGATCGGCGAGGAGTGCCCGCTGAATGTCGTCGTCGATCGGGAGCACGTGACGGATCCACGCGACGAGTCGATCGCCGTCTCGCAACAGCGCGAAGAGGACGAACACCGTCACGGTGAGCCCGATGAGCAGCCCCGGCAACCCGCTGACGAGTTCGATCCCGCTCGTCGCAAGCCCCTGTGCCGCCGTCCCGATCGGCTCCTGATACGTCTCGAACAGTTCGATGAGATCGTCGGGTTGGCCGATTACCTCGAGTCGCCGCTCGAGGTCGTCCATTCCGAGGGACCCGTCCTGGACGGCCGCGAGCACCTGAAGGGCTTCCCGGAGTGCGACCGCGAGAACGTACAGCATCGGCAGCAGTATCGCGAGGATGGCGACGACGACAAGCGTGAGCGCCGCGGTCATCGAGCCGACGGTGCGCTCGAGGCGGCGCTGGGCGGGCATAAGGATGTACGCGAGCACGACGCCGAGCAGGATATACTGCAGATACGGCAGGAGGATAAGGGTCGCGAGGACGGCACTCACGAGCGCGAGCAGCGTCAATCCGGTCCGTTCGGAGAGCCACTCCGCTCGGGTGGATCGATCGGGCATGGGCCACCATACGACCACCTAACAGATTACTGCACTGGAAGATTCTCGCTCGGTGTACCCGACTACGCCTCGTCGTCGAGCAGCGATCGCGAGGAGTTCGTGACGACCAGCAGGCTGCTGATTCCCATCGCGACTGCGGCGAACAGCGGGTTGAGCAGCCCCGTCACGGCGAGGGGGATCGCGATACCGTTGTAACAGAACGCCCACCCGATATTCCCTTTCACACGCCGGTCGGTCGCTCGAGCGAGGTCGAAGACGGTGTCGACGGACGACAGATCGTCGTCGACGAGGGCGATGTCCGCCGCGTCGGCCGCCATCGCGGTGCCGCCGCCGAGCGCGATGCCGAGGTCGGCGGCCGCGAGCGCCGGCGCGTCGTTGGTCCCGTCGCCGATCATGACGGTCTGGCCCCGGCGTTTGAGCCGTTCGACGGTCTCGGCTTTCCCCTCCGGCGGGACGCCCGCGAACACCAGATCGACGGCGGCGTGCTCGCGGAACCGATCCGCTGCGCGCGCGTCGTCGCCGGTGAGGACGACGACCTCGGTTCCGGTCTCGGAGATCGCCGTCAGCGTCTCCGCCCACCCCTCGCGCAGGTCGTCGCCGACGAGGATCACGCCCTCCGCCGACCCGTCTCGACCGACGGCGACCGGAACGCGCCCGGTGTCGCGACTTTCGGCGATTCGCTGTTCGATCGCGTCCGGAACCGCCCAGCCGCGATCGCGGAACAGGTCCGGGTGGCCGACGACGATCTCCTCGCCGTCGACGACGCCGAAGACGCCGTTTCGATGGCTCTCGAAGGACTCGACGCGTTCGGCGTCGGCATCGTCGCTATCGGCCCCACCAGTTTCGGAGTCGGTCACCGCGACCGTATCCTCCTCGACGGCTCCGCCGTCGGCGACCGGCCCCTCGGCGGCGATCGCCTCCCCGATCGGGTGGGCCGACTGGCGCTCGAGCGTCGCCGCCCGCTCGAGCAGGTCGGCGTCGCAGTCGGCGTCGACGACCGTCATGTCGCCGGTGGTCAGCGTCCCGGTCTTGTCGAAGACGACGGTATCGGCGTCGCGAAGCCGCTCGAAGACGCTGTCGTCGAAGACGACGATCGATCGCTCGAGGGCGTCGCGGATCCCCGCGGCGACTGCCAGCGGTGTCGCCAGCCCGAGTGCGCAGGGACAGGAGACGATCAGGACGGTGAGTCCGACGAGGAGGGCGGCGGTGACTCCGTAGCCGAGGATGAGGTAAACGACGGTGACGACCGTCGCGAGGACCAGCACGAGCGGGACGAAGATCGTCGCCAGCTTGTCCGCGAGCTTCTGGATGCCGTGGGTCCCGCTCTGGAGGTCCCAGACGAGTTCGCTGATGCGGTCGACGGTGCTCGTGGCGTCCTCGCCGACGCGGATCGTGAGGGTGCCGTCGGAGACCGTCGAGCCGCCGATGACGTCGTCGCCGCCGACCTTGGTGACGGGCAGGGACTCGCCGGTGACGACCGCCTCGTCGACCGCGGCCTCGCCGTCGACGACCGTGCCGTCGATCGGAATCCGCTCGCCGGCGCGAACGAGCACGCGCTCGTCCGGCTCGAGGTCGTCGACCGCGACGTCTTCCGTTTCGCCGGTCTCGAGGAGGCGTCTGGCTTCGTCGACCTGGACGGCCGTCAGGTCCGAGAGGCGCTCGGTCGCCTTCCGCTTGATTTCGGACTCGTAGTAGCCGCCGACGGAGACGATGACGACGATCGCGACGGTCACGTCGTAGTAGATGTGCGGGCCGCCGACGGCGATCGAGAGCGTGCTGTAGAGGTACGCGCTGACGGCCGCGATCGCGACGAGTAGGTCCATGTTCGGCGAGCGCGTCTTCACGGCGACGTAAGCCCCCTGCAGGATCGGTTTGCCGGTCACGGCGAGTACGATAGTGGTGAGCGCGCCGATGACGATGTAAAACGGCGTCGCGAGGTCGCTCGCCAGCGCCTGCGTGAAGAACTCGGTCGTCCGCTCGTCGTAGAACAGCCCGCCGAAGTAGGTGGGGTAGATGATGAGCAGGTACTGCAGCATCACCGTCATCCCCATGAGCACGCCGACCGCGATCCGTCCCGTGGCCCAGTTGTCGGCTCGGCGGCGGCTGATCGAGTCCTCGCGGTCGTAGGCGCTGTACCCGAGTTGGCTGATTTCGGTTTTTAGCTCCTCGACGGAGGCGACCGCGGGATCGTGGTCGATCCGCACCGTGTCGGTGACGTAACTGGAACTGACCGAACTCACGCCGTCGGCCTCGCCCGCGACCGACTCGATGAACGCCTCGCAGGTCGCACAGTACATGCCGTCGACCTCGAGGAACGTCGTCTCGCAGCCGTCGGGGACGACTCGTTCCTCGGAGTCGTCCTCGCTCGAGTCGGCTCGCGCGTCGCGGACGTCGTCGGCCTCGACCGACTCGATGTCGCCGAGGGCGTCGTACACCTCGCGGCAGCCCGCACAGCAGAACGCCTCGCCGTCGGCAGTCACGCCGCTCTCTTCGACGGGCAGTTCACACAGCGTACAGGCGGGTTGGTTCGACATGGATGATCGTGAGTTCCGTGAGCGTCGTCAGTGGGTTTCGTGGCCGCCGGTTCCGAGGCCGTCGTAGAACGGCAGTTCGGGGTGGGGGACGTGGATGCCCAGGCTCATCAGCCCGTGGGCGAAGAGCACGTAGCCCAGTGCGACGAAGGCGACCCCGAGCAGTCGGTGGACCCGTCGGCGGTGGGCCACGTCGACCGAATCGATGATCGTCCCGTAGGCGAAGACGGCCGGCACCGTTCCGATCCCGAGCGCCGCGAGCGCGAGCGCGCCCCTGATCGGCGAGCCGGTCGCGAACGCGTAGAGGAACGCCGGGTAGAGGATCGGACAGGGGAGCAGTCCGTGCACCGCGCCGAGACCGACGATGCCGGGGCCGTTCGCGAGTCGGTCGACGTGTCCCGCGAGCCAGCCGGTGAGTCGCTCGAGTCCGGGGAACGAGATCCCGCCGGTCGTCCGCCCCAGCGCGTAGTAGACGCCCGTTACGATGACGAATCCGCCGACGAGGAGCCCGACCGCGCCGCGGGCGACGTCGACGGCCGGCGTCAACTCGGCGGTTGTGACGAACAGCAGGCCGCCGAGGGCGCCGAAAAAGCCACCCAGGAGGGTGTAGCTCGCCGTCCGGCCGAGGTTGAACAGCGCGTGCTGGCGAACCTCGTAGGTCGAGAGGTGGCCCGCTCGCCCGGCGCTCGAGGCGGTCGCGGTCCCCCCGTCTGTCGCGGCGCCGTCCATCCGACTCGCGTAGACGGTCACGAGCGGGCCGCACATCCCGATGCAGTGGGCACCCGCGAGTAGCCCGATGAGCAGGAACAGCGCGACGTCGACGCCGAGGAACGTGAACGGGTCCATAGCTTTACTCTCGAGGTGATCGTTGGTCGTCCTAGTCAGCCAACAGTGTAGTGCGTTTCGCTCGAGGAACGGGTTTCGAGGATCGTACTTCGAGGTGCGCCGGTCGTAAGGAACGCACCGATGCACTCGAGCGGTTCCCTACGAATCGGCCGTTCCCTCGGTGACATTCGACTATCACCGACGAGATTCTGAGACCGCTACTATCCCTCGCGCTCGAGCGCCGCGAGCGACTCGAGTCGTTCCGCCGTCGGTGGGTGCGTGCCGAACAGCCAGCGCTGGAGGCGGTGCAGACGCGTTCGGAGCCACCAGTACGACGGCTCGATGTCGCCCTCGGGACCGAGCATGACCTTCTCGAGTTTTCGCGGCTCGAGAGGGAGAATCGACAGCGAAGAGACGCCCGACACCTCGCGGAGATCCCGCTTCGGCGTGTCGGCGATCTCCGCATCTAACCGGCGGAGCGCGCTGGCCACCGTCGCCGGCGAGCCGGTCACTTCCGCGGCGGTCCGATCGGCCGCGCGCTCTCTGACCCGGGAGAGGCGGGCCGTGATCGCGCTGCCGACGATCCAAACGACTGCCGCGAGGAGCCCGATAATAGGCGCCACGAACGGAACCACCGCGGCGACGATCGATTCCGAACTGGGCTCGTCTATCCGTTCGAGTCGCGATCCCAGACCGTCGGCGAGCACGACGGGCAGCGAGACGACCGTCATCACCATCGCGTCGCGGTTCTTCACGTGAGCGAGTTCGTGGGCGATCACCGCCTCGAGTTCGTCGTCTTCGAGCGTCCGCACGGTTCCGAGCGAGAGCACGAGATGGACGTTGTCGGGCCGGAAGCCGACCGCCAGCGCTTCGGGCGCGCCCCGCTCGGAGACGGCGATCGTCGGCACGGGGATGTCCAATTGCGCGGCGACGCGCGTCGTCACGTCGTACAACTGGGGTGCCGTCTCCCGATCCACCGGGTGGGCGTCCGCAAGTCGTTCGATCGTCTCGAGGTGGGTGTACTCGAGGTAGCCGATCGTCAGTAGCGTCACCGTCGTCGCAACGAACGCCCCGTGCGCCGCGGGTCGGATACCAAACAGCACGAGCGTGCCGTAGAAGACGACCCAGACGCCCGCGAGCAGACCGATCGTGGCGATCACGAGGCCGAGGAGGGCGAGAACCATCCCGACGTAGAGGCGGATCGACGGGGAGGGCATACTCGTCTCATTCGAACAACGGGTCAAAAATGTTGATTACCCAGAGCGTCAGTGAGCGACGGCGGCGGATTCGTACAGTACTGGTGAGAACGTATCGCTGCAGCATCCGTGCGACCGGGCTATTGACCCGCGAGTAGAGAGCGGTTCGCCTCTGTCGAACCCGAGGTGGAAACAGTTCCTACTCGACGTATCGATACTTCCGCTCGCCCATTCGCCCCCAGCCGTCGAAGACGAACTCGGACTCGGGTGCCGTGAACTCCTCGACGTCGACGTCCATGTCGTGGTTGTGGACGTCGTGAATCTCCTCGTAGTCGTCCCAGCTCATGTCGTACCGGTTCTCGAGCTGTTCGTCGACGTTCAGCGCCTCGATTTCGTCCGTCCAGCCGTCCTGAATCGTCTCCGCGTGGCCCTCCGCCTGCGCGCCGGAGCCGTAGGAGCCGACGAGGAGCTTGCTGCCCGCGAGGTCGAGATCGTTCTCGAGGCCGTGTTTTAGCGCGCTCACGCGGGCGACGTGGACCGAGCCGGTGTACCAGTTGCCGACCTCCCGGGAGAGGGTGAGGGTCGGATCGATCGTCGCCTCGTACCACTCCTGGTAGGTCTCGGTGTCCTTGAGCGCGTCCATGTACTCCCGCAGCGCGTCGTGGAACGCCTCGTCGTCGTCGAACGCTTCGGCGCGGGGCTGGCGACCGATCTCCTCGGCCAGTTCGTCTTCGATGCTGGTGTCGCGGATCATGTGCCGGTAGACCAGCATCCCGGCCTTGCGGACCATCCCCGGGAACGGGGTGTGGAACGGGATGTAAGCGAACTGGTCGGGGTGGGTTTCGCCGGCGACGCTCTCGAAGTCCTCCAAGGCCTCGCGCATGCGGGCGAGGTACACCTGCACGGAGCGTTTGCCGTCGACGGAGGGGAACTGCTGGTTGGGCTTGAGGAAGTCCGTCTCGTCGGCCGAGCCGTAGCCCTGCTCGGTCGAGAGTTCGACCAGGTTGGGGTCCTCGCTGATGAGCATCGCGACGGCACCGGCACCCTGGGTCGCCTCGCCGGCGTCACCGCGGGCGTACAGCGCCGTGTCGGTCGCGATGACCAGCGCCGAGCGACCGCGATTTCGGCCGGCCTGGATCCAGTTGAACGCGTCGTCTAAGCTCTGGGTCCCCGCGATACAGGCGAACTTCCGCTCGCCTTTGTTCGCGTGGTGGAAGTCCTCGCCGTAGACCTGCTCGAGACAGCCAGCGATGTACGTCGAAACCGGCTTCGAGTTGTCGAATGCGCTCTCGGTCGCGACGTCGATGCGACCGATATCGTCGGGCTCGAGGCCCTTGCGTTCCATCAGCCGGTGGGCGGCGTTTGCCCCCATCGTGACGATGTCTTCGTAGCTGTCGGGAAACGAACTGGCGTTGAGACCGAGACCCTTCGTGTACTTCTCGGGATCCTCGCCTTTCTCCGGCGCGAAGGTCCCGGGCAAGTCGAGTTTGAGATTCCCGGTCCAGATTTCGATGGCGTCGATACCGACTGCAGTCATGCATCGAGAATGCAGGCCGAGCTACAAGATATTGTCGTTCGAGGTTTCGACAGCTGTCGATCTAATCGTCGCTGTCTGCGAACGGTTCGTACAGATCCGACTACCCAGCGTACTCGACCGTCTCCGTTCGGATGATCTCGCTCTCGCCGTCCGAGACGGTGACGGTGACCGTGTACGTCTGTGCGTCGGGATTTCCCCTTACCCTGAGTTCGGTCTCTCCGCTTGCGGTCGTCCCGGATACGTCGACCCGTTGGCTATCGACCTCGTCGCCGGCTTCATTTTCGAGCGAGACCGTCACCGTCTCGAGCGCGCCGTCGCTGTCGCTGACCGTCCAGTCGACGTCGAGATCGACCTGATTTCCGCTCTGGTCGTCGACCGTGAATTCGTCGACACTGAGCGTATCCGGTTCGGCGTCGACGGTGACAACCTCGCTGTCCGACGGGGCGCTGAACCACCCGCTGGCCGTCACTATAATCGTTCGATCACCTGCATCACCCGAGTTGGTTTCCCAGGTAAGCGTCACTTCACCGTCTTCGTTGACAGACGTTGCGTCGACGACGTCGCCGTCGACCTCGAGCGTGACGTCCGCTCCCCACGTCTGCCTCACGTCCGCGGTTACCTCGAGCGTCTCGCCTTCAGTCACCGGGGCGTTCGTGTTGACAATTCGGACGTCGAGCAAGTCGTCGAGTTCGTACACCTCTGCGGTGCTAACCACACCGTCTGCGTCTTCGTCGGTCGCGCCGCGAACGTCGATTTGGGGCGAATCGTCGCCCTGCGTCCGGTAGGTCAGGGTAACCGTCTCCGTCTCGCCGGTTCCGATCGTCTCCTCGCTGCTGTCGACCTCGTCGAACGAGCCGTCTCGATCACCGTCAACTAGCAGGGTGACGTTCTGCGTTCGGTCATCCGCATGCAGGTTTTCGACGGTGATCTCGACATCGAGGTCGGCACCCGCTTCGACGGGATCCAGGGGTTCGACCGACCGAACGACGACGCCCTGCCTGACGTCGACCGTGATCGACTCGCCGCTCCCGCCACTCGAGACGAACAGATCGAACGTCCCGTCACCCGTCGCCTCGAGTTGGACCGTGCCCGCATCCCGGTCTTCGTCGAAGGACTCCATCGTTACGTTACCGGTCGTCTCGTACGCGAAGTCGAACGACGCCGCTTCAGCGTCCGCGATCGCCTCGAAGCTCGCGACGGAGCCGCTGCTGACGTAATAGTTACAACCAGCCTCGCTGTCGCAGGTGGCTGCGCCGCCACTGACGCCGTCGAAGGAGATGTCGTACTGGCCGGTCGTTCGGTTACCGTCGCCAGAGGAGCGGTCGCTCCTGATACTGAATCCGCTGTCCGAGCTGCCACCGGAACCGACCCCGACGCGGGCGATCTCGAGTTCGAATTCCGTCTCCAGTTCGATCGTGACCGTGTCATCGTCGGGGTCGCTGTCGACGTGGCGTACGCCGTCAGTGTCGTCGATTTCGGACGTCCAGCGGTCGATCCGTTCGGTCGGGAGCGTGAGTTTCGTCCCGGACTCGAGCGTCTTCGTTCGCACCGGATCGAGCGATTCGACGCTCACCGATGCCGTTCCGGACGTCTGCTCGTGGAGGTCGCCGTCGAGGAGCAAGAGCGTGATCCGTTCGCTCCCGATCAGCTGTTGCTCGCCAACGGAGACCGCCGCGTCGTCGAACTCGTTGTAAACCAGGGAGTGTTCAACGACGGTTCGCGGCGCGTTCTGGTACTCGTGGTAGCCGGGTTCGTACACCAACTGGCGCGTCTCGAACGTGTCGTCGGCCGCCGAATTCGGGTACTCGATCGTCACGTTGGATTCCGATTCGATCGTCTGCAAGGTTCCCGTCGGGTGCGGCGGATTGACCGCGGCAACCCGCGACTCGTACTGTGTCCCGAGTTCAATCGAGACCCCCTGTGTGGTCCCCGTCGTTCCTGTAGTCAGGATCGAATCACGCAACTCGAGGAGATCCCCTTCGACCCGCTCGTTGTGGTCGAACTCGACCCCGCGGTTCTGCTCCGGAACGGCGTTGACCTGGTAGAGCGCGAGCGCGGAGAAGACGATCGCGAGCAGCAGTATCGCCCCGATCTGGACGGTGACCGCTCGGTCGTCTCCCCGACGTATCATACCCGTGAATAATCTCCAGAGTGTAAACGTGTACTGGCCGCCACGGGCTACGTGGCGTGCGAGCCGGTCGCCGATAACGGTGTCCGCGTCGCCGAACCGTCCCGTAGACGGCGCTCGAGTCGTCGAGTCACCGGTCGGTCGTGCGTGGCTGAAGGCAGTGGCTTACTATGTGCTGACTCGGGCTACCAGCAGTCGAATGAGACCCGCGGAAGAGCGGTTCACGAGGCACCTGATCGAGGGCGAATCGGTGCAGGATCTCACGTCCGGAACGCTGCTCGAGGATCCCGTTCGCGGCGCCGCAGCGGTCGGTGCGACCGACCGACGGATGTTGTGTGTTTCGAAAACGGGTGGGTTCGTCGACGTCAGCTACGACTACATCTGTTCGATCGAAAGCCAACGGCGAACCAGAACGACGTATCGGCCCGGGGACGAGAACGACCGGCTGCTCCCTCTTGTAGGCGGTCTCCTAGCGCTGGCCGCACTCGCCGTCGTCGTCGCCGCCAGCGTCCCCCTCGACGGCTTCGTCGGCGCCCTTACGGTCGGTCTCGCGGCCGCGACGGTCACCCTCGGGAGCGCCGTCGAACACGTCCGCACGCAGACCAACCGAGCGTACGGGCCGGTGTTCGTCGGTGCCGGCGTGCTCACACTCCTCGCGCTCGTTGGTGTCGTGCTCGTCGCACCGACCGTGTACGTTCCGCTGTACCTGCTCGTGACGCTCGGCGGATGCGGGCTGGTAGCCTACGCGGCCCGTCACCGGGAGCACCTCAGCGGTCCCGGACTCGAGCGCCACCCCAAGATCCACCTCAGCATCAACACGATCGACGGCGAGACGGTTCGGATCGCGATCGACGGCGAGACGCGTTTCGACCGCGAACTCAGCGCGTGCATCCACCGGTACGAGGGCTCGACCATCGACCGAGTCGTCGCCGGAACTCCAACGGAGTGAGTCCGTGTCCGGCTGCGTCGAGACGCCGGACCGCGTCGACGGAGCGGACAGCGGTAGTTATCGATTACCACACTGGAATCGGTTCGTCCTCGAGATAGTCGGCGATTACGGATCGTTCGTCACCGGCCGAGAGGGAGCGAACGATATCGTTTGCCGTTTACGCCCCCGGCGGTCAGTCGTCGTCGGTATCCGGAACGGAGTCGGAGTCGGAGTCGGAGTCGTTCGAGGCAACCTCGATCGCGTTCGGGACCTCGAGTTCGTCCTCGTCGCGCAGGAACAACGACCGCTGGGTGCCGAACGCGATCACCGCTGCCACTGCGATCGCAAACCCGGCCCCGAAGACGACGGTGTCGAGTTCTTCGAAGAAGCCATCCGCTAGACGTTGTCGATCTGAGTCGGTCATTAAGTAGAGAGGATGTGACGTCGTTATGAGTATCGGGTGGGTCGATTATCGAGCGGCTCGAGTAACCACACATCGAGTACGGGCAAGTGTGCTGGGCTTGCACCGACGAGCGAATACCTGTGTTGCGAATCGGCACCGAGTGTCCGGGTCTCGATCAGCGTTGAAGCGACAGTAAGTCATTGTCAGTGCAACCGCGACCGCCCCGCGGTTTTGGTACATCGTTACAGGGGGCCGTATCAGTGGCTACCGCACTCGTTCACGTTGACGTTCGTGATCTCGAGACGGACACCGCCGGCTTCTGAATCCGTAATGCTGACGTCCCAGCCGTGGGCGTCGACGATTTCCTTGATAATCAGGAGACCGTAGCCAGTTCCCTTATCGGACGTGGAGTAGCCGGCCTCGAACACCTGCTCGTGTTCGGCTTCGGGGATACCCTTCCCATCGTCGGCGATGTAAAACCCGTTTTTCTCGTCCAGCAGCCCGACCCGGACCGTGACGTCCTGGGTTCCGTGTTCCACTGCGTCCTCCGGAGTTTGCGACCGAGGGCTTGTCGAACCGTGTTCGACAGCGTCTGCAGAACCGCCAGGTTCTGCATGGCTCGTGGAGCCGTGCTCCACGGCGTCCTGCCGAGTGGACGAGGCAGGCCTTGTCGAACCGTGTTCGACAGCGTTCCGAAACGCATTCTCGAAGAGCTGACCGACGAGACTCCCATCGGCCTCGATCGTTCCGAGATCGTCCATCTCCGCGAGCTGACCTCGATCGTCGTCCGTTATCTGCCAGGCCCGTCTGGCTGTTTCCGCGAGATCGACGGATTCGGTCGTTTCAGCCGCTTTTCCGATCCGAGAGAGGGTCAACACGTCCGTGATGATCTCTTCGATTCGAGTGAGCGCCTGGCCGACTACGTCGAGGTACTTATGACTGAATTGGTCCGTGACGAGGTCGAGATACCCCTTCGCGGTGGTCAAGGGGGAACGAAGATCGTGAGAGAGGATATTGGCGAACCGTTCGAGGCGTTCGTTCTGTCGCTCGAGTTCGAGTTCGGCGCGTTTTCGATCCGTGATATCGATCGTGACGCCGACCACTTCGGGGGCCTCACCCGGGGCACTCTCGAGCGGGAAAACACGAACTTCGACCCATCGAAGCTCGCCATCGGGATAGGTGACACGATGTTCTGTCTGGACGGACTCCCCGTTTCGGATTTGCTCATCAGCACCTGCCATCATCTCTGCGACCAGGTCACGATCGTCAGGGTGAGTGGACTCGATAACGACGGACATATCCTCCATTACGTCTTCGACGGGACGGCCGTAGATCTCTTCGAACGCGGGACTCATGTAATCGAATCCGGATACGTCTCCCGACCAGACGGCGATGCTCTCGAGCCGATCGACGAACTCGTGGAAATCAGCACGATCCGTCAACTGTTGCTGGAAGGGGTGTGACATATGACCAAAGATTGTACTGCAGTTGAAATAGCTCTGGTGGGGAAATCTGGCGACAAACGTATCAAGAGCGACGAATTACCGACCTGAGTTGTGATAATATATTTTCTTTTACAATAGTCTCGTATTACGCCTGTTCACGGACATGGACGATCTCCCAGCGAACAGGCTGAGTTCCCGGGGTCATTCAGAAGAGGCTTCGCTCCTCCGTGACTGAGCGAAGCGACGCTAAGCGGGAATCGTGTTACGGGCGATGGTAGAAAATGCGGACGTCTTCCTCAGTGGGAGAGGAACAATATCTATCGTCCGAGAGCTATCTCGAAGAGAACGAGGTGTAAATAGCCCAATTAGTACTTGATCGGTTTTCCCGTGAGATGAGTCTATAGCTCACTTTGGGAATTATCGGCGTCGTAAAGCTGAGCGAGTGTAGAACGCTTCTATACGCTCAGTCGCTGATGAACTTGTTGTCCCGCCAGTTGACGCCGCTCTGTCCGGAGGCGTTCTCGCCGGGGCCTTCGACGACTTCGATGTCGGCCGGACGGGGTTCGCCCTCGACAATTCGGGTCGCCTCGAGGTCGCCGTCGCGCTCCGAAATCGCGGTCAGCGTTCCCTTCTCTGCGGCCTCGGCGATTCCACAGAGGACGAGGAACATCTGGTACTGCAGCAGCGAGTTCTGGAGGACCGTCTCGCGGTCGCCCTTGAACGCCGCGAACTCGACGAGTTCGGATTCGATCTCCTCTTCTTCCTCCTCGTCCCAGCTAAAGGACTTCTGCCGTCGCTCGTCCGGATCCTCCTCGTAGACCCGGTTTTCGGTGACGCTGGCTTTCAACTGGGCCGTCGGCGTGTACTTGCTCACCGACTCGTCCTCGGCGACGGCCTTGAGAATGAGCGTGTTGTTTCGCCGCGTTATCTCCACGTCGGCGACGCCATCCGGGTACGTGGCCTCGTCGATGTGCTCGCGAAGCTCTTCGAGGGGCAGTTCGAGGGTCGAGTGCAGCCGATATACGTGTCTGGATTCCTCTGTTGACATAGTGGGATGGTCTGCGGCGATAGTCGCTGGTGGCTAGTACGAGTGCGTGACTTATATGACCTGCTATTGAATACGTGGTCGATTCAGCCGGATAAATTTAATCGACAGTTCGGCGTTCGGATTACGCCGTCTCGAGCGTCTCGGCCAGTTCGCCGCGCTCCTCGAGTTCCTCGAGCACGTCCGAGCCGCCGACGAACTCGCCATCGACGAACGTCTGGGGGATCGTCTCCCAGCCGCTGTGGCGGTTGAGGGCGGTTCGATACTCGTCGAGCGAGTCGAGGACGTCGACGACTTCGACCTCGTCGCGGTGCTGGGAGATGAGTCCGAGCGCCTTGCGGGAGTAGCCACACTGGGGCATCAGTTCGGTCCCCTTCATGAAGAGGACGACCTCGTTGTCGGCGATGAGTTCGTCGACCTGTTCGTCGACTTCGTCCTGATCGAGACCCTGATTCGGTGGGAAGTCCATACTCGACACATGTCGGCGAAGGGGGATAGACCTTGCGTCATCGCCGCCGGACGACCGGCGGCGCGGACGAAACGACCCCCATTCAGGCCGGATCGAGGCGGACGATCCGGTCGTCGTCCTCGAGCGGGAACTCGCCGCTCGCCCGACCGTCCCGATTGGACGTAAGCAGGTAGAGCGCCCCGTCCGGGCCGGGTTCGACGTGTCGAAGCCGACCGAACTCGCCCTCGAAGAGGGTGTGCGCCGTCGCCTCGAATCGGTCGTCGAGCCAGTCGTCGGCGTAGCGGGTTCCGTCGTCGGCGTCGGATTCACCGTTGGACTCGTCCACACCGTCGCCCGCCGGCCGCAACGCCACGGCGTACAGCGCGTTCGATCCGAGTCCGGCGACGAGGACGTGATTCGTCCACGCCTCGATCGCATCGTCGTCGTAGAACGCGAGTCCGGACGGTGCCCACGTCGTCTCGGGACCGGTGTTGACCACCGGCGGCGTCGCCTCGTCGTGTTCGTCGTAGCTGTCGTACTCCGGGTCGTCCGGTCCGCCGCGGACGACATCCCAGCCGTAGTTACCGCCGGGCCGGAGGATCGACAGTTCGTCTCGAGCGGCGGGGCCGTGTTCGGCGATCATTGGCGTCCCCTGCGGGGTGAAGTCGATCCCCTGGGGGTTTCGGTGGCCGAGCGTGTACGTCCGCGGGTCGCCCTCGTCGCCCCAGTCGACGGGCTCCGAAACGGGATCGCCGTCGGGCGTCACTCGGAGCACTGCGCCGGCGCGGGAGCCGGGATCCTGCGTGAGCGCCGGCTTCTCGGCGTCGCCGGTCAGTACCCAGAGCGCGCCGCCGGGACCGAACGCGATTCGGCCGCCGTTGTGGGTCGCCGCGCCCGGCATGTCGTCGAGAATCGGCTCGAGGTCCTCGGTCTCCAGATCGTAGCGAACGACTCGGTTTCCGGTTCCGCCGTCGTCGATCGTGTAGTAGACGAACAGCTCGGAGGTATCCGGATAGTCGGGATGGACGGCGATTCCGAGCGTGCCACCCTCGCCGGGGGCCGCTCGATCCGGAAGGTCCTCGGCCTCGAGGATCGTTTCGCCGTCGTCGGGACCGAGCGGCGTGCCGTCGGTTTCGGCGAGTTCGTCCGCGTCGAACCGTCGCACGCCGCCGTCGCGCTCGGTGACGAAGGCGCCGTCGTCGGCGAACGCGAGATCCCACGGAATCTCGAGGCCAGCGACGACAGTCGTCGCATCGACGTCGTCCTCGGCGGGCGTGGCGTCCGCCGGACGCCAGTCCGGTTCGGACCAGTCGTCGTCCGGGGTCGCCTCGGGCGTGGCGAGTCCCAGATCGTCGGAGCCGAAGTCCGTGAGACAGCCGGACAGCGGGGCGAGCGAGAAACCAGTTACCGCGAGCACGCGTCGCCGTGTCGAGGGTGCCATACTCGACACGAAGGAGCCGAGACGGGTGAACGCTGCGGTGAATTCGAGTCGATTCAAACCGATCCCGAGGATTGCGAAAAGCGGTCAGTCCGCGGCCGTTGCGGGCGATTCGCTTTCCGCGCGCGCCGAGCGCCAGTAGCCCTGGACGTACGCGCCGACGAACATGCCGGCGATCCCGTAGAGGATGAAAATGTTTCCGACGCCGAGGCTGGCGTAGGCCGCACCGGGACAGATTCCCGAGAGTCCCCAGCCGACGCCGAAGATGCCGCCGCCGAGGACGACGTTCGCGTCGAGCGTCTTGAGTCGACGACTGTAGATTGCTCCCGTCAGGGGTGCCTTGCTTCGGAACTGCGTCACGCCGAAGAAGGTAATTCCGGTCACGACGGCCGCACCGAACATGACGAACAGCAGCCCGAAGTCCTCGAATTGCAGGAAGTTCAGGACGACCTCGGGCTGGGCCATGTGGCTGAACCCGAGTCCGAAGCCGAAGATCAGTCCGCCGACGAACACCAGCGGCAGGAACAGCGGGTGTTGCTCGTGTTCGGCTGCCATCTACGGGCTCACCCCCGTCGCCGCCACCAACTGGGCGACGCCGATCGCCACCAGCAGGAACGTCGCGACGCCGACGAACGACGCGCTCGAGGCCGATCCGACGCCACAGACGCCGTGACCGGAGGTACAGCCCTTACCGAGTCGGGTCCCGATACCGATGAGGATGCCGCCGAGGAACAGCCGCCAGGGCTGGACCTCCGTCAGCCAGATCGTCACTCCGCCGACCTCCCGAAGTTCGCCGGTGGCCGCACCCGGCTGGAGGCCGCTCGAGAGGAGCCCGGACTGGAAGGTCAGCGCGTAGACCGCCGCGCCGGCGACGATACCCAGCGTGAAGACGACGCGCCAGTCGCGCGACGCGCGATACCGTTCGAACCGGGCGAGACTCGAGCCGTAGGAGAGCGTCGACTCGAGGAACGTACTCGCACCGGCGGGAATGCCGGTGCCGAGGTAGATCACGGCGACCCCGAGACCGACGAGCAGGCCGCCGATCACGTAGTGGCTGATCCCGTTGGGGAACAGCTCCGCGACCATGGCGACGATAAGCGTTGCAGTCATCGTTCTCCGGAAGGGAGTGTGGGGGTATCAAAGCTACCGACGCGGGGAAAATTGTGTCCATCTCGGAGCGTCTCGCGAACGGATCGACGCGATCGGGGGCTAACGTCGCTCGAGGCGGCCGGCGTCCTCGGTCGCTCGAACCGGCCCGCGTTCCGGCTTAGCTGCCCTCCCCGCCAGCCGGTAGTTTGGCAACCGAGAGCCAGAAGTCGGTGTACACCCCGATGGTGTCCATGAACTCACCCGGCTCGACCGCCTTGTGGAGACAGGCGTTCGCGTGGTTTTCGTAGGAGCGGACGACGTCTCCCTCGTCTTTCGAGCCGGTCAGGACGGTGACGGGAATGTGCTTGAGATCCGGATCGCCTTTCACCGCCGTCAACACGGTCTCGCCGCTCGTCCGCGGAATGTTCCAGTCGAGTAATACCAGGTCCGGTCTCGGCGCGGCCGCGTGATCGCCGCGCCGATAGAGAAAGTCCATCGCCTCGTCGCCGTCGGAAACGACGTGCAGCCGATTGGGGTTCGGACAGTCCCGAAGCGCTTCCTCAACGAGCCGTGCATCCCCCGGGTTGTCCTCGATCAACAACAGCTCTGCCGGCCGCGTCGGATGCGAGGACGAATCGCTCATACGCCGGTCGTTGGATCCGACGACGGATGAAAGCACTGCCTGAACGCGGTGACTGTCTCGATATCGCACCGATTGTCGCAGCAACTAGTCGGCGCGTACGGAGCGCCGAATCGCGAGAACCGCGCACGCTCGTACCGGAATGGTCAGTTCCCTCGAGACGTTGCAAACGCACGCAGTGCTGTGGTCCAAGGACTTTAGGTGTCCCACCTATGTCCGTGTGCCCTGTGGGGTACGGTAGTGGAGATGGATCAACGGGACGCGTTTCGAGTGCTCGCAAGTGCGGACCGACAGTTCGTTCTCCACGAGCTAGTCGACCGCGACGGATCGATATCCGTCGACGCGCTCTCGAAGGCGGTCGCCGCGCGGCGACACCGCGTTTCGACCGAGGCAGTGAGCGACGCACAGACCGACCGCGCACAGGTCCGACTGGTCCACCTCCATTTCCCCCAATTGATGGAACGGAACATCATCACGGTCGACTGGGCCGACGACGAGGTTTCGCTGGCCGATACCGAGCACGTCGACGTCCTGCTCGAGGCCGCCGAGGAACTCGAGCCGTGGCCGCCGAACGATATGCCGGGACGGTACTCCTGGTAGCTCCGATATCGGTCGTCAATACCGACGGATACGCGAAAAGTCGAACGCTCAGTCCGCGGCCGGCGACGGCGTCAGCACGTCGATTTTCTCTGCGGCGTAGCCGAAGACGTTTCGATAGCCGTTCGGTGACATGAGCACCGGGTAGAACGGCTCCTGTGCGACCTGCGTATCGCCGTCGGCGGCCGCGAAGGGGTCACCGGGCTCGACTTCGGCGAAGTTGTCGACGAACACCTCGTAGGTGTCGGCTCGCTCCTTCCGAATGACGTCGGTGAGACGGTAGACCGGCAGATCGCGGGCGACCGTGTCGCCGGGTAACGCGCCGACGGCCGTCAGGAACGCTCGCGTCAGGCGGTCGGCGTTCTGGGCGGCCGTCTCGGAGCCTTGTAGTCCGCACTCGACTTCGATCGTGTCGATCTCGGAGAAGAGCCGTCCCTCCGCGAAGTTGCTCGTCTCGACCATCGCGGCCACCGGAAGCTGTGGGACCAGGTCGGTCGCCGTCTCGCTGAGTTGGTTGACGATCGCGAACGGCTCGGCGTGGCTCTGCGTCGAGTGCATCGAGAACGCTAAACAGCCCCCGAGTTCCTCGATGAGTTCGTCTGCGAGCCGGCCTTCGTGAGTCTCTGCGTCTGGATCGCCCGGGAATGCGCGGTTGAGATCCTCGTCGACGAACCGTACCTGACGCTCGAGCGCCGCCTCGTTGACGACGACGAGTTTGACGGGCCGTTCGACGGTCGGGCGTTCGTCGAGCAGCCGTTTGACGGCGCGGACGCCACAGGGTTCGTCCCCGTGAACGCCCGCGACGACGGCGATCTCCGGCGTTCCCGACCCGAGCTGTGCAACTCTCATTGTCCGCTAGTTGGTCTCGGTAGCAAAAGGCGATTCGGTCTCTCACGCACGCGAGAATTCAGGGTTACGAACTCGTTGCTACTTGTCACGGTACGGTGTGGCATCTTCGAAGCCGTCACCGCCTCGAGCACCGTCGACCTGTCACTCCTCGAGCCCGTCGACGTACTCGAAATCGACCGCCCGAGCGGTCGGTCGCTCCCCGTCAATAGGGATCCGCCACTCGTCGATTCGGCCCGGGTCCTCGATCGCGTTCGTCAGCGTCGTCCGGACCTCGAGCAGGTCCACGCCGTAGTAGTCGCGGGGAATGCCCCGTAGGTACTGGAGTGCGGTTCGAAAGAGCGACCGCATCCCCTCGACGTTTCCTCGCGGGCGTCGCTCGCTTACGGGCTCACCGTTCGCTTCGTCGAAGCCCTCGCAACGCTCGCGCCTCGTACCGCCCGAGCGGCCCGCGGACCGTCGCTCCGCGCTCTCGTCGAAATCGGCGCGTTTGTACGCGCCAGCGGCGACCTGGACCATCCCGTGCAGAAACGCGCTCTCCTCGGTTCCGCGGCCGTAGTTGTACCACTCGAGTTCGAAGCAGTCGTGACTCTCGTGGTAGGCCCCGCCGTTGAACAGTCGGACGCCGTGGATCGTCGCTCGACGGAGCGTCGCGTGTTCCCAGCGGCCCTCAGCGGCGTTCCAGCCCGTCGGCGCGGTCCCGTCGGGTGGTGGGGCCACCGACGGGTCACTGGTGTGATCATCCATACGTGATCGTGACCGAGCCGACGGGTAATTCCATCGCCGCGATCCCCGGACGGGGCGTCGAGCGCATATCCAGTGGCAACTGCAACGGTTCACACACTGATCGTCGACCCGTCTGGCGATCAGGTGTGCACTGACTCGCAGCGGATATTATAATGTCGCCAGTGGAATAGCCGAGCGTTTATTTCAGTCCGATTCCTTCACAGTGCTAGATGAGATATCCCATCGGTTGCTGTCGGCACTGCGGAGAGCGCCTATACGGGCACATCGAAGGCGATTACCAGTGTCTGAACTGTAACCGACGGTACGAAGCAACCGAGTTCGAACGGCAAGCGGCCTGAAACGCCGACGCTGTCGACCCGGCGGATCGAACGAACGATCAGCGACGGGAACGCGGTTGACAGCCGTCGAGGGCGTCTACCCGGCGTACCGGTGGCTCGTCCCGTCGGCGATCTCGAGACGAACTGCACGAACCGGTCAGTACAGTGGCGAGCGCGCTCGCGAATGTGGTCGTTTCGCTCGCGTCGGCGGTGAGTGCTCGTTCTCGAGAGCGCCATACTCGAGGTATTGGCCTGAGCAGTCGACTGTCAGTGCCCCGAAACCGGCACTGATCGACCGATTGTCCGCTCGGTACACTGTCGGACGTCTCCGTTGTCAATACAACCATACACCTCTTGCAAAGAGAGACGCATCGTTCGCACGTGCAATCGATCGCACAGGTACACGAAACCGCTACTGCCACCCTCGAGCGTCGAGGATATCACCGACGTCGAGACGCGGCACAGTGTCTCCGAGCGGACGACGCCCCGCTCGGGACGAGTACCGTTGAGACGGCGACACAGGTCCGTCGATCGCTGTATGACGGCTCCGCCGCGGATACGGCGGGCGGGAACTGCGTTGCGTACGGAGGGGGACAGACAGTCGGATCGCCAAACCGACCCGACGAGTTCGAAGACGTTCGATCCGCGACCACCCTCGTCCATGTCACAGTCTAGCGAGCGGCCGAAAGTGGCTGCCCGGTGCTGTGAGTGCGGAGCCGTCTACTCCGCGTGGATCCTCGCCGACGAGACGGTACAACCGATCGGGCGGAAAGACGGCTGTCGATGCGGTGGAAATGCGTTCCAATCGATCTCGACGGAGTGAACGCTGGCAGCAGGCGGGCACGATGGCATACCGGCTTCGGTCGGTCACCGTCAGTGACTCACAGCGACCGTCGATTCATCCGGTGCATCCTCGACGAGTCTTCGGACGGTTTCGACGACCCGCGTTCCAAGCTAACGGCGTCGGAATAACGGATGTCAGTTACGAACGGAGCGTCGACCATCGTTCTACTACCGAATACGTTCGTACTCGAAACTAGTATTGGTTATGTTCCAAGGGACTAGGAACTGAAGGTGGTTATATGTACGACCGAGTCCGAACAACACTGTATGAACACCCCTGGCGACCGCGTCGGACGCCGGATGAGTCGCCGTTCGGTGCTCGCGACGACCGGGACGGTCGCCGGGTTCGGTATCGCGGGCTGTCTCGGAAGTACGGCCACCTCGGTACGTCTGCTGGCAGCGGGGAGTCTCGCCCGGACGTTCGAGGACCACGTCGGTCCGGCGTTCAGGGAGGAGACGGGGATCGAGCTTCGCGGCGAGTACTACGGCGCGAACGCCGTGATGCGAATGGTCGAAGACCGGACCAAACACCCCGACGTCGTCGTCAGCGCCGACGCGACGCTGCTCCGCGATCGGCTGTACGACGAGTTCACCGATTGGGACGTCGCTTTCGCGACCAACAGCATCGGGATCGGGTACGCCGAGGGGTCGACGTTCGGACGGCGACTCGAGGACGGCGAGGCGTGGTACGACCCGGCTCGAGAGACCGACGAGGGCGACCTCGCGATCGGCGATCCGAACCTCGATCCGCTGGGCTATCGCGCCGTTCAGGCGTTCGATCTTGCCGCGACGGAGTACGGTCTCGACGGGTTTCGCGAGGACATGATGGCCGTCGTCTACGAGGAACCGGACGAGCCACAGCTCATGATCGGCGTCGAGAGCGGCTCGCGCGCCGGTGCGATCGTCTACCGGAATATGGCTGTCGATCACGGAGTCCCCTTTCTCGAGTTCCCCGACGCCTACAATTTCGCGGACCCCACATTGGCCGACCACTACGCGACGGTCGAGTTCACGACGGACGAGGAGGGATACACGGCCGAGGGTCGTCCAATCCTCTACAACGCGACGGTCACTGACGACGCGGACGAACCGG
This sequence comes from Natronorubrum marinum, assembly GCF_052040125.1. Taxonomy (NCBI): domain Archaea; kingdom Methanobacteriati; phylum Methanobacteriota; class Halobacteria; order Halobacteriales; family Natrialbaceae; genus Natronorubrum; species Natronorubrum marinum. The sequence goes on from NZ_JBPPFV010000001.1 coordinate 1,501,306, forward strand.
ACGCCGGCCACCGACTGATACAGTTCCTCGTCGATCGGCCGGACCTCCTCGAAGAGGCGGGATTGACTGTCGGAGCGAGCGTCCCCATCCCGAACGGTGCGGTTCCGGAGGCGGTCGACGTATGAGTCGCTCCGAATCGGCTCGTCTCCGGCGGATACAAGCGCCAGAACTGCTCGTTCCCGCGACGCTCGGCGGACTCATCCTCGTCTACTTCGCGCTCCCGTTCGTCACCTTTCTCTCTCGGACGGGGACGGCGACCGTCGTCGCCGGGCTGTCGTCGCCCGAGGCACGGGTTGCGATTCGCAACTCGCTGCTCACCGCGCCGGTTTCGACCGCGATCGCGACGATCCTCGGCGTACCGCTCGCGTACGTCCTCGCCCGAGCGTCGTTCCCCGGAAAGCGCCTCGTCGAAGCGCTGGTGATCCTGCCGCTCATCGTCCCACCCGTCGTCGGTGGCGCGATGATTATTACTGCGGTCGGGCGGTTTACGCCGATCGGCTCCGCCGCGGCCGCCGCGGGAATCCCCCTCACCGACAGTCTGGTGGGGGTCGTCCTCGCCCAGACGTTCGTCGCCGCGCCGTTCGTGATTATCACCGCTCGAGCGGGCTTCGGCGCCGTCGACGAACGCCTCGAGCAGGCCTCCCGGTCGCTCGGCTACGGCCCGCTCGAGACGTTCTGGAACGTCTCGCTTCCGCTGGCTCGCGGCGCGATCCTCGCCGGGATAAGCCTGACGTTCGCTCGAGCGATCGGCGAGTTCGGCGCGACGATGATGGTCGCCTACAATCCGCGGACGATGCCGACGCGCATCTGGGTCGACTTCATCACCGGCGGGATCGATGCGATCGTCCCGCTCGCGCTCGCCCTGTTCGCGATCACGCTCGTCGTTCTCGCGGCGGTCCAGCGGTTCGGTCGGGTTCCGACGGTGATCGGTCGATGATGCTCGAACTCGAGTCAGTTAGCCACCGATACGGGACCGAACTGGCCGTCGACGACGTCTCGTTCGGCGTCGCCGAGGGCGAACTCGTCGCGCTGCTCGGCCCGAGCGGCTGTGGCAAGACGACGCTCGTCCAGGCGGTCGCCGGTCACGTCCGTCCGACCGCGGGCCGGGTGACGCTCCGCGGCGCGGACGTCACCGACGCACCGCCCGAATCCCGGGGGGTGAGCGTCGTCTTTCAGCAGTCGACGCTCTACCCCCACATGACCGTGGACGAGAACGTCGCCTACGGGCTGAAAGCGCGCGGCGTCGAATCGGATCGACGGGCAGACGTCGTCTCGGAGTACCTCGAACTCGTCGACCTCCTGGATCAGCGCGACGCCTACCCGTCGGAACTGAGCGGCGGGCAGCGACGACGGGTCGAACTGGCTCGAGCGGTCGCCCCACAGCCCGACGTGCTCTTGCTCGACGAACCGCTCTCGGCGCTCGACCGATCCCTGCGCGAACGCCTCCGCGATGAAATCGCCCGCATTCAACGGGAAACCGGCGTCACGACCTTGTTCGTCACGCACGACCAGGCGGAGGCGATGACCCTCGCCGACCGACTCGTCGTGATGGACGACGGCAGCGTCGCCGGCGTCGGGGAACCGCGGACGCTCTACGGGTCCCCACCGACGCCGTTCGTGGCCTCCTTCCTCGGTCGGTCGAACGAACTCTCGGCGACCGTCGTCCGACAGGAGCCGCTGACGCTCGCGCTCGGCGGGCAGGAGGTCGTGCTGTCCGACTCGAGAGTCGACGTTTCGACCGGTTCCGCCATCTCGTGTCACGTTCGGCCGGACGATCTCGCGCTGGGCACTGGCGGCGCACCCGGTTCGGACGGCCCGGCAGTGTCGGTGCCGGGAACGGTGACTCGTGTCGTCGATACGGGCCGCCGCTACGACGTGACCGTCCGACTCGAGACCGAGACGGAGGTCGTCCTCGAGCAGACCGAGACGCCGCCAGCGACGGGCGAGTCGGTTTCGGTGGGACTGCTCGAGGCGGACCTGACGATATTCGGTGCCGATCAGCGCGACCGTCTCGGTGTCGACGTCTCGAGCATCTGAGCCCGTAATCGGCGACAGGTTCGATTTTCGCTCGAGAGAATTCCGCTTTCGTCTTGTTGGTTCTACAGTTCGTGGTCTCGATAGGATCGAGCTCGAGGGATCCGGCGTCACCTCTCCGAGAGTACGAAGCCCGACAACGCTCCCGAAATCCTACGAGCCGACCAGGAGATCATCGTCGTCCTCGTCGTCAGCGTCATCTTCGGTTTCCTCGATCGCCTCCTCGACCTCGTCCTGTGTTGCCTCCTCGAATTCGTCTCCCATTCTAGTGCTAGATACGAGTACGAGGACATTATGACCGATGAGCGTTTTCACGGTCAGATAATGTCATGCGTGGCGACTCTCGTGTAACATGTCGTCCACTCGTATTGTGACAGTCTCTGCAAACCGTGCTCCGTCAGGGATTTGAACCACGCCCAGACGTGCTCGCTTCGCTGCGCGCGACTGGTCTGATTCAAATCCCTGAGCGTCCGCTTTTTGCTCACTACGATCGCAAAAATGCTCCGTCAGGGATTTGAACCCTGGTCATCGGCTCGAAAGGCCGAAATGATTGGCCGGACTACACCAACGGAGCGTTCACTTCGTTCACGCACCGAGCCTCGACGGACTTCGTCCGCCTCAACAACGGAGTGTGTCTTACTCTGCAATCAGTCATTGCCGAGGCCTAGTAAAAAGCGTTCCGTTCCGAGTCGACGGTGGCACACGCTGACGCACCTGAACGTCACGCACAATACACACTCCCGTGTTCACCGCAGTCGGCCGCCATCTCAACGTTTTTGAAGCCCCGTGACAACCTATCCCGCATGAAATACGTCCGATTCCGCGACCCGGCCGGTGCCGTCCGACGCGGCGAGTTCGAGAGCGGCCACGTTCACTTCGCGAACGAGAGCTACGACCTCGAGGACGACGCGATCGACGTCCTCCCTCCGTGTGAGCCCTCGAAGATCGTCTGCATCGGTCGCAACTACGCCGACCACGCCGACGAGATGGGATCCGAGCTCCCGGACCGGCCGCTGCTCTTCTTGAAACCGCCGAACGCGGTCGCCAGTCACGGCGACACCGTCACCGCGCCCGCCGGAAAGGAACGGATCGACCACGAGGCAGAACTCGGCGTCGTCATCGGCGAGCAGTGTCGCCACGTCCCCGAAGCCGAGGCGATGGATGTCGTCGAAGGCTTCACTTGCGTCAACGACATCTCGAACCGCGACGATCAGGAGAAAGAACAGAACTGGATCCGCGGGAAGGCGTTCGACGGTGCCGCGCCGATCGGGCCGCTGCTCGCGACGCCCGACGAGGTACCCGCCGACGCGAGCGTCCGCTCCCGCGTCAACGGCGACCTGAAACAGGACGGCTCGCGCGAGCAACTCATCTTCCCCATTCCCGAGCTCATCGCCGAGATCACGACGTACATGACCCTCGAGCCGGGCGACGTGATCGCCACCGGCACGCCGGAAGGCGTCGGCCCGCTCTCCGACGGCGACGAGGTCGAAATCGAGGTCGAAGGCGTCGGGACGCTGTCGCACTCGATTCGACGCCCCTGAATGGCCCTGTTTCCGATACGATAGTCAGTCACCCATCGCACCGACGCGAACCGAACCGTTTTCGCCCCGCTCCACTGAAGGCAGTCGTATGACCGTTCGATTCGGTGCGGTGACCGTCGACTGGTTCGGTCTCGCGACGATTCGCCTCGAGGGCCAGACGGGGGCCGTCATCTACACGGATCCCGGTCCGGAGAAGTACGGCATCCTCGACGGCCTCGAGCCGCAAGACGGCGATCTAATCCTTGTCAGTCACGACCACCACTACGATCCCGACTCGATCCGGCGAGTAGCTCACGAGGACGCCATCGTCGTGGTTCACGAATCGATCGACGCCCGCGGGATGGATCGAGAGGTCGTCCAGCCCGAGGCGCTGCCCTACGAGGTCGAACGCGTCCGCGCCGACGAGTCGTTCGTTCTGGGGCCGCTGGATCTGTTCACCACGCCGGCGTACAACGATCCGGCGGGTCCACACGTCGACGAGTCGGGAACGCCCTACCACCCCGAAGGACGGGGCTGTGGGTTCGGTGTCACCGTCGACGGGGTCTCGGCGTTCTGGCCCGGCGACACCGACGTGCTTCCGTTCCATGAGGGACTGGACGTCGACCTCTTCTGTCCGCCCGTCGGCGGCACGTTCACGATGGATCGCCGCGAAGCCGCCGAGCTGGCGAATCGAATCCGGCCGGACCTCGTCCTGCCGGTCCACTACGACACCTTCGAGACGATCGAAACCGACGCGGACGCGTTCGTCGTCGACGTCGCGAACCGGGGCGTCCCGGTGGTGCTCGACGTACAGAACTAACCACTCTTACACATTGAAGGACGAATCCGTGGACATAAGTTGACGGTTGGCAATTCTCACGCATCCACCATGCATACTGGTCCCATTCCGATATCTTTCGGAGGCGACCGCGTGAACAGTCGCCCGAGACGGACGCTCCCGGATTCACGAACGGGTGACCGACGTGTCTAACGAGGCGGCCGACGAGAGCGGCCCGCAAAATTCCGAACTCACCTATCCGTCGTCCGACTGGCGCGGATTCTTCGAGAACCACTTCGGACCGTCGATGCTCTGGGCGCTGATCAGCATCGGCGGGAGTCACATCGTCCTCGCACCGACGCTCGGCGGAACGTTCGGGCTCGTCGCGATCTGGATGTTCGGCCTCATCTACGTCGCTAAGTACGGCGCCTGGGAACTCGGTATTCGCTACAACTACGGGGTCGGAGCGAATCCCATCGAAGCCTACGGCGATCTCCCCGGGCCGAAGAACTGGGCTCTCTGGCTAACGATCCTCGTGTTCACCGTGATGTACACGTTCATCACGGCCAGCGTCGGGATGAGTACCGCCGCGTTCGTCGCCGCACTCACGCCCGGCTGGCTCACCGCCGCCTGGGCGTACGTGCTCTTCGTCGGCGCCGCCGGGGCTCTGGTGATTACCTCGCGATACTCCGTCCTCGAGAAGGCCCTGATCGGCTTTACGATCGCGGTAGGCGTCCTCGTCCTGCTCGGCGTGGTCGTCGGTCCGCCGTCCCCGGAACTGATCGCCGACACGGCGTTCGCGGTGCCGGACCTCACGGGCCCGGCGTTCGTCGCGCTGTTCGCCGCCGCAGCGGGCTTCGCACCGACCGGCTTCAGCACGAGCATCCTGATCGGGAGCTGGAGTATGGCCAAGGGTGAAGGTGCCGGCGAACTCCGCGAGAAGGGGCTCGACCCGGACGATCCCGCCAATCACGACTACATTCGCGCGTGGATCCAAACCGGCCGACGGGACTTCAACGTCGGCTACGTCTTTAGCTTCGTCCTGATCACGGCGATGGTCGTTCTGGCGACGAACGTGCTCTACCCGAACCCGCCGACGGACGCCAACCTCGCCTTCGCCATCGGATCGATTCTGAGCGACTCGTTCGGAGAGTGGTCGTACTACGCCATGCTGATCGGTGCGTTTGCGGCGCTGTACTCGACGGTCATCACGCTCCTCGACGGTGCCGCCCGCGCGACCGGGGATATCCTCCCGATGGCGCTCGAGGACGAGCGCATCGACAGCGAGCGAGTCCGAAAGCTCGTCGTCGTCGGCGTCGTCGCGATCAGTAGCGCGATGGTCCTCGCACTCGGCAACGTGCCGGTGACCCTGTTGCTCTACGTCGCGGCGATCCTCGCGGTCACGGAGATCTTCTTCTACCCGGCGAACTGGTACGTCGTCGAGAAACACCTCCCCGAGCCGTTCCGCCCGTCTCGAGCCTGGCACGCCTACTACGTCGTGAGTCTCGTGTTCGTCCTTCTCTTCGGGGCGATGGGGGCCGCGCTCCGACTCGGGCTCATCGGCTGAGACGCCGCTCAGAACCACCGTTCGACGGAAGTGGTGTCCATCGATCCGAACCAAACGAGTGGGTCGACTGAGCGGAGCAGAACTGGTTGGTTTTCCGACCGGACCAAAGCGTTACTGTCACCGCTGACGATTCCACGTCTATGAGCAGCGATCGCCGATCGGATCGGGGCGGATGTGGGCCACCGTACTGTTCGAACTGTGGTACCGGTCTCGAGTCGTCGGCGAACTACTGTCCGAACTGTGGAACGCCGAACGGTCGTCCGACCGAACGATCGAGTCCCGAGTCGTCGACCGTGCGAGGACGACCCTACTCCGGTGCCAGCGCGAATACGGACTCGAGCGGCGGCGTGACAGATCGCGAGGTTCTCGAGCATCGGATCGCGACGGCGTTGCAGGACGGCTGGGAACTCGAGCACGACTTCGGGGACCACGCCGTCATGGTGAAACGGTCGTGCGGCAGCAGGGACGAACACCTGGTGGTCGCGCTGATCACCGTCTGGTTCACGATGGGAATCGGGAACGCCCTCTACGGCGCGTACCGGTACGTCGGCGACGCCGAGCGGATGGTGTTGCGGACCGACCACGTCGAGGGGCGCGACGCCGATAGCGAGTCCGCCGGATCCGCGCTTCTCTGGCGCGTGACGGCGGCCGTCTGCTGGCTCGCGGCGGCGATCGTCGCGGTGATCGCTCTGCAGGTCGTCACGGCAGCCGCGAGCCTACCGCTGTTCCTCCTCGCGTTCGTCTTTGCGGCGATGGGTGTAAGCACCCTGCCGTCGGTCCGGCGACGACTCGAGACCCGCCACTCGGTGACGGCCAACGGACGCGTTCGCTCGGTCGACGAACGCACCGTCGTCGCCTACGACAGACCGTGTGCGGCCTGTGCGGATCCAGTCGGTCGGGGACTCGAGCGCATCTACCGGAAGGAGTTCTGCTTGCTCGGCGTCCCGCTGACGGCCTCCGAGGGGCGAAACTACTACTGCAAGCGGTGTGCGACGGCCGAATTCCAGACCTCCGGCGGGAACGATCAGCAGACAACGAAGTCGTCGTCCGGCCCGGTAGCGGACCGGAGTGTAGAATCGTGGGAAACGGATCGTGAATCAGACCACGCCTGAACGGCGCTGTAGGCTCTGGACGTTGCTGTCGAGGATCGGTCCCTGTGGGACCCACGCTCGTCTACCCGTTCCGAAACGTCGGTTCGACGGCCGTCTACAGGACGCCCATCTCGTCTAACCGTTCCGGCAGATAGGTGTCCGTCACGAAGTCGAGACCGCGCGCCGCGAGCGACTGCTGTTCGGACTTTTTACCGATCTCAAGCTGTAGCTCGATCTGTTCCTCCCAGTAGTCGGTCTGGAAACGCGGGTCCTCGAGTTCGCTCTCTAAGGCGTTGATGTCCGAGTCCGAGAGAGGGTCGGTCGGAAGTTCGTACTCGACGATGTCCGCGGGCTGGATGCCGATGTACTGGGCCTCCGGCGTCGCGAGATACTCCGAGAGGTGGGCCGACTTGATCGAGCCGTAGGCGACGGAGCCGTAGATGCGGTACGACCACGGGTCACCGTCGGCGAAGACCGTGACGGGGAGGTCGAGTTCGTCGTGGAGCCGTTTGATGATCCGCCGGGTCGCACGAGCGGGCTGGCCCTTCAGGTGGACGATCAGGGCGTTGTACTCCTCGTCGAAGCCGTTCTCGACGAGTCGGTCCCGCATACCACCGGTCTCCACCGCGAGGATGAAGTCGGCGTCGTTGTCGAGGAACTCGATCGTGTCGGGATTGTTCGGAATCTGGTAGCCACCCTCACCGACGTCTTTCTGACAGTGAATCTCGCGCTCGCCGCGACGAGTCTGTTCGCGCAGGTGGAGCGGACCCATGATCGTCGCGCCCGACTCCTCGGGGCGCATGTGGAAGTCCTCGCGAGTGACTCCCGAAACGATTTCCAAGTCCTCGATCATGCTGTTGGACTCGTCCTGATCGTTGAACTGGGCCTCGTTGTTGTCCCAGCTTTCCGAGAGATAGTAGAGTTCACGCAGGGTCGACGACCGGTCTTCGTCGAGCTGCTCGGCGAGGAATTCGATCGTGTAGACCGCCTTGAGGAGCTTTCGGGCCCCCTTGACGGAGTTCGCGGAGCGGGTCGACTCGCGGTCGCCGTAGACCCAGACGTGCGAGTCCTCGTCGTACTCGATGTTGTTCTTCGTCCGCGTCGGAACGGACATGTGCGGGATCTCGCCCAGTTCGAACTGGTCGTAGAACTGCGCCGCGAGATCGATCAACTGTTCTCGTGCCTGCTGGTCGTTATCTGCGCTCATTGGTCTGTGACGGTGAGTTTCTCGGTTTCGACACCTTTCACGTCGAGATCGAACTCGGCATCGTCGGCCACCTCGTACTCGAGTGCGGCGTCGTCACCGCTCGAGACGTCCGGTTCCCACTTGACGAACCACTCGCCGTCCATCTCGACGACGCTTGCGTCGTCGGGGAGGCTGGTCGGTTCGGCCGAGACGATGTCGGTGATCTCGAGCGACTCGTTGGTGTTGGAGTTGTTCTCGACCGTGACCGAAACGGCCTGACTGGTTCCGTTCTCCTCGATCGATCGCTCGACGAGGACGTTGTTCATGATACGGGCGATGGCGTCGTCGATGTCGGGTTCGTCGCGGTCGGTCACCTCGGCGACCTTCGTAGCCATTTCGGGGAGAATCTTCCCGAGGACGTTCTGTTTCTTCCGGCGCTGTTGCATCGAGCGGCGCTTGTTCAGGTAGCTCTTGAGTTCGCGTGCGGCCTCACGAATCGCAAGTTCGATCTCGTCTTCGATTTCGGGGACGTTCGCAACGGCGTCCTTCGATTCGCTGGTGAAGGGGACGTTCGTCGACGCGACGTGGACCATGATGACGGCCGGTCCGTTGGGCAGCCCGGAGCCGCCGGGTTGATCGAGCCCGTAGTTGCGCCAGCCGATCGATTTGACCACGTCGGTCGTCGCACACGCGCCGCGCTGGTAGACCAGCGGGACGCGGTTGGCAAACCGCATGACGTCGGCGCTGCCCTCGGCCGGGAGCTCGCCGCCGTAGGCGATACCGGCCTCGACGATGAACGGATCCCCACCGTGAACCTCGGCGTCTCGAGTCGCCGAGGCGTAGAAGTCGGCCTCGAACTCCTTCTCGAGCCCGGCCGAGATCAGCTCCTCGGTGATGGGGGCGAGACACCGCGTCGGCGGTGCCATGATATCTGTTTCGCGCATCCCGTCGACGAGGTTGCTGGCGGCGTCGCGGTCGCCTTTGAACTCGCGAACCAGCGGCGGATCGTCAGGAACGGTCGCCATGACCGACCAGACGGCCTCGAGGACGTTTTCGCGGGCGGTGTCGCCGAAGCTAACGTCGTCGTACTCTTCAGTGAGATCCGCCGCGCGGTCGACGAACGACCGGAGTTGTTTGTGCGTGAGTCGGTGCCGGGTGAGTTCGTCGTCTCCCTCTTCGCGTTCGTCCTCGAACTTGGCCGCGAGGCGCTCGGCGAAGGCGTGGATCACCTCGTCGTCCTTTCGGGTGCTCGTCGCGTCGTCGGCGAGGGCGTAGAGGTCGGCGACGAGTCGCGACTCGCCATCGACGTCGTCCTCGTCGAAATCGACCGTCTCGTCTCCCGCTACCGCCTCGTCGTCGCCGGGCACGTCGATCAACGCACGCCAGACCACGTCGACGGCGTTCTCGCGGACGGTGTCGCCGAACGTCGTTCCGTGATCGGCCTCGACGTCGTCGGCGGCCGAATCGACGACCGCGAGGAGTTCGTGGTGGGCGATCCGGTCGCGATCACCGACCGCGTCGACGATGGCCTCGGCGAAGGCGTCCGTCGCGTCGGCCCCTTTGTTCACCGTCGCGTTCGTGATCGTCGCTCGAAGGTCGATATCCTCGTGGCTCGCGGGCGGCCGCCACCGCATCTCGCGACCGTAGTGGCGGTCGCGGAACTCGTCGATGATCGACTCGGCGCTCTTCTTGCCGACGCGCGTAAACTCCTCCTGGAGGAAGCCCGAGACCGTCTGGGAGTCCGTCGCCGACAGCATCTTCATCACGGTGCCGAGTTCGACGCCGTGGGGGTGTGGACGAATCTCCTCGGTCTCCTCGGGTAGCTGATCCGTCGCGCGTTCGAACTTGAAGTGTTCCTGCGGTTCGCGCAGTTCGAGGCGCGCGTGGGGATTGACGACTGCGGTATGCTTGATGTAGTCGTGAAGCTGGCTGCGGGCGCGCATGTTCGCCTCCATCTCGAGGACGATGCGCGTGCCGTGGGGGCGATCCCACGTGGTGGTCTCTTCGACGCTGATCTCGGGTTCGTTCTCGTCGGTGTCGACGATGAGTTCGAAGTACTCCGCCTCGCTCGCACCCTGGGTTCGACTGGTGATTTTGGCGGGCTTCCCGCTCGTGAGCTGGGCGTAGAGAACCGCCGCGGAGATCCCGATCCCCTGCTGCCCGCGGGACTGTTCGCGGGCGTGGAATCGCGACCCGTACAGCAGTTTCCCGAAGACCTTCGGGAGCGTCTCCTTCGTGAGACCCGGTCCGTTGTCCTCGACGATCAATCGATAGTAGTCGCCCGCTTCCTCGATTTCGACGTAGATATCCGGGAGAATACTCGCCTCCTCGGCGGCGTCTAGGGCGTTGTCGACGGCCTCCTTGACGGCCGTGACGAGCCCTCGAGCCCCGCTGTCGAAGCCGAGCATGTGCTTGTTCTTCTCGAAGAACTCCGCGATCGAGATCGCCTGCTGGCTCTCGGCCAACTCCTCGGCGATCCCCGCCTCGTCCTCGAGTGTCGACTGAAACGACGTCATTGTCCCTCCATACTAACGGCGGGGCTAAAAGATGTGTGTTACCGGAGTGAAAGTGAACTCGGTGAGGGCAGCGGGGGTCGGGGGTGGACGGATCGTGTGGGTCCACGAGTCGACGCCCGTCCGTTTCGGGCGGCGTTCGATCCGTTTCGGGGGGCGTCAGCCAGTTCCGAACGGCAGTCAGCCGGTTTCGAGCGGCGGCCAGTACCACGCGTCGGCCCGGACGACGCCGAGGAGCTTCCGCCGTCGGTCCGTCAGGTCTTCGAGTGCCTCGTCGAACTCGCCGTCGGCCATCGGAATCTCGTCCTCGCGAAGGCGGTCGAGATCCGGCGCTCGCGGCACGTCGTCGGCGGGCTCGATGAACGCGGTCTCGAGCGTGTCGAGGTAGCTGTCGACGCTCGAGCGGGCGTTCTCGACTAGCGTCGGATTCGGCTGGGCGTCCTCGTCGACGCCGTATCGGAAGATGGTCAGGGCTTCGTCGAAGATGGGGACGGCCATCGCCGAGGCCCGCGTGGCCTGTTCGCTGTGATAGTAGTGGAGGATCGGGTAGGCCTCGTGCTGGTCCGCGAGCAGGGAGAGCTGGGTCGAGAGCGACTCGAGCGGGAGGTCGAGCCCCTCGAACTCCTCGGCCTCGCCGGCCCAGCCAGCACGGACGAATGCCTCGCTGCGTTCGCCCAGTCCGGTGACGTCGCTGGCGAACGAGCGTTTCGCCGAAACGGCTCCGAGGACGGTCAGGACGTAGGAGACGCCCAGCGTGACGAACGCCATTCCCGTCGCCGTGGTAAATGAACTCGCGATCTCCCAGGTGCCCGTCGTGGGAGCGTAGTCACCGTTCCCGGTCGTGAACATCGTGTAGGCGACGTAGTAGAGCCGCCCCGTCCAGTCGGCGTACTCGCCAGTCTGTGGGCTGACGAGGGCCGTCTGGTCGCCGGCGAAGACGAACGTCCAGCCGAGCCACAGGAGTGTGATCCACATCGCGAGCGTGAGCGTGAGGATGAGCGGCCCGGCGATGCTCAGCGCTTTCGGGTGGTCTCCGGTCACCGTCCGGAGGCCGCGCCAGGTCCGGCTGGTCAACCGACCCGAGAGCGGACCGGACCCCCCGTCGACCCAGAGCGTCGTCCAGAGAATGTCGACGATCACGGCGGTGAGCACGACGATACCGGCGACCAGATACAGCGGTCTCATTTCGTTCGAACTACAGGACCGAACCCCGTCAACGGTGTCCCGGTCACTGACGCGGCTTTTTCAGTACCGACGAAACCGGCGGTGACGTCCCCAGTGTCGACGTCCGAAAACGCCGTTCTAGCGTCCCATAGGGTTTATAGTATTCACGCCACACCAACGATTATGAGTACACGAACGGGTGCCATCGATGGGTCCTTTTGGGGGGAGGTCGACGACGACCTGGCACTCTCTCGGTATCGGGCACTCGTCGAAACGATCGACGACGGTATCTATCAACTCGATGCCGACGGGCAGTTCGTCGCGGTCAACGACGAACTCGTGGATGCGACGGGGTACGCTCGAGACGAACTCGTCGGCGAGCACGTTTCCCTCCTTCTCGACGATTCGACTATCGACGCGATCGAACGCGACCTATCGAATCGGCTCCGAACGGACGGCGCCGACGCCGCGACCTTCGAACTCGAGGTTCGAACGGCCGACGGCGAGACGCTTCCCTGCGACGTTCGAATCAATCCGATCGTCGAGGGCGACGAGTTTCGAGGGACGATCGGCGTCGCCCGCGATCGTTCGCGCCCCACCGAGCGGTTACGCGCGGCCGACGCGGAGCGATCGGCACCGACGGATATTGCAGACACCACTTCCGAGTCGATCACGGCCATTCTCGACGACGCGAACATCGGCGTCGTCGTGCTCGATGAGGCGTTCAACGTCGCCTGGATCGACGAGACGATCGAGGGATTTCTCGGTCTCGAGCGCGAGTCTGACGTCGGTCGGGACGGCCGGACGATGTTCGAAGAGACTCTCTCTGAGACGATCGCCGAACCCGGTTCGTTCGCGGAGACCGTGCTGACCACCTACGACGAGGACAGCTACGCCGACGGTCTCGAGTGTCGAGTCACCGGAACCACAGGCGACGATCTCGAGGAACGATGGCTCGAGTACCAGAGCGAACCGATCGAGTCGGGTGAATACGCCGGCGGACGGGTCGAACTGTACTACAATATCACCGAGCAGAAGCGGTCGGAGGGTGCCTTACGGGAGAGCGAGGAGGAGTTTCGCTCGCTGGCTGACGCCGTCGAGGAGTACGCGATCTTCCGGCTGGATTCGGACGGTCACATCGTCAGCTGGAACAAAGGGGCGGCGCAGATCAAGGGATACGATCGAGCGGAAATCCTCGGCGAACACATCTCCACGTTCTACACCGAAGACGACCGCGCGGCGAACGTTCCCGAGAGAAACCTCGAGGCGGCGACCGAGAACGGCTCCGTCGAGGACGAAGGGTGGCGGGTTCGGAAGGACGGCGGGCGGTTCTGGGCGAACGTGACGATCACGCAAATTCGGGACGACGACGGGACCCATCAGGGGTTCCTGAAGGTGACTCGGGACATGACCGATCGGTGGGAGTTCGAACGAGAACTCGAAACCGAACTACAGCGCATTCTCAGCCGGATCTCCGACGCGTTCTACGCCGTCGACGACGAGTTTCGGTTTACCCACGTTAACGACCGCGCCGAAGAACTCCTCCAGCACTCCGAGGCGGAGTTACTCGGCGAGCAACTCTGGGACGTCTTCCCCGACCTCCTCGATCTCGAGGAGGTCTGGGACGCCTTCCAGACGGCACTGGAGACGCAGGAACCGACCAGCTACGAACTCTACTACGACACGCTCGACTTCTGGGTCGAGGCGAACCTTTACCCCTCCGAAACCGGTATTTCGGTCTACTTCCGCGACATCACCGACCGGAAAGAGCGCCAGCAGGCCGTAGAGGAGTCCGAGCAGCGCTATCGGACCCTCGCCGAGTACTTCCCGAACGGACTCGTCACGCTGTTCGACCACGATCTCGAGTACACGCTGGCGGCGGGCCAGGGCTTCGATCGGCTCCCCGTCGATCCCGAGGATCTCGAGGGAGAGAGCTTCTACGACGTGTGGCCCGAGGAGACGGGCGAGATGCTCGAGCCGGCGTTCCTGGCCGCCCTCGATGGGGAGGAACGGTCGGTCGATCTCACGTATGCCGACCGCGAGTGGGTGGTCCACGCGGTGCCGATCGAAGACGACAGTGGCGAGGTGGTCGCGGGCATGACGATGGCACAGGACGTCACGGAGCAAAAGGAGCGCGAGCAGTACCTCGAGGACGCCAAAGCCCAACTCGAGGCCGCGACCGAGGCCGGAGCCGTCGGCACCTGGGAGTGGCAGATTTCGGAGGATCAGTTCGTCACCGGCCGATCGTTCGCCAAGACGTTCGGCGTCGATCCCGAGGCGGCCCGCGAGGGCGTCCCCCTCGATCGAATCACGTCGTCGATTCACGAGGCGGATCGCGACCGCGTCGAGCGACGGATCGAGGCTGCCGTCGAGTCGGGCGAGGAGTACGAGGAGGAGTATCGCGTCTGGAACGCCGACGGCGAACTCCGGTGGGTCGTCGCCCGTGGACACGTCGAGTACGACGAGAACGGAACCCCTGAGACGTTCCCCGGTGCGCTCACCGACATCACGGAGCGAAAGCGAACGGAACTGGAACTCCAGCGGAACAAAGAACAGCTCCAGTCGCTGTTCGAGATCCTCCCCGTCGGGGTCATCGTCGCGGAGCAAAACGGCGGTATCGTCGAGGCGAACAGGGCCGCAAAGGAGATCTGGGGTATCGACGAGTTCGACGCCGACTCGTTCGACGAGTACGATCAGTTCCCGGTCAGATGGGCTGACACGGGCGAGCCGCTCGAGCGCGACGAGTGGACGATCGCTCGTGTCCTACAGGGCGAGGAGGTGACCGAGCCCAGAACCTTCGAGATCGATTCCAGAGACGGCGAGCGACGAATTCTCAGCGTCAGAGGGATGCCGATCAGAAACGCGCGCGGCGACGTGACGCGTGCCGTGATCACGCTCAGCGACATCACCGAACGCACGGAGTACCAGCGACGTCTCGAGGAGACGATCTCCCAGCTCGAGGAGTCGAACGAACGGCTCGAACACTTCGCCTACGCGGCCAGTCACGATCTACAGGAGCCGCTGCGAATGGTCTCGAGCTATCTCCGCCTTATCGAGCAGCGGTACGGGGACGAACTCGACGAGGACGGCGAGGAGTTCCTCGCGTTTGCGGTCGACGGCGCCGATCGGATGCGCGAGATGATCGAGGGGTTGCTCGCCTACTCCCGGGTGGAGACGCGGGGCGATCCGCTCGAGCCGGTCGATCTCGACGCGGTGCTCGCGGACGTCGTGGCGGATCTTCAGTTCCAGATCGAGGACTCCGAGGCCGAGGTTACGAGCGACGAACTCCCGCGCGTCGAGGGTGACGCGAGTCAGTTACGGCAGGTGTTCCAGAACCTGCTGACGAACGCGATCACGTACAGCGGCGACGAGCCGCCCCAGGTACACGTCGACGCCGAGCGACGGGGTCGGCAGTGGGAGGTGTCGGTCCACGACGAGGGGATCGGCATCGATCCGGAGGATCAGGAACGCGTGTTCGAAATCTTTCAGCGGCTCCACAGTCGCGGGGAACACGCTGGGACGGGGATCGGGCTCGCGCTCTGTCAGCGCATCGTCGAACGCCACGGCGGCGAGATCTGGCTCGACTCCGAACCGGGCGAGGGGACGACGTTTTCGTTTACCCTGCCAGCGGCCGAGCACGAATGAGGGCCAATCGATCGCCTCGAGAAAATCCTCCAACGGTTCGACCAGCCCGTCGATCCACCCCCCGTCCTCACCGGACACGTACCGGACTGCGATCGTCTCACGTTCGTCTCCGCCGCGCGCCGTGTCGAGTCGCTGGATGCGCTCAGTTCACTGCCAGATTCTCGTGACTTCGACGTGTCCGTGCTCGGCGTGATCGTCCGTCCCTCCGTTCTCGATAGCTCGGTCTTTTAGTCGGGGTTCTTCGAACTCTCGTGCATCGTCCCGTGGATACCGTTCTGGACGCCCGTACGACCCCTGGGCGCTCGACTGGTGCGCCTTTACGCTCGTTTCTGGCGTATGCCCACGCTTTGGCGCTCGTCGTCGGTCACGCCCTCGATAGACTCGAGCGGTCGACGTGACGGGAATCGAATCCCTCCAATCGGAGATTACCCAGCCGCCGAACGCAACTAATACGGTGTTGTAGCTCCCTCGATACGAGCAACCGACTATTATCGAGCGCTCGCCCGCGCGCGTACGTGACTTTTATTAGGGCCGGACCACTACCCGAAAGCAGGTTTTACATGTCCCAGGAAAGTGAGTACGGCGCCGGACAGATTCAGGTCTTAGAGGGCCTGGAGGCCGTGCGAAAACGGCCGGCGATGTATATCGGCTCTACGGATTCTCGAGGGCTCCACCATCTCGTCTACGAAGTGGTGGACAACTCGATCGACGAGGCACTGGCTGGCCACTGCGACGACATCACCGTCACGATCCACGACGACAACTCGGTGAGCGTCGCAGACGACGGCCGCGGCATCCCCGTCGACACGCACGACGAGTACGAACGCCCGGCTCTCGAGGTGATTCTCACTGTTCTCCACGCCGGGGGGAAGTTCGACAACAAGTCCTACCAGGTCTCCGGCGGTCTCCACGGCGTCGGCGTGAGCGTCGTCAACGCGCTCTCCGAGCGCCTCGAGGCCGAGGTCAAACGCGACGGCGGCGTGTTCGAACACGCCTTCGAGGCGGGCGAACCCGTCGGCGACATGGAGCGCGTTCGCGACATGGAGCCGGACGAGGAGACCGGCACGCAGGTTCGGTTCTGGGCCGACACCGGCATCTTCGAGGCCGACGAGTTTTCGTTTTCGACGCTCTCGAACCGGCTTCGCGAACTCGCCTTCCTCAACTCGGGCGTCCGCATTACGCTGCGTGACGAACGCGAGCAGACCGACGACGGCGAGTTCGTCGCGGACACCTACGAGTACGACGGCGGCATCCGCGAGTTCGTCGAGTATCTGAACGAGACGCGCTCGGCGATGCACGACGAGATCATCTACTTCGAGGACGAGGACCAGAACATCCAGGTCGAGGTCGCGATGCAGGCCACCGAGGAACTGCAGGGTTCGATCCACGCCTTCGCGAACAACATCAACACTCGAGAGGGCGGCACCCACCTCACCGGGTTCAAGACCGCGCTCACGCGGACGGTCAACGACTACGCGGGCGACAACGGCCTGCTCTCGGATCTCGAGGAGAACCTCACGGGCGAAGACATCCGCGAGGGACTCACCGCGGTCATCTCGATCAAACACCCGGACCCGCAGTTCGAGGGCCAGACGAAGACGAAACTCGGCAACTCGGAAGTGCGCGGGATCGTCGAGAGCGCGATGCACGAGGGCCTGGGCACCTACTTCGAAGAACACCCCGACACCGCACAGGCCATCGTCATGAAGGCCGTCGAGGCCGCGAAGGCCAGAAAAGCGGCCCGGAAGGCCGAGGAGTTGACGCGACGCAAGTCCGCGCTCGACTCGACCTCGCTGCCCGGAAAGCTGGCCGACTGCCAGACCAAAGACCCCGACGAGGCCGAACTGTTCATCGCGGAGGGAGACTCCGCGGGCGGCAGCGCGAAACAGGCCCGCAATCCGGAGTTCCAGGCCGTCTTGCCGATCAAGGGGAAGATCCTGAACGTCGAGAAACACCGACTCGATCGGATTCTCGAGAACGACGAGATTCGGAACATGATCACCGCAATCGGGGCGGGGATCGGCGACGAGTTCGACGTCGAAGACGTCCGTTACAAGAAGATCATCATGGCGACCGACGCCGACGTCGACGGCGCGCACATCCGGACGCTCATGCTCACGTTCTTCTACCGGCACATGCGGCCGCTTCTAGAAGGTGGCTACGTCTACGCGACCCAGCCGCCGCTGTACCGGATTCGCTACCGCGGCGAAACGTACGACGCGATGACCGACGCCGAGCGCGACGAGATCGTCGAGGAGAAGTGCGACGGCAACCCGACCCAGGTCCAGCGGTTCAAGGGACTGGGCGAGATGAACCCCGAACAGCTCTGGGAGACGACGATGAACCCCGAGAACCGTATCCTCAAGCAGATCACGGTCGAGGACGCGGCCGCGGCGGACAAGATGTTCTCCGTGCTGATGGGCGACGCCGTCGAACCGCGCAAGCAGTTTATCAAAGACCACGCTCCCGAAGCCGAGTGGATCGATATTTAGCCGAGGTGACGTAACTACATGAGTTCAGACGTACCCGAACCGACTGACGTACAGGCGCGGGCGGTCGAAAACGTCCGCATCGAAGACGAGATGGAGCAGAGCTACATCGACTACGCGATGTCCGTCATCGCGGGGCGAGCCCTCCCGGACGTCCGGGACGGCCTGAAGCCGGTCCACCGGCGCATCCTCTATGCGATGCACGAGATGGGCGTCTCCTCCGGCAGCAGCCACCGCAAATCCTCCTCGATCGTCGGGGAAACGATGGGTGACTACCACCCTCACGGCGACAGCGCGATCTACGACACCCTGGTCCGACTGGCCCAGGACTTCTCGATGCGCTATCCCCTCGTCGACGGGCAGGGGAACTTCGGTTCGATGGACGGCGATCCCGCCGCAGCGCCCCGATACACCGAGGCGCGGATGGCCCCCGTCGCCGAAGAGTTGCTCGAGGACATCGACAAGGACACGGTCGACTTCTCGGCGAACTACGACGACCGCCTGCAGGAACCCGACGTGTTGCCGGCTGCCTTCCCGAACCTGCTGGTTAACGGCTCCTCGGGGATCGCGGTCGGGATGTCGACGAACATCCCGCCGCACAATCTCGGCGAGGTGATCGACGCGACGATCGAACTGATCGACACCCCCGACGCGACGGTGGAGGACCTGATGGAGCACGTCAAGGGTCCCGACTTCCCGACCGGTGCGAACATCGTCGGTCGCGACGCCATCTACTCGGCGTACAAGACCGGCCGCGGTCGGATTCGCGTTCGCGCGGAGTTCGAGGTCGAGGAGTGGAAGAACGACCGCGAGCGGATCGTGATCACCGAACTTCCGTATCAGGCGAACAAGGCTCGAATGGTCGAGCGCATCGCCGACGACGTCAACGAGGGCCTGATCGAGGGGGTCTCCGACCTGCGCGACGAGTCGGACCGCGACGGCGTCCGCGTCGTCGTCGAGTGTAAACGCGGTGCGAACGTCGAGGTCGTCAAGAACCGACTGCTCGAGAACCACCTCGAGAAAACCTTCGGCGTCATCAACCTCGCACTGGTCGACGGCCAGCCTCAGGTGCTCTCGCTTCGAGAGACCTTGGAAGAGTACGTCGCCCACCGGCGGGAGGTCGTCCGCCGCCGCAGCGAGTACGACCTCGAGGAGGCCGAGGACCGAGAACACATCCTCGAGGGTCGGCTGACGGCCGTCGAGAACGCCGACGACGTCGTCGAACTGATCCGGAACAGCGAGGATCGCTCGGCCGCGAAGGAAGCCCTTCAGGAGGCGTACGACTTCTCACAGGCCCAGTCCGAGCACATCGTCCGGATGCAACTCGGCAGTCTCACTTCGATGGAGACGGCCGAGATCGAAGACGAGTACGAGGAGGTCCAGGCCGAGATCGAGCGCCTGACAACCATCCTCGAGAGCGAGCAGGAACTGCTCGCGGTCATCAAAGACGAGTTGCGGGAGATCAAAGACGAGTATTCGGACGACCGTCGGACTTCGATCGTCGAGGATCAGGGGACGGTCACCCACGAGGATCTCATCCCGGAGGAGGAGGTCTTCGTCGTCATGACCGAAGACGACTACGTCAAGCGGATGCCTATCGAGAACTTCGATCCCCAGGGCCGCGGCGGCAAGGGGATCATCGGCGCGGACGTCAAAGACGACGACCGCGTCACGACGGTGTTCCGGGCGAACACCCACGACTACCTGCTCTGTTTCACCAATCAGGGCAAAGTCTACCAGCTCAAGACCTACGAGATCCCCGAGATGGGCCGGACGGCCCGCGGGAAATCGGCGGTCAACATCCTCGATCTCGACCCCGGCGAGGACATCACGGCCATCGTCGACACCGACGCCTTCGGTGAGGACGAGTACGTGACCATGGCGACCCGCCACGGCTACGTCAAGCGAACCGCCGGCGACGACTTCGAGAACATCCGGACGACGGGGATCATCGCGGCCGACTTGGAGGAAGGCGACGAACTCGTCGACGTCGAGGTCACCGACGGCTCGCAGGATCTGGTCATCGCCACCGAGGGCGGGATGACGATCCGGTTCGACGAGAGCGAGGTCCGCGCGATGGGCCGGAACGCCCGCGGAGTCAACGGGATCAAACTACAAGAGGGCGACGCGGTCGCCGGCCTCGTCGCGACCGACGAGGAGGACGGACAAGCGCTGCTGACCGTGACGCGCAACGGGTACGGGAAACGGACCCGGCTCTCCGAGTACCGCACCCAGTCACGATACGGAAAGGGACTGATCGACATCAAAACGGGCGAACGGAACGGTCCCGTGACGGCGGTCAAGGCCGTCGACGACGACGACCAGCTCGTCATGATGAGCGAGCGCGGCCAGATCGTCCGCACCCGCGTCGACGAGATTTCGGAGGTCGGCCGGAACACGATGGGCGTGATCGTGATGGCCGTCGAGGACGGCGACGCGGTCGCGAGCGTCGACGACATTCCGGCGGCCGCGGCGGCCGACGCCGAGGCGGACGACGATGCCGAGGCAAACGATGCTAGCGATGCGGACGGCGAAGTCAAGGCAGACGCCGACGAGAACTGAGCGGCCCACAGCAATTTTTTGCGCGTCGAAGCGCCGTCGAGCACGGTAGGCGAGCGTAGCGTCGCTAGAGACTCTCGAGTAGGGATAAGCTATAGAGGGTCGAGACCTGCGGGCGACTCAGTGTGCGGGCTCTTCGGCGGGCGCGACCATGTCTTCGATCCGCAGGATGAGAATGTTATTGGTGTCGTCTTTGCCGTCGACGCGGCCCTCGATGACCAGTTTCGACAGCGGCGTCGGGCCGACGATGACCGAGTCGTCCTCGTGGATCTCGCCCATCGAGCCCTGCATGTGAATCTCGGCACGGCAGAGTTCGGGGTGGTGGACGCTCGAGAGGTCGATCTCCTCGACGATGACGTCCTGGACGGGGTTGCCCTCGTGCTCGAGCGGGACGGAGGCCGGATCGTCCATCTGCTGGATCTCGAGGGCCTCGTAGGCTGCGGCGGTCGGCTTGTAGCCACCTTTCGGGCCTGGTACACCTTCGACCAACTGCAGGGCTTTGAGACTCTGCATCTGGTTGCGAATCGTTCCGGGATTCCGGTCGACCTGCTCGGCGATGTCCTCGCCTTTGATCGCGGATTCGGACTCCTTGTGGAGATTCGTCAATGCGCGGAGGATCTTCTTCTGGCTGGGGGTGAGTTCGATGGATGACATACGTTATTGTTCGTAATTGATTTCCTTAAACCCGACGGGTACGCCGGGCTGACACACTCAGATTTTGCTGTTTGAACCGGTCATAGTAAGGCGTTTGGGTTCGTCATCCGTTTCGGTCTCCGTCCGCCGACTATCCGCCGCTCATGTCGGGACGAGCCAGCCCTCGAGGACCACGTCGGTGAGCACGCCATTGAGGAAGAACATGAAGGCGAACCCGAACGAGAACGTCGCGGCGTTGATCCGGGTGATGACGGCTTCGGCGTCGAACCGGATGAGTTCGGCGACCTCGATGAGCACCTGGAGGATCGCACCGATCGCGATGGCGTAGAACAGGACCGCGAGCAGAGTGGACTGGCCGAAGCTGCCGACCCAGCCGCCGAGAATAACGGTGCCCCCTGCGATGGCACCCATCGCGACGAAATGGTATAGCGGCGGCGTTGCCCTGTCGCGAGCGACGGCGGCGACGATGGTTGGGCCTTCCATTACGTTGTGCATCACGAACGCCAGGACGAGCAACATCACCAGCGATGCGTCGCCAGCCACGTAGGCGACGCCGATGCCGAGCCCCTCGCCGAGACTGTGCAGGCCGAGCGCGAGCGCGACCAGATAGGCGATTTCGAGGCCGCTTTTTTGCTGGTCTGCCATCTTGCGCTGACGCCACTCACTGGCAGCGTACATGACGAGGAACGTCCCCCCGACGCCGACGACGGCCAGCGCGGCAGCGAAACCGGTACTCTCGGCAGCAGCGCTATACTCGAAGATCTCTTCGGTCATCTCGACGGCGATGAAGACGAGGACACCGGCAGCGAGCGCCATGAAGGCGTGTAAGTACCGGGGATCGAGATCGCGAATGAACGGGAACCAGAGCATCCCGATCAACACCGGAATGATACCGGCGATCGCCCCGATTATCGTCAGCATCCAGAGCATATCGGCCGTGCTCGCTTCGTCCACGCTTCCGAGGTCGCCGAACGGCGAAGTGAGATAGAGCGCTCCGAAGATGGCCCCGAACACGAGAAGGGGACCGATCGCTAATAGCCAGCGAGGCAGGTCGTGTATCGACCGATCCGTCATCGCGAACCGACACCTCCAGCAACACACGCTCGAGTCGTCATTACACCTCGATTAGGGGCGTCTAAACTTATACCTTTTCCACGCACTATCCATTAGATTGAATCTAAATGAACATCTCGATCAGTTTCCTGTACGAATATGGACCGTTCCGTGTTATTGTTCAATCTCCGCCCCTCGAGCCACGCGAACGTGGTGGGCGACGGTATCGGGGAGCGAGACCGACTCGTCGTGCTCGCTCGAGCGCGCCGTGATCATCCCGAACGGTGCGACCTCGACGATCTCGAGTTCGACCCCGGGTTCGACGCCGTGGTCGGCGAGGTAGGAGAGGACGTCCGCGTCACGGTCGGCGACCTCCTCGACGACGACGATGTCGCCCTCTTCGAACTCGGTGACGGATTTGCCGTCGGGACGCTCCGGCGGCTCGAGGTCGGCGCTGGGGATCGGCGAGCCGTGGGGGTCGACCGTCGGCTGGCCTAAGGCGTCCGCCACGCGGGCCTCGAAATCCTCGCTAATGTGGTGTTCGAGCCGGTCGGCCTCTTCGTGGACCTCCGCCCAGTCGTAGTCTAAGTGTTCGGTGAGGTAGGCCTCGAGCAGTCGGTGGTGGCGGACGACCTCGAGGGCGACGGTCTCGCCCTCGTCGGTCAGCGTGACGCCGCGATACTTCTCGCGGTCGACGAAGCCCCGTTCCTCGAGTTTATCGAGCATGCTCGTGACGGTCGGCGACGTGACGTCTAGCTCTTCGGCGATGGCCGACGTCTTGATCCGCTCGTCGGTCTCGCGCTGGAGCTGATAGATCGCCTTGAGGTAGTCTTCCATCACGTCGCTCAGCATCATTCTATCAGAGATTTAGCCCCGTCTAACCCTAAATCTGTCGCCGTCTCGATCGTTACCATCAAATCGCCCCGTCGTAAACTGGACGTATGGGCACGACTGTCAGAATCATCGGTGCGCCGATGGACTACGGCGCGGATCGTCGCGGAGTCGACATGGGACCGTCCGCCATTCGGTACGCGGGACTGTCCGAAAGACTCGAGCGCGCGGGTGTCGATCCGGTCGACGCCGGGGACCTCGATATCCCGCGGGCCGAAGAACGGGATCCGGACGCCGGCGGCCCGAATCGAGGGAACGCCAAATTCCTCCAGGAGGTCGAAGATATCTGTACGCGGCTGGGAGACCAGGTCGCAGAGACGCTCGCCAACGGCGA
Organism: Natronorubrum marinum; assembly: GCF_052040125.1. Lineage (NCBI taxonomy): Archaea > Methanobacteriati > Methanobacteriota > Halobacteria > Halobacteriales > Natrialbaceae > Natronorubrum > Natronorubrum marinum. The sequence continues at coordinate 1,524,784 of NZ_JBPPFV010000001.1, forward strand.
GTTTCCGCTCGTCCTCGGCGGCGACCACTCGGTCGCCATCGGGTCGATGCACGGCGCCGCTCGAGACGCCGACCTCGGCGCGATCTGGTTCGACGCCCACGCGGACCTGAACACGCCCGAAACCTCGCCGAGCGGCAACGTCCACGGGATGCCCCTCGCCGCGACGCTCGGCCACGGCGCGTTCGCGGAGATGGAGTGGGCCACTGCGCCGCGCGTCCGAGAGGAGTCGATCGCGTACGTCGGGCTCCGGAGCATCGACGAGCGTGAACGCGAACTCGTCCGGGAGAGCGAGATGACGGCGTTTACGATGGCCGACATCGACGAACGCGGCATGACGGCCGTCGTCGAGGACGCACTCGACGTCGCAACCGCCGGCACCGACGGCGTCCACGTCAGCCTCGACCTCGACTGGCTCGACCCCAAAGCGGCTCCCGGCGTCGGGACGCCCGTCCGCGGCGGCGTCACCTATCGGGAAGCCCACGCCGCACTCGAGACCGTCTCCGAACGCCACGACAGCGAGGGAATCCTGCGATCGATGGACGTCGTCGAAGTGAATCCGATCCTCGACGAGGGGAACGAAACGGCGACGCTTGGGGCCGAACTGACCGCGAGCGCGTTCGGAAACCGAATTCTCTGAGCTCGAAACCTGTCAGGTGTCCGAGTTTCTGAGAATCGAATACTGTGGGGTGAGAACACAACACAACTCGATACGTGTTCCAACACCTTTGTATCGTAGTGTATCAGACTGTCGAATATGACTGAGAACGTCGTCGTGCTCGGCGCGGGCTATGCCGGTGCTGGTGCGATCAACAAGCTCCAATCGGAGCTCGGGGGCAACGCGCGGCTAACGTGGATCGCAGACGTCGACTATCATCTCGTTTTGCACGAATCCCACCGCGTGATTCGCGACCCGAACGTTCGCTCGGACATCACGTTCCCGGTCGAAGATATCGCCGACCCATCGACCCGGTTCATCCAGGACGAAGTCACCGGCCTCGATGTCGACGAACAGGTCGTCGAACTCGCCGATAGCGACGACGTCGACTACGACTACGTCCTCGTCGGCCTCGGGAGCCAGACCGCCTACTACGGCATCCCCGGTCTCGAGGACCACTCACTGACGCTGAAGAGCCTCGACGACGCCCTGGAGATCCACGAGGCCGTCAAGGACGCCAGCCAGGCCGCAACCCGTGGCGAACCCGCACAGGTCGTCATCGGCGGTGCCGGTCTCTCGGGCATCCAGACCGCCGGCGAGATCGCCGAGTTCCGCGACAACCACCGCGCGCCGATCGAAATCCACCTCGTCGAGGCGCTCGAGGAGATTTTCCCCGGTAACGATCCGGAAGTCCAGCAGGCGCTGCGCGACCTGCTCGAGGAGGCCGGCGTCCGGATCCACACGGACGACCCGATCACCGAAGCCAAGGCGGACGTCATCGAGTTCGACGAAGGCGAACCGCTCGAGCACGACGTGCTCGTCTGGACCGGCGGCATCACGGGCCGCGACGCGATGGACGGCGTCGACCTCGAGAACGAACACAACCGCGTCAACACGGAAGCGAACTTCCAGACCTCCGACGAGCGCGTCTTCGCCATCGGCGACTCGGCGATCATCGACCAGGGCGACCAGCCCGCACCGCCAACTGCACAGGCCGCCTGGCAGGCCGCCGAGGTCGCCGGCGAGAACATCTCGCGCGCCATCGAGAACCGCCCGCTCAAGACCTGGGAGTACAACGACAAAGGGACCGTCGTCTCCGTCGGCGAGAAAGCGGTCGCCCACGACGTACAGATGCTCCCCGTCGACACCTTCGGCGGCTTCCCCGCGAAGAACCTGAAAAAGATGATCGCCGCCCGCTGGATCGCGGACATCACCTCCTGGAACGTCGCCCGCAAGTCCTGGTCGTCGCTGTAGTCCGGCCACACCCCAGTTCCGAGCGCTCGAGTCGGTCTTTTTGCAGTGCTAGTGAGATTCGTTACGTCGATATTCACAGTGTCGGTGGGATTCGTTGCGTCGATAGCGTCCACACGTACAGCAGGATACGCGCGACGTCTTAGAACCGCCCGTCGAGATAGCTCCGTGCGAGCGTCGCCTCCGCTTTCCGCAGGTGGTCGCCGGCCGTACTCGTCGCGATTTCCAACTCGTCCGCGACGTCGCGTACGGTCCCTTCACGCGGGATTTCGTAGTAGCCGACTCGCTCGGCAGCCGCCAGTGTTTCCCGCTGTCGTTCGGTCAGTCCGACACGACCGCCGGTCGGCCCCATCGCAGTCACGGCCTCGAGTTCGACGCCGAATTCGTCGGGAAGTTCGTCTACGACGGTATCGACATCGGCGGCGGTTCCCAACACCTGTATCGTGAGTCGACCGCCGGGGAGGAACGTGATCGGCGGTACGGCGACGAGATTCGTCGCCGTGAACGCGTCGTACAGCTCTCGATCGCTCTCCGTGGGCGTATCCCTGACGTAGAGGTACAGTTCGTCGGCCCGACCGTCTACCAGTTCGTACTCGCGGATCGACGCCGTCTCTCGGAGCGCCCGCTCGTACACGTCGCGGTCGGCGAGCACGCGAAACACCAGCGCAATGTGGTCCCCGCTCGTCACGTTCCACTCGAGTAGCTCGCTCCGGTGAACCGCCTCCCGGTCGTCGATCAATCGATGCATCGGATGTTGGGCCCACTCCGGCATCCGGATCGCGACGGAAAACGATCGCATACCGATACCGACGGGGGCAGCTTATAAATAGCCGGATGTATCCGTGATAACGACCAGAGTATCGGGCCACCGATCCGCTACTATGAGCGAGGAGACACGCGCTCCAGAGACGACTAGCACCGGTAGCGACGCGGTGTCCACCGACGACGATCGCGGCGATCCCACCGATACTGGCGGCGACCGACTGGATCGTCCGAAACCGCTGCCCGTAATCGGCAACCTCCACCAGATAACCGGCGATCCGCTCGGGTTCTTCGACGCGGCACGCGGACACGACCTGCTGCCCTACCGGATGTTCACCGACCGGTGCTACGTCGTCGCCCATCCCGAAGGGGTCCAGACCGTTCTCGTCGACGACGATGACGCGTATTGCAAGGGGGAAATGATGCAACGACGGGTCGGGAGCCTCCTCGGCGACGGGGTTTTCCTCGCCGAAGGCGGCGACTGGCAACACCAGCGGTCGACGATGCAGCCCGCGTTCTACCGCGAGCGGATCTCCGGCTACGCAGACGCGATGATCGAGCGGTCCGCGAGGACGGCCAACGGCTGGACGGACGGCGAAATCGTCGACGTCGCCGATGCGGCGAGCGAACTCACCCTCGCGGTTCTGGCGGACACCCTGCTCGGAATCGATCCCGGGTCGGATCGGGACGTCGTCGCTCGCGCGGCCGACGCCATCGCCGCGAGATACGACTCCCGGCGCGTCGGCGCGTTCCTTCCGGAGTGGATCCCCTCGCCGACCAACCGTCGCTACCGCCGCGCGCTAACGGACCTCCGACGGACTATCGACCGAATCATCGACGACCGACGAACCGCTCTCGAGGGAGGGCGCTATTCCGGAACGGATCTCCTGTCGATGCTCATCGCCGCCACCGCTGACGGCGGGATGGACGACCGGACGCTTCGGGACAACGTCGTTACGTTCCTGTTCGCCGGCCACGAAACGACGGCACTCGGCCTGACCTACGCGCTCCATTCGCTCGCGACCGAGCCCGACGAACAGGCGACCGTTCGAGACGCGATCGCGGAGTTCGGCGACCCCGCGACCGATCCGGACGGCGCGGCTGCACCCGACGCGCTTCCGGCCGTCGACCGCGTCGTCGACGAGACGCTTCGGCTCTATCCGCCGGTACACGTGTTCTTCCGCGAGCCCGCTCGTTCGGTCGACCTGCTGGGCACTCGAGTCCCGGCCGGAACCGTCCTCGCACTGTCGCCGTGGACGTGCCACCGAGACCCGCGCTGGTGGGACGATTCCGAGTCGTTCCGCCCGGATCGCTGGACGAAATCGATGGGAGAAGGAAGAGACCGGGGGCCGGCATCGGAGTCGTCCCGTCCGGAGTACGCGTACTTCCCGTTCGGCGGCGGCCGGCGCCACTGTATCGGGATGCGCTTTGCGCTGCTGGAACTCCGAGTTACTCTCGCGGTGTTGCTCTCTCGGTACCGGTTCAGTCCGGTTACCGAGACGCTGTCCTTCGCTCCGAGCGCGACGCTCCAGCCCGACGGGCCGGTTCGGCTGCGAGTCGACGCCGACCGATCCTGACCGGGTTGACCCGTCCGGTTCGTGCCCAGCGAGTCGGTGCTTTTCCCGTGACGCGACGGGCGAGGTCGCGCCCCGCCTCAGTCGCTAGTGTCGCCGTCGTTGCGCTCTCCAGCGGCGTCGGCGGCCGACGATCCCATCGGCTCGGCGGGAACGCCCGCAACCGTCGTCCCCGGCGGCACGTCCCTCGTGACGAGCGAGTTCGCCGCGACGCGCGCATCCGCACCGATGTCGACCCCCGGGAGAACGATGGCGCCGGCGCCGATCATCGCCCGTTCGCCGATCCGGACCTCACCCGTCCGATACTCGTTCTGCAGGAACTCGTGACAGAGGATGGTCGCGTCGTAGCCCACGATCGCTTCGGCTTCGACGGTGATCAGTTCGGGCCAGAAGACGTCCGGCGTGGCCTCGAGCCCCCAGGAGACGCCCGGCCCGACGGTGACGCCGAGCCGTCGGAGGAGCCAACGTTTGAGTCGCAGACTCGGGGAAATCCGCACGAGCCAGACGACGACGTACGAGATCGCGACTCGAAGCGGACTACGAGCGCGGGTCCAGTCGGCGAGCGAGTTCCCCGGTCCCGGCGTTGGATGGCGCCGGACGCGGTCGTGGCGGGACGGCGTCTCGTCGGTCACTAACTGAAGGTATGACCTATCACTACATGAAACCGACCGATCGTCGTCAGGGCCTCGCCAAACCTGACACCGGTTCCGGTCCAGACTGTCGGGAGTTCGGAATCAGGGTGCGATCGATGTCGATTCATTGCAGTCATCTCCCCGCGTTTCGTTTCGGAACCCCGTTGCACAATCCATTACGGGAAACGCGATAATAGTAATAAACAATCGCCGTTCGTTAACTGTTCTTTGCCCGGACAGTATAGTTGGGGGCCCAACCAGTTAGGGCCAACCGTTGTTTCGCATGGCATCATTGTGTCGGACGTAATGTCGCTTCAACGAGATACCCTCGAGCGCGAGACGGTGTATTCGCTCCTCGCCAACCGAGTCCGTGGGTATTTACTCAGGTATCTATCGATCACCGATCGGACGACGGTGTCGGAAGCCGCCCAGCGGATCGCCGACTGGCAGCGCGAGACGACGGCAACGACGTTCGAATCGGATCGGACGGCCGTCCTCGTCCAGTTGGTCCACAACCACTTGCCGCGGCTCAGTCAGTACGATGTCGTCGAGTACGACCGCACGACCGAAGAGATTACCCCCAGCTCGAACTTCGAGGCGGTAGCGCCGTATGTCTCGGATCTCGAGATCTCGATCGATCACCAGTGACGCGCTATCAGGCGGGTTCGACCGCCGCGTCGCCGGCAGTTCGCTCGCCGGGGACGCCGACGAGTTGCCGGAACGCATCCCCGGAGATTCCACAGCGATAGGCCGGTTTGTACATCATGTTCTCGCCACCAGCACGGACGTCGAACGCGCTCGCGACCGATTCTCGAAGATAGTACTGCGCCCGTTCGTTCCCCGACTTGACGTAGTAGTCCGACAGCCGAATTGGGTGGCGCTCGAAGCGGCCGCCGGGTTCGCAGCCGTCGATCAGTACGACCGGTTTCTCGAGGTAGCACTCGCCGTCGCGAGCGCGTTTGGTGTGGGCGTTGTCCGGGTGTGCCGCGAGGATCGATTCACGTTCGTCCCGGGGCATCTCGGGGGTGACGACATCGACCCGGTCGACCGTGAAGAAACCGATCAGGTAGCGATGAGCGCGGTCGCCGTCGGGTCGGCGCAGGCCGGCGTAGAAGCCAACGACGTCGCCCGGTTCGAGCGCGCGTAGCCTCGAGACGTAGCCGCTGGTGCGGTGTTCGCCGTAGGTCAGCGCCTCGAAATTGGGATCGCGGTGGAACGGCCAGGACTCGAGTTCGTCGCCGGTGACGGTCCGGTCGGCGTCGCCGATCGGCTGGGGCGTGATCCGGGTTGTGAGGTCCGCCGCAGTCTCGTCGCTCGTGCGGAGCTTCCACGAGCCGAGCGTGGCGGTCTCGTCCGTTTCGCAGGTCTTCTCGGGGATCGGGACATACTCGAAGCGGCCGTCGTCGTACAGCGGCGCGAGCGCGCCCAGATTCGTGCTGTCCGCTCCGACTCCCGCGAGAACCACCGTCATTAGTCCTCCGTGGGGATGGCTGGGACGTAAACCCGACGATCGGCGGAGCGAGGACGGGGCGCGAGAATCCACGGAGACAGTGAGCGTGAGCTTTCGACGCCGCAGGCACCGTCCTCGAATCGGTCGGCTGCCGGCTACGACGAACATTACCGGGTCGACGATCGAGCCGAGTAAAACAGGGGGACGAGCAAGACGAGGAAGAGACAGCCCATCACAGCGATCCCGATCCAGATCGTCGACAGCCACGCTTCGGGAACCACGCCGGCCAACTCGAGCACCCAGAGGAGACTGTAGCCGCCGACGACAACGAGCGAGCAGACGTAGAGCCGGAGTCCCCAGCCGACGACGTGGTAGAGGGTGGTCTTCGTCACCTGCGGCGGGACCAACTCGAGCCCGAACATCAGAGCGTCACCGTTCGGTCGAAGACGCGCGTCTCTGCATCGCCGTCGGTAGCGACGGCGACGATTCGAACGTCGACATCGCGTGGCGTCGTCGAATCGACGGCTTTGCGGACCGTCGCGGTGTCGCCGACCGCGTCTACGTGGACGGTCCGCTCTGCGGTCCCGTTCGGGGTCCCATCGGCAATCGTCGGCGTGCCGTCGGTCGTCATCGCCGTAATTTCGACACGTTCTGCGCTGGTCATCGACGTTACCTCGAGGGTGACGAACCCATCGGTCGCGTCCTGAACTACCGTGCTCGTCTCGACCGCTGCTTTCGGTTCGGCCTCGTCCTCGAGGTCACTCTCGACGCCGATGAGGACCGTCCCCACGGCGGCCGAACAGAGCACCGCTACCCCGACGAGTAGCAGTCCGGCGACGACGGGATTGACGGCGCGGTCGGTCGGTGACTCGAGCGAGAGACGCATCGGTTTCGATACCTGTTGTGAGTCATGGCAGTACGTGCGCTTGAATCTATTTGCCGCGGACGGGACGGGAGGGCTCGAGGGTCACACACGTGTCGTTCACCGTGCAACGGCCCCATCGTGAGTAGCCAGCCGCGTCACCAAGTAGCTCTCCGGAGAAGAGAACGGATCATGACAGCTAGACAGATATATTATCGTATGCCGTCCAACCCTGAGATTCGAACCGAGCATCTGGACGCCAATATCATCACCAGTATCGCCGCTGTGGTCGGCATTTTCAGCGCGCTCGTCGCCGGCGATCTGGTGACCGGCGCGTCGCTGGCGATTCTTTCGGCGCTGCTCTGTTTCGTCTATCGGCTGGTGCTCGCCGTCGAACACCTCGCGTACGGTTCCTGACCGCGATCTATCGTCTCGAGACCCGGTGTGGATGCGCAGATGCGTCGCTCGAGACTCGTTGATCGCCCTCGACAGAGCCTCACATCTCCCCGTCTGTCCAACTGTTGGATCTGCGCGCGAGCGAGAGATCGGTCTCGAGTGCTGCCATCCGTGAACTCATCGAGAAGGGACGCTCTCGTGATCAATTTCCTCTCGCCGTGACTGCCCGCCGTCGGTCTCGAACTCGTGGACGGCTCGATTCAGCGGGTTCGAATCGGTAGTCGAACCGGAACGCCGCTGATAATTCGTCGTTCGACCCGGCAGCTGATTGGCGGTTCTTCGTTGGAATAGTACCGTAGGCTGATTGGTAATCGCTGTTAACGGAATCTCCGCCAACGGTCCGAATTTCTTCCTCCTCGAGCGAACAGCGAGCATCCGTACCGGATGTTTGACGACTGGATGGTCTTGGCGGTTCGACCCTCAAAGTCAACGACTCTCTTTTTGCGGATCTGATTTCGTTTCGTCTCGAATGCTCTCGAGTACCGCTGGTGGTTCTATCGTGTCCGAAAAAATATACCATTTCTAATATATCTATGCTTCATGAGCACCGACAAGAAGTCCATCCCGGTTTTGATCCCGGAAGGGCTGGTCGACGAACTCGACGAACTCGTCAAGGAAGGAACGTTCGGTTCACGATCCGATGCGCTGCGATATGGCGCACGGCTGGTTGCACGCGAAGCACAACAGAAACGACTGCACGAACGAACGTCGAGAACTGCCGAACAGGATATCGAGGATCGGCTGGAGAGAACGCGTGTACGTTGATACCGACGTCGTTCTCGCCGTTCTGAAGGCAGATGATTGGCTCAGTTCGGCCGTTGATCTCGAGAATATTCCCGACCCCAAAACGTCCGTCGCGACCTCTATCGAGGTGCAGTACGCGATGCAGGACGAATGGGATCGAGAGCGTCGGCCAATGGTTCACGAACAGTTCGCAGACGAGGCCATTCAGCTCGTTTCTCTGCCTTTCGAGCACGTCGACGCCGACTCGACGTTGCAGCGAGCGTACGAACGGCTGAATCTGTTCGATGCCGTTCACTCGGTGTTGCTACGGTTCTCGGCGAGACGATTGTTTCGACTGATACGCCGTACCCGTCGATCCAGGAAATCGAACACATCGACCCGCGCGACCTCGAGTAATGCCCGTCGTAGCAGCGTAGCTGGACTATCGCTCGAATTGGAGTGATTAGGAGTGACCGTCAGCGATCCCTCTCTTGCGTTTGCGTCGTGAAAAGTGGAATTACGATCGCAGCGAAGCCGCTTCCTGTCCCCAGTTTTCCGATGTGAAAAGTGGGACCGCCGAGAATTGAACTCGGGTCCTACGGACCCCATCCGCAGAGGATACCACTACCCCACGGTCCCGCATCTTGGTGGAGGTCGGTCTGCTGTTTAAGCGTGTCGTTTCGGGTCGACTGCCGGTCCGAAAACAGCTCCAGTGGCTACACTCGAGCGAGACTCGACTCAGACCAGCACGCGCTCGAGCGACACCACAATCCCACGATCCGCATCGGCATCGCCGACGAACTCACCGAGACACACCGCGGCCTCGTTCGGCGTGTAACACGCGACGAGGTCACCCTCCGTGACACCAGCATCAATCTCGAGCACGCCCGGTGCGTAGACGGGAGCCCCGTTGGCCACCTCTCGAGCCGCATTCTCCGCGATCGTAATCGACGGGAGATCCTCGAGAATCCGTTCGGCCGGATCGACCACCTCGAAGAGGGGGTCGGGATCGTCGTCCTCGACCCAGAAGGCGAGCGCGTCCAGGAAGTCGGACGTGCTGTGGAGGTCGCTGTCGTCGAACGGAGTCGTCGCCGAGCGACGTAAGTGGCCCATGTGGCCGCCCGTCCCGAGCGCGAGGCCCAGATCGTGACAGAGCTTGCGGACGTAGGTCCCGCTCTCGCAGCGAATCCGCAGGAGGACCTGTCGATCGTCGGTCTCGAGCACCTCGAGATCGTATATCTCGCGGACGCGCAGGCGTCGCGACACCGCGCTCTTGCGCGGCGGCTTCTGGTAGATGGGGCCCTCGAACTCCGCGACGACCGACTCGACGTCGGCGGGCACCGGTGCGTGACACTCGAGGACGGCGATGTACTCCTTCGATCCCTCGAGGAAGACCTGTGCCAGTCGGGTCGCCTCACCGAGCATGAGGGGGAGACAGCCGGTCACCTTGGGATCGAGGGTTCCGGCGTGAGCGGCTTGCTCGACCGTCGCGTCGGCGCCGTGTTCGGCGAGCGTCTCGGCGACGGAGTCGCGCAACCAGCCGCTCACCTGGTGTGAGGAAGGGCCGGGTGGCTTGTCGAGGTTGACGACGCCGAACGTGAGCAGTGCTACGGGCGAGCGGTCGTCGGGCGGGCCGCGGAGACGAGGACGATCAGCCATGGATCAGAACTCGTACTCGATCGGGATCGGTGCCTGCCCCTCGTCGCCTGCGGCCTCGTACTCCCCGACGGCGGTGACGAGCATGTCGAGTACTGCGTCGGGCTCCCAGCGAGCCGTGTTCACCGAGAGATCGTAGATCGTCAGATCTTGGATGTCGATGCCGTAATACTCTTGATAGCGCTTCGCCTCGCTGGCTTCGCGCGCCTGCGTCTCCTCCGTCGCGCGGGCGGGGTCTTTCTCTTCACGCTCGGCGATGCGCTCTCCTCGCACCCGTGCCGGTGCGTCAAGCCAGAATCGGAAGTCGGCTTGCTCGCCGGCCAACCAGCCCGCGAGTCGCGACTCCAGCACCAGATCGTCCTCCTCGACGGCGATTTCGCGGAGCCGGCGATCCAGATCGCGGTCGATCTGGGCGTTCTCCTCGGCGAGTTTGTTGAACTCGAGCGGCGTGTAGCCGCGTTCGTCGGCCAGTTCTCGGAAGATGTCGCCGCCGCTGACGTGATCGAGATCGAACGCGTCGGCGAGCAACTCCGCGGTCGTGCTCTTTCCGCTCCCTGGCGGGCCGGAGACGGTGAGTAACATAGTCGAACTGCGCGGTGACTGGTCAAATGGGTTTTGAATCGCTCGACGGAGCACGAACGTATCGCCGACCGAGGAGTCACCGAACAGACGCAGAGCCGAACTGTCGAAATCTTCGTCTCGAGGGGTTCAAGCCCCGGACGGCGTCATATCGATGTTCAGTGCTTTGCGCAACAGCTGCGTAAAGCCCATCGAGCACAGGAAGTACCAGACGATCCAGGCCGGCATCGGGCCGAGCAGCCCGGAGTTCCAGCCCGTCTCGCCGACCAGCGGCATGACGACGGTGCTGTCGATACCCACGCTCTGGATCTTCCAGTACATCCAGAGGAACAGTGGAATGGTAAAGAGCATGATCCAGACCATCGGCCGCAACTGCTCTTTGAACATCCCGAGGTTCTCCGCCATTGCCTCCATCTGTTCCTCGCGGACTTTCTCGAGTTCGTCGTCGAGACGCTCGATTTCGGCTTCGCTGGCGCCGCGCTCTTCGGCTTCTTGCTTGCGCTCGCGGGCGTCTTTCTGCTTCTGCTGCATGGCCTTCATCCGCTCCTGGTACTTCCCCATAATTTCGGGGTTCATGAGGTTCGCCTGCAGAAGCGTCGAATACAGACCAGTCAGCAGCGCCACAGAGAGAATAACCGCGTAAAACGGTAGTGCAGCGTCGAGCGGGCCGAGTGCCGCGTTGAGCGCTTCACCGACCGTATTTCGGACGGACTCGATCCAGTAGCCGAACATCAACAGGAGCGAGCCTACGCCAGCCAGTTTGTCCCACTGTGACCACGACGATTCTTCGGCGTCGATATCGACGTCGGTGTCGTAGCTATCGACATCGCCGTCGCCGTCGAGCGCCTGATCGTAGGCCTCGCGATCGGTGATCGCGAACCCTTCGTCGCCGTCGACTAATACACCTTTTTCGATCAGTCGGCCCCATTGTCCGCTCGTAAGCTCCCCGCGGACGTCGGCCCACTCGACCTCGCCCCCGTTTCGATCGGCCGCCTCGCGAATGGCCTTGAGGGCGTCCGTCATCGAAGAATCCTCGCGGACGAGGTCGTTGATCTTCTCCGCTGTACGCGTCATCTGTGTAGGGCTAGGGTACGTTCGGTATACAAGTGTTTATCTTCGTTTGTAGTGGCCGGGTGCCAGTTAATAAAGACATCACACTTAACGATTAGGTGTGACCAATTAATTCATATATTCTTTGATTGGCAATCTATATATGATTAATACCATGGTTTTATATTGGCCTGACAATATCAGAGTCAGTAAATGAGGGTGGATCCGAAGCGGAGATCCGATAATAGGGTCGCTGATCGTGGCATTAGCCCATTGGTGGGGCTCATCATATTGATTGGGCTCATCGTGCTTGGAAGCGTCCTGATCATCTCAATTGGAATGGACGCGAATAAAGACATAGAAGGCCAAATCTCAGGTGAGCAGGGCAAACAAACGATGGTGAATTTTGATAAGGACCTCACAACTTATTTGCTAAACACTGATGCGAGTGGTTCTCTGTATCTCCCAGAGACTGGACAAAGTGAATTGATTGATGGGGGGAATGTCGCAGTCACCATTTCGAACGGGTTCGAGACTGAAGAACTCGATGAAATTTCGATGGGAACCCTTAGATATGAAGACACTACTGGCAATGAGTTCGGGTATCAGGCTGGTGGGGTCTGGCGCGTCGAAGAACACGGAACGACGATGATTTCGAGTCCCGATATCCGGTACTATACCGAAATGAATGATGGCGAAGAAGTCGGTCGACTTGATCTGTCGATAGCGGACTTTGCGGGGAACGCCGGTCAAGGTGAACACACGGTTCAATACGAGGATTCAGACTCGGTTGATCTTGAAGGAGCAATGGAAGAGGTTGGATTCGTTCGTCACGTTGAAATAACGATCAGTGACACACCCTACCACGATGGCTGGTATGAGTTCCTGCAATCGGAGTTCGACGCCAGAGACGAAGGTGACGACTGTCCCAACCAACCAACCACAAACGTCATCTGCCAACCGGCTGACGACACCGTAACGGTTGTCGCAACGATCGACGGAAACAATTCGTTTGCGACGCAGATCGGTATTCGGCCGACGATTTACGGTGGCCTGTACGCCGATAGTATTACCGATCAGTACGACAGCGAACTGAACGTATCGGGCTACGACGATCACGATGCGACGGCGAACGTCTCCGAAGATCTCTTCGTCGTCAATAACGACTTCGAACTGGATGATGATGCCGATATCGAAGGTGTTCCCGTCGTCAACGGAACGATAGACGCGAGCGGAACGCCGGCGATTTCGCCGATCGGGTACGCTTCAGCTCTCGAGGAAGGGACAGCACCCGGACATTACGAGTATATCAACACGACGGAAGACGGGTCGACAGCCGTCTTCTGGTTGACCGATCAAGAGAAGACGCTCGTGGCAAATATGTCACGCCCCGCCGAAGAGATCCAGCCGATCACTGACAAACTCGAGAATAGAGCACTCACGTATCTTGCAGACGATGGTGAGTCGATCACCGGTAACTCCCTCGATGCTGGACTATACTACGGAAATACCCTGAACGTCGACACGATCGACACCTCGGAAGGGGACGTACACATCGGTATCGACGGCTCGAATCCCGTCCAACTTTCCGATATCGATGTGACTGGAGGCAATCAGACGTACGTCTACACCAATACGACCGCCGGGGTAACGGTCGAGGACATAACCGTTCCCGACGAGAATACAGGGGACTTCTGGCTGTACGGAACGGAAGATGCACAAATCACGGTCGAAGACAAGTATGAGGGTGTGATTTACGCACCCGGCAGCGACCTCACGATAGAAGACGACGCGGAACTCACCGGAGCAGTTGTCGGTGGGGAGACGACCCTGCAAGGGGATGCACGAATCAACTTTGACCGGACGTTACGAACTGACGCGGCGATTCCTCCGGAGAACAGGAATATTTCGGTCGAAGAAGCGAGAACGAGGGATCCGCTCGATGTCACGTTCGTTCTTGATCGCTCTGGTTCGATGGGAGGACCAGGTGTAGTTATGGGTGGCGATTGGCAGTCTGTACCAGTTTCAACGTATTCCACAGCTACAGTTGATCCAGAAGCGGATCATTCTATTGAAACCCGCTCATGTAGCATTTTTGGAGGATGTGATAGTCCAACAGTAGTTGATCCAGGGGAATCGTTCTCTATGGGTGGCTGGTTCTCTACAACTGAGGTCAGAGTTAAAGACGGTTCTAGTGGTGATAGTGTGATAGTTGGATCAGAGAGTGGTAACGATCCATGGGGGCTCCGTGCTGATGCGACAAGGAACTTCATCGATTTGATGAGCGTATCGAACGACGATCACGCTGGCGTATTTGAGTTTGATAACGGAGGCTACGAACTGCATCCGTTGAGCGATAATCTTGAATCTGTTCGGGAAAACGTATCGGTCACAGCAGATGGATCCACAGACATTTCAGCAGGGATTGATCTCGCACTTGACGAGTACAGTGGTACGGATCCAAGCGATAGAGAACGAGTCATGATCCTGTTGAGTGACGGTTCCAACACGATTGACGGTGCAGATACTCGAACGGAAAACCAGGCCATTCGTGCGGACAATCTCGGCGTCACCATCTATGCAATTGGGCTTGGCGAGGACGACCTGAACGAAGAGTTACTCGAAACGATTGCCGACGAGACCGGGGGAGATAACATTACGATCGACAACGCTGACGAACTCGAGGACATTTTCGAAGGAATCGCTGACGACGTGATCGAAGAGGAAGCGAACCTCACGCTCGATATTATGATGGATCCGCAAGTCGACGGCTCTTCGAGTGATTACGTGATTAATATCGACGAGCACAAAGTGAACCTCGATAGCTAAAATTCGCGGAAATAGTCATACTTCTGTCTCGGTGTTGTTGAAAGACGACGAGCACCCACGGTCGGCTAACTTATTGACCTACACGATTTCACTGCTACTCGCTAGTAAAAACACGTATGAACGAATCTGAACTGTTTTTGGAACGTTTGATCGAACAACTCTATTGATATACTGATTCTCAATATATTCGATATGATCGCACCGCGGGGAGAGAACGTATCGATTTCGGCGGGCCGAGGACAATCAACGGTGCTGGGGATCGTCCTCTTAATTGGAATGGTTGCGGCCGGCAGTGTCGGCATTCTTCTCGTTGCTGGCGATTCGATCTCCGATATCGAACACGAGTCCGAGCAGGACCGGATCGAACAAGCCTTCGTCGAACTCAGCCAGAAAATGGGCGAATCGTCGACGAACGACGATGTCACCCAATCGATGGATCTCGAAGCCGGAGAACAGGGTGCCGTGGCACGTCAAAACACGGGCTGGATCAACGTTTCGTCGGATGGACTGAACGAGCCGATCAACGAGACGATCGGAACTATCGAGTACGAAAGCGACGACGGAACCAAAATTGCCTACGAGGCCGGCGGCGTATTTCGAGAAACGGGTGAGGAGACACGTGTCGTCTCCGCGCCACCGATCAACTACGATGTCGGGAGTGAGACACTCTCACTCCCGGTAGTCACCGTCAGCGGTGAACAAACGCTCCACTCGGGGGACATTAAGTTCAAACACCAGAACACGACGACGTACGCAGATGCAAACGTTGTCGAAGACGCTGACGTGACAGTCACGATCAAAAGCGAGTATTACCGGGGCTGGCAACGGTTCTTCGAACAGGAAGCCGGTGACACGGTAACTGACAACGTCGATCCTGATAACCAGACAGTGACCGTCAAACTCGGCTATCAAGAGATGGAAAATGCGTTCGACACGGGTGTTACACACCCACCTGACGGGCTTGATGACTTCTGTACTGGGTCACCCCACGATCCGGACTGTGTTATCGGTGACAATGCACAAGAGGGGCTCATGCAGCCGATTGATCCCGTTGTCAACGATATGATCGCGGATGCGAAATCTGGGGAGATGGAAGTTGAAAATCTCTCTGGCGAGGAAGCACACGACGGCGAAGATCAGTTATCCGCAGGGACGTACTTCACGGAGTCTATCGAGGAATCCGGTCACTTCGAGTTCGATCTATCGGACGGAAATGCGACGCTCATTGTCGAGGACGATATCCTTGCCGACGGAAAGACGATCACGGTAGACGACTGGGACGACGACCATCACCTCCGAGTGTACGCCGGCGGGGATCTGATTATGGATGGTGGTGGCGACATTTGTGTACAGTCGTGTACGCGTGAAAGTGCCAAATTGATTCAGGTTTACGGAACCTCCGAGATGGGAGTAGACTTCGGAACAGGCGGGTCACCGCAGTTCGAGGGAGTCCTTTACGCAGCCAGCGATAAAGACAGCTGGGGAGAACGCGCTGGCCAATGCGACACCGATGTCCAGGTATGTATCCAGTCAAACCCGGAAATTTTCGGGTCGATCGTCGCCGGTTCAGTTGATGTCCATTCGAATGCAATGGACTTCACGTACGATACGGATCTTCAGGATGCGGATATCGATATGTACCCTGATGAATATTCACTCCCACCTCGACTGACATACCTCAACGTCGCTCATCACGAAGTAGATATTAAAAACAACTAACGGTCGTTACGCTGCGTCTTCGATCGTTGCCTTCACGTCCTGCCAAACCTCGTCGGGTGCCTGCTCGCCGTTGACTCGCTCGAGCGACCCCTCATCCTCGTAAAACTCGATAACCGGCTCGGTGTTCTCTCGGAACACGCGAAGCCGTTCCTTGACGGTCTCCTCGGTGTCGTCGTCGCGCTGCTCGAGTCGGGCCTCCACGTCGGGGTCCTCCGGCGGGTTGTACTCGATGTGGTAGATATCACCAGTTTCGGGATCCATCCGGCGACCGGTGAGCCGGTGGACGAGTTCGTCCTCGCCAACGTCGAGGTAGAGGACGACGTCCAGATCGGTCATCCCTTCGAGTTCTTCGGCCTGCTCGATGTTTCGCGGGTAGCCGTCGAGGACGAAGCCCTCGGCCTGGGAGAGGGCTTCGTCGACGATGGCGTTGACCACGTCGTCGGGGACGAGTTCGCCCTGGTCCATATACTCGCGTGGCGTGTCGTACTCGGTGTCCATATCGGAGATATCCATGTCCTTGTTCGCTCGGAGCGCGTCGCCGGTGGTGATGTGATCGACGTCGAACTCCTCGGTGATCTTTGCACTTTGGGTCCCCTTGCCTGCCCCGGGCGCCCCCAGGATCAGAATTCGTGGCTGTGCCATACGCCCTCGTTCACCGGCGTCACATAAAGGCTTAAAGAAACGCGCACATCCTCTGCAGTATGACCCGTTTCGAGGCGGCCGACCCGGCGGAGCGACGAAAATTGTACGTCGATGCGATCACGGCTCACCGGCAGCGAGGAAGCGAGTTCGTGACCCTCGAGGTCGACGGTGAGGTGTTCGATACGGACGGCGACGACGGGACCTTCGATGACGGCAACGGGGGCGAAAGCGACGTCGGTGCCGGCGACGGACTCGATCCGGAGCTCGGTCTCCCTTGGATCCAGTTCGGCGACGGAACGATCAACGTCGACTGTACGGATACGGAACTCGAGACCCTCAAAACCGTCCTCGGAGAGTTCCCGGCGTTCAAGATCGACGAGATCCACCGGCCGGACGATGCCGAAGGCGTCAACGTTCGTATCAGTGCGAAAGCGGATCCCAACCGGATCGCCCAGTGTCTCGACGCGATTTTCCAACGAGTCTACGAACTCCCCGATGACGTTCGTATCTGGGTCGTGGAGATCTGACTCGCCGTCCTCCGCGAGACTATTTCGAGACCCGAGTCGATCCGCCAGTTAGTCGATCGAGAGCGTGCCGTCGCCGGCTTCCTCCCCATCTTCACCCTCGTCCCACTCGAGTTCGAACTCGAGTCCGAGCTCGCCCGGGCCGTCGGGCGCCGAACTGGAGGTTTCTCGTTCGGCTTTGATCTCGAACGTCGGCCGAGCGGGCGGATCCATCGTTACCGACTCGCCACCTGCTTCGAGCGAGATCGAGTCGCCGTTCTCGAGGCTGTCGGCAACGGTTCGAAGGTAGTTGGCGATCTCGGCACGCTCCATGCGTTGCTCGAACTTGAAGAGAACCTCTTCTGGCATGTGTACTCATATGTGGTCAACGGTATAGAACGTTCCGCAAAACGTCATCGAGAACGTGACCTAGTTTCGGTCACGTTCGCGACGACACCCGTAGCGCGCGCGAGCGAATTACCGCGTGGTACGACGGGGGTTGGTGCGCCGTTGTAATTTCCCCGTTGCTCGCGGTCCGAACACGTTCGCTTTCGGGCGAAAATTCCCCGAGTAGCTGTCCGATACGAGACAGGAATTTCGACCCACAGCGATAGAAAAAAGGTCTCTCCCCCAAAGCGGATGTTGAGGGACTGAGAAATAATGGCAAGGGTCACCGTAATCGAACGCCGATATCCGCGGTAACAGTGGACGACGAGACCGATTCAATCGGGCCGTTTCCAAATAGATAAGTGTCCCCGGCCATCATCGTCCGAGATATAAGCGGTATACAAACGAGGTGAATACAATCTTCAGCGCACTTACGACCCCGATGCAGGTGCAGACGCGCGTAGACGTGTTCGAGAGCATCTTTCAGGTGTTTCTCGCACTCGGAACGCTCGTCGGTGTCGTCGTCATCGCGTACACCTTGTACAACGCGTACAAGTATCGCGATACTGACGACGCGAAAGCCGACGATTCGCTGCCCACACTCGGGGAGTTACCGACAGGCGGAGAGGGTGGAAAGAAACTGTTCCTATCGTTCGGAATCAGCGCCATTATCGTTATTTCGCTGGTAATCTGGACGTATGGAATGCTGTTGTACGTCGAGGACCCGCAGGACGACTTCGAAGAGGAACCGGTCGATATCGAAGTGGTCGGCCAAGGCTTTGCCTGGTCTTTCGAATACGAAAACGGTGCCGTAGAGAGAGGGACGATGACCGTTCCTGAAGATCATCCGGTCGCAATTCAGGTGACCTCTGGCGACGTCTGGCATACCTTCGGGATCTCCGATCTCCGTGTGAAAGCGGACGCGATCCCGGGCGAGTACGACGAGACGTGGTTCATTGCCGACGACGCCGATGCGGAACACGAAATCGAGTGCTTCGAACTCTGCGGTGACCAGCACACGCAGATGGACGGTACCGTCGAGGTACTGCCGGAAGACGAGTTCGAAACATGGCTCGACGAACGGTTCAACCTCGAGATCAGCTTCGAAGACCCGGAGGGCGAACCGATCAACGAAACCGGTCCACTCACGCTCGAACTCGTCCACCAGGAGAACGACGAGTTTGACGAGGACCTCGCGTACTCGTATACCGAGGAAGACTTCGATAACGACACGATCACCATCGAAGACATCGAACAGGGTGGTGAGTACGACCTGGTAATCGAGTTCGAAGAGGAGGAGTTCGAGACGATCGAGGACGAGCTCTCCATTACCAGTCCGTCGAGCGAGACCTACACGCTCGGTGAGGAAGATGAAGAGGACGAGGAGAACGATGAAAACAACGAGGACGAAGCGAACGGCGAAGAAGCGGACGAAGGCAATGAGGAAGGAGGTGAGGACTGATGAGTGACTTGCCCCCGATGACGTCCGTCAAGCGATGGCTCGTCACGACGAACCACAAGGACGTCGGGATTCTCTATCTCGCGACGGCGCTGTTCTTCCTTCTGTTCGGCGGCGTGCTCGCGCTGATTTTCCGCGCTCACCTCTGGGAAACGGGTGGAACGGGACTGCTTACGGGGAACCAGTTTAACCAGGCCGTCTCAGCCCACGGACTGTTGATGGTGTTCTGGTTCCTTTCCCCGATTGCGTCCGGATTCGCGAACTACTTCGTGCCGCTGCAGATCGGGGCGAAGGACCTCGCGTTCCCGCGATTGAACGCCCTGAGTTACTGGTTCTACCTGTTCTCGGGCATCCTCATCGCCATCTCGTTCTTCCAGCAAGGAACGTTCGCGGGCGGGTGGACGATGTACGCGCCACTGAACGTGCCGACGTACACCCCTGCGATGGAGGCGACGACTGGCAGCAATGCGACAGTCCTCGCGTTGTTGCTGTTCGTCTTCTCGATTACGCTCGGGACGGTGAACTTCCTCACGACGATTCACCGGTCGCGCGCAGAGGGACTCGGCCTCTGGAACATGCCGATGTTCACCTGGTCGTGGCTGCTAACGGTCTGGATGATGCTGTTCGCGTTCGCGGCGCTGCTCGCCGCACTGCTGTTGCTGTCGATCGACCGGCTGTTCCTCACGCAGTACTTCGCAACAGATCAGGGATCGGGTCTGCTGTGGGCGCACCTGTTCTGGTTCTTCGGGCACCCGGAGGTGTACATTGTCTTCTTCCCTGCGCTGGGGATCATGTTCGAGACGTTCCAGACCTTCTGTGGTCGACGGCTCGTCGGTCGGAAGTGGGTTATCATCGCGATGGTCCTCGTGGCCGTCCAGTCGTTCCTGGTCTGGATGCACCACATGTTCCTGACGACGATCAACCTCGAGATCAAGACGCTATTCATGGCGACGACGATCGGGATCTCGTTGCCCTTTGACCTGATGGTCTTCGCGCTGATCTACACGATGGTCAAGGGCCGCGTTCGGTTCACGACGCCGTTCCTGTTCAGCCTCGGTGCGCTCGTCCTGTTCATTCTCGGCGGCATCACGGGAGTCTTCCTCGGTGCCGTCGTGCTGGACTACGAGTTCCGCGGCACCTACTGGGTCGTCGCACACTTCCACTACGTGATGGTTTCCGGCGTGACGGCGCTGATCGCCGGCCTCTACTACTGGTGGCCGAAGATCTCCGGGAAGATGTACTCCGAGACGCTCGGCAAACTCAACTTCGCGGTCTACTTTATCGGCTTCAACCTGCTGTACTTCCCGATGTTCCTCGCCTGGGAGACGCCGCGGCGCGTCTTCAACTACGGCGAAGGGATGCAGATCTACCATCAGATGGCGACCGTCGGGGCGTTCGTTCTGGGCGCGTCGTTCCTGATCATGTTCTACACCTTTGCGAAAAGTTGGATTTCGGGGCCCGACGCACCCGATAACCCGTGGGAATTCTCCCGCACCGCCGAGTGGGCGATCCCCTCGCCCCCGCCCCTCGAGAACTGGGACGGTCGGCCGAGCTACGCCAGCGGCCGACTCGAGTTCGTTGACGACTCCAAGGCGGCCACCGACGGCGGCGTCGCCACCGGCCACGGTGAAGCGACGGCAGTCGATACGAGCGAAGAGGAACACGCCGACCACGCCAGTATCTGGCCGCTCGGTGTCGGATTCGGGACCTTCGTGTTCTTCCTCGGCCTGACCGGCCTGACGCCGTACGTGGTCGAGTTCGCCCAGGCACGAGGGCTCGAGGGCGTCGGAACTGGAGCCGAGCAGACCATCCTGTACCCGATCCTTATCGTCGCCGGACTGGCCATCCTCGCGGTCACGCTGTACAAGTTCGGTATGGAAGAGTTCAACGCGCCCGAGATGGCGATCGCTGAGCGCTGGCCGTTCGAGGGCGTCGGCAACACGAAACTCGGCGTCTGGTTCTTCCTGGCGTCGGACGTCGTCGTCTTCGGTGCCGCGATCGGCGCGTTCATCTTCATGCGCCTGCACATGGGCTGGAACAACTGGACGACAGTCCCATTCGCTTCCTGGCCCGGCCTGCTCAACACCTACATCCTGCTGACCTCGAGTTTCACGGTCATCCTCGCGCTCGTCTTCGCCGAGCGCAAGAACAAGAAGGGGCTGCTCGGCGCCATGGGCGCGACGCTCCTCCTTGGATTGGCGTTCATGAGCGTGAAGGCCTACGAGTACAGCGTGAAGTTCGCCGACGGCGATTACTGGTGGTACGGTATCGAGTACTCCATCTACTTCGTCACGACGGGACTGCACGCACTGCACGTGGTCCTCGGATTGCTCATCGCCGTCTTCATGATCTACCGGATCCTGAGCGTCGATGCCTACCTCGAGGATCATCGGCCGGTCGAGTTCTTCGGCCTCTACTGGCACTTCGTCGACATCGTCTGGGTCTTCCTGTTCCCGCTGTTCTACCTGATGTAGCGGCCATCCGCTACACGGGATTCGAATTTCGGTATTTGTGAAGCCGTAGTTCCTCCCGAGCGTTAGCGATAGTAGTCGCTGAACGTCACTGCACATCCGATCGCAGGACGGCTGCGCGGTTCGGAGCGTACGCGGTTCGGAGCGAACGAAGTGAGCGAGAACCGCGAAAAGCGAACGGGGAGCGCAAGCGATCCGTGAGCGAACGAAGTGAGCGAGAACTGCGATAGTGCGATCGGTGTGTAAATCGTTTCAGTTGTTACTATAGTCGCTGCGCTGAGTCGGATCCGTCTGGAAGTCGTTACCCGACCGAACGGTTCCGATCAGCTACCCGCCGTAGCTACGCTCCGACTCGCTCACACGCCGGCGAGTGGCGATCTCCGCTCCGTCCGAACCGGACTGTAACTCTCCCGAGAGCGTGGTTCCCGATCGCCGACCGTACGCTCGTCTCTCGTCGCGACTGTCAGGGCACACGACGCTCGAAAAAATCACGGAACGCGTCTTCCGGTCCAGAAGAATCGTGGGTCGAGACCGCGCGTACGGCCGAGATGTTCCCGCCGGCTCAACGCTCGGTCTCTCGAGACGCCGAGCGGGCGGCGAACAGTGCGATGACAGCGACGAGCACTACGATGACCGATACGCCAGCGGCGAACAGTTGGCTGTAGGGTGCCGTCGTTCTCGATTCCGTCTCGGTCGCGCTATCCGCCGAATCGGTACCGATCGCTTCGCGAGTGTCGACGAGTGCGTCGGTCGCAGCCTTCGCGTCGACGATACCGTGCCCGTAGCGCGTGTCCATCGTCTCCGTATCTGCGCCGTCGGGTTTCCAGGTCGTCCCGTAGAGTGCCGTCGAGATCTCCTCGGTCGTTGCATCGGGTTCGGCCGACAGCATCAGCGCGACCGTTCCCGAGACGTGTGGTGTCGCCATCGAGGTGCCCGGTATGGGCTGATATCCGCCGCCAGGGACCGCGCTGAAGACGGCGACACCGTGTGCCACCACGTCGGGGACGACGTACGACGACGGCCACGACGCTTGCTCGTGAGTCCAGTCGCTTCGGTTGATCGTTTCGCCGCCCGAGAAGGAAGCGACGGTTCCGTCCGTGTGAACGGCGCCGACGCTGATCGCCTCGTAGACGTTTCCTGGCGAGTTGGAGGTCTCCTCGCCGTCGTTACCGATCGCTGCGATGACGACGGCACCGCTATCGACGGCGTTTTGCACCGGACCGATCAGCGGGCTATGTGTGCCTGTCGCCCCGAGACTCATACTGATTACGTCCGCCTCCTCCTCGAGCGCCCATTCCATACCGGCAATGATCTGTGCGAACGAGCCGCTGGTCTCGTGCAAGACGAGTCCGTGGAGTAACTCCGCGTCCGGTGCGACACCGATCTGTGCCCCGCTCGCGGCGTTGCCCGCGACCGTCCCGCTGACGTGCGTGCCGTGGGTGCCGGAGTCGTACGGCGTCGACCCCTCGACGCGCTCGCCCGCCGCGTCGAACTCGGCCCAGCCGCCCGGATACGTCGGATCCGACGGATCCTCAGTGTGGAGGTCGATCGAGGGATGATCGGCGTCGACGCCGGTGTCGAGCACGGCAACCCTGACGCCGTCGCCGCGGGTGTCGTACGAGTCCCAAACCGCCGGCGCGTTCAGTTGTGCGATACCGGGCGTCGTTAGCTGAGACGTACCGCTGATTTCGTCGCTGTCGACGAGTATCTCCGCCGTACTAGCCGTCCCGTCGACCGTCGGCTCCTCGGGAACGGAGAGCTCGAAGTTCTCGTGGACCGCTTCGACGGGGCCGACGGCCGCGAGGACCTCGAGGGTCTCGAGGTCGATCCGATCGGCGTCGACTTCGAGGAGGACGGCGTTGGTCAGCCAGAACTCCGACTCGACGCTGACGCCGGGTGTGTCGGCGACGTGCTCGAGGAGCGACTCCTGTGTCTCCTCGGCGTGGTCTTCGAGGAGCCGTTCTGCTTCCGCCGCAGTCGCGTCCGCGGGGATGGTCGCTTCCTCGAGTCGTAGAACGACCTCGATCGTTCCGTTGGCCGACTCGACGGAGTCCTCGACGTCGGTGTGGATCACGCCGTCCGCCGAGTCAGCCGTCGTCTGAAGCTGAATCGTACCCGTTCCGCCGCCGTCAACGGTGGGGTGCTCGAATCCACTGGTCGCAGCGAGCGCGGGGGTAAGCAGCGCCGTCGTCAGCACTAGACAGGCGAGTGCAACGGTCAGAAGACGAACGGTCCCGGCAGTCGGGACCACACGGTGTGCCGCCATGATACGCCAACTGGGTAGTCATGCGATAAAGAGATTCTGGAGAGTGGATCGATCCGTTCAGCCGGCCCAGACGAGCGCGTAAAGGAAGGTGAACATGAAGTAGGTCAGAAAGACGGTGACGGCCGCTTTGAGGTGGAACGTGAAGAGTTCGTACTCCTCGTCGTCGCGCTCGTCTTCGAACGCCGTGCGTTCGTCTGCGGTGAGTTCGTCGGGGTGGGAGACCCCGAGGTGGTACGTGGCGTACCGCGCGGAGCGAAACGGGCGGCCACAGTAGGGACAGGTCGTCGCGGGCATCTCGTCCGACGGCACGTCGTACTCGCACTCCGTGACGGCTTCCGGATACAACTCGACGGTCGGTCGGTGCTCGAGGCGCATTCGTTGGCCGTGACTTGGGGCGGTTCGATACTGTGTATTTCGGTGTTCGATCGGCGGTGACTGGCGATCGTCCGTCGGCCGAGACGATTCAGCCCGGTACGTAGACCGGTTCCGTAGCGGGCACCGAGACGAGATACAGACTCACCATGGTAAAGAAAATCATGACGACGATGAAGGGGTACTGGCTCCGGATCGCTTGCAGCTTTCCGGGGAACAATTCGAACGAGACGGCGTGGGTGATCCAGACGGCGAGGATATGACCGAGCAGGATTCCGGCGATCTCGACGTAGCCGAACCACGACGTCAGCACGTACTGGGTCGGGTTCTCGGGCGGATTCAGTGGGGCAGCCATCGTATCGACGAGCGACGGCCACAGCGAGATCGAGAACCCGATGTAGTGGGCGAAGTGATAGCCGGCCGCGATGGCGAGCAGCGGCGGTGCGAATCGGAGGGCGAGATAGCGCCGCGAGAGGTACGTCTCGGCGCGTTCGCGCGTCCTGGCGGCGGCGGTCCAGTACACCGTCCAGAAGAGGGCGAAGCCGGCCAGCAATAGCCCCAGATAGACGATCTGGGGCGGGATCCCGAGAGCGACGAGCAGTTCGACGGTTCGAACGCCCGGCTCGGTGACGATGAAGCCGCTGTAGGTCAGCTCCCAGACGAGCACGAGGACGAACGCGACCAGCGAGACGTCGGTGACCACGTCGTCGTCGCCGAGCCTCGAGCCGGGATAGCGAACCTCGAGCCCGTCTTGGGTCCGCTGTAGGGGAGCGACTGCGCCGTAGAGGTGGAACCAGACGGAGATCGGATCCCCTCTTCGGAACCACGTCTCGGGGGAGAAGACGACGGCACCGCCGATCGTGAACGCGGAGTACGCGAGGACCACGACGACGAGCGCGCGTGCCGAACTGCTCAACGGCAGCAGTAACTCGAGCCAGATGAGCGCGAGGAGCGCGCCCACGGCGGGCCAGGAGCCGAGCCACGCGGGGTAGGTGGCGTAGCCGTTCGGGAGGAAGACGGCGATGCGACGCCACGGGTTGAGTGCGCGCCACGGATTGCCGACGGTGTAAGCGACGATCGTCAACAGCGCACGGCCACCGACGAACGTCAACAGGACGGCAGCGCTGAAATTGCCGAGTTGAGGGCCGACGAGGCCGACGACGACGATGAATACCAGAGCGCCGATGCCGAGCGTTCCGAGCAACAGCGAGCCCGCCGCTTGGAGACGCTCCGCGGGGAATCCGACCGTATCGTCGTGGAAGCTGCCGATAACATCGCGATCGGTCACGAGCATCGTCATCAGCGCCGACGCCCCGATGACGCCGCCACCCGTCGCGAGATACAGCCACGTCGGGACCGCCGTCTCGCCGCTTTGTTCGGAAAGCCCGACAGCGACGTTGCTCGCGGCGACGATGCCGGCACCGACGGCGAGCGCGACGAGCACGAAGGCGCTAAGGATGCCGGTTCGCCGAAGGAGGGCCCGACGTCCACTCATTGCTCGAGCGTTAGGCTGTGGCCCCATCTACGTGTCGTTTTGGACGATGGTGCTCCCGAAGATGTTCGCCAAGACAGGCGTTTCGGAGCGGTACGACCCGTCGGCGAGCGGTCGCGACCGATCGTATGAGGAAGGTATAAGTGGCCGTCATCCGGATTGTACACCAATGGCTGACGTTCGGACATACGCTCTCATATACGTCGTACTGTTAGCGCTCGGGACGGGCAAGTTCCTGTTCTTCGAGCTCGACCAGCTATTCACGGAGCAGATGGCGATCGCCGGGACGGTTATCCTAGCGATCGTCAAGTCGCTGCTGATCGCCGGTTACTTCCAGCACCTGCGGGAGGAACCGCGCTCGATCACCTACCTGATGCTCACCGCCGTGTTCATGGTGTTCCTGCTGACGGTTGCGGCGGGCTACTCCATCCAGTAAGCGTCCCTCACCGTCGTTTTACGTTCTCTTCTCCCTGAACGGTTGTCGTTGTCACCAGTTGTAGATTTTGCTCGAGGGTATCGCCGCTTCGGCAAGTGCGGTCTCGATTCCCAGTCCTCGAGCTAACCGATTGCGCCGACTCCGACCCGTAGTCGGATCGATCGAACAGGTGACCGTTCGGAATCAGTTTCAGTTCCGGTGACAATCATCCCCGTTCGGAGTATCGTCCCCGCTGGAGAGGCCAATTGAAGTGTCCACTGTCGTCGCTATCGAACTACGTCCGTCTGTGACGTCCCGTTCGGTCCGGCTATCCGGTCGAAGACGTACGCGCCGGCTCTCGAGTTCGCGACGGAGGACGTAACCGCCGGCACTGATCGGTGTCGCCACACGACGGTCGGCCGATGTCTGCGAGACGGAGCGGTTCCGTCTGTGTCGACAATTCGACGCTAGTCGCCGGGTCATCGTACTACAGCTAACGGGCAGACGGACATAATCGCGAGGCCCTCGGACTCGTCACGCGAGCGCAGGGAGGCTCGTTGGTCACCGTGACAATTCCGTACGGCGGACTTGAGCGGAACGGAATGGCTGTCGCTACCGGGGTCGAAAATAACGGAAAGAGGAAAGAAGGTCGCTACTCCCGGCCGAACATCTGGCGCATCATCGGATGCATCTCCATCATCTGCTCCTCGGCGATCTCCTCGTACAGCTTGTACGTGATGGAGACGGCCAGCAGCAGCCCGGTTCCCGTAACACCACCGACCGTCCCGAGCATGTTCGCCCAGACGGCCAGCAGTCCCACGAGCGCACCACCGATGACGGTCACTTGCGGGATGTACCGCTCCATGACCTTCTCGATGACGCCGACGTTCTGCCGGAAGCCGGGAATCTGCATCCCGGAGTTCTGGATCTGACGCGCGGTCGCCTCAGGACCCATATTGGTGGTCTCGACCCAGAAGATGGCGAAGACCGCACCGCCGACGACCATGAACGTTAGGTCGACGGAGATACGGATCAACACCATCCACGTCTCTTGGGTAACGGCACCGGTCCACCACATCCAATCCTGTGGCGAGTAGATCGGCGCGGTGTAGTAGAAGAACCCGCTGACGGGCTCTCCGCCGGAGTAGTTACCCAGCCACGTGGGCATTCCGGCCCACTGACTGTTCAGGATCTGCCCCATGAACTGAATGTTCGCCTGCAGCGCGCGGACGAGGATCATCGGCAGGACGCTCGCGTAGATGAGCTTCACCGGGAAGCGTCCGCGAGCACCCTTGACGCGGGCGTGACTGAGCGGAATCTCGACCCGCACGGATTCCGCGTAGACGACGATACTGAAGATCAGTAGCGTCGTCAGCAAGGCGACGATCTGTCCCTCGCCGAGCAAAAGCGTGTAGAGTCCGTCGCCGGAGACGAGCGAGCCGGTTTCGATCCGGCCGGTAAGGATCCGGTACCAGTCGTAGAAGAACCCGTCGGCGCTGGGTTGGATGAACCCGGTGACGAGTCGCTGGCTCACGCTGGCGATGATGAACAGCCCGATCCCGCTGCCGATCCCCCACTTACTGACGACCTCGTCCATATACAGGATGAGGATCCCGCCAATGAAGATCTGGGTGAACATCAGCACCTGGACCTCGGTCTGTCCGAACTCGAATCCGCCGAGAGCCAGTGACTGCTGGGCTGGCAGGAAGCCGCCGGCGAACACCATCGGGAGCGCAGTCAGCGCCGTCATGATGATGACGAGCAGTTTCTGCAGCCCCTGGTAGAGCACCTGGTCCCGCGGATCGTCCGTGTCGAGACCGAGCAGGTTGGCACCACCGAGCAGCTGTAAGACGATGCTGGCGGTGACGATCGGTCCGATACCGACCTGCATCAGCGACCCCATCTCGCCGGCGAGCACCGAACGGAACTCGCCGAAGATGTCGGTCGCCTCTCCGCCCTGCAACCCGAGCAAGGCGATGTTCGTCAGGAAGAAGTACAACACGAGGATCCCCGCAGTCCACGCCAGCTTGCGCTTGAAGGGAACGTGTCCCTCCGGACGGCGGACTGCAGGCATCCGCGTCAAGACCGGTTCAGCGGCTTCCTTCCATCCCATCTGTTAGTCCTCGTTCTGTTCGTCGTCGGCGTCGGCTTCCTCGGCCTCGGCTGCCGCGGCCTGCTGTGCTCGTTCCGTGAGCACGGCCTCGCCGCCGGCAGCCTCGAGTTTCTCCGCGGCGGATTCGGAGAAGTCGTCTGCCGTGATTTCGAGGGAGTTTCGAACCTGTCCCGAGCCGAGAACCTTCACTATGTCGACCTCGTGTCCGTCTTCGACGACGTCGCGAGCGTCGATCGCGTAGCCGTCGTCGGTCTCGTCCGCGAGATCGTCGGCGACGTACAGGATCGCGTCCTCGTCGAGTTTCTGGACGTCGATCTCCGCGACCTCGTCGCGGATGTTCTGCGGTCGCTTGAAGCCGTGTTTGCCCTTCGGTTCGTAGTTGTGGAACTCGTGTTTGCTACGTCCAGCACGGCCGCGGCCACCGCGATGGCCCGCACCGCGTCGGTTCTTGTGGGTGCCGCCGCTGTGAGTGCGCGATCCGCGCTGGCGTCGTTTTTTACTCGTCATGGTTATCGCATCGATTCTAACAGGTCGTTAATCTGCGCTGTTGTATGCTTTCCGAGTTGGCCGCCTTCGACAGTCGGCTTCTTGATGCCGTCGTGGCCGCCTCGTGGTGGGTGCAGTCGAAGCGTTGGCGACAGACCCTGCTCGCGCAGCGTCGTCTCCTCTGCGAGTAGTGCCTCGGCGAGTCCACCGAAGTCCTCGTAGTCGGTGTGCTCCGCGAGCCACTCCTCGTCGACGTCTGCCTGTTTGCCTTCGAGGGGCTCCGCTCGCTTCGCGAGCAGCGTCTCGAGGACGTCGGCGTCCGGTTCGCCGACGGCGACGTAGTCGTTGACCTTCGAGATCATGCCCTGGTAGGCGTCAGTCTCGGGGACGAGCGTGCAGTGGTTGACGCTGTGAATGTTGAGCATCTCCAGGGTGTCCTGGATATCGCCCTTGCGGTTGACCTCACCGCGGACCTGAACGATCGCTTTCATTGGTCAGCCACCTCGGCTTCGTCCTGTCGACCCCGCTGCTGGGGCTGACGCGACTGCGATGCGTTCTCGAGTGCATTGAACGTCGCCTTCGCGAGGTTGACGGTCGTTCGAGTGTTGCCGTGACTCTTGGTCCAGGCGTTTTCGATGCCGGCCAGTTCGAGGACGTGACGGACGGTGTCGCTCGCAGCCAGTCCGAGCCCTTCGGGCGCGGGGATGACCTCGACCTCGACGGAGCCGGCTTTGCCGGTCGTCCGTCGGGTCAGCGAGTGTGGCCGATCCGAACGGTCCTCCCAGGAACCGGAGCCGCGTGGCACCTGGATGATGTTCAGCTTCGCGATACCGATCGCCTTCTGGATGGCGGAGCCGACCTGGTCGTCTCGGCCTTCCGCGTAGCCGACGTAGCCGTCGCGGTTACCGACCGCGACGACGCATCGGAACTTCACGCGGCGTCCGGAGTCGGTCATCCGCTGGACCATGTTGATGTCCAGCACTTCGTCGTCCAGTCCGGGAAGGAGCTGGTCGACGATCTCGGGTTCCTTCAGCGGGAGTCCCGAGGCGAGGGCGGTCGCCATATCGTCGATCTCGCCCTCTTGGACCTTCCGACCGAGACGGGTGACGGGTTCCCATCCGCTGTCGTTGTAGTTGCTCATTCGAGAATCGCCTCTCGTACCTCGTCGAAGTGTTCTGGGAGATCAGCTGCGTCGAACTCCCCGCTGTACAGCGGCTCGTCGAGCTGTTCGGCGTACTCGGCGATGTGTTCGCCGCGGGTACGCGACCAGTCCGCGAGCACGCTATCGTTGTGCGGAATCTCGAGGCCTGCGTCGATGGCCCCTTCCTGCACTGCGAACACCTTGTTCCCGGGTGTGGCCGTGTTGAGACCGATGTCGAGGACCGCTTCCTCGAGACCGGCGTCGACGGCTCGTTTGCCGGCCAGCAGGCCGGTCAGATACGCCGCGGAGATGTTGGATGTCGGGGCTTCCCAGCCGTACTCCTCCAAGTCGCTGGAGTGTGCGCTTGCGAGCGTCTCGTCTCCCTGAGGTCCGGGAGTGATCAGCTGCGCCGTAGTGTGCTTGTTGCTCTTGCGAGCGACGAGGCGGGGCTTTCCCGATTTCAGCAGGCGCAACCTCTGGTGGTAGTCCGTCCGGACCTCACGGCGACGCCGCATCGGTACCTTATATCGTGGTCCTGTCGCCATTATTGGTCACCGTAGGTTTCGTCGATGTAGTTCAACAGGTACTGGACGCTCCGGAACTCCCCACCGCCAGCCTTCTTGTAGAGCTGTCGGTACTGCGTGGGCGTCAGCTCGCCCGAATCGCGGAGTTCACGCAGCTTCCGTCGCTGTGCGCGAATCTTGTTCTGCCATTCGTCTTTCTCGTTCTGGCGTGCGCCTTTCTTGCCGCGGCGCTTGCCCGGCCCGTTCTGGTGTCCGTAGGCGCGCTTCTTGTTGCGCTCACGGGCACGGCCACGAGAGTTGCCAGAGGCGTCGTCAGCCTGAATGCGACCTTCGTCGACGAGGTCGCGGATCTCGTCGCGGGTGATCGCTTCGGCAATCTCCGACTGGGCGTCGGGATCGAGCCAGACGCGGTTCTGACCGACATCCATGACGTCGGCTGCGAGTCGCTTCTGTGCGGAGAGATCAGTCATTTGATTCCACCTCGACTTCTTCGTAGGTCGGGTTCAGGACGCGAACGCCCTGTTCCTCTGCTTGCTCTTCGATCCGTTCGCGCTTGCGCGCGCCGACCGAGGAGGCGATGCGGACCGCTTCGTATGAGCCGTCGACACCCTCGAGGTCGTTCGTGTTCTCGACGTAGACCTCGTCGAAGCCGCTGGGGTGTTTCCCTCGCACGGCTTCGGGGGTGCGGTAGCCGGCCTGGACCTTGGGGCCCTTGCCTTTGATACCGCGTCGCTGTTTCGATAGCTGCCCGCGTGGGCGGCGCCAGGACTCCGGCGTCCGCTTTTTCTTGTGGTAGTCCTGTCGGTTGAACTGCGGCTTGCCTTCGCTCTGCCGGCGGCCGAGGAGTCGCTCCTCGTCGTCGGAGAGTTCGGGCGTCTTCTCGGTCAGCCCGCGGGGCTGCAGTTCGGTCTCGACGTCGTCGGCCGCTTCGGCTTCCTCGTCGACGCCTTCGTCTTCGATCTCGGCGTCGGTCTCTTCGGAAACTTCGAGGTCGCCGACGTCGGCTTTGATTCGGGCCGCAAGTGCGTTCCCGATACCTTCGGCTTCGGCCAGGTCGTCCTGGTCTGCCTCTTTGACGTCCTCGATGGAGTCGAATCCGGCGTCGCGCAGGGCTTCCGCCTTGCTCGCACCGACGCCGCTGATGTCTTCGAGCTCCTGGGGCTCGTCTTCGGCCGAGTTGTCTTCGGGTTCTTCGTCTGCCATCTATCAGGCACCTCCTTTGGCGGGTTTCTCGGTGATGTAGACCCCGTCCTGAAAGACGCGGGTGTCCTTGTCGTTGACGCGTGTCAACTGTTCGATGTCCGCCGCTGTCTGGCCGACGTCCTCCTTGTTCGGACCGGAGAGGACGAGCCGTTCGTCGTCGACGGAAACGTCGGTCTCACCGTGGATAGTCGTACGTCGCGGTGCCTTTTCGCCGAGGAAGTTTTCGATGACGACGTCGTCACCCTCCACGCGGACCTGCATCGGGAAGTGAGAGTAGAAGACTTCCATCTTGTACTCCCAGCCCTCGGTCACGCCGTGGAAGGCGTTGCGGATGTGACTCTCGAAGGTGCCAACGGTCGCGTTCGTTTTCGCGTCCTCGTTGTCGCTTTCGATCGCTACAGTGTCGTCTTCGAGTTCGACGGACACGTCGGGGTACCAGAGACGTCGCGTGACGTTGCCCTCTGGACCGTCGACGGTCACGTCGAGGTGGTCGATCTCGACGGATACGTTTTCGGGGATTTCCAGTTCGACTCGCATGGTTAGTAGACGTATGCGATTACCTGGCCGCCGATCCCCTGCTCACGAGCCTCGTAATGGCTCATGATGCCGCTGCTCGTCGTCACGACGAGCGCACCGAAATCTCGAGCGGGGAGATAGCGCTTCTCCCACTTCTCGAAGTCCTCGGCACCTGCGGCGTAGCGGGGCTTGACGGGGCCACACTCGTTGATCGCTCCTTTCAATTCGACCTCGAACTGACCGGCTTTACCGTCGTCGACGTACTCGAAGCCGTCGATGTACCCGCGGTCGTAGAAGACCTCGAGTACGCTGCCGATCTCGTTGGAGGCGGGCGTTACCTCGTGGGACAGATGTCCCACACTCTCGGCGTTGTCGATTCCCGAGAGCGCGTTACTGAGTGGATCGTTTCCGGTCATGTTATCGATACTTCTTGAATCCCATATCGCGAGCGATTTCGCGGAAACACTGGCGACAGAGGTTGATGTCGTACTTGCCGACGAGCCCCTGTTTGCGGCCACAGCGCTGGCAGGCCGCTTCCTGGCCCGTGCGCTTTGCGGCGTGTTCGCCCGTTTGCTCGCGTTCTACGTCAGTTTCAGTTTCACTCATCGTCTGCCTCCTCGACGGTCACGTCGAAGTTCGCCTCGATGAACGCGATGGCGTCCTCGGGGGTGAGTCGGTGGTTCGACGGGATCGACCGGTTGGCCTTGTCGCGCTTGGCCACGCGGTAGCCCGGTCGAACCAGATTGACCGTCACGTCCATTCCGTAGATACCGACGTTCGGGTCGTACTCCTGGCTCGGGAACTCCGTGTGTTCCTCGACGCCGAAGCTGAAGTTGCCGGTGTCGTCGAACTGCTTCGCGGAGAACTCCGCGAGCGGCAGGGACTTGTCGAGGAAGTCGTAGGCGTCCTCGCCGCGGAGGGTGACCTTCGTGCCGATCGGGTCGCCCTGACGGATACCGAAGTCGGGTTCGGTCCGTTTCGCCTGGGTACGAACGCTCTGCTGGTTCGTGACCGCCTCGATGATGTCTTCGGCCTTGCCGAGTTCGCGGCCACCGCGGCCGACGCCCATGTGGACGACGACTTTCTCGACGCGGGGTTCGCGCATCTCGTGGAACTCGCCGTCGGATCCGGCTTCACTACTCATCATCATCACCCGTGAAGTTCTCGTCGATGACGACGATGTACTCCTGAATGGTTTCGAAGCCGCCGTCCTCGGTGTCGACACCGATCGTGTTCGGGCCGCTGCCCGGCGTGATGTCGATCGCGTCGATCTCGCCGATCTTGCCGCCGTGGTTGCCACGGACGGCCGTCACGAGCGCACCCTCTTCGAACGGGAAGTGGGCGACGATGGACTTGTCATCGTTGTCGACGACGATCGAGTCGTCCGAGTTGTACTCGGTCTCGTCGTCGACGATGACGTTCGTGCCATCGTGGAGGGTCAGCTGCGTCTGTCCTCCGGGAACCTGCTGTTTGCCCTTGATCTTGCCGAGGCGGCTTCCGGCGGCGTCCTCGTCGATTTCGGTCAGCGCGAGCCGACCGCCTTCGTCGGGGAAGACGCGGTAGTACTCCTCTCGGCCGGGGAACGCAACGATGTCGAACATGCCGATCGGGCGCTGTTCGTCGTTGATCGGTTCCCCGTTGACGAGGATCGCATCCTCGGAGAGGGCGTATCGTGCTTCTTTCTTGGAGTCGACGTAGCCGAGTACGTCCCGCAGCAAGACGACGAGCGGCACGCCGTCCTTACCGTGCGGTCCAGCGCCGGCTTTGACCGTGAAGGTCTCCGTCTTGCGCTCGACCGGCCAGGACTTCGGTACTGACAGTCGTTTCTGGTGTTTCGTCATTCGCTATCACCTTCGAGGCGTGCCTCGCGACGCTCGTCCTCGAGGTCGAGGTCCGTGAGACGGACGTTCGAGGGGGCGAGCGGCCGCGGCACTTCTTCGCCGTCTGCCGTCTCGACCGTCACGCCCTCGACGTGGATGGTGCCATCCTCGAGGATCGCACGCAGGACTTCGCCGGATTCGCCGGCGTCGTCGCCGCGCATGACCTCGACCGTGTCCCCCGCGTTGACGCGGGTTCGACGGGTGCCGTACTCCTCGCGGAGGTCGTCGGACAGCGTCGCGTGAAGCTGCTTCTGTCGCTTGTGCAGCGGTGCACGCGCAGTTTCGTTTCGCTGTTTGGTTGGTTGTTCGCTCATAGTTCTATACGATCATCGTTGCGGTGGATGCGATTGCTCCGAAGCGCTCCGCGACTTCGCGGGCAATCGGGCCCTTGATCTCCGTCCCGCGGGGCTCTTCGTTCTCGTCGATGATGACGGCCGCGTTGTCCTCGAACTTCAGGCGCGTGCCGTCGGGCCGGCGGATCGATTGCCGCTGGCGGACGACGACGGCCTCGAGGACCTGCCGGCGCATCTCGGGGGTACCCTTGGTGACCGAGACGGTCACTTTGTCACCGATTCCCGCCTTCGGCTGGCGGTTCTTGGTGCCGTGGTAGCCCGCGACGCTGATGACTTTGAGTTCGCGTGCGCCGGTGTTGTCGGCACACGTGACCAGCGACCCCTTCTTGAGTCCCTGCGTGACGTCGGCTTTCATCGCCTCCATCACTCATCACCCTCTTCGTCATCGCTCTCGGCGCTGAGGTCTTCGGCCGAGAGCTGTGGGTCCGGCTCCGCTTCGCCGGTGAGTTCAGCGACGTCCTCTGCCGTCGCTTCTTCGGTTACTTCGACAACCACGTGCGATTTCGTCTTCGACAGTGGTCGGGTCTCTGCGATCTTGACCGTGTCACCGACCGAGAGTGGCTCGAGCACGCCCGGCACGTGTGCCGGAACGCGCGAGCGACGTTTCATTTGACGGTCGTACTTCGGAACCGTCACGTCATACTCTCGCTCGACGACTACGGTCTTGTCCATGTCCGTCGAGACGACCTGCCCTTCGAGGATCTGTCCTCGAACGGGAAGCTCGCCGTAGAACGGACACGTCTCGTAGTCGTATTCCTCCGGGTTTTCGGGTTCCGGAGGGGTTTCAACGTCTAGTCCTATTGCCATGGTGAGTCACCATTCGTTTCCGTGCGTCGGGCGGGTCGTGAGAGCAGCCGCGATCCATCGACCGTAACGTAGGCTACGTCCTCGCCGGCGTGCCCGCTGACACGAGCACAGCCGGCGGCATCGCCGCCGGCTCCGTCCGACTCGTCCGATTCCTCGGACGGGTCGGGTTGAGTATCGGCCAGTTTGGACGCAGTCCCCGAGGACTTCTCGTCCTCGGCGGCTTCATCTGTGATCGCGAACTCGAACGTCGAGCCCGACTTCGGCACCATCAGCACCCGAGACTCGCCATCGTCTCGAACTTCTATCGAAAGGGTGTTCGTCGTCTCGATGACGACGCGTCCCTCGAGGCCAACCCGCGAGGCGTCGTCGCTCTCGACGACTCTCACGGGCAGTCCATTGAGTTCGTGTCGGGGCAGGGTCTCGGGTGTCAGTGCCATTGTTATCTTACTCGTCGCCGAGGTCGCCTTCTTCTCGCTGGATCGTCTTGACCCGAGCGATCGTCCGGCTCAGTTCGCCGATGCGGCCCGGGTTCTCCGGGGCACCACCGGCGGCGAGGACGGACTTTTGGTTCAGCAGTTCCGTCTCGAGTTCCTCGAGTTCCTCTGCGCGTTCCGCAGGGGTCATGTCGCGAATCTCTGCGACGTGGAGGATCGCCATCAGGCGTCACCTCCCTCGTCCGCGTCGTCGGCCTCGGCTTCCTCCTCGTCCATCTCCGCGACGAGTTCCTCGGCTTCGGCTTCGACGTCTTCCTCGAGCTCGTCGAGGTCCTCCTCGATCGGGGAGTCGTCGGGAATGTCGACGTCTTCCTCGTCGGTCTCGACTTCCGCTTCGATGACCTCCTCGACGTCCTCTTCTTCGAGTTCTGGCTCGGGCTCGACGGCATCCTCGGCAGGGGCTTCGGCGCCGTCGTCGGCGGCCTCGGCCTCCTCGGGTTCGCCCTCGAGCAGCTCCTCGACGCCCTCGGCCTCGTTGGCCTCGACGGCGTCGGGAACGACCTCTGCGGGGTCCATATCTTCGTGGACACCGAAGTCGTCGGGCAGCTCGGCTCCCGGCGGGATGATCTTGACGTCGACCCCGATGGTACCGAGTTTCATCACCGCGACGCCCTGGCCGTGGTCGACGACCTCTTCGGCGGGTTCGCCGTTGTGCTTGATGTAGCCGCGGTTGAACTTCTCGACGCGCGAGCGGGCACCGGTGACCTTTCCGGAGAGGACGATTTCGGCGCCGAGCGCGCCGGCGTCCATGATGCGGTCGATCGTCGTGTGACCGGCCTTCCGGAAGTACCAGCCGCGCTCGAGTGCGTTAGCCAGTCGGTCCGCGACGATGCGTGCGTTGAGGTCGGGTTCGTCGACCTCCTGCACGTCGATCTGTGGGTCCTCGAGGTTGAACTTCTCCTCGAGCGCCGTCGTGACCTTCCGGATGTTCTCGCCACCTTTGCCGATGACCATCCCGGGCTTTTCGGCCTTGAGGACGATTTGGGTTCCCATCGGCGTCTTGGCGACGTCCATGCCACCGTAGCCTGCGCGGCCGAGTTCTTCCTGGAAGAACTCGTCGATCTGGGACCGCTGAAGGCCGTTTTCGATGAATTGGTGTTCGTCAGCCATTAGTTATCGTCCTCCGTTTCTTCGTCGACTTCCTCGACGACGATCTCGACGTCGACCTGCGGCGTGTTCCAGGCGGATGCACGCCCCATCGCGCGGGGCTTGCGACCGACCGATTCGCCGACCTTGTGGGCGGCGACGTGGACGATCTTCATCGATTCGCCGTCGAAACCCTGGTGGTCAGCGTTCGCCGCGACGTTCTCGAGCAGGTCCAGGAACTCGCCCGAGACCTTCTCGGGGTACTTTCCTGCGTCCCAGCCGTCGATGTCGGAGCGGTGACCCGCACCGGTGTTGTGGGACTTGAACGGAACGGACTGCTCTTTGTCGATGACGTCCTGAAGGAAGGCCTGTGCGTCCGCGACGGTTCGGCCCTTCAGTTCGCGAGCGACCTCCTTGCTGTGCTTGTTGCTCATGTGACGCTCCCGAAGCATCGCTTTCGCGGTCTTGTCCGGGTCGGCGTCGACTGAGTAGTTGATTCCCATACGATGATCACTTCAGTGGGACGAACTTCGAGGAGCGAGTCGCACCGATCCCTGCCTGTCCGTGCTCGACGGACGTGCGGGTCAGCTGGAACTCGCCGAGATAGTGTCCGATCATCTCGGGCTCGACGCGGACGCGCTCGAACGACTGTCCGTTGTAGACCTCGAAGGTCAGGCCAACGAACTCCGGCAGGATCGGCATATCCCGCAGGTGCGTTCGGATCGGCGCGTTCGCCGTCTCCTCTTCTTCTTTCTCGCGGGCCTTCTCGAGCAGCTTCTGCTTCTCGACGGAGAGGCCGCGTTCGATACTTCGCCGCTTTCGAGCGGGCAGCAGTTCTGCGACTTCGTCGATGTCCAGATCCTGCAACTCCTCGAGCGTGTGACCGCGGTAGGTAAACTCACCTTCGCGGCCGGTTCGGTACTCCTGACTCATTTGTTTCCACCTCGGCCGGTACGGCGCGAGGAAATGTCACCAACCTTCCGTCCCGGCGGGGCATCCCGCGAGACGGACTTTGGTTTGCCCGGGTGCTGTCGGCCACCGCCACCGAACGGGTGGTCGACGGCGTTCATCGCGACACCACGGACGCGAGGGTATTTCGTCCCCCGTGCCTTCATTTTGTGATACTTGTTCCCGGCCTTGACGAACGGTTTCTCCGTTCGACCGCCGCCGGCGACGACGCCGACGGTGGCGCGGCACTGCGGATCGAGGCGCTTGACCTCGCCGCTGGGAAGCTGGACGACCGCAGCGTTGCGGTCGTGAGTGACCAGATCCGCGTTGACGCCGGAGGCCCGGGCGAATCGACCGCCGTCGCCCTGGTTCGCCTCGACGTTACAGACCGGAATTCCTTCGGGGATCTCCGCGAGCGGGAGCGTGTTACCCGGCTTGATCTCCGCGGAGACGCCGACCTGAATCTCCTCGCCGACGGCGATGCCTTCGGGTGCGAGGATGAGTCGCTGGTCGCCGTCGTCGAACTCGACGGCGGCGATCGGCGCGGATCGCGCCGGGTCGTGTTCGATATCCACGACTGTTCCGCGAACGAGGTCGTCGTCCTCCTGTTTCTTGTGGTCGAGTTTCGCCTTGTAGCGGTGTGACGGGGCACGGAACGTCGGGCCACCGCGACCGCGTCGTTGTCCCTGAATTCGTCGTCCCATCTTTAGAACACCCCGATTCGCGAGGCGACTTCCTGTGCGTCGTCGTCCTCGGAGAGTTTGATAATCGCTTTCTTCTTGCCTTTCATCGTCACTTGCGTGTTGACGTTGTCGACCGAGACGTCGAAGCGCTCCTCGACGACCGAGCTAATCTCGGGTTTCGCGGCGTCGGGGTTGACGACGAACTGGAGCTTGTTCTCGAAGTCCATGTCGTTCATCGCCTTCTCCGTCACGAGGGGGTGCTCGATGATCGAACTCATCGGTCTGCCACCTCCTCGAGTGCGCTCTCGGTCCAGACGGTCAGCCGACCCGGCTGTGCGCCGGGTGCGAGCTCTTCGGCGTTGACCTCCGCGGCCGTCGTCACGTCGGCACCGGCGAGGTTCCGAGCCGCACGGGACGGGCCGGACTCGCTGGAGGTAACGAACAGAATCGACGTCGGCGTCTTGTACTTCCGGCCACGGGCTTTCCCCTGTCCGGATCGGACGCTCCGACCCTCGTCGGCGCGTTCGATGTCGTCCGCGAGGCCGGCGGCCTCGAGGAACGAGACGACTTCCTTCGTCTTCTGAAGGGCTTCGAACTCGTCGCTCACGACGACGGGAATCTCCGCGTCGTCGTCGAACTGGTGGCCGCGCTCGGCGACCAGGTCGGCGTCCGTCGTCGCCGCGATAGCGCTGCGGACGGCGAGTTTCTTCGCTTTCGTGTTGATCGATTGGGACTGGTCCTTCTCGGCTTTCGGTGGGTGGGATTTCCGTCCTTTAACCGCCTGGGGAACGCGTCGTGCGCGTCCGTCCTGACGTGGAACGTGAGCCATCCCGCGACCGCTACCGAACGACTCCGCGGGCGTGCGCATGCCAGCGAACTCGTCGGCACCGTAGGCCTGTTTTCGGTTTGCCCGGGCGACGTTGACGGCGCGAGCGATCAGGTCCGGGCGGTAGGTGGTCTCGAAGACCGCCGGGAGCTCGATCGAGCCCGCGTCGTCGCCGTCCAGGTCTCGTACTGTTGCTTCCATGTGTTATCCCTGGTTAGATGCGGTGGAGACGTAGCGTACCTCGGGATCGAGGCGCGGCTGGTCTCCGGGTCGGATCGCCGGGCGGAAGCGCACGAGGCGCTTGTTCGGCCCGGGGAGCGAGCCCTTGATCAGCGCGTGCGGTCCGTCGACTTCGCCGTAGTTGACGAAGCCGCCGTCGACCGTCGCGTCTGCGCCGTCGCCGATATCGACGAGGCGTTTGTTCAGTTCCGTCCGCTGGTGGTAGCCGGTCTGTCCCTGCTGTGGGACCGTCGACCGAACGCGGGACGGGTTCCAGGGACCGAGGTTCCCGATGCGGCGGCGCCATCCCTGCCGGGCGTGCTTGCCCTTTCGTTTCTGGACGCCCCATCGCTTGACGGGACCCTGGGTACCCTTTCCTTTCGTGACACCGCTTGCGTCGACGTACTCGCCCGCGCGGAACACGTCGTTCATGACGTGCTCGCCGCCGTCTGCGACGGTCTCGAGGGCGAAATCGACGCGGTCCTCGACGGAACCGCCGCCGACTCGCGTCTCCATCACGTCCGGTTTCTTCTTCGGCATCGAGGGAATGCTCCCTGGAACCGTATGCGTGATAACGCGAACGTCGTCGACGCGTCCTCCTTCGAGGTAGCCGCGAAGT
Source organism: Natronorubrum marinum (assembly GCF_052040125.1). Lineage (NCBI taxonomy): Archaea > Methanobacteriati > Methanobacteriota > Halobacteria > Halobacteriales > Natrialbaceae > Natronorubrum > Natronorubrum marinum. Next base: position 1,564,887 of record NZ_JBPPFV010000001.1, read on the forward strand.
TCGTCTTCGGCGGCGTCGGCGTCGTAGTCATCACCGGGGACGTCGAGGACGCGATCGAGTTCGGAAACGAACTCGTCGGTCCAGACCTCGGTGACCGGCTTCATGCCGTATGGCGTTGCTTCGTACGCTCGTAGTGCGACCGCGCGCATCGGCGGCGTCTCCACGATCGTCACGGGGACGGTCTGTTCCATCCCCTCGGTCGGCGAGTTCGCTTTATCGTCGACCATAACGACGTGGGTCATGCCGGCCTTGTAGCCCGCGAATCCCTGGAGCGTTGGCTGTCCGTCGTCGTCCGGCCACGAGTTAAAGCGTGGGACCTCGCTGGTCGCACGCTGTCGTGGACCGAACCCGAGTGAGCCTTTGCGTGGTGAATTTGCTTGTGGCATTCTATCACTCTCTCAGTGAGAGGGGAGCGAGCGAGGCGAACAGAGCCTCCTCCGTTCGCACGACCTCGCTTCCCTGGTCCGGAACCGTATTTAGCCAGAGGTCGAACCCCGGATCGGCAGTGGGTTCGACTCCGTCGTCCGCGTCGCCCGTTCCATCCGCGGGGGCGACGGCGGAAGCCTCGATGTCGAGGATGTCCGGCAGCCCTCGTTCGGGCGCCCCGAACGCGACGGTCATCCCGTCCCGTTCGACGCGTCCGGCCAGCGTCTCGAGCCGTCCGACGGTGAGCTTCTCACCGAATCGGGAGGCTGCGATACAGACGCCGGCGTCCTCACGGCCGAGTGCTGCGGAGAGGTCCGTCCGCTCGACCGACAGTCCCGGAAGGGGACCGTCGACGAGTTTCGCCCGGACCGGTCGTCGCGAAGAGATCCTGACGGTCACGCGCTCCCCCTCCTCGACCTCCATTTTCGGAGGAACGTTGAGGGAGATCGGGTGTTGCAAGCCGCAATTGACCCGGACGCGCCCTTCAGGTCCGACCTCGGTCACGATTCCTTGTCTTGACGACCCCGAACCGTCAGATTCGGAGCCGGTCTGTGACATGGCACGGAGCGGCGGCAAGATGCCCGCATACTCCAGTTCGTCCCGCATCCCCCATGCCTCGTTGCGGAGGTATGGCGGGGTTGCGGCGTACCGCAAGACGGTATGTACGAATTCGCCGTCGAATCGCCCGGTTTCGCCATCCCGGTCGGGATAGACGATCAGGCGATCGGCCCGGAAGATCGTCGCCGCGCGGGCGACGTATCCGAGTTTGCGAGTTGCCTCGCGTTTGTCCTCGGCTTCACGGGTGAGCGACGACGGGACGAGTATGCTGACGGTCATGCCGAAACGCTTCGGCGCCGCGTCACTAGACTGTAGCGATGTGTTGCCGGTAATGTCTTAAAAGGGTAGCGGATTCGATCCCGGCTGTGAACGGCTCACACCCGCGAATTCGTGTGTTACAGCCACACACTCTGTCGAAGTGATAATTGTATGATCGATTTCCGGAAAACAGGGTTGTTCGGACGGGTACGTTGGCTCGAGAACCGATAGCGGGCGGCCGGACATCGTCATGTTCCGGCATGCCGATGCCGGGTCGATTCGCAACCCTTATACATCCCTCCGGGTGTACAATAGAGTGTAGCAGGGCGCTGGTAGTGTAGTGGTATCACGTGACCTTGCCATGGTCACAACCTGGGTTCAAATCCCAGCCAGCGCATTTCTGTCGCGAACAAACTCGTGAGCGACAGAAATCGGTCTGGATTTGAACGAGAGAAGTCGCAGCTTGCAAAGCGAACGCAGTGAGCGAGCAAGATCGTCTTCGCGTTGTTCAAATCCCAGCCAGCGCAGTTTTCCGAACACAACATCACGAGCATTGCGCAGCAATGCGAGTACCTATGTTCGGAGAAATCGGTCTGGATGTGGAGTAGACTGAGGTTCTGCGACCGCAGGGAGCAGGTTCTCAGGCGTGGTTCAAATCCCAGCCAGCGCGTTTTTGGGTGAACGATACCGACGAGCGAAGCGAGGAGTCCGTTCACTCAAAAACCGTCCTGAATTTGAACGTAGACCAGTCGCGGGCAGCGAAACGAGCATACCTGGGCGTCGTTCAAATCCCGGCCGGCACGCGGACCAGTGACTACTCGCGGACCAGTGACCATCCTCGAGCCCGGGCGCCCCACCTCGAGAGTCGCAATTGAAAACCACACCGGCAGTCGAGGCAGTGAACAACCGATTACGCCGGGGATGGCAAAGGGCTGTGACATTTCGTTCGTCCCAAAGTGCTATTCGCTGCGAGCCGCTACCGGCCCGCTGACAGGCAAAGACGTCGTTTTCGAACGAAAACGATGAGTCCACACTCGATAAGACGTGATTGTACTGACGGGACGACGGAGCTATCCTTCTAACTGACCATCAGTAGGGGAACACTATCTGACTGATCGAACAGTTCTCACAGATTCTGGGTCAAAATCAGTAACCAATACCGCCTGCGATTGGCTTTTATACCGTGGCTTGCTACGGGGCAATAGACAATTGAACTCGTGATTTAGCAATGCAAACTGAACTCCCTACCGCCGACGACGCGAACGACCTCCAGTACGACCCGACCAACGACCGCTACGTCTTCCACCACGACTTCGACAGCACCGCGACGATCACCACGACGATTGTCCACGCCATCGCACAGATCGCGGACACCGACGTCTCCCAGGGCGAGTTCTCTCTCTACGACAGTGTCGATCCGGACGCGCTCGATCGCATCTTCAGCAAGAAGGCCGACGGCACCGAACGCTCCGGCGGCCACATCGCCTTCACCGCGCTCGAGCACGAGGTGTACGTCTACGCGAACGGCGACGTCATCGTCTACCCGCCGACGGAGACGAGCCGTCCCGGCCAGTCCAACTGAACCCGGCTCCTGTCCGTCCCCGCCGCTCTCTACTCCCCGTTTTTCGACGCTCGAGAGCCGTCGCTTCGGCGCTCCGCGAGCTATCGAACCGCCAGAGTCGGTAGCGCCTGAGAGCGCCGGAGCTGAAATTCGTCGCAGAGGTCGACGACTCGAAATCCGCATGGAACGGGTTTAGGAGCCTTCGCGTCGTCAGCAAACTCGATGACGGTAATCGCACTCCTGAGCGTCGCACCGGTGGTCGAAGACAGCATGTCCAGCGAGATCGCAAAGGCCGTCGACGCGCTCGAGGCGTACGACGTCGAGTACGAGACGAATCCGATGGGGACGGTGATCGAGACTGACGACATCGGCGAACTCTTCGCGGCCGCACAGGCGGCCCACGAAGCGGTCGACCACGATCGCGTCAGCACCGTGTTGAAGATCGACGACAAACGGAACCGAGACACGAACGCGGCGGCGAAAGTCGAGGCCGTCGAGGAGCATCTCGGCCGAGCAGCGAGAAACAAAGACGAGTAGGGGAGTACGCGTGGGAGGGATCTCGCGTTTGAGCGCGGCGACAAACGCTCAATTCAGGCGGCGAGCAGCGCCGTGGAGACGAGTGACCGACTTCAGGCAGGGACGACTTTTACCGGCCGATCGGTGTCGAGGATGACGGATTGGGCGACGCTGCCGAACAGGACTTTCCCGACCGGCGACTGTCGGCGGGCACCGACGACGAGTTCGTCGACGTCTAACTGGTTGGCGACGTCGACGATGGCCGCGGCGGGGTTGCCAGTTGCCGTGTGAATGGTGGTGTCGACATCGGCTTCAGCTAGTTCGTCGACGGCTAGCGAGAGCGTCTCGATCAGATCGTCGAGTTCCTCGACCGAGAGATCGGAGCGAATCTTCCCGATCTCCACGTCCTCGTCGCTGTCGGCGAACTCGAGTTCCTTCCTGACGTGCAGCAGTTCGACGGCGACGTCGTCGGCTGCGTTCGGGAGATCGAGAACGGCCTCGATCTGCGCGCTCACTCGATCTGGTTGTTCGTCGACCGGGACGAGTACTGTGTACATGATCGAAAGAACAGTCCAATCACATATCAAACCACCCATTAAAACACGTGCGTTGGAAAACCGGGACACGTCGGGTCCGCCGTCGCTCGTAACGATCCAGTCTGTGCCGCCGTCGAATTGATCTGCGAACGAACGGTCGAGAACGGAGTCGATCGGCTCGAGTCCGGGCACTCGAGGCTCCGCGGACGCTATTCGTTCAGATGCTCGACGACGTGCTCGTAGGTTGCGTCGGTGTGACACTCGAGGGTCGCGTCGAGATCGTCGGTCCGGAGTGCCGTGTGGATAACTTCCGTACCGGCGCTTTCGAATCTGCGACCAAAATAGTTGCTTCCTCGAGAGCGGCCGCTGTAGTGGATGTGGTGAGCACTCCTCGAGCCGGTTCGCGGGGGTCTGAGAACGCCGGAAACCAACCGATGCTCACCGAATGACGGTCACGGGGACGGGCGACCGCCTGACGACGGTTTCGGCGATGCTCCCGAGCAGGATTCGGGTCGCACCGGATCGTCCGTGGCTCCCCATGACGACGTGATCGACGCCGTGTTCGTCGACGTAGTCGTTGATCGCCCTCGCCGGGACGCCTTCCACCAGCGCCGTTTCGATTTCGACGCCGTGTTCACGGCTCGTCTGACGGGCGCGCTCGAGTAACTCCTCACCTCGCGCTTCCACCTGTTCCAGGAGTTCCGGCGTGTATGCGTACCCCTCGTCGTACAGGTGATACTGACGGAGGTTGAGCACGTGGACGACGGTCAGTTGCTCCTCGGGATATTCGCGGAGCGCGTACTCGAGAGCCAACGTCGACGGGGGCGAGTCGTCGAACGGGACGAGGATGTGACGAGTCATGATAGCAATACGCACTGGGCGAGCAAATCGTCGTCGGTCGAGTTGTGGTGCGCACCGCATGTCGCGGCGACGAAGAGCGCCAACGAGTGCTCGAGCGCGTGACGGACGATCGAACGCTCGGGAGGCGGTCGGGCCGAACGCCTGATAAACGACCGGGCGAGTCACCGGCGAATCACCGCCGACGACGCCGCTCGATCGGCCAAATCGCGTGAAAAAGTGGTATGTGTTATCGTGACGTAGTTCGAGACATGAACTCCGAATGCCCCGATTGCGGGTGGTTCGGCGACGCGAACGAACTGAATTGGATGATCGTCGACGGAAACGCCAGTGTCGGTGGCGAACGCGTCTGTCCCGACTGCCGGAGTTCGAGCGTGCTTCTGTTGGCGTGAGCGACGACGAGTTTCGACGGAAGCGCACGACGATCGATACCGGACTGGTGAGCACGGCACGACCGCCCGTGGTGGTGAGAGTCAGGAGCGGAACGCTCAACAGACCCGCGGAAGTAGCAGTCGTATGGAGCGTACGACCCTGACGGTCGACGGAATGGCCTGCGACGGCTGCGAAGCAACCGTGACGGAAGCCCTCGAGTCGCTCAAGGGCGTCGTTTCCGCGACGGCCGATCACGAAACGGCAGCGGTACGGATCGAGTACGACGAGGGAGCGGTCGACGAAGCGACGTTCGGATCGACGATCGAAAACGCCGGCTACGCGGTCCCGTCCTGAACGGGTTTCGTCCGAATCTGCTTCAATCGGGTCGATTTTGCCTGCAGTTCGAACGCTCTCCGTAGCACAGCACGCTACAATTGCCGCTGTTCGTAGCGAGAAGACACCGTCGACGAGTCGAGCGCCGACTAGCACGTTGACCTCGAGAAAGGCCAACAACGTGCCGTAGAGCGCGAAGAACGCCCCACGAAGGACGAAGACTGGCACTCGGTTGAGATCGAACTGGGAGTTCACTCAGATGGTCGCGAGCGCCCGATCGTCGCGTGCGAAACTGCAAGAGGTTTCAGGACGGACGCAGAAGCAGTTCTATGGAAAGTCTCAACCGGATGGCGATCGAGTTGGTCGACGAGGCCCTCGAGTACGCCGAGGAGCTGAATATCGGCGGCTACGACCTCGAGAACGAAGCGAGCGTCCTCGACTTCGGTCTCGAGTTCGACGGCGGGATCGAGGCCGGACTGTTGCTAACGGAGATCCAGACGGCGGGGATGGCGACGCCGAGTCACCGACTCGGCGAGCTCGGTGGGGCACCGATCCCGTTCGTCGAACTCTCAACCGATCAGCCGGCCCTGTCGCTGCTCTGCTCGCAGAAGGCGGGTTGGGAAGTGATGACCGAGGACTTCGAGGGGCTTGGAAGCGGCCCCGCTCGAGCGCTCGTCGCCGAGGAGGAGGAGTTCCACCGCGTCGGCTACACGGACGCCTTCGATCTGACGGCGCTGGCCGTCGAAACCGACCAGGATCCGACCGAATCCGCGGCCGAACACGTCGCGGACCTCGCCGAGGTCGAGACCAGCGGCGTCTTCCTGCTGGCCTATCCGACCGCGAGCCTGGTCGGGAGCGTCACGAACGCCGCCCGAACGGCCGAACTGGCGACCTTCCGCCTCTCCGAACTGGGCTACGATCCGCTGGATATCGTCTCGGCGACGGGCCGAGCGCCGGTCGCCCCCGTCGCCGCGGACGAACGAACGGCGATCGCTCGCACGAACGACGCCATCGCCTACGGCGGGACGGCCCACCTCACGGTTCGTGAAGATGCCGACGTCTTCGAGGACGTGCCGTCGACGGCTGCCGAGGGTCACGGTCGACCGTTCGGCGAAATCTTCGACGACCTCGAGTGGGAGTTCTCGGAGGTCCCATCGGATCTCTTCGCGCCCGCGAAAGTAACTATTGACGTACTCGGCGGGCCGACGTACGTTCACGGCGAGACGGATGAAGCGTTACTCGTCGAGTCGTTCGGTCTGTAGCCGTGCAGTTCAAACCGGTTCCCGAACCGCCGAGTGATATCGAGGCTATCGGGCCGATTTTCGAGGCCGTTCCCCCGGAAGCCGGCGCCGTCGACGACTGTTGTCAGCATCTCGTCGCGGAGACGCACCTCGAGAGCCGAAGCGAGGCCGAGACCTGGCTCGTCTTCCTGCGGGCGCTCGAACTCGTGACCGAGGAGTCGGCAGGCTATCGTCGGCGTTCGGACGCGGAGGGCGTGACTGACGGCGCGTCGCCGGAGTCGAAACGACTCCAGCGGGCGTTTCGCGACCGCGTCTACGGGGTGGATTCGGTGCTCGAGATTCTCGAGCAGGCCGATGATCCGCTCACCGACGGCGAGACGTTCACCGCTGTTCGTGGCGATCTCACCGCGTCCGGTCGCGACGGCGATGCCGGTCGACTCGAGTCGCGCCGGGCCGAGCGGATTCGACGGCTTCTCGAGTGGGGCGTTCTGTTCGGGCTGATCGAGCGCGCTGGCGCTGATCGGTATCGATCGTCGACCGAACGGGAGGCTCAGTAGCTCCGGGTCGACCGAACCACGAGCCGGGTGATTTTTCGTATCAACAGCCGTATCCGACAGCCATGGCCGAACGCGACTCCGGGCGTGTCGAAATCGAGGCGGTCTGTTTCGATCTTGACGATACCCTCTGTCGGTACAACCAGCGCGGAGTGGACGTCCTCGACCAGGCGTTCCAGAAGGCGGGTCTCAGCCCGCTTTGGACGGTCGAGGACTACTACGGACGCTACCGAGACTATCTCGAGGCCAGTACGGACGCCGACGATCTCCGCCGCCGGTGTTTCGCCGACCTCGCTCTCGACGCTGGCCACGGTCGGGAGGCGGGCCACGCCGTCGCCGAGACGTTCAGCGAGGTTCGCGATCAGGAAGCCGTCGAACTCCTGCCGGGAGCCCGCGACGTTCTCGACGCGCTGGCCGCGGAGTACCGCCTCGGACTGATCACCAACGGTGCTCCCGGAATGCAGCGGACAAAACTCGAGGCGACCGGGCTCGACGATCGGTTCGAAACGGTCGTCTATGCCGGCTACGACACCGCCCCAAAGCCGGCTGCCGAGCCGTTCGAACGGGCGCTCGAGGACCTCGGCTCGAGCACCGACCGAACAGTGTACGTCGGGAACTCGCTCTCTTCGGACGTGGCCGGTGCTCGAGCGGCGGGCCTCGTCTCGGTGTGGATCCCGGCCACTGATGCCGTCACGGAACCGGCGGAGCCAGCACCGACGTACCGTCTCGAGGCGCTGCGAGAGCTTTCGACGCCGCCGTGGTGAGTGGGGCTAGACGGTGATCGCGGGGCGAAGCGAACCGTTCGCGCCACCGAGTGCGTTCGGCGTCGATCGGCCGACTTTAGGTCGCTCGTTTCGACGTGGGACCATGACCGACCGCGCGCTCAACTTTCGGGAGATCGTGGCGTCGATACGCAACGACGAGGAATCGGCTACCGAATCGACCATGATCGTCAACGCGACCGGAACCGATCCGGTCGACGTCTGTCAGGCGGTGTATCGCCGCCTCGAGGAGCACACCGACCACGCCGACTGCGAGTTCTACATGAGCCTCAACACGCGCCGCGAGATGGAACGCGGGCTCGTAAAACGCGGTCCCGAGGCCGCGTCGCTCGAGTTCCTCGAGCGACAGATCCGAACCGACGTCTCGATGCCCGACGAGACGGTGCTGTTCATGGAACCCGACGCAGTCACACTCGGCGGCACGATCACCGGCTCGTCGCCGATCGGGGTGGGAACGATCTCGAGCGCCGAATCGGCGTGAAAACGGGAGCGCGGAACTCTCAGTCCATCGGGTGGACTTCGGTCACCGTCCCGACGCCCTTGCTCCGCCCCTCGCGGAAGACGAATTTCTGACCCTCTTCGACGAGGTATGGGCGGAACTTAAATCGAACCGTGGTTTCGCCGGTGTCGCCCGGCAAGAGGCGGCCGTCGTCGGGGTGGAACGCGGCGGCTTCGCCGATCGTCTCGAGGTGGACGACGGGTTCGTAGCCGTCGCCGATCCGGGTGGGATGGTTGAGCACCATCACTTCGGCTTCGAACTCCCGAACCGGTTTCGGATCGGCGTCGCGGGGCAGAAGAACCATTCCACGTTCGATGGCGCTCTCCTTGACGCCTTTCAGCGCGATGCCGACGATGCGGCCGGCTTGCGCCTTGTCGACGCGGTGGTAGTGCATCTCGATCGAGCGGACCTCGACCTCCTGGAATCGGCCGTCGGGCATCGGTCCCAGCAGGAGTTCGTCGCCGGCCTCGACCTCGCCGGACATCACCGTCCCCGAGGCGACCGCGCCGACGCCGGTCACCGAGTAGCTCCGATCGACGTACATTCGGAACTCGCCGGTATCCTGGGAGGTCTTCGGTAACCGATCGAAGAGTTCGTCCAGCGTCTCGAGCCCCTCCATCGTGACCGCGCTCGTTTCGACGATCGGGACGACGCGGTCGCTGATCTCGTCGATTGCGGCGTCGACGCCGTGGCGAGCGACCCGCAGCGGCGACTTCTCGACTTCCCGCAGGAGTCGCTCGACCTCGCGTTCGACCTCCTCGACGCGCTCGTCGTCGACGGCGTCGGTCTTGGTGATCGCGACGATGGTCGGTAGTTCCGTCGCGAGTAAAACGCCGAGATGTTCGCGCGTGGTCCGAGTCGGGCCGTCGTCCGCGGCGACGACCAGCAGGCCGTAGTCGAGTTTCTGCCCGACGAGCCCCCGGATCGTCGTTCGGAGCCACGGCTCGTGACCGACGGTGTCGACGAAGGAGACGAGTCGGTCGGCCTCTTCGACGACTGCTGCTCGGTCCGCCTTGCGGTTCGGGTTACCCACTCGTACCGGGCCACCGTCGTCGTCGAAGCCGTAGACGGCGTAAGAGAGGTCCGCGGAGAGTCCGCGCTCGACCTCGTGGGGCTGGACGTCGAGATAGGCGCGCGTGGCACCGTCGCCGTCATCCGGTTTCCCGGTCACGAGCGAGCCGACCAGCGTGCTCTTCCCGTGGTCGACGTGGCCCGCCGTGCCGACGACAACGTGTTCGTCGTCCGTCTCGAGGACGCCGCCTTCGCGAATCATTGCGATCCCCACGAGTCCGCCATTCATACCCCACGTCTGGACGTCATCGATGTGTGCGTCGGCCTCCTCGGCCAGCAAGGAGAGGACGTCCATCGTCTCGGAGAAGGTGTCGGGATCGATGCCCGCGAGTCCGCCGTCGTCCGTCACGCCGACGACGTACGTCGCTTCGCCGTCTCCGGAGAGAATTCGGTGCCGGAGTTGCGCGGCCAAACTCTCTCGGCGTCCACCCTCGAGGTGAACGTCACGTGACAGTCGTTCCTTGAACTCGACGTTGCCACCGTCCTGTTCACCACGGTCCAGGGCTCGCTCGAGGAGAGCCCGGTCACGGCTCATGTAGACCGGTAGCTGCTCACATGGCAAAAACCTTCCCGTGGGTTGTTAACATAGTTCATGGCAGTTCCGAATAGCAAAATTCCTGCAGAACGTCGAACGGTCCCTGATCCTTCCGCAGAAGGCGCAAAATTCCGACCTCCCCGTCGGATCTCACTCCTCGACGTGAATGTAGCCGAGCATTCGGCGCGGGTGCGGTTCGCAGAGATATTCGTGCATGTTGGTGTTCGCCTCGAACTCAAGCGTCGCCGTGTCGCCGCGAGTGCGCACGTCGGACGTCCGGAGACCGCTGACGACCCGGTTGTTCTCGTTTCTGATCGCGAGGTTGTGGTTGACGCCGTCGCCGTTCTCCCACGTCAACTCATACTCGTTGCCGTCGAACAGGAGCAGCGTCGGGTTTCGAATGCCCTCGATGAGATTCGGTTCGACACCTTCCCAGCCGCCGGTATACCCCGTCAGCCGAATCTCGTCGACGGACTCCCAGTTGTCCGGATCGAGGGGCTGTTGCCACTTGTTGTCATCGTCGTCGCCATCGTCGCCACCGTCGTCGCTGCTGCCGGTACAGCCCGCGATACCTGCCGTGAGTGCGACGCCGGAAACGGCGAGCGCTCGACGGCGACTTATAGAGGTGCGATCGATCATACGCGTGCAGTGGGACGTGACCATGATAAATCCCGGCGTGAATGCACCGGTCGTTGCCGTCGCCGGACGGATTGCCGCCATCGCGGTACTGGATCGTTCCAGCCCCGGTTTCAAGTCGATCCGGACCGTACGATCGGTATGAGCGCCAGTGGTCTCTGTCAGATCTGTGAGTCGCGGCCGGCCCAGGAGCGGTGTGCGAACTGCGGCACACTCGCGTGCGACGTTCACTTCGAGGACCCGCAGGAACTGTGCGTCGAGTGTGCCACACAGGCGGATCCGAGCCGCCAGTCGGACGACGTCGACATCCACCGGTTCTGATTCACCGTGACGTCTTTCCGCGATTTACTCGGCGAGTCATTGGCCGTTGGCGAACAGTTCTGTCTCCGTCTCGAGGAACGAGACGGAACGCTCGTCGCCGACCATCCGAACGACTCGAGTCCGATGGATATCGCCGTCGTCGAGGGGCTGCATCGGCTCGAGGAACGAACCCCAGCGGAGCCCGTGACAGTCAAAGTCCTCGGGCGCGTCGTTGACGGCCGGATCGCAGCGCAGATCATCGACGTGGAAGGCGAGGCTAAGTCGTCCTCATGACAGCGACTATTGGTCGGAGAAAACGATCGCTCCCAACTCCGCCGTCTATCGCGTGCGTCTTCGTCGCATGAAGAAGTTCGCAAGCGTTCGGCGTTGCTTTCGAGTCTATGATTTAACTGAATGAACGAAATCGGCTGATCAACTCCGAGACTGACTTCAGTAACCCAAGAATGGGAGTTGGGAGAACGGACGCGGATTACTGATACCTCTTCGACCGACTCGTTCCACGTCCGGGGGTATCACTGCGTCCTGGGACCTCACGGTAGCGCTCGCTGTACGGGTCGTCCATTTCTGCTTCGCTCTTTTCGGTCACTTCGAACTCGTCCATTGAAAGTGGAGACTTCGTGACGAGATAGTCTACGGAAACCTCGCTATCAGCGCTCTGCGCTGTAACCGGTGCATCGCGGACATCCTTGATTCCGTACTCTTTCCACACTTCATCTGATAATTCTTCCGGGTGTGCTGTCGCCGCCGAACTAGTTGAGAACTCCGGCTCATCACCGGTACTGAAGAAATCCACCGTACCCTCTAATTCACGCCATAGGGTTGCACCCGCGCTATCGTGGTGAGAGAACCCCATTTCGATATCAACACTCGGGCTATAATAGCTACTTTCGAGCTCTACTCTATGGAAAAAGCCGCATTGACCCCACGGCCGCGGGGACGTTAAGCTGGTAGCCATGTCTCCGTATTCGAATCCCCCTGCGAAGAGGTCGAAACCGTCAGGACGGTGTCCCATCGATTCCCTGAGCGCCTCATCGACTGCCAGAAACCACGAGGCGCCTACATGAATCGTCCCGATCGCGGCTTCCATTAGTGGCTGTGCCCAGCTCGGAATGAACTCGTCCTCGTCATCACATGGGTACTGTCCATGCCTGTTTCCCTGTGTAGAGGGCTGAAGGTCACCCTGAGACGTCTCGAGTCGGTAGCGTTGTCCGTAAATTTCGCCGCCGAGCCAAGTGGTAGTCGAACCCGCACCCCCGGAGACCGAAAATATGTGAACGTACGCTCCTTTGTCCGAGGACCAGTACGATTGTTTCCAGTGAACAGAAACTGATCCGTCCCGTTCATAATCGGCCCCGTCGGGGAGATTCACGTCCTCGGTAACTATTTCCTCCTGGGGGCAGTTAGACGTACAGTTCCAACTGCTAGCCGTGCTCAAATCAGCAGTTGCCATACCCGGAACGGTGACTGAACTAGCCCCGAGCGAGGCCATTACTTTCCGTCGACTAGCTAGTAACGAATTCGAACTTCTACTGTTATCCTTTTCAGACATTGTATTTATCCTATATACTACACTATAGTTAAATCTTTCCAAAGATAAATTATTTTATATATCAATGCTGAATATGACTATCAAGTTAACTTATATAACGATCCCCTCTCGCGAATTTCCCGCCCATTCTAATAGGATACTGAGAGTTTTAGTAACCCAATATGATGCTTCTCAGCATAATAGATATCCAAAACCGACGAGAGTCGATTCACAGGTTCGATGTCTTCCGCTGTCTCGAGGGTTCCCGAACCACCATGCGTTAGCTACCCTTCGGTGACATTCAAAGCGCTCAACACAGGTCGGGAGTAGAACGAGTTTGTTTGCCCCCTTCAGAATTTGTTGATTGAATAGCGAATTGGGCGAGGTTCCGAATGGGGAAATCCGAACATGGGCCAAAACCCAGACTTTTTTATCCTGTTTCTCGTAGTGATTACTATGACCTTCACTCGGCGGCGATTTGCTGCTGGCAGCACTATCCTTCTGCTTGGCATCGCCGGTTGTAACGGTTCCACCGACGGTGACCCGCTCCAAGAGCTACAGCTCGAGTTGTCGAATCTAACGGATACGTCTCACACGTTCCATTTCGTGCTTGAATCGGACGACGGTCTCGGCCGGTGGCACGATTTCGAACTCGATGTCGATGCTCACCGCGAGGTCGTTATCGAGCCCGAATCGGACCGCGAATGGGTAGGATATCAGGCAGTTGCGAGCGATAAACGGGCGTCCGGATCGCTACTCGGACAGGGAGACGAACAGACGTGCCTGCAACTCAACTGCCGGATCACAGACGACGAGATTTCGTCGACGATGTCGACGGATCGACCGCTGTGCGAGTCGTAATCGGGCCGGTTCCGAGTACTTGTATTATCACCAACTGTACACGTCGTGCGACAGAGTGACGCCGAACCTCTGGTATCAGTCTGATCGTCGGGGACCGACCGAGTCCTCGCCTCCTTTCTCCGGGTCGGGATTGCTACCGGTACCGATTCAGCCGCTTTTGCAGCCGCTTTGCGGCCTGACCGCTCGCGTTCGCGAATTGCTCGCCGTCGGCTTCTCCCGCGAAAATGATCCCCCGCGAGGAGTTGACCAGCCCGACGCCGTTCGCGAGGCCGTACTCGACGGCCGCCTCGGCGTCGCCGCCTTGCGCCCCGATGCCGGGGACGAGGAAGGGGAGGTCGGGTACCTGTTCGCGCAACTCCTCGAGTTCTTCGGGCTTCGTCGCGCCGACGACGAGCCCCACGTTGTCGTTCTCGTTCCAGAGGTCGGCCAGCGCGGCCACGCGCTCGTAGAGCGGTTCGCCGGTCTCGAGTTCGAGGTCCTGTAGGTCCGCGCCGCCGGGGTTCGAGGTCCGACAGAGGATGAATACGCCGGACTCCTCGTCCGCCAGGAACGGTTGCAGGGAGTCCCGTCCCATGTAGGGGTTGACCGTGATCGCGTCCGCGGTGTCGAGCAGCTGGGCGTACTGGCGGGTGGTGTTGCCGATATCGGCCCGCTTTGCGTCCAGCAGGACGGGGACATTCTTCCCGTGCGCGTACGCGATCGTCTCTCTGAGGGCGCGCCAGCCGTCGGGATCCTCGTAGAACGCGGCGTTGGGCTTGTAGACCGCCGCGTGTTCGTGGGTCGCGTCGATGATTCGCCGGTTGAACGCCCAGCGGGGAAGGTCGTGCTCCTGTAAGTGGTCCGGAATCCGCGATGGATCGGGATCGAGACCGACGCTGACGACGCTGTCGACCGTCCGAATGCGGTCGTGCAGCCGATCGAAGAAGTTCATACCTCCGAGTGGTTCTGCGGCGGTCGAAAAGGTTGCTATCCGCATTGGTGGTTTTTAACGGATACTTTCGGCAAGACACACCTGCTAACGGACCTCATATGGGTCCCCTGATACCGTCCAACTGGGCGGGTTGCGGTGGTACTCGCGTGAAAACGGCGCGCGTCGTTCGCAGTTTTGCGAGTCGGTTCCGACCGACCTCCAAATACTTTAGACATCAGGTACTTCGGTACTATAATCGTCGGCTACAGTATGGCTATTCGAACCAACGAGAAATCTAACTCGCGTCTCGGGCGACTTCGAGATCGGATCCGTTCGACGCTGTTTGCCGGAGAGAACGCGACGGCGGACGACGCCGTCGATCACGGGTCGGCAGCTGAACAGCGGCCGACGAACCCGGACGCCCCCGGCAACCTCTTTCACTGCTCGACCTGTGGAAACGTCTACATCGACTCCGAGAAGAACAGCTGTACGAGCTGTGACGAGGCCGTCGAGCAGGTATCCTCGACGGTCGAGTCCTCGACCCTCCGTCCGTAGCGTCGGACGCGACCGACGACCGCCCGTTCCGTTCGGACCGCGATTTTCTCGATTCGATCCCGCCCTCGAGCGTGGCGGCCGGATCAGGCTTCGAGTACTTCGATCAGATTCCCCTCCGGATCGCGGAGGAAGACGATCGACGTCCCGCTGGCCGTCGTCCGCGGCTCGCTGATCGTCGTCACGTCGTCGGGAAGGCCAGCGTAGAACGAGTCGAGATCGGCGACGGAGAGCCCGACGTGTGTCGCACCGGGCTGGTTGAGCCCCGACGCCGGCGAGTCGCTCGCTTCGGGCTCGTACTCGATCAGTTCGATTCGGATGCCGTCCGCCTCGAGGTGGGCGAACTCGCCGCGGGCGTCGTCGACGCCGACGGCGTCCGAGAACGCCTCGCCCTCGACGCTGAACCGATCGGCGACGTCGAGACCGAGCACGTCGCGATAGAACGGCAGCGTTTCTTCGAGGTCGCTAACGGTGATACCGACGTGATGTGCGCTGAGAGTCGTCATTAGCTGGACCGTACCGGCCCGCAGGAAAAACGGTTCCGGCTGGCCGATCGCTTCGCTCACCGCTCGAAACTGCTGCTCACGGGTTGCCGATGTCGAGCGTCCAGTTGCCATCGGCCTCGACGTCGATCCAGGAAACGCCGCTCGCGCCGGCCGATCTCGAGGCGTCGAACTCGCCCCGCTGGTTGACGAGCTGTTCCCAGCTGCCGTCGGCGCCGTAGCCGTCGACGACGAACGCTCCGTCGCCGTCGTGAGTCACGGAGAGAGCGAGACCGTCGTCGGCCCACAGCGGACCGACGAATCCGGATCCCGATCCGGACGCCTCGATCGGCGGCTCCTCGAGGTCGTCGCCGTGAACGGCGGGCTGCTCCAGGTCGATCGACCACGGGCCGTCCGCGTCGACGACGAGCCGGTACGTTCCGCCGCCGACGGGGGCCATCGAGTCGCCGTCCGTGACTCCAGCCGTGGTGCTGAGCCGTTCGTTGGGGAGATCGCCATCGACCGGCGTCAGCTCCACGGCGAACGTGCCGTCGCCGTCGTGAGTGAACTGTGCCGTGACGATTCCCTCGTCGAGCGCGAACGCGTCGGATTCGTCCGTTCCGTCTCCCTCGAACGAGTGGGATCTCCCTGCCTCGAGGATCGTCCCGTCCGGTTTTCCGCCGCTTTCGTCTCCAGTCCCGCGGTCAATATCGTCCATCCCGTCGACGATATCGGAGGGCGTGATCACGTCGAGATCGCGATTCTCGAGGTGATCGAGCAGGTGTTCGAAGTCCTCGATCGACATACTGTTGCTGCCACCGTCCCCTTCGACGATCCGGGGGATCCGAATCACGGTGAGTTGCCGGTACTGATCGCAGAGGTTGATGTGGCGCCGGACGCCGTTGTGAAGCGCGGGCCCCCAGATCACCGGGGTCATATGGATCCCGGTCGGCGGCGCGCCGGTCGTACAGCTTCCGAACAGGAAGCCGGACTCGTGGTACTCTCGGACGATCTCGTGGGTTTCCGGCGTCATGCGACGCCAGTCCGGGGCGAAGAAGTGCCGCGAGCCGTCCTCGAAGCCGCGGTCCGCGAGCGAATCACGGGTGCTCTCCACGACCGTTCGCTGCCGCTCCGCGGGCTGTTCGGTGAGGTCGCTCTCTCCCCGCGGGTACGAACAGACGTCCCAGCCGCGGTCCCGAAGCTCGTGTAACTCGTCGATCCCCATCCGCCCCTGTCCGCCGATGCGCCCGGGATCGACCGGGACCGCGGCGGCCCAGCCCCGTTCCTCGAGCAGTTCGGCTGCGATATCGTAGTGCGAATCGTGTCCGCCGTAGCACGCGAGGATCGCCTTGCCGTTGTCGACCGCCTCGGTTCGTCGGAGGTCGTCGACCAGCATCCGGGTCGGGCCGTCGTCGGGTCCGACCGCGATCACGTTCAATCGGGTGACGGTCGACAGATCCGGCTCGCCTTCCGGCTTGTGTTCGTAGCCGCAGTCGAGTCGGAACCAGCCGTCGTAGCCGTTGGGAACCGCTCGAACGGTGTTCAGCCGTTCGTCGCGATTCGGGGCGTAAAACTCCACGACGATCTGGGTCGCGGATTCCGGTTTGACGGCGATCGAGGTGTCCCACCCCTCGAGGTCGAGTTCGTCGGAGAGGCCGATGGTTATCCCGGCCGTCCGCTCGTCGCTCTCGACGACGGCCGCCTGGGAGCCGGTTCGCGCTTCGTCCGGAGCGGCCTCGAGCCGACCGTTCCGGACGCCCCACCGATCGAGATCCTCGAAATCGTCGATGACCTCGCCGGAGTCGATCGCGGGCCACGTCGACCCGGTTCCGTTCGTTTCGCCGCCGCCGTCCTCGGATTCGTCGTCGGTTCCGTCGCCGGAGAGGAAGTCGAGACAGCCGGCGAGCGCGGTCGACCCTGCAGCGAACGTCGCCAGTGCGTGACGTCGTGAGAGATCGTGGTCCATGGTCACCGTTGCTACGAGCGGTCACCCTTTGGTGATGGAGCCGTTAAGCGAGGTTTCGTCGAGCGGGATTTTCCGGGGCCGCGTTCGCACCGCTGTGAGGGCGTTTATAGAGGTGTTAAACGCTCTCTCGGCCGGTGAACGGTCGCCGTACCGTCGGGAGAACGGCGCTCGCTCGCGTCCCTCGGTATTGGTGTGAAACCGAACGTCCGACGGTGGGCTGCTAATTTTACTCGATATTAATAATCACCCCCCGACGATGATGCTCGCGTATCTTGATGGAACGGAACACGGGGACCACGGGAACGGATCGCAATCGGATGGACGCACTACTCATCGGAATCGACGCCGGCTGTCCCTCGGTGTTTGACCGGCTGGCGGACGAAGACGTGATTCCGAACCTACAGTCGCTGCTCGATGCGGGCACCAGCGGACCGCTCGAGTCCCAGATTCCGCCGTGGACGCCGAGCGCGTGGCCGTCGCTATTCACCGGCGTCAACCCCGGGAAACACGGCGTCTTCGGCTTCACCGGGTTCGACGGCTACGATTTCCACGTCGTGAAAGGGAGCGACGTTCGCGCACACCGGCTTTGGACGCTACTCGACCGACACGACCGCTCGAGCGTGGTCGTCAACGTCCCGGTCACCCACCCGCCGGACGAAATCGACGGCGCGATCGTCCCCGGATTCATCGGCCCGGAGGAACCGCCGTGTCACCCCGAGGGGATCCTCGACGACATTCGCGAGGAGATCGGGGCGTACCGCGTCTATCCCAGCTACTCGAGGGGCGACGAATCGCTATCGGACGCCGAGAAGATGGACGAGTACTGCAGGCTCGTCGAGATGCGCGGCGAGGCGTTCCAGTACTTGAGCGGGCGCTTCGAACCCGACTTCGGCTTCCTCCAGTTTCAGAAGACGGACACCGTCTTCCACGAGTTCGACGGCGATTGGGAGAAGGTCAAACAGGTCTACGCCGCGGCCGACGAACAGATCGGGGCGGTTCTCGAGGCGTGCAACCCCCGCCAGGTGTTCGTCGCGAGTGATCACGGCATGGGGCGCTACGAGAAGCCCGAGTTCCGGGTCAACGCTTTCCTCGAGGACGCCGGCTACCTCGAGACGACTCTCGGTGGAAAGGGGATGCCCACGTGGAACGTGATGCGAGACGACCTGCGGGACGGCGAACAGGCAGACGAGTGGGAGCCGAACGCCGTGGAGCGACTCGCCGCGGCGATGGCGAGCGTCGGACTGACGGCGCACCGAATCGGTCGCGTGCTGGACCGACTCGGCCTCGCGGAGTTTGCGAAAGCGCACGCTCCGGACGGCGTCGTCCGAACCGGAAACGAGCAGGTCGACTTCCCGAACTCGAAAGCGTACGTCCGCGCGCGGACCGAACTCGGCGTTCGACTGAACGTCGAGGGTCGCGAGCCGAACGGGCAGGTGTCGGAGGAGGAGTACGACGAGGTCAGAGCGGCGCTCATCCGGGATCTCGAGTCGGTGACCGCCCCCGACGGCGAGCCCGTGTTCCAGACGGTCGCCCCTCGAGAGGAGTTCTTCGAGGGGCCGTACACCGATCGAGCGGTCGATATCGTCACGATCCCCGCCGACTTCCAGCACTTCCTCTCGGCGCAACCGGCCGACGAGTACTTCGCCGGGACGACGGAACCCTGGAACCACAAACTCGACGGAATCTTCGTCGCCAGCGGGGAGGGGATCGACGCCTCGCAGGCGGTCGAGGACGCCCACCTGTTCGACGTCGCCCCGACGATTCTCTCCGCGCTCGACGTCCCCTACAGCGACCGAATGGACGGTCGCGTGCTCCCCGTTGTCGAGCCGACCGAGTCCACGAGCTATCCGGAGTACACGGCGTCGAAGCGAACGACAGTGGATTCCGCGGTCGAGGGCCGACTCGAGGACCTCGGCTACGTCGAGTAACGACCATGATACCCGAAACAGTCTCTCACCCCACGACACCGAAAGTAGTCTCCCGCCGTTCGACCCTCCCGATGAGTCACCACTCACACAGTCGACCACACTGCCGATCACGCGGACGAACCAACACATGAGCTACACCCTGTCATTCAAGCCGGCGATCGACCTCTACGGCCAGCACGATCCGAGCGCGGCGCTGTTCAAGGACGGTGAGCTCCGGTTTGCGGTCGAGGAAGAGCGCCTGACGCGGGACAAACACGCGGTCGACACCTTCCCCGAGCGGGCGATCCGCGCCTGTCTCGAGCACGAGGGGATCGACCTCGCCGACCTCGAGAAGGTCGTCCTTCCCTACGATCCGACGCTCCGGCGGAAAATCCTCCCTCACTACCTGAAAAACACCGCCCAGCTCGACGGGACGCTTCGGAAAGTCACGCACCTCCGGAACGTCGCCAGAGACCAGTTCGTGGCGCAGTTCGCGCCGACCCGAATCGTCGAATCCCGACTGCAGCAGATCGGGACATCGGTGCCGCCGATCGAGTGTCGCTCCCACCACGAGTGTCACGCCGTAAGCGCGTTTCACCCGTCGACGTTCGACGAAGCGCTGGTCGTGACCATCGACGCGAAAGGGGAGTACGATTCGACCGTGGTCTGGCGCGCCACACCCGACGGACTCACGCGCGTGCGCACGTACGAACACCCAAATAGCTGGGGGCTGTTCTACGCCGCGATCACGAACTACCTCGGCTATCGGATGTTCAACGGCGAGGGGAAGGTGATGGGGCTCGCCCCCTACGGCGAGGACAACCCCGAGATCGAGCGTCGGCTGCGGGAGACGATCGACACCGGCGTCGACTACGACGTGACGGCGCTCACTGGTCGCTGGGGGACGGAACACGGCGTGGCCGCCCTCGAGGAGCTGTTCGGTCGGCCGCGGTCGACCGACACCGACGAGTTCGACCAGTTCGAGAAGGACCTCGCACACACCGCACAGAAACTGCTCGAGGAGTCCGTCATGGAGATCGTCGGGGCGTACGTCGACCGCGTCGGGACCGGGAACGTCGGACTGGCCGGCGGCGTCGCCCTCAACTGTAAACTGAACAAGGCGGTCAGGGAGCACCCGGCCGTCGACGAGGTATTCGTCCAGCCCGTTGCTCACGACGCCGGGCTCGCACTCGGCGGCGGCTGGATCGATCGTCGTCCGGCCGACGTCGATCCGATGACGACCGTCTACTCGGGCCGCGAGTACGCAACCGACGAGATTCGGGCGCTCCTCGAGACGAACAAGATCGAGTACGCCGAACCGGACAACCTCGAGCGGCGGGTCGCCGAACGCATCGCGGACGGTGCGCTCGTCGGCTGGTTTCAGGGGCGATCCGAGCTCGGCCCGCGAGCGCTCGGCAACCGAAGCATTCTCGCGGATCCGCGGACCGAGGCGTCCCGCGACCGGGTAAATCGGTTCGTCAAACACCGCGAGGAGTGGCGGCCGTTCGCGCCGTCGATGATCGAATCGGCCGCCGAGGAGTTCCTGGAGAACTCGACGACCAGCCCGTTCATGATCGACACGTTCGACGTGCGCTCGGATCGCCGAGATGACCTCCGAGCGGTGGTTCACCCGGCGGACGACACGACGCGAGCACAGACCGTTCGCAAGGACCAGAACCCGCGGTACTACCGGCTGCTCCGCGAGTTCGAGGACGTGACGGGCGTGCCGATCCTCCTCAACACCTCGTTCAACGACCACGGCGAACCGATCGTCGACACGCCGACCGAGGCGCTGAAGGACTTTTTCGGGATGGGGCTCGACGTGCTCGTCCTGGAAGACTGTGTCGTGGAGAAAGCCGGCTCGAGTGACGCGCCGCCGTGACGAGGCTCGACTCCGCGCGACGTCGCGTCAGAACGGTACGTCGTCCCACCGCCGTCGCGACCCATCGTCTCACGGCGACCCGTTTGTGGATTGATATCCTCCCGCGCCTAAAGACGTCCCCAGAACGTTCCACGTTCTGGTGTGCGAACGAGACGCGTCGCGTCTCGTTAACGCGGGAATCCACGAAGTGGATATTCAGGTTGCGCGTTTCCTCGGGGCTCAAGTACGCTTTCGCGTGACCCTTCGACGGTCGCAGTCCAGTTGTGACCAAGGACGTGCTTTCCAGCGCGTGTAGCTCTGTCAATGGGGCCTTCCTCCCCGCATACAGCGAGCGTCAACAGCGTGGGACAACGTCCCACGAGCAATCGGGCAGAGCCCGATGACGACGGCTGGCTATTCAACCAGCGAGGTAGCACGGTTCGCGTCAGCCGAACTGCTACGCCGTGCATGATTCACCCTCTCGTTGTGCAATATTCTCCGAAGCGTTCAGGTCAGCGTGCCGTCCACGACCACACTCCGAACACAAAAAGTGGTCGCCATCACGGGTTCCCAACGAACCGCACGCCGAACACTCCTGACTGGTGTGGTACGGATCGACCTTTTCAACGCGGATACCAGTGCGTTTGGCCTTGTACGTGATGAACTGTTGGAGTTGGTGGAAATGCCACGAGTGGACGCCCGACCACGAACTGTTTTCGCGGATACCTTCGAGTTCTTCCATCCGAATGACGGGGTTCTTGAACTGTTCCGCGAACGTGATAAGGCGATGGGAGAGTTTGTGGTTTAAGTCCTTAATCCGGCGCTGTTCTTTGTCACCCACACGGTTGCGTGCGCGAAGCGCACCCGCTTCCGAAAGCGAATCGCGTAGGGAACGATATTTGCGTCGAACGTATTTCGCCTCATCACCCGACACCAGCATCGACTCGTCCTCTCCATAGGCCGTTGCAGCAAGGATCTGTCGTTCACCAATATCGACACCGATGGGTGTCTCACCCGATGTGTCGGCGTCGTACTCAATGTTAAACGTACAGAACCAATCGTCACCGCGACGATAGACCTATAGGCGGGTCTTCTTTGCGTCTCCCTTGACCAGTCGGTCTACAGGGTCGGCAATATCGTCGTACACTTCTATCGGAGTGTACCACCATCGGGAGACGCACGGAAAGCCGATGACGACCGTGCCATTGTTGGTCGTGTCGATTTCCCAATTCTGGTTGTTGACGGCGAACGGCTGACTCTCTCGGTACCGAACCTCTCCATCCTTGTTGTGGTCGGATTTCGCCTCTCGGATGGCTTGGTTCTGGATGGCCGAGTAGAGGTCGTTATCGATGCTGGCTGTGGTCACGGACTTGCCGAAGTCGCCGTTCTCCCACCCGTCGATGCAGAACTGCTTGGTGTCACGGTAGAGTCTAGTGGCCTGTTGCCACTCTTTCCGCCGTGAGAGGGATGGATTGTGGAACTTCGCGGTGACTGTCACCGTGACCATTACAAATGTAATTAGATATAATTTATTAAGTATTTGTTGAAATACCAGGCTATGCTATCGACGGTAGTTTACGTCATTAAGTGACGGCGCGTATCCACAGCCTAAAGACCGTGGCATTGCGCCTGCTCAACCTGTAACGTTATCCCGTCGCCGGGTGACCATTCGCCGTATGACCCGCGTCGCGCTCATCGCTCACGACGAAATGAAACCGGAACTGATCGAATTCGCGCAGGCTCACGAAACCCAGTTGCGAGAATACGACCTGATCGCGACCGGAACGACCGGCAAGCGACTGATGGAGGCGACCGACCTCGAGATCGAGCGCAAGGAGTCGGGACCGCTCGGGGGCGATCTGATGATCGGCTCGGAGGTCGCCGAAGGACTCCTCGACGGGATCGTCTTCCTCCGGGATCCGCTGCGCGCCCAGCCCCACG
Organism: Natronorubrum marinum; assembly: GCF_052040125.1. Classification (NCBI taxonomy): domain Archaea; kingdom Methanobacteriati; phylum Methanobacteriota; class Halobacteria; order Halobacteriales; family Natrialbaceae; genus Natronorubrum; species Natronorubrum marinum. Next base: position 1,587,952 of record NZ_JBPPFV010000001.1, read on the forward strand.
AGCCCGACATCTCGGCGCTGTTGCGGATCTGTGACGTGCACGACACGGCGCTGGCGACCAACCTCGCCTCGGCGGAGTTCCTGATCGAAGGGCTCGCGGACTGATACGGTTTGCTGTACCGATGTACCGGTGGGACCGCGATCCGTCCTGCGGTCCCACCGGAAATGACTCACAGCAGACAGTATGACGCCTACTCACCCGCGTCGCACAGGAGGATGTCCGGCCGAACGACGACGACGTCCGCGGGCGCTTCGTTGAGTATGTACTTCGACACCGTGCCGAGGAGTGTCTCCGAGACGTCGGAAGCGCCGGTCGACCCGATGACGATCAGGCCGATATCGTGGTCGTCGTCGTACTCCTCGATCGTCGTCCGCGGCACGCCCGACGTAACCGTCTCCTCGGCCTCGACGCCGACCTCGGTCGCTCGATCGACGAGCGATTCGAGGATGTCCTCGCCCGTCTGCAACGCTTCCGTGATCGTTTCCTCGAACCCCTTCTGTGTCGGTTCGTCTCGCGTCCGCTCCCCGACGTAGAGGACGTGTACCGCAGCGCCGACGTCACGAAGACCCGTCCCGTCGTCGCGATGATTCGGCTCACCTCGGTCGGCGCGAAGGGCTCGAGGTTCGCCGAACCGATCATCGTCTCTTCGCCCATCGTCATCGCCTCGGTGAAGCCGAGGTTTCAATCGATTTCCCCGTTCTCGCCGCTCACGACTGATCGCTCCGGGTCGATTGTCGACGGGTCACCGGACCGTCACCCCCATTATGGAACAAATTACGCGTTTGATCCGAAAAGTTGCCGACCTTACAACAGAAATGCTAGAAAAAGTGGCCATCACTTCGAACGACGGCGGACACAGAAGACAACGTATAAGAACGGGATACGCAAAGGACCAGTTGAACTGACTCCCCGATGAGTGAAATCGCACTCGCGACCGACTTCGCTATTATCATCGTCGTCGCGACGATCGTCGGCATCGTCGCCCGCCAGACGGGCCAGCCGACGATCATCGCCTACATCCTGACGGGGCTGATCCTCGGGCCGGTGATGTTCGACATCGTCACCGAAGACGGCCTCGTCGAGAGCATGGCCGAACTCGGCCTCGGCTTCCTCCTGTTCTTGCTCGGGATGAAGATGCGCTTCGACGACATTCGGGAAATTCTGCGGCCGATTATCAACATCGCGGTCTGGCAGACGATTCTCCAGACGGCGCTCGCCCTCGCCGTCGCGTGGGCGCTCGGCTTCGAACCCACCGAGATCGTCATCATCGCGCTCGCGACCGTCTTCGGCGCGACGCCGATTATCGTCAAGATCCTCACCGACAAGGACGAGATCACCTCGCTCCCGGGTAAGATCGACGTCGGCGTGCTCATCGTCCAGGACATCTACCTCGTCGTCGTCCTCGCGCTGCTCGGCGCCGACGAACTCGGCAGCGCGAGCGAGATCGCGACCACCCTCGGCGTTATCGCCGTGATGATGACGTTCATCGCGCTGTTCTCGATTCTCTCCTCGCGCTACCTGCTCCCGAAGCTGTTCCGGGAGATCGCTGACAACAAGGACGTCTTCCTCGTCGTCGCCATCGCGTGGGCGTTCCTCTTTATCGCCGTCTCCGAACAGTTCGACCTCTCGCTGGAAGTCGGCGCCTTCCTCGCCGGTATCAGTCTCGCCCAGTTGCCCTACAGCAAGGAACTCGAGGATCGCATCACGCCGATTACGGACTTTTTCATCCTCGTCTTCTTCGCCAGCATCGGCCTGCGACTCGCGGCCGACGACCTGCTCGCCTACTGGTGGGAGGCGATCGTCGCCTCGGTCGTCCTGATGGTCGGCAACTTCTGGATCATGTTCTACCTGATCGACCGGGAGGACTTCAGCGTCGAAACCTCCTTCCTCGGCGCGATCAACATGGTGCAGGTCAGCGAGTTCTCGCTGGTCGTCGGCGCGCTGGCGGTCCAGCAGGGCCACATCGGGACGGACGTGCTCGGCTATCTCAGCCTGATGGCGCTGCTGACGATGAGCGTCTCGACGTACATCATCAACTACAACCACACGATCTACGGGCAGGCCCGACCGTGGTTCAGCCGCTTCGAGTCCGCGGCGAAGAAGGATATCGACCTGGCGGAGTACACCGACCACGCCATCGCCATCGGTTACGACGAGATCACCGAGCGAGTACTGCCGATACTCGAGGAGGAGTACGACGACGTGGTCATCATCGACCGGCAGACGGATCACATCGACGCGCTCGAGGCGGAAGGCCGGTACGATTACATCTACGGCGACTTCCGCCACGGCGAGATCCGGAAGGCGGCGAACTTGAAGGGAGCGTCGTTCGTCCTGAGTTCGACCGTCCAGCCGGACGTGAACAGGGCGTTGCTCGAGGAGGTCGACGACGACGCGACGGTGTTCGTCGAGGCCGAACGGATCGACGACGCTCGCGAACTCTACGATCGCGGCGCAGCCTACGTCATCATGAGCACGTACCTGACCGCCGAGAAACTGAGCGAGTATCTCGAGCAGTACATCACCGACCCCGAGGCGTTCCGAGAGTTGATCGAACGCGATATCGATCGGATCGAGGACCGCGATATCGGCGCTCCGACCGACCGCCAGCGTCGGCAGGCCGAAACCGGGGGTGACGACGATGACTGAACTCATCACGGCCCTCGCGGTCGTCTTCATCACCGCCGGGGTGTTCCTGCTGATCGCGAACCACCTCTCGCTCTCGTCGATTCCGTTCTACCTGCTCGCGGGGCTTGTCGCCGGACAGATCGTCGATGAGCCGGCACTGATCGAACTCGCCCAGTGGGGGATCGCGTTTCTCGTCTTCACCTTCGGCTTCCGGACGGACTTTAGCTCCGTCGAGTCGGTGATCAGGGACGCGGAGACGGCCGCCGTCACGCAGATACTCGTCGTCGGTCCGATCGCGTTCGGCGTCGCTTCACTGGTGTTCGGTTTCGGCCTCGAGAACGCGGTCTACTTCGCGATCGCGGCGACGCTGAGTTCGACGATCGTCGGCGCGCGCGAACTCGAGCAGGAAATCCGGAGCAACCTCGTCCACGGTCGTCTCGCCTCGTCGGTCCACTTCTTCGACGATCTGCTCGCGATCGGACTGATCGTCGTCCTCTCGGCCGAGCAGTACACGTCGACGCTCGTTACGTCCAAAATCGGCTACGGCGTGATCCTCCTGCTCATCGCGTTTCTGGTCTACCGGCACGGTTTCCCGCTCCTCGTCCGGCTGTCGGGTGACTCGGACGAACTCGTGATGATGGGAAGCATCTCGATCCTCATCGCGTTCCTCGCGGGGGCGGAACTCGCGGGCGTCTCAATCGTCGTCGGCGCGTTCGCCGCGGGCATCGCGATCCGCGGGGACGACGTCTCCTCGCTCGGCGTGCGAAACGGGATCGCCTCTATTCGTGACTTCTTCGTCGCGATCTTCTTCGTCACGCTCGGCGCGCTCGTCGCCGTCCCCAGCCCCGGCGTCCTGGTCGTCGCGGCCACGCTCGCCGCGCTCGTCCTCTTCGTCAACCCGCTCGTGCTCATGCTCTCGTTCGTCTACGAGGGGTACGACGCCCGAACCGCGTTCCTCTCGAGTACCAGTCTCAATCAGGTGAGCGAACTCTCGCTCGTCATCGCGATCCAGGCGTATTTGCTCGGCAACATCTCCGAGACGCTGTTCGATGCGATCATCCTCTCAGCGGCGGCGACGATGATCCTGACGTCCGTCGCCCGACGCTACGAAGAGCCCGTCTACCGCTCGATCGTGGAACGGCTCGTCGCCGGCCGACAGACGCGAAAGATCGACGAGCGGAGCTCGGTCGCGGACGACCTCCGGAATCACGTCGTCATCGTGGGCTACGGCCGACAGGGCCGACGGCTCGTCGAGACCTGCGAGCGACTCGACCGGGGGTACGTCGTGATGGAGAACGACCCCGTCCTCTGGGACGACATGCGCGCGGAGTGTCGCGACTACGTCTTCGGCGACGCCATGTCGTCGTCTCCCTGGGAGAAAGCCCGCGTCGCGGAGGCCGAACTCGTCATCTCGACGGTCGACCACCACCCCGTTTCGGAGGCGATCCTCGAGGTCGACACCGACGCGGACGTGATCCTCCGGTCGGAGACGTCGGAAGACGCTCGAGTGCTGCTCGAGGCGGGGGCGACCTACGTCGCCGTTCCGAACATATTAGCGGGCGAACACCTCGAGGAACTCGTCGACGGGACACGGACGGGAGAGACGGACCTGCATGCTCTCCAAGAGAAGCACGCAGACCACCTCGATACCCTCGAGCGATACGGGTTCGGAACGCGCGTCGAATGACGACTGTCACTTCGTTCTGCCGGCAACTGTCACTTCGCTCAGCCGAGGTGTGTCACGTCATTTATTATCGCCGCCTCCACTGTTTCGAGTATGACCATCTACGAGAGCGATCTTCCCGGCGTCGGGAAGAAGTACGAAGTCGAACTCGAGAACGGGGAGCGACTCGTCATCGTGACCCACAACACGGGCAAACGGGAAGTCTACACGAAGGCGAACGAGAACGCCGACAGCGAGAAGGCGTTCGAGGCATCCGATCGGCTCGCCCGAAAGATCGGCACCATCCTCGAGGGTGCGTACTTCCAGCCGGTCCAGACCGACCGGGTGGAGACGATGCTCTCCGATAACACGTTCATCGAGTGGTACAGCGTCACGAAAGATGCCGAAATTGCCGGCCAGAGTATCGGCGATGCCCGAATTCGAGAACGGGTCGGCGTCTCGATTATCGCGATCCAGCGCGACGACGAACTCATCACGCCGCCCACGCCGGACACCGTTATCGAACCCGGTGACACGCTCGTCGTCGTCGGCGACCGCGAGGACTGCATCGAGTTCGAGAAACTGCTCGGCGACGATAGTGAAGCCTAACCGATCGATGCTGGCGACGTTAGAGGTGAGCGAAAGTGGCAGCTGAATCGACCGCATTGATCGACATCGGTATCCTCTTTGCTGCCGTCGCCCTCGCCGGACTCCTCGCGAACCGGATCAACCAGTCGGTGATCCCGTTTTACATCGTCATCGGGATGGGACTAAGTCCCTACGTCCTCGGCCGAATCGATTTCCCGGGCCTGCTCGGAAACGGAGCGATTCCACACGGTTCCGAACTCGCGCTCGTCGAGACCGACTTCATCTACCTCGGGGCCGAACTCGGGATCGTCCTCCTGCTGTTCTTCCTCGGCCTCGAGTTCAACCTCGAGCGACTGATCGCGGCCAAAGAGAAGATCGGGAAGGCGGGAACCGTCGACCTCGCCATCAACTTCGGGATCGGGCTGGTTTTAGGGTGGATCCTCTTCGGATCGTTCCTTCCGGCCTTCCTCACCGCGGGGATCGTCTACATCTCCTCGAGTGCGATCATCACGAAGTCGCTGATCGATCTGGGCTGGATCGCGAACGACGAGTCCGATCCGATGCTCGGGACGCTAGTCTACGAGGACCTCTTTATCGCGGTCTATCTGGCCATCGCTTCCGCGCTCGTTCTCGGCGGCGGCGACGTCGGCGAGGCGCTGGGCCAGATCGGGATCGCGGTCGGCTTCATCCTCGTCTTGCTCCTGTTGGTTTACTTCGGCACCGCGTGGTTCCAGCGCAGTCTCGAGACCGACTCCCACGAGTTCGTCGTGTTGCGTTCGCTCGGTATTATGGTACTCATCTCGGGCGCTGCGCTCTCGCTGGGCGTCAGCGAGGCCGTCGCCGCGTTCTTCGTCGGGATGGCGTTCTCCTCGACGGGCCACGTCCACGACCTCGAGAACCTGCTCGAACCGATCCGCGACACCTTCGCCGCGGTGTTTTTCTTCTGGATCGGCCTGATCACCGATCCGTTGCTGTTCTTCGACGTCCTCTGGATCATCGCAGCGGCCGTGTTGTTGACGACGCCGACGAAACTGGTCAGCGGCTACCTCGGCGGGCGAATCTACGGTCTCGACGAGCGCCGATCGATCCGGGTCGGACTCGGGATGACCACCCGCGGCGAGTTCTCGCTCATCATCGCGAGCATCGCGCTCGCCGGTGCGGGGACCGGTCTCGCGACCGGCGTCGCGAACGATATCTACGCCTTCGCCGTCGGCTACGTCCTGTTCATGAGCATTCTCGGCACGACGCTCATGGGGTACTCCGGAAAGATCGAGTCCGTCGTCGTTCCGCGACTCGAGTCCCGTTCCGAACCGACGCCACAACCGAGCGACGACTGATCGTTAACTCGGTTTCCGGTACCCTTTCCGCTTCATTTGCCGAGCAGAAGGGATAGCTTCAACCTCCTCGAGCGCCCCGTGACATCCATGCCACGGGCGGTCGTCTTCGACCTCGATTACACGCTCGCCGTGCCCACGCAGGACCGAACGACCATCCTCCAGCGGGCCGCCGCCGAAGCCGGCGCGCCGGCGCTGACTCGCGAGGCCTATCTCGAGGCTCACCGGCGGAACCTCACCCGCGAGACGCGCGAACCCATCTTCGCGGACCTGCTCGAGGGTCGGGAGACCGACGCGGACCCGGCCGCCGTCGCCGACGCCTACCGCGAGACGATCGCGGCGTCGCTCGAGGCGCTGCCGGGCGTCGAAGCGATGCTCGAGGAACTTCGCGCGGAGTATCGCGTCGGCCTCCTCACCAACGGCCCGGTTCGCGCCCAGCGGGACAAGATCACGACACTCGGCTGGGAGCGCGCCTTCGACGCGGCGCTCGTGACGGGCGAGCTCGAGGCCGGAAAACCAGACCGGCGGGCGTTCGAGGCGATCGCCGCCGAACTCGATGTCGACCCCGCCGACGTCGTCTACGTCGGCGACGAGGTCGAAGCCGACGTCTACGGGGCGACGAACGCCGGGATGGACGTCGTGCAGGTGCTGCTCGAGGACGGTCCCGACCGCGATCCGCGGGCGACGGCGCACGTCGACCAGTCGGCGATCGCCGCGGAGCTCCCGCCGATTCTCGACGCGTTCGACGCTCCGGCCGAGTGAGCGGGCCCGCGCGTTAGTACCGTCCCAAGCGTCGACTGATAGGTCGAACCGCACCGCCCAACCGGGTCCGACCTAACAGTTCAGGCTTGGACCGCCACTAGCCGGTCAGGGAACCAGTCCGAGGTACTCGTCGGCGATCTCCCGGTCCTCGTCGTCGATGCCGAGGAGGTACAACGTCCCGAGGAAGGCGACGGTCCCGACCGCACCGCCGACGATGGCGACGACCAGCCCGTCGAGGTACAGCTGCAGGCCGTACATCGTCGCGCTGGCGACCCCGGCCGCGACGAACGGTTTCCAGATCTCGAGCGAGTAGGCGAACAGCCCCTCGAGATACCATACCTGAACGACGCGAACGGCGTTCAGCGTCGCCAGGATCGCGGCCGTCGCGATCGCGGCGCCGATGAGCCCGAACTCGAGGATGAAGACGTAGTTGAGTCCGACGTTGAGGACGCCGAAGACGAAGTGATTCCCCATCACGACGTACTGGTGATCGGTCATCGTCAGCAGGTCGTTGGCCGGTCCGGCCGCGGCGTTGAATAGCTGGGCGGCGATGAACAGCGCGATGACGGCCGTTCCGGCGACGAACTCCGGCCCGAACAGCGCGAGCACTTCGGCTCGGTAGATGAACAGCGGCAGCGCGACGAGGATCGAGGCGGTGATCGACCACCGGGTCACGGTCGCGTAGATCGACTCGAGCGTCTCGTGTTCGTCGTTCGAGTAGAGTCGCGACGCGACCGGCGGGAAGAACTGGTTGAAGCCGGCGAGCGGCATCGCGATCACGCCGGCCAGCAAGACGGCGATGTTGTAGATCCCGACGTCGGCCGACGCGAGGAAGATACCGACCATGAAGAGGTCGACGCGCTTGAACAGGAACGAGGCGGCCTGCGAGAGCGTCAGCGGGGCCGAGAAGTTGTAGAACTCGGCGGCTTCGCCCTTCGAAAAGCCGCCCGTCGGCCGGAGATCCGCTCGCGACAGCGAGTAGGTAATCGCGAACAGCGCGGACATGACGGCGGCGACGGCGAACGCCGCGGCGATGCCGAGCAGCGAGTAGCCGACCGCGACGGCGCCCCCGATGGCGAGCAGTTGGAACGTCGGGCCGGCGACCATGATCACGGTCTTTTCCTTCGGTTTCTCGAGTCCGCGCATCGTGCTCGCGGCGACCTGGCCCAGTCCCTGGAACGGTAACGCAATTGCGAACACCTGCATCGCCGCCGTGAACAGCGGTTCCTCGAGAGTGTAGGCGTTGATGGTCGGCGCGGCGACGAAGAGGGTCGCAGCGACGATACCGCTGATACTGATCGTCGTCAGGTAGGCCAGTCCGAGCATCCGGCGCTGGTAGCCGGTATCGTCCCGGTTCGCCGAGAGGTATCTCGTGATCGAGACGTCGCTCCCGAGGTTGGCGAACGGCAACACCGCGGCGAGGATCATCGTCCCGTACGCGTAGATGCCGTAGACGCTGGCGCCGAGCATGCGGGTCAACACGAGGTTCAACAGGAATCCGACGAGGTTGACGACGACGGTGCCGAGATAGTGTAACGAGGCGCCGTCGGCAACCGATCGAAGATCCGAGAGTCCAGTTCCGGAGTCGTTCGCCATCGGTGATGCGTTCCGGGACGACCCGTATAGTAGTGGGCCGATTACCCGGGTTCGGACGCGGTTATCGGGGCTTCGAGTGACGGCCGAAACCGAGTGAGATCGGTCCGGTGGGCGAGTCGACGGCATCTCGCGGTGAGCGGATCGACGGCTACCGAACGGATCGGTGCCGGTGCAGTCAGATTCCCCATCGATCAAGTCGTCCATCAGACCGATGTACATCCGTTCGACTGCCGTCTCCATCGCGTTTCGTTCGAGCTAACCGACCTCCGCGGCGAGACCGGGCCGGCGCGGGCGACCCACGGACGCGCCGACAACGGGCCCGATACCGCGTTGCTTCGGTCGGTAACAGGTCCGTAACAATGAGTGTTCGAGGAGATCGAACGGGCATGCGAAACGTCGTTTTGCTCTGTCTCGACTCGGTTCGGAAGGAGACGTTCGACGCCTACGCCGACCGGCTCGCCGACCGATCCGCGCTCACGTTCGAGCAGTGTCGCGCCGCGAGTTCGTGGAGCGCGCCGAGTTACGCCAGTATGGCGACGGGCGACCTCCCCCACGAACACGGCGTTCACACCCACGATACGCACGTCACCGGTATCGATCGATCGGAGACGCTCTTCGGGGAGTTCGAGTCACACCGGACGCTCGGCGTTAGCACGAACGTCTTCGCCGGCTCGGCGTACGGCTTCGATTCGTTCTTCGACGAGTTCGTCGACGTCACCGAAGCCCACCGGTTCCCCGAGGGACTCGACCCCGTCGCGGTTCGCTCGGAGAGCGACCGGACCGGACCGGGCGTCTACCTCGAGTTCCTCCGAGCCGCGCTCGGCAGCGACCACCCGCTGTCCACGCTGGCAAACGGCGGCGTCGGCGTTCTCGATTCGGCCTCCGAGAACGCGCCGATTCCGAAGCTGTTCGACGACGGCGCGCGGGCCGTCACCCGGACGTCCCGGACCCTGATCGACGACACCGAGGAGCCGTTCGTCCTGTTCGGCTCGTTCATGGAGGCTCACACGCCGCTACGACACCTCCGCGGGTTCGATCGGTCGCTGCATTCGGCGTCGAACACGTTCACGACGGCCGATCGAACCGTCTGGGAGCTGATGGAGTCTCCCGAGGAACACCGCGAGTTCCTCGAGACGCGCCGGGAGGTGTACGGCGCGTCCGTCGACTACCTCGATCGAGTCATCGCCAAGTTCGTCGACTGGGTGCAGGCCAACACGGCCCGCGAGACGACGGTCGTCGTCACCGCGGATCACGGCGAGAACCAGGGGTACGCGTTCGAGGACGGACTCGTTCGCCACAAGAGCAGCCTCTCGGAGGGACTGTTGCACGTGCCGCTGGTCGTCGTCAACCCGCCCGAGGGCTACCCCGAAACCGAAGACCGGTACGTCTCCCACCTCGAGTTGCGCTCGCTGCTGGCGGGGATGGCCCGTGACGAGGTCATCGACCCGACGAGCGACCGGATCGTCGCCGAACACGTCGGGATGAGCGCCGGTCCGGAGCCGCCCGGGCGCACGGAACACTGGGATCGGCTGATGCGTGCGGCCTACGACGGGACGACGAAGTACGTCTGGGACTCCCAGGGCGCACGAATCGAGTACGAGCTCGATCCCGACCGCCCGTGCTGGCAACGCCGCGTCGACGACGCGACGCTTCCCGAGTGGGCGACGGACCGGTTCGACGCCGAGGCGTACGCGTACAAACGACGGGCCCTCGCCGAGCAGACGGCCTCGAGTTCGGCTGACGGCGTCGACGAGGGCGTCCAGGATCGACTCGAGAAACTCGGGTACGTCTGATCTCGTCGCGTCGACCGGTCGATCGGCAGGTGGTCGCGGCGATCCGCGTGCTGATAGGGTGGTCGCGACGATCCGCGTGCCGATAGGGTGGTCGCGACGATCCGCGTGCCGACAGCCGATCCGTTCGGACCGTCGCTCCGGAGCGATTCTCGAGAACGTAACGAACACTATAGAGTCACGACAGGTAATAGGTACGTACCGAGCGTTCTTTCGCCGACTAACAAAACGGATCGGTCAGCTACTCGGAGCCATGGCTGTTGCATCCCTCCTTCCGGACCGATACTCGCTCGAGAACGTCCGCAAGGTCGTGCGGAATCCGCGACTCGTCCGCAAGGAACTGTTCACGCTCGGACTGCGGGTCAACTCGCGGGTGAGCCGAGTTCGAAACGACCTCGTCGGCGAGGCCGACGGCATCGACATGATGGCGGCCGACTGGGACAATCTCCTCATTCTCGACGGCTGCCGGTACGACATGTTCGATCTGCAGTCCGATCTCGAGGGCTCTCTTTCCGAAAAGCGGTCGCCGGGCGCCGACAGTTGGGAGTTCATGGAGACGAACTTCGAGGGTCAGGAACTCCACGACACGGTCTACGTCACGGCGAACCCGCACGTCTACGAACTCGAGGACAACGTCTTCCACGACGTGGTCGACCTCCTCGACCGGGCCTGGGACGAGGAGTCACGGACGGTCCGACCGGAAGACGTCGTTCGGGAAGCGGTCGCCGCCCACGAACGCTACCCCGACAAACGGCTCATCGTTCACTTCATGCAGCCCCACTTCCCGTTCATCGGCCCCACCGGGCAGCAGTTCTCTCACATGGGACTCGAGCACCATCTGGACGACGACGACCGCTCGAGCGCGCCGAACCCCTGGTTCGCGCTGATCCACGACCAGGATATCGACATCGAGACGGTCGTGGCCGCCTACCGGGAGAACCTCGACCTCGTCCTGCCACACGTCGAGACGCTTCTCGAGTCGCTCGGCGGGAAAAGCGTCGTGACGGCGGATCACGGCAACCTGATCGGCGAACGCGGGTTTCCCGTGCCGATCCGGTTGTACGGTCATCCCCGCGGGCTCCACATAGAAGAGTTGCTCACCGTCCCGTGGCTCGAGGTCGAGGGTACCGAGCGCCGGCGAGTCACCGCGGAGCCGCCGGTCGATTCGGGAGCGGTCGACAACACCGACGACGTGGTCGAGGACCGACTGAACGCGCTCGGCTACGTCTGAGGGTCGCCGAAACGCTCACTCCGACGGGAATGGGAGAGGGAAGAGCGCCCCCATCGAGGAACTGACTCGAATATATAAAAGATAGTGAATTATATTCAATCAAAATTTTATATTTAGTCACGATACTATGATATTCTGTTTATTTTATTCATTTTTAAGGGGAAAGCTTATATAGGAAACAGAGAATTACAGGATCGTATGGCACGCGATCTTGCAGAACGTGATGACGGCGAAAATGGCGGTAAGAGGCTTTTTAACGCCGATAAAGCAGATAATAACACTTTACTTGACCGTCGTTCGTACCTGAAGTTAGCCGGTGCGACGACGGTCGCTGCGGCCGCGACGGCTGGCACTGCGAGTGCGAGCGGTACCTACGAAACGATCAGGGCGCGGGGGCAGACGATTCGGATCGGTCGTGGCCAGACGTACGAGAACAAACTGTTCGACCTCACGACGGGTGACACCGTTCTGTTGGTAGTCGATGGGCCGAACTCGACGATCCGAAACATCGGGTTCAAAGGACTCCACCGCGGCGACGGGTTCATGATCTCGATCAACGCCAACCCCGGCAACGTCCTCATCGAGAACGTCTATCTCGGCGACGGCTCGACGAAGGAGGGGGCCGATTTCGTCCACGGGCCGGGTGCGTGTTTCATGCACCGAAACAACCGGGCAGACGTCACGTTCCGTCACTGTAACGTCCAGGGCTGGCCGAACAACGCCTTCTACTGCTCTAACACCGCTCACGGCGGTAGCGTCCGATTCGAGCACTGTTTCGGGAAGAACAACGGCGTCACGACGTTCCGCTGTGCGAGCGGCAACGACGCGATCATCGGCTGCGTCGCCTACAACGACAACACCGACTACGGACCCGGCTACGGGGGCTACGGCGAGACGAACGGTCGTCCGGTCTGGATCTGGAACGGCGGCACGGTGACGGTCCGCGACTCACACTTCGCCGACGGTCCGTACCCGCACGCGTTCGTCGCCGGAGCGAACAACTCTCCCGGCCGCGCGAACTTCCAGAGCGGCGGCATCCGCGGCAACATCCACCGCGGAAGCGGCTCGAGGGTCAACGTCGGGAGCGCGGTCTCGAACAACCCCGACCTCTCGATTCCTGACGGCGTTCCGACGACGGCCGAGGAGGCCGCGTCGGGCGGCGAGCGTCGATCGCGCGGCGACTACGACGATCTCCAGCACACCTACGAGTTCATCGCCGAGGGCGAGTCGGAGCCGACCGACTACTACTTCGAGATCGAGGACGGCCCGATCGAGCCCTCCACGTACAACGACGCGACGATCGAAGACGACTACATGTGGGTCAGCGACGACGGAACCCGCGCCGCGGGTCGCGTCGTCGACGGTCGCCACGCCTGGGAGTTCGACACGAACATCATCGACGCCACCGTCGAAGGACCCGCCCACGCGGTCGTCAACGATGTCGGCTCGAACCTCGATCGCTACCCGCTGTCGGGCGCGACCGGCGACGACTGGAAGGGCGACATGCCGTGGCACGACGAAGAGGGGGCGCGCGACGAACCCGAAGACGGCGACGAGGGTGACGAGGACGACGAGGAGGTACGCGAGTTCGAACACACCTACGAGTTCGTCGCCGAAGGCGAGTCGGAGCCGACCGACTACTACTTCGAGATCGAGGACGGTCCGATCGAGCCCTCGACGTACAACGGGGCGACCATCGAGGACGACCACATGTGGATCAGCGACGACGGAACCCGCGCCGCGGGCCGCGTCGTCGACGGGCGCCACGCCTGGGAGTTCGACACCCTGCTCGTCGACGTCACCGTCGAAGGGCCGGCTGAACCCATCGTCAACGATCAGGAGTCCCACCTCAGTCGTTACCCGCTGTCGGGCGCGACCGGCGACGACTGGAAGGGCGACATGCCGTGGCACAACTCCGGGGAGCACACCTACGAGTTCGTCGCCGAGGGCGAGGACGAACCGACGGACTACTACTTCGAGATCGAAGACGGCAGCACCGTTGTCCCGTCGACGTACAACGGGGCGACCATCGAGGACGACCGCATGTGGGTCAGCGACGACGGCACGCGAGCCGCGGGCCGCGTCGTCGACGGGCGCCACGCCTGGGAGTTCGACACCCTGCTCGTCGACGTCACCGTCGAGGGACCAGCGGAACCCATCGTCAACGATCAGGAGTCCCACCTCAGTCGGTATCCCCTTCCCGGTGCGACGGGTGACGACTGGAAGGAAGACATGCCGTGGCACGTCACTGGGGAACACACCTACGAGTTCGTCGCCGAGGGCGAGTCGGAGCCGACCGACTACTACTTCGAGATCGAAGACGGTAGCACCATCGAGCCCTCGATGTACAACGGGGCGACCATCGAAGACGACTACATGTGGGTCAGCGACGACGGAACCCGCGCCGCGGGCCGCGTCGTCGACGGGCGCCACGCCTGGGAGTTCGACACCCTGCTCGTCGACGTCACCGTCGAGGGGCCCGCCGAACCCATCGTCAACGATCAGCAGTCGTACCTCAGTCGCTATCCCCTCCCCGGTGCGACCGGCGACGACTGGAAAGGCGACATGCCGTGGCACGACTCCGATGCGTAATTCGATCACGGCCGGTTGATCGGTCGGCTGGACTCGCGTCTCGCCGACGGCTACTGAACGGCTACGCTCGTTTTTTCGGACGACGACGGTGACGCGCCGACGTAGCGGCGGTGGAGACGCTTCACGAACGGACGGTCGTCGGCCCGTCGCGAGACTACAGCGACCGGCTCACGGTTTGCACCACGTCCGTCGCCCGCTTCACCGCCGCACCGTTCTCAACGAACACGAGCGTCCGCGGCGGCTCCGTCGCCTTCGGCCGCACGCGCAACTCGAGTTCTGCGGCCGTCTCGGCGGCGACGTCCTGTCCGGCCTCGAACTCGAGGCGCGCCCGATCCTCGTGGACGAACAGCCGAGCGATTCGCTCGTCCGAAAACTCGACATCGTACGCTCGCGCGCCGTCCGCCGTCGGTTCGACGTCCTGGTCGGCGTTCGTGACCCGCGTCGACTCGAGCGTGCCGTCCTCGCGGCCGTCGAGTTCGGAGGCGAGCAGTTCGGCGATCCGGCGGCCGTCGGTGATCCGCTCTTCGACCATATCGGTCGTCGGTCGGCCGGGGATTAACGCGCTTCGGCTTCCGATTCGGTACCGACTCGTCGTCGCTACGTCCGGACGGCTATAGTAGCCACTGACAGTCGATGCACACCCGATCGCACGGCTGCGTTGCGATCGGTGTGTAACTCGTTTCAGTTGTTACTATACGACGACCCGCCGTCGTTCAGCGCCGCTCGCGCGACGGGGACCAGTTCGGTCACGTCGATCCCCTCGCGACGAGCGTAGACGACGGCGGCGGTTTCGATCGTCACGCCGAGATCCTGTTGCAGCGTGTTGATCGCGCCGACGGCCTCGTGTTTCTCTACTCCCTCAGCGACGAGCGTATCGAGGACGCGCTCGAACGCGGAGCGTTCCCGAAGGAGGTCCTCGTCGGGGACGAATTCGTCGAGAACCGTTACGTCGGCGGGGTCGAACGTGACCTCGAGACCGTCGTCGGTCGGCTCGAGCAGTCCCTCGCGCGTCGCGACGTCGATCAGCCGTTTGGACTGGTCGGGGGAGAACCAGTCGCGGTCGAGCGAGAGTGCGACGACGAGTTCGTTTTCCGGAAGCTGTCGGCTCCCGTTCTGGATGAACGGGGCCGCGATCGCGACGCGAAGGCTCATGCACTGTGTTGGCCCGAACGGCGAGATAACGGTGGCGGTTCCGACCGCTGGACGGATCGATTCGATCCCCGCTCGAGGGGCCCGTTTGGTCCCCGCTCGAGGGAGTCGGGTCGGTCCTCGAGCGACGAAGCGATCGGTCGGGGGTTCGCCGTCAGTCGGAGGCGCGACCGCTGCCGTTGCGGTTGGCTCGAGACGGCGGCGGGAACTCGGTCGCGGTCGGTTCGGGCGTCTCCGGGAGGACACAGCGGTCCGGTTCGCGATTGACGTGTCGGTACTGATTGGGGGCGTTCGCGAGCGGGTGGGCAGGGTTCTGGTTGCTGTCGATGCGCGCGGCCCGGACCTCGCCGAAGCCGTTGAGCCGCGCCTGGATGCCCCGCCAGTGATACCGGGTCGCGGACGGGACAGAGATCGGACGCGGTGCTTTCCCGTCCGGGTGGTTCGTCGCGAGAATGGCGCTGTTGACGTTACTGGCGAGCGCATCGTGGTCGATGAGAACGCCGACGCGGGCGTCTCGAGGCGCGCGCGCTGCCAGGACGTCGAGTCCGAGATGCAGCGCTCGATACTCGGCGACGTTGTTGTCCGGCGGCGTGTCCGTGGTCGCGACGCGTGCGACACGGGTGCCGTCGCGCGTTTCGATGACGGCGCCCAGTCCACCGCCCGCCTTCCGGAAGGACCCATCGGTAGCGACGTAGAAGTCACGATGATGGGTCCGCGGCGGGTGAGCGATGTGGGGTGTGGGCGACTCGTCAAACAGGTCCCGCAGGGCGGACCGGCCGTGAGCGGCCATACTCGTAGTACGAGTCGAAGGATTCTTAAAGTTATCCCAGATATCTCCCCGTGAGACGGAGCGGGGGAACGTTTATACTCTCCATTCGCTGCATAAAATTATATATCGGCGTACATATAGCCACATATCGTCTGGCAGATACCAATATCTATAAATAATGATCCGGTTTCCTATGGCGTATGCAGGGTGCCAATTATTCACTTGACCGTCGAACCCTTCTTCGGCGTACCGGGGCAGCAACCAGTATCGCGGGTCTTGCAGCCATCGCTGGCTGTCTTGACGATCCCACCGGCGGTGACGACGAGATCGACGACCTGACGATCACGCTGTCGCAGTTTCCGGATACCATCGACCCGCTCGACCACATTACCGGAGACTATTTCGACGTCTTCGACCACATCTACGAACCGCTGTTCGACTTCGAACCCGGTGAGGGGATTTTCCCACGCGTCGTCGAAGAGTGGGAGATTCAGGAAGGTGAGGGCGTCACCGAACTCTCCGTTCGCGATGACGTAGTGTTCCACAACGGCGACGATCTGACCGCAGAGGATATCGCCTGGACGATCAACCGGACCGTCGATCCGAGTATTGGCGTCGTTAGCGATATCGGTGCGTTCGGACTCGGCTCGATCGAGGGTGCGGAAGCCCTCGACGACACCACGGTCGCCGTCGAGTACGGTGCCGCACCGGGGCTCGCGGAATTCGAGTTCGGTAACTACGCTCGCGCGCTCAACATGGAGTGGGCGATCGAGAACTACAACGCGGACGAAGAGGGCGAAGCAATCTCGGGTGCCGACCCCGAAGATTTCAACGGGACGGGCCCTTACCAGGTCACCGACTTCACGTCAGGCGAAGAGATCGTCCTCGAGCGCTTCGACGACTACTGGGGCGACGAGCCGCCGTTCGAGACGGTGACGTTCAACGCCGACGGCGAGTCCAGCGGCCGAGCGAACTCACTCCGAACGGACGAAACGGACCTCACGATCAACATCCTCCCGGAGGACGTCGGAACCGTCGATGACGCCGACGACATCGAGATCCGACGGGTGACAAGCTTCCGGAACATCTTCTGTCCGATGAAGAACACCGTCGAGCCGTTCGACAGCCAAGAGTTCCGACAGGCGATGAACTACGCCGTCGACAACGAGGCAATCGTCAGTTCGGTGCTCAGCGGCTACGGTGAGGCGCGGGGACAGCCGGTCGCGCCCGGGATCAACGGCTTCAACGACGAGATCGAGCCCTACGAGCAGGACGTTGGCATGGCCGAAAGCCTCGTCGAGGAGAGCGGTTACGGCGACGTGGAGATCGAACTCACCGTCCCGCAGGGCAGATACTTGAACGACGCCGAGGTCGGCGAGACGGTCGCCGACCAGATCGACCAGCTCGACAACGTCAACTGCGAGGCGAACCTCGTGGAGTTCGGTGTCGTCTCCGACGCCAACTCGGCCGGTGTCGATCCCGACGTTATCGAGGTTCCGTTCTACCTCATCGGCTGGGGGACCATCACCGGCGACACCGACTACGGTGTTCAGGGCTTCTTCACGATCCCTGATAACGAATCGCGGACGTTCGACGACGAGGAACTCAGCGACGCGATCCTCGAGAGCCAGCAGATCGAAGATCCGGACGAGCGACGCGGGCAACTCGAGGAAGTCAACCAACTGGCCCACGAGAAGGCCCCGTTCCTGTTCCTCCACACCCAGGAGAGCATCTACGGCGTCAGAGAGGAGATTACGTGGGACCCGCGTGAGGACGAAACCATCTACATCTGGGAGATGGACGCGTAAGTACCGACCGTCGGCCAAAACGAAAGCGTAATCACCGGTTCCTCGATTCATTCGATACGTTTCAATGACTGCAGGTAATACATTCATATGACGATTGGGAAGTTCCTCGTACGGCGGATACTACAGGGTGTATTCGTCATCTGGGGCGTCGTTACCATCATGTTCGGCCTCCGGGCGGTGTCACCCGGCGATCCGGCGACGCTGATGCTCGGCGAAGGGGCTACACAGGAACTCATCGAGCGCGTCCGCGAACAGGAAGGGCTGAACGAACCGATCTATGTCCAGTACTTCGACTACCTCCAGAGGATGGTCGTCGGCGATTTCGGTTACTCCTGGCGCTCGAACCGGGAAGTCGAAGCGATGGTGATCGAGCGTGTCCCGGCCACGATCGAACTCGCGGTGGCCGCAACGATCGTCGCGATCGTCATCGCCATTCCGCTGGGCGTTGTCTCGGCGACGCGCCGGAACGAGCCCTCCGACTACGGGGCGACGATGTTCTCGCTGCTTGGCATCTCAACGCCCAACTTCTGGCTCGGGCTCATGCTGATCTTGCTGTTGAGCGTGTCGCTCGGCGTTTTCCCGACCGGCCGACGGCCGGTCGGGTTCGGCCAGGCCGTCATAACGCTGATCCAGTACGGCTCGGTCTACGATCTACTGGTCTGGTTGCAACACATCACGCTTCCGGCGCTCACGCTGGGCACGTACTTCACGGCGCTCATCACTCGCCTCACCCGAAGCGGCATGGTTGACGAGCTCGGCAAACCTTACGTCACGGCGAGCCGAGCTAAGGGGTTACCGTCGGTGCTCGTGCGATACAAACACGTGCTTCGAAACACGATGATTCCGATCATCACCGTCCTCGGCCTCCAACTGGGCACGCTGCTCGGCGGCGCGGTCATCACGGAAACCGTGTTCAATTGGCCGGGTCTCGGACTTCGACTCATCGACGCACTCGGCGCTCGAGACTGGCCACTCATGCAGGGGATTATCGTGTTCATCGCCATCGCGTACGTGACGATCAACATCGTCGTCGACTCGCTGTACAACTATCTCAACCCACAGGTGAGAGACGAATGATCTCGGAGAGAGTCAGGACGAATCTCGAACAGACGTTTTCACAGAGTCTGCTCCCGAAGATCGGGCTCGGAATACTGTTACTGCTCGTCTTAATGGCCGTATTCGCGCCCGTTCTGGCGACGCACGATCCGACGCGGACCGGACACTACGACGAGAACGGCGCGCAGTACCCGCCGCTCGGCACCGACTACACGGCGTCCGTCGCACAGGACGGCGAGCGCGTCGATATCACCGTCGAATCCACCAGTGAGCACATCCTTGGGACGAACAACGTCGGACAGGACGTCTACTCGCGGTTCCTCTACGGCGCCCGGATCTCGCTTCTCGTCGGCTTCCTCGGCACGGGGATAGCGCTGCTGATCGGGGTCCCGATCGGCCTCGTTGCCGGCTACTACGGCGGCCGCGTCGACGACGGACTGATGCGGGTCGCGGACACGATGCTCGCGTTCCCGGCGCTCGTCCTCGCACTGGCGTTACTCGGGGTGTTCGGGCAGTCCCCGGTATACGTCCCCGACCCGATCGTGCGACTCGGACTGGCAAGCGGGATGCCCGAATCGATACCCATCCCGGGAACCGTCACGATCGTCGTAGCACTCGTCACCTGGGTCTGGTTCGCGCGCGTCGCCCGCGGCGAGGCGCTGTCGGTCCGCAACGAGGAGTACGTCAAGGCGGCGAAGAGCTTTGGAACGAGCGACAGAACGATCCTGCGCCAGCACGTGCTGCCAAACAGTCTCACGCCGATCATCGTCCTCGCGACGATTCAGGTGGCGGCGGTAATCCTGCTCGAGGCCTCACTCGCGTATCTCGGCTTCTCCGGGACGACGCTCTCGTGGGGGTACGAGATCGAGCGCGGACAGGACATTCTGCCGAGTCGGCCGTGGGTTTCGATCTTCCCCGGTATCGGCATCGTACTGGCAGTGATCAGCGTCAATCTACTCGGCGACTGGCTTCGCGACGCACTGGATCCGAACATCGAAGGAGAAGGACGATGACAGAAGAGATACTTCGCGTAACGAATCTATCGACGCGGTTTTTCACGCAGGATGGACAGGTAAACGCGGTTTCGAACCTCGACTTGCGGATCGAACGTGGCGAGGTCTTCGGGATCGTCGGCGAGAGCGGCAGCGGGAAGAGCGTCACCGCCCGTTCGATCATGAATCTGATCGAGTCGCCAGGCGAGATCACCGGCGGGTCGATCGAGTACCGAAACGCCGAGTTCGCCAAGGCGGTCGCCGACGACTATCCCGAGGCGGTCGATGGCGAGTTCGTGGATCTGCTCGAGGTCCCCCCGCGGATCAGGGAGTCGCTCCGGGGCACGTCGTTCAGCATGATCTTTCAGGATCCCGAGAGCAGCTTCAACCCGACGTTGACGGTCGGCGAACAGCTCGCCGAAGCGGTCGAGGTCCAGCAACGGGCCAGCGCCCAGCCGCGATCGACCCGCGCCCGCTCCGAGGAGTACTCGCTCGGCAACTACCTGCTCTCGACGGTCCTTCCTTCCAGGCGATACGTCTCGGACGAGAGCCGCAAACGGGCCGTCGAACTGCTCAAACTCGTGGGCATCCCCGACCCGGTCGAACGGGCCGACGAGTACCCACACGAGTACTCCGGCGGGATGCTTCAGCGAGCGATGATCGCGCAAGCACTCGCGGGCGAACCAGACGTGCTCGTCGCCGACGAGCCGACGACGGCCCTCGACGTAACGATCCAGGCGCAGGTACTGGATCTGCTCGACGATCTTCAGGAACAGACAGGGATGACGATCCTGTTGATCACGCATAATCTCGGGGTCATCGCGCGCATGTGCGACCGTGTCGGTGTGATGTACGCCGGCGAAATCGTCGAACGCGGGGGCTTAGCAGACGTGTTCGACGAGTACGTCCATCCCTACACGGAGGGACTGCTCGGCTCGGTACCCACTCTCGAGGGTGCCTCCGGGAGACTGCAGCCGATTCCGGGGAACGTCCCGAGCCTGCTCGATGACGATATGGGGGATCGATGTTACTTCGCTGACCGTTGTCCGAACGCGATGGAAGACTGCCTCGACCATCCACCGGAGTATCCGGCTCGAGGAAGTGATGATCACGCGGCTCGGTGTGTCCTCGCCGAGACGGAGTACGACGAGTCAAAGGCGCTTCCGGAGGACTATTTCGACGAGACGGAACGGCCCGCCGGTGACAAACACGTCAGCCCAGAGGACAGCGATGAAGAGCCGCTTGAAGAGCACACTGCACCCCACGCCGAGACCACCGGTGGTGAGCACCAATGAGTGTCGACGAGCCGCTCGTGCGAGTCACTGATCTCCAGAAATACTTCTGGGAGAACGATTCGCTTCTCGACCGTCTGTTCGGAGATAAACCGGTACCCGTCCGTGCCGTCGATGGCGTAAGCTTCGATATCCATGAAGGGGAGACCCTGGGTCTCGTCGGCGAGTCCGGGTGTGGAAAGTCGACGACGGGCGAAACCCTACTCCGATTGCAAGAACCGACTGACGGTCGCGTCGAGTTCGACGGCGCCAACGTCTACGACATGGCCGGCAACAATCTCACCGACTTCCGGCGCGAGGCACAGGTCATCTTCCAGGACCCGTTCTCGAGTCTCGATCCACGGATGACGGTTGGCGAGACCGTACAGCAACCGCTCAACGTCCACGGTATCGGTACCGAGGACGAGCGACGCGAGCGAGTTCGCGACTTGGTAGAACGCGTCGGCCTCTCGGCCGACCAACTCGACCGCTACCCCCACGAGTTCTCCGGCGGCCAGCGCCAGCGAATCGGGATCGCTCGTGCGCTGGCCCTGGAGCCCGACTTCCTGGTGCTCGACGAGCCGACGTCGGCGCTCGACGTCTCGGTGCAGGCGCAGGTGTTGAACCTGCTCGACGACCTCCAGGACGAGTTCGACCTGACCTACCTGCTGATCAGCCACGATCTCTCCGTGATTCGCCACGTCTGTGACCGCGTGGCCGTGATGTACCTCGGCGAAATCGTCGAGGTCGGTCCCGTCGACGAGCTGTTCGAGGACCCGAGACACCCCTACACGCAGGCCTTGCTCGAGAGCGTTCCGCGCGCGTCGACCGCGGAACGCGACCGCGAGCGGGAGACGCTCGCCGGTGACGTGCCCTCGCCGCGCGATCCACCCTCCGGCTGTCGGTTCCGGACGCGGTGTCCGATGGTGATTCCACCCGCGGACCTCGAGATCGAGCGGGAGACCTACCGGCAGATCATGACCGTCCGCCAGCGGATCGAAAGCCGCGACGTCTCGCTCGAGTCCGTCGGCGACGACGGCCGGTTCGAGCGCGGCGAGGACGGCATACCCGCCGCGGACGTTCCCGGGTTCGTCGCGGCACTGAAGGAGCGATTGCTCGACGAGACCCTTCCGCCGCGTCACGACGAAATTCTCGACGAAGCGCTTGCGGAACTGGCAGACGAGAACTGGGACGCCGCCGCCGATCGACTGCGGGCGTCCTACGAGAGCGTCTGCGAACGGGACTCCCCCGAACTCGAAACCGAGGACCATCCGGTCGCCTGCCACCTCCATGGCGAGGCCAGCGAGCGAACTACCGAACCGGATTCGTGGACCTGACGGAACGTGTGAATACCGGGTCGGGGAATGGTGAGCTTACAGAATCGATGAATCGGTGGCATGACCGTTGAAACAGCCGAGAGTAGCGTAACCGGTGCAACATAGCGTCGACCGTTCGGATCGGGGAGCCAATCTGTGTTGGCAGCAGGTGTAATATGGCCCGGGCTCTTGTGCAGGTATGAACGACGCGAGCGCCAGTCGAATGGAAGCTGCCTGTTCCCTCCTCGCCGAGTCCGAGCGTCGGTTCCTGCTGTACCAGTTGGTGGAACACCGAGACGCGAACCTCGAGGATGTCGTCACCGGAATCGCGGCCTGGAAGCTCGACGTCCGTCCGGCGGAGATCGACAAGGAGACCAGACAACGGGTCTACGTCTCGCTGGTGCACAACCACCTGCCGCGACTCGCCGATTACGACATCATCGAGTACGACCTGCGAAGCGGCGATATCGTGCTCACCGACGGCTTCGAGGAGATCAAGCCGCTGTTAGAGCAGTTCAAGCAGACCGAAGCGGAGCCCGAGATCCGCGAGCTACCCCCGCTCTGAACCGGCGTCTTCGTTCGACAGGGAGTTTCGCGTCGCCGCCGTTTTCGACGGATTCCGACGCTCGAGGTGCGTTCGATTTGTGCTTCTCACCAACCGATAGCCGCGATTCCGCCTCGGCGTCGTTCGTTTCGAACCGAAACACGTAGGAGCGTACTGGCGAGACGTTCCGTGTGAGCCGATACCGAAACCTCGGGCTCTTTCTGGCCCTCGCAGCGATCTGGGGGAGCGCGTTCGTCGCGATCAGTGCGGGGCTCGATCACTTCCCGCCGGTGTTGTTCGCGGC
Organism: Natronorubrum marinum; assembly: GCF_052040125.1. Taxonomy (NCBI): domain Archaea; kingdom Methanobacteriati; phylum Methanobacteriota; class Halobacteria; order Halobacteriales; family Natrialbaceae; genus Natronorubrum; species Natronorubrum marinum. The sequence continues at coordinate 1,611,345 of NZ_JBPPFV010000001.1, forward strand.
GCTGCGATACGACATCGCGGGCGTACTCATGCTCACGTACGCAGCCTCCGCTGTCGACGACTGGTATCCGCGGGGGCGTAGCGAGTGGCTACTGGTCGCCGCCGGCGCCGTGTTGTTGATCGCGGCCTATCACGCGTTTCTGTTCGTCGGCCAGCAGCACACGACCGCGGCCGCGGCGGCAATCGTCGTCAGTCTCTCGCCCGTGCTGACCACCGGGTTCGCCCGCGTGTTCGCGCCGTCGGACGCGCTCTCGACGGTCGGCGTCGCCGGCCTGCTCGTCGGACTGGTCGGCGTCGCCATCATCGCTCGCCCGGATCCGTCGAACCTGCTGACGGCGGACGTCGTCGCGACGCTGCTCGTCTTCTGTGCGGCGGCCGCGTTCGCGCTGGGAAGCGTCCTCACGCGCACCATCGAGGCCGAACTGCCGATCGAGACGATGGAAGCGTGGTCGATGATCGGCGGCGCACTCCTGATGCACCTCGTCAGTCTCGGACTCGGCGAACCGCTCGAGCCCACGGCGTGGACCCACCCGGAAGCGCTCGGCGCGCTCGGCTACCTCGCGGTCGTCGCGAGCGCGGTCGGGTTCTTGCTCTACTTCGATCTGCTCGAGCGATTGGGGGCCGTCGAGATCAACATGGTCTCCTACGTCGCCCCGATCTTCGCCGCCGTCGTCGGCTGGATCTATCTGGGCGAAGTCATCGACGCGACGACCGTCGTCGGCTTCGGTCTCATCGCGGTCGGCTTCGTCCTCGTCAAACGGCAGGCGCTGCGCGAGGAGTTCGGGCACGTCGTTCGGTGGCGCTCGAGCGAGTGAGGACGGACGGTCGGCAGCAACCGAGTTATCCACCGCGCGACTACCGACGGCGATGCGCGTGCCCGACGTACAACGCGGCGAGGTTCACCGAGAGGAGCACGAGAAAGAGCAGGGCCTGAAACGGCGTCGACAGCCCGACGGCGAGCAACGGAAGGTAGCACACTGGCAGGAGGATCGCACCCCAGAAACCAGCGACGCGAATCGGTTTCGCGACTGAGGGGGCGACGTCCTCGAGCGATCGGTCGACGGTCGCCGTTTCGCGATTCGATTCGCGGTTGGGATCGTCCCGTTCGCCGGAGGGCCCGCGCTCGTCGCGATGCTGGTCGTCGGTTGGCTCGAGGGAGGTATCGGCTGAATCACCAGCAGTGGAGGATTTCGACATCGGTCTAGACGGATACGTATCACAGGTCCGACGGCTAGTACATATACCGGGGCGAACGTTTGCCGAGTCGATGGCGGATTCACCGTTGCTAGGTGGTACCTGAACGAACATCTTCGGTTTCGCTTCGGAGAGCGGGTAATCGGCGGTTATCTGATCCGCGTCCGTCCCGGACTGCAATCGTCTACTACCGTCCCTAAGAGCGGGTTACAGCTCGACTCACCTCATTACTGTATATCTGTTTCTAATTAGTTGTCGTCGAGAGATCGGAATCGATCGACGACGCGGAAGCTCTTCGAAGACGGATCGCTGTGAAAAAACCGACGTCGATTCGCGAGTGCGTCAGCTCACTGGAAGCCGATGCGGCTGCCGCGTCGGCCCGACGGCCCGGGTCCGCTCGAGCCACCGCCCTGGAACTCCTCTTCGATCTGCTCGTAGTACTCGAGGATGTCGTCCGTAATCGTCGGTCGGACGTTCTCCATCGCCTGTCGGAAGTGACGCATCTCGACGATGTCTGCCTCGTGGTCCTCGCGCAGGGCCTCGATGGCCGACTCGCGAGCGATCGACTCGAGGTCGCTGCCGACGTAACCGTCCGTGATCTCCGCGATTTCGCGGAGGGTCACGTCGGCCGCCAGCGGCGTATCCTCGGTGTGGATGTCGAGAATCCGTTCGCGCCCGTCGACGTCGGGTTGGCCGATCATGACGAGCCGGTCGAACCGACCCGAACGCAAGAGCGCGGGGTCGATCATGTCCGGGCGGTTCGTCGCGCCGATGACCATCACGTTCTCCATCTCCTCGAGTCCGTCGAGTTCGGTCAGCAGCTGGTTGACGACCCGCTCGGAGACGTTCGAGCCGACCTCGCCGCCCCGGCCCGGCGCGAGCGCGTCGAGCTCGTCGAAGAAGATCACCGTCGGGGAGACCTGCCGCGCCTTGCGGAAGGTCTGTCGGATGGCCTTCTCCGATTCGCCGACCCACTTGCTGAGCAGCTGCGGGCCGCGCACCGAGATGAAGTTCGCATTCGTCTCGTTGGCGACGGCCTTCGCCATCAGCGTCTTCCCGGTCCCGGGCGGACCGTAGAGCAAGACGCCGGCCGGCGGATCGACGCCCAGCCGCTCGAACCGCTCGGGGTTGTTCAGCGGCCACTCGACGGACTCCTGGACCTGTTCTTTGGCGTCGTGAAGCCCGCCGACGTCGTCCCAGGAGATCTTCGGTAACTCGACGAGCACCTCGCGCATCGCGGAGGGTTCGACCTCGTTTAACGCGCCGCGGAAGTCCTGACGCTTGACGATCATCCGGTCGATCAGGCTCGGCGGGATATCCTCCTCGTCGAGATCGATCTCCGGCAGGTATCGACGCAGCGCCTTCATCGCGGCCTCCTTCGTCAGCGATTCGATGTCGGCACCGACGAAGCCGTGAGTCTCGTCGGCCAGGTGGCCGAGTTTGACGTCGTCGGAGAGGGGCATGCCGCGGGTGTGGATCTGCAGGATCTCCTCGCGACCCACTTCGTCCGGCACGCCGATCTCGATCTCGCGGTCGAATCGGCCCGGCCGTCGGAGGGCGGGATCGACCGAATCGACGCGGTTGGTCGCCGCGATGACGATGACCTGGCCTCGCGCCTCGAGGCCGTCCATCATCGTCAACAGCTGGGCGACGACGCGGCGTTCGACCTCGCCCGTGACGTCCTCCCGTTTCGGCGCGATGGAGTCGAGTTCGTCGATGAAGATGATCGACGGCGACTCCTCGCTGGCGTCCTCGAAGATTTCCCGGAGCTGTTGTTCGGACTCGCCGTAGTACTTCGAGATGATCTCCGGCCCCGCGATGGAGAAGAAACTCGCGGAGGTTTCGTTGGCGACCGCTTTCGCCAGCAGGGTTTTCCCGGTCCCCGGCGGCCCGTGGAGCAGGACACCCTGTGGCGGCTCGATCCCCAACTTCTTGAAGATCTGCGGGTGTTTCATCGGGAGCTCGACCATCTCCCGCACGCGTTGAATCTCGCTCTGGAGACCGCCGATATCCTCGTAGGTGATCCCGCCTCCGGTCTTCTCGAAGCCGCTGATCGGCTCCTCGCGGAGTTCGACGTCGGTGTCCTCGGTGATCAACACGACACCCTCCGGCTCCGTCTCGACGGCGATGAGCGGAATCGCCTGGCCGGGCGACCGCATGAATGGATGATTCGTCGAGGACATGACCGGGACGATGTCGCGGCCGACGACCGGCCGTTTGAGGATCTGGCGTTTCACCATCCCCGCTGCGTCGGAACCGAACTGCACCGACGCCTCCTCGGGGGGTGCGAGCGTGAGCTTCTCCGCCTTCGTCGCCTCTGCCTTGCGGATCGTCACTCGCTCGCCGATCCCCACGTCGGCGTTCTGGCGGGTGAAGCCGTCGATCCGGACCGTATCCGTGTTCCAGTCCTGCCGGTCGGCGCGCCACACCTTCGCCGCGGTGGTGTCTGCACCTTCGATCTCGATGATGTCGCCCGGACTCAGCTTCAGATGCAACAGCGTGTCCGGGTCGAGTCGGGCGATACCACGACCCGAGTCGTTCGGGTACGCCTTCGCAACCTCCAGTTGAACTTCATTCATGATTCGGGTAGACGGTGATGTCTTTCACTCCGCTTCGTGAGCGGATAGGTTTTTTGCTAGCCTTCACCGCACGGTATGCTAGATGCTACCATATGTAACTGTGGCTGGAACGTACATAGCTGTACCGGCATCGGTTGGTTTTGGTGCTACCGACAGCCGGTGTAGGCACCGAATACGGCACCGACCTTGCGGCGAGCAGATGCCTTTTTGACCGTGCCACCCCGCCACCTACCTATGAGCATCCTCGCGTTCGACGGCCGCATGGGCGCAAGCGGCGACATGATCCTCGCCGCCCTGCTCGATGCCGGGGCTGATCCCGACGTCCTCGAGTCCGTCACCGACGTCCTCGAGGTGGAGTACCGAATCGACGAGACGGTCAAGTGCGGTATCTCCTCGACGACCGTCGACGTCTATCTGACCGATCGTGACGATGGAGGGCCCGACGGCCACGAGCACGGACACGCAGACGAGCACGACGGGCGCAAACACTCCCACGAACACGCCGATCACGCTCACGACCACGCCGACGGGGACGGGCACGGTCACGAGCGCGAGCATGCACACGACCACGCCGACGGGAACGGGCACGGTCACGATCACGAGCATACCCACGATCACGGAGACGACCACGTCCACGCCGAAGGCCACGGCCCCCACCGGAGCTACCTCGAGGTCCGCGAAATCGTCGAGAACATGAGTCTCGAGCCGGCGATCGAGCGCGACGCGCTCGCGATCTTCGAACTGCTCGGCGAGGCCGAGGCGAGCGTCCACGGCGAGCCCCTCGAAGAAATCCACTTCCACGAGGTCGGTGCCGACGACGCCATCGCGGACATCGTCGGGGCCGTGTTGCTGTGTCACGACCTCGGGCCCGACGAAATCGTCACGACGCCGCTCGCGACGGGCGGCGGCAGCGTCTCGATGAGCCACGGCGAGTACCCCGTCCCGACGCCGGCGGTCGTGGAGATCGCCCAGCGCGCGGACTGGTCGCTCCGCGGCGGCCCCGTCGAGACCGAACTGCTGACGCCGACGGGGGCCGCAATCTTGGGCCACCTCGCCGACGGCGTGGCGTCGCTGCCGTCGCTCGACCTCGAAACCTCGGGCTACGGGGCCGGCGGCTACGACCTCGACCCGCACCCGAACGTCCTCCGGGTCCTGGTCGGCGACGGCGGCGGTCGCGGCGAACTGGTGAAAGACGATATCGCCGTCCTCGAGACGAACCTCGACGACGCGACGCCGGAGGTCCTCGGCGGCCTTCATGAGACGCTCTCGGACGCGGGCGCGAGAGACGTCTCGATCCTGCCGGCCACGATGAAGAAGTCCCGGCCCGGCCACCTCGTAAAGGTGATCTGCAAGCCCGCGGACCGAGAGCGAGTGGCTCGAGCGCTGGCCGAGGAGACCGGGACGCTCGGCGTTCGGGACGCGGGGGCGACCCACCGCTGGATCGCGAACCGGGCGTTCGAGACGGTCGAACTCGAGGTCGAGGGTGAGACGTACGAGGTGACGGTGAAGATCGCCAGCGACGTGGACGGCGAGGTGTACGACGTGAGTACCGAGTACGACGACGCGCGGGCCGTCGCCGCCGAAATGGGCGTCTCGATTCGCGAGGTGATTCACCGCGCCGAGACGGCTGCTCGAGCGTCCTTGCCCAACCGTGACTCCCGACGATAGCGCTGAGGCTGCACGGAGCCCAACGTAGGGGTAACGGCGCCCTATCCGGCTCGTATCCTCCTCGTTCCGGCGGCCCGTCGCCGCGTTCGTTTCCAGCCTCGACGGGGCGTCTCTCCGGTAGCCATCGGTCGTACAGCCGCCCGTTTTGGGACCGATTTCTGGATCGAAAGCAGTCGTTCGCGCTGCGAACGGTTCTGTCGATTTATTGTCCGATAGCGGAGAGATATTCGTGCCTTGTGAGGCTACAAATGAAACGGATCACACGACATTACGGAACGGTCGGACGGACGGTGTTCGTCGTCGCGATCGCGATCGGGTTGCTCACGCTAGTCGGCGGCGCGGGAACGGCAGCAGCCCAGACCGAGATCATCGGTGAGGAGGGCGACGATGCGCTGGACGAAACGAGCGTCTCCATCACCGAGGAGGAGACGATCAGTGATGTCAGCGAGCAGGAAACGACCGAGGTCGAAGAGGAGACGGAGGTAGTCACTGACGAAACCGAATCGTCCGAGGACATCTCGGTGGATCCCATCACGCCGGTAACCCCTGAGACGCCACCGGTGCCAGCAATCGATTCGATAGACGCGTTTGACACGTAGTCCGATACCACCGGCGACGAGCTGTTCGGAAACGCGACTGCGTGACTCCCGTCCGATTTTTTGCCGCGTTCAGTGCTCCCGATATCACCGAGGTCAGAACTCCCACAGATTCGGCACGAACTCGGTGAGAGACGGCGCTCGAGAGAGATCGAAAATTAGACGTCTGGCTCGAGCGCTCGCCTGGTGTCCTCGACCGTACTCGACGCCGACGGCCGAATTCAATCGTCGTCGTCTCGATCGTCGATATCGATCGACGTGCCGGACGAAATGGTCGTCGATTGTGCTGTGCTCGTCGTGGAACTGTTGGTGACTACCGAGTTGGTGGTCGAACTCGTCGACGACTGCGTTACGCTTACGGTCGCGTCAGCTGACGACTGCCCTACCGTCGTCGACTCCGAGTACGTCTCACCGTCGGACACTGATTTCACGGAGACGGAGACGTCGGCTTTGGCGTCGGTGATCACCTCGATGTCAGTGGTCCTGGTATCGGCGTCGGCCGTGTGGACCACTACACCCCACGGGAAGGTCGCCGTCTCCGCCTCCGCGTCGGTATCGGCTCCCTCCGCCGGAGGAGGGTCCGCTACGTCGGTGGCCGTCGTCACCGAGAGCGAAATGCTCCCCGCGGACTCGGCGATTATTTCGACGTTCGTGTCGCCCGATTCGGGATCGGTCTGGTGGGTTATCGTTCCCCACGAAAAGTCGGTTGTTGGCATGTCTCTTGCAGGGTTCTCGGGTTGTCTGTTGGCGTGATCCCCGGCGAACGTGGTCGCTTCTGGTGCGGGAGAATCGTTACCCCCTGCACCAGCGACAGCGAGACTTACACCGGATCACGACTGCTGTTCGTTGGACCGTGTCGGGTCGTCTGGCGATCTCTCGCTACCTCATCAGTACAGACGACTCGGTTTGAACCGTCGGGATCGTTTTCCCAGTACTCAGTCGCTACCACGCGGCTCGCGATCCACGACGAACGGGCGTTCGGGTACTCGAACGGCCCTGCAGTCGCCCGGCTCTCGGTCGTCGTCGCAGGAGACGGCCGAAACGACGGCTGATGCTCGAGGCCGTATCGGTGGTAGTCGATTCCGCAGGTCGTCCGGTCCGTGGGAAGTATTGCTGTTCGGAACCCAGGAGCAGCCGTTTGATTCGTGACTCCTCCCCGGATGGTCGCGGAGTCCGCTCCTGGCCGATGGAAACACGTTTGAACGGAGTGGTGGGTTAGCTGGTTCATTCGTTATCCGCACACGTGATACGGCGTATCGCCTCGCCGTTTTCGCTCACACTGATCGCTCTAGAATACGATAAAATAAATAAAATTTGAATGACGTTGTAGCTATCAATTAGGCGAGCAGACCGATGCCGCCATCGAAGTCATCGAAATCGATGTCGACATCGACACCGACACCGGCGTCACCGCCGTCGCCACCATCGCCGCCTTCAGCGGCCGTGGTTGCGTCTGCGTCAATAGCGTTACCCTGCTCGACGTCCTGAGACTGCCCAACAGCAGCGGTGGACTCGGACACAGCCGTGGACTCAGCGCCAGCACCAGCGAAGTCGTCAGCCGTCCCTTTGTCCTTCGGGCCGTCATTGGCAGCCGCCTGACCGTCGCCGTCACTCACTGCGGCCGACGCTGCGACCGACTCTGAGCTAGCCTCTCCGACCTGTTCGTTCACGTTCGTCTGATCGAAGTCCTGCACCGTCTCGGCAGCCGCATCGCCACCGTCGCCAGCGTCGCCACCAGTGATGGCGTCAGTATCGATATTGATGTCCTGTGCTGCAGCGGTTCCTGCGAACCCCATAAACATGAGGCCGCCGACCATTGCTACCGTCAGTGTAACTGCGAGTGCTCGATTCATTTGTGTTAGGTCTGGCACGCATCACAGTGTATCGTAAGCGATCGCGCAGACTGTGACGCGTTGCCCAGTCGGGACGAATCACCGACTTCCACTTATATCCGAAGAACGGTTACGGGAGGAATAGCTGGTTTAACGGATCGAACAGTACCGTTTAGTCACTGTAGGTGAGTATACACGTTTACCGGATCGATACTGTTCATCGGCGCGGACAGGAACGGTTCGTCCTCCGCAATCGTTCTGTTGGGTGCCTGGTCCGCACTCGACGCTCGTCCCACTGATCGAACGAATGAAGCCACCGCTCGTCGGCCGATCGACAGCCCACTTGCTGCCTCGAAGGCGATCGATGTGCATTTCGCGTGGCCAAACCGTTTTTCGGCGGGCGCGCAGCGGTTCCCGAGACGGCGCCAAACCCCAGTCGAGAGACCGAACGGATAGCTATTGCCGCCGACCAGAAGCACAGCAGCCGGGTCTCGACGATCGGACTGCTCGATATCGGATAGCAGCTTCGTCTCGTGTCGATCACAGCGGAGACCCGGCATCGCCTGCGGTTGATGCGAACGGCTGTTTCATTGCCGGCCATTCGTAACGGCGCCCAGGTGAGTCGGGTTCACTGTCGGACAATCGCCTAGCGCCGCCGGACTGCCCGATGTGATCGATCCGTTCGGCGCTCGCCACCCGCTCTCTTCTCCCGCTCGAACGAATCCATCTCCCGCTCGAGTTCGACGGGTTTCGGACGCACAGACCGCACCGACCGGCCTCTTTCTCAACCCACCCTCAGTAGATCACGACGGGCCATCCCGACGAGCGACAGCATCTACTACCTCGAGTGTGGAATCACGGATCGAAAGGCGCTCACTCACTGATTGACGGCGTTCTGGGGCACCGATCGCCGGCGAAAAAAGGAACGATAGGGACGGTGTCGATAATCGCTACGACTACCGATTACAGGAGTCCAGCGAGGAGGAGGTCGAGGTCGATACCGACATCGACACCGGCGTCACCACCATCGCCGCCGTCGCCGCCAATAGCGATCGTGGTCGCGTTCGCTTCTATGGCGTTACCTTGGTTGACGTTCTGATTCTGTGCGACGACAGCTGCGGAACTGCTGCCTGCAGCAGAGTCAGCCCCACTACCGACTGCGTACGACTCCGCAGTCGACGTCGAGTCAGCGGCGCCAACCTGTGCGTTTTGATTCGTCTGATCGAAGTTCTGCACCGTCGCCGCCGCCGCATCGCCGCCGTCGCCACCGTCACCACCAGTGATGGCATCGGTGTTAACATTGATATCCTGTGCCGCGGCGCTTCCTGCGGCCCCGATAAACAAGAGGCCGCCGACCATTGCTACCGTCAGTGTAACTGCGAGTGCTCGGTTCATTGTTTCGTTCTGGAACGCATTACAGCCATACGACACTGGGTTCCGGTACCAATGGTGCTGCGACGCGTTGACCAGTCAAGACATATTACTGACTTCTACTTATACCCGGAGAACGGTTACGAGAGGAATACCCGGTTTAACGGGTTGAACGGTTCTTGCTGTAGTCATTACGCGTGAGAGCGCATCGGTACCTGATCGGCATTCTTCACCTACGCGGACAGATGCGTTTCTATCCGCGGGTGTTCGTCGGTTAGGCACCTGCTTCCGTACTCGAGGCTCGTGCCATTGCTCGGACGGATGGAGTCTCACTGATTGACCATCTCGGATCGCAGCGGTGATTCGCCTCCAGTTACTATCGATACCCACGCGGCTTCCACGACTGCGATCTGTGGCAGTGTGGCCGTTCTCGGAACACACGCGTTCTGAGGTCGAGGGAAATCAGTGGTTTGATGATCAGTAGAGAGCGTTCCTCCCCAGGAGGCCGGACGTGAGTTTCGTTCTCGTACCCATAGCTGAGTCCGGTGTGCTGTCAGCTCCCCGTTTCGCGACTCGGCCACTGCATCGATCTACGGCGAGTCGCCGGTCGATGTTTCTCGAAACACAAAGCAGTACGCTGGCAGCAGGTACCACACGTAGGCCCTTTTGTGATCCACTCTCGCTCGCATCACTCGAACGAATAGGTCTCCACGCTCCAGTGTCTCTGTCAGCAAGTTCGATACGCACAGATCACTACGACCCGTACGCTCTCATCCGCTGTTGGTAGACGATACACCGACTCTGGTTTCGCTACAGCGGTAGGCCCCTTCACGACGCGGTCATCGTCGATAGACTATGGTCGGTTCGTCGTTCGAGACACTGACTGATGGCAGAATCGATCGCGGTTCTGAGCGTGCTTCTCCGTAGAGCACAACTATCGCCGTTCGGTGATGGTTCCGCGTCTAGGCGGTTTTTCTTTGAAAGAAGTGGGGCAAACGAGCCGAGTGAGTCGGCGTTTGGAACGACAGCTACACCGTCGCAGTCATCTTCATCACCTACACTGGTGATGAGGGATGGGTTGCCGTCACCCCGCGAGTGAACCATCACGGTGCCGTTTACGACCGATCTCCTTGATGAGTGCCGAAGCGCATCCCACGTCCGTCGAACGAGCGGTGGAGATATTTCGATTGCTTGGCCGATGATGTAGTTAGGTCGAGTAACCGACCACGGATCGAGTAACCCGCGGAACTCTTGCTGTTTTCTTTAGACCGGGAGCGATCGTCGATGGAAAAGAGTGTGCAGGGGCTGGCAGTAGGTGTCGGTCGTTCTGGCAGCCATGAAAAAGATCAGACGTTCGTACAATACGCGATGGAGCAGATCAGCACCACGAGAACTGAAACAGGCTCCGACACAGATAGCGCGAATGTGGAAGTCTTGGCCGCGGACCGAATGGCTCTCGGCTTGCTGGTGGGTACTACTGGCTCTGGTGCTTCGATCGTCTTCAAAAATGAGGATTGTTAGGGAAAGATTCGATAATCGCTGTGGTTAGCGATTAGGTGTCGTCAGGATCGTCGCCGTTGTCGTCACCGAAATCGAGGTCGACACCGACATCGACACCGGCGTCACCGCCGTCGCCACCATCGCCGCCAAGGGCGATCGTGGTCGCGTCCGCGTCAATGGTGTTCACTTGGTTGACGTTCTGGTCCTGTTCGACAACAGCTGCGGAGCTACTGCTTGCAACAGAGTCAGCCCCAGAACCGGCCGCGTACGAGTCCGCGTACGACGTGGAGTCAGCGACGCCAACCTGTGCGTTTTCGTTAGTCTGATCGAACTCCTGCACTGTCGCCGCAGCCGCATCGCCACCGTCGCCACCGTCACCGGCATCGATGACACCAGTGTTGATATTAATGTCCTGTGCTGCAGCGGTTCCTGCGAACCCCATAAACATGAGGCCGCCGACCATTGCTACCGTCAGTGTAACTGCAAGTGCTCGATTCATTTGTGTTAGGTCTGGCACGCATCACAGCTCCCAGATCGCTGTGGTCGCTGTGGCACGGTGCCCAGTCGGGACGAATTACTGACATGCACTTATATCCGGAGAACGGTTTCAGCGGGAATCGTTGATTTAGCGGATCGAAAACGCACTATTAGTTACGATAGACGAGTCTCTCCCCTACTTATGTGTGATTCTATCACTGCTACATTGACATCTCTGTCTCCGCTACTACTTTCCACCACCGGTCCCGGTTCGCCGCGCCGTCCCCGAAACTGATCGCTGACAACGGTTCCGATGCTATTTCGTACGGACTAACATATCAATTTCCATGATGAAACAGTACTTGTTCGTGGAACGTTCGGGAGACGTGACATCGTCGCCGCCCGTAATTTATCGTGGGTTATCGGTTTCTCGAGAGTCCCATCCGATGGCGGGAGCAGTCTCCGACCGGCACTTGCGTTAGCTCAGCGCAGACGCTTCCCGTCACAGCCGTCGTCGACGTACAGAACGATTCAGCACGCCGAGTTGCCATCTCGAATACCCACCACGTCGTACGTTCGAAAGCCCCATCGAAGCCGTAGTGCCCATTCTCGAGGGCCCGGACGGAACACACGGCTCACGAGGACGAGATTGTCACGATCGTTCGAGAATCGTTTTTCCGTGAAAAAAGTGTTTGGCACTCGATCCTGTATCCGTGGCCATGAACCGACGCGACATCATCAGTCTTGGTGCCGGTGTCTGTGTCAGCGCCATAGCCGGCTGTCTCGGGAGTACCGCGGATTCCGCGGACGGTGGGTCCGACGACGAGTCGCTGTGGGCCGACGACGGAAGCGACGGGGGGAACGCGTCGAACGGGGAGTCGTCGGCAGACGAACCACTCGAGCGGATCGTGATCGGCGACGAGTCGGAGACCGATGCGGCGTACTCGCTGTACATCTGGAACGCGACGGACGACGAGCGGTCGGTCGAGATCCAGATCGATCACGACGGGGCGTCCGTTCTCGATCGAACCGAAGACGTGCCGGCCGAGGAGTACCTCGAGATCGTCCTGATCGATTCGGGGACCTACGAGACGACCGTCGAGTCCGAGTCCAGCCAGAGCACGACGTCGATCACGCCACCGAGTGGCGACTGCGGGGAGTCACGGACGGTCATGACGCTCCAGGAGCGCGGCATCGGCGTCGACACGTCGATAGTATGTTAAGCGACGGCGTTCGCCGACGTATCGATCGAACGGGAGGGGCCGGCGGGCAGGAACTGTTTCGATCGCGTAAGCATTCAGTAATTATGTGGTCCCACGGTGTGGCCGGTGGCATGCATCCGCTCCGACGCTCGATGAGAGATGACACTCCGTCGGGTCGACGACGCGACGGCGGGACGAACAGGGAGGCTGCAACTGGCGAAATGTCTATTTTGGGACGGTGCAACGGAACGGCGAGTGGATTGGGACATTGCAACGGAACAGCGAGTGGACGGTCGGTCGCGGCCGGCGCGCTCGAGTACCGCCACCGGAACGAACTGCTGGCGTCACGGTCGTCTCCGTCTTGCCGCGCCGGCCGCCTCTCGAGTGATCCATGCCGCTGATCGACGACGACGGGAACCTCTTCGGGGCCGTCAACGTCATCGACGCGATCATCGTCGTCGTGCTGCTCGCCGTGGTCGTCGCGGGAATCGCAGTCATCGCGGCCCTGGGCGGGGGCGAATCGGAGACGCGGTATGCGACGATCGAACTCGAGAACCAGCCCGATTACGTCGTCGAGCGAATGGACGAGGGCGACGTCGCGACGTTCGATGGCTCCGAGGACTCGATCACCGTAACCGACGTCCAGATCACGCCGTCGGCGACGGACGACGGGAACAGCAGCCAGCCCGACGTGACGATCCGCGCGGAGGTCGACGGCGAACGCATCGAGGACGAAGATCGGGAGGAGGATCGGTTTCAGGTCGCCGGTAATCCGGTCATGCTCGGCAACGAGATTCAGCTCGATATGGGGACGTACACCACGACCGGGACGGTGTCCGATCTCGGACCGGACGGGGAGACGCTCTCGGACGCCGAAGAGACCTCGACCACGCGGGCGGCGGTCGAACTCGCGAACGTCCGCCCGTCCGTCGCGGACGGATTGGAAGAGGGCATGACCGAGACGATGCGCGGCGAGACCGTCGCGACCGTCGAGGACGTCGAGAGCGAGCCGGCCTCCGTCGTCCTGCAGAGTGAGGACGGCGACATTCACGAGCGCGAGCACCCACAGAACCGGGACGTGACGATCGTCGTCGAGTTGCAGACGGCGGAATCCGAGACCGGCATCGAGTTCCGGGGTGAGCGACTCGGCGTCGGCTCGTCCATCATCCTCACCTTCGACGGGCTGACCATCCAGGGCGAGGTGTCTGAGATTGAATAACGAGACGGCGGCGCTCGAGTCCGCGCGGGATCGTTCGGTCGTCTTGGGAGTGGTGAGGAGGGGGAGTAGTTGGGTTCGATCGGCGGTCGGGGGATCCGTGTTCGTACAGGTGGGTTCGGGTTGGGTCTCGAGTATTCGTCGATCCGACGGCGAGTCAATCGGTGGGGGCCGACTCGAGCGCGCGCGTGAGGACTCTCGAGTGCTTTCGGTGGTTGCGGGGAGCACGCTGGTCTCGAGCGGGGTCGCTTTCGGAGCTCGGATCAGGCAGTGGCAGGGTGAGTCGCGGCTCGTCGGTGTTGGTGCGAAGGGTCGAGACGTGGTGGAGTCGTCGTTCGCCTACCGGTGGCTTACGTCGGAACCCGAGCCGGAGGTGATCGTCATCGACCTCCGCGAGACGCGGGCCCTCGGGCCGCTGATTCGAGGGGTGGATCGCGGCGTGAGCGAACTCGAAGCGCGGAGTCGGACGTCGACCGTCGTCGATGGCTCGAGGCGGGTTGGGTCGGCTGTTCGGGCGCGACCGATTCGGGCGGTGAGTGCGGTCGTACTGGTTGCGACGGTCGTTTCGTCGGTGCTGGTCGTGAGTGTCGGCTCGATCTCGACACCGTTGCTTCTCGGCAAGTTGCTGGTCGCCGGGCTGGCCGCCATCGGGCTTCGGTCGCGGGCGAGTTTGGGGGAATTGCTCGAGACTCGAGTCGGACGAGGGATTGCGGCGGCGTTCGAGCCGCCGGAGCCGCCGGAGCGCGGTGAGGACGGGTCAGGGTGAGGGAGATAGTCGGCGACGATTTGGGAGTAGTCCAATCCTCGAGATGGAACTCTCGAAGAGACGCACACCTCGAAAGCCCCCGACACGCTCGAGTCGGGGGGCTTGCTGCGCTCCTCACTCCTTGCAGTCGTTCCGGTGCTTGCTGCGCCCGCCTTCCTCGAGCAACGGGAGAGCACGCTCTCCCGAGTATCGCGAACGCGTCGCGTTCGCTCAACGCGTCGGCCCTTTTCAGTCCCACCCAACCGCGCGGTGGCCGGGAGCGGGCCGTCTCCGTCGCCGAGACGGGTCGGGCGACGATCCCGGTGCGTTTCGACGAGGGACGCGAAATCCGGCTTCGGGACGGGTGGCAATCGACGAGAACGAAGACGATGCGCTACTCGTTTGGTTGGGTCAGTAAGAGCGCGTCATCGAACTCTTCGTATACCACGTCTCTTCGAGTTGCTGAATGCTCTAGTAGAGCTGAAGATGTGGTGGTGAAGGTGCGTAGAGGCGTTGTGTCTTCGAGACTGATCACGGGACGTTCGACAGTTGTTCTTCGAGTTCCTCGGTTGTCGTCCACGAGAAGCACTGGTTCAGTGATTCGAGGTGGACGAGAGAATCGGTTATTACGCCGCTATACGACGGCGTGTGACCGCCGAACTCGGTTTCCAGATACGATTCGAGATCCTGCGTCGAGATGTTCAATCCGTGGTCACGAGCGTGTTCAGCGATCGCAGCAAGTTCCTCGTCGAGGTCATCAGCATGGTATGCCAGTTCGACGACCCGAGCAAGTACCGTGTCTTCTGTTGTGAGCAGGGACTCGTCGCTGTAGTGTTCCTCCTGCGCCCGGGGGAACAGATACGTGCGTTCGAGTAGCCTCGGGCGTTCAACGCGTCCAAACTCGGCGACTGCTCCACCAGTGTCGTGTTCAAGAATTAGCGGGATCGAATCCGCGTAAAGGGCGTGGAGGAAGAATTTCACTTTGAGATCCGGGATGTCATCTGATACGTCGAGATCGGGCTGTGTAGCGAGTAGGTACGCGTAGGCGTCGTGCCGACGGTTCAGCACGTCAAGCGTTTCATCGAGACGGTACTTGAACGGTGAGTCGTAACTACCGAGAACGAAATACGTCGAGTGCGGTCCAAAGAGGTGTTCGTGCCGTTCTCGCATATACGAGAGGAGTCGTTCGCTATCGACTGGATCGAGTTCCAACCCGTAGAGGACATCGTCCAAGATGAAGTCCGTGAGCTCTTCAGCGTTCTCCGGTATCTTCTCCATACTAACCAATATGGATATACGGTCTGATAACCATACTGGTCAGACTTAGGGAAGTCAGTCCTATGTACTTATGTGATCCGACATCGTACATCCAGGTAACATGGCCGACATCTCCGCGCACTCCAAAGCCGATCGGGAGGAAAACCCCTTAGAGCGGCAGCGAGAGTTGATGGAGTTACTGTCGCAGGAAACCCGCCACAGCATCATTCAGGCGCTCTTGGGGCAC
The DNA here is from genome assembly GCF_052040125.1 of Natronorubrum marinum. Lineage (NCBI taxonomy): Archaea > Methanobacteriati > Methanobacteriota > Halobacteria > Halobacteriales > Natrialbaceae > Natronorubrum > Natronorubrum marinum. Next base: position 1,627,228 of record NZ_JBPPFV010000001.1, read on the forward strand.
CCCGAGGCTCTCGCGTCAGCGGGTGAAATCAACCATTTCGTTCCGAGTAAATCGAAAAAGACCGTGGAAGAGCAGCTGGGCGTGCTCGTTGAAGCGGGCATCCTCGAAGTCTACGAGTATCCTCCAAACAGGGACCGGCGCGGCTTGCCGTGGAAATTCTACGGCTTTACCGAGTACGGTGTCGGCATCCTCGGGGATTTCAACTATCTCGAGGGCGTCCCAATGGCGCGAGCCGTGCACCAGAAAACGCGAACGCCCGAGAAAATTGAGCGGCACGAAACGGCCCCTCGACCGCCCCTCCCAGAATCAGTCCGGACGGCGTTTCGGCTCGATGAAGAAGCGGAGTAACGGAGATTGCCTGCAGCGGGGAGGAATCTTTACGATCAGTTCGCGAACTTATTCACAAGATATTCTCCACCGTAATTTTGGTAGACGACTTCTCGAATGTCGCGGCTACCGAGACAGTACCGCTGTTCGAGGACGTGCAGCTGAAACAATCCATCTTGGACGAGATGTACAACAACCGGACAGGAGTCGAACGAACCAACGACAGGATTGCGGTCTCGGACACGTCCGCGCCCGAGGCTGCGTCCACGCACGAACAGAAACGTTCCTTGCGCTGTGTCTGCGGCTCGTCGTTGCAATCACCACTACGAGCGAGGAAAGAACCGGGCTGTGAGATGGATTCTATGACACGCTCTCAGTAAGGGAGCTCGAGGTGTGGGACGGCACAGAGGATCACCCGGCGACGAGCGCGGAGCGCTACTCACGCTGACCCATCGCGAAAGCGTTCGATTGACACCGTGGAGATCTCGTCGTAGTCGTCGTCACCGCCGACCAGAAGGGTTCCGTTCACGTGCTCTGCGGTTGCCAGCGCGAACGAATCGCCCAGCGCCGGATTGTATTGCAGGACGTGTTCGGATGCATCGGTCCAGACCGGTTCAACGTCGACCGGCTCGAGACCGAGCTCGAAGAGCCAATCGAGATAATCGCCGGCGACATCGCGGTCGTACGTGCGAGCGAGGATATACCGAGCCTCGGAACAATTAACCCAGTTAACGTATCCATCGATGTCGTCGACTCCGACTGCATCGAGATACTCCGCGACCGCCGATGCTCCCGGTTCGTCGGCAGCGTGTGCGACCAGCGGCTCGGCGTCGAACACGACGCGATCGGGGCCCGTCATTTCGACGGGAAGCGATCGTCTCGATCCGATCGGTCCCGTTCGCGCTTCTCCCGGAGCAGTTCGGTCGCAGGAACATCCGTAGACGCCTCGCTCCGAGCGGCGAATCCCTGCATCTCGCTCGCCGAGCGGACCCGTTCGACGATTACATCGCCGTCTTCGGTCTCGCGGAACAGCACCTTCCCCGGCGCGTCGATCTCGAGTTTCTCTCGAAACCGCTTCGGAATCGTCGCCTGCCCGTGCTTCGAGACCGCAACGACTTCCTTCTCAGAGTCTGACGATGATTCAGACTTACTCATCGTTCATAGCTACGGGTTGATCCTAGGTAAACGTTTTTCCGTCTTATAGGATCACGCTTCGCCAGCGCGCGAGATCGGTGTCCGGAGACAGCTGTCGTCTTCGGGAGCAGCACCAGACTGGTCCACGCTTTAGACTGTCGACCGACTGCTCGAGGAATAGACCGACGGCTACGCGACCCGGTTTTCGTCCGCTTCGCGAGGCGTTTCGGGGTCAGTATCGAGAGGGAAACCTCTCTCGAGGGTGGCTATGTGACTCCGTCCACGGTCACCCGAGGACGTCAGCCGTCTCCGGGGGCTGCTCGTTCGTGGCAGTCGTCTCGCCGGGGATCGCCGCATCGTCGGGCACGATTAGTCGGCGCTCGGTGTACTCGAGCCCGTTCTTTCGCTCGGTTCGCTTGCGGACCGCGAGTCGGTGCTTCGAGAGGTCGAGCACCGCGTCGATCGTGCGGGAGACCAGCTTCTTCGCGTAGCTCTCGCTGGTCCCCGGCTCCCGGCGTCGGATCCAGTGTTTGAGGTCGCTCGCCTTGACGTACTCCCGGACGCCCTTGCAGCCCGCGTTCCAGGGATCGTCGCCGACGCTCGAGTCGGTCCGCGCCTTCCACAGTTTCGCGGCTAGTCTGGTGGGGAGCGCGTTCGTGGTCGACTGCAGCATGTCGTCGTCCATCCGGGCGAGCTGCTGGATCGGGAGCAGGTCGCCGTAGGCCAGCGAGACGTCGCTTCGGTCGAGTGGGTCCGTGTGTTCGGGGAGTCTGACGTAGGTTCGGCCGTCGTCCTTCGTGATCCGCTCTATGTGCTCGGCTCGGACCTCGAGTTCGTGTTCGTCGACGGTGTCGGCCCGGAGGTGGGCTCCCTTCTCGAGTTCGCGCGCCTGGAGCTCGCGGAGGCGGCGCTTGTTGGCGTTCGCTTTCTTCAGGGCCGCTTTGGTTTGCTTGGTTGTGGTTTTGGTGTCTGTCTGGAGGTCCTCGAGCGCCGTTTGGTGGTCCTCGAGTCGGGTGTCAGTTTGCTCGAGGTGGTGGGCGTAGTTCTCGAGGCGTTTCTGCTGGTTGTCGAGGCGTTCGTCGTGATCGTCGATACGTGCCTCGAGCGTCGCGATCCGCTCGTCCTTTCGCCGGAGTTCGTCCTCGAGTTCCTCGATACGGTCGGTGAGGGTGGCAAGCCGGGACTCGAGCGACTCAGTCATCGTTCTCACCGTCGGTCTCCTCGGTGTCGGACTGATCTTCGGATACCCGTTCCCGGTCATCCTCGGATGGCCGTTCCTGCTCGTCGCGCTGGTCGGGTTCGAATTTGTTCGGCGGCGGTCCGGAGAACGTCGTCACGCCGCTGGCTGTATCGGCGTCGGTCTCGTCCGGATGATAATGGATCGCCGCGTCGGGTCCGAGCAGGAGCAAGCCGATCTGGCTCGCTTCCGCCCTGATCTCCCGGCACCGTCGACGGGCCTGGTGGCGCGTCTCGTCCGGTACTCGTTCGCCGTCTATCTCGGCTCGGTGGAGGCGCGCGTGTAGCGATCGGGTGAGCGTGTCGAGGGCCTCGAGATAGGTTTCGATAGGGTGGGTGGGGTCTTGTGGGAGCGATGCATCCTGTCGGTCGGGGCTTTCATTACCCCGCGAATCGTCGTTCGACATGGCTTCCGTAGGCTAGTTACGGGAGCTTCTCGCGGACTCGGTGTCTCCAGCACCGATCCGCTGCTTTCGAAACTCGTGAGAGTCAAATCCGCGTTTAGCTTCCCTGAACAGAGATGTGTATTCCAGTTACTTAATTGGCTAGTATATATGGATCAACTATGGGCCATATGTCTCAGATAGCATTTGATTCGGTGCAGTTAATCATTGAACAGGTAATCTCCAGGGTATGCGAGCCCGTGTATCGTGGATGAACGAGGTCGACGACGCAATTTTGGAGTATTTGCGAGAACTTGAAACCGATACGAGTCACCGAATTTCGCTTCCACCTACCGTCGTCTGGTACAATCTTGTCGATGAACTCGAGGTATTAGATCGAAGTCAGAATACGGTTTCTCGGCGCATGAACGTCCTTTCGGACGCCGAATTGCTCGAGAAAGTCGACGAGAAACGGGGCTACTACAGAATTACTGATCGGGGGTTTGCGTATCTTGAGGGTGAACTAGATACAAAGAAGCTTGAATTTGAGGATTAAGTGAGTTAGAATACTGATCAGAAGTTGCTGTGAGTATAACTGTACAGTTCGATAACGGTAAGTTCGCCGACTTACTCATTGAGGGCGATGAAGACAGTCCGGTTAAGTACCTTGCAACGAACAAGATCAACACGCCCTCAGCCCACACTATTAGGAGCGATTCTGCCAGTGGCGAATCGAGACGTTCTTCGGAGGACTCAAAGCAGGATCTCGGCCTTGGAGACAACAAGGTGCGTGACTCTGACGGTGCCAGTTGTCACCAACACATTCTGATGTTGACTTACAGCCTTCTTCGCTTTGGTCCCGAATCGTGCGTCTCGAAAGCTTGTCGCTTCGAGCACAGCTGAACACGGACATCTACCATATGTTTTCGTGTGTGAGGAGACCAGCCAGACCATGATCTCAATAGACTGATGGAGGAAATTGACCACTTACTTCTCCATTCTGAAGGGTATTTATGAATATGTAGAGCCGAGTTCGTTAGTCAGTGTTACAAGATCCACTCTACAATAATTTCCCAACAATATTTCTGATTTTATTCTTCTTGATTAGTGGGATGTAGTCAATGACCATCAACACCTCGTTGGCGCTGACTGCTCCAAATTTAATGAGCAGCATAAAATATATGATAGCACCTATAGGAGGAATTAAAATTAGGGAAAGGATGCCGTCTGTAATAGTCCAAGAAAGGTAGTAGATCACTATCCCTGAGATACAGGCACTCGCTCCGACCGGTATGAGTCGAATATCCTCGATTGGGTCAAATCCAATCCTCCGAGCAGTCAAGATGTGCAGTCCTAGCATTGACCCGTATCCAATACTCGTTGCTATTGCTGCACCAGTAATTCCATAAATTGGAATTAAAATACAATTCAACAAGACATTCAACACAGCGGCTGCCCCAGTTGCTAAAACGAGTAAATGTATCGTCCCCTTCCCTTGTCCAATGGCGAAGATCGGTCGAGCAATCGCAAAACCCAGTGTACCTGGAAGTAACAGAATCAGAGCCGTTACAGCTACCACAAATTCACTACCGAAATAGACTGTTATGAAATCTTCGGCAAGAAATGCCAATCCTATAGACATTATCAACGTGACTATCAGCGCGTATCGAACAACTTGAGATGCCAATGTCGAAATATCATCCTCACGATTTTGAGATGATATTCTTGATGTTGACTGAACGAGTATAGATTGCATAGCTATTGGAATAATCCACAGAATTTCCACAGTAAAAAGAGCAGATTTGTAATATCCCGTTTGTTGGCTATCAGTGAGGATACGAAGAAAGAGTATATCTACATGATATAAAGATGACGTCAGGAGTATTAATAGAATACTCATCATATTGAACGATACTAGTTCACGGACGGGTAGTTCTGTATATGTCCACTGAAATATCGTTTGAAGAGATAATTGAGTAGATAAGATCAATAAACCAATTAAAGATATTGTTATACTTGCTATGACATGGCCAATGAGAACACCTGTTACTCCCCAACCCAACCATAGGAGAAAAAGACTAACACAACCAAACAATATCTTATGAAGAACCAATAGCGGCTCGCTGTACCTCTCTAGTTCTAGTCCCCTGAGAGCGGACTGGCAGATCGAATGTACCTGTTTAAAGATTAATAAAACGCCAATGATTAGAAAATATAGTTCGAACTGATGCCCAAGCACACTATCTACAACACCACTACTAATCGCTAAAACGAAGATTAGCAGAGAAGAGATAGCAAGTCCGATAGCAACCTTGACATAATAACTGAAAACTTTTTCCGGCCAATTTGGTCCTCTATCGCGTTCAGCAATATATTTCCGTAACCCATCTGAGATACCCGCATTAATTAAGATCATTGAAATGCCAATTACCGAAAGAAGAAATGCGTAATCGCCGTATCCTCCACTCCCAAGATATCTAACAAGTAATGGTGTAATGATAAATGCCAGGATATTAATAAGAATCTTGGATGAGATTACCGATAGGAAAGCACTCAGGAGATTGCGGACCATTCTAAGAGTCTAAATACTTTCAGCTCTGAGGAATATATCTCCTTTCCGTTCTCCAATCTTCCGGATATCGTATCCTGAGTCTGTAAGAAAACTCAGAACACTTTCCTTCTCATCCCCAAATTCCGATATCTTATCAGGATGAATTTCGATATATATTAATCGGACCTGCTGATTCTTTAGTACTCTCTTTAACCCTCTGAGAACACGCATTTCTGCACCTTCAACATCAATCTTGAGCACTGTCGGTGGCTTTAGTTTTGTTTCTCCTATTAATTCATCGCCGGTGTAGGCAGGTACTGATATTGCAGATCGGCCCGATTCAGTGAGGGAATGCTGTCCTGCACCTGCTGCGTTTGAGTCAGATGTGAGTCCTATTTCGCCTGTTTTTTCGTCTAGTGCACATTCCCTGATTTCACCATCTATACTATTTTCCATCATATTCACTCTCAGGGGATTTATATTACGTGGATGGGGCTCGAAAGCAATCACTTTCCCTCTCTCTAATTTCTGCCCAACAAAGCATGAGTACGTTCCGACATTTGCACCAACATCGTAGAAAATATCGTCACTGTTTATTGATGATAATAAATCGACTATGATCTCTTCTTCTCCTGCAAGTGAATGGGCTCGTTTATATTCATTAGGTGACCTAACATGAAACTTAGCAGTAACCCCGTTGACTTCCCGGGTGACAACATCTGTTACCGTGAGCAGAACCATCCAATAAATACGCGAGAGAGTGTTGTGGAGTTTAGTTGACTTTAACTTTGATTTACAGATATCATCATATACCGATTTTCCCCTATGAAATATTCGAGTGAATCTGTCTCTAATGTTCATTGAAAGCCTATTCATGTCGTGAGACTATAATTGATGCGATCTCCATCAAATCCGCGTAGATACAGTCCATAAGTCACCAGACAGTTCACGGTATCATCTCTCTGTTAAATTATGATATCCAACCGCTTGCTAGCAGAGGAGGCAGACCCTTTCTGGATCCTGCAGAGTTGGCGGTGCTGTTTCGTTAGGCGTGAAAAGCGAGGCGGTACGGTTTTATAGTGATTTATGGCAAAAATCAACCACCTCAGCGGGTGTAGCGACTGGATCGATTTGAATTTTGTGGAGCGAGAACGGACACCACGTCAGCTGATGGAGCTCGGCATTCGACTCCATCTTGCTGGACTCTCACTTTCGAATACCGTTCGAGACTTAGAGAACTTCGGTGGCGAACGCAGCCGCAAGGCAGTCCACGATTGGGTTCACAAATGCGATCTACAGACGGCAGTTGACGAAACCACCATGTGCGGCTGTATTCGACGACTACGACCGCGCTGACAGAACGATTTCTGCGGAAACTCACTGAGAATACATGACCTCAACGATACCGTGTTTCTCGTCGATGGAGCGAAACATCTCGAGACCGCACTCCGCCGATCTGGACTCCGATTTCGATATGAAAAACATGGAAATCGGAACAGTGTTAAACGTGTTTTTCGTGAGAAAAAACGTCGTACCTCTTCATTCCCAAACTGTTTTAGTCACGCCCAATTACCTACAGCAGAATCGTGGCTCCAAGCCTTCGCCGTCTGGCACAATGCTACAAACTATACACAACCGAGTTGGCAACCACAACTTATATGCCAGGATGTGGTCTACCATAGATAGGAAACGCTCCCTCTTAATCATAAAACCTATATGAGTAATAATGTGCAAAATAAGCGTAATCATACCTGCATATAACAGAGCCGATGTCTTATCTCGTACAATCGATAGTGTTCTTGGGCAGACATTTGATGATTTCGAAGTGATCGTTGTAGACGATGGATCTGAGGACAAAACACCACAAGTTGCTCAAAGCTACGATTCTCCCAAACTGACATATGAGAGGTTCAACGAAAATAAGGGAGCAAATGCAGCAAGGAATCGGGGCATTGAGTTGGCTGTAGGGGACTATATTTCATTCCTAGACTCCGACGACGAATTTTTACCCAATAATCTCAAACAAACATATGAGGCAATCAAAAAGACTGCAGATGATTGTGCTGGTGTGTTCACAGCTGCTCGGAAATACCGTAACGGGGAACTCATATACGAAACATCTGTGGGAAATACAATTATCACTTTGGAAGATATTTCTGAAGGGAACGTCATAGGTGGTTTTTCTAGGTTCATGTGCAAATCTTCTATATTTGAAGGGTTCCGACTGGATGAATCAGTTGAGGCAGGTCAGGCCTATAACTTCCATTTGCGAATTCTGAAACAAGGGTATGTTATGAAAGGAATCGACAATATACTTGTTAACCACTATTTCTCAGACAATAGCATAACAAATGACGTGGGAAAATTAGAGAAAGGGCACGAGCATATAATTAATGCTCACAGTGATATCGTCTCAAAAAAGCGAATAGCCGAACAGCACTATTACCGAGCGTTACGACTTTCAGAACAAGGGGATATGTCTTCGGCTTCATCGGAATTGAAACATGCTATCAAAGCAGACCCAACTGGTTGGAAATATTATCTCCATTATATCCCATCGTTGCTTGGTAAAAGAACATTCGACGTGTTTTTAAATGTAAAAGATTCCACTAAGAATGTTAGGGGAAGATGATGATGGTAGGGAACACACCATCCAATAATTGTAGCCGGAATAACATTATCCGAGATTATATATCATTCGAGCTTTTGTTTGTTCTTTTTTTATTTGCGGGAGTTTATAAACAAGATCCTCTTTTCAGATGGGTCCCTCTCGATTTGACAGTACTTCTAGGATTAGCCTGTTCATTTGTAGGTATTTACATCATATATAGAACTTGGGATAATGTGACTTCCCGAACAAGACTTGTTCCTGCCTTTTTATTTACATTATTTTTATTCTATTATTTTGCAGGTATCTTCTGGACTCCTAGTCCAGATCAAGGTCTGAGAAAGGCCCTACGCGTGTTGATATTTTCTTATTGGCCATTTTTATTATCACTCCTTCTAATATCCCAAGACAGGCATCGAACGAAGAGATTTATATTTCTAACATTCTTAATGACGTTGGGGGTAAGTAGTGAGTACTTTCTCACCACAGTTGTGAGGAATATGACAACTGAGGCGGTTTTTGGAGGTGCAACCTATCAGCATATTGGCCGTATGACCGGTTTGGGAACTGTGATTAGTGCAGGATACCTCATATTCTCTAAAAAGAGGATTTCTAAGATATTTTATGGACTTCTCATGACCATCATGTTCTGGTTAGCATTAATAAGTGGATCACGTGCACCGGTTGTTGCTATTGTTATTGCGATTAGTGTTCCAATTTATTATGGGGTGAATTTTGGAGAGGAATCGAAAGTATATATTAGACCCTATGCAATTATTGGTGTAATTTTATCCACTCTTGCTGTCTTAGTGTTACCTCTTTTACTTTTTTTAGGGATTAGCCCCACCACTATCGAACGTTTCATGGCTCTCACTGGATCCGACCCTGGGAGGTCAGCTAGCGCTAGGGTTGAATGGTATATTCAGTCTGTACAGGCATGGATGGAAGCTCCCTTATTCGGACACGGAACCAGTGGTTGGGCATCAGCTATCGGAATGGACGATCCCGGCGGTTATCCACATAATATTTTACTTGAATTGATGGTCGAAGTGGGAACAATTGGTACGGCGTTTCTTATTACTTGTACCCTCTACATGTATAATATGATGAAAAAAACGGGAATCGGTCAATTACAAATCTTCTCGCTAATGATCATTTGTTATGCACTTATAAATGCACTCTTGTCTGGTGATCTTACAACAAATAGACTGCTTTTCGCCGCTCTTGGTCTACTATTAGTGCCGAACAAAGGGTAGGATTCAGATTATAATAGTAATCGTGATAGCCATTATCTCATTGTCCGTTTTGTAACTGTAAATAGGTGATGCAGCTATAGCTCGGTATGAATTTGAATATTTGTTACTAATGGATATTCTCCCACCAATCACCGATTTCCGCTACAGTTCCGAACCACGCCCCCTCGTCGTCAAGATGTGCCAGTATCGTCTCGTACGTCTCCCGCCAGTCATCGTTTCGGATGTAGCTCGGATGCCACGAGAGCGTGAGGACGCCGCCAACCCGTTTTACCCGCCGGGCGAGCAACTTCAGGTACTCAACCGCCGTGTCGCGATCAAGTCCGAGGCCTGTGCCGGGTCGAAAGAGGGCAACATCTTGTGCGATCAGCGGTACCTCGATGATATCCGACTGCTGTTTTGCCTCCCAATCGTACAAGTGCCAGGGCCGGGACGTCCCAAACCGAAACCCGACATTACCGTTAAACCCGAGTGTGGAATCGTATCTGAACCCGGCCGCGCTCTGGACCGTCGGCGTTCGAGACAGGTCATAGTGGAGGTAGTGGTGTCGAACGCTCTCAATCGGTGCACCGATTACAGATTCGGCCTGCCGTTTCTGGTCTCGGAGTTCCCGTGCGTCGTCGACAGTGTTCCACGTCGGGTGGAGGCCGACCTCCCACCCTCGCTCGTGAATATCGCGCATCATCTCCCCGACGGTTGAGGCGTGACCGTCAAACACGACTTCGTCGGTATAGATATATGAATTGTCGGTGAAGTGAGGGCGGTTAGTATCGTTCGGCATGAAAAAGAACGTCGACGTTGCACCGACTGTGGCCTCCATCTCCAACCAGCGTTCGTAACAGTGCAGCGGGTCGGTTCCGGAGGAAACGGATCTGGCCGAGTCTCTGACAAGTTTCGCACCATTTCTGGCGAGATCGCTGACGTACTTCCGCGAAGAGCGCCCGTTCCGGGCGGTTACCGTTCGTCGGAGGTTGCGATAGGCCTGTCTAGGAGCATACTTCGTCACGTGATCGACGTCGTGAGTCAGACAGACGGCGAATGACTTGCCGCTTGGCCACTTGGAGACGGCGCGTTCGTTGGTCTCGTAATCGAGTACTGGCTCGTAGAGTTTACCGAGTTTGTTCAGCCGATTGAACGGAAAGAATTGTCGCCGGTGATCCGAGCCGATTTCGCCCGGTGTGTCGTCGAGTTCGTACACGCCACGTAATAGCTCGTCGTCCTGGAGGGGAAGTCGCTCGGTAGTCATGCCGACCTCACGCTCGATAACCGAGCATCTCGAGACGGTCGTTCACGACGTCGCTGTCCACCGATTCTGCCTCGAGGGGCGTATCAGCGGTTATCTCTCGTCGCTCGCCGTTCTCTATTACGTGCCACGGGACCTTGACGACTGGCGGAACGAATGAGCCGTGTGCATGGCCGTATCCGCGAACCGGAATTGGCGGGACGCGGTCCCCGATCATTGTCCCGTGATCAGCCGTAATCACCGACCTCCCAGGAAGCTGTTCCAACAGATCTCGGACGTGCCGGAGTACTAGTTCCAAGTTTTCCGTGTATGCCTCCCAGACGTTTTGCTGTGTCACTCCATCGTACCCTTGCAGGCCGTACTGGAGAATCCACCAGACGTTGGGCGCGTCCTGTTCGGGATTCTCCTGATCGCGATTGTATCCGGTGTGGTCGATCCGATCTCCCTTAGGTCCGATGAACGGGTAGTGGGGCTGCATGAAATGAACGACGTACCGCTTGTTCGGGTGCTCGTCAAAGATATCGGTAGTCGTGTCGACGACATCTTCAGGCAGGACGGTGTCGTGCTTGTCGTTCCATTTCGACTCGACGAGGTTCTTCTGAAGGAAGAACGTGCCGCTCTCCAGTCTTGTGGCGAACGGGTTCGCAGTGATATATACCGTGTCGTAGTGCTGAAACCCACTGAAGTTCCGCGACATGAAGTCCCAGCTTTCGGTCGCGTTCGAGATCTTGTATCGTGGTAACTCTCCGTCAGTGAGAATATCTGGGACGTTTTTGTTAGACATCATTTCCTCGTACGCATCATATCGACATGCGTCGAGGATGATCAGATTGTCCCAGTCCTCTTCCATGAAACGAGATCGCTTGTCGCGCCACGCTCGCCTATAGTACTTGCTGTTGAGTTCGGTCGCAACTCGTCTGGCCTCACCCACTGCCAACCGGGGGTTTCGGATCACCCGCAAAAGATTGTCGAGCGTGTATCGCTGTTGGGAACTCATTTGATAAACTATAGTCCCGGCCGATACGTGAATCTGTCTATCTCGTAGTCATGATTAGAAAGTGAGTGTGAATTAATATACATTCTATGTCACAAACCAACTCGACCGAATTTGTTATTTGATGTAGAATCTCTCCTCTCTCAACTGAAATAACTAAATGGTCACCTGTCAATAGTGGTTTTCCTGAAAGATCTAATCCAAACCCCCCCCCCAAATATTTAATATTCATGGAACGCATTGTGATTGTTAGTTATCCATATCATCCTTCTATTCGGTTACCCAGTTTTAGTCTCAATTGTCCTGAGGCATGAGTAACTTATATAGGGGCCACTACCTGTAGGTAGCGTAGAAGATACGTTATGGATAGTCTTCATCTGACGACCGTACATACGCCTACCGATACCCGAATTTTCGACAAAGAAGCCACCAGTCTGGCGGATGCGGGATACGACATAGGGATACTCGCGCACGACGCTCCTGCCGACAAACGAAACGGAGTTCAATTCTTCGACCTTGGTTTGCCTTCTACCCGTCCCGAACGCTGGAAAAGCATTCCAGAGGTTGCACAAAAAGCAAAGTCTCTTGAGGCATCTATTTACCACTTCCATGATCCAGAGCTGATTCCAATCGGACTCTACTTATCAGAAGTAACGAACAGTACGGTTATTTATGATGTCCATGAAGATTATGGACATAAAGTCGCGGGGAGGGAGTGGATTCCAAACCGCGTTACACCCCTACTCTCGTATGGTGTCCCCCTAGCCGAACAGTTTGCAGCTAGTCGATTCGATGCGATCGTGACAGCAACAGAGCGGATCGAATCGATGTTTGTCGAAGCAAATGATAACGTCTCTACAATACATAACTTTCCTAGGACGGAGAACTTTCCCTCTGCCGGAGAGTCTAAAAGCCGAACCGCAGAACACGTTCTTTGCTACGTCGGTGGCTTAAGCGAATTACGTGGGATACACAGGATGCTCGAGGTACTCGATAGACTTTGTAATCGTGGATTGGATATTGAGTTGTGGGCGGTTGGTTCTTGGAATACAGATGCCGACAAGCGTCGTGCAAAAAGGTTCATTTCTGACAAAGGCCTAAAAGATAGAGTCGACTTTCCAGGATACTTGGATTACGATGTGATGTTCCGATATCTCACCGGTGCAGACCTTGGATTGGCGTTATTGGATGTCAATCAGTTTGAAACGGCAATACCGACAAAACAGTTTGATTATCTGTACTCTGGATTACCTGTCGTCGCAACACCTCTTGATGCAGTTATCCGGTTTATACCGGATAAATATCGGTACATCGTTCCACAGGACGATACACGGGCTGCAGCGGACGCTGTCGAGACGGTACTTGAATCCGAGTACAATACGACCGAAATGCAATCGCTCGTCGAGGAAAAATACAGTTGGGAATCCGAAGCCGAATCGCTCGTCGCCCTGTACGAAGACTTACGTTGACAGCTTTCTCAGCACTCGAGTGATCTGCTTTGCCGCCGTTCCATCGCCGTACGGCCGCGCATCGGACGACGACTGGGGCGGATTCGTTAGGGCGCGCTCGATCGCGTCCGCGTTTGCGCCGACGAGGACATTCCCGCCCGCATCGACTGTCTCTGGCCACTCAGTCTCTTCACGGAGGGTGACACAGGGAACGTCGAGGAAAAACGCCTCTTTCTGAATTCCACCGGAATCGGTTACGATGATCTCCGCGTCGGCTTGCAGCGTAATGAAATCGAGATAGCCAACTGGATCAATAAGTGTTAGTTCGTCTTCAGCCGTCTCCAAGAGATCGTATCTCTCGAGTCGATCGAGCGTCCGCGGATGAGCCGGGAGGACGACACGACGAGGGTCAGCTGCCAGGCTGGCGATAATCGTTTCGAGTCGCTCACGGTTGTCTGTGTTTCGAGGCCGATGAACCGTCGCGAGGAGATATTCTTCGTCTTCGAGGGCAAGATCCTCTAGAATTGTCGACTGTCCCGTGGCTTTCTCACGAGCGCTGAGCAGGGCATCGTACATCACGTCACCGACGTTGTGGACGTTCTCGGTGATTCCCTCCGACTCGAGGTGACCTACGGCGCGTTCACTCGGCGTGAACAGGATATCTGAAACATGGTCGGTCAGGATGCGATTCACTTCCTCGGGCATCTCGCGATTGAAACTTCGGAGACCTGCTTCGACGTGTGCGAGCTGAGTATCCATCTTCGAAGCGACGAGTGCCGCAGCGAGCGTCGAATTCGTATCCCCGTAACAGAGTACCACGTCGGGATCATAGTCGTCGACGAGGTCCTCGAGGTCGGTCATCATCTGGGCGGTTTGCTTTGCATGACTCTTCGAGCCAATTCCGAGGTTGAAATCCGGTTCCGGGATACCGAGCTCCTCGAAGAACACGTCGGAAAGCTCTTCGTCGTAGTGCTGTCCAGTATGGACGAGTAGTTCATCGTGTTGGGTGCGGAGTTCACGCGAGACTACGAAGGCTTTGACGAATTGGGGTCGAGCCCCGACAACAGAAAGTACGTTCATAGCCGTATTCGATCCTGAAAATACGTAATTTTGGTGGTCTGAATGTGCGTAGTCGATTGTACCCGACGGAGGCATAATTGGACCGGAAGATTATCGTAGTCAAAAACAGTGCTAGCGAACGGGTTATACCGGAGCGTAATATGGACGAGACAACCACGGTTGGATACGAATACACCGACGACTCGCAGGAGCCACGTCTCGGAGAGGATGCAACAGTCAGAGCAGGGACGATTATCTATGACGATGTCGTAATCGGAGATCGGTTTTCGACGGGCCACTACGCCTTAGTCCGGGAACTAACCGAGATCGGCGACGACGTACTAGTCGGAACCAATACCGTTATCGATGGTCGGTCAATCATCGGTTCGAACGTCAGTCTGCAAACCGGCGTCTACGTTCCATCGAAGACGACGATCGGCGACCAGGTGTTTATTGGACCACATGCCGTACTAACGAACGATCCGCACCCGATTCGACAGGAGGTTGAACTAGCAGGGCCGACGATCGAATCGCACGTCTCAATCGGAGCAAATGCGACGGTTATGCCGGACATGACAATTGGTGAGGGATCGTTCGTCGCCGCCGGTGCAATCGTCACCGACGACGTCCCACCGGAAACCCTCGCGATCGGGGCGCCGGCCGAGCATCAACCGTTACCCGAAGCGCTCCAACGGAGGAACGACATTTGACAATTTCAATCGCAAATCCAACGATCAGTGACGAGGCAAAGACCCGTGTCGAATCGGTTCTCGATAGCGGAATGCTCGCGGACGGACCGGAAGTCCGAAAGTTCGAGCGAGAATTTGCGGACTACTGCGGTGTCGAACACGGTGTCGGGACGGCAAACGGAACGACCGCTCTCCACGCCGCCCTCGAGGCACTCGACATCGGAGAGGGAGATACTGTCTTGACGACGCCGTTTTCGTTCATCGCGACAGCAAACGCGATTCGACTCGCAGGTGCTGAACCGGTGTTCGCCGATATCGACCCGGAAACGTACAACATTGACCCAGAAGCAGCCCGGAAAATAGCAACCGAACAGGATATCGATGCGATCGTACCGGTCCACCTCTACGGGCTTCCGGCCGAAATGGACTCCCTATGTAAACTCGCTACCGAACTCGACGTCCCGATTATCGAGGATGCCGCCCAAGCGCACGGAGCGACTTATAACGGTGACTGCGTCGGATCGTTCGGCGATGTCGCCTGCTTTTCATTCTATCCGACGAAGAATATGACGACGGGGGAAGGCGGGATGATCGTCACTGACCGCGAGGACGTCGACACGTCGCTCCGCCAATTTGTGAACCACGGTCGGACGGAGACGTACGAACACGCGACGGTCGGACACAATTTTCGGATGACGAGCATCGCAGCTGCGATCGGTCGAGTACAACTCGAGCGACTTCCGAACTTCATCGAGAAACGCCAGGCAAATGCCGTACGACTGACCGACGGACTCGAATCAACATCGCTAACGATGCCAACCGAACCCGACCACACGACACACGCCTACCATCAGTATACGGTTCGAAGTGACAATCGGGACGATCTCAAGACCCATTTGTCGGAGCACGGTATCGGTTCGGGGATATACTATCCGACGTGCATTCACAATCAGAAGGCATACAACGAGGTTGAGACGACGGCTCCGCATGCAGAGACTGCCGCGGATACCGTTCTTTCACTTCCGATTCACCCGACTGTCTCAACTGAGAATGTCGACCACATGATTGACGTGATTATAGACTATGACTCGTAAGAAAATGGATGTCGGTGTTGTCGGTGTTGGCTCGATGGGCCAGCACCATGCACGGGTGTATAGCGAGATACCAGATGTGAACCTCGTCGGAATCTCTGACCTCGATGAGAAACGAGCGAAGACGGTTGCGAACCAACATGGCGCTGAGGTGATGGACAGCGACGCCCTATTAGACACCGCCGATGCTGTTTCTATCGTTGTCCCGACACAACACCATTACGAGATGGTGACGACGTGTCTTGAGGCAGAGGTCGCAACGTTCGTCGAGAAGCCGATACTGGGTAATCTCGATCGCGCTAATAAACTTCTCTCACAGGTGGAAAACGCAGACGTTCCCGTTCAAGTAGGGCATATCGAGCGGTTTAACCCTGCAGTGACTACACTCGAAGAGATCATTGAGGACTTATCGGTCGTCAGTATTCGAGCACAACGCCTTGGACCAGGACCGGATCGAGATATCAAAGACAGCGCGGTGCTGGATCTGATGATACACGATATCGATATTGCG
Organism: Natronorubrum marinum; assembly: GCF_052040125.1. Lineage (NCBI taxonomy): Archaea > Methanobacteriati > Methanobacteriota > Halobacteria > Halobacteriales > Natrialbaceae > Natronorubrum > Natronorubrum marinum. The sequence continues at coordinate 1,643,755 of NZ_JBPPFV010000001.1, forward strand.
CTATCGCTGTTCGATGAGACTCCTGCTTCAGTAGGGGCAACCGGCGTTGACGAAAACCGACACGCAGCAGCACTCCTCGAATTCGAGGGAGACAAAATGGCCTCGCTTACGGCGAGCCGAAAGACACAGCAAAAGGTCCGTACCCTCGAAATCACGGCAGAAGAATGCTTCATCGAACTCGACTATCTGAATCAGTCGATCGAGATCCACCGAAACTCAGTGCCGGAATACATCGAGAAAAACGGCGATGTTCGATTCAAACACGAAAGTATCGTCGAGCGACCGACGGTCTCGAACGGCGAGCCGCTGCGCAAGGAACTCGAGTCGTTCGTTGAAACAGCGGAGACTCAGTCAACACCGGAGGTAACGGTCCAGGACGGGGTCGATGCACTCGAAGTAGCTCTCGAAGTCGAACGTGCAGCCAAAGCGACGATGACAGAGGCCACAGCAGATGACTGACAGCGAAGGATCACAGGCCGAAGTCGAAGCGCTATACGGATCCTACGCTGATGAGAATACCCAACGGGAAGCCTTCTCGAGTGGTAACGTTCCAGTCGCCGTCTACGGACTCGGGAAGATGGGGCTACCACTGGCATCGGTATTTGCAGAAACATCTGGAAACGTGATCGGGGCAGATATCGACCCTGACGTGGTAGCGACGATCCAAGACGGGGGCTGTCATATCAAGCGCGAACCCGGACTCGAAGCGCTCGTTGACGAACTCGTTTCGGCAGGTGGACTTCGAGCGACGACCGATCCCCGAAGTGCGGCGCAAGAAGCGTCCGTTCACGTCGTCATCGTACCGACTCCGATTACCGAGGAGAAAGAGCCGGACTTGGCCATCCTTGATACCGTCGTCTCGGATATCGCAACGGGACTCGATGAAGGCGACCTCGTCTTAGTAGAGTGTACGGTACCGCCAAAAACGACGAAACATCGCGTTTTCAAGCGTCTCAAATCGGAATCAGATCTCTCACGAGGTGAATTCGGAGTTGCGTTTTGTCCCGAGCGGACATCGTCAGGTCGTGCATTGGAGGATATTCGGGGCGCATATCCGAAAGTCGTCGGCGGCGTCGACACTGAAAGCACCCGAGCGGCATCTGTCGTCTACAGCCAAATAAACGCTGAAGGAGTACTCACGGTCTCGGACTCCACGACTGCCGAAGCGGTGAAAGTGTTCGAAGGACTGTACCGAGATGTAAATATCGCGCTGGCGAACGAACTCGGACGATTCACTGACGAATTAGGAATTGACGTTCGAGAGGCGATTGACACTGCAAATACGCAGCCGTTCTGTGATATTCACGAACCCGGACCAGGTGTCGGCGGTCACTGTATTCCGTACTACCCGTATTTCCTGATCAAGCCGTTCGAAACGCCGTCGCCGCTCCTTTCTACGGCTCGAGAAGTCAACGATTCGATGCCGGAGTTTACCGTTTCGAATGTTCGTGAAGGGTTAGAAAAGGAAGGAATTCCGGTCGAAGGTTCGACAGTAGCGATTCTCGGATTGACGTACCGACCGGGGGTCGAAGAGACTCGAGCCTCCCCATCAATCCCGATTTCACGGGAACTCTCGGAGCTCGGAGCAGATGTTTATGGAGTCGATCCGCTACTCGAAACGTTCGAAGCGTTCGACGCACAACCGATAGCGCTCGAAGAACTCTACGAGCTCAACGCAGATGCTGTCGTGCTCGTTACGCCGCACGAGGAATTTGAAACGATTCGATGGAAAGAATTAGACTCAGGCGAGAACAGCCCTTCAGTCGTCATCGATGGGCGAGCAACACTCAAAGATGCGGAGATTGAGGCACGGTGCTATACGATAGGAACAGGAGAAAGCAACTAAATACAGGTAGATATGAATCTATGCGGACGGATTTCGAATTGTATTCAGGTATTCTTCTCCGATAGTGTCCCAACGGAAGTGATCACCGACATATGCTCGGCCTGAGGATGCAAATTTCGACCTTTCATCTTGATTTTCTCGTAGTTGTTTGACTGCAGAAACCAGTTCATCACTATTTGCAGGTTCAATGGCGATTCCCGCGTTCGCTTCCATGAGAACTCGTTCGGCTTCGCCCTGAACACCAAGAATTATCGGGAGTTCTGCTGCCATTGACTCTAAGAGCTTCGAGGGAAGTGCGGTTTTGAATATTTCACGCGGCCGCAGGTGAACGAGCGCGATGTCGGATTCACGAAGTATGTCTGGTACGTCCTCCTTCGGACGCCGTCCAGTGAATACGACGTTATCGTAGTCGGCAGCTTCTTGTTCTAGTGTTTTCCGTTCTGCCCCATCACCTACTAGTAGAAACTGTACGTTCTCTAGTTGAGGAGCAGCACCGAGTACAACAGACAATCCATGGGCACGGCCAATCGTACCGACATACGAGACGGTGAAGGTATCGTCAGCTTCATCTAATTCTAGCGTTTTGCTCCCATCTGTCTGGTAGAATCCGAGATCAATTCCATTCGGATGATACGCAATTTTCGATCGGTCGACACCGCACTCTACGATCGGCTCAATTAATGCTCTTGACACCACAATCAGATGATCCGAACGACGGTAAAGGAATACCACTGTCCGGTCAAGTAACCAGATCACGATTCGATTGTCGAAGTCGCTGACGGCCAGAATTGATTCAGGCCACAGATCGCGAACTTCGAAAACGAACGTGGCACGGCGGACTCGGGCAATGACCCAGCCGGAAATACCTGTGAGTGGTTGTGGAGACGTCGCAATTACAATTGACGGAGATGTATATCGAATTCCGACGATCATTGAGATTAACATGAACCAGACGAACTTCAAACTACGACGAATTAGGTTCCCGCTTGGTGAGGTGATTGTTTTGGTATAGATGACATCAACACCGTCTTTCTGCTCATGTTGCAGCCACTTGTTGTCGTAGCCGTCGTAAATCTCCCCTTCCGGATAATCGGGCGCAGACGTTAGGACGGTTACGGAGGCCTCATCGGACCAGCGCTTGGACAGTTCATCCCATCTCGTCTGACAGGCCCCCGTTTCCGGTGGGAAATACTGTGTCACAAGGAGGATCGAATCAGTATCATCCGTCATTTTGGTATCCACGTACGCGTAGGGATCAGGTATATAGTTAATATCTGGTGTTTGTATCCGAGGGAGAGAAGCCCATGCCATTGGTTAAAGACGTGATCAAAATGGTTATAGCAGACATGTAAATATTATTTATAGTTCGAACCAATATACTACACTAATATATAATTTTATTTAACCTCAAAACCAACAGAATTATGAGTTGGCAATATCTCCCTGCGTTATATGCAGAACAAATATTAGGATAGAATCCAAGAATAGATAGTAATGAAAGCGACTCGTTTAGAGGACTGTTTTGAGGATCCTTCCAGAATATCATCTGAATTTGGTCATATGAAGATGTATACTGGAATGCTATCAAAATATTATTATAAAAGGTTTGATTACGCTCTTCGGCAGGCTCAACTCAAGCCGTCTGATAGTGTTTTAATAATTGGGGGTGGGACAGGAGTATTTGCGCTTACGGTCGCCCCGCTTGTTAACAATCTTCAGTTTACAGATGTACCACGAGAAAATCCTCCTTTTGCAACCGCGAAAAAACTCTTTCAACACTCCGGGATCAATGATTCCGCAGTAGATTTCTTATCCGCTGATGCGACTGAACTACCCTATGGTAAATGTGAATTTGATGTAGTGTTTGCGCTTGATGTATTGGAACATATCCCGAATGAAGATGCAGCAATAAGCGAGATTGGACGAGTAACGAAGACCGATGGGAAAGCGATAGTGTCTGCACCTATTGAGGTGGGGGTGCCGCTACTTGTTCGCGAAACGTATCGGTTCTTGGATGGTGGTAGGCGACACACTAAATCACTTAATGAACTTGTCAGCGGTGTCGTCGGGTCGCCGAATATTGATGAGTCTGGTCGGCACCGGGGATACGATTATCGAGAGACTGTAAGCAAACTGGAAGACTTGTTTAATGGCGTGTGGGTAGATTATTGTCCAGTACCAATAGCCAAGTGGCTTAATCCAACAGCAATTATTACGGCAAATCACACGGTGATTGATGCCGACAACTCTCCGAAGGATAGATTCCACTGCGACCGACGATAGAGTAGCTGACGGTCCTAGCAGTCTCAAAACAGTTTACACCCTCCAAACGATCTCCCGCATATCCTCGAGCACCCCCCAAACCTGCCTTACAACGATCTTCAGATCGAACCACGGCGACTGCTTCCGAATGTACTCCAAATCATACCGCAACTTCGCCTCCGGATCCGTACTCTTCGCCCCATTGACCTGCGCCAACCCGGTCAACCCAGGCTTCACGAACCATCTTTTCCGCCACGCTGGCGCGTCCTCCTCGAGCAACACCTCCTCTTCCGTCCACGCCGCGCGCGGCCCGACGACGCTCATGTCGCCGACGAAGATCGACCACAGCTGGGGTAGCTCGTCGAGGTGCGTCCGCCGCAACACCCGCCCCACACGAGTAATCCGATCATTCTCCCCGTCCGAAGACGGGACCGCGGACTCGCCCTCGGGGACCATCGTCCGGAACTTGTAGACGGGGAAGGTGTCGCCGAAGCCGGCCGTGCGGTCCTGGCTGTACAGCGCGGGCCCGGGACTGTCGACTTTGATCGCGAGAGCAATCAACACAAACACCGGCGCGAACACCAACAGCCCCATGGCCCCGAACGTGACGTCGAACAGCCGCTTGAACAGGTGATCCAGCGGATCCCAGGGCTCGAGGTCCACGTCGACGATCCCCTCTAAGTCGTCCTCGGCGACGAGCACGCTGTCGGCGTACTCCCGGTGGATCTTCACGTCGATCCCGTGTGTGTGACAGACGTCGAGCGCGCCGAAGAACTCCGCCCGATCGGGCTCGCGAAACGCCAGCACGACCGTGTCGACGTCGTACTGCAGCAGGACGGTCTCGAGGCGCGACAACCCACCCAGACGATCCAGCGCGCTCGCGTCGCCCGCAGCGCCGTCCTCCACCGCGCCAGCGCCGGTCGCGATCCCGCCGTCGGCGACGGTCCGGACGGAAACCGAGCCGTCGCTCGTGTCGAGCACGGACGGATACAGATACCCGAGCACCGGCACGTCGATCGCCGGGGTGATTCGTTCCATCTGCTCTAAGTCGTCGCCGACCACGAGCGTCCGGCCCGGATCGTCGGCCGGACTGCGGTGGATCCAGACGAACCACGCGGGGATTGCGACCATGAGCGTCCCGACGGTCATCACCAGCGTCGCCCGCGGCAGTCGGTGCGACCACTTGAAGTAGCCCAGCGTCGCGAGCGCGAGCCCGCCGACGAGTACGCGCCGTTGGGCGAAAAACACGGTATCCAGCACCCGCCGCGGCTGGGGTTTGTACAGCGGGACGAGACTCCCGCCGACCGCGAGCACGCTCAGGGCGAGCGCCCAGTAGAGCGACCTCCCGGAGAGGGTGGTCACCTCGAGCCGGTTGAACAGCGGCACGTGCGTCGTAAACAGCGCCTGAGAGAGCTGGTGGTTCGCGACGAGCACCGCGCCGACGGTCAGCAGTACGACGCCCACGACGCTCACCGTGCGGTACTTCCATCCCGTGAACATTCATTCCCTGACACGACCGGGGGTTACATAGTGCATTTTATGATATTTCATGTATGTCCGCTCTCGTAACGTTAATTATACGCACAAAGATGCATTCAAATTACGAGGCGTGTCATGACGAGTGAGAGCGAACGATCCTCGAGAACCCGCCGAAAATCGCCGAAACCGCCGAAATACGCCAGCATCCAGCCGAAAACTAACTGAACGTACACGGACTCCGTTGCCCGCCGAAGTGCGCGGCGTCCGTTCCGAATCGGTCGAACGGACGGAACCGACCCCGAAGAACTGTTCGTTCTCCCGGGCCGAACGGTCACGTGAACCGAGTAGTCGATTACCCGACCTGAACCGTCTCGCCGTTCTCGACCGCCTCCGGCGCCACCTCGACCGTCTCGTCGCCCACCGCGTACTCGCCCGCGTAGGGGACCGTCACCTCGAGCGAGCCGTCCTCGCCCGCGGTCACCGCACGCTCGTAGGAGATCGTCTCGCCCGAGACCTCGACCTCGGTTGCGACGACCACCGTCTCGCCGGCCGGCGCGGTGGACGTGATCGTCGCCCCGGGAACGACGGCGAAGGCCCTCGCGTCCTCGCCGACGTAGATCGTCTGGTAGTGCGTGAGCGGCTCGGTTTCCTCCCCACCCGTCCCGAGGTCGTCGTGGAGCTGTGTTTGCGTCGTCGTCTCCGCGAACTCGCCGTCCAGGTCGGTCGTCACGACGTAGCCGACGTCGTTCTCCGCGAACTCCTCGTACCACCCGTCCGGATCGTCGCCGAGCACGAACGGCTCGAAGTTCGCCAGTGCGTAGGCGTAGCGCTCCGACTCCCCGTTGACGAAGTAGTTGTACAGCCGGTTGTCCCCCCACTCGCTGAAGACGAAGGTTTCCGGGTACTCTCGATCTGCCGCCTCGGCGTGGTCGTCGATGGCCGCCGTGGCTTCGAACTGCGCGTCGCTGTGGGTCGTCTCCGCGAGCATCGACGGGATGAAAAAGAGACTTATTCCGCAGATCAGGAGGACGATCCACACCAGCGTGACGAGCGTCTTAGCGTCCCCCGGAACGACCAGACTCGGCCGGCGTTCGCCGCCGTCCGCAACGGTACCTCGAGCCGCTTCTGACCCACTCTCGACATCGCCCTCCCCGCGCTCTCGGAACGGCACCGGATCCCGGGCGAGTCGGGTCCAGGACAGCAGCCAGACGAGCCCCATCCCGCTGAGCACCGAGAGCGGAATCGCCAACTGCGCCGCGAAGCGTCCCTGAATCGCCGCCAGCGCGAGCCAGAAGCCGACGTAAACGGCGAGCAACAGCCAGCCGGGTTCGTAGCGGCGGGCGGCGACCCAACAGGCCCAGCCCAGGACGATGATCCCGAGGTAGAAACCGAGGCCGAACTGCGTCAGCGGCCCGAGGACGACCGCGTTCTCGACGGCGAGAAGCGACGTCGTCTCCTGGGCTCCCTCCCTGAAGAACAGATCGCCGGCGCGCTCGGCCATCCGCGTCCACTCCTCGGGACGCACGCGACGGAGCGCGAAGAGACCGGCTCCGGCCAACAGCACTTGAAAGCCGACCAGCCCCCCAACGTGCCACTCGAGGCGTCGCCACAGCTCCCCGAGACAGGCGACAGCCACGACCCCCCCGACGACGAGCAGCGGGACGACCGCGGTGAACTGTTCGTGCCAGCCCAGTCGGAAGTGGAACACGGCGCCGAGCGCCGCGCCGAGGACCAACCCGACGAAGATCGGCGCAGTCGTCGCCGCGGGCGAGAGCCCGGCTCGAGCATCGACGGCGACCTTCAGCCCGACGTACGCCGCGAGGGGAACGAGCATCAGGATCGAGCCGCCCCAGGCGAACATCGACAGCGTGACAGCGACCCCCAGTACGACGGCGGCGAGCCACGTCCACGGGCTCCGCAGGTGTCCGACGACCGCCGCCCGCGGCGTCGACTCGAGCGCCCGCCGCCGGAGGTCGACGGCCAACCAGGCCAGCGCCAGCAGCGTCACGCCCAGGTAGAGATACTGGTGAACCCGGTGTTCGAGGAAGCCGATCTGCGTGTAGACGGCGTGGACTGGCGTGAGCGCGAGGAGGATGACCGACGCGAGTCCGATGCGAACGTCGTCGCTGACGACGACGGCGAGCCAGTAGACGACGACGCCGAGGAGCACCGTCCCGACGACGGGGAGCCACGCGGCGACCATATCCGCGGCCCACTGATCGCCGCCGAGCAACTCGGCGAAAAACCAGTGCGTCGAGTGCGTCAGCGGCCGTCGTTCAGCCGCGCCCTCGGGAAGGCTCGTGACCACGCTCGTATCGGTGATCCCCGACGAGTCCGCGAGCAGCGTCTCCGTCCAGTAGCGATAGTAGTACGGATCGTTCGCGGGCGAGACCACCTCGTCGCCGCGAAACACCGATCCGTAGGTCCAGAGTCGCGTCACGAGCAGCAATCCCAGCACCCCGACGAGCCCCACGGCGGCGCGCGGGTCGAGCGCGATCGGACTCGAGAACCCCGACGCCGACCGCGACCGATCCGCGGAAACGTCCCTGCCCTCGAGTCCCGCCCGCACGCCCTCGCGACTCGAGACCCGGTACTCGCCGTCGGCCTTCGTCACGATGTCGCGTGAGACGAGTTCGCCGAACGTCCCCGAATCCAGCGGCAGGTCGTCGAAGGTCCAGCCGTCGTGATCGGCGTCGACCGCGAGGACGGTCTCGAGCGCCTGCGCTCCGCCGTCGCGGTCCTCGCGGAAGGTCGCTGCCGCCTCGGCTACCGCAGCAGGATCCGGTTCGTCGGGCATTACGCCGATTCCTCCATGTGCACCCTGATAAAGACTGGGCGCGTACTGCGCTCGGATCGATCACTAATCGAACGATACCCCTCGTCACCGTACCGAACGCGCCTCATCGACGACTCTCGAGTACGCGTCTCGAGCCCGATCAGACTGTCTGCCGTAAGTCATCTCCGGTGGGACCGCGACCGTCTTGCGGACCCACCGGTACATCGGTACAGCAAACCGTATCAGTCGGTCGTCGACTGCGACGCCTGTTCGGTTTCCGTCCCCGGATCGGCGAGCCGGCCCGATTCGTCCCGGAGTCGCCCCTCCGCGCGGTCCCGGTCATCGGGATAGCCGACGTCGACGCGCCAGCCTTCCATGCGGATCGCGTCGATAGTGCGGCCGGACTGGATCAGCAGGTCGACCGCATCCGAGAGCTCGTACTCCCCGCGGTCGGAGGGCTGGACGAGGTGACAGGCGTGGAAGATCGCCGGCGTGAACGTGTAGAACCCGGTCATAACCAGATTCGACGGCGGCTCCTCGGGCTTCTCGACGACCTCGATAATCTCGCCGTACTCGTTCGTGTCGAGCACCCCGTACCGGGACGCTTCCTCGTAAGGCACCTGCTCGACCAGAAACGCCGCGTCGGCGCGATCTTCCTGCTGTCGGTTCCTGACGTCCGCGAGGTTCCCTCGGAAGACGTTGTCCCCGAGCATGAGCATGAAGTCGTCGTCGATGAGCGATTCGACCTGCAAGATCGCGTGGGCGAGTCCCCGCTGTTCGCGCTGGTGGGCGTAGGTGATCGGCACATCCCTGTACTCGTCGCCGTACCGGTTGATGATCTTCTCCTTCAGATAGCCGACGACGACGATCAGTTCGTCCGCGCCGGCCTCGAGCAGATTGTCGAACACGTCCTCGATAATCGGCCGCCCGTCGACCTCGACGAGGGACTTCGGTTTGTCCTCCGTCAGCGGTCGAAGTCGGGTCCCCTTTCCTGCCGATAAGACAACAGCTTGCATGTGGGACCGCCAGTTCGAAGATCGGTAAATAGCTGTCCCCTGAACTCGTCGGCTGGGCACGAAAGCCACCGAGACGGGCCGTCTGCGGGCCGCTGGGGCTGCTGCTCGAGACGCCAGCGCCCTCGCTCGCGGACACGATTCGCGTCCGTCTCACGCTCGCCGTCGGTTGAAGCGCGTCGCTGTGGTCGGCGTTTCACCGCTCGAGTGATCGCACATCACTCGGCGCGCATCGACTAGTGGCTTCGGTGTACTAGTAGCCGAGAGTTGCTAGTGGTTCGCGTCTACTAGTAACGGATCGAATCTGCTAGTGCTTGCGTCTACTAGTGGCGGGTCGAAGCGCAACGAGAACAATCGGGGAGGGTCCCACGGATCAACTGGAAGCCGCGTCCCGACCTCACGCCCGTGCGGAGTCCGTCGCCGCCATCTCCTTTAGGAGTCGCAACTCTTCGTCCTCGGAGATGTTCTCGGCGGAGAGACAGGCGTGGACGACCTTATGTGCGAGTTCGGGATCGGACAGGGCACTGGGTTCCGACGCAGAATCGTCTTCGAGCCGCTGTTCCAGCGACTCGAGTCGCTGGGTGACCGCCTCGAGTTGCTCGGTGAGTTCGGTGACCGACTCGCCATCGATCCCACTCGAAACGCTAGCGTCCGACGTCGCGGGGTCCGCCGCCGCGCGAGTGAACGCGTGGGATTCCGCGCCGGTATCGCCCTGTGACTCTGGCCCGCGGCCGGCATCGGAATCCCCGCTCCCGTTGCGCTCGGCTCCGGGTTCGGTCCGTTCGACGCCGGCCGCGTCTGCAGGCTCGGCTCGGTCGACGCCGCCCGCGCCCGCGGGGTCGGCTCGATCGATCCCGCTCGCGTCGGCGGGCTGAACTCGATCGACACCACTCCCGCTCGCCGGTTCGGCTTGCTCGGCGGCGTTTCCGTTCGTGGACGGGCGTCGTTCGACCGGCGTTTCGTCGTCGGGAGCCGCTCGGTCGACGTCGCTCGTCGCGCTCGAGTCGGCCCCGGACGACTCCTCGAGGTCGGTCCCTTCGTCGTCGGTCCTGGGGCCATCGACTGCCGCCCGCTCTGCGTTGAGGTCCGACTCGGGTTTCGGACCGTCCTGGGGGGTCTCCTCGACGGCGTCGTCGTCGAACCAGTCGCCGTCGTCGAACAGCGCCTCGACGAACTCGTGGCGGTCGGCCCAGTGGAACTCGTCGATCGCGTTCACTCGCTGGCTGATCGTCGCGCTGCTGACGCCGAGGGTCTCCGCGAGCGCCGCCTGCGTCGCGTCGGGTCGTCTGTAGATCTCCACGAGCGTCTCGCGTTGTTTCTCCGTCACATCGTCCGGTTCCAGCGACAGTTCGAGATCCGTGTCGGATCGGCTATCGTGTTCAGTCATGGCTGATTCCGCCTCGTCTGATTCGGGTGGGTCGCTCGCTGTGGCCGACGAGTCGGGCGTCCGGTCCGTCTGGCGCTCGTCGGTCTCGGCATCGCCACTCGAGTCGTCGCTGCTGTCCTCGGATGCCCCCGGATCGCCGTACTCCTCGAGGACCTGGTCGACGATGGCGACGGTGGCACCGCTAACGTCGTCCGCGATCGCCTCCATCGATGCCGTCGGCCGTGACTCCGCGACGTCGAGGATCTTCTTGTGAATGACCGCTCGTGGGACGCTCGTACTCCGCTCACCTGTGTCCCCAGTTGATAGTGGTGAATGACTCATGTGTAAACTCTCCGAAGCGACGGTTCACGCCAACAGTCCTCGACCCGGCCGATATAATTTTTTCAGCAACACAATACATACACAAATCCGTACCGCTCTATTGGGGCATTTCCGCGCGGTATGCCGAATGTTACTTGGTAACGCCAGAACATCTGGGTGCCAGTCCCCGAGCGGATCTCGCTGGCGGCCTGAGCACCGATCTCGATCAGTTAACCGAGCGTAATCCGTCGCTGGGCGACCAGCCGGCAGAATCGGGTCAGGGGCGACCGCGACTGACTACCGGTACCGACTGAACGCGACGCCCGCCAGCGCGACGAGGGCGACGATCGCTCCGAGACCGACCCAGCCGCCGAAGCCGTCGGCCAGTCCGTCGTCGTCGTCAGTCTGGTCGTGGCTCTGTTGGTCGGCCACGTCGTCGTTCAGTTGCAAGACCGCGACGACCTGGCCGTGCGAACCGCCGGGCTCGTAGGTCCAACTCCCCTCCGTCGCGTCGTAGGATTCGGCGTCCCCGACCGGATGGATGTCCGTCTCCCAGGCCTCGTGGGTCTGTTGGACGTAGCCGACGACCTCGATATCGTCCGCGTGTGCGCCCTCGAGTTCGACCTCGCCGTACTCGACCGTCTCGTCCTCCGGCAGGCCGTGCCACTCGAGGCAGTGTGAATCCATGTAGCCGTCGCCGTGTGGCAGCTCCGGATTCGTCCCGAACTGATCGCTGTCGAGCGGCCGGGCGTAGTTGTCGGTCAGCGGGTACTCGACGACGAACGGATCGGCATCGGCGTGCCACTCCAGCGAGTCGCCGGTCTGAATCGTCGCCGTCGTGTTCGGGACGCTCTCGCCGACGATCGGCTCGCCGGCTTCGTTGAGCAGCAGTACGCAGATCTTCCCCGACCCTTGACCCAGATTCGGGTCCCGATACTCGTCGCGCGGATTGAGGTAGCTCACCCAGCTCCCGTCGCCAGCGCTCTCCTCGAAGAAGAGGTCCCCTTCCTCGGGGGCGGGTTCGACGTAGGCGTCCTCGCTCACGTTATCCTGAATCGTCGCCTCGGTCTCGAGCGCCGGGTCCGCTCCGCCGCTGCCGTCACCGATCGCGAGGCCGGTGAGTGCGGCGACCGCGAGCACGGTACCGACGACGAGCACGCCGGCGACGAACGCGGGCCGACCGAGGGCGCTGCGCGTCAGTGCCACGGGTATCCCCTCGAGACGGCCGGGTCGGTCTCGAGCGGGGAGAGCGCGGCCGTCGTGGGCTCCCGTACGGCTGGTGTCGGTCTCGCCTCGCAGCCGTCACCGGCCTCGAGATCGCCACTGCCCGGTGGGGGCGCACCGTCTCTGGGGTCGGCGGATCGATCGGTCGGAGTGAAAAGCGTCACCATCAGGTTGCAACACAGCGTCAATCATCCTATATATGAGCAGCGTACAGCGGCTAGTCGCGTGCTTCCTCGCCGGTCCGGGTTCCGACGATCACCCCCGTCGAGTTCGTCGCGTCCGCGACAGTGATAACTCATAACTAATAGAAAATTATCGAACTATGGCTTCCTCATTAACAATATACCGAAGTCTACCACGGGAGCACATGAGTTGGCTGGTCCTGCCGATCGTCGTCGTACTCTTATCGGTACTTACGGTGGTAGCCGTGGCATCGAACTATCGGAACGTGGCAGGACGACTGTCAGAACTGCCCGGCGTCGACGGCGGTGGCGGCGTCCAGGCCGGCGTTATCGCGGGCCTCTACGCGGTCGTCCTCTGGAGCGTGGTTCTCTCCGGCGGGCTGCTGTTCGTCGGCGGCGACGCCGGTTCGAACGATGCCGAATCCTATCAGGGCCCCGGCGCTGACGGAGCGGAACCCGACGAGACCGACGAGTCGGAGGCCTACTCCGAAGCGGAACTGCTCGTGGTGTTCGAGACGATCGCCTCACACTGGGGTGTCGACGTGATCTCGACGGAGGTGGTCGACGACGAGTTCGTCGTGGAGTACTCCGATACCACCGAGACGGAAGCGGAATTCACCAACGAGGTGGGGACGCTCGTCGGCGCGTACATCGATATCGTCAACGGCGGGCTCGAGGCAGAGCGGATGGACGCTACCGTCGTCGACGAGGACGGCAGCGAGCAGGCGTACTGGCAGATGGAATCCGAGTGGGCGGAGGCGTACACCGACGGAGAACTCACCGAGGAGGACATTCTCGACCGGGTGCTGCCGACGGTCGAATCCGCGTAGCGTGGTGGGGCACGCGTAATCGTCACGTGGTGCGCCCGATGGGCTCTTGGTGTTTTCAATCGGCTTTTGGTGTGCTTGATCCGCTCCTCACGTCTGTTCGGCGGAGCGTCGAAACGATTCGATCCGTCGTTGCGGGTGCGCCGATTCGGGAGCGATCACCGAGTCGCGGACGGACTCCGAAGCCGACGCTTCGAAAGGTTATTTGTCGGGAGGCTGGACGACGAACGTGACGAGTTAGTTCCAACCCGTCGTTTACCCGTATGCTCTCACAGCACGCTTTGGATCGCTCCGTCGGCGTAACAGAACTCCTCCGAGACTCCCTCCCGGAGTGGATCGTCCCGCTTTTCGAGCTCGCGGCCCTGTTCGGTGACGAACTCGTCGTCGTCGGCGTGTTACTGGTCTTTGTTACCGCCGACGTCTACCGATCCGTCCAGCGGGGAGCAGATCGATTCGTCTCGGATCGCGTCGCGTTCATTTCGGCCGTCGTCCTCGGCGGACTGGCGCTGACGCTCGTGGTGAAGTCGATCCTCGAATTCCCGCGGCCGCCCGCATCGTTGCAGGCGGTCCCGCGCGAGGGAAACGGGTTTCCGAGCGGGCACACGATGGCAGCCACCGTTCTCTGGGGTGCACTCGCCCGCTGGGGCGTACGACTCACTCGCCGCCGGCGGTTCGGCCTGGCTGCCATACTGGTGGGACTCGTCGGCTTCTCCCGACTCGCACTCGGCGTCCACTATCTCGTCGACGTGGTCGCGTCGGTCGGGTTGGGGATCGGATACCTCGCTCTCGCTGCCGCGATACCCCACCACGACCCGAAGACGGCGTTCGCCGGCGCGGCGGTGCTCGGCGGCGCGGCGGTGCTTTCGACGGGCGGCGACGCCGACGGCTGGCTGGCGTTCGTTGGCTGCGTGGGCGGGGCCGTCGGCTGGTGGCTCACGACTCTTCCATCGGTTCGGGCGGCCTGGCAATCGGTCACGCAGTAAGTTCCGCGCCGTCGATCGACTCCGTCCGGCATCCGAACTGCTGTACGGAACGCGACGACCAGATCGTCGCGCTGGCCGCGACTGGGGGCTCTCGAGCAGCGTGTCGGCGGACCCGAAGCGCCCACCAGCGAAAGAGGACGACCGTCGGCGGAATGGGGCGGAATCAGTGACGGAACGCGGAGCGAACAGGAGCGACGGCCGGGCGATCGTCGTCGGTCACCGAACCGGAATCGGCATTCGAGAGGACCACGTCTGAGTCGGCGGCGAACGGACCGTGGTGACGACGGGGCGCTATCGGCAACCCGACGGTTCGCTTTGCAGATGCTGAAAGTCACCGCGAGTAACCGGTCCAAAACGGTCGGACGAGTCGCCTCGATCCGCAGCGAAATCGCGTTCACACCGATCGCGTACTGTGGTTTCAAAGTGTTACCGCAGTGGACTTCCACCGGAATCGATCGACGGCCGACCCAGCGCCAAAACGCTCCCGCGTCGGGCGGAAGGGACCGACAATAGATCTCTAGCCGGCTTCTTATTCGGGGCAACCAACAGATAACAAAGACCATCTTCGGGATAGACTGGTTTGCGTCGCAGACATTCAGCGACGAAAGACCCTCACAGGTCGTTTCAAAGCTGATGCGACAATAACCATGAACAGACGATCACAGCTTACGACAGTATTCGTCGCCCTGATGGTCGCCATCTCGATGGTCGGGATGGCCGGCACCGTGGGCGCGAACGGAGGTATGGATTCGGATCAGACAGTCCACACGATGGAGAACGGGGAAGACGTCTACCTCGTCTTCGGTGCGGACCTCGGTGAACAATCGCTCGAGGAGTATATCGAAGCCCACGTCTCTGACGAACCCGGAGTCGCCACAGCCGAACAGGAGAGCGACTCCGAAGTGATTCAGTACCAAGACGTCGGCCAGATCAACATCAATGAGCAAAGCGAAGCCGTCGCCATCGCGATGGACGGCGCCGAGGCCACGGCCATCCAGGAAGTGAACCAGCAGAACCAGAACACCCAGATGGGTGACGCGTCCGCGGAGAACTACGCGGGTGGCAGTCACGAGACGACGATCGAAGAAGTCGGCGACGTCTACGTGATCATGGGCAACGACAACGGTCAGGAGTTCAACGGCTGGGGCGCCGTTGGCGACGACGGCGAGACGACCGTCAGCCAGACGGCTGAAGCCTCCGTCAGCCAGGCCCAAGCAGTCAACCAGGCGAACATCGTCCAGAACAACACCGCCTTCGCGTTCGCGGAGAACGGCAGCGAGGCGACCGCGGTGCAGATGACCGAGCAGTCCAACATCAACCTCCAGGAAGGCTACGCAAGCGCGACGAACGTCTACGGCGCCGACCTCGAGGGCGATAAGGACCTCCACGACGAGCACAAGAAGTACAACGGCGACAGCACGGCTCCGAGCGCGGACCAGGACGCTGACGCCTCCGTCGAACAGGTCCAAGAGATCGAGCAGGTAAACAGCTACGAGATGGGCAGTGCGATCGCGATCGCAGTCGGTGAGGACTCCTCCGCAACGGCCGTCCAGATCACCGACCAGACCAACCTGAACGAACAGCTCGGCACCGCCGAAGCCATGAACGTCCTGATGGACTCCGCCGGGATGCACGTCGCGACCGCGAGCGCCGACGGCGCCACCGAGGTCGTGACCCAGGACGCCGACGAAGAGTACAGTGACACCGAACTGAAAGGCGATGAGGCCAGCGACGTCGGCCAGACCGCCGAAGCGAACGTCACGCAGTACCAGAGCGTCGAGCAGGTGAACATCAACATCGACAGTTCGGCTCAGGCGATCGCCACGGACGGCAGCACGGCCGAAGCCGTTCAGCTGACCTTCCAGCAGAACGTCAACGCGCAGATCGGCTCCGCCGAAGCGCTGAACGTCTTCCTGGAAGACGACGACATCGACTACGACGACGCAAAGGACCAGTACGAGGGTGCCATCAAGACCTCGACGACGACCGCGATGGTCAACGGTGACGGCCTCGCAGACGCCAACAGTACGACCTTCGACTACGACGGCGACAACGACCAGCTCAACGACGTCGAGCAGTACTCGAGCGCCGACGTCGAACAGAACCAGGAGGTCGCACAGGTGAACCTCCAGTCGAACAACGCGCTCGCAGTCGCCGAAGACGCCGGTGACGCCTTCGCGTTCCAGATGACGATGCAGGAGAACGAGAACGTCCAGTTCACGTCCGCTGAATCCGCGTCTGTCGCCGAAGGCGCAGTCGGCGACGACGCCGACGAGGACGCGAAGGACCACGACGATGAGGACCAGAAGGCTGACGACGATGACGAGAAGAAGACCGACGACGATGACAAGTCCACCATCGAACCGAGCGAGTCCGACTCCGACTCGGACGACGAACAGAAGAAAGAGGACGACTCCGTGCCCGGCTTCGGTGTCGTCGTCGCACTCGTCGCAGTGCTCGCCGCCGCGATGTTCGCTCGATTCGAACACTGAGCACCGCTCACGAGGAACTACCTCCGGTCGGAATTGACCGCGAGATTCGGCGATTCAATTTCAGCGATTCATTTTCTCCGGGTTCACTGCCACCGAGAGCGGTGCCACGGGTGTGGCAACGGTTCGAGTACGAGCTGTCAGCGGACGCTCGGTACGAATATAGTTCAGCGACAGACGACGGTGTACGCGACCGCTCACTCGAGCGTCTCGTCCGACGCCGACGAATCGATACCGTCGCCCCCGCCGCGGTGTTCCGCGAGCGCTTCGTCGATCGTCAACTCGCCAGCGGCGACCCGACGCGCCAGGAGCTCGTCGATCGCTCGATTCTCCTCGCTCCGCTCGCGCGACCGATCCTTGATCACCTGGAGCTCGCCCGCGGTCGGCTCGATCTCGCGCGTGTCGACCACCTCGCCCTCGAGGCGCGCGATGTTCACCGCCGCGAGCACGTCGCCCATCCCCCTCGAGCCAGTTCCGAGATACGGCGTCGTCCCCGTCTCGTCGACGAGTTCGACCGTCACGTCCTCGAGATCGTTGACGAGTGTCGCGCTCTCGAGGCGGGAGCCGTCGCCGATTCGAACGACGGGCGAGGTCGCCTCGTCGGCTTCGCGCTGAATCACGTCCACGGCGTCGGAGATCGGAACCTGAAAAGCTGCGACGATCATCTCTCCCGCGAGGATGGCGATACCGGGTTTCCGTCCCGGGTCGACGCCGATGATGGTTCGGCCCCCGTCCCCGCGGACCGCAGTCAGCGCCTGATCGACGGTTCGCCGGGGATCGTCCGGGTCGGCGACGATCGTCGTCACGCCCGCGAAGGCGTCGGCGTTGTCGGCGCCGGTGACGACGACCGTCGTGTGCTCGGGCAGCTCGGCGTCGGGTTCGACGGTCGTGAACTCGGAGCCGCGATCCCGCAGTTCGTTGACGACGCCGTGGTACACCTCGAAATCTGACGTGGCGACGACGATCACGTGTCGGTGTTGGTCTCGAGCGTGAATAAACGTACGCGACCTGCCCGGTCGATACTCCAGACTGGCGAACCGGAATGCGGTGGCGCGCGCTGCGCCGGGGTGAGTGATTACCGAACCGCGGCCTGACATCCTCCTACCGCTAAAGCCGTGGGGTTCCCCCACTGGGGGTTGAACCCACGGAAACGGAGAGGTTCACAGGTTCGTCGTCATGGTGGACGATGACCTGCGTTTCGGGCCGTACCAGTACGGCCCCCGCCTCGGACAGCGGTTTCGAGAACTTGCCCAAGGCTCGTTTGCCGATATTGAGCGCACCGTTCTTGTCGGCGTTGTCGTCCAACCCACACTCGGGACACTCGAAGCGACCCTGCGTCTCTCGGACGCCCTCGCAGGCGCACCGATTGCACGTCTTCGATGTGTCGTATTCTTCGACCAACTGTACGTCGATACCCGCGTCGTGGGCTTTGTACTCAATGTAGTTGAGCAGGCGGGCGAACGGCATCTTATGGGTCTTGTCATTGACGTACCGCCCCTTGTCGTTGTCCTTACGAATCCCACCGAGGTCGCCCACGACGATAACCGCGTTCCGCTCCTCGGCATCCTCTACGATTTGGCGAGCAATCTTATGGAGACGGTCATCCACCTTCCGCGCTTCCGCGTCACCGATGCGCTCGACCACCTGCTGTCCCTGTCGGGGTTTGGCTTTCCCGATGGACTTCCGCAACTGCTTGTAGTGTTCGCGGATACGACGGACTTCCTCGCCGTAGAAGGTGGTTTTGCGGTCGGAGAGGAACGCGCAGCTAGCGACCCACCGTGCGCCCATGTCGATAGCCAGTACGTCGTCGTACTCGTCTTGGACGGTCACAGACCGCTTGACGACGAGATGGACGTACCAGTCACCGTCACGGCGAACCAGTTCACTGTCCCGAACGTCACCCCCATGGACGAGTTGTTCGTCCTTCTGCGGGACGTGGGCAGGACACCAGATGGAGTTTCCCCGTCCGCGCTCGGGGTCGTAGACGGGGGCTTTGACCCACCACGACGAGAGAACGGTGTCCTCGTCGTAGGCTACGTCGAACACGTCATTTCGAAGGACGACGGGTTGTTCGGTGTCGGGGTTTGGGTCTTTCTGCCGTTGTACCTTCGACGCTTGCTGGTCGGTCGCAGAGTAGAGGTCGGCGTCTCCGCCGTGAACAGCGGTCTGGAATGCCTCGTACTCACGGGCGAGTAGGTCGGCTTTCCTGTTGGTCAGCGAGTGGAGTTTGACCCGCACCGTGGTTGAGACGTTCCGGTGCATAGCTATTCACCTGCTTGTGCGTCGATGTACTCCTCAATGACCTCGCTGGACACGTCGCCTGCGCTTGAGACAAAGTACGAGCGCGTCCACAACGAGGGAAGGCCGAAATTGAACTCGTCGCGGAGGTGGCGCGAGGAGTAGCCCTTGATCTGTTGCATTATCTTGTTCGGGGCGAGCGTCGGGTCGCCCGTGATTAACAGGTGGACGTGGTCGGGACGAATCGCTAACTCTAAGATTTCGAGGTCGAGTTCGTCGGCCTTGTCCTCAATGAGTTCTTCGAGACGGTCGCGTACCTCGTCCTCAAGTACCGATTTGCGGTATTTCGGGCACCAGATGAAGTGGTACTGGAGTTTGTGGACGGTGGTACGTTCCCTGTCGAACCCTCGAGGCATCGTCAGTATATGGAATTCACCCACCTAAAGATATTACGCAAACATCTAACTCCAGCCGTGGCTACGAGCGTGGATAGATTTCCAGTTGTCGGCTTCATCCCACCCCTAAAGGGGTGGGCTTTCGCCTCGCTACCGCTGTAACGCTGCGCGAGGGATGAGCGAACGACCACGGGGAGTGAGCGAATCGGCTGGGGAGGGCGTGGCAACCCTAGTTGCCACAAGTCGCAAAAAACTCGGCTCACCTTCGTTTTCTCTCGAGTTCTAGTTGCCCATTCGTAGACGAACGTATCGGATCTGTTCTCGAGAGGGATTTCTGGAGGGAGAGTGTTCTGCTATCGCTGGCAACGACGATTGCCACGCCCTCCCCAGCCGATTCGTTCGCTCGCCCTGCTCGCTCACTCATCCCTCGCGCAAATCGTCATCCGCCCTCGCTATCGCTCGGTCGGCTGATGGCGCGCGCCACCGCACGTGGTTTGATCGGTCCGAAGCGGGATGGAAACCACCAACACTGCGTACAGTGTCCCGGTCCGCGACACCTTCCCACTCGTAGATCGATAACCGGAGACGATTAGCGAGTCGCTCGAGTCCGCTCAAAACCCGCCTTCAGATCGTGATTCGGCCGGCCACCGACGTATTCCGGGGGCTTTTTGCACGCCTCCTGCCAACTCGAACCGTGAACGACGAGGCGATCCCGACCGGCTGTGCCCCGGTCGACGAGTTACTCGGTGGGGGATTCGAACGCGGGACCGTCACGCAGGTGTACGGCCCGCCGGCCGCAGGAAAGACGAACCTCGCGCTCTCGGCGGCCGTCGAGACGGCCGCGGACGACGGCACCGCCGTCTACATCGATACCGAAGGCGTCTCGGTCGACCGCTTTCAGCAGTTGCTCTCCGCGCGCGTCGACGAGGACGACGTGGAGGCCGTCGCCTCCCGAATCGTCGTCGAGGACGCCCTGGACTTCGAGGAGCAGTCCGAGGCCGTCCGCGACGCCCAGGAGTTCGCCGAGCGCGCCGACCTGATCGTCCTCGACAGCGCGACCGGCTTCTACCGACTCGAGCGAACCGGCGACAGCGACGACGGCGAGGCGCTCCGCGGTGTCGCCCGACAGGTGACCCACCTGCTCTCGCTCGCGCGCAAGCACGACCTCGCGGTCGTCCTGACGAACCAGGTGTTCGCGGACCCCGAGGCCGACCGCACGCGCGCGCTCGGCGGCAACACCTTAGAGCACTGGACCGGCGTCGTCCTGCGCCTCGAGCGATTCCGCGGCGGCAACCGGCGAGCCACGCTCGAGAAACACCGCTCGAAGGCGGTGGGCGAGTCCGTCCAGTTCCGGATCACGGATTCGGGACTCGAGGGCGGCGACGACTCGAGTCGCTTGTAGGACGGCACACCCGCTGGCACGTTCGATAGCCGGTAGCAAAAGATCGTAAAGTCAAGCAGCCGAAGCGTCTATAGCTCGTTCAGCTTTCGGAGCAGCTGGCCGCGGTACTCCTCGTCGCTGGTGACGCCTTTGATCTCCAAGACGTTACGCTCGAGTTTGTCGATGGCGACGCGGAAGGCGTTCTCCGCGCCGTAGCCCTCGCCGGTGCCGGCGACCTGGCCCTTGTTGGTTCGCAGCCGGATCTGACACTGGACGAGGTGCGTGCCGCGGAGTTTCTCGTTGTGCTCGTGGAACCGGACGTGGGCGTGCATCACCTGCATGTCGGCGTACTTGTCGGCGACCTCCTCGATGCTCTGGACGATCGACTCTCGTGTGATGGTGTCGAGCATCGAGATGTTGGTGATCTGGACGTCCATGTGCTCCTCCTCGGTGAACGTGAGCGCGCGCAGGACGTCGGTCTTGGTGATGACGCCGATGACCACGCGGTCGTCGTCCTCGGGGGTGACCATCAGCCCGGCGTAGTCCTTCTCGAGCATCGTTTCGACGGCTTCCTTGGCCGTCACGTCGAGCGTCGTGGTCTCGACGGGGCTGTTCATGATGTCGTAGACGGGGACGTCGAGCAGGCGCTGGGAGTCACCGACGCGGTCGCCCGTCGTCGTCGTGTGGTTCTCTCGGATGACGAAGTCCGCGATGTCGTGGGTGGTCACGACGCCGGTGAGAAACCCGTTCTCGTTGAGGACGGGCAGCCGAGAGATGCCGTTCTCTCGCAGGTAGTTGATCGCCTTGCCGATCCCGTCGTCCTCCTGTAAGGTGACCGGATCGTCGGTGTAGATGTCCTCGACGGAAAGAGCGTCTAGGTTCTCGAGGACGGCCTCGAGGATGGCGTCGTCGGTGATGACGCCCCAGAGGTCGCCGTGTTCGAACACGGGCGCGACCTTCGAGTTGCTCTCGATCAGCAGGCGTGCGGCCTCCCGGACGTTCTCCTCGCGGTCGATCTTGGGTGCCGGATCGTTCCGGCTCGGTTTAATGAGTGCCGCCACCTTCGCGTCGTCTTCGACGTGCGATTGGAGGACCTCTCGTTCGCTGATGACGCCCTCGTACGCCCCGTCGTCAGTGACGATAATTCCCTTGGGGTTGCCGTTCTCGAACGTAGAACGAACCTTCCCCATACGCTGCCCGACGTCGACTTCGATGTACTCCCTGGTGGCGATATCAGCGATATTCATCGTTCTGTTCGTGTATACTGTCGCCGGGCTTTTGAACATACCGCACGTTCCGTCCGGGTGGAAACCGGACCGCTCGTCGAAGCGGTGGCGTTCGGAGACGGTGAAAACAGGGCCGATTGTTTTAGCTCTCGCACGCGTAGGAACACGCAATGGTACCCGATATCGGCGTGCTCGGTCGGTACACCTACCTCGCGACGGAACTGGTCTGGGGAAGCGTCGCCCTCGTGTTACTCCACCGAGCGAACGCGCTCCGGAAGGCCGCCGTTACGATCCTTGCACTGTATCCAATCGCGTACCTCTGGGACCGCTACACCCTCGCCGTCGGCGTCTTCGACATCAAGCTCCGGACAGGGATCGATATCGCCGGGATCCCGCTCGAGGAACACCTCTTCATGGCGGTCGTCCCCGGACTCGTCATCGGCTTCCACGAAACCATCTTCGGCGGCGAGTAATCGTCACCTACGGCGAGGACTCGAGTGTCAGTCGCTGCAATGAACCACGACTGTCTTATTCCGGTCCCGCTACCGTACGGACGATGGAAGACCGGCGTCCGTCGACCGATCCGAACGACAGCGATCCCACCGATAGAGCCCTGATTCGGGGGATCCTGCGATTTTTCGTCGTCGTCGCGCTGATCGGCGCGCTCGCGTTCGGCGCCGTGCTGTTCGCACCGACGGTTATCGACGATATCGGCGCCGTCGACGAGTTCGAGAGCCCCAACGGCGTCGATATCGGCTCGCAGCCGTCGCCCAGTTCCGATCCGCCGCCGGCCGGCGAGCGCGATCCGAACGTCACGGACCCGGACGACCCCGGTAATTCGACGTACGATGCGGACGTCGAGACGATCGATTCGGAGACCGTCGAGGACTTCGTCCACGCGGAGGTCAACGAGCGGAGAGCCGAACACGGGCTCGAGCCCCTCGAGTGGGACGGCACGGTCGCCTCCGTCTCCCGCGCCCACAGCTACGACATGGCCGAACGCGACTACTTCGACCACACCAATCCCGACGGCGAACAGCCGATGGGCCGATTCAACGATGTCGACGACTACTGCCGGGGGTACGGCGAGAACATCGCCCTGACCTACATCGACCGGCCAGTTCAGAACCCCGACACGAACGAGACCGACCGCCACGGGACCGCGGAGGAACTCGCGAACGGGCTCGTCGATCAATGGATGAACTCCACGCCGCACCGACAGGCGATCCTCGAGGAAGACGGCGTGCCCGACTGGGACCGAGCCGGCGTCGGCGTCTACCTGACTGAGGACGGCGAGGCCTACGCGTCGCACAACTTCTGTCGCGAGTACTGACCGACTGGTTCCGTCTCGAGTCTGGTTGTGCGACCGGCCGGTCTGGGTCGACACTCACCCGACCCGGAATCTGTGCCGGATTGACAGAGCTTTGAGGCTGGATCCCCGGGTTCCAGTATGGACGTTCCCGAGACGGCGAAGTCAGTCTATCGAACGGCAACCGACCGCGACATCTCCTTTCTCGCGGCCGGCTTCGCCTACTACGCATTCGTCTCGCTGATCCCGCTGGTGATCCTCGCGCTCGTCGTCGGCTCGTTTCTCGGCGGAGAAGACGCCGCCGAACGGCTGATTCTGGTCGCCGGCGACTTCCTCCCCGAGGCGGGCGAGGACCTCGTGCTCGAGGCGCTGACGACCGAATCCGGCCGCGCGGAGGCGACGGTCGTCGCCCTCGGCGTCGCCTCGTGGGGGGCGCTCAAGGTCTTCCGCGGGCTCAGTCGCGCTTTCGACACCGTCTACGATCAGACCGGCGAGGACACGCTCGTCGACCAACTCAGAGACGGCGCCACCGTGATCCTCGCCGGCGCGGGGGCGCTAGCGCTCATGATCGGTATCGGAACGGCGATCGGGCTCGCAAGCGACGTCGTCCCGTTCGCCGGCCTGCTGAGTTGGGTCGCGTTGCTGGTCGGACTCGTCCTCGTCTTCTTCCCGATCTACTACGTGTTGCCGCCGATTCCGGTCGACGCGCTCGAGATCCTTCCCGGGGCCGTCTTCGCCGCCGTCGGCTGGACGATCCTCCAGGCCGGCTTCCAGCTGTACGCGGCCAACGCCGGACAGTATCAGGCCTACGGTGCGGTCGGCGCCGTCCTCCTCTTCGTCACCTGGCTCTACTTCGCCGGCATACTCATTCTGTTCGGCGCGGTGCTCAACGTCGTCCTCTCGGAATCCCGCCTCGTCGAGTAGGTGGCCGAAAACGCGACACTGGACGTCGGGTACGAGCTCGAGTCCGTGTGGGGAACAGTTATGGTTCCGGCACGGACAGACCAGCACGATGAGCGACGAACAGTCACGGCGGAGCGCCACCGCTGACTCGAGTGCCGACGCGGACGAGTCGGCCGACGATGCGGACGGCGACGCCCTCGAGCCGAGTGGCGGTCCCCAGCGCGTGGTCTCCGATGAGAGCGTCGACGACATCCTCGACTCGCTCGGCGAGACGAAAGCGAACGCAACGGGCTCGATCGAGTCCCCCGCCACGACCGAGGACAAAGGATCCACGACGGTCGAGTTCGACGAGGACGAGGTGCCGGCAGCCGAGGACGCAGCGACCGACACCGACTCGAGTGTCGAAGCCGACACGGAGCCGGATACAGACGGTACCGAAACGGAAGCAGACACCGAAGTAAATTCGGACGATGCCGAAACGGACGTTGACGGCGCTAAAACGGACACCGACACCACCGCTTCGGTCGACGCGGCGACCTCTTCCCTCCAGGCTGAGGCGGCCCGCGTGGCCGACGAAAACGAGTCGATCGATGAGCTGGCCGCCCGCATCGAAACCGGTAGCGTCACCGGCGCGGACGTTCGGGCAGCCGAAGCGGGTGACGGGCGCGAGTCGACGCCCGACGTCGACGAAATCGAGCTTTCGATGGACGACCTCGAGGCCACGCGGGCCCAGTCGAAAACCGGCGGCCCGAGCACGGCTTCCGGATCCGACCTCGGTGACGACGCCGGCCCGCTCGCGGGTTCGATTCCGCGCGACGAGGGTGACTCGAGCGACGACGGGGAGGACGAAGCGGAATCTCCAGGACTGCTCGGCCGGCTCAAGCGGCTCTTCGGCGGATAACGGCGCGAACGACTCCTCGTCGGATAACGACACGAACGACTCCTCGTCGGATAACGACACGAACGACTCCTCGTCGGATAACGACACGAACGACTCCTCGTCGGATAACGACACGAACGACTCCTCGGCAGATAACGGCGCAAACGGATCGTTTCGGAGCACCCCCCAGTTTTCTCGAGTTCGACGTCGCCTCAGCCGACGAGCGTGATCAGCACGAACAGCGTCAGGATCGAAACGAGCGTCGTCGCGAAGACGTTCAGCGAGGCGAACTCCGTGTCGCCACCGAGTTCGGACGCGAAGACGTACGTCGAGACGGCCGTCGGCGTCCCGAGCATCACGACCGACGCGGTGAACGTCGCCGAGTCGACCGGGAGCGTCGAGAAGACGAGCCACGCGAGCGCGGGCATGCAGACGATCTTCAGCGCGACGATGGAGCCCGTCGCGCCAAGATCGACTGTTGGGAGGTCCAACTGAAGCGTCGCGCCGACACAGAGTAAGGCCAGCGGGAGCGCGAGCGAGCCGACGGTGTCGAGCCCGATGGCGACGGTGCCGGGAACCGCGAGTCCGAGCGAACCGACCGAGAGACCGCAGAACAGGGCACCTAGCACGGGATTTCTCACCAGCCCGCGCAGTTCGTCGCCGATCGCCGCGTCGGCCTCGTTGAGCGTCGAGAGGAGGACGATCGTCAGCGGGACCTGTACCAGCGACAAGACCCCGAGGATCACGCTCGCGACCGCGGTGACTGCCGACCCGAAGGTGGCCGCGACCAACGGGAGCCCGAGGTAGCCGAGGTTCGAGTGATAGGACTGGATGATCGCCACGCTGCGCTGTCCGGTCGACTCCCGGTTGCGGTGGACGAGCCACGCGAGCCCGGCCGTCGCGAACAGCACGACCAACAGCCCGCCGATCAGCATCGGCGAGAGCAGATCGCCGACCGACTGATCGTACGTCGAGACGAAGATCAGTGCCGGCAGGGCGACGTAGTAGGCGACGGCGTTCAGCGACGCGGTCCGGTCCGCGTCGAGGACACCGGAGGCTCGCAGCCCCGTTCCGCACAGGAGCACGACGAGCAATGCCAGGAGCCGGCCGAGGACTTCCACAGGGGTCTCGAGTCGGCTCCCCCTTTTCTACCGTTCGGTTGCGGGTGAGGGTGTGACAGCGTGACAGGACGCGAGGCGCGGATCGAACGGTTCGTCTATCGATACGTCTCCCCAGCGAGCGCCAGGTCGCAAGCCCTTTGAACGAATTCGATAATGGACAGGTACTGCCGTGAGTCCGATTCCGAACCCGCTGCGTTTGACGATCCTCTCCATCGGTCTCGCGCTCGCACGCCTCGGGCTGATCGACCGAGAGCGCGCCGTCCAGACGACCGTCCTCGCGTGGCCACGCATCGTCACCGGGATCGCGCGGATGTCCAAGAGCGCCGTCGATGTCGCGCTGGTCGGCGTCGCGGTCGGCACCTCGGCCGTCGCCGGCGTCGGCTTCGCGGGGCCGTTTTGGGGGCTCGCGTTCGCCATCGGTGGGGGCGTCGCCGGCGGCACCATCGCGCTCGTCTCGCAGCGATTCGGAGCCGACGCCTCCGACGAGTTGGGGCTGGCCGTTCGCTCGAGTACGCTACTGGTCGTCGTGGTCAGCCTCCCGGTTGCGGCGTGTTTCTGGCTGTACTCCCACGAGTTCATCTCGCTGCTCAGCAGCAACGAGTCGGCGATCGACTACGGCGCGACGTACTTACAGGTCGTCGCGCTCGGCATCCCCTTCGCTGGGCTCAACCTCGTCGGGAGTCGAACCCTCGTCGGCGCGGACGACTCCTACATCGCGATGCAGATCCGCGCCGGCGGCGCGATCATCAACATCGGGCTGAGCGCCCTGTTCATCTTCGGACTTGGGTTGGAGGTCGCTGGCGCCGCGCTCGGAACGGTGCTCGCGAACGTCGCCGTCACCGCGACGTTCGCGGTCGGCATCGGTGCGGGCCGACTCCCGATTATCGGCGCGCTGCCGATACAGGTCGATCCGCTTGGCTCGTACCTTGATCCCGGGACGCTTCGGGATATCGTCACCATCGGACTCCCCGTCGGCGGTCGGAACCTCGTCTGGACCGTCGCCGAGTTCCCGATGCTCGGCATCCTCGATATCTTCGGCGAGAACACCGTCGCCGCCTTCGTCATCGCCCGGCGCATCTGGGGCATCATGAACGCGCCCGGCTGGGGCTTCGGGCTGGCCTCCTCGAGTCTGGTTGGCCAGGCGCTCGGGCAGAACGACGAACAGACGGCCAAGGCCTACGGCCGCGACATCATCCGGTTCGCCGTGGCGACCTACCTCGTGAGCGCGGTGCTCATCGCGCTGTTCGCCGAACGGATCGTCGTGCTCTTCGCGAGCGATCCGACGAGCCCCGAAATTCCGATCGCGGTTACGCTCGTCTACGCCTCCTGCATCGCGGTCGTCTTTCAGGGGGTCGCGGGTGCCGCCGCAGGACCACTCGATGCCAGCGGCGACACGAAAGTCCCGTTCGCCAGCCAGTTCGTCGGGATGTTCCTCGTCTCGATCCCGCTGGCGTATCTCGGTGCGACGACCGGGCTCGGTTACTGGGGCCTGTATCTCGCGTTCGTCGCGGAGACGAGCGTGCCCGCCGCGATCAACTACTGGCGATTCCGCACGGACAAGTGGAAGGCGATCAGCGAGACCTACCGGCCGGACGTGGCCGTTGCGGACGATTGAGGGCTGGAGCTCGAGACAGCACACGCGCGGAGTGGCGGTCTCGAGGGCTCCACCGAAGGATGGTCCGATACGGACTCTCTCGTGCGTTCGCGTTCGTACACGTAGCGAGACATGGCGAGAGGACCGTCCGCCTTTGTGAGGAGTGCTCCGAATGCGTCTCGATCGAGTTATCATTCGGCGTGGCCGTACACCCGTCCGCCGAAGTGTGATCGATCCGGCAGTGGCAAACGTTAACACCGCACACGACATACGGTAGTCTAGCCGACAAGAGATCGGTGCCCATGCCAGACCATTCAGCACACCCTCAGTCCGTCACGCTATCGCTGCCACTCGAGGAACGGTGGACGCTCCATCACGTCCTCCTCGACCGCATCGAACGAGAGCTCATGGCGGCCGATCCGACGACCATCGATCCGCCGCCAGTCGAGGTGTTTCAGGCGTTCGAGACGCTCGACGCGGGCCACGCTCGCTTTACGATCGCACAGCTCGACGCGATTCAGACGATCCTCGCGGAGTATCACCACTCCCCATCGTGGTGGGAACTCGAGCGGCCGCGGCTCGAAGCACTCCTTCACCGCGTCTCGAGTGCTATCGACGAGCGCGAACCGACGCTTTCGGCTGACTGAGGGGACCTCGAGCGGTGTCGTCGACGCGCGGCATGCTCTCGAGTTCGAACCGATCTACTACCCCGATACGCCACCATTACCGAATTCGGATGCGTCGGCTCAGTCGGGTACCGTCGCGATACAACCTTCGCGTTCCGCGGGCGCTACCGCGCCACGCTTCGCTCGCGGATTTGCTCGAGAGAAAAATACTGGGTGGGGCAGATTTGAACCTCGTCAAGACGTTCCGGGTCGCTCACTCCGTTCGCTTCCCGGTCGTCGGCACTTTGTGCCGACTGCTCGAGGGATCTTTGATCCCTCGTTGGCTGTGACTTGCCTGGTTCAAATTGCCCGTAACAATTTCTGACGGAACGACGACTCGCTCCGTGTGGCGCAAACGCCACGCTTCGCTCGTCGGTATTGTTCCGTCAGAAATGGGTTGGGGCAGATTTGAACTGCCGGCCTCCTCCATGTCAAGGAGGTGTCATAACCAGACTAGACCACCAACCCGCCTGGTTTCGCTTGCGTGGCCTCCGTCGCCACCTTGTCTGCACTCATTGATTGCCCACCACCGTAATTGAAGGTTTCGAATCGACCGCCGTACGCGACTCGCCCTCACGCCCCCGCCGATACGCTTAAGTTGATGTACTGATTTGGGCATTGTAAGACAACTACGTACATTGGTGTTCACTATGCAGGAGTATGTCGAACGGGTAACTGACGGGGAGGATCTCACACAGAACGACGCTCGAGCGGCCTCCACGGCCGTCTTCGAGGAGGCCACCGAGGCACAGATCGGCGCGCTGCTCGCCGCGCTGCGAGCGAAAGGCGAGACGGAGGCCGAAATCGCGGGCTTCGCCGAGGGCATGCGCGAGGCGGCGCGAACGATCTCCCCCGATCGGGAGCCGCTGGTCGACACCTGCGGCACGGGCGGCGACGACTACGACACGATCAACGTCTCGACGACGAGCGCGATCGTCACCGCCGGCGCCGGCGTTCCGGTCGCCAAACACGGCAACTACTCCGTCTCCTCCTCTTCTGGGAGCGCGGACGTCCTCGAGGTCGCGGGGGTCAACGTCGAGGCCGAACCGCCGGCCGTCGAGGACGCCATCGAACGCGACGGGATCGGCTTTATGCTCGCGCCCGTCTTCCACCCCGCGATGAAGGCCGTCATCGGCCCGCGCAAGGAACTCGGGATGCGAACGGTGTTCAACGTGCTCGGACCGCTGACGAACCCCGCCGGCGCGGACGCACAGGTCGTCGGCGTCTACGACCCCGAACTCGTCCCGGTCCTCGCGGACGCCCTCGCGCGGATGGACGTCGACCGCGCGCTGGTCGTCCACGGCGCGGGCACCGACGAAATCGCGATCCACGGGGAGACCGTCGCCGCGGAAGTAACTGGCTCCGACGTGGAGTCTTACACCCTCGAGCCGTCCGATCTCGGTCTCGAGCAACACGATATCGAGGCCATCTCGGGTGGCTCGCCGGAAGCGAACGCCGACGACATGCGCGGTATCGTCGAGGGGACGGTGACGGGTGCCAAACGGGACGTCATCCTCGCGAACGCCGGCGCGGCGATCTACGTCGCCGGCGAGACCGACTCGCTCGAGGCGGGTGCCGACGCCGCGCGCGAGGCCATCGACTCTGGGTCGGCGGCGACGAAATTCGAGCAACTCCGTTCTGGAACCGCAGAGCAGGTACAGCGATGACTCGCGTGAAGATCTGCGGCCTGACCAGCGAGACCGACCTCGAGACGGCCGTCGACGCCGGAGCCGACGCCCTCGGGATCATCTGTGACGTGTCCGTCGATACGCCCCGAGAGGTCTCCATCGAGCGAGCCAAAGCGCTCGTCGCCGCGGCGCCGCCGTTCGTGACGACCGTGCTCGTGACGATGCCGTCCGGACCGAACCGGGCGATCGAACTGGTCGAGGAGATCGAACCCGATGCGATCCAGTACTACGGCAGTATTCGACCGGGAGATCTGGCGTACCTGCGCGCGAAGATCGACGCGCAACTCCTGCTCGCGGTCGACGCCGACGACGCCGAGACGGCCGCAGCCTACGACGACGTAGTCGACGGACTCATCGTCGACACGCCGGGGGAGGACGGCGGCGGCGGCACCGGTGAAACCCACGACTGGGACCAGACTCGAATGGCCGCCGTCGACCTCGAGTCCCCGCTGATCCTCGCGGGCGGACTCACCCCCGACAACGTCGGCGATGCGGTACGGACGGTCGAACCGTTCGCCGTCGACGTCGCCAGCGGGGTCGAAGCAGAGGGCGGCGTCAAGGACCCCGACGCCGTTCGCTCGTTTATCGACCGAGCCACGAACGCCCGCCGACCGGCGGAGCTCTGACCAGCCGATTTCAGTATGAGTAACCCAGACCCCCCATCCGACGTGACGCCGACGTTCGACATCGACCGCGAGACCTTCCGCGAGCACGTAGGCGACCGCGACGACCGACCGGTGGTCGTCCGCGCCGTCGCGACGCTCGACGTCGAGACGACGCCGCTCGAAGCCTACGCCGCGCTCACCGGCCGGTCGTCCTCGAGCGATCGAGAGCGGTCACCGTACGCCTTCCTGCTCGAGAGCGCGGAGAAGACCGCCTCGAGCGATCCGGACGGCGCGTTCCGGCCGAGTTCGGCGCAGACGGATCGCCACGCGCGCTACTCCTACGTCGGCTACGATCCGGACGCCGTCGTCACGGTCGAACCCGAGGGGACGACCGTCGAGGCGCTCCGGGACGACGTGCCGCTCGACCTTGTCGAGACGACCGACGACGGCGACACCGTCGACGCCCTCCGCGCGGCGATGCCCGACGTTCGGTTCGCGAACGCGCCCGACCACGACCGCCAGCACCTGACCGGCGGGCTCGTCGGCTTCCTGGCCTACGACGCGGTCTACGAGCTCTGGCTCGAGGAGGTCGGTCTCGAACGGCCCGAGTCGCGATTCCCGGACGCGCAGTTCGTTCTGACGACGAAGACGCTCGCGTTCGACGAGCGCGACGGGACGGTCTCGCTGGTCTGTACGCCGATCCTCGAGGCCGACGACGACCCGGACGCGGTCTACGACGCGCTCCTCGAGGAGGCCGCGGCGGTCGCGGCTACGCTGCGCGGGGCCGAGCCGCCTGAGACGGGCGGATTCGTCAAGACCGACGAGGTCGCGGGCGCCAAAGACGTCTACGAGGAGAGCGTCGAGCGAGCCAAAGAGCACGTCTTAGACGGCGACATCTACCAGGGCGTCGTCTCCCGCACGCGAGAGCTGTACGGCGACGTCGATCCGCTCGGTTTCTACGAGGCGATGCGCGACGTGAACCCCTCGCCGTACATGTACCTGCTCGAGCACGACGATCTGACCGTCGTCGGCGCGAGCCCCGAGACGCTGGTCTCCGTTCGCGGCCCCGAGATCATGTCGAACCCGATCGCCGGCACCTGCGATCGAGGCACCGGTCCCGTCGAGGACCGACGACTCGCGGGCGAGATGCTGGCCGACG
The DNA here is from genome assembly GCF_052040125.1 of Natronorubrum marinum. Lineage (NCBI taxonomy): Archaea > Methanobacteriati > Methanobacteriota > Halobacteria > Halobacteriales > Natrialbaceae > Natronorubrum > Natronorubrum marinum. The sequence goes on from NZ_JBPPFV010000001.1 coordinate 1,675,687, forward strand.
AGAAGGAACGCGCCGAGCACACGATGCTGGTCGATCTGGCCCGCAACGACGTGCGCCGGGTCGCCGACGCCGGTTCGGTCCGCGTTGACGAGTTCATGAACGTCCTCAAGTACAGCCACGTCCAGCACATCGAGTCGACGGTGACGGGCGACCTCGCGAGCGACGCCGACGCCTTCGACGCGACGCGCGCCTCCTTCCCCGCCGGTACCCTCTCCGGCGCGCCGAAGATCCGAGCGATGGAGATCATCGACGACCTCGAGACCGAACCCCGCGGCCTCTACGGCGGCGGCGTCGGCTACTACTCGTGGTGTGGCGACACGGACTTCGCGATCGTGATTCGGACCGCGACGGTGGAAGAAGGCGCGGCGCGTAGCGCCGCGGATGAGCGAGCGGGAAGGGACGGTCCGCAAGCAGAAGGTGATCGAGATCGAATTACCGTGCGCGCGGGCGCCGGACTCGTCGCGGACAGCGATCCAGAATCCGAGTACGAGGAGACCGAGAAGAAGATGGGCGGCGTGCTCGCCGCCCTCGAGAAGATCGAAGAGCCGAACGAGGCCGACGAGGAGAGCGCCGCAGACGGCACCCTCGAGAGCCCGGAGGTGAGCCGATGAGCGCGACGGGCGACGAACGCGCGGCGGACGCGAACGGCGACGGCGAGACGGAGCCGTTGACGGTGCTGTTCGTCGACAATTACGACTCCTTTACGTACAATCTCGTGGAGTACGTCAGCCAGCAGGCCGGCACCGAGACCGAGGTATTGAAAAATACCGCGTCGCTCGAGGACGTGCGCGCGGTCGACCCGGATGCGATCGTCATCAGCCCCGGCCCGGGGCACCCAAAGAACGACCGTGACGTCGGCGTCACGATGCAGGTTCTCCGCGAGGTGAGTCCGGAGGTGCCGACGCTCGGCGTCTGTCTCGGTCTCGAGGCCGCCGTCTACGAGTACGGCGGCACTGTCGGCCGGGCCCCCGACCCGATCCACGGGAAGGCCTCGGCCGTCGACCACGACGGTGCGGGCGTCTTCGCGGGCCTCGAGCAGGGGTTCCGCGCGGGGCGGTATCACTCGCTGGTTGCGACAGCGGTCCCGGACTGCTTCGAGGTATCGGCCACAGCAGAACACGGTACTGAGACGCTCGTCATGGGCGTCCGACACCGCGAACATCCGATCGAAGCCGTACAGTTCCACCCGGAGAGCGTGCTCACGGCGCTCGGTCACGACGTGATCGAAAACTTCCTCGAGTCGGTTGCGGACGACTGAACTGTCCTGCAGTGCGACGGGATTCGTCGCTGTCTCTTCGTCAGTAGTAGCGCACGCGCTGCTGTAACGCGTGCTAGCTGTGAGTTCGAGTTCGCACCGGGCCGCTCCCAGTGGACGGATATTCACGTCACGGGTCAGTAGCCGAGAAGACGGCTCTCGGTCGAATTAAAAGAACGGGATGAACGACAGGTCCGTCACGCCGGCCGTATAGAGGCCGGCGAGGACGACGGCGGAGACGATTCCGACTCGGATTGCCAGTTTGATCGCGATGCGGATCGCAATGATGGCGACCGCGACGGCAGCAAGTCCCGCGAGTACGAGCAGGACCATCGATGATGGTTCGACCATATCGACTCCCCGTACTACAGGGACGTAATCTTTCTGGATATCGTGACAACATTCGAATCGTGACTACCATCGACGGGAGAACGCTAACGGGGCCGGCAACGACCGCTCTGAAACTGAAAATCACCGGACGCAGGAGTGGGTTATCCCACTCACGGCTACTTTCAGTTCGGTCTGAAAATCGTTAAGAGCGTCGGCGTTGTAGTCCCAGACAGCACCGATTACGGTCGTTTCGAACGCCGTGGTCGGATACGAAACCATAGCGTACAGAGACATCTATACAACTTCAGTTGTTCTAATACAAGAAAATCAGGACAACAACACCCAGTTTTAAGATGTATCGATGACTACCGAACCTTCGTCACGAACGATGAAATGCAGGACCCGGACCCACGACAGAATCGCCACCCCGCGGCGCGGTCGCCACGAGGTGACCCGCGCATGAGCGAATCGGAGCTCTCCGCGGAAGAACTAACGCTCCCGATCAAGCGCACCGACGGCGACACGCTCGAGGCGCGCATGACCGACAACGCCTATCACAACATCCTCCCCGCACGCTACCTGCGGAAAGATGCTAACGGCGAACTCACCGAGACCCAGGAGGATCTCTTCGAGCGCGTCGGCACGAACATCGCGCTGGCCGAAGCCGTCTACGAGGCCCAGAAACGCGACCTCGAGATCACGGTCACGCCCGACCAGCTCAAGCCCGACCACCCGCGCCGAGACGAACTCGCCGAAGAAGTGTTCGGCGAGGGCGTCACCGCGGACGACGATGCGGAAACCGTCCTCACCGAGCGCAACGTCAACAAGTTCGCCTACGATACCGTCGTCCCCGAACTCCCCGACGAAGTGCGCACGCACGTCGAGGACGTCGCGGAGACGTTCATCGAAGGGATGTCGGAACTCTCCTTTATGCCGAACTCGCCGACGCTGATGAACGCCGGCGACGAACTCCAGCAGCTCTCCGCCTGTTTCGTTATGTCGCCCGACGACGACCTTTCGGACATCCACGAGACCGCCAAGAAGGCCGCGGAGGTCTTCCAGTCCGGCGGCGGCGTCGGCTACGGCTTCTGGCAGCTTCGCCCCTTCGGCGACTCCGTCGGCTCGACCGGCGGCATCGCCTCCGGGCCGATCACCTTTATGCGGACCTACGACCAGCTTTGCGAGACCATCGCGCAGGGCGGGACCCGACGCGGCGCCCAGATGGGCATTATGCGCGTCTCCCACCCGGACGTCATCGAGTTCATCCACGCGAAGAACAAGGACGTCTCGCTGGCGCACACGCTCCGGCTGAACGACCCGGACGACTACACCTACACCACCTTCTCCGAAGCGCTCGAAGAAGCGCGCAGCCTCATCGACGAGGACGGCCGCGTCCCCAAACACCTGCGCAACGCCGTCGAGGGCCATCTCTCTAACTTCAACATCTCCGTCGGCGTCACCGACGACTTCATGGCGGCCGTCCAGAACGGCGAGGAGTTCACGTTCACCAACCCGCGGACCGAAGAGCCCCACATCGCCACCGAGGAGACCAAGGAGATGTACGGTCGCTACGACCTCGGTGAGCACGTCGAGGTCGGCGAACCGCTCTCGATCCCCGCCGAACTCATCTTCGAACGCATCGTCGAGGGCGCCCACGAGAACGGCGAGCCGGGCGTCATCTATCTCGAGCGAGTGAACAAACAGCACTCCTTCGACGTCGAGAAGCAGGAAGATCACCAGATTCTGGCGACGAACCCCTGCGGCGAACAGCCGCTCGAGGAGTACGAAGCCTGCAACCTGGGCCACATCAACCTCTCGACGCTCGCCGACCAGGAGGCGCCCGACTGGCGCGTCTGGAGCGAGCAACACGGAGACGAGTACGACACCCAGGCCGAAGCCGTCGATGCCTTCCTCGAGGAGGCCATCGACTACGCCGAGTTCGACGAGCGAATCGAGTACGGCACGCGATTCCTCGAGAACGTCGTCACGATGTCCGACTTCCCGGTCGAGGAGATCGAGGAGAAGGTCCGTGACATGCGCAAGATCGGCCTCGGCGTCATGGGGCTGGCACAGCTGTACATCCAGCTGGGCATCAAGTACGGCAGCGACGAGGGCAACGAAGTCGCTCGCCAGCTGATGACCCACATCAACCACGGCGCGAAGGCGACGAGCCACGATCTCGCGACCGAACGCGACTCGTTCAACGACTGGGACGACTCGAAGTACGCCGACCCGACGGCGTACCGCGAGTGGTTCGAACACCAGACCGGCGAGGACGCCGACGACTGGGAAGACGGCTTCCCTATCCGCAACCACAACGTGACGACCATCGCGCCGACCGGCACGACCTCGATGGTCGGCAACACGACGGGCGGCTGCGAGCCGATCTACAACGTCGCGTATTACAAGAACGTCACCGACGACGTCCAGGGCGACGAGATGTTGGTCGAGTTCGACGACTACTTCCTGCGCACCTTAGAGGAGAACGGCATCGACGTCGACGCCGTCAAGGAGGAGGCCCAGGAGCAGATGGCCACGAATCAGTTCGAGGGCGTCGAAGGGCTCTCGACGGTTCCCGACGCCATCGGCGAACTGTTCGTCATCACGAGCGATCTCTCCGCGAAACAACACGCCGCCGTCCAGTGTGCCGCACAGGCCGGCGTCGACTCCGCCATCTCGAAGACGGTCAACGCGCCGAACGACTCCACGCTCGAGGACGCAAAGGAAGTCTTCGAGTGGGTCTACGAGAACGGCGGCAAGGGCGTCACCTACTACCGCGACGGCACCCGCTCGAAGCAGGTGCTGACCACGCGCGCCGACAACGCCGACTTCGCCGACGAGACCGAAGCCGCACAGGCCCTCGTCGAACAAATCGACGAGATCTTCGGCGGACTCGAGCAGTTCCTCGAGAGCGACGAAGTCCGAGACGTCCTCGAGGAGGACGTCGGCGGCTTGCTCGAGGACGAGCAGGTTACGGTCGACTTTACCGAGAAGCGCGAGCGACCCGACGCGCTGCAGGGCGTGAGCCAGCGCATCGACACCGGCTACGGCAAGGTCTACGTGACGATCAACGAGGATCCCGAGACCGGTCAGCCGTTCGAACTGTTCGCGAACATCGGCCACTCCGGCGGCTTTACGAACTCCTTCACCGAGGCGCTCGCGAAGGTCATCTCGACCTCGCTGCGCTCCGGCGTCGACCCCGAGGAGATCGTCGACGAACTCTGCGGGACTCGAAGCCCCAAGGTGGCCTGGGACAAAGGCGAGCAGATCCAGTCGATTCCGGACGCTATCGGCACCGCGATGCGGCGCTATCTCGACAACGAGATCGACAAGCCGTATCCCAAACAGCAGACCCTCGAGGAGTCCGCCGACGCGGACACCGAAGTCGAGTACGACGGTCCGCAGACCGACGGCGGCGCTGCCGCCGCACAGGGCGGCGCTGAGGCCGACGACGACGCCACGCAGGACCTCATCGACGCCGGCGAGTCGCCGGAGTGTCCCGACTGCGGCTCGATGTCGCTGTACTTCTCCGAAGGCTGCAAGACCTGCGAGAGCTGTGGCTGGTCGGAGTGTTGAGCCGGTAACAACGGTATTCTCGGCTCAGTAACGGTTCGAACGACGCACGAACGATCTTCTTTGACGCCACCGAACCAGCGACAGCAGCGACTCGAGTCCGTCGTAACTGGTCCGCAGAACAATCGTCCGCCGATCAACTAGCCGATCGACTCAACGTCGTCACGGCCGTCGTTCGGTGCCACAGCAGGCCAACCAGTCCGGCACCCGAAAGAACCAGTCCGCCGGCGACCGCGAACGCGAGACCGAAGCTCGAGGCGGCGAGCCAACCGCCCGCGAGGCTTCCGAGCCCGCCGGCGAAGGCCATGAGCGCGCTGTAGACGCCGAGGGCCTCGCCGCGGACCCCCGCGGGCGCGAGTTGCGTGACGATCGTTCCCGTCGTCACGGCGATGACGGCCCAGGAGACCCCGATCAGGGCGAAGACGGCCGCGGTCCCGACGAGACCGATCGTCGTCGCGCCGAAGACGATGCCCACGAGGGCGACGAGCGGGAGCCCGACCGCTCGGCCGAGGAGCCCGGCGATCTGGACGAGTTCGGCGTCGTGTCTCGTCGCGAGACGACCGACGCGGTCGAAGAAGACCGCCGAGGCGATACTCGAGACCAGATAGAGCGCGAAGATGCCGTCGGAGCCGTAGCCGGCGTCGCCCAGAAACGCGGGAAGCGGGGCGAAAAAGACCGCAGAGCCGGCGAAGATGAGGACGATCGCGCCGAAGTAGAGGGTGAGATCGGGCGTGAACCGACGGGCCAGTCGGCTGGGGTGGAGGTCCCGCGGATCGACGCGCACCGGGGAGAACGGAAACGTGACGCCGCGGACGTTGAACCGGCCGGCGCGCCGAATGGCGCGTCGAAGTTTCCGCGGCGTCGGCTCCTCGCCAGGCCGGGGATCCGGCGGCAACAGCCGAACTGCGGCCACACAACTCAGGCCGGCACAGCCGGCACAGGCGAGCAGAAACCCCTGCTGGGCGGCGAGCGGATCGAAAACCAGTTCCGCGCCGGCCGTCCAGACGGCACCCGCGAGGAGGCCGAGCGCCCAGCCTACCCCCTGAAAAGTGTTGAGACGGGCGATCTGTGTACTCCACTGGGAGTCGGGGACGTCCGTAACCGCGAGGAGAGTCAGGATCGGTAACGCCGCCGCGGAAGCGAACCAGATGACGGCGTTCGCGCCGACGACGATCGGAATCGACCCCGTAAGTGGGACGAGAGCGGCCATCAGGGCGACGAGTCCGAGCGCCGCGACGACGAAGCCGCGGCGTTTTCCCGTGCGATCCGCTAGTCCGCCGAACGCCAGCGCACCGGGGACCCCGGCGAACGCGGCTGCTGCGGCGAGCACGCCGAGTGTGAACGGATCGCCGCCGAGCGAGACGACGTAGAGCGGAACGATCAACGAGACGCCACCGAACGCGACGGAGCCGAGCGCCCACGCGTACAGCCAACGGTCGGACATAGCGGTGACACTCGAGCGCCGCCTCATAAATGGTCGATTTCGGCCGGCGCGTTCGATAGTGATTCTCTCGCTCGAAGGCGATCACACTGTCAGTTGTAGGTCGACCCGTAATCCGTTCCGAAGCGGACCAGCAACACTTAGCACGGCTGGGACGGAATCGTGAGGTATGGCTGCGGACGACGACGGAGACGGAACCGCGACGGACGCGACGACCGGGCCAGGTGCCGACTCGAGCGGCGCGCCGACCTGTCCCCACTGCGGAGAACCGCTTTTTAAACGCCACTGCAAGTACGTCTGTCCGCAACACGGCCCTATTATCGATTGCTCGGACCCCTTCCGATAATCGCGACTCAGCACCCGACTCAGGGCGTGAGTTGCGCAGTACTGATACAAGGCGACGGCCTGTAGTCTCGAACAAGCGACCGATATGTCTACACAACCGACGATCCTCGTCGTCGACGACGAGCGCGAACTCGCCGACCTCTACGCGATGTGGGTCGACGGCGAGTACGAAGTGGTGACCACCTACGACGGCCGATCGGCGCTCGAGGCGATGAGTCCGGCGGTCGACGTCGTCCTGCTCGACCGCCACATGCCGGATCTCACCGGTGACGAAGTCCTGAACCGAATCCGGGCCGCGGGCCACGACTGCTGGGTCATCATGGTTACGGCGGTCGATCCCGGTCTCGACATCGTCGAGTTGGATATCGACGACTACGTGACCAAACCGGTGACGCGAACCCAGCTAACCCGAATCATCGAGAACCTCCGCGTGCAGGCCAAGTTCAGCAACGACGGTCGGCGCGAACTCGCCGCGCTCTCGAACAAGATGGAGACGCTCGAGGACGAGCAGTCGGTGGACGAGTTAGAAGAGACCGAGGCCTATCGACAACTCGAGTCCGATCTGAAGCAACTGAGCGACTCGCTAGTCGAGAAGTGAAGCGGGAAGCGATGGAGCGCGTTCGCGGACCGGTTTCGAGTTAGCGCTCCGCCGACCGGCCGGCAGTCTCCGTCCGTCTGTACGTTCGAACGAGGCGATACGCCGGGCCGGCGAGCAGGACCGACGCGGCGAGGAGGCAGGCGACCGTAAGCGTAATGCCGAGTTCGCCGAGCCCGTTCGCGGTGACGGTGGCGGCCGACGCGCCGACGACGACGCCGGCAACCGTCCACGGGAGTTCACCGACGACCGTCCCGAGGACGAACTGTCGGAGTCGCACGCCGCTGACCGCCGCCGCACTCGTCGAGACGTCCGAGGGGATCGGCGCTAATCGAGAGACGACGACGCCGCGCGTCGGTCCCGCCGTATCGTAATATCGGGCGACGACACTCCCCGCCCGCTCGAGGAGGGAGCCGAACGCGCCTTCGATCGACGCCGACGCGGAGTCGTCGCATGCATTACTCGAAGGGCTCGCGTCAGTGTCGGTGAACCAGCGAGCGACGAGGAAGACGGGGATCACGGTTACCACGACGCCGACGAGCGCGATCGGAATCCCGAGCGTGACGCCGTAACCGTAGCCGACGACGACGGCCAGCGGCGTCGTCGGAAGCACGAGCAGCGGCCGCACGAGATAGAGCCCGACGACGAGGAGGCCGAACAGGTAGGGATCGGCCGAGACCGATTCGACGGTCCCGAGGGCCGTCGACGGCGAGACGAGCACGCCCATCGCGACGATCGCACCGATCACGACCGTCCCAACGAGCGCGCGGCGGTCCGCCGACGACAGCGTCATCGACTCCAGTTTTTCATCGAGTGTTGAAACGTTTGTGTCTCGAGCGGGTGGGGATCATCGCCGTCGATGGGTGACGACGCAACGTTTATTCGCTCGCGGCCGACAGCACTCATCGATGGATCGCGATGAGACCGAACCCGACACGGCCGCCGACGTCAGCGACGACCGGGTCGCGCTCGGCCTGGCACTGCTCGAGCGACTCGAGCACGAGTCGCTTCCCCTGCCCGGGGTCGTCGACCGGATCGAGACGGTGACGACCGATCCGACGGTGACGCGGACGATCCTCGACGAGGCGGAACTCCGCGGCATCGTCGAGCGCGAGGACGGCATCATCCGCCCGAAGAGCCGTCAGTACGTCCGATTCGGGCAGGACGTGATCACGAAGGAGGGCGACTTCTCCTGCCAGCGCTGCGGGACCGGCGTCTCGACGGGCTACTTCATCGATCTCGACGCCGGCGAACTGGGACCCTTCGGCTCCTCGTGTATTCGAAAGGTGACCGGGCGAGAAGACTGAGTACGTTACCGGCTGAGAGAATTGCGTGTGCTCTTATCGCTGCTTGCGGAGTTCGGCGATCAGTTGTTCGATCGTTCCCTGCTGGCGTTCGATAACCTCGGTCTGTCGCTCGACGGCGACCTCGAGTGCCTCGACACGCTCGAGTAGTTCGTCGGTGAGGTCGTCGGGTTCGGGCCCGGTGTCGGTCCCGAGCAATGGCGTCGAGTCCGTGCTGGCTCCGCTGTCGTCCTGAGTCAGGATCGTATCGATCTCGGCAGGCTCCGTGTCGATTTCGGTCGGCTCGGTTCCCTCGAGATCGGAGTCGTGTTCGCTCACGCTGTCGGCCGACATTTCGAAGGTTTCGGCCTCGCTCGCCGCTGGGGCGGTCTCCTGTCCTTTGGCCGGATCGGTCTCGGCTGGCGCCTGCGTCGCCGACTTCGCCTCGGTCTGCTCTCGGTTCGTGGACGCCTGTGCGGTGTCCGGCTTGGCCTGTGGCTCACTCGTCGCCCTCGAGTCCGCCGCGGGCTGTGTCTCGTTCGCGTTCGAGCCAGCGGCCGGCGGCTCGTCCGTCAGCGGATCGGGAGTTGTTGCGGGTTCTTGGACGCTACCGGCCGTCTCGTCGACGGGTTCGTGATCGTCCAGCGACGGCGGGTCAGCGTCGAGAGGATCGACTCCCTCGCCGAAGTCGACCGACGCGCTCCGCTGGCGCTGCTCGGCCTCGTCGTCGCCGCCGACTTTCTCGTTGAGCTCCTCGAGCGAGCCGACGTCGTGGTACTCGAAGAGGGCTCGTTGGAGCCGTTCCCGGAGATCGTTCGCCTGCTCGTTGGGGGCTTTGATCCGCTGCGGGCGACCGTCGACGGTGAGCACGATCTGCGTGGCGACGCTGCCGTCCTCGAACGCGAGGCTCGTGACGTCCCCGAAATGGTACTCCTCGTAGTCGCCGTCCCAGACCGCCGCGCCGATGTGTTTGACGAGTCTGTCGCTGGTGATGATCAGCGTCAGTTCGCTGAAACGGTAGGTCTTGGCGACCGTCTCGCCGGGGTCGGTGATCCCATTGCCGTTCAGGACGCCGGCCAGCACCGGGTGCAAGACGTCGTCAGTTTTGCCGCCGGGGACGCTGAACGATTTCGTTCCCTCGAGGGGGTACTCGAGGGTGAACTTCGTCTTCCGCCGGCCTTCCGAGAGGGTGAGTCGGTCGGCCTCGTGAGGGTACTCGTCGATCGACTCGTCGCTCAGCAGGCCTTCGGAGCTGTAGACGAGCGTACTCGAGGGCGTGATGAAGAGTTCGTCTTCGCCGCCAAGAGAGACGCGCGCCGCGATTTCCTCGCCATTGAGAGTAGACTGGACGATTCCGGGAACGCTCATGCGCGGGTAGTTGGGAAGGCCGTGTGATAAATCCGTGGGTCGGCGTTGCACGCCGGACCCGAATGAGAAGGTTAAAGAAACAGACGGGGCTATCTGAGAGTGAGCCCGGGTGGCTTAGCTGGACATAGCGCCGCACTCATAGGGTTCAGAGATTCGGTGCGGTTTCGCCTTGGAAGCCTCCGTGTCCCCACGAGGACTCATGCCGAGCCTCGGACCTGGGACATGCGGAGATCGAGGGTTCGGAGCCCTCCCCGGGCACTGGCTTTCTACACGACGTCACGACCGTAGTGAGTGACGAGTCTGAAAGCCAGTGCCTGAACGGGGCGACGAACCCGTAGGTCCTCGAGAGTGAACGCAGTGAACGATCGAGGGCACGGAAGAGCGAAGCTCTTCCGGGGGTTCGGAGCCCTCCCCGGGCATGCTTCTCAACACATCACGAGTCGAATACGAGTGATAACACTGAAAAGCATGCCTGGTTCGCTCCGAATCCGGTGGTCTTCGCGAGTAAGTGAAACGAACGAGCGAAGGCTCGAGAGAGCTTTGCTCTCTCGTAGGTTCGGAGCCCTCCCTGGACATTTTTCCAAGAAGCCAGGAACGAAGTGAGCGTCGGGTCCGAGAAAATTCCCTCCCTCGAATCCGACTAGAAGTCGTCGTACGCTACCGGCTTCTCAGTGTCGCGCTGACTCCGATACGGCCTCAAGCTCGACTTCGATCTCGTTCGTTCGCATGAACGGCGGCGTCCACGGATCGTTGTACTGGAGGAGCGTCGGCTCGTCGCGTCTCTCGATAGCTCGCCGAGAGAGGCCCTCGAGCAGACGGGTTCGCTCTCGGTCGACGCGTTCGTCGGTCGCGTACCACGAAAAACGCCGTACCGCCACCGTACGCGGCGGATCGACGACGAGCCGAACGTCGGGATCGGTCGGTTCCGGGGCAGTTTCGGCCGTGTACGCCCGTGGAAGGGAGAAGGCCATCGTCACGTCATCGCCGTCTGACCCCGTTCGCACGGGAGCGGTCATCGGAATCGACGTCCCGCGGACTGTAACCGGTGCGGTCATCGCCATGTCCTCGCTTCGCGTGTTATCGCCCGAGATGTAGCGAAAGAGTCGCCTGAACGCCGTCGCCGCGTCCGGAGCCGTCGTCTCGGCACGGACCGTGCGCGGGTAGCGGCGGATCTCGATGTCGTCGAAGGTCTCCAGCGTTTCCGAGGGGACGCGTTCGGTCGTACGGGTGACGTACGCACCCCACCCGATCCACAACCCGACCAGTGCGGCGATCCCGAGTAGTAGCGTTCGTACGGATCGCATAGGTATCGAACGACTCGCATCCCAATAGATCCGAGGGGGTCCGCGGCCGTGCGTCGATCGGCGGATATGTTGGTTCGTCCGGCTCGCCGAGACAGTCGATCGGTGACAAGTTCCGCCACGATCCTGTCGAACATCGGGCACGGGTATTGCACGGAGGATATTTCGTTCCTAACACTACACCTCCACTGGTGCGCTGACGGTGAAGTTCTCGTCGACAAACGGGATAGTCCCCGTCTCGGACGATTCGAAACGAGCGGTGACGAAACTGCCCTCACGAGGACCGTTCGACGACCAGGACGGGAATATCGTCCATCCGTAGGACGCTCGAGGTCACGCTTCCGAGCAACTGTCGCGCAAGATTCGACCGGCCGAGTGACCCGATGATGATGGCGTCGACGTCGTGATCGGAGACGTGCTCGTGGGTGACAGCAGCGACGCCCGTTCGGCAGTTTGTGGACGCCTACCCGAGGAGGTTCTGAAGCACTAGAACGATGAAGAGGGCAATCACCGCCTCGGAGATGATCCACGAGTTGTCGTCCATCCAGTCGCGAAGTGTTGGGAGTGCGGCTTCTGCTCGCTCACCGAGCACGAACACGCTGAGTAATGGAATCGCCAATATGAAGAGCGTCAGTAGGACGAATCCTGCCGCGTGCGTGATCGGATCACCGTTGGCTGCGAGGTAGGTGCCGACGCTAATCGACGTGACGATGTCGGTCGGGAAGAATCCAAGCAGGAGAAATCCCAATCGAAACGAGAACCGCGGTGTCGCGGTGGTCAACTTCCCCATCCACTTCGGTGGCTCCGATACGTTCCGCTTTCGGTAGGTCTCCACCGCCGCATAGAGGAGGAGAACGAAAACGGCGCCGTAGAGGATTTGTTGTCCGGTCGGCCCCAACAGGCCGCCACCACCACCGCCAAATCTGTTTCCGAGCAGGTACGCGATGGCGACGACGAGACTGATAGCGAGAGCCGCACCGAAGACGTACGCGGTCGAGTTCGCTCGCCAGTTTTCGCTCGTGGCGAGAAAGATGGGCGCGAGTATCTGTGGCCCTGCGATCATCACGACGGCCAGTGGGAGAACCTCCACGAGGCTCATCGCTCAGACCCGCTGTGACTCGAGTTGTGGCACCGATCGAACCATCCACGTTGGGAACTGTTTACAACGAGTATCATAATCGTGGTTCTCTAGCTGAGAGTAGAGGCCGGCGACGGTAATTAGTATTATTACAATCACACAACGGAGTAATTCGTCGGTTCTGGCGGGTGCACCGTTCGTCTACGTCGTGTCGTCGAATAGTAACTCGAAAGAGATTAGAACGGAAGCGTCGAAAAGCCGGATTTCCCGATACAGCGTATCTACAGCGTCTCGAGCTATCGTCTAGATAGCCAGCAAGTCCGACCAGCCGTACTCTCCTCCCACCCTGAAAACGACGTTATTACCTCCGAGAGCGTACTACATCATTGATCATGAGTGTGAATTGGACAGCTGTAGTAATTGGGTTCGTCGTGGCGCTCGTCCTCGCGTTCATCAACGGGCTCGTGTACGCGGGAACGGATGCGACAGTTCTGGCGCTCTCGTGGGCGATGATCGGCGTACTCGGCGGTCTCACCGCCGGTCTCATCGCAGGCGGAACGGTGGAAAACGGCGCCCTCAACGGCGGCCTGGCGACCGTCTTCGGATCGCTCATCGTGCTGGTGGTCGTCTCGTTCACCACGCTGCTCTTCGGCGGACTTGTCGCGTCGTTCGGGATCCTCGGCATCGGCCTGCTCCTGCTGGCGTTCTACGCCATCCCCGGCGCGATCGGCGGCGCGATCGGATCGTGGGCCAAGGGGCGACGGGCCTCCCGGGAGATGGCCGGCACACGGGCGTGAGAGAGGGCAACACCGACACCGGGAAACGATTGTTTTTTGCCGTCCTATCTATCCGTTTCACTTTTACCAACACGCTTATCCGGCTCTTCGAGTGATCCGTGATCGATCATTTAGAGTAACCGACCCTCACCTCGCCAGCTAGCGTATTCGTGGTTTTGAACGCGGATCATCGGTGGACGGTTACGGTTCATCGGTGAACGATTCGTTGTGACTCCCAGCCGATCAGTCCGGAGCAGCGTCGATCGTCGATGACTGTGCCCGCTTCGCTCTGGTACTCCCGAACGATCGCGCGCCGATGAATCTCTTCAGCCTCGCGTACTCCTTTCTTCTCGTTTCGGGTATTGGTGATTTCCCAATGCACAAGTGCCAACGCATCGGAAAGCCGAACGACCGGGGTTCGATACTCGTGCCGTAGGTGCGCCACAGATGAGTACGCGATCCAAAAGATCCAGGACGTTCTTCGTCGTCGTCGGCGTTCTCGTCGGACTGCTCTCGTTACTGATCGTCCTCCCGTTTCTCAGTTGGATTCTCATTGCGGTGATCCTCGCCTACGTCCTCCGTCCGATCGACCAGCGGCTTTCGCGTCGACTCGGCTCGAGCCTCTCGGCCGTCCTGTCGATACTGGTCGGACTCGCGTTCGTCGTCTTCCCGATCGTCCTCATCCTCGCCGTCGCGGCGAACCAGGCCAGCCAGCTATTCGCACAATTTGACCCCCAGGACATCTCCCAGATCGACGACGTCGTCGCGGAGCGTTTTGGCGTCCAAGTCGATACGGCGGCCTTGCACGACGCGTTCACCGGCGCGGTGAAGACGGGAGCTCGGGGCCTCGCCGGCAACCTCTTCAGTATCATCGGTGGGCTCCCCGAACTCTTCATCGGGTTTACCGTCCTATTCTTCGTCCTGTTTTATCTACTCAAAGACGGCGATAGCGCGGTCGAATGGTTCCGAACGGTAGTTCCGCTCGAGCCGGACGTTCGGGAGGAACTGTTCGAAGAGACGGGTCTCCTCTTGCACAATTCGCTCGTCGGAACCGCCGCCGTCGCAGCGACACAGGCGGTCCTCATCGGCACGGCGTTCCTCGTCCTCGGGTTCTCGAATATCGTGTTTTGGGTCGTCACGACGTTCGTCGCGGCGATGATTCCGCTCGTCGGCGCAACTATCGTCTGGATCCCGGCGTCGGGGTATCTGCTTCTCACCGGCGACCTCGTTCCCGCCATCGCGTTGTTCGCCTTCGGTGCAGTAGTGATCAGTTCGGTCGACAACATTCTTCGGCCGCTCGTCATGCGACGCGGAGCAGAACTCAGTCCGGCACTCACGATCGTCGGTATTTTCGGCGGTATCGCGCTCTTCCGCTTCATCGGGCTTTTCGTCGGTCCAATAGTCCTTGGAATGATGGAGCTGATCATCGATATCTGGGTTCGAGAGTATTCCGAGTCAGCACCGACCTAGTAGGGTGAGCGGAGTAGTCGAGAGACGCAACTGCGCAATCGACTACCGAATATACGATCCACCAGCACTCGACTCATTCACTGAACTCTTCTTTCTCTTCTCGACCGATTATGTACAGTACGAGAACGAATAACACGAACGCGGCAAACAGTGCGAGGCCGACGTATCCCATTTCGTGCTCCCACGCGAACAACAATCCGAGACCGCTGAGACCGATCGCCGTGGCGAGTAGTACCCAAAAGAGTCGATCACGAGTGTGCAATTTTCGATCGCTCATTCGTCGGTATTCTCCTCGTTTGCAACGGTTGGAAGTCGATCCATGAGAACCACGATCTCCCCGCAGACGACCGGTACGCCGTCCTCGTCGTACTCGACCGCCTCGAGCCGAAATCGGTCGGGTCCGAGATAGATACCAAGTCCGGGAAGTTGTGCCGACGCGGCGTTAATGACGCTCGAGGCGAGTGCACCGTGAACGAGTCGGTGGCCGAACCGCGTTCGTTTCGCAAACTGGTCGTCCAGGTGTAACGGATTTTTGTCGCCGCTCACTTCGGCGAACAGCTCGATGTCGCTTTCGGTGATCGGTTTCGCGAACGTGACGATATCACCGACACTGACGCCCGGTTCGTCTTCGTCGTCGTACTCGTAGTTCCACTTGCGTTCTTCCCTCGTGATCGACTCGAGCGACGGCGTCGACACGCCATCGATCATCGTCGCGTTCGTCACGAAATGTGAGAGATCGATCACGGTAACGAGTCCGACGAGCCTCCCATCGCCCACAACCAGGAGCTGGTTGATCCGGTGCTCGTAGAGCACCGCCGCTGCGTCGTGAACGGACGTCGACGGTTCGATAGAGACGAGCGGCTCCGACATGAACTCGCGCGTCGTCTGCGCCATCGGCTCGTTCGACGCGATTAGCGACACGAAATCGGAGCGCGTAACCGTACCGATCGGATCGCCGTCGTCGACGATCACGATCGATTCGTGTCCGGACTCGGCAAAGCGTCTGGCGACCGCATCGGCAGTATCGTCCCGTGGTGCCGTCGCGACGGCACCCGTGACTTCTTCTACGGATACTGGAACGACCATGGGGTACTGACGACGTCGAGATTCATAACTACCTGACGCCACCCAAAGCGTCTTTTTCCTCAACGATGTCCGTTCCCTGCCCATGATCCCGAACGGGGACGTCGACGCGGAGTGGTTTCGGTCGAGAGGCTGGTGGTGGGCGTTCGCGTTTGCGCTCGCGATCGTATTGATCGCTGCCTTGAGCGACTACCTCGGCTGGATCGTCTTCGGGGTCTTCCTCTACTACGTCGCTCGGCCCGTTTCGAGGCGGCTCCATCAACGAGGTCTCTCTTCGGGAACGAGTGCGATCGTGACGCTCGTGCTCGTCGTCCTCCCGTTCGTCGGTGTTCTGTTCGTCGTCGCGTCGCTGGCGATCGTTCAGATCGCGACCCTGGAGCTAACCGATTTCGACGCCGTTCTCGAACGGCTCTTGCCGGACGGAGATACCGACGAACTCCCGACGACCGATACGGAACTGTATCCGGTCGCGGAGGACCTCGCGACTGACCCGCGACTCGCTACCGTCGGACAGTGGCTCAGCGGGCTCGTCGGCCGGTTTCTCACTGCGTCGTATTTGTTATTCGTCACGTTTCTGTTCGCGTTCTTCCTGGTCCGCGACGAACGCCGTCTCGGACGCTGGCTTCGAACCGAAATCGTCGGGGAGAGACCCAACGTAACGACGTATCTACGGAACGTTGACGCGGGATTACAGTCCGTCTTTTTCGGGTATACGCTGACGATTCTCGCGATCGTACTGTTAGCCGGCGTCGTATACGCAGGGCTCAACGCGATCGCACCGGCGGGGCTCGAGATACCACAGATCCTTTTGCTGGCGATCGTGACCGGGCTCGCGTCGGTGATTCCACTCGTCGGCCGAAATATCGTGTACGCGAGTATCGTCGGCTACCTCGCGCTGACAGCGATTCGAACGGACCCCACCGGCCTCTGGTTTCCCGTCGCGTTCTACGTCGTCATGGGCGTCTTTTTCGACGGTATCATCCGAACCTACGTGCGACCGACGCTTTCGGGACGAATGTTTTCGACTGGGCTGATCCTCTTTGCGTATATTCTGGGCCCGCCGGTCTTCGGCTGGTACGGAATTTTTCTCGGTCCGATCATCATGGTCGTTACGGTCGTGTTCGTTCAACGTCAACTACCGCGACTGCTCCACACAGGTCAACGTACGTCCGGGACCGGTGATAGGGATTAGCAACGCAATTCGTAGTTTTGTGTTATTTCTCTTCGGTAGCTGAGAGAGGATCTACCGAATACAAGCACGATTGCTACCGATGGCTGGTGTCGAGCGACCGTACACAACCGTTATACTTCGCTCGAATTAACCGGGGAGCGGTCCTCCTGCTCGTACCGTACCCCGTTTGGATAGAGGGTGCAACGTACTCAATTTCGAGATTTAGCACCGAAACCGGTCGCTCGAACGATTTCCCGCTCTCATCAGCGACCTCGTGGGCCGATCGGAGCGTACCCATTCGAGACGCACTCAGACGTCGTCAGCATCGCGGCCGAGCGCCGCGGCGGCGGCCGTTCTCGCGAGTGATGCCTTCGGGTCGATCGTCACGTCCGGGTCGAACTCCGCCACGTCCGCCGCATCTCCCGTCGTCGCCACTGCGACGATCGAGACGTCGGGGTCGGCTCGTCTCACTGCGACTACGGCGTACGGAACGGTTTGGGAGTCCACTGCGATCACCACAGCCGTCAGGTCCTCGAGAGCCAGTTCCTCGAGCGCCTCTTCGTCGGTCGGGTCGCCACTGCGGACGTCGATCCCTCGATCCGAGAGGCTGTGTTTCCAGTCTTCTTCAGCCGTCAGCACCGTCAAGGACACCCGCTCCGCTAAGCTTTCGACCACCGCTTCATCGAGACTCGAATCACCCAGCAGGACGACGCTGTCGCTCGTCGTGGGGTTCGACCGCCGGACACGAGCGTGCGTTCGTTCGAAGCGTGATTTGAGAAAGGGAGAGAAGAGGCTCCCGACGGCGGCGGCGACGGTAGCCGGGCCGAGAGTGACGAGTGAGATGGCGAACAACCGTCCGTTTTCGGTCGTCGGGTGAATATCTCCATAGCCGACGGTGCTTGCCGTGACGAGGGTGTAGTATAGCGCGTCGACGAGGGTATCTACTTGATCGAAATTAGTTCGGAGAACGTACGTACCGACGGTCCCGTACGCGACGAAAGCACCGATGGCGAACAGCGTTCCGGCCTGCGTCGGGGTGAGCGAAACCGACCGCGTAAACACCCGGCGTTGGCGGACGAGCAACGCGACTCCAGCGAGCGAGACGACGACCAGCGGAATCGAGACGAGTCGCGTTTGCACGACGCCGTGGACCGTCGAGAGAACGAGCAGTAGTGCGGCGGCGGCGTACCCGAGCCAGTAGTCACGGCGCATCCCCCACGCGGCGGCCAACAATCCGAAGCCGACGAGAACGCCGCTAAATCCAGACGCGATCTGCAGGGCAGCGAACACCCCGTCCGCTTCGAGCATCGGTTCGGTTACCATCGCCAGTAATCCCGTTGCAATCGAGAGGAGGCCGACCACGGTGATTAGTGTCGTCACAGACCAATCGGATCCGAATCGGGTGGTGAAACCGGGCATATCTGTCTCACCACGGTGACAGAGTTAAGACGAAGGGGGCGGGGGATCTCGAAGACAGGATCGGTACGGACCGGTTGCGAACTCGGCGCGAATCGATTGCTGTCTCGACTCAGGCTGGCCAACGCGACGACTCAACGCCTTCGCCAACTCCAGAACCCGAGCACGAGAAGCGTGAGCGCGGGAACAACGAGTAGCGCCCACTCACCAATCTCACCGACGGTCAGATTTTGAGAGGCGACGAGTTCGGTTTCCTCGAGCAAGAACAACACGAGCAGTAGGAGCCCGAACAACGACGTGGTCGCGACGCCAATCCCCTCCCGAATCGCCCGTTCGAAGGCCTCAGCGTCAGCCCGGGACGTTTCAGTCGCCTCTTCGGGCGGATTGCTCGTCGGCTCCGGCATCGGGTATGCGGTGTCCGCCCGGGACAGTCCGAGATACCCGATCCCGTACGAGAGCGTGATCCCCGCGATCATCACCACACCGAACGACAGCGCGGTCGCAGTTGCGGTCGACGGTGCGAGGAGGATCGTTACGACAGCTGCAGCAACGACGGATCCTCCGAGCACGAATCCTCTGGGTGGTGAGGCCATTGCGGTTCGTATTCCACACCGGATCATAACGCCAACACACGGTCCGTTGACAGTCACTTTGACGGACTGGATCGAGCGCGATCCTCCCACTGAGCTCCGACAGTACCCGATCGACGTTGGTAGTTCGACACGCGTCTATCACAGAAATATCTGATTCGTAACTGAACCCTAGCCATCGTACGAGCGATCGGACTCCCCACAGCACCACAATACGACGCTGATTTTACCGGCGCGGAGAGAGACACGTACCCATAGCCGTTCGAAAGACGCTGGCCGATAGCCAGCGTGATCGTACCCCATCCGCCGTGGTGTGTCAGTGGACAGGCCAATCTTCGATCGGCCGTCAGTCGTCTCGAGCGACGGCAAATCGATCTCAATCACTGGCGAGGTCCGGCCGTCTCGAGCGGCCGGATACCATCGGCAACGACAGTATTCCTCCCTTCGCCGGATGGATATTCGACCATCGTCGATTAAAGCTACTGGCCGCTCGACGTTGGATCCGATCGAGTCGCCATCGCAATACCGTCTACAACTGTCCGTTCCCCGCCGAGCACGCCGTTTTTCGACTGTTAGAGTGACTCGTAACCCGATTGAGACCCGCGCGCGGCAACTAATTCTTTCGCGAGTGCTTCGCTAGTTTTATGCGATACACCATAGCATGGCGTGGTATGGGGACGGGGGTCCCACCGAGCCACAAAGTACTGACGCAGGTTGCATCGTCCGAGGGCGTTTCACCGACGGACCTCGAGCCACCGCTTCACGACGTCGTCGATCCGGACGCGCTCGATCGGCTGGTCGAGTCGTGCGGATGCGCCGCGAGCGACCGCGTCGTGACGATCGAGTTTCCCTATCGAGGATACATGGTTCGGGTCGACAGCACGGGCGCCGTCGATTTGACCGTGGGAGATCAGCTCCCGGATTCGACCGGCGATTCGACGGAAGAGTCCCACGGCGACTGATATCGACGAGAGCTGCGCGCCAATTCGACCGTCGTGAGCCCCGCCGATCCGGCGAGCGATGCGTCGAACGCTGGCATACCGAGACGGCTGCTCGTGAGGACAGTTATAGCGACCGTATTTTCGACGCTCCGAAGGCTGACGCTCCTGACGATGGATCGGAGAAAAACCGACGGAACGGAAGTCGAGAGTAGAGACAGTTCGATTCCGGCCCGCGAGTCGAAGCGTCGTGATGTCGAACGCGCTACGCCGTTTCGACCCGAATTTCGCCGTCGGCATCGACCGTTACCTGACAGTCGTTGTACTCAAACGTTACCGAGCCGCCGGATCGGAGTCCGTCCGCCCGCGGTTCGAACAGCCGTTCGAGCGCGTCGGCGTTGATCGTATAGTGAAGCGGCTCGAGTTCGGTTACGTCGTCGTTGCAAAACGTCGCAACCGCATCGACGACGGCGACGCTCAGTGGTTCGTTGTCGAGTCTATCGTACTGCACAGCGTACTGTTCCTCCGTTGGAACGGACGGTGATTGTGAAGTCATCTCGGTCATATAGTTCTGCGCACCCCCAGTGCGGTCTGTGGGAAGACAACTTTCCGTTCACGAGTTGCACTGAAGAGCCTGACCGTTAACTGTGTAGCCCCACCGGCAAAAGAGGGGTTAAGCAATTAACCCTCCAACAGCGTCTCGTCGAAGAGGGTCCTGAAGAGCTTCCGCTCGACGGCTCTCACGTGCTTGTGGAAAGCCGGCGAGGAGATGTCGAGCGAGTCCGCGATCTCTTCGCCGTTCGTTTGTCGAGGCCACTCGAAGAACCCGCCGTGATACGCCGTCTGGACGACTTCCCGTTGCCGATCGGTGAGTTGTTCGAGCAGCGAGGTGCGCGCGCCGGCGTCGATCGTCGACCGATCGGCGGTCGTCTGTTCGCGGCGCGCGACCATCGTGACCGAAAAGCCGCGACGGTTGAGCCCCGACAGGAGGTCCCTGATTTCGATCGATTCCGGAACGTCGACGATGGCTCGGGTCGTCGACTCGTCGGTGACGAACGACCGGAGCGTTCCGCCGTGAGAGTCGACGACAGTGCCGAAAAACGGCTCCGAACACTGAAGTTGTAACAGCGTTTCGTCCTCGGTTTCGCCGATGACCGTGACGCCGTGGATCCCGTCGAGATCCGAGAGCTCGGCCGCCCGCTCGGGCGCGACCGGCGCGTCCGTCACGACGAAGACGGTCTGTGGTCCGTCCTCTCGTATCGTCGCGCCCTCGAACGCAACGCGGGTGCCCAGTCGGCCGGCAAGGCGGGAGAGCAGCGACTCGTCGGTGAGTTCGAGCTCGAGTTCGGCGGTCGCGACGTCGTCGTCGCGCAGGGCGGCCTTCCGCTTGACCGCGTCGATCGCGTATCCGATCGTTTCGCCGAGTTCGGCGAGCGTCTCGCGAAGGGATCCGTCGAACGCGTCGCGGTCGTCGCCGTAGATCGACAGCACGCCGTAGAGGAACCCGTCGTAGACGAGCGGCACGGCGTAGACCGACTGGTAGTTTCGCGAGAGGGCTTCGACCCGCCACGTTCCGTCGCGGATCGAGTCGGCAGCGTTTTCGACGTACGTCGGCTCCCGCGTCCGCGCCGACCGTCCCGTCGGCTCGGCCGCAGAATCGTCGACGGTCGTCACCGAGACGGCGTCGAGATACCCCCGTTCGCGTCCGGCGCGGGCCTGCGTCTCGAGTCGATTACCGCTCGGATCGGGCTCGCCGATCCAGGCGAACGAGCAGGCCTCGAGCGCCGCGAGGCGGTCACAGATTCCGCGTTCGATCTCGGTTCGAGAGTCGGCCATCAGGAGTAACTGCTCGATGTCCTGGCGGATTCGATTGGCGGCGTGCAACTGCTCGAGATGCGTGTTCTGACGCGTGAGTTCCCGCTCGCGTCCGTGGAGTCGACGCGTCCGGGAGATCCGGTCGAACGCAGCCTCGGCCGTCGTGGCGAACAGTTGGGCGAGTTCGAACGTGTCGTCGTCGTACTGCGCCGGTTCGGGATCGAGAGCGACGAGTGTCCCGTGTTCGCCGATCGGAACGTAGAGGCCACTGCAAGCGGTGACGGTCGCCTCACAGCATCGATCCGCTTCCGGCGTGTCGTGAAGGCGTGAAGGGGCTCCGTTAACGAACGTCTGCCAGACGGAACTCTGGTCGGGGCGGACGCGAGGTGGCCGGCCGAACGTCGATTCGAACGCCTGTGAGTAGGCCGCCGGGATCAGTTCGTTGTGCTGATCGTCGAATCGGTAGACGACGCTCTCGAGGTCGAGAACGTCCGCCGCGACGTCGACGATGTACTCGCAGGCGGCCTGTTTGGATTCGACGGTCAACAGGTGACTCGTCGCCTCGTGCAGGGCGTTCAGTGCCTCCTGATACTGGGCGCGCTCGGTAACGTCGGCAGCGATAGCGATGACGCGGTCGGTCGACCCATCGTCGACGATCGGCCGGTACCACGATTCGAAGACTCGATCCTTGACTCGGACCGAAGAGTGGGCTGTCTCCCCGTCCAACGCTGTCGTGGCGTCGGCGACAATTTGCGAGTGGCCCTCGAAGACATCGAACAGCGATTCGCCGACGATATCGTCCGACCGGCGATCGAATCGCTCGAGGGCACGGCCCTCTGCGAGTGTGATCGTCCCGTCGGCGTCGAGCACGAAGAGCACGACGGGAACGTTCTGGACGAGGGTTTCCAGTCGCTCCGTTCGCTCCCGAAGTTCACCCTCGCGTTCGATCCGGTCGGAAACGTCCGTGAAGTAGATCGAGATACCGGTCGGGGAGGGGAACAGTCGCACGTTGTACCAGCAGTCGGTAGGTTCGTAGTACCGTTCGAAGGAGACGGGTTCTTGCGTCTCTATCGCTTCGATCGCCGACGTCTGAAAGGCGGTATCTCGAAGTTCCGGGAACTGATGGTGTATCTTTCGTCCGAGAATCTCCCCCGGTTCGGTGTCGAGTAGGGTCGCTGCTCGATCGTTGACGTACGTAAATCGCCAGTCAGCGTCGAGCGCACAGAACGCATCGGTCACGCGCTCGAGCGCGTCGTCCAGTTCCCGTTCGACCTGCTGGTGCTCCGTAATGTCCCGGATCGAGGCGACGATCCCGCCGATATCGTCGTCCGCGAGCCGGTTTGTGAGATCGGCCTCGTGGACGTACCAGGAGCTGTCGGCGTGCTGGCACCGGTAGGTGATCGAGACCGACGCCCCGGGGCCCTGCTCCCGGAGTTCATCGAACGCGGTGCGGACCGTCGAGGTGTCCTCGGGGTGGACGGTCTCTGTCACGTGATTGCCGACCAACGACTCGGGATCGTAGCCGCCGACTGCTTCGACCGACGGGCCGACGTAGGTGATCGTCCCGTCGGCCTCGGTGACGACGACCAGGTCCGACGACTGCTCGAGCAACGCCCGACACCACGTTTCCTGCCGCGAGGCCGTTCGACGGACGGCGGCGAGTTCGGCCGCCTGCCGAAGCCGATGGCCGAGAACGGCAGGCTCGCACTCGGATTCGCCGGCCCGCCGTTTGACGACCACGTCGGTCGCACCGTCGGATCGAACCCGTTCGATCGACACGCACCCCGCCGAATCGATGGCGTAGACGACCGGGTGCGTCTCGCCGAGCGACGTGAGAACCGCGTCGTCGTCAGTGAGGACACAGTCCGCCGCGTCCAGTCGCGCTGCGTCGAGTTCGGACACGGCTTCGACCGGTCCGTCGACGGCGAGATCGCCGTCTTCCAGCCCGCTCGTCGCAGCTCGCAACCACGGCGACGAACCGACTGCAAGCACTCGAACCTGAGCCGTCTCGGGGACCTCGAGACCGCGAGTCATATCTCCGATGGGACCGGCGCGCGTAAAAAGGTCGTGTTACCCCTATGGGACCCGTTCGCGAGCGAACACTCGAGCGAGCGGTCGGGCGCGTCGACCGGCTCGAACGCGGTGATCGACTCGAGCGCACCACCCGACTCAGAAACCGATCGCGACGCCATCCTTTCGGGGCTCGGTCGCGCCGGAAAGCGTCCCGTCGCGGCGACGAACGAGCTGTGCGCCTCCGAACATGACCGGCGGCAGGACGCCGACGTCGTGGCCCTTCCGAGCCAGTTTGGCCGCGTTCGGGAGCCGCTCCTCGATCCCGAGCGAGCCGCTCTCCCGGTAGCGCCAGCGCGGCGCGTCGAGCGCGGCCTGCGGACTCATCCCGTAATCGACGAGGTTCGAGAGCACCTGGACGTGGCCCTGGGGTTGCATGTAGCCGCCCATGACGCCGAAGGCCAGCCAGTCGTCCTCGTCCAGTTTCGCGATCGCCGGAATCAGCGTGTGGAACGGCCGTTTACCCGGTTCGAGACGGTTCGGGTGATCGGAATCGAGCGAGAACGACGCGCCGCGGTTCTGCAGCGCGATGCCGGTGTCGCCCGCGACCAGCCCGCTGCCGAAGCCGGCGAAGCGGGAGTTGATGTACGAGACCAGGTTGCCCTCCTCGTCGCCGACGGTCAACAGGACGGTGTCGGCGTCCTCCGCGTTGGCGTTCGGGACGCCGACCGCGGGGTTCTGGATCGGACTGTCGCCGATCGCCGTCGCGCGTTCGCGCGCGTAGGATTTCGATGCGAGCGGCGGAACCGCCTCGAATTCGGGATCCGTAATGTAGTGGTGGCCGTCGACGAACGCGAGTTTCATCGCCTCGGTGAAAGCGTGGATCCGTTCCGGCGAGTCGTACGCGTGCTCCCCGGCACCGATCTCCTCGGCGACGTTCAGCGCCTCGAGTGCGACGAGCCCCTGATTGTTCGGCGGCAGTTCGTAGACCTCGGCCCCGTTGTAGGTCGTGCTGACGGGGTCGACGAACTCGGGTTCGAAGTCGGCGAGGTCCTCGTGAGTCATGAAACCGCCCGCGGACTGTATCTCGTCGACGATCGCGTCCGCGATCGATCCTTCGTAGACCTCGTCGGCCCCGTTCTCGGCGATCGCCCGCAGGGACTCGCCCAGCCGCGGCATGGTAACCGTCTGGCCGGGGTCCGGGCTCTCGCCGTCGAAGAGGTACGCCTCGCGCGCGTGCTCGTCCGTAAAGAGTCGCTCCGCCCCCTCCCAGTGGTGGGCGATGATCGGCGAGACGGGATACCCCTCCGTCGCGAAGTGGATCGCCGGCTCGAGGACCTCCGAGAGCGATCGTCGGCCCAGTTCCTGCACCGTCGTCTCCCAGCCGCGGGCCGTGCCGGGAACCGTGACGGCGTGGGGACCGAGGAACGGCATTTCCAACTCGTCGGCGCTCGCCCCGCTGTCGACGGCGTAGCCCCGCGACTCGGGGTAGTAGCTCTCGAGCGTCTCCTCGTCGGTCTCCTCGAGCGCGTTCGTCACGTTCTCGATCGTCGCGTCGGCCGGCGCGGGGCCACAGGATCGCATGGCTCCGACGTCGCCGTCG
The DNA here is from genome assembly GCF_052040125.1 of Natronorubrum marinum. Lineage (NCBI taxonomy): Archaea > Methanobacteriati > Methanobacteriota > Halobacteria > Halobacteriales > Natrialbaceae > Natronorubrum > Natronorubrum marinum. The sequence goes on from NZ_JBPPFV010000001.1 coordinate 1,701,128, forward strand.
GCGGTTCGATAGAGCGCGAACACGTCGCCGCCCAGTCCGGTCGAGGTCGGTTCGACGACGTTGAGCGCGGCGGCCGTGGCGACGGCCGCGTCGAAGGCGTTCCCGCCGTCGCGAAGGATCGAGAGACCGGCCTCCGCGGCGAGCGGCTGGCTCGTCGCGACCATCCCCCGGTTTCCGTAGACGGTCGACCGTCTGGAGTCGAATCGGTCGAGATCGATAGCGTCGTTCACACCCGATCTACGCGGGCTACCACTAAATCACGACGGAAGCGGCGGACGCAGTCAAGAATCACGACGGCAACGGACAGAGGCTCGCCGTGAACACGACCGTCTCGTCGGTCTCGTTTCGCGCGCCGTGGACCGCGCCGCGCTCGTGGTGGACGACGCCGGGGGCGTCGATCGCCTCGCTCTCGTCGCCCCGGACGACCGTCACCGTCCCTTCGAGCACGTGAAAGACGTTCGTGCTGTCGGGATGGTCGTGAGCCTCGAGTTCCGCGTCAGGGCCGAGCGCGAACGCCTTGACCAGCACGTCGTCGGTGACGACCAGTTCGGTCGTTTCGATCTCGCCCTCGCTCGGCTCGAGGGCCGAAACTGCCGTCGCGTATTCGTCGAGCGTCATAGCCGCTCGTTCGGCCTCCGACGTAAAAAAGCGTGGCCGTTACCATCTACCGAGCGTCGTCACTGAGGCCCAGCGGCACGTGTTCGGCCCGATAGCCGTACTCGTCGTCGCCATCGTTGCCGTCGTCGCCCTCACCGTCGTCGGTATCGTCATCGAGCGCCTCGATCGCATCGACTTCGCGCAGTCGAATTCCTCGCTCCATCTTGGTCACGACCGGCGTGTCGTAGTGTTCGGCCTCGTACTCGAACCCCTTTCCGTCCTCGCGACGGCTCGCGACGAACTCGCGGTGGCGCTCGAGGCGCGTCCGCCCGATCGACCGAGACAGGGCCGGGATGTCGGGCACGCGGTCGTCGAACCGTTCGACGAAGGCCGCCTCGAGCTCTGAACCGAGTGAGTGGCGGCCGGCACACATGGCCGCGAACGTCGTGGTTCCAGTCCCCCAGAACGGATCGAGGACGGTGTCGCCGTAGGCCGAGTACATACAGATCAGACGATAGGGGATCTCGAGCGGGTAGGCGGCCGACCGATCGCGGAGATCCTCCACCCCGTCGCCGCCGTCGAGAGCCTGCAGTTCGCCCTGCACGTCGGTCCAGACGTCCGTGAACCAGCGGTTGCGCTCCTCCCAGAAGTAGGCGGCCTCGTAGCGCCGGTCGGCCCCCGGCTCGAAGCCGCGGCTCTCGCCGCCCTTCCGGAAGAGCAGCACGTACTCGTGTTCTAAGGTAACGTACGCGTTCGGCGGGATCATCCCGCTGCCCATGAACTTGGCCGCGCTGTTGGCCGGCTTGCGCCAGAGCACGTCCGGCAGGGGATCGAAGCCGCGGGACTCGAAGGCCTCGAGCACGCGGGCGTGGTTCGGATAGACGCGAAAGCTCCCGTCGATCGTCCGCGTCGCGTCGCCGACGTTGACACAGGCGATGCCGCCGTCGACGAGCACGCGCTCGAGTTCCGCCCAGACGCGGTCGAGCTGGGCGTGCATCGCGTCGAACGCCGCGCGGCCGTCGCCGGACTCGAGCGCGTCGCCGATCGCCGGATCGAGCGCCGTAAACAGCTCGTCCCACATCTCGATCATGGGGTACGGCGGGGACGTGACGACGAGTTCGACGGAGGCGTCGTCGATCGCGGCGAGATCCCGAGAGTCACCGACGAAGACGCGGTGGGTCGTCTCCATTGGGTTCACACTGTCGGCGTCGCCCTCTTAGCTCCTTCGTCAGCCGCCGGCCAGCCGCCACCCGCCGGATTTCGATCTCCGTGGCCGTTCTCCAGTGGCTGTCCTGCGGGTTGCAGTCGTCGTCGCGAAAACGAACGCATCGGTCGTCTGCCGCTCGAGGGCACTCGGCACCGAGTTCCGCGACTTACTCCTCTTCCTCTTCTTCCATCTCGTCCGACTCGTCGCCGTCGACGTCGGCTTCCAGTTCGTCCTCGTCGTCGAACTCCTCCGACTCGGCACTCGTCGCGGGTTCGAACTCCTCGATCGGCTCCCACTCGTCTTCCTCGTCGCCGGAGAGTCGACGGCGAATGAGCGCGACACCGGCGAGAAGACCGACGACGAGCAGCATCCGCGGCAGTCGACTCGAGCCGCTCTCGGCTTCCGTCTCCGCTCCGGAATCGTCGTCGCTCATCGTCTCCTCGGCGCTCGCTTTCGTCTCTTCGGCGGTCGACGTCGTCCCCTCGACCACGTCTTCGATGATCTCCGGCTCCTGCAGATCCTCGAGCGAAGTGTCCTCGAGTTCGGGAGATTGTCGACCCGCAAGAAAGCCGAGCGCAGCACCGGCACCGAAGAGGGCGCCCGCCAGCGGCAGACTCGTCTTCCCGCCCGTCGATCCGTCCGCCTCCTCGACGGCCTCGAGGATGGAATCGCGCAGCGGCGACTCCATTCCCATTCCGACTGCTTCTCTGACGACGGTCTCGGCCAGCGTCTTGTCCTGTTGCTCGGTTTCGGGCATAATTAGTGCCGACCACATCCCCCTAAATAGTTCTGTCCAACGTTTCGGCCGCGCGAATCGTTTTCCCGAACAGTACACGTCGACTACCGCAGCGCGTTCGTCCGAGTAACCGGCCCCTACTCGATCGAACGGTCGCTCGAGCGACTCTCAAGGCTCCTTCAAGCGACCAGTCGCCGACCGAGAGCGGCCGGGTGCAGGCGAGACTACAAGCAGTGGTCGGTCCATCGCTACTGTGCCGCGCGCTATCCTCCACACCGACTCGACGACGTCGAGCGCAGTCGTTCGCTCGCGCGGACACCGGCTCGCGCGACCTATTAGTAAAACGATCCGTTACCCTCGTATAAATTCGACACCGGCAACGACGCGATTACGCCCGCATTACCGTGCGATATAATGGCTCACATAACGAAAGGGGCGGACTGAGTGGAACGGGGTATGAGCGTCATCCGTCAGCCTGGCGTCCTCGGCCGAACGACCCGCCGGCGGGTCGTCGGGCTGACCGCGGCGCTTTCGGCGGCCACCGTGGAAGCGATCGCCGTCGGTTTCTGGTTCACCCTCGTCGTCGACTCGCGGACGACGTCGACTGCACTCGCTGGACTGGGAATCCTCTTCTGCGGCGCGCTCCTCAGAGCCGGCGTTTTCGGCGCGACCATCAGCGAACTGGGGGACCTCCTCGAGCCGATGCGACTCGCCGCCGCGTTGCTGTTGACCGGTGGCTGGGTTGGCTGGCTGTTCGTCGCCGAACAGATCGGCGGCGTCGGCGGGATTCTCGTCGCGACGGCACTGCTCGCCGGCGTGCTCGTCGGACAGTTCTCCCTCGAGCGACACGTCTTCCGCCATCGGTCGCCGTCCCGAACGGCGCGGACGCCGCTCGTCCCCGGCCTACTGCTCGCCGTCGGCGCGTCGTTGCTGCTCGCGTCGGCCTGGTTCACCGAGTGGGCGATCGCGACGCCGCCGCTGGCGCTCGAGATCACCACGATCGTCATTCGCATCGAGGCGCTGCAGGTCGGCGTGGTCGTCTTCGCGCTGTTCGCCTTCCTCGCCCACCAGCGGCGCTTCGAGCAGTTGCTCGAGCCCTGATTACTTCCCCTCCGCACCGACGTTCTGGTCGCCCTGGAACGAGTCCGGATCCGGCTCGATCGTGGCGTACTGTACGGCACGCCGCCCCAGCGTCGCGACCCGTTCCTCGAGTTTTTCCTCGACGAACTCGCCGTCCTCGAACGCTGAGTGGGAGTTCGCGATCGCGGCCTCGTGGGGGATCACCCAGGCGTTCAGCGCCCGACAGACCGAGCGCATGTGCTCTAAGGCCGTCACGGGAAACGCACCGCCAGAAACGGCGAGTAATCCGACGGTCTTCCCCCTGAACTCGTCGAAGCCGCAGTAGTCGAGGGCCGTCTTCAGCGGCGACGCGTACGATCCGTGATACATGGGCGAGCCGAGAACGATCGCGTCGGCCTCGCGCAAGCTGGCCGCGAGTTCCGCCGCGTCGCCCGCGTCCTTCCGATCCTGATCCGCGTCGAAAACGGGCAGTTCGTACTTCCGGAGATCGATTAGTTCCGTGCTCGCGCCGCCCGCTTCGGCCGCTCCGAGGACGCGCTCGAGGGCGATTCGGGTGGTACTCGCGTCGCGAAGGCTCCCACAGACTGCGGTGACGTGGACGTCTGCCATGGGTGGTTTTCGGGGACCCGGTTGAAATATGCGAGCCAAGCGACACGGCTTCGACCGGTCGCGTCGGTGAGTCCCGGCAACTGGGTCGATCCGACGGCCATATCTTTCGGCGATTCGAACGGATCGGCGTGGAGTCGCTCCTCTCCGTCCTGTTGACCGAAGCCCTCCCGCGGGTCCTGACGATTTCGGTGCTCATCGGTATCGGCGTCGGATTAGCGAACCTAGCCGTCGAGTACGGGATCGTCGACGTGATCGCCCGCGTGGGACGGTACCTGACGGAGCCGGCGAACCTCCCCGACGAGGTCGGGGCCGCCGTCCTGACGAACACGGTCTCGGTCACCGCCGGCTACGGGATGCTCGCGGAGTTTCGCGAGTCCGGGCTGCTCGACGACCGGGCCACGCTGATCGCCGTCGTCATCAACACCTTCTTCGGCTTCGTCCAGCACATCTTCACCTACTACGGACCCGTCCTGATTCCGATTCTCGGGCTCCACGCCGGTCTCATGTACGTCGGCGCGCGGGCCGGCATCTCGCTGGCCATCTCGATCGTCGGCCTCCTCGCCGGTGCGCTCTTGCTCCGGGGCTACGAGTACGACGGGAGTGTCGTCGACCCCGAGGTCCCCGAGGACGGCGAGGGTGACGGCGGGGGTCGAACGCACCGGGACAAACTCCGACAGGCCGGAGAGAAAACGCTCGAGCGGCTTCGATCGATCGTCCCGCGGCTGGCGCTCGTCTACTCGCTGGTCTTCGTGGCCCTCGAGTACAGCGAGCAACTCGTCGGCGCGCTCGCCTACGTCGGCATACAGGAGCCCGCTGCGGTCGTCGATCCGGTTGCCGGCGTCCTCGGGCTCCCGGCCGCGGCGGTGCCGGTGATCCTCGTCTCATTGGTCGATCCGACGACGGGGGCGATCACGGTCGCCCCCATGATCGGCGACGTACTCACGCCGACCGAGGCGGTGATCACGCTACTCGTCGGAAGTCTGTTCTCGCTGACCATCGGCACGGTCAAGCGATCGATCCCGTTTCAGTACGGCATCTGGGGCTCGGAGTTCGGCACGAAGGTGATCGTCGTCAACACGGGCCTGAAGGCCGTTTTCATTATCGTCGCGATTCTGGTCTTTCTCGTGATTTGATCGTCAATAGGGGGCTCGAGTTGGGAATTAGCGCTGCAGTCGCGCGACGAGTTCGGCGTCGGAGTCGCTCCGCTCGAGGTCGACCAGCCCGTCGGACTCGAGGTCCGAAAGCAGCCCCGTCAGCCACTCGCGGCCGTATTCGCCCTCCGGCACGTAGTCGACGCGGATTCGATGACCGAGCGTGTCCAACTCGAGTTCGTCGTACTCCCGTAAGGTCCCAATCACGCGCCCGCGGAACTGCCGACGGCTCCCCTCGAAGGAGGGCTGGGTGGGGACGTCGGGCGCGGTGAAGTCGCCGCTCGCGTAGGCATCACACCACTCGCGCCACGGACAGCCCACCTCGTCGCAGCGGGGGGTCTGCGTGCAGGCGACGCCGCCGAGTTCCATGATCGCGTTGTTCCAGACCCGCGACTCGCCCTCGGGCATGAGGTCGTTCGCGCCCGCCTCGAAGGCCGAATCGTCGTCCGGAATCGAGAAGGCGCGGTAGGTGACTCGCTTGACATTCGTGTCGACCACGGCGTCGCCGTTGTTGAACGCGAAACTCGCGACGGCGTTGGCGGTGTAGGGACCGACGCCCATCAGCTCCTGCAGTTCGTCGGGCGTTTCGGGGAAGGTGCCGTCGTACTCCGACTCGATCTGGCCGGCCGACTCGTGGAGGTACTTCGCCCGGTTGTTGTACCCGAGGCTGTGACTCGTCCAGAAGCCCACGACGTCAGCTCGATCCGCGGCGGCGAGATCGGCCGTCGTCGGCCACCGCTCGAGAAATTCCTCCCAGGCTTCGACCACGCGATCCAGCTGGGTCTGCTGGCTCATCACCTCGCTGACGAGGATCGCGTAGGGATCGTCCGTCCGCCGCCACGGAAAGTCGCGGTGGTCGCCCTCGTACCACTCGATCAGGGCCGCCTGAACGGCCTCGAGATCCTCGGGCAGCGACCAGTCGTTGACCCCGTCCGCGTCGCCGGCACCGTCGCGCTCGCTCATTGGTCGGGCTAGCGACCGGGCCGTCTTACTGGTGGCGGTTCTCGGTCGGTCGTATTGACTCGGGAAGGGACGTGTTTCTCCAGTCTAACTGAACCAGGCGCGGTGGCGCGCGCTGTGGCCGCGGTGAGCGGAAAGCGAACCGCGGCACAACTTCGTGCGAGGGATGAGTGAGTGACTGGAAGGAGCGAACGAATCGGTTGGGGAGGAAGTGGCACTCACCGCCGCCAGCGTCAGCAGAGTGCTCGTCTTCGTAGACGTCCGTTTCCAAATGTAATACCACAGCACACTGATCGTCACAGCCGCTGTGTTCTAACTCGGACACCCATAGCACGAAAGCCCTATCCCGTCGGCTCGAGTCTCCACCCGTATGAGCCTCGACGATCTCAACGACGACGTACAGGAGTCCTACACCGCCTTCGACGACGACCTCAGCGTCTCGCTCGACCGAGAAACGAAAAACGAACTCGCCCTGCTCGAGGCCGCCTTAGAACCCGACGAGACGGACGAACTCGTCCGGCGGGCGATCCACATGCTGTTCCAGTCGACCGTCGAAACGGGTAAACTCGACTTCCAGCTTCGGTCGGCCTACGACGTTACCTACGACGAGTACCTCTCGGGGATGACCTTCGAGGAGATGACCGGCGCGGACCAGTATCCGACGATGGACGACGAGCGACGGTACCAGTTCTAGTCGACGGAAGTTCGATCCGACGGACGGCCTCGAGCTATCGTCGAAACTGGATACTCGAGTGACCACTCACCAGCAAACACAGTCATATATACGCATTGTATTGTCACAGAATACTTCTACCTCGATAATAGGCGAGCTTATATGCATCGACTGCTCCGGTCCGGACATGGCAACCAGTCAGTCCGCAACTCACGACTACCGCTGTCCCGAATGTACCGGCTCCCTCCAGTCCCACCACGACTCCCTCGAGTGCGTCGACTGTGGCTACACGCCACGTCACGGGTCGGATTAAAACCGAGTCGACAACAACTCTCGCACGGAGTCACACCGCAGTCCTCGATTTAGCCACCACGATCCGGCGCGCCGCTGCACGAGATCCGCTCAGTTCCGAACGAAAACCGAATCCAGCCGTCGCTCCGTCTCAAAACGGATCGCAGACGAAGGTGAAACCGACCGATGGATAGGCGCTCAGTCGTCGATCGGCGCGGCGCTCGAGAGCGCTTCGTCGATCTCCGCGTCTTCCATCTTGTCGACTAAGGCGTCGATCACTTCTTCGCGTTTGCCCTTGACGAACTTGATCGAGCCGACGACGAGGTGGCCGCCGCCGGAGACGCCGCCGCCCGAAATTTCTTCCTCGAGTTCGGTGACCATGTTGGGGATGTCCAGTCGAACGCCGTCGGATCGAAGGACGGCGAAGTCGGGACCGTAGCCGACCGTGATCACGGGATCGCCGGTCTCCTCGATCTTGCGGTCGTGAATCTCGCCAGTGGTCTTCCCCGGCGCGGGGTACGTAAAGCGGTGGGCGTAGTTCTCGACGTCGATCCGGTAGAGGTGAGCGCCGTTGTCGAGGTCCTCGTGCTCGAGGTGGGGCATCGCCGCGTCGAGTTGGACGTCGACATCGTTGCGAGCGCGGTCCGCGAGGAAGGAAACGAGTTCGCGGTGGCGCTCCTCGTCGTTCGCGTCGATCTGGAGCAGGTCCTGAATCAGCTGATCGCCGGAGTTATAGCGCAGCCAGAAGGCCGCGTAGTCAAGCGCCTCGCTGAGATCCTGCAGCCGCTCCTCGTCGTAGCCCTCCGCAGCGGCGAGTTCGAGGTAGTCGCCCATCGCGTCGGCCTTCGAGCGATCCGAGAGGCCGGCGACGGCGGGGACGTGGCGAAGTTCGTCGGTAATCTCGGGGTCGATCATCCGCGCGAGTTCCACACAGAGCATCCCCGTCGTGATCCGGTAGTCCTCGTCGTGGAGGTAGGGATTGACGTGTGCGTCGAGGAGGTCCTCGACGGCCTCGGGGTCGGGGTGGTGGTGATCGACCGCGACGATCGGGATATCGTAGTGGGCCAGCGTCTCGTAGGCCGGGACGTCCTCGGCCGTCGAGCCGTTGTCGAGCATAAGCAACAGGGGCAGCTGCTGGCCGTGCTTTTCGCGGTCCTCGAGCGCGAAGTTCAGGTCCCGCGTGGCGTCTTCCATCTCGTAGAAGGGGGCCTTCGCGGGGAGGCGCTTGATCAGGTGTCGCGGCGCGTTCTCGTCTTCGTGGACCTCCGCGATGAATCGCTGGAGCGCGATCTGGACGGGCACGGCAGCGCACATCCCGTCGCCGTCGGCGTGGTGACGAACGCGGATCGGACGGCCCTCGAGAACGGTCCGGCGGAGCAGTTTCGCGACCTCCTGGAGGTTCGGTCGGAGCTTCTCGAACGCGGGCCAGTCGATCAGCGGCTCGACGTCGTGGGGTTCCGCGCGGACCTCGAGGGCCTCCGCGAGTCGATCGCGGGCGTCCTCGGCGTCTTCGCCCTCGAGTTTCGAGAGGCCGTCGACCTCGATCTGGACCGATCCCTCACGGTGTTCGGGGGTGCCGGTGACGCGGACGACGTCGCCGACTTCGACGGCGGGGAAGGCGCGGACGCCTGCCTCCTCGAAGGCCGCACACGGGACGACGCCGTACTCGTCTGCGACGTGGAAGATCGTCGGGCCGGCGGTCTGTTTGACCTGCACGACCTCGCCTTCGAGGTGAATCTGGTCGCCGATGGTGGCCTCGAGGCGGTCGGTGCCGGTGAGGCTGTAGTCGTGGGCGACGGCGTCGACCGCGTAGTCGTCGCCGACGTCGGCGGGCTCGAACGCCATATCGCCGTTGTCTCGGACGGCCTCGAGTTCGACGACGAGTTCGTCGCCGACGCCGTAGGTGCCCTCGAGGACGGATTCGTGGACGAGTCCGGAGACGGAGTCAGAGAGATCGACGAAGACGCCGTAGTCGACGATGCCGTTGATTTCGGCGAGGTAAGCCTGGCCGTGTTCGACGTCGTCTGCAGTACACTCGGCAGCGAGATCGTAGACGACGGAATCCCCGTCGTCTGCGCCGGGTTCCCCGGCGGACGCTCGTGTCATCTTGGCCCGTAGTTTGGGACGGTCGCGTATAACCCTTGTCAAGAAGAAGCGACGCTGTCGCCGGGGGCTGTCGGTGAAGACACAGTTCGGCCCGCGAGCGGTGCTGTCGTTCGCCGCAGGTCGTCACCACCGCTCGTCGTCACCGACCGTCTCGTGTCCTCGAGACCGACCGCGAGACCGGCGGGAGTGGCTCTGTCGAATCACTCATCACTGAGTATCTGTCCCGCACCCAGAACAAGAAGGACGGCAATCAACGGCCCCAACAACCGTCCGTGGAGAAGAGGATCAATATCAGCCGCTATAACGGCGATGTATGCTGGGGTAACAAGCATTGCAAGTACTATCAGAACGGCACCGGTCTTCGACGAATCACCCATTCATACACTCCCTAGTATCGATCAAGGGAGATAGAATCCTGAATGTTACGTTCACGTGGAACGAGCGTGCGTTTCACGCTAAATACCGCTGAAGAATGGGGCTCAACGGAGCCGTGAGAGCAGCTACTCGTCCTGCGCGTCGACGGTCGCGACGGCGGCCAGGTTCACGATATCCGTGACCTCGTCGTCGCGCTGGAGGACGTGAACCGGCTCGCCCATGCCGACGAGCATCGGCCCGATCGCCTCGGCGCCGCCGAGTCGCTGGAGCAGTTTGTAGCAGATGTTCCCCGCCTCGAGATTGGGGAGGACGAGCACGTTCGCGGGCTCGTCGAGGTCGGTGAACTCGTAGCTGCCCTCGAGCAGTTCCTCGACGACGGCGGTGTCGGCCTGCATCTCCCCGTCGACCGGGAAGTCGACGCTCGGATCCTCGCGAAGCCGCTCGGCGGCCTGTCGGGGCTTTCGCGTCCCCTCGTTGTCGACGCTGCCGAAGTCCGAATACGACAGCAACGCGGCACGCGGTTCGACGTTGAACCGTCGGGCGAGATCGGCGGTGTGGCGCGTGATCTCGGCCAGCACCTCCTCGTCGGGATCCTGATTGACGGTCGTATCCGCGAGGAAGACGACGCGGTTCTTGAACGTGAGCATGTAGACGCCGGCGGCGTAGTCGGTGTCGGGAGCCGTCCCGATCACCTGCAGCGGCGGTCGAAGCGCCGACGGATAGTGGTTCGTCAGTCCGGTCAGCATCGCGTCGGCGTCGCCCTGATCGACCATCACGGACGCGAAGTAGTTGCTGTCCCGGATCAGATCAACTGCCTCAGTGCGCGTCACGCCCTTTCGCTGTCGGCGCTCGTAGAGCGCGTCGGTGTATTCCCCGTAGTCGCCCGCGCTCGGATCGACGACCTCGGGCTGAAACTCGAGTCCCAGATTCGCGACGGTCGTCTTGATCTCGTCTTCGTCGCCGATCAGGACCGGCTGGGCGATCTCTCGCTCTTCGATCTGGGCCGCGGCCCGGATGATCTTCTCGTTGCCACCCTCGGCTAGCGCGAGGCGCTTCGGATCGCTCTTGGCCTTGTTGAACACGGTCCGCATCATCTCCCGGGACTTGCCGAGACGGGCCTCGAGGCGTTCGACGTACGCCTCGGGATCGAGCTCCGCTCGCGCGGCGCCGGACTCCATCGCGGCGCGAGCGACGGCGGGGGCTACCTCGAACAGCACCCGGGGATCGAGCGGTTTCGGGATGATGTACTCGGAACCGAACTGCAGCGGTTGCTCGCCGTAGGCCTTGCGGACGGCGTCGGGGACGTCCTTTTTCGCGAGGTCGGCGATGGCCTCCGCGGCCGCGACCTTCATCGCCTCGTTGATTTCGGCCGCGCGGACGTCGAGCGCCCCGCGGAAGATGAAGGGGAAGCCGAGGACGTTGTTGACCTGGTTCGGGTAGTCCGAGCGCCCGGTCGCCATGATGACGGTGTCGTCCCGGGCCGTTTTCGCCGTCTCGTAGTCGATCTCGGGGTTAGGGTTGGCCATCGCGAACAGGATCGGCTCCTCGGCCATCGACTGGACCATCTCCGCGCTCACGATGCCGCCGACGGAGAGCCCGACGAAGACGTCCGCGTCGACCATCGCGTCTTCCAACTCGCCGTCGGGGACGTCGCGAGCGAACTCGCGGCTGTAGGGGTCGAGATCGTCGGCCTCCGCTCGAGCGGTCGTCAAAATGCCGTCGATATCGACCATCGTGATGTTCTCCTTCCGGACCCCGAGCGAGACGAAGAATCGAGCGGTCGCGAGCGCCGCAGCGCCCGCGCCAGCGAAGGTGACGGAGAGCGTCTCGAGATCCTTTCCGGCGATTTCGGTGGCGTTCAGCAGTGCGGCCCCGGAGATGATCGCGGTTCCGTGCTGGTCGTCGTGAAAGACCGGAACGTCCATGCGCTCTCTGAGTCGTTCCTCGATCCGAAAGCAGTCGGGCGCGCCGATGTCCTCTAGGTTGACCCCGCCGAAGGTCGGCTCCATCGCCGCGACCGACTCGACGAAGGCGTCGACGTCGTCGTGGTCGAGTTCGATGTCGAAGACGTCGATATCCGCGAAGCGCTTGAACAGGACGCCCTTCCCCTCCATGACGGGTTTCGACGCCTGCGCGCCGATGTCGCCGAGACCAAGGACGGCAGAGCCGTTCGAGACGACGCCGACGAGGTTCCCCTTGGCCGTGTAGGTGTACGCCTCGTTCTCGTCCGCGTCGATCTCCAGACACGGCGCGGCGACGCCGGGCGAGTACGCAAGCGAGAGATCGCGCTGGGTGCTTGTCGATTTCGTCGTCCGAATTTCGATCTTCCCCGGTGGGTTCTCGCGATGATAGTCGAGTGAATCTTCGTCTAATGACATAACTCGTGGTACGAACACCCTCCAGAAAAACGCCCCGCTATTCCGCGTAAGAGTGTATCCACACCGGGTGACCGCCGATAATTATCACGGAAAATTCACATAGTTTTCGCGGACTGGACCGGCCTGACGCAGCGGCCAATCGAGGCGGAAACTCGAGTCGCGTACCTGATCGGAACGTTTAGCAACCGCAAGCACTCAGGTCGTCACATGGGGTTGTTCGACGCGCTGTTTCGCTCGAGTTCGATTCTCGGTATCGCCGAGGAGACGCTCGAGTTCGCCATCGAGTCCTCGGAGGCGTCCCACCCGAACGAGTACATGGGATTCCTCCGGGGGACCGAGGCGGATCGGCTGGGGCTCGACAGCGACGGACTCGTCATTACGGACATTCTCGTCGTCCCCGGCACCGAGTCGAACAGCGTCAGCGCGACCGTCAAGACGAGCCAGATTCCGAACGACGTGAAGGCACTCGGCAGCGTTCACTCCCACCCGAACGGGGTGATCAGCCCGAGCGCTGCGGACTTAGAGACGTTCGGTCGGGGCAGCGTCCACGTCATCATCGGCGCGCCGTACCGCCGTTCGGACTGGCAGGCCTTCGATTCGCAGGGCCAGCGGACCCAGTTGAACGTGATCGACGTGGAGCTTCCCGAAACCGAGGACTTCTTCGACTTTACGCAGGCGGATATCGACGACGAACTCAGACGTTAGTATGATTCTCGAGACGACGCCGACAACGACGACCGTGTTCACGACTACACCCGCGACGGGACGTTCGACCGCCCGACGGAGGCGGACATGACGCGGACGGTTATCGCCCAGGGAACGTTCGACATCATCCATCCGGGCCATGTCCACTACCTGAAGGAGGCCGCGGCGATGGGCGACGAACTGTACGTCATCGTCGCGCGCAAGGCGAACGTCGACCACAAGGAGAAGCCGATCTGCCCCGGGACGCAGCGCCGGGACGTCGTCGACGCGCTCGAGGCCGTCGACGAGGCGATCCTCGGCCACGAGGAGGACATCTTCGTTCCGATCGAGGAGATCGATCCCGACGTGATCGCGCTGGGCCACGACCAGCACCACGACGCCGCGGGCATCGAGAGCGAACTCGAGCGCCGCGGGATCGACTGCACCGTCGAGCGTGCGAGCGGGCGCGATCCCGCGGACGGCGAGGAGATCCTCTCGACGCGGCTGATCATCGAGCGAATCCTCGAGCGCCGGGGCTAACGGCGACGGCCGGTTTCAGCGAGACATTTCGGCAAAAACGAGACAGTGGAGCGATAGCCTCGAGCGAGCAGTTCCCTCAAGCGCGTCGATAGCCGACGCCCGCCGCGAGCGCGGCGAGGACTGCGACCGCAGCGACGATTCCGAAGCCGGAAAGCGGTTCGTCGCCCGTCCCGTCGTCTCCGCCCGCCGTTTCATCGTCCTCGATCGGCTCGGGCGGCGATGCGCCGACAACCTCGGCATCGTCGTCCACGGAAACGCTTCCGTTGTGGGTGAACGACTGGAGCGGCCAGTCGTTGGTCAACTCGGACTCGACGTCCGTGACGTTGACCGGCGAGGTTTCGCCGTGAGCGTCGTCCGCGACGGTGAACGTGAGCGTCGCCATCCGCGCCTGGCCCGTCGAGCCGCCGTCGGGCGGATCGCGGTACTGATCGATGAACGCGTACCCCTTCTCGTCGTCGATATCCGTTTCGGTGACGATCTCGGTCTCGTTATCCTGTTCGAACCAGGGACCGCGGGTGATCTTCTCGAGCGCCAGCACGTCGCTGTCGTACTCGACGCCGAAAGCGACCCGTTCGATGCCGACGCCGCCGTAACCGCCGTCACTGGTCATCACGATCGCAACGTGGATCGTCTCGCCCGGCGGTGCCTGGGCGTCCTCCGGTTCGACCTCGAAGATCGTCGCGCTGTCGCCCGCGCCGGCGGTCCCGGCGAACCCGGCGGCTCCCACGCTGGCGCAGAGCACCGCGACGAGAACGACCGCGAGGAAACGTCTCGCCCGACCCATCGTCAGCTGTTTCCCTTTTCCCATCGTCAGGCGTCCTCGATCTCGAGCGTCAGTTCGCCCGTCGACAGGAAGGCCGTCTCGTACCCCTGATGGCGGGAGACCTGCGGCGGGCTCTCGACCACGATGTGGAGTTCGTCACCCGCCTCGACGTCCTCGAGCGCCACCCCGTAATGGAAGTTCAGTTCGTGGTCGAGCGTCGGGGTCAGTTCGGGGTCGGCGACCGTCTCGCCGTCGCGCTCGAGTCGGATCGAGAGCGACTGCTGGGAGAGCACGCAGCGGTTGTACGGCGTCCTCGGCGAGACGGCGAGATAGCGCTCGTCATCGTCGACGAACCGAGACCCTGCGGACAGCACCGTCGTCGCGTAAACGCCGTCGTCGAGGGTTGGCTCGCCCAGGAGATCTCCCGGCAGGTCCTCGGCCGGCGGGAGCGACGAGTACGGCATCTCGTGGTCGTGGTGGCCGTGGCCGTGATCGTGGTCGCCGTCCCCGTCCTCATGGTCGTCACTGTCGCCGTGGTTGTCGTGTTCGTCGTCGCGATCGCCGTCACCGTGTTCGTCGTCGTGATCGCCATGCTCGTCGCTGCCCTGTCCCATCGGAGGAACCGCATCGCGGTCGCCCCAGCGGTCCTCGTCGAAGAATTCGATTCGATCGACCATATCGTGACGCGCCTCGTCGGTGATCTCGAACTCGAACGTGGCCGTTACGCCCTCGTCGAATCGGTCCGCCAACTCGCCGGTCAGTCGGATGTCGGAGATCGACTCGAGGGAGACGGTCGCGGTGTACGTGCCGTTGCCGTCGATCGGGACGTTGTCGCCGAGGTGGAACCCCATCCCCTGAGAGATCATCGTCCACGGGGAGCGTTCGGAGACGGACTCGCCGTCTTTCGTCAGTTCGATCGTCGAGCCGACGGCGACGGGGATAACGACCTCGGTGTCGGGATCCCAGACCGTGGCCATCAGGTGGACGGCGTCGTCTGCGGGCGGGTCGACTTCCGTCGGTCCCGGCATGGTCCAGAAGAAGTGCGGGATCGACAGCATCGGCGACAGCGCGAACTCTCCGGCGGTTACCGTCTCCAGTGCGATCATCCCGTCGCGGTGCGACGGCAGGTACGTCGCGTTTGGAGGGTCTTCGACCCGAGGTAACGCATCGAACCCATCGTCACCTCCGTCCTCGTCATCGTCCCCCTCATCGCCGCCGTCGTCGTCGCCGAAACAACCGGCTCCGACGGCGAGCGCGCCGGCTGCGACACCAGTGTACAGCACCCGTCGACGTTTCATCTTGGTCGAAGGTGAGGGGAGAACGGATTTATATCCCGTGATCGTCGCCGATACCACCGCAATCCCGGTCGTGTATCCTCGAGCGTCGTCGGCAGGTTCTCGCGACCCGCTCGAAGGGGACAACCGACGGTCTCGAGGCGGCGTCGCCGGCGCAATCGATGCAGTCTTCGAACAGCGGCCGCGACACCGAACCCGAGATTCGTCACCGGTATCGGCCAGTATTGACCACAATACTGGCAAGCGGAAATTGTTACCTGTATCTGTGAGGCGGCCGTATTCGGCGCTTTCACGGCCTCAGAACGAAGGTATTATACTTGGTAGTACCTAGGTGCTGAACATGACAGCACGGAAAACTCGACGCCGATTTCTGCAGACGAGTACTGTCGTTGGTGGGGTCGCACTCGCAGGCTGTCTGGGAGGCGACGACGACAACGGTGACGACGAGAACGGCGACGACGGTGGCGACGGAACCGAGGCGGCGTTCGCCAGCGCCAGTCCGGTCTGCCACGACTACACGCAGGACGGACAGTACGCCTACGTGACGCTCGGACCCGGCTACGGCGACGGCGGTCTCCTCGTGTTCGACTTCGAAACCTTCGAAATCGTCGAGGAGTTCCCGGATATTCCCGCAAACTGCGGGACGATCGCTCACCCCGAGGAAGCGAAGTTCTACGTCAACGCCGGCCGCGCCGACGTCGACGGCGCCGACCCAGCGGGCGAGTGGTGGGTCTTCGACACCGACGAACACCGCCCGATCAACCCGGAGACCGGTGAAGCCGACGAGGATTACGACCTCGAGGCGGTCACTCGAGACAGTAACGGCTACGACACTCACGGCGTCTGGTTTACGCCGGACAACGAGGAACTGTGGATGGTCAACCGGGACACCGACGACGGCTTCGTCGTCGACCCCGAAACCGACGAAGTCATCGACGAAATCGAGAACGCCGGCACCTCCCCGGACATTTTGACGGCCTCGCCGGACGGCGAGTACATGTTCGCGACGACCCGCGGTCCCGACCAGCAGTCCGGCCCTCACGCCATCGCCGGCGACGAGCCGGGCGTCGCCGTCCTCGACGTCGAGAGCCGCGAACTGGTCCAGGTCATCGAACCCGACCCGATCGACGACTACGCCGACGAGGATATCGAAGCCGACGACGTCGCGATTCCGGACTTCCACGGTATCGGCCTCGTCCCCGGCGACAGCGACGACGACTACGAACTGTGGGCCGTCGACCAGGGTACCGCGACGCTGTACGTCATCGAACCGGACGGTGACGACTTCACGGTCACCGACGAGATCGATCTCGGTGACGGTCTCGAAGAGACCCCCCACATGGTCGACTACGACTCCGAGTTCCGCTACGGCGTGATTCCGAGCACCAGCGGCGCAAAGACCCAAATCGTGCGCGTCGACGACTACGAGATCGTCGCGGAGCTCGACACCGGCGCCGGATCGCACTTTGCGGGCGTCAACCCCGACGACGAGTCGATTCTCGTCGACGTGATCGGCGACGAGAAGTTCGTCGAAATCGACGCCGACTTCGAGGGCGAGGCGTTCGAGATCAGCCAGGAACTCGTACTCTCGGAGCTCGAGCAGTTCCCCGGCGGCGAGTAACGAACCGATTGCCGACGGACGCGGTTGCTACCGATTTCTTCGGTCGGATTTACAATACTCGACTCGAGTCGGCTCTCCAGATTTGTCACAGATCGTCGACGAGTGTATACGAGGAGCGAGAGAACCCGTCCTATCGGCAAAAATATACGGCTGACTCAGTTTTCGATGACGACCGGCGGCGGGAGCCTGATCGAGTCGACGGCGTGTCCCGTCTCCACGAAGTGATCGATCGCGCGTTTCGAGACCTCCTCGGGCGTACATCCGTCCTCCGTATTTGCGTGCCAGTCACATTCGAGACAGTACTTGTGCATCTGTCGTTCTTACACACCAGTCGACGACAGAGGGTTGAAAGCGTCGTGCAGGAAAGCGACGGTCCATGCACTCGCCTGCGGAGGATAGTCACAGGTGGACATGAGTTACGATCTGTGAGGAATGTCCGGGTTACAACCGACGAAAATTGCGCGATCGAGCGGCGTTCGGTTCCCGTCGCGTGCCGGTGACCGTTGTCCGCAGAACGCGAGTACCCCCGACGATCACCCGAACTCGTTCGACTACAGTTCGACGGGACTGGTGTCCGTATCCGGGGCCTTTAAGCGCCGAGGAGGCATTTCCCCGGTATGAGTCAACAGCCCGAACAGCGATCGCCCGCGGAGGGCAAACCCGACGAGTTACCGAGCAAGGAGGTCACCGAGGGGACCGAACGGGCACCCCACCGGGCGATGTTCCGCGCGATGGGGTACGACGACGACGACCTCGCCTCGCCGATGATCGGCGTCGCGAACCCGGCCGCCGACATCACACCCTGTAACGTCCACTTAGACGACGTGGCCCAGTCTGCCTACGACGCCGTCGATGAAGCCGATGGGATGCCGATCGAGTTCGGGACGGTCACCATCTCCGACGCCATTTCGATGGGGACCGAGGGAATGAAGGCTTCCCTGATCTCTCGAGAAGTGATCGCCGACTCCGTCGAACTGGTCGCATTCGGCGAGCGCATGGACGGACTCGTCACCATCGGCGGCTGCGACAAGAACATGCCCGGGATGATGATGGCCGCTATCCGCACCGACCTGCCGAGCGTCTTCCTCTACGGCGGCTCCATCATGCCCGGCGAGCACGAGGGTCGCGAGATCACGGTCCAGAACGTCTTCGAGGGCGTCGGCTCCGTAGCCGACGGCGAGATGACCGAGGAGGAACTCGACGAGATGGAGCACAACGCCTGTCCCGGCGCCGGCTCCTGCGGCGGAATGTTCACCGCCAACACGATGGCCTCGATCTCCGAGACGATCGGCTTCGCCCCGCTCGGTTCCTCGTCGCCGCCCGCCGAGGACGACGAGCGCTACGAGGTCGCCCGCGAGAGCGGCGAACTCGCCGTCGAAGCCGTCCACGAGCAGCGAAAACCCTCGGACTTCCTCTCGCGAAAGTCCTTCGAGAACGCCATCGCGCTCCAGGTTGCCATCGGCGGCTCGACCAACGCCGTGCTCCACCTGCTGGCGATGGCCGCCGAGGCCGGCGTCGAGCTCGACATCGAGGACTTCAACGAGATCAGCGCCCGCACGCCGAAGATCGCCAAACTCCAGCCCAGCGGCGCGCGCGTGATGAACGACCTCCACGAGGTCGGCGGCGTCCCGGTCGTCCTGCGGGAGTTGCTGGAAGCGGACCTGCTCCACGGGGACGCGCTGACCGTCACCGGCGAGACGATGGCCGAGGCGCTCGAGCGCGTCGATCCACCGGCGATTTCGGAACTCGACGCCGACTTCCTCTACACCGTCGACGACCCGATCCACGAGCGCGGTGCCATCCGCATCCTCACGGGGAACCTCGCGCCCGACGGCGCGGTCATCAAGATCACGGGCGAGGACCACCTCCATCACGAGGGGCCGGTCCGCATCTTCGAGCAAGAGGAGACGGCGATGGCGTACGTCCAGGAGGGCAACGTCGAGACCGGCGACGTTATCGGCATCCGCAACGAGGGTCCCCAGGGCGGTCCCGGCATGCGCGAGATGCTCGGCGTCACCTCGGCTGTCGCCGGTCAGGGCCACGCCGAAGACGTCGCGCTCTTTACCGACGGCCGGTTCTCCGGCGCCACTCGAGGCTTCTCCATCGGCCACGTCGCGCCCGAGGCCGCCGCCGGCGGTCCGATCGCGGCGCTCGAGGACGGTGACACGATCACCATCGACATCGACGAACTCGAACTCTCCGTGGATCTCTCCGACGAAGAAATCGAGCGGCGACTCGAGGCCCGCGACCCGCCCGAGCCGAACTACACGAGCGGCGTGCTGGCGAAGTACGGCCAGACGTTCGACTCGGCAGCCAATGGTGCGGTGACGAACCCCGGCGCAAAGCAGGACTGAATCGGCGTCGTTTTTTCGAAGGGAGGATTTTCGCGCCGCCCCGCAGGGCTAGGACTGCTCGAGCCGCCGCGTCGCGTCCCGTCGCGCCGCCTGCGTGTCGATGCTGTCGAACGTTCGGTCGGAGACGCACTCGAGGTCGGCTTCGGCGACCGTCGCGAGGTCGAGTTCCTCGAGTGCAGCCATCACTCGGCCGTCCCCGGCCGAGAGTCGCTCCTCGCAAACGCGAGCCATCGTCTCGGTGCGGTAGACGGCCTGCATCGGCTGCAACCAGCCATCTGCGAGTCGAACGACGGCACCGTCGTGCCCGCGGGCGCGGTCGTGAAGCACCTCGAGCAGAACGGGATCGACGAAGGGCATGTCGCAGGCCACGACGACGGCGTACTCGCGGTCGAGCGCCTCGAGACCGATCTGCATCCCCGAAAGCGGGCCGCGGTCTGGAACCGGATCGGTCGCGTAGCGGGGGTCGACGCCGCTGCCCGAGAGCGCGTCTCGGATCGGCTCGAGTTGGTCCGTCCGACAGTTGACCACGCAGTCGTCAGCCACCCTCGCGAGGCGGTCGACGACGCGACGGATCATCGGCGTCCCGGCGAGGTCGGCGACGGCCTTGTCGCTCTCGCCGAAACGCGTGGAGTAACCGCCCGCGAGCACGACGCCGCCGAGTGAGCCGTTTCGCGTCACGTCCAGTCGGTACGGATCACGATCGTATAAAGACACAGCGACAATCCCGGTCGGCTGGAACTCCGAACGCGCCGTCGGGAACACTGCGTTGGAACCATCCGGCCGTCGATCGGCGCGAGCGGTGGCCCGAGTCCGCGACTGATTAGCGAAAATGCGCTCGAGACGGCGACCGGCCGGGAATCGCGTACTCGAGATACCCCCTGAAATATGCGAGAAAGAGGGGGAGATACCCCTCCTCGCGCTGGCGACGGGCCGAGGTCTCGACCGGGCAGGTGTGATCGTAGACGACCAGTCCCTCGTCGCGCAGTCGTAGCGAGAGGTCGGTGTCCTCGAGAAATGGCAGCGACTCGTCGAAGCCGCCGACCGCCTCGAACGCCGAGCGACGAACGCTGCAGTTACAGCCGGGTTGCTGGACGAAGCCGAGGGGCCAACTGAGGCGGTACCACCAGTCCGAGAGGAGCCGAAACAGCAGTCGGTGTCGAACCGCGCCGGTGATGGGACGAAGCGGCCCGCCGACGCCGACGACCGAAGGCGTCGCGTAGTGGCGTCGGTGGCATCGAACCCACGCCGGAGGAACGACCGTGTCGGCGTCGGTAAAGAGGAGGAGGTCACCGGTGGCCGCCTCAGCACCCTGGTTTCGAGCCGTTCCCGGCCCGTTTTCCCGTTCGTCGACGAGCACGCGGTCGGTAACCGAATGCTCGCGGGCGGCTGCCAGCGTCGCCGAGCCGCTGGCGACCACGACGACCTCGAGTTCGCCGTCGAAGACCTGCCCCACGAGCGAGTCGAGCGTTCGCTCGAGACGCGCGACCTCCTCGCGGGCGGGGACGACGACCGACGCGGTGTCCATCGACGGAGACTGTCGCCGCAAGCGGTATAGTCGCTACGTCTCCACAGTTTGTGAGCAGATGGCTCGACGATGTGTGGTCCGCCGCGTTCGAGACGTTCACAGTCGTTGCCAGCGTCGAAATCCCCTTCCCGGGGGCCTCCCTACCGCAGCGTATGACGACCGCGACCGTCACCGCAGGCGCGCGACTCCACGTCGGCTTTCAGAACCTCTCGCTCGCCCGGCGGCGACTCTACGGCGGCATCGGCGTCGGTCTCGAGGAGCCCAGCGTAACGGTCGTGGCCGAACCCGCCTCCGGCGTCGAGTGCGACGATCCGCTGGTCTCCGAGTACGCCGCTCGAGCCGTCGACGTTCTCGACGTTCCCGGCGTTGCGATTGCGCTCGAGGAACGGCTCCCGCGCCACGTCGGCCTCGGGAGCGGGACCCAGCTCGCCCTGTCAGTACTCGCCGCAACGGCACGGGCACACGGGCTCGAACCGGAGATCCGAGACCGGGCCCCTGCGATGGGACGCGGCGGTCGGAGCGGCGTCGGCGTCGGCACGTTCGAGGACGGCGGCTTCGTCGTCGACGCCGGCCACCCGACGAACCGGTTTACGACCGAGCCGCCGGCCGAGGGCGACTGGACGGTCCCGCCGGTCGTCGCCCGACACGAGATCCCCGACGAGTGGCGATTCCTCGTCGTCGTCCCCGAGGCCGAGCCCGGCCGCAGCGGCGACGACGAGGACGCGAGTATGCGTACCGTCGTCGAGCGCGCCGATCCCGCCGTCGCGGACGAAATCGCCGGCGTCGTCACCCGGAAACTGCTGCCCGCCGCCGCGGAGGGCCGACTCGAGCCCTTCGGCGAGGCGATCGCCGAAATCGGCCGCAAGAACGGCGCGTGGTACGCCGACGCGCAGGGTGGCGTCTTCCGACCGCCCGCGGGGACGCTCGTCGAAACGCTCGAGGCGTGTCCGGTCTGTACGGGCGTCGGCCAGTCGTCGTGGGGCCCCGTCGTCTACGGCGTGATGGACCGTACGCACGCCGACGAGGCCGAATCAGCGGCTCGAGACGCGCTGGCGGATAACGGACTCGAAGGGCGGGTTGTTTTGACGGAAGCGGCCTCGAGCGGGGCTCGAATTCGGATTGGCGGCAATTGATACTCTCACACCAGTGGCGCGCGGTGGGCTGTAGCGGTGACGCGTAGGCTGTGGTGAGCGAACAGCGAACCGCAGCCTGGAATTGCGCGAGGTCGTCGCAGATAATACGAGCGACTGCCTGGAAGACGCAAAGCGTCTTCCTGTGAATGAACGAGCGACTATCAGGAAGCGAGTGACTCGGTTGGGAAAATGTGGAAATCACCGGAGCCGGTGCGTGTTCACCAAATCGGTAGCAGCGACTCACGCCACCGTACCTGCCACAACAGGTAAGCGGACGCGAGCAAATCCCACCGTATGAAACGGCTTCCGTTCGGCGTCTCGCGGCTCGATCGGACGATCGGTGGTGGCGCCCCCGCCGGCAGCGTCGTCCTGCTCGCAGGCGAGGCGGGGGCCGGCGCGCGGGAGTTCTGTTACACAGCCACGGCGATGAACGGCCTCGCCGGGGCCGATCCCGACCAGTTCGAGCGCTACTACGGCGATCTCGAGTCCGAGGCCGTGTTGCCAGACGACGTGCACTACGTCTCGTTCACCGACGAACGCAGCGCGATCGTCGACGAGATGCGGTACGTCCTGGAGGATGACCTCGTCGACGCCGGCATGGCCGACGTCTCGGTCGTCGACCTCGGCGAGGCGTACTTTCAGGTGACACCCGTCCCGACGGCGTGGTACGCCGATCGGACGAGCGACATCACCGACCTTGGCGACCGAACCGGCCGACGCGACGTCCTAGAGACGTTCGGTGACTACCTGACCGAGCACGCCGCGGACAGTCTCGTCGTGATCGACTCCATCTCCGACCTCGTCGCGGCCGCGGACGAGCAGTTCGGCTGGGCGGACCTGACCGTCCTGCTCAAGGGGCTCAAGCGCGCGGCCCACCGCTGGGGCGGCGTCATCTTACTGGTAGTCAACACGGACGTCCTCGAGCCCACCGAGTACGGACGCCTGAAGGAAGCGACCGATGGCACGCTCTCCTTCGAGTGGGAGAGCGGCGGGTCCGAACGGGCCCGCACGCTCGTCGTCGAACAGTTCCGCGGGGTGCTCTCGCGACTCGAGGACGAGGACATCGTCCGCTTCGAGACCGAGATCCGCGACAGCGGATTCGACATCAGTAACGTTCGCAAGATTCGGTAGGTCGACCGCCAGGTACAGGGAGTCGGCTTCGATCCGCAGCGATCGATCTCGAGAACGCGTCAGAGACGCCCGCTCGGGCGCGTATCGAGCGGTGAGTCCGAACCAACCCTTATGCCCGTCTCGGTCCTGTATCACATATCATGTCGAGCGAGAACGACAGCCGCGTCTCATTCGGGGTCCCCGGCGAGGTGGACGACTGGCTCGCTCGAGAGGCCGACCGACGCGGACAGACGCGAGACGACGTCTGTCGCCAGTTGGTGGCCGCAGCGCACGCCATCGCGTCCGACGACGACTTCAGCCCACCCGATCTCGAGGACGTCACGGGCCTTCACTCCGAACTCGAAGCCCAACGCGAGGAGTTTCGTGAGCTTCTCGAGGACGTCCGCGCCCGCGTCGTCCAGGTCAAACGCGAGACCGACGCGAACGCGCCGGCCGACCACGAACACACTGAACACGCGACCGACGATGACCTCGCAGCCCTTCGGGCGGATCTCGAGACGCTCGAGTCGACCGTCGACGACGGCTTCGCGAACTTCGAGAGCGTCCTCGAGCACCTGTTCGCGGAAACCGAGACCCTCGAGGAGCACGCGACGCTGCTGGCGACCGCCGTCATCGATCTCCGAGAGCAACGCGACATCGCTGCACGGCGCACACGACGGCGAGCCGAGGCCGACCGACTCAAACGTGCGGCGAATCAGCTGGGTATCCGAACGGCCGTCTGTGACGCCTGCGACGAACGAGTCGACCTGGCGCTCCTGACCGAAGCCGCGTGCCCCCACTGTGCCAGCGGGATTACGGACCTCGTCGAAAACGCCTCGTTTTTCGGCTCGCACACGCTCGAGACGGGGGAGCCGCCGGCGCTCGAGGGGCAGGTCGCCCCTCCGACCACCTCGTCGGCGGCCGTCTTCGAGGCCGTCGAAGCGGATGTTGCGACGAACGACTCGACGGCGGACGACGAGCGCGACGGCTCGAGTCGGGAACCCGTCGCCGAGGCGAAGTCGGAGAGGGCGACTCGATGACCGACCATAGCGAGTCCGGAGGGCGAACCGCCGATACTCCCGAAACCGACGTCGACCCGGAGGCGCTCGCGCGAACCGGACCGCTCAGCGATTTGGCGACAGCGGCCGACGAGCGGCGATCGACGGACCGGCATCGAGAGCGGGACGTCGATGTGGAGCCTTCGTCGCTGTCCGATTCCGACTTCGACGACCTGTTCGATCGCGAGGACGTCACCGAGATCGACGCCGAACGGCTCTGGACCGCAATCGAGGCTGATCCCGACGCACCCACCACCTGCTCCGATGACCGGGAGATTCGTGACCTCGATAGCGGGAATTATTGCCACCAGTGTCCGCACTTCTCGGCGCCGCCGTCTGTCGCGTGTAGCCGCGAGGGGACCGACATCCTCGAGATGACCGCCCTCGAGACGTTCCGGGTTGCCGACTGTCCCGTGGTGCTCGAGGACGAGCGACTCGAGCGCGGCCATTGAGGTCGATGACGGCGGTCAGTATCCTTTTGCGTCTCGACCCGTTACGGGCGGCTATGCAGTTCTGCGATGACTGCGGTTCGATGATGAAAGCCGACGGCGACCACATGGTCTGTGCGAACGACGACTGTGGCGCCTCGAGCGAACGCGACCGCGATCGCGAAAGCGAGTTCGTCTCGACGGAGTCCCAGACGGACGATGAGGTGATCGAGTCCGACGAGAACGCCAACTTCGAGGGGAAGCCGAAGGCGACGGACGTCATCTGTGACGACTGCGGCAATCAGGAGGCGTGGTACACGCTCAAACAGACGGCCTCGGCCGACGAGCCGCCGACGCGATTCTTCAAGTGCACCGAGTGTGGGAAGCGCTGGCGCGGCTACAACTGAGTACGGTCTCTCGCGCGGCGTATCGTCGCCATCGGCAGGCGCTGCACGCCGGTCAGTCCGTGCCAACACGTCATCGGATGGCTCTATGATACTGTTTCGCATAGCAGAGCGTGGGTGAGCGATTCCATGGACGACGAAACACCACCGGAGGCGGACGAGATAACAACCATTCACCGAGCCGTCTCGGAGGACGGTACCGAGCTAGCCGGACGCGTGCACGGACGGGGGCCGCAGTGGTCCTCGTTCCGGGCGCGATGGGCGACGGCGAGTTCGTCTGGGACCCGCTGTTACCGTTTCTCACCGATCGGTTCACGTGCTACGCCATGAGCGTGCGAAGCAGGGGACTGAGCGACCACGGCACCGACGTCTCGACCGAGCGTCGGATACAGGACGTGACGGCGTTCGTCGAAAGCATCGGCGAGCCCGCGGGCCTGCTCGGGTGGTCCCAGGGCGGCCGGATGGCGCTCGGTGCAGCGGCGCGCACCGACGCGGTCTCCGCGCTCGTCACCTACGAGCCGGCCGTGTTGGACGTGATGAGCGAGGACGAGTTCGGACGCCTCACGGAGCGGGTTACGCGCATGAGCGAGTTGATCGCCGAGGACCGTCCGGTCGATGCAGTCCGAACCTTCCTCGAGTGGGTCGCGACCGAAGACGAGATGGCCGCCGCAGAGGGGGAGGACTTTCTGGACGGCTGTGCACCGAACGTCCCGGTTTTCCTGCAGGAGGTACGGGAGCTGGGGGAGGGCGACGGGACCAACCCGACCGATCCGTCGACGCTCGCCGAGATTTCGGCCCCCCTCTTGCTCCTGCACGGAACCCGATCGATTCCGGACCCCTGGTTTTCCGACGGCGTCAACTACATCGAGGAACACGCGGCGACCACCCAGGTTCGCGAGATCGACGGCACCGGACACATGGGCCCCGTTCACGAACCCGAAGCCGTCGCCGACGAGATCGTGCGGTTCTTTACGACGACGATGGAACCGGCTCGGTCGTAACGGACTCGAGGTGTGAAACGGTGCGGAATCGTCTCGACGCATTGGGGCGGCCGAATTCGGATCTCGCTCCGACAGCGTCGATACGACCACCTCCCCGCTTCGATCGCTACTGACGGATTCAGTCACGGGCGCCTGTCACAGTTCGTTTTTCACGTAGATGCCAAGCACCGCGCCGAGGATACTCAGACCGACGGTGTAGAACGCGCCGAATACCAGGAAAACGACGAATAGCGCACCGAACCCCAGCGCCGAGCCCCCGACGCCGAGGAACAACACCGAGGCGAGAAAGCCGAAGAAAACGAACGGAACGAGCATGACGAGTCCGGCGAGCGCGCCGACTCGCAGCCCGTCGGCCGGCTGGCCGCCCTCGAGGTAGCCGGCGACTCCGCCGCCGAGCAGCGTCGAGCCCGGAACGAACGAGAGCACGATGCCGGCGGCACCGCCGACTAACGCGTTGAAGATGGTGTTAGTGCCGTCGTTCGATTCGGTATCGTACGCGTCGACCGGCGGTGGCGTCCCGGCTGTATCGGAGACCATAGCGAATCCTTTCGCGGACGAAATAAAAAGTATTTGTAACGATTCGATTCGGCGATCCTCCGTCTCGAGCGCGATGCCGGATCGACCCCGCCGGCGGACACAACGTTCACAACGATTCGCGCGAACCGATCAGTAGACGAATGAGCGACGGGCCGCGACTACCGGGCATCGAGACTGACGACGATGAGGACCGAATCGTCTGTCACGTCGATGCGGACTGCTTCTACGCCTCCTGCGAGCGCCTTCGCGAGCCCGAACTCCGGGGCGAACCCGTCGTCGTCGGCATGGGCTACGAACCCGGCGACACCATCGGCGCCGTCGCCACCGCGAGCTACGAGGCCCGCGAGTTCGGCGTGGAGAGCGCCCAAGCGATCTCGAGCGCGCTCGAGCGGCTCCCTCGACGCGAAGCGCTCGACGAAGACGCCGACGATTACGACCCCGATCTGACGCCCGAGGAGACCGGCCACTACCGGCCCGTCGACATGGACTTCTACGAGTCGATCGCCGGGGAAGTCCGTGAGATTCTCCACGAGTGTTCCGATACCGTCCGAGAGGTGAGCATCGACGAGGCCTACCTCGACGTCACCGACCGCACGGCTTGGGAGGTTGCAGACGGTTTCGCCCGCCATATCACGGACCGCATCCGCCGGGAGGTCGGCGTCACCGTCAGCGTCGGCGTCGCGCCGACGATGAGCGCGGCCAAGATCGCCAGCGACTTCGACAAGCCCGACGGCCTAACCGTCGTCCGACCCGGCGAGGTGCGGGAGTTCCTCGCCCCGCTCGAGGTCGACCTGCTCCACGGCGTCGGTCCCGTGACCGCGCGGGCGCTCCGAGAGATGGGCCTCGAGACCGCGGGCGACGTTGCCGCGGCCGATCCGAAGCCGCTGGTCGAACGCTTCGGCGAGCGCGGTCGCGAACTGTATGATCGCGCACGCGGGGACGACGACCGCCGGGTCGAACCGAAAGGCGAGCCGAAGAGCTTCTCGCGGGAGTCCGCGTTCGCGGAGCCGGTCGAGGCCGCGGCACCGAAGTACGAGCAGATCGAGACGCTCGCCGCGGCCGTCGCCGACCGTGCCCAACGAGAGGGCGCGCTCTACCGAACCGTTGGTGTCAAGGCCGTCACGCCACCGTACGACGTCAACACGCGCGAGCGATCCCTGCCGGGTCCGATCGACGATCCGGAGCTCGTCGACCGTATCGCCCGCGACCTGTTCACCGAATTCGATGGCGAAGCCGTCCGCAAGGTCGGCGTTCGCGTCGCCAACCTCGAGTTCGCGGCGGCCGATCAGGCCAGCCTCGACGGCTGGGAGGGGCAGGCGAACGGGCAGCGGGCTGACGGTGACGACACGGCAGCGACTACCGCCGCAGACGGTGAACTGGCAGCCAGTAGCGACCCCGGAGTCGGCGACGAGACGGGTTCGACCGGCGATGAGACGAATTCGAGCGACGAAGGGACGAATTCGACCGGCGATGAGACGAATTCGAGCGACGAAGGGACGAATTCGACCGGCGATGAGGGCGATTCGGCGGCCGACGAAACGGCGTCAGCGACGGACGGCCGTGAATCGACGACCCACGCCGAGGGGCAGGCCTCGCTCGGTGATTTCTCGTGAGGTCGTTCGACCCCCCGTATCGAACCCGTCAACGGCCACAATAGTAAACTCACTCGAGCGATGAGTCGAAGCTACTGCACAGAACGGCGTAATTATATCCCCCCACTCACAACTCATAGCAGACACGCTTACTTTCACATGACTGAGGATTTCTACGACCTTCTCGAGATCCCGTCCGACGCCTCCCAGGACGAGATCAAAGACGCCTATCGCGAGCAGGTCCGCGTCTACCATCCCGACCACAACGACGACGAGCGGGCTCGTGCCCAGTTTACGGCGGTCAAAAAGGCCTACGACATCCTCGGCGACTCCGTCGAGCGACAGGCCTACGACCGCCTCGGCCACGAGGACTACGTCGCGAAGCGAACCAGCGGACTCCCCTCGCCGGACGTCTGGAAAAGCACCAGCGAGAAGTCGAGCAGTTCGACGGACGAGGACGCGACCGACGAGGAGTCGGGGAAGACGTTCACCTACTCCGACGACGCAAACGCCTCGAGCAACACCGGTTCCTCGAGATCGACATCGAAGACGAAAGCAACGGCGTCGTCCGCCGCCGGCGCAACGGCGACGGGAACGACGGCGGGGACGTCCTCCGCATCCACAACGGCTTCGTCCTCGAAGACAACGGCATCGAGCACTGCAACAGGTGGGGCAACCGGAACCGGATCCAGGTCCGGAGCCGGCACCAGCAGTTCGAACGGGGCGAACCGAACCGGCGGTTCGACCGACGGTGGGACGAGTCACGCGAGTACGGGGAGCCGAATTGGGGGCCGATCCGGCACTGAAACCAGCCGGTTCGGTGACAATGCAGCCGTCCGTTGGTGGCGTCGCCAAAACTTCTCGCTGCCGCTGATCTGGACCTCCCTGTTCGTCTACCTCGCGGGCGTCGCCGACTTCGCGCTCGCAAACGACTCGGCACTCGAGGGGCTTTCGGCCGAACTGAGCGCCGTCGGCGCCGATCCCGGTGCGCTCTGGGACGTCCTCTCGAGCGGCCGTCACGGCGTCGAGTCGACCGTCGGCTATCTCGCGGCGTTCGAACTCGTCGCGCCGCCGCTCGAGGGGCCGCTCTGGGAGGCCGCGTTAGCCGGCGTCGTCGCCCTGACGATGGTCGGCCTGCTCGGCACTCGAGCGGCCCGAGACGCCGAGACGTGGGGATCGATTTCGATCGACGAGACGATCGTCCTCGCACTCGCGGTGGCCGCGTCGACCGTCCTCGTCGGCGGGCCGCTGCTGGCCGGGGCGGTCTTGATGCCGATACTGTTCACGGTCATCGTCCGCCACACTCGTCGCGGGCCGGGCTGGAAGCCGTCGTATCTCTACGTCCTCCCTGTGTTGGCTCCGCTCGCCGGACTCGCGATCGGGGCCGCCGGCGAGGCGTCGCTCGCGATCGATCTCCTCGCGTTCGTCCTCTTGCCGATCGTCGGCGGCCTCGGATTGCCGCTGCGGGCGACGATCCGGAAACGCTTCGGCTGGTAGCGTATACGGTTCGCTGTAACAGTTACCGGCGCAACTGAGACCTGCACAGCAGTTGCTCCGGTACTGACTTACAGCAGACCGTCTCACCCGACCGTCGTCGCGACGCCTTTCGTCTGCCGGTAATCGCGTCCAAGGATCGCCTCGAGTCGCGCCACGATCGCTTCGCGTTCCGTATCCTCCCACGCCGTCGGCTCCCTGATCGGGACGACCAGGAAGCCGCGGCCGCGGATCTCGCGGGCGTGGAGTCGGGCCATATCGAGGTCGAGACGGTCCCGCTGGGTCGTGTACTCCCGGAGGACGTGGTCGGTCGCGCGCTCGCCCACCGGCAGCAGGATGTGGGCGTTGATCGCCCGCAGTTCGGCGTCGAAGTAGCGCTCGAGGTCGGCATAATCCTCTTCGCTCGGCGTCTCGCCGGCGGGGAGACAGCACAGGTGGATGTAGCTGCAAAACAGGTTCTCGAGGTCGGGACGGTCTTCGGGGCCGCTGGCGAAGCCGACCTCCCGAGCGACGTCCTGAATCGCGTCGCCGGACTCGGTTCCGGTGAACGGCACACCGGTTGACGCGCCGCCGTGAACGCCGGGGTAGTCGCCGATCAGGTAGAAGTCGGCGTTGGCGTCGCCGTAGCCGAAGACGGCGGTCCGTTCGTCGGGACCGGTGCGGTCGAACGGGGGTCGCAGTCCGAACGGGTTGCTCGTCCGCTCTGTAACGTTCTTCACGGCAGTGGAAAGGCCGTCAAGGAGCATAATCACCTCGATCACCGAACGGATCGTCGAAGACGGTCCCGCAGTCGAAGCGTTCGAGTGTGCTGTGCGAGCTACTGATCCGACTCGGGTTCGGTGTCGAACTCGTACTCGAGTCCGGTCGACGATCCGTCCCCGCCTTCCGACTGCTCTGCGAGGACCGTCGAGCCGATCAACGCCGCGAGCCCGCGCCGGAGGCGCTGTGAGACCGCGGAGTCTGAAACCTCGAGCTGTTCGCCCAGTTCGACGAGGGTCGTCCGTCGCGGCACGTCGAAGTAGCCCGCGCGATAGGCGGCGGCGATCAACTCCCGCTGGGCCGTCGTCAGCCCGAACTGACGAGTGGAGCCGGGACTCACCGTCTCGTGGAGTTGGACGAGTTCTATCGAGATTCCCTGCTCGACGCAGTTCGTGTAGAACGCGGAGAGATCCTCGTAGGACGGAAATCGAAGTCGAAACGTCCACTGCGTGTCGGTGCCGACGGCGCTCGTAACGATCGCGTCGCGCTCTCGAAGCGACTCGAGGACGCCGTTGACGCGACCGTTCCACGTCACCTTGATGAGGACGTGGTTGTTGGTCTCGTCGACGACCTCGGCGGTCGCAACGGCGGGTTCGTCCTCGATCGAGTCGACGATTGCATCCCCTGCGGACGCGGGCGCCCAAAAGTACGGGACGACCGATTCGCTCGTGGGAACCGTCGTCTCGACGGTCAGTGTGACGTCTTCGTCCAGATCGGCGAGGACGCCGAGTGGGAATTCGGCCGCCGGAATGGCGATCGTCGCCACGATGCTCATTCCGCGCGTACCCTCTCGAGCGATGTGTCGTGGGGACCGCGGCAATTCGGTCGCGAACGTCGGTTCGACTGTGTCGATCGAATCGTTGGTAATTGCCGACTGTCACAGGACATGGAGGAGTCGTTCGGTGGAACATCCACAGGTGCTTACAAGAATTGGCCGGTTGGATATCGAAGTAATTTAAGTACGGGTACGTATCTCGATACGGAACCTGAACCCGATTCCGTCGAACGGGAGCGGATTCGAGAGCTGTCTGGGCCTGTCGTTCGGCGACAAGGTCCCGTCTCCGTCCGAGAACGGGAACCGCTCAGACGTCATCGACCGTCGGTATCCTCGCTCGTGGCCGTCGAGTCTGCTCGCAACAGCGTCACCGAGACGCGACCGACGGCGTCGAAGTCCTTCAGATGGTAGACGAGCGAGCGGATACGTTCGGCCGACCCGTGACAGAAGACGGCCTCGAGACACCACTCGCCGTGGTGGACGTGACAGGTCGTGTCGATCTCGGACTGGAACTCGTGTTGGATCTCGTGGAGGTCCTCGATGATCGCCTCGTGGACGTAGTCGAAGACGACCGTCGCTGCCACCGTTCCGTGCGCCTGTTCCAGGCGGTGGTGAGACTCGACGTACTCCTGGATCGCCTCCCGGAGGGCGCGCGAGCGGGAGTCCAGACCCTCCGCCTGCCAGGTCCGGTCGAATTCGGCCAGCATCTCCTCGGGAACGTTGAGGCTGGTTCGCATACGCGGTCGTACGCGCGGCGGCGAAAAAGGTCCAGCGGTCGCCGATGTCCGACGGGACCAGTCGATCACGGTGTGTTTATTGCTCGGAAGCGACTCTCGTTGAACAATGTATCAGCTCGGCCACTACGGGGCCGCGTTGCTCGTCTACGCACCCCTCGGGACCGTCGCCGGTCTCGCGGGTCACGAGACGGCGGCGATCGTCGGCGCGCTCGCCTGCGTTGCCCTTTCGACGCTCCCCGACTGTGACCACCGAATTCCGTCGATCGAACACCGCGGCCCGACCCACTCGGTGGTGTTCGCGCTGTTCGTCGGAGTCGGGCTCGCCGCCGTTACCGCAGTGCTTGTCGACGCCGCCTCGCCGCTCGCCGACGTTGGCTTCGTCGCCTTCGCGTTCCTCGTCGGCTCCCTCTCGATCGTCTCGCACCTCCTCGCGGACGCGCTCACGCCGATGGGAATCCGTCCCTTTTGGCCCGTCTCGAGGCGACACTACACGCTCTCCGTAACCAAAGCGGCGAATCCGATCGCGAACTACGTTCTGCTGGGGCTCGGTGCCGGCGTGGGTGTCGTCGCGACGGGTATCGTTGCCACGCTCGGTTAAGCGAGAGGCTGATTTTCCACGACGGTCCAAAAACGAGTCGTTGAGGGGCTACTGCGTGTGTTCGTCGCGACTCTCGGCTGCCGCGGTCCGACTCAGATAGATCCCGACGACGAACGTCGCGAAGAGTACTCCAACGCCGGTGAGATAGAGGGAGTCGAACGCCGGGTTGACGGCCTCGCGACCGAGGAAGGCGACGACGAACGCGAGGGCCGTTGTGGCGCCCAGAACACCGGTCAGCCGCCCGTTCTGCAGGCGACGGCGGCCGACCATGAGGGCGACGATAACGGTCGCCAGCAACGCGAGCGTGACGGCGTACTGTGCCATCTGCATCGACGGGCCGTAGGACGTGATGTCTCCGAGGGCGAACGGGCTGAGGGCGACGTGGAACGGAAGCGACAGCGTCCCGAGCGCGAGCGCGCCGGTGACGTGGTTCGCCGTCAGTCGCGGCGCCCAGACGAGCACCGTCGCCACCACGAAGAGGACGAAGATGAGGACGGCCGTCCAGAAGTGCAACTGGAGGATGTCCATCGTGTACTGCGTGACGGTTTCGCGACCGAGGGCGACCTGAATCGGTGTCAGAACCGCGCCCGCAACCACGAGCACGGCGACGCGGCGGTCGACGTCGGGGAGTCGCCAGGCTGCGGCCGCGGTGCCGATAATCGCGAGACCAGCGAACATGGCGACGAACCGGTGGAACCACTCGTAGAAACTCGGCAGGTTCGCCGGGAACGCGTTGTACGGTCCGGCGTCACAGAGCGGCCAGTTCTGCTCGCAGGCCAGCCCCGAGCCGGTCGCCTTCGCGGCGACGCCGAGCAGGATCGTCGCGGCGACCAGCACGAGCGTCGTCGCGAGTAGCTGGGGAAAGCCGAACCGTTCGATCAGCGGGCGAACTATCGGACGGGACGTGTGGTTATCGGTCGACACGGGCGTTCAGACGGGGGTTAGGACCAACCGTACTTAGGTTGCCCGAGTCGTTCTTAGTTCGCTGGAATCGGCCGACTGGGCCGATCACGTCGACGGTTTCGTCACCTCCGTTCCGAACACGTGTCGGGATCGACGGCTTCGCGTTCGTCGCATTCAAACGTCGCCCGCACCAGCATCCGGTATGAACAAGCGAGCGCGACTCGAGCGCTACCTCGACTCGGCGGACCTCGACTCGGTCTGGTTCGCCCGACCGAACGCCTTCGCCTGGCTGACCGGCGGGAACAACGTCGTCGACCGCGAGACGGACGCCGGCGTCGCCGCCGTCGGCTATGACGGATCAGACGTCCGAATCGTGACGAACAATATCGAAGCGGATCGCATCCGGGCGGAGGAGATTCCCGATCTCGAGGCCGAAGCCGTCTCGTTCGAGCGGTTCCCTTGGTACGCCTCCTCGCTCGGCGAGGCCATCGCGGCCCGCACGGACGGCGAGCGGGCGGCCGTCGACATCGACGTGCCGGGGCTCGAGCGCGTCGATCCAACCGCGCTTCGACAGCCGTTGACTGAACAAGATATCGAGCGGTACCGTCAACTGAGCGGACAGACGGCGTCGGCCGTCGAGTCGGTCTGTCGGGAGCTCCGCGCCGAGGACAGCGAACACGAGGTTGCCTCGGCGCTGCGGGTCGCCCTCTCGGCGCGCGACATCGAAGCCCCCGTCGTCCTCGTCGGCGGGAGCGATCGCGCCCAGCAGTACCGCCACTACACGCCCACCGAGGCCGAGTTGGGTGACTACGCGTTAGTTTCGGTGACGACACAGCGGGCCGGCCTCCACGCGAGCTGTACCCGCACCGTCGCCTTCGACCCGCCGTCGTGGCTCGAGGACAGACACGGTATCGCGGCCCGCGTCGAGACGACCGCGCTCGCGGCGACGCAAGAAGCGGCGTTCGAGGGCGGAACCGCCGGAGACGTCTTCGAATCGATCCAGCACGCCTACGACGCGCTCGGCCACGACGGCGAGTGGGAGCGCCACCACCAGGGCGGTGCGGCCGGCTTCGCCGGCCGGGAGTGGATCGCGACGCCCGACCACGAGGCCGCGGTCACGACACCGATGGCGTACGCGTGGAATCCGACCGTCCAGGGCGCAAAGAGCGAGGGAACCGTCCTCGTCACCGAGGACGAGATCGAGCCGCTGACGTCGACGGCGCGCTGGCCGACGACGACCGCACGGGCCGTCGACGACGAGCTGAAACTCGAGCGGCCGGCGGTCTTGGGGCTCGACGACTGAGCGGCAGACTCGCGGTCGAAAAGGGAGTGTGGAGGTTGCGAGACGACAGAGAGCACGTTGTAGCGACGCGAGGCGCTCGCGTCTCGACTGCGGCGTTCGCCGTCCGGCTAGTCGTCGCCCGAACTCGACTCGTCGTCGTCCTCGAGGAGTTCGACGTCCGCCTCGTCCGCCGTCGACGGTTCGGCATCGTCGTCTTCGGCCTGAGTATCGCCCAGCGTGCCGATTTCGGGTGATTCGGTGTCGTCGACGGTGATCGTCACCGGTTCGGCGTCACCCTCGAAATCGGAGTCCGACGTTTCGCGCCGATCGAGGACGCGATCGAGGGTGAAGATGGTGTTCAGTTCCTGCTGGACTTGATCGACGACGCCGCCGACGAGTTCGCTCGGCTGGATCGCCGTGTACTCGTAGGGGTTGTTCCCTGCCCCCTCGCTCGCGCGTTTCTCTCGGGTCACGCGGTCTTCCTCGTGGAGTTCCGCCAGCGCCTCGCGAACCGTACTCGGATAGAGTCCGGTCCCCTGTGCGACCTCCTCGGAGGTGCTGCCGGGGTTTGCCAGCAGGTGGACGTAGATCTTCGCCCGCGTCTCCGTATCGAGGATCCACGAAAGCAGGTCGACGATCCGCTGGTCGACCTCCTCGACGGCCGCCGTCCGAACGCCGTCGCCATCGCTCTCGTCGTCCACGAAGACGTCTACGTCGGTCAGATCGTAGTCCTCGGTCTCGTCTCGATGCTGTTCGTCGCTCCCATCGTCTACCCGGTGCTCGTCAGTGTCGTCTGAAGCCATCTGTTGTCTCGTCACGGACAACGCTTCGCACGAAAGTAAACCTTTGCGGGGGTCGAACGTGTGTTACTCGGTACCGAGCAGAATCGACTCACAGAGGGCGTCAACTCCCGATTCCTCGCGTACTCGTCGCTGTCGCTGGGCGCCGCTCTCGCGGTCGTACACGCGTCCGATACCGTCGATTCCCAGCCGCTCGCACTCGCGGTCGACGAGTTCGCCGAGATCGATCGTTCCCTCGAGGTCGCGGCCGATGAGCGACGCCTCGTGGCCGTGGCGGATCGCGCGCCACTTGTTCTCGTCTAACAGTTCACGCCGGTGCTCGCGAGCGTAGCCCGACGCGCCGTCGTCGTACGCCGCCGCGAGGTCCTCGACGAGCGCGTGGGCGTACTCGACGAACGCGAGCACGATATCCGGGTCGGCCTGGCCGTCCGGCGTGCGCAGTTCGACCGTCCCGTGGGCCGTGTGCGGGCGGACGTCGTACCAGAGTTCGCCTCGGTCTTCGATCGAGTCGGTCTCGAGCATCCGGCGTTCGAACCGGTCGAACGCCTCGTAGTCCTCGAAGTAGGTCGGCATCCCGGTGTTCGGTAAGGCTTCGAAAATCTTCGCGCGCGCGGACTGCAGTCCGGTGTCGAACCCGTTCCAGTACGGCGAATTAGCGGAGAGCGCGAGCATGATCGGCACGTACCAGCGCAGTTCGTTCGCGATCCAGACCGCCTTATCCGCATCGTCGACGCCGACGTGGACGTGGACGCCCGCGGTCGTGTTCCGGTGCTGTGGGTACTGGATGCGATCGAGTTGGGAGCGATAGCGGGGCTTCTCGGCGTGCTCGAGTTCGCGCCACTTCGCTAGCGGGTGCAACCCCGCGGCGGCGATCTGGTAGCCGTGGTCGCCGGCGTGATCGACCAGCGCGCGTCGGATCTCGAGCAACGACTCCCGCGCGTCGCTCGGATTCTCGATCAGCGGCGTTTGCGTCTCGATCACGAACTTGAACAGTTCGTGGTCGAGTCGGCCCTCGAGGATTTCGGGTGGGTCGTGTTCGTAGACGAGTTCGTCAGTGCCGCTCGTGGGACGGCCCGTTTCGTCGACGACGAAACACTCCTCTTCGATCCCCAGCGTGCCCATGCGCGTAAACGATTCCCGGGACCCGCGTTCCATCGTCTCCCGTTTTCGCCCGCGGTGGTAAATACCGTTTGGACTCGGCAGGACGGAGTCATCAGTAAGGGAGCCGTGTTGCGGACGAACGCTGGGTTACTCGTCGTCGGACAGGTCGATCACGTTTTCGCGGCCGATCCGAAGCTTCTCGACCGTCCCGTCGTCGGCCATCGCCGAGAGCACTCTGGAAGTCTTCGATTTCGACCAGCCGAGGTCCTCGACGACCGCCGACTGTTTCATGCGCCCACCCTGCTCGCGGAGTGCCCGCAGAACCTGGTCTTCATCGGTTAGAAGCTGGGATTGCTCGGGATCGGAGTTGGACGTCGTCGTCGCGTCAGTTTCTTCTTCCGGGACGGTCCCTGCCAAACTGTTGTCGCCGCCGCCGTCGATCGGCAGTGCGAGCCGTCCAGTACGGAAGGCGTACAGAACCGCAAGGAGGAGTCCGAACGTGAACAGCCCGAAGACGAACAGGGTCCTCGCGTCGATTCCGTTCTCGTCGAACTCCCCATCCTGTTGCATTGCGGTGGTACTTTCGGACGGTCCGGCGAAAACACGCGGGTGGCCGTCGGCAAAGTCCTCTCGACCGTGCCACTCGAGGATGCTGTCGGAGACCTCATCGGGCGTCGGTTCGGCGTCGGCGACGACGAAGCCGTCCGGAGCGGCGACCTCCAACACGTCGTCTTCGCCGATGTAGAAGCCGCCCTCGAATACGTCGCCGGCGATGACGCGGTCGCCATCGATTGCCGCAAATCCGTCCCACGTGAACTGGAACGTGACGACCCCCCAGCGGCGAGGAATTTCCTGAATCGTCGTTCTCGTGGTGAATCCCGTCGCACGCATCTCGCGGGTGTGGCTCTCGTGTGCCCGATCGACGACGCCGGTCATCCGCGTTTCGAACGGCTCGAGATACTGGCTCGGATTCTCCCGAAACGACTCCTGAAACCGTTCGTACTCGGCCTGGTCATCCTCCGTCGCGAGTCGGGTTCGGAACGTGATCTCCCACGTGGCCGAGCCGTCCGCCGCGAGATCGATTCTGGTAATAGTGTTGTCCGGATCGGGCTGATCCTGTGCCAATCCGTGTTCGGTTGCCTGTGTCGCCTCGGGAGTGCCGCCAGCAGTTCCCACAACTGTGGCCGCTCCTACAGAGACCACGAGCGCGAGCAAAAGAAAGGTCGCAGGCCTCGGTTGCATTGGAGGGGCGTAGTTACCCGAGAGAAGTAAACACATAGGTTCGATCGAGTGAAATTCAGCGAAACAGTACACAACAGTCGCAATCGGCCCCAACAGACCACCACGGTCACACCGTTATATACTCCGCACCTCCGTGGTCGTGATCGATGAGACGGACACAGCTTTTGACCGTGCTCGTGGTGATCGGGCTCCTCGTTGGCTCGGTCCCCAGCGCAGCGCTCACAGCCGGGGCAGCCGGTGCCGGAACGAACGCGATCGTACAGGCGGATGAATCGAACCCGAACAGTTCGGAGGCAACGACAGGCCAGCAGCTCGCAACGGTGATCGAGGTCACCGACGACGAGGTGAACGATGATATCGAGACGGCATCACTGGAGTCGGCGCTGGCGGAGTCGAACGACTCGGAGCGCGCTGCGATCCTCGCTGATCGCGCGGCCTCGCTCCGTGAACGGGCGAACGAGACCGTCGCTACCCAGCAGGAGTCGACGACGGCGTATGAGGCCGGGGAACTCACGCAAACCGAGTACGCCCAGCGGCTTGCCGTCCACTCCTCGCGTGCGAACACGATCGACCGCGGCTTCGACCGACTCGACGAATACGCTGCGGACGGTTCCGCACTGGAACTGCGCGCTGCCGGCTACGACCGGAGCGCGAACGAGGCAGCGCGAGAACAGCTACAGAAGCTGACTAGAAGTGGTGCCAGCGCACTACTCGCACAGTACACGGGCGAACAGCGCGGCGAGTTCTCGCTCGAGACCACCGACGGACTGTCGATCGAGACCGAAAACGAAGACGGTGAGCGATCACGGGAACTCGAGCGCGAACAGCCGGGCGACGGGACGTTCCAACTATCCCAGAGCGAGGCGCTGACCGCGGCGACCGACCCACTCTCGACGGTCGACGAGGGTGAGTGGAGCCTTCGCTCCATCGACCGCGACGAGGACGACGGCTACTTCGAGTTCGAGTTCACGTTCTTCGGCCCCGACACGGTCGGCGAAGCCGAAGTGAACGTCGACGGCGAAACCGGCGACGTGTTCGAGTTCGAAGAGGAGTTAGAGACCCGTGACACGGACGACGATGACGAAACACCGCTTTCGATCTCGCTCGTCGAGGGCACCGCAGCGCCGACGGCGAGCGTCACGTTCGCGGTGACCGCGGCTGGCGATCCGGTCGAGGGCGCGGTCGTCGAAATTGACGATCAGCATGTCGGCGAGACGGACGCGTCTGGGCGGATCACCGTGACGCTCCCCGACGACGACGAGGCCGATGTCGAGGTCGAGGACGGCGACCGGGAGGGTGAACTCGAGTTGACCCTTCGTTCGAAGACGTCTACAACGGCTGCAGACGAGGAAATCAACGAAAAACTGTCGGTCACCGGCTCCGTCGACGACGGGACGGTGACGGTGGCTGTCGGATACGACGGTGAGGGCGTCTCCGGTGTCACGGTACTCGCCGACGAGGACCGTGTCGGCACGACTGGCGAGGACGGTACCCTCTCGTTCGACGCGGAAACCGACGACGAACTGGAGGTCACTATATTCAAAGGTGGGTTCGAGGCCGAACTGGAGTTCGAGATCGGCGCTGACGGCGCGCTCGAACTGGACGACGTCGATATCGACGAACACGATGAGGACGACGAGGACCTCGGCGTGACCGTCGTTTCGGGTGAACCCGCCCCAGGTGCCACGGTGACGCTCGAGGTGACCGACGCCGATGGTCCGGTCACCGGTGCTGTCGTCGAAGTCGAAGACGAGAACGCGGGGACCACCGATTCCGACGGGCGGATCACGGTGACGTTCCCCGACGATGATGACGAGGTCGAGATCGAAGTCGAGGACGGTGACCGAGAGGGCGAACTCGAACTCGAGTTCGACGAAGAGGACGCTGACGACGAACGAAAAGAATCGGAGGACGAGGAACTCGGCGTGACCGTCGTCTCGGGTGAACCCGCTCCAGGTGCTACGGTGACGCTCGAGGTGACCGACGCCGATGGTCCGGTCGCTGACGCCGTCATCGAAGTCGAAGACGAGAACGCTGGCACTACCGATTCCGACGGGCGGATCACGGTGACGCTCCCGGACGATGACGACGAGGTCGAGATCGAAGTCGAGGACGGCGACCGGGAGGGCGAACTCGAACTCGAGTTCGACGAGGACGACGGCGATACCGATCCTAAAGCGGGCGACGAAGAGAACGATAACGACGAAGATGAAGAGGCCGACGAAGAGAACGATAACGACGAAGATGAAGAGGCCGACGAAGAGAGCGACGACGAGGATGAAGAGGAGGACGACGAGTGATCCAGCGGCGGACGCACTCCCTCGTGCTCGTCACTGTAGTGCTGTTTCTCGTAGCGGGCGTCGTCCCGCCTGTGGCAGCTGCTGACGAGGCTGTCGCGGACGATCGATCCGCGTTCGTCGTTGAACTGGAGTCGAACGGCGATGCCACGGTCTCGCTCCTGTTGACGTACGACCTCGATGACGGGACGGACGAGAAAGCGTTCGAACAGCTCCGTGAGAACTCCACCGAAGTCGTCGAACGATTCGACGCGCGCGTATCACAAGTCGCCAACCGAACGGCGATCGAGACCGGTCGCGAAATGACCGTTTCGGGCGCCAACGCGGAGGTCAGGACAACGGACGGCGTCGGTGTTATCCAGCTCTCGGCGTCGTGGTCGAACCTCGCAGCCGTCGACGACGACCGGCTGGTCGTCAGCGAACCCTTCGCAAGCGAGTTCCAGACGGATCGGTCGTTCGTACTCGCCACACCGGACGGATACGTAATATCTGAGACTACTATCCCGGCGGACGGCGAAGAACCGTCGACCGCCGAATGGGACAGTGGAACGGATTTGTCGGGATTTTCGGCGACCGTCTCCCCGAGCGACGGGACTGCAGATACCGACACGGACGAAACCAGCGACGCGGTTCCGACACCACTGTGGCCGACACTCGCAGCCGTACTCGTTAGTCTCATCGGATACGGCGTCTGGCAGCGGCTGTAGTTTCGGTCCCAGCAGCGACACTCTTGTTCTGGAACTGGAGTACCACCTGCTACGGACTCGTATACGATTCTCGGCGCATCCACAGCTGTTCTGCGGGTGTGCCGGGAAATCAGTACAGCGAACTGTCTCGTACGGACTACTGTCGGTCATCGACGATGCACCGCAGGTTGGTCCGCGGTTGCACCGGTAACTCGGTACACCAGACCGTATCAGTCGTCGGCCGGTCGCGGCTCGGCCGCCGCCGTCGGGACGGGTTCGCCGAGCATCGCCGCCAGATCGGCCTCGGGTTCGTCGATCGGCTGGAGTCCGAACTCGGCGTTGAGCAACTCGACGATTTCGGGCGTGAGGAAGTCGGGGACTGTCGGACCGAGCCGGATATCCTCGACGCCGAGGCTGAGCAGTCCCAACAGGACGGCGATGGCTTTCTGTTCGAACCACGAGAGCACGACGGAAAGCGGGAGCTCGTTGACCTCACAGTTGAAGGCGTCGGCGAGTTCGGCCGCGATCTTCACCGTCGAGATCGAGTTGTTACACTGCCCGAGGTCGATGTACCGCGGGATGTCGGTTCCGGGGACGGTTCCCATCTCGAGGTCGTTGAACCGGAACTTGCCACAGGAGGTGGTGAGGACGACGCAGTCGTCGGGAACCAGTTTCACCAGTTCGCGGTAGTAGTCCCGACCCGGCGTCGGGCCGTCACAGCCCGCGACGACGAAGAACTGGCGGAGTTTGCCGGACTGGACGGCGTCGGCGATCTCGTCCACCCGATCGAGCACCGGTTCGTGGTGGTAGCCAGTCGTGACGGTCCCGTCTTGCTCCCAGTCCGCCTCGGGGAGCGACTTCGCCTTCTCGATCACCGGCTCGAAGTCGTAGCCGTCGATCGACTCGACACCCTCGAGACCCGCTAGCCCGGTCGTGAAAAAGCGATCGCGGTACGCCTCGCGCGGCGGCTGGACGCAGTTCGTGGTCCCGACGATCGCACCAGGGAAGTCGGCGAAGAGGATCCGCTGGTCGTGCCACGCGCCGCCGACGTTGCCTCCGAGGCTGTCGTACTTCGCGAGTTCGGGGTAGCCGTGGGCGGGCAGCATCTCCGAGTGCGTGTAGACGGAGATATCCTCGTCTTCGTCCTCGAGTTGCTCGAGCAGTTGTTTCAGCCCGTAGAGGTCGTGACCCGTGATCAGGATCGACTTCCCATCGACGTTGTTCTGGGCTACCTCGGTCGGTTCTGGAACGCCGAGTTCCCGGGTGTGGGCCTCGTCTAACAGCTCCATCACGTCGACGGCGGCGTCGCCGGCGCGCATCGCGAGGTCGACGTGATCGTCCATATCGAAGTTGACGTTCGTCAGCGTCGAGTACAGCGCCTCGTGGACGAAGCCGTCGACGCCGTCATCGCGATAGCCCATGTCTCGAGCGTGGGTCGCGTACGCCGAAATTCCCTTCAACCCGTAAATAACAAGCTCCTGAAGCCCGTTAAGATCCGGCTCCTTGCCACAGACACCGACCGTCGTACAGCCGCCCTCGG
Source organism: Natronorubrum marinum (assembly GCF_052040125.1). Taxonomy (NCBI): domain Archaea; kingdom Methanobacteriati; phylum Methanobacteriota; class Halobacteria; order Halobacteriales; family Natrialbaceae; genus Natronorubrum; species Natronorubrum marinum. Next base: position 1,743,550 of record NZ_JBPPFV010000001.1, read on the forward strand.
GGGTCTGCTCGCACTGGTTGCAGTTCATGTTTCGATGGCTCGCTCGAGGAACGATTAAGGGCCACAGCGATTCCCGCGGTCTCACAACGGGCGGGAAGACGTTCGGACGGCAGTATTTATAGGCGGCGTCGTGCTACTCGCACTCATGGCCCGAGACCGACGTCAACACCGAAATCCCGTCCGCCAGACGCGGCCGGCCACCAGCGCCACGCGCCGGACCTGGTACGGTCTCGGCAAACTCTCGCGGGCCGAGAAGAGCGGGTTCGGCCGGTTTCTGCACGACTGCAGTCACATCTTCGGCGATGTTTCGATTCTGGCGCTCCCGACGCTGTTCGCGATCGTCGCGGCGCCCGGGCCGGGGATCTACGACGCGACCGCCGCCGGACTGCTCGCGTGGATGGTGATGGTCCTCGTCGGGACGCTGATCCGCGGCGGTTGGATCAGACCGCTGGCAACCGAGACGCTCGGCTGGGTGGCGATCTCGCCGCTGTTGATCGTCCTACGGTTCGTCTACTACAACCTCGCGCTCGCCGTCGCCGTCTTCGGCAGCGTGTGGCTCGCCGGGGCCGTTGGGATTCCGGCGCTCTCGCTCGTCGCGGCGCTGGTCGTCGCGGTCGTTTCGATGCTGGCGTTCCCAAGGCTCGCGGAGTCGGTGTACGAGACGGTTCGAGAGCGGTAGGAAGCCGTCGGCGACGGTCAGGACGCGATCGTTTCGGCGTCGGGATCGACGTCCGCCTCGTCCTCCCGAAGTTTGAACTTCTGGATCTTCCCGCTGGGGTTCTTGGGGAGTTCGTCGACGAAGTAGTACGCCCGCGGGCGCTTGAAGTCCGCGAGGAGGTCGCTCTCGAGGACGAACGCGTCTAACTCCTCGGCGGAGACGCCGTCGGCGACGACGTATGCGACGACCAGTTCGCCCCACTCGTCGTCGGGTTCGCCGAGGACGGCCGCCTCCTCGACCGCGTCGTGGGAGAACAGGACGTCCTCGACCTCCGCCGGATAGATGTTCTCGCCGCCGGAGACGATCATGTCGTCTTTCCGGTCGACGACGTAGAGGTAGCCGTCGTCGTCGAACCGGCCCAGATCGCCGGTGTAGTACCACGTCGTCCCGTCGCGTTCGCGCAACGATCGCTCGGTCGCCTCGGGACGGTTCCAGTACTCGCGCATCGTACACGGGCTGGCAATCAGGATCTCGCCGATCTCACCGTTAGCGACCGTCTGGTCGGGGTCCCCGTCGGGTTCGATCACGCGCAGTTCGTGGTTCAACGCCGCGACGCCGGCGGAGCCCTGCTTCGAGAGCTGGTCCTCCGGCGGCTGGAAAACGCCGGCGGGACCGATTTCGGTCATCCCGTACGCCTGGAGGTAGTCCTCACAGAGGTGTTCCCGACAGTTCTCGAGCACCTGCTCCGGCATCGGTGCCGCGCCGTACAGTCCGAGTCGCAGCGACGAAACGTCGACGCCCAGTTCGGCCGCGGTCAGCGACAGCGCGTTCCAGGCCGTCGGCGCACAGAACAGGAGGCTCACGTCGTGTTCCTCGACCGCCTCGAGGGCGGCCTGGGGTTCGAACTCGTGGTGGATGACGCTCGCCGCGCCGCGGTGGATCCGCGGGAACAGGTTGCAGTGGAGTTCGGCGCAGTGGTACAGCGGCATCACCGACAGGCCGACGTCGTCGCGAGTCATCCGGCCCTCGGCGATACAGATGAGGTTGTGCTCGACCATGCTTCGGTGCTCGTGGACCACGCCCTTCGGACGGCCCGTCGTCCCCGAGGTGTAGATGAAGGCGTAGACGTCGTCCTCCGCGACGCGAACGGTGGGACGGTCGGCGGAACTCGACTCGAGTAGCTCGTAGAAGTCCGTCGCGTACTCCGGCACGTCGTCGTCGATGTAGACGTAGTCTTCGACGGTCTCGAGCGCCGGCCGAGCGCCCTCTACCGACTCCCTGGTCGCCGATTCGAACAGCAGCAGTTCGGCCGACGCGTCGTTGACGATGTACTCGATCTCGCCCGCCGGAAGCCGGAAGTTCAGCGGGGTGAAGACGGCCCCGATCTTCGCGCAGGCGTAGACGGTGAGTGCCATCTCCGAGCCGTTGTACAGCACCGTCGCGACGCGGTCGCCCGTCTCGATCCCCGCGTCGAGAAGCGCGTTCGCCAGCCGATTCACCCGTTCGTCGAACTCGGCGTATCTCCACCGTTGGTCCTTTCGCGGATAGATGATCGCGTCGCGGTCGGGATAGCGGTCGACGGTCTGCTCGAGCGTGTCTCCGATCGTGGGATGCTCCGACATGTCATGATAATATCCCACAAACGCCCTTATATTTGTTAGCGACGAGAAGTGGTGGGTTCCGGAGACCCGTTTTCGGCCGTTCTATCTCGGTTGTGCGACGATTCCGAGATGATCCGCGTGGTACTCCTCGAGCCGTCGCGTCTCGAGCACCTCGTACCCCGACTCGAGTTCCGCCCGAACGTCCTCGAAGACGTCGCCGGGGTCGCGAGTCACGTCCTCGCTCCGGGCCTTGACGGCCAGCAGCAGTCGGCCGTCATCGGCGAGAAACTGTGCGTTCTCGAGCGCCACTCTCGCTTGCCCCCGGGTCGCCACGTCCTGTACGATCACGTCGACGTCCGATTCGACGACATGAGCGTAGGTTTCGGGCTTCCGGGCGTCTTTGAGCAACGGAAACAGCCGCGGTCGCGACTCGGCGGCCTCGAGCAGATCCCGTGTCGGCCGCGCCGCGAACTCGACGGCGTAGGTCGGCCCGGCGAAGTCCGCGACGTGGCTCGCGGTCGTCCCGCTGGCCGCGCCGAGGTAGAGCACCGTCTCGCCGCCTTCGAGGCCGGTGTCCATCTCGAGGGCGAGCATCGCGCCGAGCTTCGAGCGGGTCGGGTTCCAGGCGCGCCACTCTCCATCAGTTGGTTCGCCGTAGACGGGGTCGCCACGGGTCGCGAGCCGTTCGGTGCCGTCGAACTGGCGGCGTTCGACGCCGTCGGGAAGGTCACTCATCGGACTCACCCGCGTCCTCGCTGTCGTCGGTACCGGCACCGCTCCCGTCGGCGCTCCGGGCCTGAATCGTCTCGATCCGCTCTGCGAGTTCGGCCTCGAGCTCCGGTTTCACGTCGCCGGAGTAGTGGTCGACACGGGCGGCGATGGCGAGTTTGCCGGCGACCGCACGCGCCGCCGAGCCGCGCTCGTCGGGGTGGGTTCCTCGAACTGCGTCGTGCGTGTAGATGATGCCGTGTTTGGGCGACGGCGCGTGGCCGCGCAGGTGTGCGAACAGGGCGTCTTCGGCGCCGAGGATCTGTACGGTTCCGCTGGGTTTCTTCGCGAGGGTCTCGAGCCCGCCGGCCAACGAGATCAGCCGCGCCCCGAGGACGGGGCCGGCGAGCGCCGAGAGGTTCGGCGCGACGGTGGGCGTCTGCCGTTCGACGTACTCTCGCAGTTCGTCCGCCTCATCGGCAAGCGCCGCGACGCGCTCGGCGAGCGAGACAAGTGGTTCCTGCCCGGGTTCCGGGTCGTGCTCTCGAGTCGCGAGTTCGCGGGCGTAATCGACGCCCGTCCCGGCGTCCGGATCGACGGTGCCGGCCCACTCGGCGAGCCGTTCGGCGAGTTCGTTCGCCGTCCGGGTGCAGTCGTCCATCGCGCGGACGGCGTGGACGAGCTGGCGGTCGTCGGCCTGTTCGCGCTTGGCGACTTCCCGGCGTGTCGCGTGCATCGTCGCCTCGTGGAGCTGATCGTAATACGCCCCTGCTGAATCGACGTACCCGGTTTCGACGGCGAGTTGTGGCCAGTCCTCGGAGTGGTCGGCAGCCCCTCCGATAATCGCGCTACTGGCGCCCTCGAGATCCCCCGGCGCCAGATCCGAAAACCAGCCCGCGTTTGCGGTGTCGGCTTCGTCAGTCATTATTGCTCGATAGACCCCGCGGTTGTAAATGCGTTCCCGAAACGATGAGCGGTCGATCGCTGCAACTCGAGGTGATAGCACGCCACCTTCGAGGCGAGTTTGACGACAGACGCCAGGAAATTGCGAACGTTCACCGTCGATCCGGATGGCTCTACAGACGTGGACAAAGTACGACGGCGAAATGCCGACTAGAAGTTGTTTCTGACTGTTATTTTAAGCACACACCTATTTCAGTCGTGCCTCCCTAGAGATGCCACGTCCAGCGCTGTATTTGTCTCGGCAATCTGAGATGACAGGAGTTCCGCTTCGGGCACAGTTTGGACAAGGAGAGAACATCTTATGAAACTAATTGTAAAACCGCTCGATCGAAAGAGTGCAGGGAAAGGTATCGCCGCGATTGACCGTGAGGCGATGAAAGAACTCGGCGTTTCCGATGGTGACTTCGTTGCCATCCAAAGCGAGGCTGGAACTGCGGTCGTCCGTGTTCGGTCGGGACGGTCAGGCGACCGACTCCGCGGTGTCGTCGGCATCGATGGCCAGACACGCAAAACCATCGGAACACGAATCGATCAGTTCGTCCAGGTCGAACAGGCCGACGTAGAGCCGGCAGACGAGCTATCGATCGCACTGCCAGACGGGCTTCAGATCAGTGGTAATCTCGCATCGTATCTGCGTGAGAAGCTTGCTAACCGCGCGGTTCAGGCGGGACAAACCGTCCCGCTCGCGCTCGGCTTCGGCTCGCTGATGGGTCGATCCAGTCGCCGGATCCCGATCCGGATCGTCGATACCGAGCCGGACGGTACCGTTGTCGTGACGCAGTCGACGAGCATCGACGTGGTCGAGCAGTCCGTCGAGGAAGTCGACATCGAACGCGGAGACGAAGCGACTGGCAGTTCAGAAGGCCCAGGAATCGCCTACGAGGATGTCGGTGGCCTCGACGACGAACTGGATCAGGTTCGCGAGATGATCGAGCTGCCGATGACCCATCCCGAACTCTTCCAAGCACTCGGCATCGAACCACCGCAAGGCGTCTTGCTTCACGGACCGCCCGGAACCGGAAAGACACTAATCGCAAAGGCGGTCGCCAACGAAATCGACGCCAACTTTTCGACGATCTCCGGCCCGGAGATCATGTCGAAGTATCACGGCGAAAGCGAGGAGCGACTGCGAGAGGTCTTCGAGGAGGCCGGTGAGAACGAGCCGGCGATCATCTTCATCGACGAAATCGACTCCATCGCCCCGAAGCGAGACGACACACAAGGGGACGTCGAACGCCGCGTCGTCGCACAGTTACTGTCGCTGATGGACGGCCTCGAGGACCGTGGGCAGGTAACGGTCATCGGGACGACGAACCGAGTCGACTCGATCGACTCCGCCCTCCGCCGCGGCGGTCGCTTCGACCGCGAGATCGAGATCGGCGCACCGGATACGAAGGGGCGAACGGAGATCCTCCAGATCCATACCCGCGAGATGCCGATCGCCGAGTCGGTCGATCTCGAACAGTACGCCGAGAACACGCACGGCTTCGTCGGCGCGGATCTCGAGAGTCTCGTTCGCGAAGCAGCGATGAACGCGCTCCGACGCGTCCGTCCCGACCTCGACCTCGACGGCGATGAGATCGACGCCGAGACGCTCGAAACGCTCGAGGTAACCGAGAAAGACATGCGGACGGCGCTCCGGGAAATCTCACCCAGCGCACTCCGCGAGGTCTTCATCGAGACGCCCGACGTCACCTGGGACGACGTCGGCGGTCTCAAAGAGACCAAAGCTCGGCTGCAGGAAGCCATCCAGTGGCCACTGGAGTATCCTGACGCGTACAAACAGGTGGATCTCCAGTCGCCGAAAGGGATCATGCTCCACGGGCCGCCCGGGACCGGGAAGACGCTGCTCGCGAAAGCCGTCGCGAACGAAGCCAACTCGAACTTCATCTCGATCAAGGGGCCCGAACTGTTCGACAAGTACGTCGGCGAGTCCGAGAAGGGCGTCCGCGAGATCTTCGAGAAGGCTCGGTCGAACGCACCGACCGTGATCTTCTTCGACGAGATCGACTCCATCGCGACGAAACGCGGGAGCGGCGGCAGCGATTCGAACGTCGGCGAACGCGTCGTCTCACAGCTGTTGACCGAACTCGACGGGTTAGAGGAACTCGAGGACGTGATCGTGATCGCGGCCACGAACCGTCCCGACCTCATCGACGACGCCCTGACGCGTGCGGGCCGTATCGAGCGCAAGATCGAGGTCGGCGAGCCGGACGAGGAGACCAGACGCGAAATTCTGAATATCCACACCCGGGACCGGCCGTTGGCCGACGACGTCGATATCGATCACCTCGCAGCTGAAACGGACGGCTTCGTGGGTGCCGATCTGGCAGCGCTGTGTCGTGAGGCGGCGACGACGGCCGTTCGTGAGCACGTCCAGTCTCAGTCCGGGGAGACGCCGACGGCTGTCGAGGACATCGTGCTTACGCAGGCACAGTTCGAGGCGGCACTCGAGGAACGCAGACAGGAATACGACGACTCCAGCGGCGGGGTGGACCAGCTGTAGTCGGTCGGTGTCAGTGAGAGACGGCTGACGCTGTGCTATTTTTCCCTCATCGAACACTTCTCGAGTACTATCATAACAATTGGAACCGTTCACCCACCGATCGCACAGTCCGCGGTTCTAACCCTGCGGGTTCCGAACCGCGCTCCCGTCGTGTGATTGGGTGTCCACTGACTTCCAGTGGCTACTGTAGCTAAGTAGCGAATCATCGGAGTTCCTGTTTGACAGATACTTCTGGACGTCCGATCTCGAGCACACGTGGGCCATCACCGGTCCTCGCCCGCACTAACGTAGAGCGCTTACAGGGACGAGACGACAGTCGGTCGGGCGTATTAAGGAGGTTCCAGCGTGAGAGGGGTGCATGTCAACTAACGAAACGAACGTTGCAATTGCTTGTCAGGGCGGTGGCAGCCACACGGCGTTCACGGCGGGCGTCCTTCGGGAACTACTCGGGAGCATCCCCGAAGAGTACACCATCGTCGGGTTCAGCGGAACGTCGGGCGGGGCGGCCTGCGCGTCGCTAGCGTGGTACGGCCACGTCCATCCCGACGAAGATCCCGGCGAACTGCTCTCGGAGTTCTGGACCGAGTTATCCGCGACCTCGCCGCTCCACCGAGCTGCGAACAACCTCCTTCGATGGAACATCCGACTTCAACGGGCCGGGATCCCGATGCCCGAGATCAGTCCGTCCTACTCGCCGGGATCGAAGTGGGGCGAAAACGAGTTTCGCGACCTCCTCGAGTCGACGATCGACTTCAACTCAGTACCAGCCCTGCTCGACGGCACCGAGCCCGGCCTGTTTATCAGTGCAATCGACGTCTGTGCTGGCACATTCGAAGTCTTTCGTGAGACCGACATCTCTTCCAGTGCGATTCTGGCATCGGCGGCCGAACCCCACCTGTTCGAAGCTGTCGAGATCGACGGGAACCACTACTGGGATGGACTGTTCTCCAAAAATCCGCCGATAAGCGATTTCATGGACGCGGCTGATATCGTCGATCCCGACGAAATCTGGCTGATCAAAATTAACCCACAGGAACGGCCCGACCCCCCGCGGACGATGGAGGGAATCAACAATCGACGGAACGAACTCTCGGGGAACCTCTCGCTGAACGCAGAGGTTCGGTTCGTCGAGCAGGTCAACGACTGGATCGAGCAGGGACACCTCCCGGATCGCTACACCCACACGGACATCAAGCGCATCCGATTTCCACGCAGCAGTACCCTCGACTGGCGAACCAAACTCGATCGCGATCCCGAGTTCATCCAGCGGCTGGTCCGCGACGGCGAGACACAGGCCCGGAAGTTCCTCGAGACGATCTGACGGACGAGGTGACGGCTGTATCGTAGCCACTGTGAAAGTCAGTGTGTGAAGAGTGTCGGTTGGTACTATACTGAGCCAGGAGCAGTGCTCGAGAAGATCCCGACGCTACACCCCCTGCGACCCCATCTCCGCCCCGTCGTCGATCGGACAGTCGGCGTAGGCGCCGCCGTTATCGCCGCCCATATCGGACTCGGACGGACTCGAGGCTGGCTCCGTACCGTTCGTCGCGTCTTCGAGGCCGGGACACTCCGAGTCACCAGCGCTGTGAAGGGCGGGCGAACCGGCGAGTGCGGCCAGCAGGAGGAGTCCGACGACCGCGGCGCCGACGAACACCCAGCGTGACATGGGTGACTGTTCGCTCGAGTCACGGAAAAACGTTCGCGAGCACCGTTCCGAGCGGCTACAGGATCGCGAGGAACAGCGTCAACCAGCCGCCGACGATGACGAAGCCGATGAGCATCGCCACGGTGGTATACCCGATGATGTCTCGAGCGCGGAGGTTCGCGATGGCCAGCAGCGGAATCGCCCAGAACGGCTGGATCATGTTGGTTAGCTGGTCGCCGAGCATCTCGATGATGATGGCGTCCTCGGGGGCCATCCCGAGGCCGACGGTGATCTCCATCATGATCGGCCCCATCGCGACCCACTGGCCGCCGCCCGAGGGAATGAAGACGTTGACGAACCCGGCGACGATCACGCCGATCACGGGCCACGTCATCGGCGTCGCGAACCCACCGACGGATTCGACGATGACCGTTGCCAGCCCCGTTCCGGTCAACAGGCCGGCAATCCCGGCGTAGAACGGGAACTGGAAGATGATGCCGGAAATGTTGGAGACGCTGTCTTTCATCTGGGCGACGATCGCGGTCGGGCGAACCCACAGCAAAATTGCGAGCATCAGGAAGAACGCGTTGATGCTGTTGAGCGTCAGGTTCGAAATTCCGCCGGGCTGGAGGACCCACGCGTTGAGGACGAAGTACGCCGGAAAGATGGCGATCGAGAGGCCGATGAGTCGCGAATCGTTGAGCCGATCCGCGAACCGTTCGCGGCCGCCGTCGGTGGCGACGGGGCCCCCGTCGGGCCCGAACGCTTCGGACACGACCTCATCGATCTCCTCGTACGTCGCTCGAGGGAGCTCTCGAATACCGTCTTTCGGATGGAGCAGCCCCATCACCACGGGGATCACGAGCAACAGTGTGCCGGTCGTCACGATGTTCGCGGTGCTTCCGACGGTCAGCGAGAGCGGGACCCCTTCGCGGGCGTAGTCCGGGAAGTTCGACGGGACGAGCGACGGATCGGCCATCATCAACCCGACCGACGAGGAGAGTCCGCCGTGAAAGACCATGAGACTCGTATACCCCGCCGCAGCCAGCAACGGGTAGTGGACGTCAATTCCCTTCTCCCGGCACTCGTAGGCGACGCGTTTGGCCATGATCGCCCCGACGATCAGTCCGATAGCCCACGAGACGATGGCCGCAGCCATCGCGACGAAGGAGGTGAACCAGACGGCGCTGAACCGAGAGTTGGGCAACCGCGCGAGTCGCTCGAGGCCGAGCGTGAACGTCGGCGACTTCGCGATAGCGTCCCCGGTCATCAACAGGATCGAGATGGCGGCCATAAATGGTAGCAGACTCCAGACGCCGGTCGTCCAGGCGTTCATCGTCTCCTGTGGTCCGGCACCGGTCCCGAGCGCAGCGGCGACCGCGACGAACGTCAGAACGATGGCGATAACGTAGGGGTCGGGAATGTATTCCTCGGAGAGATCGGAACAGCGTTCTCCGAGTCGACGCAAGAACGTGAGCATGTCTCCCACTCAGACGGGCCACACATCAAGATGTCGTCTGATCCACGTACTAACGGATAGCTGTCAAAAACCCGTGCCACGGCGGACGGCCCAGTCGTAGTCCGCTCGAGAGGGACGACGCCCTAATACGTTAGCGACATTCCGCCTTCGTGAGTCATGTCGCCACCGTTGAGGTGTGTACTGTGGGTCGAACAGCCAGTCACGAAGAGGTTGGCGACCTCGTATGGCTCCATCATCTCTTTGACACGGGTTCGCTCGAGCATCACCGTCTCGACGACTTCGTCGACGGTCATCCCGCGGCGGTCCGCAGTCGCCGGGAGCTGTTTGGCGACGAGCGCGGTCTTGACGTAGGCCGTACTGACGGAGAACGATCGGACGCGTCCGTCGCCCTCGGCGGCGATCGACTGCGTCAGTCCCCGGAGGCCGAACTTCGTCGTGTTGTAGGCGACTTTGTCGCGGGTGACGATGTGGCCGTGGACCGAACACATGTTCGCGACGACACCGCCGCCGTCCTCGTTGTCCCGGAAGTGTGGCAGACACGCCTTCGAAAGGACGAACGGCGCTCGCTGCATCACCGCCTGCATCGTGTCGTACTTTTCGAGGGGGAACGATTCGATCGGAGCGACGTGTTGGAGGCCGGCGATGTTCGCGAGATACCGAATCGAACCGTGATCGGCAGCCTCGTCGACGATCCGGTCGAGGTCCTCGTCGACTGTCAGGTCACCAACGATCGGGACGATCTCACCCGGTAGCGACAGTGTTTCGGCCGTCGACCGGACGGCCTCCAGGTCCGCTTCGTTCAGGTCCGTGCCGGCGACGGTGAGTCCGTTCGCGGCGAACGCAAGTGCTGTCGCCCGACCAATGCCCGATCCAGCACCAGTCACGAGAGCGACGTTTTCGGACGCGTAGTGGGGGTCGTCGAGTACGAGAAAATCGTCAGCAGTTGGCTCCGTCGGGCCGTACCGTTCCATCGCCTCGTCCACAGTCATGTCGGCCATACCCTCATGCGAGCGACGCTGCATAAAGGCCCATCGGCCAACACGCGGTACGGCGGTGATGACGATCCCAGAGCGTTACACTGACTTCCAGTGGCTACTCTCCCACTCTCGACCCACGTGACGAACTCGCGGCTCATCGGCTCCGACTGACCGAACGGACGACGATTCGTCAGGACACGGTTCCGTCGGTGTCGACGGTCTCGTACGCATCGTCCTCGAGAACCGCTTGGAGCCGCTCCGAAAACTCCCAGACGTCGACGAAACGGGTGTACAGCGGCGCCGGACTAACCCGGATGACGTTCGGCTGGCGGAAGTCGACGACGATCCCGCGGTCGCGGAGAGCCTGGCTGACCCGTTCCGCGTCGGGGTGTTCGATCGCCACGTGGCCACCCCGTTCTTCCGGTTCCCGGGGTGTCCCGACCGAACAGTCCAGCTCCGCGAGTTTGTCGTCGACGAGGTGGACGAGGTAGGAGGTCAACGCGAGCGACTTGGCGCGAATCGCGTCGATACCGGCCTCGTCGACGAGTTCGAGCGCTCCGGCGAGGGGCGCGGCGCTGAGCACCGGAATCGTCCCGATCTGCCACGCGCCGGCCGAATCGGCCGGCGTGAACCGCTCGCGCATCTCGAACTGCGTTTCCTTCTCGTGGCCCCACCAGCCCGCCAGGGCCGGGGTTGTACCGAGGTGGCGCTCGTTGACGTACAGCCCCGCGATCGCGCCCGGGCCGGCGTTGAGGTACTTGTAACTGCACCAGACCGCGAAGTCGACGCCGTGTGCCGAAAGCTCGTGGGGGACGACGCCGACCGAGTGGGCGAGGTCGAACCCGGCGAGGACGTTCCGCTCGTGGGCCGCGGCGGTGATGCGCTCGACATCGAGTCGCTGGCCGCTCCGGTAGAGCACCGACGGCAGGAACGCGATGCCCACCTCGCGTTCCTCCAGCGCCGCGACGATATCCGCCTCCGCGATCGTTCGGCCGTCCCGACTCTCGACGACGTGGAGGTGCTCGTCCGGGTCGTAGCCGCGCTGGCGCAACTGCGCGCGCAACGCGTAGTGGTCGGTCGGGAAGTCGAGTTCGTCGACCAGAATTCCCGGCGGCCGGTCGCCTCGAGCGTCTAGAAACGTGCCGACGAGCGTGTGGATGTTGACCGTCGTCGAGTTCGCGACGACCACCTCGTCCTCGTCGGCACCGACCAGCGGCGCGAGATCGTCGCCTAGCGACTCGCCGTACCAGAACCAGGGTCGTTCGGCGTCCGTCCAGCCGCTGATGCCCATGGTTCGCCACTCCTCGACCGCTCGATCGAGCGATCGCTCGGCCGCGTCCGAGATCGGGCCGAGCGAGTTCCCGTCTAAGTAGAGCTTGCCGGGAACGTCGAACCGATCCCGAAAGCTCGAGAGCGGGTCGTCGTCGTCCCGCTCGCGGGCGTACGCGACACCGTCGCCGTGGGTGCGGTCCTGATCGAAGCCGGAATCCATGCGTGACGGTTGGGTCGGTCTCACTGAAGTGTTTCGGCGCGCTGCCCGCGAGTATGGACCTGGAACCATCGTCTTTCGGGGACGTGGAACTTGTTTTCCATCGACCGTGACGGCTCGAGCGCCGGTACTGCTAACTTGGATTCGGTACTCGACGGCGTATGGACGACGTGGTAACCGACAAATTGGACCCGGAATTCGCCGACGTACTTCGTAAGGGCCGAGTAGCCGACCTCCCGCCGTGGCACAGCATGACCGTCGCCGAAGCGCGGCGCGTCGAAGACGAGGCGTTTTCGGCGGGCGACGGGCCGACCGTACACGAGGTTTCCGATCGGCGCATCGACGGCCCCGCCGGTGACGTGCCGGTGCGGCTCTACCGGCCCGAAACGCCATCCGAGGTGGCTGGCAGCCCCCTCCCGGCGCTGGTCTTCTGTCACGGCGGCGGCTGGGTTCTCGGAACGCTCGACTCCGCCGACGACCTCTGTCGGGCGTTCGCGACGCGCGTCGGCGCGGTGGTAATCTCGGTCGACTATCGACTGGCCCCCGAACACCCGTTCCCGGCGGCCGTCGAGGACGCGTGGGCCGCCCTCGAGTGGGCGCACGACGAGGCCGACACCCTCGGTATCGACCCCGATCGCATCGGAATCGCGGGGACCAGCGCCGGGGGCGGTCTCGCCGCCGCGGTCGCGCTCCGGGCCCGCGACCGAGACGTTTCCCCGGCCGTGCAGGTGCTCTGCTATCCGATTCTCGACCGCGACTTCGAGACGCCATCGTATCGCGAGCACGCCGACGCGCCGCTGCTCTCCCGCGCGGATATGGCGTGGTTCTGGGACCAGTATCTCGCCGATCCGACCGACGCCGACGACCCGCTCGCAGCCCCGTTACGAGCCGAGTCGCTCGCGGACGCTCCACCCGCCGTGATCGCGACGGCCGGCCACGACGTGCTCCGGTCGGAGGGGGTGGCGTACGCCGACCGACTGCGATCTGCCGGCGTCGAACTCCGACACTGTCACTATCCGTCGCTCGCACACGGCTTTCTGAGCCTCACGGGCGCTGTCGATCGCGCCGAGGCCGCGATGGACGACGTGACCAGTGCGATCTGCGGGGCCGAGACGTCGCTGTGATTTCGGTGGGCGTCGCCCGCTCACGGGCTGAGCGTCCGGCGTCGCCCTCGAGCGCTATCGACTCCGACTAACGGGGAATCCGACTCGATCCGGATGCTCGTTCATCCGCTCGAGGATCCGTTCGTAGAGGTCGTTACGGACGCGCTGGCCCTCTCGGGGGTGAACAAGGTATCGGAGTCGAAGGTCGACCCACGATTCGCCCTGGGCGACGTTGACCGACGGCCCGTCGCGGACCTCGAGTTCGACCGGCGTCTTCGCGAGTCGCTTCCGATACAGTTCGATCGCTCGCTGCATGTCGTCGCCCAGATAGTCGGTCGCCTCCTCGATCATCAGGCCGCGAGCGAACTCGAGATCGGTTTCGTAGGCCACCTGAACCGAAAGCTCGTTCCAGACGTGGGGGAACTCCTGGTAGGAATAGTTGTGGACGTGCGAGGAGAGGACGACGCTGTTGGGGAGGGTGATCACGCGCCCCGAGGGCTGGTGTGAGCTGACGAGTTCCCCGTTGATCTCCCACAGCGTCGTCACGAGAAAGTCGACTTCGACGACGTCGCCTTTCGAGCCCTCGATTGCGACGCGGTCGCCGACCCCGTAGGGCCGCTTGATCATGATGTAGAGCCAGCCGATCAGCGAGAAGAGCGGCTGTTGGAGGGCGAACGTAACGGCGAAGCCGACGATGCCGAGCGAGAAGAAGACGCCGACGTACTGTTGGGTGAGCACGCCGAGGACACCGACGATTCCGAGCATGATGAACGCCAATCGGATGATGTTGTTGAGGTCGTGTCGGCGCCGTTTGTCGGCCGTCTGCGTGAGGAGATAGCCGACGACCAGTACGTAGCCGCCGAACGCCGCGAAACCGACGGCCGCGACTAGCAGGGCCTGGGCGAACAGGCTCGTAACGGGAACACCACCGACCTCGCCCGGAGCCACTGCGACGTCGAACCGTCTGACGACACCAGCGGTCATACCCAGTCCGATAGCGACCAATAGGGAGACGTAGCCGAGACGGCGATTCACAGCCATCGGTTGGCTGCCGAATATAAAAATCTGGCTTCACGACCGGTACGACGGCGTGATACGCTGCGGCCGCGATCGGGATCCGATCCGACGAGACTCGATCCTACTCGGAGTCGTCGTACTCGACCCACTCCTCGCGCTCCCGTCGCGTCGCCGTTGCGTCTCGAGTCTGCCCGTCTCCGGGCACCCAGCTCACCGCCTCGCCAGCGGCTTCTCGAAGGGCGTCGTCGCCGGTTGCTACCCGTACTCCCGCCACGGCCTCGAGTTTTCGAAGCGACTCGGGCCGTCCGATTGCAAACAGTTGGTCACCAGCGTCGATCGACCGGTCACGCTTCGGGATCGTCTCCACCTCGCCGCCAGGGGACCGGACGGCGATGATCGTGACGTCGAGGGCGCCGAGCGGAGTACTCACAAGCGGACTCGCGTCGGTGATATCGACGAGGCTCATCGTCTCATCGGCACGGCGGAGCATCCCGGCGAACTCCCGGTCGGGGTGTGACTCCGCAGCGAGCGTCAGCAGTCGGTACGGCTCCGTTGGATCGACCGTCTTGGCGATCGAGTCGTCCGTGATGAGCGTCGCGACCGGGCCGACGCTGGCGCGGAGTTCGGCCGCCCCGAGTCGGGTTTCGCCGTCGGCGTTGACGCGCCACAACTGGACGGTATCGCCGGCAGACGCACTGAACGGCGGGTCCGCCCGGACAGCGACCGCCGCGGAGTTCGGCGGCAGGGTCGGCCCGATACCGGCAGCTCGCTGTCCGACGCCGAGATACTCGACGGTCCCGTCGTCGGCGAGCTCGACGTCGACGTAGCCGATGTCGTGTTCCTCTTTCAGGCGGGCGACGAGCTGTGACCGCAGGTCGGTGACGGTCAGTCCCCGCGGAAAATCCAGCGTTTGCCCGGCGAGCGCGGATTTCGTGTCGTCGTCGACGGGCTCGTAGCCCTCGATGTCCTCGATTTCGTCGGGAAGGGTGACGGTGATGAACCGGCCGGCAGCCCGAACGATCGGACTGAAATCCGGCTGCAGCCAGCCCCAGTCGATCCGTTCGGACGTGCCGGCCTGATCGCCGATCCGACGCCCGCCGTAGGAGGCGACGCCGGCCGCGACGAATACCGAGATGTTGACCACCGCCTCGGTGACGGTCAGCGGATCGCCGGCGTCTCCGATGAACTGGACGAACACCAGCCGCGTGTTGAGATAGAGCGCGACGGCGCCCAGCCCGAGAATGAGCGTCGCTCCCTCGGGGAACTGGGTCCGCGCCCTGACGCGGTAGACGAACGCAGCGATCGTCGTTACGATCCCGGCCAGCAGGGCCAACCCGACGATACGAAGTACTCCTTCTACCACTGGATGCCCGAACACCGACGCGAGGAGGCTCATTTCGCCACCTCCTCGAACGCGCGCAGGGGATCGCGTTTCCCGACGACGATCAACGCGTCGCCGGCCTGTAGTTCCATCGTTCCACGAGGGGCGATAATGCGTTCGGACAGGCGCCGAACGGCCAGGATCGCGACGTCGTGTGAATCCCGGACTCTCGCGCTTCCGAGCGTCGTCCCCGCGAGCGAACTGCCGGTTCCGACCGTGACCTTCCGGAACCGGTTCCCGTTCTGTTTGAGGACCCCGATCGCTTCGTACTCCCGCTGTTTCCCGCGGGAGTGGACGACGATCGGAGCGGTCTCGCTCCGAATGACGCGTCGCGCCTTTTCGGGGGACAGCGCGACCGTGACCTGTCCGTCCCCGCCGGTCGTCGTCGCCACCGTCTGCGCCGGAGGGGACGCGTCCGACTCATCGTCCGTCTCTGTTTCGTCCGCGCTCGGACTCTCGGCTGTCGCCGGCGTCTCGGCCCCAGTCGTGCGAGCGCTCACGACCGGGCCGGTGACGTCGCCATCGGGGAGCCGAACCGTCACGCTATCGCCCCGCGCCAACCCGGTCGGCAGGAGAGTCGAAATCGAGACGGCGCGTTTTCCGGCCGGCACGCGACGGGACAGCCCCGCTCCGCTCGAGGCCGCGGCGAGCTCGACGCGCCCCTTTCGATCGACGGTCACGCTCACCTCCGCCAGTTCGTGGTCGGTCAGCAACCGTTCCTCGAGTCGGTCCTCGAGTTCCGCGAGCGAGAGGTTCGCCGGAAATTTCCACGAGCCGCTCTCGAGTTGGGCGCGGAGGTCGTCGGAAAGCGGCGGGTAGCCCTCGATATCGTGGACGGTGCCGATCGGACGGAGCCGAATCTGCCCGTACGAATCGACGCGGTCGGCCAGATCGGTCGAGAGCTTGTGTTCGCGGAGCGTCTTGAGCGTGAGTTTTCGGGGGGTCGCGGTGCCGAGTTTGTCGCCCTGGCTGTGGGCCCACAGACAGGCCATCAGGATCACTAACACGGCGATAATGCCGGACCAGCTTTCGGCCAACTCGGGATCCATCAGCCCCATCAACCCGCCGGAAACCCCTGCGAGGGCGCCGCCGAGCACGACGACACCGAGCCCGGGAACGGTGACGTTGGTGAAGTACTTGAAGCCGAAGCCGACGGAAAAGGCGATCAACGACGGGAAAATTGCGGCGAGGAGACCGAGATAGATCCCCACGAGAATTTCCGCAAACGGTATCGGAGGCATAGCAGGGACCAGTCAGTCGATCAGTATAGAATTGTGGTTTCGTTCTCCGAGCCCCCTGCGAGCGAAACTGAGCCACACGACCGCGAGCGGATCGTCGTCCTACTCGATCCCGAAGAGGCTCTCTCTGACGGTTTCGGCGACGCCGGAGAGGTGGACCTGTCCGAAAGTCGCGACGAGGATCGCCCCGAGCGTATTGAACATCATATCGCGGACGGTATCGTCGAGACCGTGTTGCGCTAGCGGCATCGTGATTCCCGTGGCGTCTGCGGCGATATCCAGCCCGAACTCGAACAGCTCCCAGATGACGCCGAAGGACATCACGACGATCAAGATGAAGACGAACGCGAATCGGTGAGGGATGTGAATCTCGTCGCTGTGGAGGTCAACGGCGCGGACGGTCGTGTAGCCGATGCCGGCGACGAGCGACGCCGACATCGCGTGGGTGATGTGGTCCCACCAGCCGATTCTGGCGTAGAGGCCGGCCGAGCCCATCGTGTGCAAGAAGACGGCGAGCGTGATCCAGAGCCCCAGCCACGGATCCAGCGGGAGATCGTAGTTTTTCTCCAGTAGCGCCGGGGCGAACGTGATGAGTAACGCGATACCTCCGTTCATGATCGCCTTCGGCTGCCAGAAGAGGAAGCCGTAGCCGACGATTCCGATCAGCACCACCTGCATTCCGCGAGTGAGTCGGCGCTGGGTTCGCAGGGAGGGGCGCGGAAGGAGCGTCATCGCCGCACCACCTGCCGAAGTCGGCGGCGAAGGTACCGGCCACGGCGTTTGAAGTACGCATCGAAGAGGATTCCGGCGACCAGTCCGGCGAGGGTAACCCAGACGAACTCACCCATCAGTGTCGCGTTTGCGGTGTCCTGTGATATCCCCGGTTCGGTCAGGAACGAGGTGCCCAACTGCCGATCCATGTTCCACCGAACGATCGCCCACGCCGCGCCGGACGCCATCGTCGTCATGACGACCAGTACGACCGCCGCCCAGTGGGTCAGTCGAAGGTCGCTGACGGCAAACATGTGGAATTCGACGATGAGAAGCAATGCCAGCCCAGCGACCGAGAGATAGTATCCGAACGTCCCGAGTTCACCGCCGACCAGTCCGCGAATGAGAATCGGGAGCAGTGCCACCACGAGCAGTTCCCACGGCAGCATCATCCGCCAGTCCCAGTAGGCGACCGGCGGGGCGAGAACGATGGTCGCCGTTGCCGCGACGAACAGTATCCACAGCCTGTCAAAATCGAGTACGCTCTCGAGGAAGACCAGACAGAGGACGCCGACAAGCACCCACGAGAGGAGTGCGTTCGTCCGTCCGCTTCGGAACAGTCGCGCGAGAACGTCCTCCGGTTCGTCCGTCGCGGAAGTTGCAGTTTTAGTACCCTCACGTTGCATGGCGTGGTCAGTGTTACCCACACCTCTTAAACCCCATAGACGTCTTCGGAATCGTCTCGGCGAGCTGAACCGTTCACGCGTCGGTAAACGAACGAGATCGCGTTCGCCGTCGCTCACAGCACAGCCCTACGTTCGATATCGGTCCGGGACGTATCCCTCCAGCCGTTTAGGAACGTACCCGAACACGGTCGGTGCGAGGGTCGCTAATCGCCGGCGAAGTCCGACGTAGACGGCACCGATCGCCAGCGCGACGGCGACGGCGGCGCGAAACGGCCCCTCGAGGACGACGAGCAGTGGAACGGCGAGGGACACCAGCACCAACAGATCCTCCGGCGCGCCGTCGTAGCGGACCCACCGCTTCGGTCGCCGCCAGCGTCCGCGAACGTGATCGTAGACCGCGCGTTCGGAGGTTCCCTCCCACGGGCGGAGTTCGAGCCCGCCGCCGAACCGGTCTGCGTGGCAGTGTATGGCCGCCCCGACGACGACGGATGCCACACCGACGCTAACGGTCGTCGGAACGATCACTGCGACGAGAGCAAGCGGGAGCGCGAGGAGCGTGTAGATCGTCGGATAATGGAGCGTCCGGCGATGGCCGGCGTACAGATCCAGGTCCGGAACGAGACTCCCGGCGAGGACTCCCGTGAGCGCGGCTGGCGCGAGATCGGGTGAAAGAACCAGGAGTGGCGTCGCTACCGCCAATCCGATCACCGCGTGAGTTGGTAACATCATCGGTTCCGTGAGCCTCTCTGGGCGAACCGACGTAGCGGCTGCAGATGAGTTCTTCGGCACCCGAGATGCAGCGGCGCTATCGCGTGCAGTCGGGTTCGGGGTTCGACCGATGTCCACGGGCGCTCGGGTCCCGGTCGACGAGCAGGACCGTGAGCGGTCCGTCGTAACGCCTTTCGTCTCGCCACCAAAACATGCAGAGAAGATGTCCCTCTGGAGGATGGTCTACCAATGTACGTACTAATCGTCGGGGCGGGGCAGGTCGGACAGATGATCGCCTCGAACCTCGCCGACTCGCACGACGTCGCGGTGGTCGAACGCGATCCGGAGGTGTCAGAGGAGATCACCTACTCGTACGACGTGCTCTCGGTGCAGGGCGACGGGACCGAACTCGAGACCCTTCGGGAAGCCGGTCTCGAGCGAGCGGATCTGATCGTCGCGTGCACCGACAGTGACGAGACGAATATCGTCGTCTGTGGCACGGCCAAGAGCGTGAGCGATACGTTCACCATCGCTCGCGTCCGCCGTCGCACGCTGTTGAACACGTGGGAGGGGGCGGAGGGCGCCTTCGGCGTCGACTTCATGGTCTGTACCGACCTGCTGGTCGCCCAGACGATCTTCCGGATCTCCGGCTTCCCGCAGGCCCAGGACGTCGAAATGTTCGCCGGCGGGCTCGTCAGGATGGCCGAGTTCGATATCGGTTCCGACAGTCCGCTCGTCGGCCAGCGCGTCGAGGAGGCGGATCAGTACGATTCGATGACGTTCGCCGGCGTCTTCCGAGGCGACGAGATGATCGTCGCCCGCGGTGAAACCGTCTTCAGTGCCGGCGACCGGATCGTCGTCATCGGCAGCCCCAACTCGGTCAAGGAGTTCGCGATGGCGACCGTCACCGACACGACCTCGAGTGCGGACGACGTGGTCATCGTCGGCGGCAGCGAGATCGGCTTTCAGACCGCCCGCGAGTTCGAGGCCCACGGGTTCGAGCCGCGACTGGTCGAACGGGATCACGAGCGCGCCCGCGAAATCGCCGAAGCGCTTCCCAAGACGTTCGTCATGGAGAGCGACGCAACCGATACGGAGTTTCTCGCCCGCGAGCACATCGACGAGGCCGACATCGTGATCGCCGCGCTCGACAGCGACGAGAAGAACCTGCTCGTCTCGTTGCTCGCCCGCCGGGTCGGCGTCGATCGAACCGTCGCTGTTATCGAGAACACCGAGTACGGCGACCTCTTCGAGACAGTCGGGATCGACGTCGCGATCAACCCCCGCGAGGAGACGGCCGAAGAGATCGTCCGCTTCACCCGCACCGATCAGACCGAGAAGATCGCCATGCTCGAGCACGATCGCGCCGAGGTCATCGAAGTCGAACTCGGGCCGGAGAGCGCGTTGACGGGCCGTCAGATCGCGGATTCGATGGCCGATCTCCCCGAGTGCGTCGTCATCGGGGCGATCTCACGCGGCGGCGAACTCATCACCCCGCGCGGGACGACGGTTCCGCAGGCGGGCGATCACGTCGTGCTGTTCGTCGACGCGACGGTGCTCGACGAGGTTTCGGCGGTGCTGTGATCGCGTCGACCGTCGAACGGGGCGTCGCTACCGACGAGGACCGTCTCGATTCTGAGCCAGCGATACGCGAACAAAAGGGAGCATCCTTCAATCCCGTCGCCGTACGGGTCGCTATGAGTATCCGCCTCGACGAAGTGAACAGACGCATTATCCACGCGTTGATGGGAGACGCGCGAAACACGTCTGCGCCCATGATCGCAGACGAGGTCGGCGTCTCGCCGGCGACGATCCGGAACCGAATCACCCAACTCGAGGACGCCGGGATCATCCGTGGCTACCACGCGAACGTCGATTTCGACGCCGCCGCCGAGATGTTGCGCACGCTCTACGTGGGGACGGCCCCCATCGAGGAGCGAGCGCGAATCGCCCAACAGGCCAGAACGATCACGGGCGTCGTCAACGTCCGGGAGTTCGTGGCCGGACAGGAGAACCTCCACGTGCTCGCCGTCGGGGACGACGTCGAGGCAATGAACGACGTCGCTCGAGAACTCACCTCGATCGGGATCGCCATCGAGGACGAAAAGGTCGTGCGGACGGAGCAGTTTCAGGCCTATCACCCCTTCGGGCCGGCCGAAACGCACCAGCAGTTCTCCGACTACATCAGTCTCGCCGGCGGCAACAAAGTCGTCGAACTCACCGTCGACGACGACGCACCGATCGCCGGGATGACCTTAGAGCGCGCCGCACGCGAGGGTGTTCTCGAGGATGGCGTGCTCGTCGTCTCCATCGAGCGCGACGACGCCGTCCTGACGCCGCGGGGCGACAGCGAAATTCGACCTGGCGACATCCTGACGGTCCTCTCCCGGGGCGGCTTTACGGAGCAGATGTTCGAGATTTTCGAAGCCGGAGCGAACTAGCGTTCGGCTCGCGGAGAGCGGTCGACTCGAACGTCGTCGGTCAAAAACTCCACCGCTGAGTTGCCAGACGTTCGAACGCGTACCGAGCGAGCGCCGAGGGCGGGTCTCAATCGTTCCGTCGACCGAACAGTCGGTCCCACAGCGACCGTTTGGTCGGACGCTCGGCCAGCAGGACGGAACACTCGACCTCGTTGACGACGCCGTAGGCCAGCGACCCGCCGATGAGCCGCGAGAGCAGTCCGCGCTCGGTCGCGCCGATGATGACCATCGTGTGATCGCGTGCCGCCGTCGCGATCGCCCCCTCGACGTCGCCGGTGGTGTCGATACGGATCGCAGCGTCGTCGAGACCGCGGTCTTCCGCCCACTCGGTCAGGAACGCTTCCCCGTCGTCCTTCTCGCCCTGGTCGACGACGTTCAACAGCGTGATCTCGGAGCCGAGCTGGTCGCGCATGTAGCGGGCCATCTCGGCGCTGAGATCGGAGTCCGGACCGCCGGCGGTCGGCACGAGCACGCGGTCGGTCTCGAGACCGCGGTCGTTCAAGACGAGGAAGTCACACGGCAGATCGTGGGTCAACTCGTCGATCGGTCGCTCCGCCCGGCCGGCGGTCCACGGTCGGCCGGGACCCCAACCCATGACGACGGTGTCAGCCTGTTCGCGGCGGGCCACGTTGAACACCTCTTCGAACGAGCGGTGGGAGACGACCGTCCGGATATCGACGGGAACGTCGAGCGTTTCCGTACTCTCACGGACCCGGGTCATCAGTCGCTGCGATTCCTCGTCGATCCGCCGAATGTGCTCGGAGCCCTCCCGAAGCGGTGTCTGGTCGGGCACTTCGACGATGTGGACGGCCTGCACGACGCCGTCGTTCGCCTTGGCGACGACGCTCCCGAGCGAGAGCAGATGAGACTCCGTCCGCGGGTTCGATACCGGAACGACTACGGTGAAGTCGCGCTTCCCGGACGGCTTCGCCGCGGTCGCGGCCGAAACGGCCGCGTCCGGCATCTCCTCGGACCGCGAGAGGATGTAGTTACTGAGGACGCCCTCTCGGTCGGTCTCGTGGCGGGCGTAGACGCCGTACCAGAGCACGGCCCCGACGACGAACAGCAGACTCAGTGCGATCTCGATCATGTCCATGAAGCCGATCAACCCGAGCGAGAAGACGATGCCGAGGATCGGTGTGATCGGATAGAACGGAACGGTAAAGTCCGGATCGTACTCCGGTACGTCGGCCTCCCGGAAAACGATGAGCGCGGCGTTGATGAGCGCGTAGACGACGAGGTGCAACACGCTCGCCGCCTTCGACAGGATCTCGAGGTCGCCGCCGAGGACGACGATAAACAGCAGGATCATGCCGCCTGTGACGGCGATCGACCGGTACGGCGTCGCGAATTTGGGATGGATCTCGTTGAGCCAGTCGGTGACGATCTTGTCTCGGCCCATCGCGAAGTTGATCCGCGCCGAGGCGAGGATCGACGCGTTCGCACTTGAGGCCGTCGCGAGCAGGGCGGCCAGCGTGATCGAAGTGATACCAATTACGCCGAGATTGCCCTCGAAGATGACGCCCGCGACGTCGGACATCGGGGTGTCGACGTCGATCTGGTCGTAAGGGATGATACCGACCATGAGACCGACGAGAATCGAGTAGATGACCATGACGATGGCGACGCTACCGATGATCGCGATCGGGAGATTTCGACCGGGATTTTTGAGTTCCTCGCCGATCGTCGCGATCTTCGCGTAGCCGAGATAGGAGACGAAGACGAGCGCGGCGCCGGGTAGCATCTCGCCGTAGCCGAGCGGCGCGACGCCACCGTCGACGGTGACCGTTCCCCAGTCGAACGAGAAGAAGCCGACGATCGCGAAGATCGTCAGGATCCCGAGCAAGAGCGTGACGATGGCCGTCTGAATCCCGCCGGTCTCTTTCGCACCCGCGTAGTTGACGCCGACGAACGCGACGCCGGCGATCAACGCGCCGATCTGGATATCCGAGAGTACCAGCGGCCCGAGCACGATCGTCGGGAGGAGCGCGATCTCGCCCGCGACCGGGACCGAAAGCACGACGCCGTCGAGAAGCGTCGCGAGGTAACCGCCGAACCCGATGCAGTAGAAGGCGCTCGCGAAGGCGAGCCCCATCCAGTCGCCCATTCCGGAGATCGAACCGAACAGCGGACCGAGCGCGCGGTTGATGTAGTAGTACGCCCCGCCCGCTTTGGGCATCGCGGTCCCGAGTTCGCTCACCGAGAGCGCGTTGATCATGGCGATCGAACCGCCGATGAGAAACGAAAGAACGACGATCGGTCCCGCCTCTCGAGCAGCGATACCGGGCAGGACGAAGATGCCCGCACCGACCATCGTCCCGATCCCGATTGCGAGCGCCGAGACTAGGCCGAGGTCCTTTGCGAGTTCCTCGTCGCCACCGCTCATCGTCGGTGCCTCCGTCTCGAGTGACTGCCGAGTATCAGTACGAGTGACATGGATGAATTCGGAGCGTGCTCGACATTCCCGTTGTCCTGATTGATGAATTACCGGCCCTTAATATTTCGCTTTCCGGATTGTGGGGGCAGAATAGTATCGGAACCCGAAAGTGGATTGTAAGCGATTATTGGTTCCGCACTTTACCTCACTCGATGCCGTCGGTCGAATCCGGCGTTACCGCCTCCGGCGTGACACCGGTCTCGTCCGCCGTCTCGTCGCGACGGGTGCCGAAGATTCGCTCGTGAATCGTCCGTTTGTGACGTTTCTCGGCGAGCAACACCGAGCAGTCGACATCTTCGAGGACGTCGAGGATGAGCGACCCGCGGGCGAGTCGCGAGAGGACGCCCTTCTCCGTCGCCCCGATGATCAACAAGGATGCGTCCGACGCGGCCTCGGCGATGCGCGTCTGGACGTCTCCGGTCTCGACCGTACACGTCGCGTCCTCGAGCCCGCGTTCTGCGGCCCACTCTTCGAGGAACTGCCGGCCGCGTTCGCGGTCGTCGGCGACGTGCAACAGCGTGACCCTCGCGTCGAACTGGTCCTGCAGCGCGCGCGCGATGGCGGCCGCGAGATCCGAGTCGGGACCGCCGGCGGTCGGAAGCAGGATTCGAGACGGATCGAAGCCGCGGTCGCGGAAGACGAGAAAGTCACACGGCAGCGACCGCGCGAGTTCGTCGAACCTGGTTTCGACGCGACCCGGCGAGCCGTGCGAATCCGGCCCCCAGCCCATCACACAGCTGTCGACGCCGTACCGTTTCGCGGCGTCGAACACCTCCTCGATGCCCCGGTGGGAGAGCACCACGTGCGTTTCCACGTCGACGCCGTACGTCTCGGCGTTGGCTCGCGCCTGCTCGAGCAGGTGCGAGGCCGCTTCGTGGTCCTTCTGTTTTCGGGCGGCGCGCAGCGACGTCTGATCGGGCACCTGCTCGATGTTGACGGCGACGACCGTCCCGTCGTTCTGGGCGGCGATGGCCGAACCGAGCGTGATCAGATGCTTTTCGTGAGCCGGGTTCGCGAGCGGGACCATCACCCGGTAGTCGCCGCCTTCCGGCTGCACGGACGTCGTCGCGGAGACGGCCGCATGCGGGAGCTCTTCGGAGCGCTCGAGAACGTACCGGGCGAGCACTCCCGGCGACTCGATCTCCGAACGGGCGTAGCCGAGATACCAGAGGACGCCGAAGATCACGAATCCCAGCGAGAGCAGGATGACGATCGGCTCGATGAACGCGATCAGGGCGAAGGAGAAGACGGCGCCCAGAATCGGCGTGATAGGGTAGAGTGGAACGGTAAAGTCGGGATCGTAGCCCTCAGGCTCGGCCTCGCGGAAGACAATCAGCGCGAGGTTCAACAGTCCGTAGACGATGAGGTGGAGGACGCTACCCGCACTCGCCAGCAACTCGAGGTTCCCGAACGCGATGAATAGGAGAATGAACGCGCCAGTAATCGCAATCGCCCGGTACGGTGTCGCAAAACGCGGGTGGATCTCGTTGATCTTCGGCGAGATCAGTTTGTCCCGCCCCATCGCGAAGTTGATCCGGGACGAGGCAAGGATCGACGCGTTCGCCGAGGACGCGGTCGCGAGCAGTCCGCCGAGCAACAGCGCCACGGCGCCGACGGGACCGATCAACATCCGAGCGACGTCGACGACGGCGGTCTCGTTGTTGGCGACCACGTCGGTTTCGACGGCTGCGAGCACCGCCAGGAGAATTAGCGCGTACATCACGGTGACGATGACGACGCTGCCGATCACCGCCCGCGGGAGGTTCTTTCCGGGCTCCTGGATCTCTTCGGCGACGGACGTGATCTGGACGAAGCCGAGGTAGGAGACGAACACGAGCCCCGTCACCGGAAGCAGGGGCGCCCAGCCGAAGGGATCGATCGGTCGGAGCGTCTCCAGATCGGCGTTGAAGAGTCCGAATAGGGTGAAGACTGCCAGAATTCCCATGAGGATGATGACGATGACGTTCTGGAGCTTTCCCGTCTCCTTCGCGCCGACGTAGTTGACCCCGATGAAAAACGCCCCACCGACCAGTCCGATCAACTGGGCGGGCTCGAGGCCGACGGGGCCGAGCGTTAGCGACGAGATGCTCACGAACTGATTGACGTACTCGCCGAAGCCGTACATGTAGAACGCCGAAGCGAACGCGAGCCCCATCCAGTTTCCCCAGCCGGCGATCGAGCCGAACATCGGGCCGAGTCCCTGATTCACGTAGTAGTAGGCGCCGCCGGAAACGGGCATCGCCGTCCCGAGTTCGGACGCCGAGAGTGCCGTCAGCAGCGCGATGGCGCCGCCGATGACGAACGCCAGCGCCGCCAGCGGTCCGAGTTCCGCTACCGCCGGCCCGGGAAGGACGAAAATACCCGCACCGATCATGGTCCCGACACCGATCGTCAGCGCGGCGAGCGGGCCGAGGTCCTTGGCGAGTTCTTCGTCGCTCCCGCTCATCGTTCCCTCCTCGTCGCCAGTCCGTCGGAAATCGACAGTGTGTGGTGTATCATGCTGTGGTTACGACCGTCGGAACCGGATCGCCAGATATCCGTCGCGATACTGATTCGAGTGCGCTCGAGACGCTCTCGAGTCGAGAGTCTCGTCTGCGCGGAGAGCACCCCGGATATAGTGAGGCGAAGTAGGACTTTGCCCTTAATAGGTTCGTTTGCCGTCCGAAACCGACCGTCACTGGATAACTCGTCACCGTTACGGGTCGCGTCGTCGCGTCCGCTCCGACCCCCGGATCGATTCGTTAAGGATTCGGTTGATAGCCCACACGACCCAGATGAATATGAGTGCGATGAATGCGCCCATCTCGACGCGAACGAACGAGCCGTGCCAGATGGCGAGGACGGTCGCCACGAGCGCGATCGACACGGCAGTAACGGTAAACACGTCGAAAAATGTAGCGGGACGTCGAACGCTCGGCAATCGTACCATACCGGTTGCTCCCTCGTAGGAGACCGACACGTATAGACCACCGGTCAACTCGTATGGGGCGCTGACGCGGCGCGACGGGGCCAATCGGTCCGTACCGTCCGACGGCGATTCGAGTCCGCCCGTCGGATACGCTTTCAGCAGAATTATGTGCCGTCGAATTTTGGGATAGCGTGTCTCTGGTACTGCCGACACCAGATGTGAGAGTATGCATATACGTGTTGATTGGCGAGCCAGCGTTTCATTTACCGGAACCGTTCTCAAGTATATCGCCCTCGGGTTGGTCGTCCCGCTCGCCGTCGCCATCGTCTATCAGGAGGATATTCTCGTCTTCGCGGCGACGATTGCGATTACCGTCGCTATCGGATTCTCCCTCGAGCGACTCGATTCCGATCCGGAGTTACGGTCGCGGGAAGCGATACTGTTGGTCGCGCTGGCGTGGCTCGCGGTGGCGTTCGTCGGGGCGATTCCGTACATGCTCGCGGGCTACGGAACCGAATCTGCGCTCGCTCACCCGGTGAACGCACTGTTCGAATCGATGTCCGGGTTCACGACGACTGGCGCGACCGTAATGAGCGATATTTCGACCGACCACCACTCCCACGCGATCATGATGTGGCGCCAACTCACCCAGTGGCTCGGCGGCATGGGGATCATCGTCCTGATGATCGCTATCCTCCCGGAGCTCGCGGTCAACGGGGCGCAGCTGATCCGGTTCGAAGCGCCGGGGCCGGAGTTACAGAAGCTCACCCCGAAGATCGCCGAGACGGCCCGCATCCTCTGGCTCGTCTACTTCGGGTTCACGATCGTCCTCATCGGACTCCTCTACGGACTCCACCTCGTCGGGCTGGCTCCAAACATGCACTTCTACAACGCGGTCGCCCACGGGTTCTCAACCCTGCCGACCGGCGGGTTCTCGCCGGAGGCGAACAGCATCGCGGCCTTCTCCGCGGTCGTCCAGTGGGTCATCATCCCGTTCATGGTCGTCGCAGGAGTCAATTACGCGCTCTTCTGGTACGTGTTACACGGCGAGCCTCGCCGGTTCCTTCAGAACACCGAGTTCCGAGGGTATGCCGGCGCAATTGCCGTTCTCGCGGCGGTTCTCAGCGCACTGTTGTACGGCGGTGGGGCCCCCGCACTCGGCGCGTTGGGCGGCACGACCGAGGGTGTCGGCGAGAGCGCCCTGCGACACGGCCTGTTTCAAATCGTCTCCCTGATGAACTCGACGGGGTTCGCGACGAGCGACTTCGCGGAGTGGGACGGGACCGCTCAGATCGTCCTCCTGACGGCCATGTTCATCGGCGGCAGCGCCGGATCGACCGGCGGTGGCATCAAAATCATTCGCTGGCTGGTAATCTGGAAAGTCGCCCAACGCGAACTGCTCACGGCCGCCCACCCCGACGCCGTCAGACCGATCCGGCTCGGCGGCTACGTCGTCGACGAGGACGTGATCCGCGGCGTCCTCGGCTTTACGCTCCTCTACTTGCTCATCTTCGTCGTCGCGACGGTGTTCATCGCCGTCGACTCGACTCGAGGCGACATCTCGCTCAGCGCGATCGACGCGATCAGCGCGAGCATCGCGACCATCGGCAATATCGGACCGGGGTTCGGAGAGCTCGGTCCGTTCGGCGGGTATCGAGACTTCACGACGACGTCGAAACTCGTGATGATCTTTCTCATGTGGGTCGGCCGCCTCGAGATCATCCCCGTGCTCGTCCTGTTCACGGGAGCGTTCTGGAAGCGCTGAGCGATCGAGAGCGGAGCAGTCGGTATCCGACGTTCTCATTCTGATCGAGTTGCGAACCCGTTCGGAGACGGATGAGCCAGAGGCGCGCGTGTCCGAACCTATCGTCACGTTTCGTGAGCGACCGCCTCGTGAACGAAGTGAGCGAGGGCTCGGGAAACGACGTTACCCGGTATTTTTAGCCTAGATTTTCCCCATCGGGGGACGCAAAGCGTCCCTCGAGCCGTACGAGCGGGCCGTTGGCCCGCGAGCAAAGAGCGGGTCCGAATAGCGCAGGACCTCCGGTCTCCGAACCGTTCGCGCGGCATCGCCGCGCGAAGACGACGTGAGGAATCTCGAGGCGGGAAGGTACTTTTGCATCCGTAGTGAGCGCGCATCTCGAGTCAGATAATTGCAAAAATTGAACGATAGCGGCCCCAAGACCGCTCGATCCGGCGTTTAGACCCCAAACGTCGCCCGAAGCATGTCACGGGTGCCGGGCCCGAGACCGACGGCGACGACGGTGATCATCATCAGGATGGCAAACCGCGGACTCTCCTCGAAGATCTCCTCGTTGAAGATCCAGATGATGAAGACCGGCGCGGCGAGTTTCAGGAGTGCGAACGGCCAGGCTTCGCCGATGACCGCCGTGACGCCCGCCGGGACGACCGATCCGGTGTAGGTGACGATGGCTTCGTTGACCGGGTGTTTCGGGCTGTAGCCGAGCCCCCAGACGTGCGACCAGTCGAGCATCAACTGGTTCGCGAAGCCGTCGACGGCGTGGGCCCAGATGATGACGATACCCATGGTTCCGGTCCCCGCGTTCAACCCGGGGGCGAAGCGCTGAATTCCCCACCAGACGAGCGCGGTCGAGACGGTCGCAGCCGTGAGCACGATCGCCGCGATCGACGGATAAAACGATACGTACTCCGTCGTCGCGGCGAGATAGCCGAGCCAGCCGACGGTCGTAGCGAGTACCACTGCACCGACGCTGAACAGCGGGTACTCGTACCCCGAGACGTAGTCGTTCCGGTCGAGCCAGACGGAGCCGACGACCGCGACGAAGGCGATAAACGCCACCGTGAAGTAGATCAGCGGACTGATGATGAAGCCCGACCACGGGAGCTGAATCGCGAGTTCACCCGTCTCGCGGTAGGCGGCGACGTTCGCGTCCTCGACGGTTCGCAGCGCCCCGCCGAACAGCATGAACGGGAACAGCGCGAAAAATCCCGCCCGATAGCGGGTGATATCGAGGCGCCGAATCGCGAACAGGATTCCGACCGCCATCAGGATCAACGTCGGAATGTAGCCGGCGTAGGAAACGACGGTGTAGCCGGGCGAGGCGAACGGCCCGTCGTCGGGTCCGGCGTCGTTCGCGTTGATCTGTTCGCCGCCGGCCCAAGCGACCTCGCCCCAGCCGTGGGCGTCGGCGACCACCGGACCCCAGTAGTACTGCCAGATGAAGTCGACGTACACCCGCTGCGGGAAGAGGAGGGCAGCGATGGCGATACCGCCAAAGAGGAGGACGACGGCCGCGGCCCAGACGTTCTCGGCCCCGTACCGTTCGATATACTCGTCCATGGTCGATATCCGTGGGGGCGAGCGCTTACCGTTTCCGATTTCCTGCAGGGTCTGACAGTCGATCCTCGATGACCGTCACGTCGTCACACCGTCGATTTCGAGCGCTGCAGCGCGGAGTTCGTCGTGAATCTCCCCGTTCGAGGCTACCAGCCCCTGACTGTCGTGTCGCCAGCGGTTCCCCTCGAAGTCAGTGACGGTCCCGCCGGCCTCGCGAATCAGGTGGACGCCCGCGACGGTGTCCCACGAGTTGGCCCGTAGATTGGTCATGGTTCCCTCGAGCATTCCCGACGCGACCATCGCGAGCTCAAGCTGGGCGCAGCCGAACCGGCGCATGTCTCCGAATCGCTCGACGATCGCGCGGGTCGCCGCGGCGTACTGGTCGCGCTGGTCGTAGTCCCACCAGAACGTCGGACAAGCGGTCGCCGCCTCGGGATCGCTCACGTCGCTGACCGAGAGCGGCTCGTCGTTGCGAACCGCGTCGTCGGGACCGGATCGGTACGTATCGGACAGCGCGGGACAGACGACTGCGGCACCGACCGGCTCACCGTCGCGGACGGCGGCGACGGCCGTCGCGAACGCCCGGTTCTCGTTTACGTAGTTGTTCGTCCCGTCAATGGGGTCGACGATCCAGGCCGGGCCGTCTTCGGGGACCGCTTTCAGCGCGTCCTCCTCCTCGCCGACGACTGGGTCCGTCGGGAACGCGTCCTCGAGAACCTCGATTACCCGCCGCTGGGCGTCTCGGTCGACCTGCGTGACGACGTCGATCTTCCCGTCCTTGCGTTCGATCTCGAGATCGGTCCGAAACGACGCCGCGGCGACGTCCGCGCCGGCGGCGGCCGCGCGGTGTGCGACGCTCGCTCGATGGGCGTCCTGTTCGCGTTCGCTCATTATCCCTCGTCCGTCGGGCGGACTGAAAAGGGATAGCAATGCGGCACTGCAGACACGGACCAACGCGACGAGTAGCGTCGTTCGTTCGGGGTCTTCGGCAGACGGGGAACGAGACGCTCACCCCGGCTTCTCGACACCTTCGTTTCGAAACAGTCTTTTCACGGCTTCCGAAACGTCCGCCGTGAACGAGGATCGTCTGCAGTTCTGGTCGCTCTATCTCACCCGATTCTCCGAGGGGTTCGGCTTCATCACGCTGATCACGCTATTGCCGTACTACATCAACGCGCTCAATCCGTCCGGGACGACGGTCCTCGGGCTGACGATCGGCGCGGGACTCGTCGTCGGACTGTACACCACCGGCTTCACCTTCGCACAGACGGTCACCGTCGTCCCGCTCGCCTGGGCCGGCGATCGGTTCGACAAACGCCTCGTCCTGCTCGTCGTCCTCGGGATTGGCATCGTCGTCTACGGCCTGTTTCCGATCGTCGACTCGAGCGCGTCGTTCATCGCCATTCGAGCGCTGCAGGGAGTCGCTGTCACCGGGGCCGGCCTGATGACGCTCTCGCTCGTCGGCCAACTCGCGGACGGCGGTGCGCGAGCGAACTACATCGGGAAGGCGAACGCGGCCAACTTCGCTGCGTCGATCGTCGGCAGCCTCAGCGCGGGGACACTCTACGAGGCGTTCGGTTTCGGCCCTATTTTCGCGATCATCGTCTGTATCATGTTCGTCGCGTGGCTCGGCACGTTTCGGTACCTCGAAACGGACGAGACCCGCGTTCACGGCTTTCCGTTCACCGACCTCGCGCTCAACCGGAAGCTCATCACGCTCTCGACGTTCCGGGTCCAGTACGCGTTTTCGGTTACCCTCGTTCGGACCTGGGTTCCGATCTACGCCGGCGTCGCGGCCGCACAGGGCGGGCTGGCCTACGGCGGACTCGCCGTTTCGCTCACCGTCGTCGCCGAGAAGTTCACCAACATGTGCTGTCAGCCCTTTACCGGACGGCTCTCGGACGGCTACGGCCGAGCGCTGTTCGTCTTCGCCGGCGGCGCGGCGTACGGGCTGGTCGCGTTGCTCGTGCCCTTCTCGCCGGCGATCGGTTCGGCGCTCGGACTGTCCGCCGAAATCGTCGTCGGCGTTCCGGCGATCCTCGCCGGCGCGACGCTTCCCGCAATCCTTCCGCTCGAGTCGATCCCCGCGCAACTCACGCTGTTCAGCGGCGTTTCCGCGGCGTTTCTTCCGCTGGTCGCCATCGCCGGCCTGTTGGGCATCGCCGACAGCTTCCGCGAACCCGCGAGCATGGCGTTGTTTGCAGACGAGGGCACCGACGAGGGCGGCGTCGCCTCGAGTTTCGGCATCCGAGAACTCGTCTGGCGGCCGGGCAGCGTCATCGCGCCGTTGCTGGGCGGCTGGCTCATGTACGAAGTGAGCATGGCGTCGGTCTTCTACGTCGGCGGCGCGTTCGCGCTGACCGGCGTCGCGACGTTCCTCGTGATCCTCGTCTGGGCCCACGGCCGACGGGCGCTGCTCGAGTGGTGATCGTGCACCCGTAATCGTGGCCGCCTTCCCTACGGGAACCGAACGTCGAGGACGGAGCTAGTATCGAAAGCGATCGCTCGAGAACGTCGTGTGTCCGCAGAAGCTTTGCGAGGGAAGATCGCTTCGTGCTGATCTTCCGCATCTGTATCGGTGCTTTCACACCGAATGCGATGCGAGGGGAGGGAATCGAACCCACGAACGTCTACACGAGCGGATCTTGAGTCCGCCGCCGTTGGCCGCTTGGCTACCCTCGCACGTACTCTCCGATTTCGCCCTCAGGTGGTTAAATCGTCCGATTCGCGTTCGAGTGGGTGGTCGCTCGAGCCGACCGATCACCCGATGCAACCTGAAAACGCTTAGGGGGCCGCACCCGAACGCTCGAGTGTGAGCGAAAATCGCGTCGTTCAGGGACGAATGGTCACGGGCAAGAAACTCGCGGAACTGATCGAGGACGACTCGGTGATGGAGGCCGAACCGATCGAGGACGCCGATCGAGAGTGTCCCGACTGCGGCGGAGACGTCCTGCAAGTCGGCTACATGCCGTCGGTGACGGAGTTCATCACCGGCTGGAAGTGCCAGGACTGCGACTGGAGCGAGACGGATCGGGACTGACTGGCTCGAATTCACGAGAGCGTCCCAATCGCTATTTCCCTGTCCGTGGTAGGTACCGGTATGACCGACGTCGTGCTCGTGAAACACCGCGTCGAACCTGGCAAGACCGATCGACTCCGCGAGTGGATGGCGGAGCTCCGGTCGCGCCGAGCGGAAGCCGTCGAAACCCTCCGGCACGAAGGAGTGTACACGGAGGCCAGCTTCGTCGAATCGAGGGCGGACGGAACGTTTCTCCTGACGTTTTTGGAGGCCGAAGATATCGACCGTGCGTTCGAGGCATACGAATCGTCCACCCACGAACTCGATCGAGAGCACCGGGAGGTACTGGACGACGTGCTCGCGGACAACCAGCCGGAACAGACTATCGAACTGCTGTACCAGGTGGCAAATCCCGAGCGACCGTAATCCCTCGTCACTGACTCGGAGCCGACTGCTAGAGCACCGTCTGCACTGTCCGATTGAACGCTACCTGCGTCTTTTGCCGATCGCGAGACGGTATCGATTAGTACGCCGTCATCGTCCGCTACGGCACGAGCGATGGACGCCGACGACTATCGTGGCTACCTCCGGAATCGAGTCCTGTTACTCGCCTGTCTCGCCGTCGCGATCGGCGCAGCCAGATGGACCGGGCTGCTCGCGCCGTCTTCGTTCTCCGGGATGGAAGGTCGGGCGTTCGTCCTCCAGATCATCGCACTCGTGATAGCCGTCGGCTGGGTCGCCATCGCCGTGATCGGACTGATCGGGCTGGTGAGATGGGTACGAGCGGAGTGACGAGGGGCCACCGACTCAGAGCGCGCCGAGCCACTCGACGAGCAGGACGACCGCGGCGAGAAACACGTGCTCGCCGTCGACAACGAAGCCGTAGTACAACGGGCCGCGCTCGGGCGTGGCGAACGGGATGTAGCCCGCGACGTAGCCGTTCATCGCGAGCAGCGAGAGGAACTCGAGCGAGACTCCGGTCCCGAACACCAGGCCGACAACGGCGGCGGCGACGGCGACGTTCGCGGCCTGGGAGTATCGCCGAGTCGCCGCGGTGCCGAGCGTGTTCGGAACGGTAGCGATCCCCTCCTCGCGGTCGCCGAGGATGTCCTTGACGTCGAAGATCACCGCCGCGATGGTGATCATCGCGATCACGTAGCCCGCGACCGCGAGGATCTCGAGCGTCCAAAGCTGTTCGTAGTAGTAGCCGACGCCGAGCGGAATCAGTCCCCAGGCGAATCCGACGAAGACGTTCTTTACGAGGAAGACCCGCTTGATCCCGCCGACCGAGTAGAGGAGGGCGACGACCAGCGGAAGCAGCAGGTAGATCGCACCCGGCAACCCCTCCAGCACGGCGATTGCGATAGCGATGACGTAACAGCCGACGCCGAGGGCGAGGAGAAGTCGTCCGTAGCGTTTCGTAAACGAGGCGCGGTCCGGTACGTTCGCTTCGTCCTCCTCGAGGTCGGTGAACCGGTTGACCGTGTAGACGAACAGCGTGGCCGCGAAGACGATGAAGAGGGGCAACGCCTCGAGCGGAAGATCCGCGAGGAGGACCGTGGTGACGACGACGCTCATCGTGGCCAGCGAGATGAACAGGTTGCTGTGGACCAACAGCCGGAGTGTCCGCTGGAGCGACGCGACCCACCGCCGTCCGCCGCGGGACGCAGTCGGGGCGGTCACGTCAGTTCGGCCTCCAGCGTGCGGTGGCGGTGACGAGCATAGGTTCGATCGAGCGCCGTCCGGCCGCCGATCAGTTCGCGTCGATCCCTGGTCGTGCCCCGGCCGGTCCCTGTAGGGGTCAG
Source organism: Natronorubrum marinum (assembly GCF_052040125.1). NCBI lineage: Archaea > Methanobacteriati > Methanobacteriota > Halobacteria > Halobacteriales > Natrialbaceae > Natronorubrum > Natronorubrum marinum. The sequence continues at coordinate 1,778,389 of NZ_JBPPFV010000001.1, forward strand.
TTGCGGCCGACCGGAGACAAACGCTTCGGTCGCCTCGAGTGCGGTCGTCGCGTCCCTCTCGTAAGCTGGGCGTGACGAGAGAGGTTGACAATCCCACACCGATGGCGTCGAAAACGGCTCGAGTTCGAACGTGCGAACGGATTTTACCCCACCATAGTTGAAAATACACATAACGTTCGGAGATGAGAGAACGATGCAAACGCAGTGTCACGATGAAGTTGATGCCCGTCGATAGATTCCGGTCGCGAGTGGAAACTAACAGGATTTAAGCAAGGTCGGAACGGCCGTTCGAATGGCTATGAAACTACACGAGTATCAGGCGAAGCAGGTCTTCGCCGACGCTGGGATTCCGACGCCAGCGTCTCAACTCGCCTCCGACGTCGACGGCGCTGTTGCCGCGGCCGAGGAGATCGGGTATCCAGTCGCGATCAAAGCACAGGTACAGGTCGGTGGCCGCGGGAAGGCCGGCGGGATCAAACTCGTCGACGACGAGGACGAAGCGCGGCAGGCGGCCGACGAGATTCTGGGGATGGATCTCAAGGGCTACCACGTCGGCAGCGTCCTCGTCGAGGAGGCGGTCGATTTCACCAACGAACTCTACGTGGGGATCACGATGGACCGCGGCGAGGGCAAACCCGTCGCGATGGTCTCGACGAAGGGCGGCGTCGACATCGAGCAGGTCGCTGAGGACGACCCCGACGCCATCGCGCGCGAACACATCGACCCCGCCTTCGGGATGCACCCCTATCAGGCCCGCAAGGCAGTGTACGACGCCGGCGTCGATCAGGCAATCGCCCGCGACGTCTCGAGCGTCCTCACCACGCTCTACCAGCTCTGGGACGACCGCGACGGCGCCGACGCCGAGATCAACCCGCTGATGGTCACCGCGGACGACGAGGTCATCGCGGCCGACGCCGTGATGAACATCGACGAAGACGCGCTCTTCCGCCAGCCCGAACTCGCCGAGATGGAGGCGGAAGCCGCGAGCACCGGCGACGAACTCGAGCAGAAGGCCGACGAGTACGGCTTCGACTACGTCCGTCTCGATGGCAACGTCGGGATCATCGGCAACGGTGCCGGCCTCGTCATGACCACCCTCGACCTCGTCGACCACTACGGCGGCGAGCCGGCGAACTTCCTGGACGTCGGCGGTGGTGCGAAGGCGGCCCGAATTGCGAACGCGCTCGACATGGTGTTCTCCGACGACAACGTCGACAGCGTCGTCTTCAATATCTTCGGCGGGATCACCCGCGGCGACGAGGTTGCCAAGGGGATCAACGAAGCGTTAGAGCAGTTCGACGAGATTCCCAAGCCGGTGGTCGTCCGCCTCGCCGGTACCAACTGGGAAGAAGGGATGGAGATTCTAAACGAGGACCTCGTGACGGTCGAACAGACCCTCGAGGATGCGGTCCAGCGTGCTGTCCAGTACGCTGCGGAGGTGAACGACCAATGAGTGTACTAGTCGACGAGGACACGCGCGTCGTGGTACAGGGCATCACCGGCGGGGAGGGCAAGTTCCACGCCGAACAGATGATGGAGTACGGCACGAACGTCGTCGCCGGCGCAGTTCCCGGCAAGGGCGGTCAGGAGGCCGCCGGCGTCCCCGTCTACGACACGGTCCACGAGGCCGTCGAGGAGGAAGACGCCGACACCTCGGTCATCTTCGTCCCGCCGGCGTTTGCCGGCGACGCCGTCTTCGAGTCGCTCGATTCGGATCTCGACCTCGCGGTCGCGATCACCGAGGGCATCCCGACCCAGGACATGGCTCGGGTCAACAAGCGACTCTCCGAGACGGACACCCGTCTCATCGGGCCGAACTGTCCCGGTCTCATCACGCCCGGCGAGGCCAAACTCGGCATTCTCCCCGGCAACATCTTCTCGGAGGGGAACGTCGGTCTCGTCTCCCGCTCGGGAACGCTGACCTACCAGGTCGTCGACAACCTGACCAACCGCGGCATCGGCCAGACCACCGCGATCGGTATCGGCGGCGACCCGATCATCGGCACGGACTTCGTCGACGCCCTCGAACTGTTCGAGGACGACCCCGAGACCGAGGCCATCGTCATGTGCGGTGAGATCGGTGGCGAGGACGAGGAGGAGGCCGCCGCGTTCATCGACGACTACGTCGATACGCCGGTCGCCGGCTTCATCGCCGGCCGTACCGCGCCGCCGGGCAAGCGCATGGGCCACGCCGGTGCAATCGTCTCGGGCTCCGGGACGGGTACCGCCGAGAGCAAGATCAACGCCCTCAACGACGCGGGCGTCCCCGTCGGAGACACCCCCGAAGAGGTCGCCGACCACATCGAAGGCTTCCTCGGATAGCCTCGAGTCGGGACACCCGCCGCTCTCGTTTTCGTGGCAGTCGAGTCGGTTTCGGTACGAAAGTTCAGGTGCAAAACGGGCCCGTCTATTCGCGATAATCGTGCGAACGTTTGTTATGCTCTACGGGTACTAGTCAAGTATGTCCGAACCCGACGACGACGATGCTTCGACAGCCGAAGCCTCCGACGGCGTCGATGCGAACGACGGGCTCGTCCCGGCGACCGTCGAGGACGCAAGCGGCTACGGACTATCGCTTACGCTGGTCGGTGGCGTGTTGCTCGCGCTGGCGTACTACGGCTATCTCGCAGTAACCGGCCCACAGACGCTCGGGCAGGCGGTTCCCGAACCGTTCTATCTGCTCGTCTTCGCGCTCCTGTTCGTCCTCGAGTTGTTCCAGAGCCGCGAACGCGGGGCGATGGCGGTGGTTCGAGCGATCGCCCTGGCGCTTTTTTACGGCGCGCTCACCGCGTTCGCAATCGAAGGCGGTCTCTACCTCTGGAACACTCCCGAAGCGGCGCTTGACGGCTTCGCCGGCGTCACCGTGCTGGCGGTGTCGCTGATCGTCGCCGCGCTGACGTACTTCTGTTATCTCACCGTGCTCGAATCGAGTACGACGGATCGCTGACGCCGTCCTCGGTCCCGTCATCGGCCGGCCGTTGCCCGCACCGTAGGGATGATCGCTCGAACCGTCGGTCTCGACATGGTCCACATCGAGTGTACGTCCTGCGGGTTCGAGCACACGATTCCGGAGCGCGAAGACGATCCGGGCGGCGGCACGCGGTGTCCAAGCTGCGGCGAAAGACCGTTCTCGGTTCGTCGAGACGGCCTCGAGTGGCATCCCGAGCCGTGAGTGCTCGGGAGACGTACTGAAATGAGTAAAACGGGACTGTAAAGCGAGCGTTCAACCGCCGTCTCGCAGGGTTAGAACAAACCGCCGAGCTTCGACCGCAGCCAGCCGAGGACGCCGCCGGATCCGCCGTCGTCTTCCACCGTCGCCGGCACGTCGCCCTCGTCTTTGGCGACGAGCGCCGTTTCGTCCGACTCCGATGCGTCGGTGGGTTCATCGGGCGTCTCGGCACTCTCGGGTGTCTCGGTGTCCTCGAGTTCGAGGTCACCGGCTTCCGGATCCGACGACTCGAGAGCGCTCCCCTCGTCGGTAGCCGGTTCCGTCTCCGCGACGGAGGCACTCGTGTCGTCGCCCTCGAAGATGGTGTCGGTCTCGTCTTTGGGCTCGGCAACACCGTCGGGCTCGCTTTCTGCCGTTTCGCCCTCGGAATCGACCTCGCCCTCAGCGTCGATCTCGGTCTCGGGAGACGCTCCGGACTCCACCCAGAGGAACTCCTTTTCTTTCGTTCGGCCAGTGAGCAACAGATCCGCGAGTTCGTCGTCGTCGACGCGGAGGTCGTCGTCGATCTCGGGCTCCGGGTCAGGGTCGTCCGCGCTCGCGATGATGTCCTCGGGACTCTCGTCCGCGAGCACTTCGTCGGCGTCGTTCTCGGCGTTGGCCCGGAGCTGCCCGAAGACGTCCGCAGCCGTCTGATCCTCGACGCCGTCGGCACTGGTATCGTCCCCATCCCCCGTCGTCGACTCGGCTGTCGACTCCTCGTCCGCCCCCTCGAGCGACTCGTCCGCGAACTCCCCGAACAGTTCGTCGGCGCTCGCCCCCACGTCGAACGCGTCGTCACCCGAGCTCGTATCTGTCGTACTATCTACCATGAACTTCTTCCGAGTATATACATAATAGCACGACTTTAACTTTTGGAATTTTTTCACCAGCAACGGACAGAACTGATGGTGTATTAGTGTGTCGGCCGTTTTCGATCGGACCAACAATCGATAGTTGACAATACCGTAGTTTTCTCGATTTCGAAGAACGTTTGTGTGATTTGTCGTCGTCATCGATGTGAAGCAGTCGGCCACACGCCCTCCACAGAAGGTTACCTGTGATCATGGAGCTGGTTACCGAGACCCATCGATCCTCGCGTTACGACGGGGACGCGGTCGCAGTCTCACACTTTGAGTGGTCACGACGTTATTACCGCGCCTGCTTCCCGACGGTATCGGTATTCGGTCATCGAGTGCAGAATCGTCGACCGGCCGGACGACGAGCAGAAACTGCCTGACGGTTCGTTCGACGAACGACTGATTACCGATCGCCGACGGTGCAGTACGCGGGCGGTCGTCGTCTCGGCTGAGTGCCGATCCGACAGATATCGAACGTCTCAGTCGGCATTCCGTTACCGAGATAGCCGGAAATTCAATTCCACGTTAGATTCGCCCGTTCACTGGAAATGCGCGCAGCGGCCCAGAACAATCTACCTCGTTTATGCGGGAATCCGACTATCAGTAATCGCAGTCCGACAGTCGCATCGGAGACGATTTTCGGAGGCAGTGAGGAGACCATGAGAGACAACAATCAGCGAACGCACGGGGACCGGGCGTACGACATCGGTCTGTCGCGTCGCACGCTTCTGGCGGGAACGAGCGCAGTCCTCGCCGCCGGCACAGTGGTACCGGCGACGGCGTTCGCACAAGAGGACGGAGCCGCCGAAGCCGGCATCGACGAGGGAATTGAACGCCTCGAGGACGAGGGCATCGAAGTCACGGACGAACAGCGAGAGGCGGCGGTCGATGCGGCGAACGACGCCGCCGATGAGCACCCGGACGCGGACGACGACCAAATCTTCGGAGCCGCGAGCGGGGCGGTGTTCGGAGCGCTCGAGGTGGAACCGGAGGAAGAACCGGAGACGGATCCGGAGGAGTTCGAGAGTCCGGACGAGGACGACGACGAACTCAAGTTGCTGGCGCTCCAGCAGTCACAGACCCAGCAGATCGACGCCTCACAGGTTCAGGCGCTCGTGGGAGGTGGGATGAACGGCGCGCTCGCACAGTACCAGCGCGTCACCGCAACCCAAATCCAGCACGCGGCGAGGGGAGCGTGCCGCGGCGCGGCGTATCAGGCACAGGTCGTGACCGTCGAACAGCTCCAGATCGCCGCACTCGGCGGCGCGACGGGGTCGCTCGTGCAGGCGCAGTCGGTGTCCGTAACGCAGATTCAGGCGGCCGCCTGGGGCGGGGCCTCGGGCGCGCTCAGCGGAGTGACACAGCACCAGAGCGTCTCGATCACCCAGTTACAAGCCGCTGCACAGGGTGCCGCGGAAGGCGCCGTTCGCGGAGCGGCCCAGCGACAAGACGTCGGCGTCACCCAGATGATGGCGGCCGCCTACGGCTGTGCGCAAGGGGCGTCGATACAGACGCAGGTCACGAGCGTGACGCAGATCCAGGCGCTCGCCATCGGGGCGGCGCGCGGTATCGTCGTCACGTTCGTGCAGGTGACGATTATACAGATTCTACTCGTGGCGAGGCAGGCGGTCGCCGCGATCAGCATCGTGATCGTCCAGATCACGCTCGTCAGTATCACGCAGATCCAACAGTACGCCGAGGAATCCGCAGCGAACACGATGGAACGAGTCGAATCGGAGGGACTCGAGAGCGAAGACGAAATCGAAGAAGCTGCGTCTGACGAGGCAACGACGACTGCCGAAGAGGAAGGCTACGAAGAGAACGGCGGCGAAGACGCCGACGACCAGAACGGTGATGAAGACGCCGACGACCAGAACGGTGATGAAGACGCCGACGATGAAACTGGCAACGGTGAGAACGGCGACGAAGCTGATGGAAACGGCGACACTGACGACGTGAACGGCGATGAAGACGGTACAAACGGCAACGGTGAAGCAGGTGACGGCGCGAACGGCGAGGGAGAGGGCGAAAGCAGTGAAAACGGTAACGACGTTGGCGACGGCGGGAACGGCAGCGGTAACGGCGATACGGGCAACGGTGTCGCAAACGGCAACGGTGGAGGTAACGGCGACGCTGGCAACGATGCGACCAACAACGGTGCCAACGGCGGCGATACACCGATAACGAGATTCTGAAGCGCCACCCGGAACGGAGCCGGAGCCGCTCCGGCTCGCAGACGTTTCGTGACGCAAAGCCCAACGGAACCGACCCGACTCGCTCGAAGTCGCCGTCGAACGCCCCTGTGTTCGGTTTGTTTCGATCCGGTACGACGGCCGGGAGGGGCGATTCAGCTCTCGAGTCGATCCGGTATCCCGTTCGTCGCAATAACAGGACGTTTCCCAAACACTTTATTCTCGTCAACCCATGTACGATCCGTGGTTTACGAGACGGACAACCAGACGGTCGACGACGCACTCGAGCGCGTGCTCGCCGGCGAGCGACTCGATCGAACCGACGGGCTCGCGCTAATGGCCCAGCCAGTAGAGCCGCTTGCCGAGGCCGGCGCCGCCGTGCGCGATCAGTACGGTGACGGCACGGTCGACGCCTGCTCGATCGTCAACGCGAAGGCGGGCAACTGCGCGGAGGACTGCGGGTTCTGTGCGCAGTCGGTCCACTTCGACACGGGCATCGACACCTACGGCTTCCTCGGGCCCGAGAAGATTCTCGAGGCGGCCATGCGTGCCGAGCGCGACGGGGCCCAGCGCTTCGGCATCGTCGTCGCGGAGAAGGGCGTCTCGAAGGCAAATCGCCCCGAAGAGTGGAAGGAGGTTCTCGAGTCCATCCGACTCGTCCGCGACGAGTGCGATCTCGAGGTCGACGCCTCCCTCGGCATCCTCACCGAAGAGGAGGCCGCGATCCTCGCCGCGGAGGGGATCAACCACTACAATCACAACATCGAGACCTCGCCGCGATACTTCCCCGAAATCGTCGGCACCCACAGCTTCGAGGACCGCGTAAAAACGCTCGAGGTCGCCAAGGAGGCCGGCATGGACCTCTGTGCCGGCGTCATCCTCGGGATGGGGGAGACGCCGACCGACCGCGTCGACGCCGCCATCGCGTTGCAGGAGATCGGTATCTCCTCGCTCCCGGTGAACGTCCTCAACCCGGTCGCGGGGACGCCGTTAGCCGAGCAGGGCGTCAAAATCAGTACCGAGGAGATCGTCAAAACTGTCGCGGTGTACAAACTGCTCCACCCCGAGTCCCGCGTTCGGCTGACGGGCGGTCGTGAGGTCAACCTCTCGCCCGACGAGCAGCATCTGCCGCTCGAGGCGGGTGCCGACGGCCTGCTCACGGGCGACTATCTCACGACGGAGGGGCAGTCCCCCGGAGAGGACCTCGAAATCGTCGAACGCGCTGGCCTCGAGCCCAATACGGAGACCAACCAGTTCGATCCGGAGGCGGTCAAGGCTCGCGGCGCGGAGGACGCGGAGTCGTCGACCGAGACGACGGCGAGTACGGGCCCGGAACCGAGCGATGACTGACGACTAACGGATATTCGAAACACGACAATGGACGACATCACGTTTGCAGTACTCGGAACGGGAGGAATCGGCCGACGAGCACTCGAGGTGAGCCAGCACAAGGACCATCTGACGCCCGTCGTAGCCTGTGACCGCCACGGTACCGCGATCGATTTCGACGGACTGGACGTCGACGAGTTGTTGGCCGCAACCGAGGGCAACATCGACAACGAAGTGGCGGCCGACGGCGGAACGGGCGCCACACCGGCAGACGGCGAGGGCGGCGTCAAACAACACGGCGAGGACAGGGGCGTCGTCGCCTCGAGTCAGGCCCGCCTCAGCGAGGATCCCATTCAGGACGTCATCGACCGCGGCGACGAGATCGACGCCGTCCTGCTGGCGCTGCCGAACTACGAACACGACTTCATCCCGCGGGTCGCAGACCGGTTCCTCGAGGGCGGCTACTCAGGCGTCATGATCGACGTGCTCAAACGCTCGCGCGTGATCGGCATGTTAGACGAGCGCAGCGACGCGTTCGAAGATGCGGGTATCACGTTCATTTGTGGCGTCGGCGCGACACCCGGCCTGCTCACCGGTGCAGCAGCGCTGGCCGCCCAGTCGTTCGTCGAGGTCACCGACGTCGAGATCTGGTGGGGCGTCGGTCTCAAATCCGGCTACCAGGACAACCGCGGCACCGTCCGCGAGGACATCGCACACCTCCCCGAGTACGACATCGAGACGGCTCGCGACCTCTCGGACGCGGAGATAGAGCACATTATCGACGATCACGACGGCGTCATCGAGTTCGAGGACATGGAACACGCCGACGACGTGCTCCTCGAGCGCGCGGGCGTCTGCGACGCCGAGAACGTGACCGTCGGCGGCATCCTCGACGTCGAAAGCGACGAGAAGCCGACGACGACCACCGTTAGCGTGACGGGGACGACCTTCGACGGAGAGACGGCGACGAACACCTTCCAACTAGGCGACGAGACCAGCATGGAGGCGAACGTCAACGGGCCGGCGCTCGGCTACCTGAAGACCGGCGTCCGGCGAAATCGCGCCGGCGAGTACGGCGTCTTCGGGCCCGTCGAACTGATGCCCGGATTCTGAACCGAGTCGCCGGGCCGGACGAGTTTTCCGCGTCGCCTTCGACTCGTGTCCTCCGTCGACCGAAACGGCCCCACAGACGCGGATACGACGATGCGAACGGTCACGAGCACTGACGTAATGCGTGCAACACAGAACCGTGAGAGTCAAACCATGGCACTGACACCGTACACCCGAATGGAAGACCGCGGGTTCGACCTCGAGGATCGACTCGACACCCTCGAGGAATCCGATCTGAAACGAGCGCTCTCGCCCGTCGACCGGGTCGCCGAACGGGGCTACTTCGCACCGCCCTGTGGCGGCGAGCTACCGGTTCTCGACTCGGCCGAAGCGCTGGTGTTCGCCTCGAACAACTATCTGGGGCTGACCGACGACCAGCGAATTCAGGACGCGGCCCGGCAGGCCGCGGCGACCGTCGGCACGGGTGCCGGTGCCAGTCGGCTCGTCACCGGCGACACGATGGTTCACCAGGACCTCGAACGCGTACTCGCCGAGACGAAGGGGACCGAACGCGCACTCGCGTTCGCCTCGGGGTACGCCGCGAACGTCGGGACGATCACGGCCCTCGAGCCGGACGCGATCTTCTCCGACGAGTACAACCACGCGAGTATCATCGACGGCTGTCGTCTCACGGACGCCGACTCGATCGTCTACAGCCACTGCGATCCGACGAGCCTGCGGACGAAACTGGAGGAGCGAGCCAGATCAGCCGGCGACGCGGACGAGTCGTGGCTGATCGTCACCGACTCCGTGTTCAGCATGGATGGTACCGTCGCACCGATCACGGAGCTCTGTGCCCTCGCCGAGGAGTTCGGCGCGTGGATGATGGTCGACGAGGCCCACGCGACGGGACTCTACGCGAACGGCGGCGGCGTCGTCCAGTCGGAGGGACTCGAGGATCGCGTCCACGTCCAGATGGGGACGCTCTCGAAGGCGCTGGCGAGCCAGGGCGGCTACGTTGCGGGGAGCGACGAGTTGATCGAATGTCTCTGCAACGACGCCCGGTCGTTCGTCTTCTCGACGGGACTCGCACCGCCGGCAGCGGCGGCCGCGAGCGAGGCGCTCCACGTCGCCCGCCACAGCGACGTCCGAGAACGGCTCTGGGAGAACGTAGCCCACCTCCGCGACGGGCTCGAGTCGATGGGCTTCGAAGTTATCGGCGACTCGCAGATCCTCCCCGTCCTCGTCGGCGACCGACGGGATGCGCTCGCGCTGGCGGACGGACTCCGCTCGCGGGAGATCGTCGCACCCGCGATCCGTCCGCCGACGGTGCCCGAGGGAACGAGTCGAATCCGCGTCGCTCCAATGGCGACCCACGAACAGCGCGACATCGTCGCCTGCCTCGAGGCGTTCCGGGCGGCGGGCGAAGACGTCGGGATTCTCTGAGGGTCGAACGATGAGCGAGACTCCCACTACGATCGCGATCGTCGGAACCGGTACCGGTATCGGAAAGACCGTCGTGACCGCTGGAGTCACCCGTTGGCTCCGTGAGGAAGGGATCGACGCTCGAGCGATTAAACCCGCCCAGACCGGCTACCCGCCGGACGACGACGCTGGCTTCGTCGCCGAGGCGTGTAGAGAGGACGAGGCCGCGACCTGTCCGCGCTATCTCGAGCCCGCGCTCGCGCCGCGAGTAGCCGCAGCGGAAGCTGACGAGGAACTGACGTACGACTCGATTCTGACGGCCTGTGAGGATGCCATCGCGGAGACCGCGCTCCCGATCGTCGAAGGAATCGGCGGCCTTCGGGTCCCCCTCGCCGAAGACCGCGAGGTGATCGACCTCGTTGCGGATCTGGATGCGACTGCGGTGGTCGTCACCCGGTCGGGACTCGGAACGCTCAATCACACCGCGCTTTCGATCGAAGCCCTCGAGCGCCGCGGCGTCGATATCGCCGGTATCGTCTGTAACGAGTACGCGGGCGCAACGGTTGCCGAACGGACCAACCCCGCCGAACTCGAGCGAATGACCGGCTACGACGTCGAGACGGTGCCGCCGCTCGAGGGAGAGACGCCTCGAGAGCTAGCTGTCGGTGTCGAAACCGAACTTTCGTCGAGGTTTCTGGAGCGGTTTCTGACTACGGACGGCTGACGGGATCAGAAAGCGATCAGTCGGCCGACGGGGCCGGCCGTTTCTCGTCGGCGACGGTCGGCTCGTCCTCGAGACCAGTGTCGGTGGCGGTATCGGACAGTTCGACGATCTTCGTGACGAGTTCCGACTTTCGGTGCTCGACCTCAAGGTGGACGCGGAGGTCCGTCCGGTCGTCGTACGATTCTGTACAGAGGGGACAGCGTAGGTTGTCAGTCATTCGCCCGCTCACCGGTGTCTACTGTCGACGGTCTCCAAAGTAATAGTGTCGATCGTTCTACACGCGGATATTTCAACGGCGGCGGACAGTCCATCGATCGCGCAGTTACATGAAGTCGCTCAGTCCGGACTGGTCGTCGTCGGCCGGTTCGGGATCCGCCGCTGGCGAGTCGGTATCGGACTCGTCGTCTTCGTCCCCCGAATCGGCGACGACAGTCAGCGTCTCCTGATCGTTTCCGGCTTCGGGGGCGTCTATGTCGTTCTCCGTGATGGGGTCGGTATCGGTCGTCTCGTCGTCGCTCGAGTCTCCGGTATCGAAGAACGCGCTGCCGGAGTGTTCGACGGTCTCCTCGGCGAGCAGTTCCTCGGCGTCCTCGACGACCGACTGAACCTTGTTGGTGTCCTTCCCGCTGCCGGTGATAAACGACACCTCCGACTCGTCGAGGTCGTAGGTCGCGGCCATCCGAACGGTGAGGTCGCGGTTCGTGCAGTGGTGAGTCATCGCCGAGAGGAACGGGAGGATCTCCCGTCGTGCAGTGGCGACGCTCGTTCCCTCGCGCTCGGCGATGCGTTCCGCGATGGAATCTCGTGTGTTCCGGGTCCCTTTCGTTCGGCCGAGTTTTGACCAATAACTCGGCGGGCCGTAGCGGGTCCAGCCACCTTTGTCGCCGCGACGGGAGGCGGCGACGCCGGCGGTCATGTTGTCCGTCGCGTAGCGCCAGTAGGAGTAGTTCTGGGTGGCTCGAACGCGACCGAGCCACCGATCCGCGTTCGCGAGGTAGCCGTAGGCGTCGGCCAGCTCCGCCCCCTCGTAATCCTTCGGCATGTTGTCCTCGATCCAGTTCAGCATCTCGTCGGGGTTCTCGTCGACGTCGTAGGATGCCCGCAGTGCCTCCTCAGCCGTCGCCTCCTTGATGACCGTATCGAGGAAGTCGAAGATGCCCTCGGTGCGGTCGCGCTGGCTCGTGACGACGTCGTCGACAGTCAGCCGATCGGCTTCCTCGGCGACCGCCTGGAGGTCGTTGACGGCCGACCGCAGGTCGCCGCTCGTCGACTCGGCGATCTTTTCGAGGGCTTCCTCCTCGAACTCGACGTCCTCGCGCCGGCAGATGTCCCGGAGGACGGGCACGATGGAGCGCTTCGAGACGTCCCGAAACTCGATCGTCTCGCAGCTATTGCGCAGCGACTGGCTCATGTCGTAAAACTCGTTGGCCACGAGGATCACCGGCTGGTTGGCCTCCTTGACGACGCGGGTGACCTCGGCAGACCCTCCGTAGTCGGCGTTGCCGTGGAAGTTGTCCGCCTCGTCCATGATCACGAGTCGTCGACCGGCGCCGCCCGCCGTGAGCGTCCCGCTCTTGGATGCCTCGCCCGCAACTCGTTCGATGACGTCCGCCCCGCGGCTGTCGCTGGCGTTGAGTTCCATCACGGGCCAGCCCATATCGTTGGCCAGCGCGTGGGCCGCCGAGGTCTTCCCGATGCCCGGACTGCCGTGGACGATCACCGACTTCCGGTGGTCGTCCCACGTCTCCGCCCACTCCTCGAGACTGTCGCGGGCCTTATTGTTTCCGCGTACCTCCGACAGCGTGGTCGGGCGGTACTTCTCGGTCCAGTCGCTCATTGTGATGTGATTGGGGTGAGCCGCGTTTAGTGGTTGCGGAGCGTTACTCGTCGTCGACGGACTTCAGGTCAAGGCGGGACGTCACGTCCTCGTACGTGTCGTCACTCGAGACGATCGTCTTCCCGTCCGATTCGACGAGGTGGAGCGCGTCGAACGGCGTGAATCCGTGGTCTTCTACGTATGTCGCCGCCGTAACGACCGTCTCCACAGCACCGCGTACCTCGACCAGACTGGCGGCGTTCGAAACGACGCGTTCGGTATCACGTTCCTCGCGGTAGGCGACCATCAGGAGTTCGATAAGCGTGAACTGCGACGTCCACAACTCGTCGCGATGCTTTCGGTACACCGACTCGGCGGCATCTCCGAGCCAGTCGTCGTCCGTGATGAGCGCGAGCAGAAAGTCGGTTTCCGCGTACATTTATCGCCCGGCTTCGTCGAGGGCCGCCTCTCGTGCGTCTTCACGAAGTTCGTCGGCCGACTTATCGACGGCCGGCGACGGAAATGACTGCTCCGTCCGGTGAACGACACCCGCAAGCGAGAGGTGATGATGTCGGCGAAATACGTACACAAATACTGATATTTCTTCGTACGCGAACATTAGTGATTCTGCTATACATCGATCTGAACAGGTCAGATAACCATTGATGAAAATAATCAGATATGGCAGATTAGACATGGTTTGATGTGTGGGGACCACGATACGTCGGCTATGGAACGACGCACGTTTATTGCGACCACGGGAACCGGGATCGGAGTCGGGGTCGGGGTAGCTGGCTGTCTGGATGCAGGGAGCGCCGCTGACGAGGGGGACGAGACGACGGCGATCAACGATGGCGAGGAGCCCCAGGAATCGACGGTCCCCGCGACGTTCGAAGTGGCGTCGATGTCCACGAACTCCCCCGTCGGCGGCGGGGAGGTGCTCGTCGTCGATGCGACGATCGAGAACGTCGGCGACGAGGAGGGAACGACCGACGTCGATCTCGTCGTCGGCCACAGCCCCGTTATCGAAGATAGCGAAATCCTGACGCTCGGACCTGACGAGACTGCCGACCTTACGCTCGAGTTTCAGGCCGGCCAGCCGGCGGGCGACACCGAGGAGTTCCCCGTCTGCGTCGACACGGGAGCCCACGAGGCCTGCCAGACGGTCGTCGTCGGGGAGACGGAGAAGGGTAACGGCGAACCGGATCCCGGACAGGACGTCGCGTTCGAATCCTGCGAGCGAGCGACCGTGAGCGGGTCGTTCGAGGAGGGCGATATCGCCTACGCGAGTACGGGATTCTACACGGAGTCGGGCTTCGGCAACACGATCATCGAAGACGGGATCACCGTCGGCGAGGACGTCGCGCCGTTTACCGGAACGATCACCTTCGAAATCGCAGACGAGCAGGCCGTCTCCGAGGGGGTCGACGGCGTTACCGTCACCGTCCCCAACTACGGGGAGTACGGCACGGCGATCACCGGCCTGACGACCGATCCGGACGACTACGCTATCGCCGGCATCACCCACTCGAACCCGCACGCGCAGGAGTGTCTCGCGGAGTTCGAATCCGAGTGGGAAGACGAGACCGGCCAGAACGGAGAGCCGACGCCCGCGACCTTCGAAGTGGCGTCGATGTCCACGAACTCTCCCGTCGGTGGCGGGGAGTTGCTCCTTGTGAACGCGACGATCGAGAACGTCGGCGACGAGGAAGGAACGACCGACGTCGACCTCGTCGTCGGTCACGATCCCGCCATCGAGGACAGCCAGCTGCTGACGCTCGAGGCCGGCGAGACGGCCGACCTCGCACTCGAGTTTCAGGCCGGCTATCCGGCGGGCGACAGCGAGTCATTCCCCGTCTGCGTCGATACGGGCGCACACGAACGCTGCCGGACGGTGACGGTCGAGTGATTCGGGAGTGGCAGCGAGTACTCCGGCGCGCGGCCGATTCGCAGGCGCGGAGAGCGCAGGCGCTAACTGTCGTGGGGCCGAACGACTCGCATGAACGTCGCGATCGTCACGGTCGGTGACGAGTTGCTCGCCGGGACGACGACGAACACGAACGCCGCCTGGTTGGCGACCCAGATCACCGAGCGCGGGAGCACCGTCGAACGGATCCTGACGATTCCCGACGACCGAGCGCTCATCGCCGACTACGTCGCTCGCTGGGCCGACGCGTTCGACGCCGTCGTCGTCACCGGCGGGATCGGCGGGACACCGGACGACGTCACCGTCGAAGCCGTCGCGGACGGACTGGGCCGCGAACTCGTCGTCCGCGAGCGAATTAGGGATCAACTGCTCGAGAAGGCGGCCGCGTTTCGCGACGAGAACCCGGACCTGGTCGACGAGTACGACCTGAACCTCGATCTCGACGCCGCGGCGTCGATCCCCGAAGGTGCGACGCCGCTCGTCACCGACGCGGGGTGGGCACCGGGCTGTGTCGTCGAGAACGTCTACGTGCTCGCGGGTATCCCCGACGAAATGAAGGCCACGTTCGCCGAAGTCGCCGACGAGTTCCGGGGCAACGGCGTCGCTCGGACGATTTACACGCCCGCGCCCGAGGGATCGCTGCACGACGCGCTCGAGGGCGTGACCGACGAGTTCGACGTCACCGTCGGCAGCTATCCCCGCAGCGAGGATCGGCCCGGGCGACTGCGCGTGCGGGGAACGGACGAGCGCGCGGTCGAGGCGGCGATAGCGTGGCTCGAGGAACACGTCGAAACGACCGACTCACCGGCGTCGGAGACCGAGAACGAGGGCGGGGATCAACGGTACAGCGAGAGATAGAGCATGCCGAATCCGACGATAAAGGGGACCGTCTCGGCGACGTAAAACAGCGTCGGGGCCGACGAGAGTTGCGAGTTGATCGTCGTGAGTCCGACGCCCATACTGAGGAAGGCAAAGCCGATGAACGCCGATTCCAGCCGCTTCGATTTGGTTTGCGTGTACGACTGAAAGCTGATGAGCGTCAGTCCGAGCGAGAGCGCGAAGACGGCCATCTGCATCAACATGAGCACCGCGTCGACGATTTCGTTCATTCGTACTCACCGATCCGCGACTGGAGCGTGTGTCCGCTACGAGCGTGAATTGTGCCGTGCATCTGTACGGGCGTTATTTCACACCGAGTTCGTCCCAGAGCTTCGTGAACCGGTCCGGCAAGTTCTCTTCCCGGAAGATTCGGACGTCGTACTCGTCGTCTTCTAACGAGATGACGGTGCTGTTGAAGTTACACGTATACTCCTTGTAGTGGTTCCCGTCGTCAGCGACGAGGGTTCGATCCTCGATTAGTTCGTTCTCCTCGAGCAGTTCGAGGCGTCGATAGATCGTCGGCTGGGAGAGATCGAGGCGCTCGGCGAGTTCTTTCGCCGAGCCGGGTTCGCGGCTGATCGAGGCGAGGACGGTTCGAGCGTGCTCGTCCCCGATCGTATTCAGAATTTCCTCGATGGAGGACTCGTCATCCATATGCTATTGCGTTGGGGGACTCATAGCAAAAGGTTTTCCGAGTATCGAGAAGATTCAACGTCACTAACAGGTTCGGCCGAGAGCGACCGATACCGACCGCCGGAGAGGACGTCACGAACGGTTACCGCCGAAACGAACTCTGTGTTCGGTGTCGCCCCGTTTCCGCTGATAATTTTCTGACATACGGCCGATCGGCGGGGGCGTTTTCAGATCGCGAGAACACCTATTTATACCCCTTCTCTCGCTCCGAAGTCCGTGTCGGTGATATATCGTGGATGGATCTAATGGGCAGGTATGGCAACGACAGGTGGCGTATCAAACGGGATGACCGAACCGTGTGACGTCTGTGAAACCAATACCCTGCACGAGGTCAGCATCCAACTCGTGACAGAAAGCATGAACGAAGACAACGCGCAGTACTCCCGCGAACCCTACCGGGTCCGAGAGTGCACACGGTGTGGCAACCGCGACAGTCAGCGAATGAACAACGCGTAACCAGTTCGTATTCCCTTACTACTGGTTTTCTCGGCGTTTCGCGTCGTCTCGAGGAGACGAGACTCGATCGACGCGTAACTGGCGGCGACTCGTCTTCAGTAGGTACTTGAGTCGACCGTCCGACCGTCGTATATGAGCGGCCGTGGGCCAAAACGAGAACTCGCGGAGAAGATAGCCGGGGAGATCACGCTGAGCGACGACCCCGGCGCCACCCTCCGCAAGTGGCGGACCGATTTCGATATCTCGCAGACCGATCTAGCGTCGGAGCTGGACATCTCCTCGTCGGTTATCTCCGATTACGAGAGCGGCCGGCGCGAGAGTCCCGGCATCGGCGTCGTGCGCCGACTCGTCAGGGGACTACTGGCAATCGACGAACGACGGGGCGGCGACCGAATCCGACAGTACGGCCGCGTCCTGTCGGCCGGCTTCGACAGCGACGTCGTGTACGATCTCCAAGAGTACGCGACCTCGATCCCGCTCGCGCGACTCCACGACGATCTCGAGGCGACCGTAGTCTCCCCGGGCAACACCGACCACATCAGCGGCCACACGGTGATCGACAGCATCGAGGCGATCACCCGCCTCTCGAGCGAGGAGTTCTTCCGACTCTACGGCCAGAGCACGAACCGCGTGCTGGTGTTCACCAACGTCACCCGCGGCGAAGGCGTCGGCATCGCCCTGCGCGTGCTCAACCCGACGCCGAACGCCGTGATCCTCCACGGCCTCGAAGAGGACGAACTGTGGGACCACGCGGCTGAACTCGCCCGCATCGACGGCTATTCGCTCGCCGTGACGAACGTCGGCTTAGACGAGATGCTCGAGCGACTCGCCGGCCTCGAGTGACCCAAGATGCTCGACCAACTCGACCGGGCTGAACGACTGACAATCGCGTTGACGGCCGTCTTCGCGGTTACCTTGGGACTACCGTTGCAGACGGAGAGCGCGATCGTTTGGATCGTCTGGGGAGCCGCGATGGTGCTGCTGTCGGGGGCCGCGCTCGTGTTGGTGAATCGATCCGATTCGCCCGCGGACGAAACCGCCGACTGAGCCGACCGGTCAGCCGTGGCCGGCCAGGAGCCACAGGAGACCGATTCCCGTCCCCGTCAACGCGACCGCCGCGAGCGCACAACCGGCGATCGTTCGCCGAAACTGGTGATCGACGCTGCGTTCGCATCCGCTGGCGACGGCGAACTCGCCGAACGAGTCGCTGGCCGTGATCGTCGGGAGCGACGTCAGACGCGAGTCAGTTCTCGGCGTCGGTCCGGATTCGGTGTCACTCTCGCGGCCGTCCTCCGACTCTCCTCGTGCGGTCAGTTCCGCAGTGTCGATCGATTCGATGGACGAGTTGGGACGAGCGACGCCGATGACCGACAGTTCGTCACCCGGTTCGATTCTCCGTTCTCGGTAGCGCTCTCGACGCTCGGTCGGCTCGTACTCCGTCTCACGGACGAGATACCGGAGCAGCGATCCGGACGGGCGATCCCCGCCGGGGACGACCGTCGTCGTCTCGGTCTCGAGTCGAAGCGCAGCGTCCGTCGGGTCGACGGCGATCCGGCCGGTCTCATTCTCGAGGACGAACGTCGTTCGGACGTCGTCGACGGGAATCGTTTCCCGAAACGCCGACGAGAGCAAACCGGTCGAACCGCCGGTCTCGACGTCGTCGTCCGGCGTCGACTCGTCCTCGACGAGGTCTCGAGCGACGGTCAATTCGTAACAGACGGCGTCGCGACCCGAGAGCGGGGCTTCGTGCGAGTCCGTCGACGCTCGAACCGTTCCCGAAACCTGAACGCGGCCCGTCTCGACGGCGGCGGCGTCGACGACGGGCGTTCGTCGAACGGCGGCGTACGTCCGGAGGGTGGTCACCGCGCCGCCCGCGTAGTAGAATCCGGCCCAGACCGCGGCGAAACTCCCGACCAGCAGGACGATAGCGAGCCGTCGCTCACTTCGAGCGCCGCCAAGCGCGACCGGGTACGTGCCGCCGAGCGCGAACGGGAGCCAGGCGACGACCGTCGCGAGCAACGCGATCGACGCGTACTGGCGGATGCCGAGGTCGATGCGCCGACTCCAGGGGAGCCCGGAGCTTTCGCTGTAGGCTGCGAGACCAACGCCGACGAGCCAGACGTGGAGCAACAAGAGGAGCGCGAGGAGGTCCAGCCCCGTGATCGACGAGTACGCGGCGACGCCCGATGACGGGACCGACATAGTGTGTTACTGCGGACAGTTCTCTGTGAGTGAAAGTGCATCTTTCGGAATAACGGATCGGACCGGGGTTGTCGGTCGGAGCGCAGCGACGCTCAGGCGATCTGGTCTTCGTACTCCGCGGCGCTCAGCAGGGCCTCGAGTTCGTCGGTATCGTCGGCGTCGATCTCGAGCATCCAGCCCTCGCCGAAGGGATCCTCGTTGACGAGTTCGGGGGCGTCGAACAGGTCCTCGTTGACGGCCGTGACCTCTCCGCTGACCGGTGCGTAGAGGTCCGAGACGGCCTTGATGGATTCGATGACGCCGAACTCCGCTTCCTGCGTGAGTTCGTCGCCGGTCTCGGGGAGTTCGACGAAGACCACGTCGCCGAGTTCGTCCTGTGCGAAGTCGGAGATGCCGACTCGAACGGTGCCATTTTCCTCGAGTGCCCACTCGTGCGATTCCAGATAGCGTCTGTCGTCGTGAATTTCGAAACTCATAGTTATACGGTATCGATGAAGGGTGTCGTTTCAACTCTTGCCTTTTTGGACTGGCCGCGGACGACGACCTGTAAGGTCGTTCCTGGCTCCGCGTACTCGGTCGGCACGTAGCCGAGCCCGATCGCTTTCTCGAGCGACGGACTCATCGTCCCGCTCGTGACGGTGCCGACGACCCGGCCCTCGGTGTTCGTGATGTCGTAGCCGTGACGGGGGACGCCGCGGTCGATCAACTGGAAGCCGACGAGTCGCTCCTCGACGCCGTCCTCGTTGACCTGCTCGAGGGCGTCCCGACCCACGAACTCGGTGGCCAGATCGACCGTGAAGCCGATGCCGGCCTCGTAGGGGGTTCGCGGATTCGACTCGAGGTCGAAGTCCTGGCCGGCCAGCAAGAGCCCGGCCTCGATCCGCAGCGTGTCTCGAGCGCCGAGTCCGCAGGGCTGGCAGTCGAACAGCGACCAGATCTCCGTCGCTGCCGACCAGGGAACGATCAGCTCGAAGCCGTCCTCGCCGGTGTAGCCCGTCCGGGCGATCCAGCAGCGGACGTCGTCGATCGTCCCGTATCGGGCCTCGAACCGGGAGAGGTCGGTGACGGACTCCTCGGTGACGTCCGCGACGAGATCGGCCGCGTTCGGTCCCTGAACCGCGAACATGGCGTACTCGTCGGTTCGGTTGTCGACGGTCGCCTCGAGGTCCCACTCGTTTCGGTAGCCGATCCACCGTTCGTGGGTCGACTCGTCGGTCCCGGCGTTGGGGACGAAGAGGTAGGTCGGCTCGCCGACGGCTTCGTCGTCGTCCGGCAGCCGGTAGACGACGGTGTCGTCGATGATGTGTCCCTCCTCGTCGGTGATCGCAGCGTACTGGGAGTCACCGACTGCGAGCCGGCCGACGTCGTTCGAGGTGAGCCGTTGCATCAACTCGGTCGCGTCCGGTCCGGTGACGTGAATCTGACCCATGTGCGAGACGTCGAAGATGCCGACGTCATCGCGGACGGCCTCGTGTTCCGTCCGGATGGAATCGAACTCGACCGGCATATCCCAGCCGCCAAACTCCGTGAACTTCGCGCCTCGGTCGGCGTGAACCCCACGTAACGGCGGCGTCTGAAGCGGCATATGCGGGTCATCGCCCGCGGAGTAGTAATGTCTTTTCGTCGGCCGGCGGCAATGCGGGGGTTCCTGCAGGTCAACTAACTGTTTTGGACTCGTGCAAGTCAGTACAGGGCAAGGCGTTACCGGAGCAACGGTCTACTTCTACGATAGCTGCCAAAATCGGCGTGCTGAATACAGAGCGGAGATGCAGCACGACGATCCAATTTGTTTCACGTCGAAGGCAGTGACTATTTGACCACTACACGTTCGAACTAATCGGTATCCTTTTCAACATATTAGTTCGAAAATGGGATTATGATTGAACTCATTATTGGAGTCGCTGTCTTATTCGTGATTCTTTGGGCAGCGGTATACTCCGGGACGAAAGCAGCTCTCCGCTCGTTTTTTCGTCGAGATTACTACGATCTTGACGAAGGGATATCTGGACATGAAAGAGATGATTAAATATATCATCAATAAAATATTCATGTCCTCATCCTGAACGTACGATCTCTGTACTGAACGATCACTACCCTAGCAGATCGGCGCTCAATCTGTGCCACATTCGCGCTCTGTATTCAGCACGACTCGTCCGACATTATCTGTAACTAGGAGGATCCACAGGGGTTAGTTCGCCCAGCGAGTGAGCGACGCGCTGTTACGAGACCGAATCCGCTGAGCCGGTGTCGCTACGACCCAGTTATCGCCCTCGTTCGTCGATACGAAGCTCGTACTCGCCGCTGCCGCTATCGGCATCGACCCGTACCCTGATCTCTTCGTCGCCCGAAAGCTCGAGCGAGACTTCTTCTGACGCGCCCGATCCCGTCGACGACTCGTCGTGGATCCATTTGCTCGGCGGGAGCCCGTTGGTCGTCACGTAGAGGTCGAATTTGGCGTTCGAGGGTCCCTCGAGCGTGAACGTCGCCGAACACGGGTCGGCCGTCCGAAGCGAGTATCTGTACCGGTCGCTGTCACCCGTCCAACCGGCGTCGAGTTCGCCGTCGAAGCGTTCGCTCGCGGTTTCGTTGCCGCATTTGGGTTCCTCGTCGCCATCGTCTGGTTCGTCTTCGTCGGGGTCGTTGTCGTCAGGTTCGTCTTCGTCTGGGTCGTTGTCGTCGGGGTCGTTGTCGTCAGGTTCGTCTTCGTCAGGGTCGTTGTCGTCAGGTTCGTCTTTGTCGGGGTCGTCTCCGTCTGGGTCGTTGTCGTCGGGGTCGTTGTCGTCAGGTTCGTCTTCGTCAGGGTCGTTGTCGTCAGGTTCGTCTTCGTCAGGGTCGTTATCGTCGGGGTCACCACCAGTTTCGTCGATAACCTCCTCGGGGGCCAGTTCTTCCCTGTCGAGTTCGATCCACATCACGTCAGGCTTGTCGATATCGATCGACGTCACGGGGCCGGTGACGGTGAAGGCGTCGCCGTAGCCCCCGCCGGTAACCCCGCCGGCCCGAACCGTCTCCCCTTCCTCGTCGATGAAATCCACGCCGGTGTACGTGCCGCCCTCGATGTTCCTGCCGGAGGGACTGTCGTACGGCGCGTCGGCGAACTCGACGGTACCTTCGGCCGTGAACTCGTAGCCCGCGTTGCTGGCGTCGGGTTCGGTGATGAACGCGAGGAGACGTTCCTCGAGTTCACCGTCTTCGTCGTCCTGGTCGTCCTCGTCGTCGTCTTCCTCGTCGTCGCGTTCGTCGCCGTCGTACCCCTCCGGAACGGTAGTTACGGCCTCGCCGGCGTCGACGCGACCGTACCCCTGCGCGTTCGAGGAGAGACCGACGTCGACGGCCGTCGACTGCAGGTGCTCGCGCAACTCGCTACCCGACAGCCCCGGATAGGCCGACAGCACCAGTCCGGCGACGCCGGCGACGACCGGAGTCGCCATCGACGTGCCCGACATTCTGGTGTAGCTGTTCCAGGGAACCGCCGAAATAAGGCGGGTACCGGGCGCACCGAGATCGATCTGTGATCCTCGGTTGGAGAACGACGCGAGCGAGTTGCTGCTGGTGAGCGCTGAGACGGCGACGACGTCGTCGTAGGCCGCCGGATACGCGACGCCGTACGATCCCGAATTGCCGGCGGCCGCGACGACCAGCACGCCGTTGTTGACGGCGTACCGACAGGCCCGACGGAGCGTCCGATAGTTGCTCGAGGAGCCCAGCGAGAGGTTGACGATATCCGCGCCGGCGTCGACCGACCACTGGACCGCGTCGGCGATGTCGGAGAGCGAGCCCCGACCCTGCCGGTTGAGCGCTCGAGCGGAGAGCAACGAGCAGTTGCTGATCCCGGCGTGGCCGGTGCCGTTGTTCGTTCCGCCGCCGGCGATACCGCCGACGTGGGTGCCGTGTCGTTCGTCGCCGGCGATCGGGTACGGATCGCTGCCGCCACTGACGAACTCGCGACCGTGGTTCGAGACGCTATCGTCCATGTTCTCCTCGAGCACCGGGTGATCGTACTGGATCCCCTGATCGACGATGGAGATCGTGACGTCGTCGCTCCCGTAGGTCGTCTCCCACGCCGTCTCGCAGTTGACCTGCTGGGGTGCGTGCTGTGAACCGTAGTGGGGATCGTTGGGCGTGCTGAGTGCCTCGAGCGTCGCGTTCTCTTCCGCGTACTCGATCTGGTCGATGTTCGTGAACGTTTCGATGAGTGACTCGCGAGTCGACTCCGACACTTCCTCCGGGAGGGAGATGACCGCGTAGTGGATCGTCTCGTTCGTGTGCTCAACCCGCGCGTCGCCGGGAATATGCGGTCCGACTTCGCGCTCGATATCCGACACCGACGGCGAAACACCGATGAGAATCTCGTCTGGTTTCGGGCCCGGGTCGCGACCGCCGTCACGGTCATCAGCGCTGACGAGTCCGGTCGAAGCGAGCAGCCCACCAACCGAAACCGAACCGGCGCCGGTCAGAACCGTCCGCCGGTTGTATCCGCTTGTATCGTCATCCCCTGGGGGTTCGTTCTGTTGCATGGAACGAAAGTCATCAAAACCTGAACTTAGTAAAATCTTATCGAACTCAGATGCGTTTATTTCTAGAAATATGCGCCACACACACTCAGGATTAAAATACAATAGCGCATAAAGAAGGAATATTTGAATTACCGTCCTTAGGTACTCGCGAAATGATGAACAAACACGTCGCGGGTTTCCCCGCCGTGCGTCGATTACGAGAGCGACTCGAGCCGAGTTGATGCCCGCTAACCGACGTTATCGATCCCGCCTCAGTCGGTGCCTTTCGGTAGATCTATCTCGGGCGCGCGGAAAGCCGGGTGCATGTTCGACCGCGTTCGCGCCCGTCTTGCCCGCCTCGCAGGACCCGACCCCGAACTCGAGACCGAGCCGACGGTGGGCCTGCTCGTCGACGGGCCGAACGTCCTGCGCGACGAGTTCGACGTCGACCTGAACGACCTTCGCGACGTCGCCCGCGATCTCGGTCACGTCGGCGTTATTCGCCTCTATCTCGACGAACACGCCACGCCGGGACTCATTCAGGCAGCCGAGGCCCGCGGCTTCGAGGTGATCATCACCAGCGGTGACGTCGACGTCAAACTCGCCGTCGACGCGACCGCGTTGTGCAGCGAGGGAACCATCGACCGGCTAGCGATCGCTTCCCGCGATACGGACTTCAAACCTGCCCTCGAGTACGCGGGGACCGTCGGCGTCGAAACGATCGCCGTCGCGCCCGGGTCACACGGTCGCTCGGACGCGCTGCAGAACGCGGCTGACCAGGCGATTACGCTCGGCAGCTGACAACCGATTCGCTCGAGGCGCACGTCCGATCTTCGATGCACAACGAGAGAATCGATATTGAGCCTGGCGAGCAGGGCCGCATCTTCGAGGTGTTCGACCGCCTGCACAGCCGCGACGAGTACCGCGGAATCGGACTCGCGCTCTGCCAGCGGATCGTCGAGCGCTCGACGTTTTCGGTGGTACTCTCGGCGGTAGACTCCGAGACGTGGTCGCGGGTGTCGGTCGCCTCGGCTCGATCCGAAGTCGGAGATTTTTCCCGCGCGGGTCGCCCACCGTCGGCTATGATCGACGACGAGACGCCGGTGCTGGATAACCACCTCCACCTCGATCCGGACAATCACCGCGGCATCGACGCCGTCCGGGACTTCGCTCACATGGGTGGCACGCACCTGCTCGTGGTGAACAAGCCCTCCTGGCACCTCAGCGTCGAGGCCGAGACCGGCGAGGACTTTCGGGACGTCTTCGAGCGCACGATTGATATCGTCGCCGAGGCTGACGACGAACTCGAGGGGCGAGCCTGGCCCGTGCTGGGCGTCCATCCCGGCTTGGTCTCGCGACTGGTCGACGACCGCAGCTTTAGCCCCGAGGACGCACGCGACTTGATGCAAGCCGGAATCGACGTCGCGGCCGAGTACGTCGAGGCCGGCGACGCGCTGGCGCTGAAGTCCGGCCGTCCGCACTACGACGTCGAGGACGCCGTCTGGGAGGCTTCGAACGCGGTGATGCGGCGGGCGTTCGAGCGCGCCGCCGATCTCGAGTGTGCCGTCCAGCTTCACACCGAAGCCAGCGAGGATCTGAGCGAAGTGGCGGAGTGGGCCGAGGAGGCGGGGCTCCCGCGACACAACGTCGTCAAACACTACGCGGGCGGCCGGCTCGAGGGACCGATCCCGAGCGTGATGTGTGAAAAGGACGCCCTCGAGACGGCGGCCGAACGGGGCGAGCCGTTCCTGATGGAGACAGACTACATCGACGATCCGGACCGGCCCGGGGCCGTTCTGGGGCCCAAGACCGTTCCGCGACGAGTGCGGTGGCTGCTCGAGAACGGCCACGCGGACGCGGTTCGAAACGCACACGTCGAGACGCCGGAACGTGTGTACGGAATCGACACGGAAGGAACACTCTAACCGACATAGGCCGTCCGTACGGCTTCGTTCGGTTCGGCGTACAGTAGAGAAAGGCATTTCAAGCGGCCGGTGTAGGTGTCTGTATGAGCAATCCCCCAACCGAGTTCTACTCGGAGGAACGCTGGCAGAACTGGATCGGCCGCATCAAAGACGAAGAGATCGATCCGGAAGACGAAGACTCGGCGCGACTCCTGCTCAACCTGCAGGACGACACGGCGATCGCGATCGCGAAGATCGTCGCCGCCTACGACGACGGGGACCTCGAACAGGAGGAAGCGCTCGAGGAGATCAACAAGGTCCGCGAAATCGTCCTCAGCGAGGTCGATATCGAAGACGAGGAGAAACTGATCCTCGTCGACGGCGTCCAGACGAGTCTCGTCTGCGTCTTCTTCGCCGCCGAGGAGTACATCGCCGGCGGCCCGCCGGAAGAGGGCAGCGTGGGCGACTATCTCGGCGCTGCGGCCGACGCCGAGGCCGAGGAGGAACTCGACGCCGCACTCGGCTACGCCGCACAGGCCGGGACTCTCATCATCGACGGCGAAGAACTGGATATGGGCGTCGCGGAGGACCTCGAATACGGACTCGTCACGGAGTGGATCAACGGACTCGACAGCCTTCAGAGCGCGATGAGTGATCCGGAAGTCGTCGAAGAAGACGAGTAGCGACGTCAGCCCCGTCGTTCGAGCGGGCGATGCGGCCCGCCCGAACCGAGGCATTCCGAACTGGGGATTCGATCCGATCGCCGTTCGGCGAACGTGATTCTTCGAGTCGTTCGTCACTCCCAGCGACTGATACGCCGTGGTTCTGGATCGAGCGGGTGGGAGCAACTCGAGTATCTCTCGGCACGTTTCAGATTGGGGTAGTATCAATATTGGCCGCATATTGTCGCCGGCGATAGTTCCACCCCCACCGCTGGACTGGCCGTATTGTGACCGAGCCACACGGAGATAGCGGCTGCTTCTACCGACGGCGTGTGGCCCCATCGTAGTGGCAGTACAGGGGCTTTCGGCCCCGAATCTCGACGACTGTCCCACCATCCATCCACTCGAGACACGGACGTGATCACCCCCGCCAGTGGCTCGTCGCAGATCCCGTCAGACGTTTCCGGTCCCCCAAAGGGTTTAAATGTGGTAATTATATCTCATTACACGATATGACGTCAAACTTCCCCGACTACGTCGACGTCGACTACGAGGATGGTGAGGGCGAAGATCCCGAGGACTACCCACACGTTCAGGATCGAATCGAGAAGGCCATCGAGGTCACCCGAAAAGGCCTCGAGGAGTACGAGAACCCGGCCGTGATGTGGACCGGTGGCAAGGATTCGACGCTCACGCTGTACTTCATCAAGGAGGTGGCCGAGCGCTTCGACCTCGAAGTCCCGCCCGCGGTCTTCATCGACCACTACCAGCACTTCGACGAGATCCACGACTTCGTCGACCACTGGGCTGACGAGTGGGATCTCGAAGTCATCTACGCGCGCAACGAGGATATCGGCGAAATAGTCGAGGAACAGGGCCTCGAGCCCGGCGACGAGATCGAAATCAGCGACCTCTCCGACCACAACCAGCACCACGTTCGGGAGATTCTCGAGTACGAGGAAGACGAGTTCCCGTTCCTGCTCGACACCTACGTCGGGAATCACCTGCTGAAGACCGTCGCGCTCAACGACGCGCTCGAGGAGTACGACATCGACGGCGTCATCTCCGGCGTCCGCTGGGACGAACAGGAGGCCCGCGCCGACGAGACGTTCTTCTCGCCGCGTCACGATCCCGATATCTACCCGCCTCACGACCGCATCCAGCCCATCCTGCAGTTCGACGAGGCCGCGGTGTGGGAGGCGTTCTGGAGCTTCGTGGTTCCGGACACCGTCGAGAACTTCCCGGACGACGGCTACGTCCCGCAAAGCAACGACGACCTCCCCGAGGGTGTCGAACAGGAGGATATTCCGGTCTCGCCGAAGTACTTCGCCGGCTTCCGCTCGCTGGGTAGCGAGATCTCGACGGAGAAGAGCGAAGAGGAGCCTGCCTGGCTGCAGGACCTCGAGGGAACGACCGAGCGCGCGGGCCGCGCCCAGGACAAGGAGGACCTGATGGAGCGCCTGCGCGACCTCGGCTACATGTGATCACGGTCGAGGGCCGCTAACCGACGCACTTCGATTTTCTTCCGTTTGCGCTCCGTTTCGGATCGACTCAGGCCTTGCAGTCGCGCGCTACTCGAACCGAAACCCGATGGCACTCAGTTCGTCGCGCGGTACTCGCCGAATTTGGTCCCGATCCCGAGCATGATCGCGCCGAAGACGAACATCGACGGCGCAACCATCATGAGAATGGTGTCCGTCGGCATCATGTCCGAAGCGATCATGCCGCCGACCCCGATAGCGATCAGGCCGATGAACGCGACTGCTGTCGTGACTTCGTTGAACTCCATACGAACCAGTTGGGAATCGGCCACCTAATGATATTGGGAATCGGCAGCCCGTTGTGACCGGTTGGAAAAATCGAGGCAATGACCAACGCTACTGCGAGGGTCGAACCAGATTCGCCAGCGCGACGACGAGTCCGAGGAACCAGCCCAGCGGAATCGAGATGCCGAGCCACATCGCCGCGTAGGCAGCCCCCTCGAGTTGGTAGTTACCGCGCAGGTACTCGTTCAGCCCGCCGACGAAGAGGACGTTGTCGAGCGCCCACGCCGCGAACTCGTAGCTGGGGTCGAGAATGTAGGGATGGAGCGACGGCGTCACGAGCGCGGCGACGACCGGTGGCAGAAACAGCGCCGTCATCGCGAACGGGTACGCGAGAACGACCGTCACGGCGCGTCCGCCGACTTTCGAAAAGGTCGCGGCGAGCGCGGTCGAGAGCGTCGCGACGCCGCTTGCGGCGGCGACTGCGAGGACCGCGTCGAGCGGGATGTCGGCCTGATCCATGTACGACATCGCCCCCCAGACGAGCGTCAGTAGTCCCCAGCCGAGTAGCGCGATGCCGGTGACGCCGACGATGCCGAGTCGGGTGCGCGTCGAGTCGAGTTTCGCCGCGTAGAAGCGGGTTGCGAGGCCGATAACGGTGAGTGGGTAGAGGAGCAGTAAGCCGAACAAGCCGAGAATGCTCCACGCGTGATAGCCGACCTTCTGGGGGAGCGTCTCGGGTTTCCACTTCCCCATGACGGAGTGGCCGCGGCCGCGTTGCCGTGGAAAGACGAGTTCCATCCAGGCACCGTGTAACCGCTGTACGTCGGTCTTGATCGCACCGACGACCCCACCACCGCCACGTTGTCGTGAGCGGGTGGACATACGCGTGCCAAAAAGCCGGGCTACCGTAAACTTTCCTGCTTATTCCCGATCGATGACTGATCAATAATAGGGTAGTTCTCCCGCCGCGCGCCCTCGGCTACCGGCCAGCGGCCGTCAGTTCCACGGTGCGAAGCCGGGATCGACCTCACGATTCGTCTCGTCGATACTGTCGATTTGCTCGATATCTTCGCGGTCCAACTCGAGCGAGAGCGACGCCCAGTTGTCGCGGAGGTGTTCCTCGCCCGTAGCTTTTGGAATCGCTATCACGCCCTTCTCGCGCAGCCACGCCAGACTGACCTGCGCCTCGCTGACGCCGTGTTTCTCCGCGACGTCCTGGATCTCGGGCTGATCAAACACCGCCCCCCGAGCGATGGGCGAGTAGGCGACGACCTCGACGCCGGCGTTCTCGCAGGCATCCCGAAGCTCCGGCTGCGGGAGCATCGGATGCAGTTCGACCTGGTTCGCCAGAATCGGCGCGTCGCAGCTATCGACGGCGTCGGCGACTTGCTCGGGCAGGAAGTTACTGATGCCGACGTTCTCGATCAGCCCCTCGTCGTATAGCTGCGAGAACGCCGCGAGCGTCTCCTCGCCCTCGTACGCTCGAGCCGGCCAGTGGACGTACAGCAGGTCGACGTAATCGACGCCGAGTCGGTCGATGCTCTCGCGGGCCGTCTCGAGGACGTCGTCGGGTGCGAGGTTCGACGACCAGATCTTGGTCGCGAGGAAGACCTCCTCGCGGTCGACGTCAGCCCGTGCGATCCCGTCGCCGACAGCCGCTTCGTTGTCGTAGATCTGTGCGGTGTCGATGTGGCGGTACCCCATCTCGAGCGCCGTTCGGACGCTCTCGGTGCACTGTTCCGGATCGTCGTTCTGCCAGGTTCCGAGTCCGAGCATCGGCATCCCGTTCGCGGTTGGACACGTTCCCGGCGCGACGGTGTCGGCGTTTTCTGTTCCCATGTACGAGACGAGGGCCAGGACGCGAAAATGGGTTTGGATTGCGGTGAGCGGTTCGGGTTCCGACGCGGCAGCGTTTGCCGTCCCGTTGGACCGCGACGAACCGCCGCTGCGGACGGGGCTTCGCAGCGCTCAAGGCGATCCGGGCTGTGGATGGAACCAGTGGTTCAGCTGCTCGAAACCGTCCTGTTCGCCGATCCGTTCGTCGCGATGAACGCGATCGGGCTCGTCGCGTTCGCGCTCGTCGGTGCGAGCAAGGCGATCCGCGAGTCATTCGACCTGTTCGGAATCGCCGTCGTCGGGCTCGCCACGGCGTTCGCCGGCGGCGTCACCCGGGACCTCCTGGTCAACCGCGTGCCGCTCGCGCTCAGCGACCCGAACGAAATCGCGCTCGGCTTGCTCGGTGTCGGGCTAGCGATCGGCCTGTCGATCGCGCTCGAGTCGCCGGACGATCACCCGATCACGCTCGTCTCGGACGCCGTCGGCCTCGCGGCCTTCGCGACGGCCGGCGCCATCGTGGCGACCGAAGCCGGGGTCTCGAGCTTCGGCGTCGTCGCCATCGCGACGATCAACGCGGCCGGCGGCGGCGCGATCGCAGACGTCCTGCTGGATCGAACGCCGTTCATCCTCTTCGAAGATTTCTACGCGAGCTGTGCCGTGCTGGGCGGCACCACCTACTGGCTCGTCGTCGCCGTCGGCGCCTCCGGAAGCGCCGCCGCAGCCACGTGCGCAGCCGTCACGGTCGGAACGCGGCTCGCGGCGGTCACCTACGGCTGGACGCTCCCGACGGCACAGACCCTCCGCCCGGCGCGCGAGAAGTTCGGCAGGGATCGGTGAACGGCCGGAACGCCGGGCTACTCACCAGTCGTACAGCGGTTCCCAGGGACGCTCGCGCTCGAGTGCGGCGCTCGCCGCGAGCACCCGATCGTCCTCGAATCGGGAGCCGACCAGCTGTAGCCCGACGGGGTGGCCCTCCCCCGTCAGCCCCGCCGGCGCGGCGCCGACCGGATGGCCCGTCCAGTTGAACGGCCAGGTCAGCGGCCAGTCCCACGCGCCCGACTCGAGGTCCTCCTCCAGCCCGACATCGGCCCGCGAGAGCGTCGGCGTCACGATGAGGTCGTAGTCGGCCAGCGCGTCCTGGACGGCGTCGAAAAAGCCCGTGCGAACGACGCCTGAGCGGGCGAGTTCCTCCGGACCGAACGCCTCGCCGATGTGGATCATCGCGAGCAGGCTGTCGGTGACCTCCTCGGGATGGTCGCGAAAGTCGATCCCGTGGGCCTCCTCGACGATGGTCGCGGTCTCGAGGATCGAGGTCATGTACGTCGCCATCGTCGCCCCCTGTAGCTCGGCCATCGAGTAGCCGTGATCGATCGAAACTTCGTCGACGGTTGCGCCCGCCGACTCGAGCGCGCCGACGGCCTCCTCGACGACGGCACCCACCTCCGCTTCGACCGGGAACACGTCGAGATCCGGACTGTACGCGATCCGGTAATCCTCGATCGGCTTCTCGACGGCACTTCGGTAGTCGATATCGACGGGAACGCTGGAGGGGTCCGCCGAGTGCGGGCCGGCCATCGCCTCGAGCATCACCGCGGCGTCCTCGACGGTCCGGGCCATCGGTCCCTTGGTGACGTGCTGGGTCGTCCGGCCGAAGGCGTTCGGCCGGCCGTCGTCGGGAACCAGTCCGAACGTCGGCTTGATCGCGTAGATGCCACACGCCGCGGCCGGAATCCGCAGCGAACCGCCCGCGTCGCTGCCCGTCGCGAGCGGGGCCATTCCGGCAGCGAGCGCCGCCGCGGAGCCGCCCGAGGAGCCGCCGGCGTTGAGATCGGTGTCGATCGGCGACGCCGTTGCCCCCACGAGTTCGTTGGTCGTCGTCCCCTTGTGCCCGAACTCCGGCGTGTTCGTCTTGCCGATTACGATCGCGCCCGCGTCCTCGAGTCGTTGGACGATCGCCGACGTCTCCTCGGCGATATTGTCCGAAAAGAGCGCCGAGCCGTAGGTGTGGCGAACGCCTTCTTTGAGCGCGCCGAGATCCTTCAGCGCCAGCGGGACGCCGTGGAGCGGGCCGACGTCCTCGTCGGCCTCGAGCGCGCGATCGGCTTCTTCCGCGGTTGTTCGGGCCTCCTCCGCACAGACCGTGACGAACGCGTTGATCTCGTCGTCCAGTCGATCGATTCGCTCGAGATGGGCCTCGACGGCCTCCCTCGCGGTCACGTCGCCGTTGCGAATTCGGGTCGCCAGTTCGGTCGCGGAGAGCGATGTGAGTTCCGACTCGAGTGACATACCGTTAGCAGCGATGCGCGGTGTGATATAAGTTAACTCGAGCTCCGACGTCGGCGGGGGGTTCGTCTACCGCGAGCAACCGATCAGATGACGAGGAAGTACCACGCCGTGCCGACGGCACCGCCGCCGACGATGAGATACGCGGCGTGGACGCCGCGCACGAACAGGCCGACGGTGACGATGGCCAGCAAGACGGTGAAGAGATCGACGAAGGATTCGATCGCGAGCGTGACGGTCGCGCCGAGAATCGCGCCGACGACCGCCGCGTTGACGCCCGTGAGTGCGGTCTGCACGATGTCGTTCTCGCGGACCCTCGCGAAGTAGGGGAAAAAGCCCATAATAAACGCAAAGGAGGGGCCGAACGCGCCGACCGTGGCGACGAAAGCTCCCAGGACGCCCACCCAGAGCAGCCCGCCGGAAACGTCGAGCATGAGTTTGTAGCCGACGAAGGCGGTCGTCATCACCACCGGGCCGGGCGAGAGCTGTCCGATCGCGATGCCGTCGACGAACTCCCGGCCGGTCACCCAGCCGAACTCGCGGACGACGTACAGTTCGATGAACGGGATCAACACGAGTCCGCCGCCGTAGATGAACGACCCGGTGTACACCATGAAGGCGAACAGCTGTACCCACGGGTTCGACCACAGCGCGAGCAAGAGCCCCCACGCCGGACTCGCTTCGATCGTCCGACGCACGGCGGGACCGAGCAGATCCAGGAGCCGATCGCGGAGGACGAACAGCGCGCCGAGGATCGCGATGCCGACCGACCACAGGGTAACGCGACGGGCGTTCTCGCGAACCCACGACGAGCGATAGATCGCGACGGCAACGAGACCCGCGAGGACGAACTGCAGGACGGGATTTGAACCGAGCACCGCGGTGACGACGACCGCGGCGGCGAGCAGCCCCACGAGAAGGTAGTCGATCGACCACGTCTCCGTCCCGACGGCGAACTCGGCGTGCGTTCGTCCCTCGGCGAGCGCGCTCTGAGCCATCGACCAGGCGGCGCCGACGATCAGCCCGATGACGACGGGGTTGATGCCGTAGAACATGGCCTCGACCGCCGGCAGTTCCTGATACGCGAAGTAGAGCCAGGAGAAGAAGACGACGATGACGAACGTCGGCAGCATGAAGAAAACCCCCGCCACGAGCGCCCCGAGCTTGCCGGCGTAGATCCAGCCCATGAAGATGCCTAGTTGCGTCGAGGCGGGACCGGGAAGCATGTTACAGATGGCGAGCCCCTCCATGAAGATCGAGTCGTCCGTCCACCCCTTGCCGTCCTCGCCGACGAGGTCGTCTTCCATCATCGCGATGTGGACGAGCGGCCCGCCGAAGCCGACGATGCCGATAAACAGAAAGTAGCGCGCGATTTCGACCAACTTCTCGGGCGACGCCTCACCCTGATACGTCTGACCGGCGTCACCCGTCGACGTTTCGGTCACGATCGACCCACCCTGTGGCGATGACGGGACCGCGGAGGGTCACTCAAGGGGATCGAACGCGTCAGTTCGGACGGCGACCCCCGGAGTGATTTCATCTCTCGAGTGCGATACGATAACGGGAGGCAAAATACTTCGCTGGGCTCGAGATGACTCGGTATCGGCCCGCGGTATCGATGGCAGTTCGAACAGCCATCCTGCCGGCAGCGCACCGTCGCGTCTATGCGGTGACCGATCTCCGAACGGTCACCGACGGCGCGGCGAATCGGTCGAGACCCTCGAGAGAACGCGAAGCGGACGAACAATCCGCATCCAAGAACGAACCTAGTACTTCGGATCGGCACCCGTGATGTCGTAGACGCGATCCATCACGGAGTCGCGCTCTTTCTGCCAGGCCGCAAACTGTCCGGGGTCGTCGGGATAGCTGTCGTAGACGTCTTTGAGCGAGCCGGCCGCGTCCTGGACCTTGTAGAGGTCGTAGAGGGTGTCCCAGTGGCCGAACGTCTTCACGAGGGTTTTGAGCTTGAGCCCGAGGCTCATGTTGGTGGTCCCCTTCTTGCCGATGGCGTCGATCAGTTGCTGGCCGGGGAGCGCCGTGACCATCGAGACGAGGTCCTCCTGATCGCGGGCGGTGCCGAAAATATTGTACAGGTCCATCGCGGCGAAGCGCTTGCCGAAGTCTGTCTGGACGCGGCGGTTGTACTCCCAGAGCGCGGCTTCGCTCACGTCGCCGTCCTCGATGGCTTCGACGGCGATTTCCGCCGCCCAGTGACCCGCCTTCGCAGCCCCGGGGATTCCCCCGCCGGTACAGGGGTTGACGTGCGCCGCCGCGTCGCCGACGGCCACGTAGCCGGGGTGGACGGCCGAGTCGTAGGGCCGCCGCGTCGGAAGCGCCGCACCGAGTTTGTTCTTCACCGTCGCGCCCGCGAACTCCGCGCGGTTCGCGATGTCGTCTTTGAGCACGTCGACCAGTTCCAGGGGCTGCTGGCTCATCTGGAAGCCCAGTCCCGCGTTGATCTCCGTCGACGAGCGCGGGAAGTACCAGAGGTAGCCCAGTTCCTCGGTCGGCTTGAAGACGAGCGCGTCGTCCCAGTCGACCGGTTCGGGCACCTCGAGCACCTCGCGATACGCCGAGCAGAACTGCGAGTAGTTGACGTTCGTATCGAACGTGGACGTCGAGAGATCCGTCTTGTCCTGCAAGATAGAGAGGGCGCCCGCGGCATCGACGACGACCTCGGCTTCGTACTCGAGTGGCTCGCCCTCTCTGATCGCCGTCACACCCGTCACCTGGCCGTTCGGCTGGATCACGTCGTTGACGACGGTGTCGTAGTGCATCTCGACGCCGGCGCGGTCGGTCTCCTCGAGCAACACCTGTCCGTACCGGAACCGGTCGACGACCGCGCCCGTTTCGCCGAAGGGAATCTCGAGCGAGTCGCCCGACTGCGGGTTCTCGAAGATGCCGCGCGTGATCCCCTCGTTGGTGAACGATTCCTCCCTGAGTCGGTCGCGGTCGACGACGTCAGGGAACGTGCTCTTGCCCTTGATCCCGTCCCCGCAGGCGATGTAGCCGCCCTCGTCCTCGCGCTTTCGCTCGAGGAGAACGACGTCGAGTCCCGCTCGGGCGGCGGTCGCCGCGGCGAAACAGCCACCCGTCCCGCCGCCGACGACGACCATGTCGTACGACTCCGACTTCGTTGTCATTGTTATCCGCTCGAATGGGTTCGGGAATTAAAAATACGTGGGAAGTGTTTTGACGGTTACATACCGACAGAAAGCGCGGGTCGGTTCGAGAGCCGATTGCACGGCGGAGACGGAACTAATTTCGTTTCGGGTCTCGGCCGATTCGCTGCACAGCGTCACGACCTGACGACGGTCGTCTCGGCGATCCGGTCGCCGAGCCGTCTCGAGGGCGTCGAGAACGCGAGCAGCGCGATCCCGACGAGGTAGCAGAACGGAAGCCAGTCGACGAGTCGGAGGACGTTTCGCACTAGCGACGCGCGCGGCGTCGGCGGCGATCCGTCGGCGCTCGTCACGCGAATACCGACGAGATACTTTCCGACGGTCCGTCCGAACCGCCACTCGAAAATCGTGTGATAGCCGATCGAAAGCACGAGCCAGAGGCCGATACCGGCCAGCGCGGCGAGCCCGTCCAGATCGGCGTAGGTCGTCCCGTTCGTTTCGATACTCCCGGTGAGTACGCCGACGGTCGGCATGGCGACGAACGTGAGGGCGACCCAGACGACGGAGTCGAGAGCCATGGCCGCGCCTCGAGCACCGATCCCGGCTGCCGTCCGCTCGCCGTCGTCGCTCATCGTTTCATGAACGTCAGTACGGATACAAGAATTCGACGATCGAACGAGGAGCGACTCTCAGTCGAGCCCGGTCACTGGTACATCCGCAGCGGCTGGGCCTGCGAGCTCTCCTCCTGTCCGATCTGTTGCATCTGCTGGGCGAACTGCTCGCGTTTTGCTTTGATCTCTTCGGCACGCTCGAGGAGGTCTTCGACGTCGATCTCGAGGTCGGCGATCGGTGCGATCCCCTCCTCGAGGAGGACGCTCGCGGCCTCGGGGTCGGGGAACTGCGGACTCGACTCGACGACCAGGCCGACGCTGTCGAGGTCGCGGTGTGCGGCGCGGTTGATGAGCGCCCCCGTCGGCCCGGTGATGACGCCGTCCTCGGGCGGAACGGGAATATCGTGGGTCTCGAGCATCTCGCTGGCGTCTCCGGTCGCGATGCCGTAAATCTCTGGTGTCTCCTCTCGTTCCGACGGCAGTCCGCTGAGATAGATCGGCGTCGCCTCCTGGGCGGCGATCCACTTCGTCACACAGTCGGCGACGGTGCCAACGGCCTCTGATCTGATCGGTGCGTCGCTCTGCAGGGCGAACAGGTCGTGTTCCTCACTAACGTAGATCCGCACTGGCGGGCGAGCCGTCCGGTCACCGCCGCGGTAGACGCCGATCCGGGGCAGCCCCTCGCAGTCGACGCCCGCGTAGTAGCGCATGTCGAGTTCGCGGACGAGGTGGTCGGTCGCGATCTTGCCGACGAGACCCAGCCCGGGGAAGCCCTCGATCAGCGTCGGGTCCTCGAGGTCGGCCGCCGACTCCTGTAAACAGATCTGTGCCATGTGTGAGAGGACTGTCGGCGGCGTCTTAAAATCGAGGGCGGACGTCCCGGGCGCTTCGAAACCCACAAACGCCGGGCGCTCGAATTCCGGGCCAATGGAGCCATTCGAGCGGTATCGACCTATCGTCAACGATTTCGAGGCGTTTCTCGCGGCCTGCGAGCGACCGCTCGGCAACGCCGTGCGCGTCAACACCATTAAGGCGTCCGTCGAGCGCACGCTCGAGGTCCTGGACGAGGACGGCGTCGCGTACGAACAGGCGGACTGGAACCCGCGAGTGTTACGGCTCGAGACCGATTCACCGGGCTCGACGTGGACCTCGTTCCACGGCTTTACCCACGGTCAGGAGGAGGTGTCGGCGGTGCCGCCGGTCGTCCTCGATCCCCAACCCGGCGAGCGGGTCTGGGACTGCTGTGCCGCGCCCGGTGGGAAAGCGACCCAGATCGCGGCGCTGATGGACGACCGCGGGACCGTCGTCGCGAACGACAACAACCTCGGTCGCATCTCGGCCCTGCGATTCAACGCGGAGCGACTCGGGGCGACGAGTCTGGCCGTGACGGTTGACGACGCGCGCAACTACTCGCTGAACCGGTTTCCTTTCGACGAGTTCGACCGAACGCTCGTCGACGCGCCCTGTTCCTGCGAGGGGACGATTCGAAAGAATCCCGACGCGCTCGACAACTGGTCGGAGGGCCACATCTCCTCGATCGCGGGCATCCAGAAGGGCATCCTGCGGCGGGCGATCCAGGCCACCCGCGAGGGCGGCACGGTCGTCTACTCGACCTGTACGTTCGCCCCCGAGGAGAACGAGGCCGTCGTCCAGCACGCACTCGAGGCAGAGTCCTGTCGCGTCGTCGACTTCGATATCGGACTCGAGCACTCGCCGGGACTCACGGAGTGGAAGGGCGAAACCTTCGACGAGAGCCTCGAGCGAGCGATCAGGATCTATCCCCACCAGAACGATACTGGTGGCTTCTTCGTCGCGAAACTGGAGGTGACCGCCGAATGACCGACGGATCCGACTCGAGCGACGAGGTGCACAACGACGGCCAGCGATTCGATCGACTCCCCGAAACGTCCGACGAACGAACCGTCGAGGGTCGGGCCAGTCGCGAGGAGGTCGTCGACTACTTCGCGGATCGGTTCGGCATTCCGCCGGAGACGTTCGACGACTACACGTTCTGGGAGAAAGGCGCCGGCAAGATCTGGATCTACGCCGGCCAGGCGGAGACGCCGCTCGAGATCGAGGCCATCGGAATGACCTGCCTGCGCACGCGTCAGGAACACTGGAAGCCGACGACTGACTTCGCCCAGCGCTTCGGTCGGTACGCCACCGACTGCGTGATCGAACTGGATCGAGAGCAGGCGCGTGCGTTCGCGACGGGCGAGGATCAGGATCTCGAGTGGTGGGACGGCGACTGGGGCTACCTCATCGGGGCCCACGAGATCGGAGTCGGATCGGAGGACCGATCAGGCCAAGAGGGCGACGCCGTCGAGCGAGGCGACCTCGAGCCGCTGGGGATCGGCCTCTACGTCCACGGGGAACTCCGATCGATGGTCCCCAAGGGACGACAGCGCGACTTGTAACGCGACTCACTCGGCTCTCTGCCGACGGGTCGAGAGTCGGCCGATCAGGGGGACAGCGCCGGCAATCCGGCTTCAATCTCCTCGCGTCTGTCCTCGAGCCACTCGGTGAGGACGAGCCGTTCACCCAGCTCGTCGAGTTCTTCGTCGACCGTGTAGCCCGGTTCGGCGGTCGCGTACTCGAAGAGCACGCCGCCGTGCTCGCGGGCGTAGACCGACTCGAACCACTTGCGGTCGATGATCTCGGTCGGGCGGAGCCCCCGGTCCATCAGGAGTTGGCGCCACTCGGGTTGGTCGTCCCCCGTGACTCGGAACGCGACGTGGTGGACGGTTCCCGCACCGGGGACGCCGCGGGGCGCCTGTGGATTCTCGAGCACGTCGACGACGTACCCCAGATTTCCGTCGGCCTCGTAGCGGTGTCGGTTCCCGTCGCGGTCGGTCTGTCGGTACCCCATCTCTGTCAGTAGCTCGCCGGTGGCGTCGCCGCTGGTCAGTGAGAGCGTGACGCCGAAGAAGCCACGAATCGCGTGAGCGTGGGGAACCGGGCTCTCGGGAAGGTTCGCCGACGGCGCGTCCTCACGGGCGACCAACTCCAGCGGGAGCCCGTCGGGATCGGTAAACGGCAACACGGTGTCGCCGAACCGCTCGCGGGGCTCCTCGAGGTCGACGTCGGCGTCCGCGAGTCGGTCGCGCCAGTAGTCGATCGATCCGGTGGGGACGAGAAACGAGACGGCACTGGCCTGGCCCGCCCCGACCCGTCCGGGTCGGGCGTCGGTGTAGGGAAAAAAGGTCATACTCGTCCCCGGCGTTCCCTCGTGATCCGCGTAGAACAGGTGATAGACCGAGACGTCGTCCTGATTGACGCTTCGCTTGACGAGTCGCAGACCGAGCGTCTCCGTGTAGAACTCGTAATTCCCTCGTGGGTCGCTCGCGATCGCGGTGACGTGGTGGATGCCGGGCGTATCGTCGGGCATGCTCGTTTCTACGTCGCCTGCGGAGATAATGCTGGGGCCATACCGACTGCGATTTCGAACGGTCAGAAAGTGTGAGAATCGGAATCGCCGGATTAGGCCGGGGCCGGGGGCAGCGTCGCCTCCTCGAACCAAAACGCTTCGACGGCTTTTCCCAGTTTGGTGAACTCGTCGGGGTTGCTCGGCTTGGTGAGATACGCGTTCGCACAGAGTTTGTAGCTCCGGGCGATGTCCTCTTCGGCCTTCGAACTCGTTAGGACGAGCACCGGCGGCGCGGTCAGCTCGTCGTCGTTCTTGATCTCCGCTAGGACCTCGAATCCGCTAATCCGTGGGAGATTCAGATCGAGCAGCGCGAGGTCGAGTTCGGTGGTCGAGCCGGATCGCTGTCGCTCCCGAAGCAACTCGAGGGCCGCATCGCCGTCGTGGACCGTATGGAACGTCGTCTCGACGTCCACTTCCCGGAACGCTTCCTCTATCAGACGAACGTCGCCGGGATTATCCTCGACGAGCAAGATCTGCATGGGTTCGGTAGAGCGAGAATCCTTCACGAGTCGTGCACATACGAATACTGACACCTCAACGGGTTAAGGCTGCCCACTAATATCGTTGGATCGACACACGCTCTCACGAGCAGAAATCGGCGGGTGTGGGAAATCCGACTACTCTCTGGTGATCGAATCGCCGTTCGGCGTCCCGCCGGCTCCCGCTACCGCTCGACCAGTGTCCCACCTGCCAGCCCCTCCCACTCGACGCGATAGCCGAGCGCCGAGAGGAGCGTGCTCGAGTCGGTGATCCCGACCTCCTCGAGTACGTCCTCGGCCTCTGCGAGATCCATCCCGCTTTCGAGATCGGCGGCGAGCGAGTCGAGGACCGCCGGGCGAACGAGCGTCCGACCGACTCGCTCGTGCTCGGGCGTCGAGACGTCCGCGAGTGCGTCCTCGCTCACGCCGCGGTCCCGAGCGAGGGTCTCGAGCGAGACGACGTCAGCGTCGGGCCGCAGTTCGTCGGGCAGCGCCGCGGCGCTTTCGGCGACCAGTTGGCGTTCGTACTCCCGGAGGACGTCGGCGACGTCCTTGACACGGACGGTGTTAGTGTAGGGAATCGCTCGAAAGTCCCGGGCGGCGATCTTTTCGCCGACGCCCAGCGACTCGTCGACTGCCACGATCAGTTCGACGTCCTCGAGTCCCTCGAGTTGGGAGAGCTTCTTCGCGACGTATTCCGGCGTCCAGAAACCCATAATTTCGAAGTAGACGCGGAAATCTGCGTGCTCGTAGTCGAAGGCGAAATCCGGGATCATCACGCGCGTTCCGGTCGCGAGCGGCTCCGGCTCCCGTACGAGATCCCACTCGAGACCCAGACTCGAGAACCGTCCGGCGAAGTCGGCTTCGACGCCGCTGTCGAAGGAGACCTCGGCGACCGGATCTGCGTCGGGGACGCGAACGGGATCCTCGTGAGACAGCGCGAGCGTACGTTCGGTCCTCCGATCGTCGACGGTCGCCTCGAGGTGCCACTCGTCGGCTTTCGCGACGGTTTGCAGGAGTCGCGCGAAGCGGGTGCCGTACCGACGGGTTGCCCGGAAAAGGCGTGTGGGCCCGGTGACGATCACCTCGCGTTCGACGATGGCTTCAGACCCGCCGTCGCCATCGCTCGCACCTTCGGTCTCGAGCCGCCGGATCTCGTACATCAGCCGGAGTCGCTTGATCGCCGAAATCAGCGCCTTCGGGTCGCTCGAGCGCACGCGAATCTCGGTCGCGTCGAACAGCGCCGTCTGGGCCAGCGAGAGGTTGTACTGCGCGACGAGGTCGTCGGGATCCCACGGCGCGTCGAGTTCGGTCAGAAGCTGACGTTCCTCGAGGTCGGCGTAGAGCGCTCGTTCGAGGTTGTCCGCCGAGATCCCGAGCGACTCGCCGGCCCGGACGAGCGCCATCGTTCGTTCGTCTTCGGTGACGACGCCGACGGCCTCGGCGGCCTCGAACGCCGCCTTGCGGGCGCGTTCGGGATCGAGGACGGCGTCCGTCTCGAACGTCGCTTCGCGCTCGAGCAGGGCGGAAAAGCCGCGGATGAGTTTGAAGTCCTCGGCGTCGCGCTCGAGATCGGTGAGCGCATCCTCGAGCGCCGAGCGAGGCTCGCCGACGTGGCCCTGATAAGTTCCGATCACCCGGGCGGCCAGCGGTCGATGCTTCCGGTCGGCGAACTGGGGGTGGTAGCCGCCGCCGGCCCGCGAGACGCGCAACAGGTCCTTCGTCAGCATCCGTCTCGGTATCGGCGCGGGGCGCTCAAAAGCACCTCGCTCGGTCGACGGGCCGGACCGGACCACCGAACCGCCACCGTTCAGGCAGCGACATTACGGGGATCCGCCACGTACGGACGGTATGGACGACGACCTCCGGATCGCCTACGAGGACCACGAGGGGGTCCAGGAGTTGATCGACTGTCTCACCCACACGCTCGAGTCGATCAGCCTGAGCTTCGACCGCTGGGACGAGCAGTACGTCAAGGGACCCGGAATGTACGTTGCGGTCGTTACGGGTCCCTCGGTCGCGGAGTTCGCGGACCCGATGGGCCGAAACCGGTGGCCGACGGATCGCTGTCGCGACGTCTGTCTGGACATCCAGAACTTCTTCGAGACGGCCCGAGAGGTCGCGATGAACCGAGACGGGGCGCTCGTCGTCAGCGTCGACGGGGTCGTCCAGGAGCAGATGATCCGCTTTACCGATCTCCTGCCCAGCGAACTCGAGGCCGTCGACCCGGACGGAGCCGAGTACGAGGACTGGATGGGATTGCGCCACATGAGCGCGCTGGACACCTCGCGGCGGCAGAACGTGATCTCGACGCTGACGCTGAGCGAGGAGACCGTTGATGAGGAACAGGTCGCGGAGAGCGTCGGCGTTTCCGCCGATCTCGAGGAGCACGTGGCGTGGCTCGAGGCCGACGTCGAACTCGACGTGGACCGGGTGTTCGTCCACAACGTCACTACGAATCAGGCGGCGTTCATCGAGGCGTTCGGAGAAGCGGTACTACCACGGTTCGAGTGAGCCAACCGTACCACCTCGAGTGCTCTCGGTCTCGGCGGGGCGACCGTGGACGCGTCGCTACCCACTCCACTCCCCGCCGATATCGTCAGCGACGTTCTCTCGCCATTGCTCGAAGCGGTCTCGACAGGCCTCGTTCTCGTCGTTCTCGACGTGGTCAATAAACCCTGGACCGCCGTCCGAGAGCCCGTAACCACAAAACGGGCAGAAATCCGGGCTGTTCCACGCGTCCGACTCTTGAGGCGGATGATCGTGATCGGTCACACTCGTTTCACACCGCCGAACTATATCAATCGTCTCCCGAACGCGATCCGGCCTTCGTCGGTCGGCAGCGACTGCGATCCGAATCGCTCGAGACGACTCGTTCTGTGCGCTGGTCCGCTGTGACACCTGTAGGCGAAACGCTTGATATCGTACGACTCCTCTAACACTCGATGATTAACGAAACGTATCGCACGGACATCAGTACCGACACCGCGACCGAACTCGCGAGCGTCGCACGTACTAGCCTCGGTGACACGCTCCGAAGCGTCATCTACTTTACACCGTCGTCGTTCGACGTCATCTATCTCCGTCAGGGCCTCTACGATTCCCCAGACGCGGCACGGCCGGACAAGCAGCAATTGGTCGAACTCGAACGAGTCGGTTTCGCGGAGGTCCCCATTCGAACGACAACCGCCGAGCGCGGGGACGGCTTGAGTATCGGTCCCTACGAGTTCACCATCCGATTCCACGACGACGGGTTCGTCATCAGAGTCCTGCAAGACGACGCAGGAGTGATCCTGACGGCCGATAGCATGGACGTCAACGCGTTCGAAGAC
The DNA here is from genome assembly GCF_052040125.1 of Natronorubrum marinum. Classification (NCBI taxonomy): domain Archaea; kingdom Methanobacteriati; phylum Methanobacteriota; class Halobacteria; order Halobacteriales; family Natrialbaceae; genus Natronorubrum; species Natronorubrum marinum. The sequence goes on from NZ_JBPPFV010000001.1 coordinate 1,821,065, forward strand.
GCGGCAATCGCCATCCGACGGCTGCTCAGTAGCGAGTAGCCGAGGCGGCGTGAACGGAACGACACACCGATCCGGACGGATCCGATCCCGATCGAAACAGGGTGTTCTATTGGCTTTCCCCCTCGTTAGCGGCGATTGCGTAGCAACACGACGACGATATTACGTCCCGTGAATCGAACGACCTGTACTCTACGAGACTACTCACGGAGCTACGTTCCGTCTCGTCGACGACTCGAGACGCCTTCCTCGCTCGTGTCCGCCGAAACGACCTCGTACAGAACTGCCCGACTCCCGTCGGCCTTCGGGCGCAGAATTCGTCCCAGCCGCTGGACGAACTCCCGTTCGCTCCCGCTTCCCGAGAGGACGACCGCGACCGAGGCGTCGGGAACGTCGACGCCCTCATCCAACACGTTTGAGGTCGCGATTCGCGTGTACGTCCCGTCGCGAAACCGCTCGAGGAGTTCCCGACGCTCCGCGGTCCCGGTCTGGTGGGTGATCGTCGGCATCAGAAACCGTTCGCTGACGTCGTACGCGAGGTCGTTGTGGGCCGTGAAGACGATCGTTCGCTCCTCGCGGTGGTCGTCGAGAATTTCCTCAAGCGCCTCGAGTTTGGCCGCACTCCCGTACATGATCTCGCGAGCGCGCTGGCGAGCGAGCAGCGCCTCGCGGGCCTCGGGATCGGAGCCGGAGCGTTTGACGAGTTCTTGGTAGTCTGAGCCGCTCTGCATCCGAATTCCCGACCGCGCGAGGTAGGTCGTGAACGTCTCCTGGGCTCGCTCGTACGCCTCGCGTTCGTCGGACGCGAGCGCCACCTCGAGTCGCTTCAGGTCGTAGTTCGCGAGGTGGTCGCCCGCCAACTCGTCGACGTCGACGCGGTGGACGAGCGGGCCGGCGATCTCCTCGATGATCTCGTGGGCGTCGTCCGGACGCTCGAACGTCGCCGTGAGTCCGAGTCGGGCGGGCGCGGCGAGCAAGCGAGCGATCTCGCGGTAGCCCTCGCCGCCGAGGTGGTGAACTTCGTCGAAGACGACCAGCCCGAAGCGGTCGCCCACCGAATCGGCTTTCAGGTACGCCGAGTCGTACGTCGAGACCGTGATCGACTCGAGGCGCTGTTCGCCGCCGCCGAACCGGCCGATGTCGCAGTCGAACTCGCGCTCGAGTTCGCGCTGCCACTGCTCGAGCAGGTCGATCGTCGGGACGACGACGAGCGTCGGGACCGAGAGTCGTTCGATCGCCTTCAGGGCGATGACGGTCTTCCCGCTGCCCGTCGGGAGTTCGAGGACGCCCGCGGGCGCAGTGATGATCCGGAGGTCGTTCGGATCGTCGCCCGAAGCGTTCTCCCCCCATCGGTCCGTCTCGAGCCACGTCTCGAGCGCCTCCCGTTGGTACGACCGAAGTTCGTACACCGACCGAAGCGCCGGGAGCGAGTCGAGGGCGAGCACGCGGTCGTCGATTCGATTCGGTTCGGTCACGGCGTCCAGCAGGGCGGTTCGGAGCGCCGCGTACCGAAAGGCCGGCACGCGCCAGCCGTCGGTTCGCGGGTCGCGCTCGAGGTCGGGAACCGACTCCCGAAGAGACGATGGGGAGACGAACGCCTCCTCGAGTCCGTCGATTCGGACGGTGCCGTCGTCGTAGCGGAGCGTGATCGGTGTCGGACCCGCTCGCTCGTCGCGTGGCCGCGTCACGGTGACCGATCCGAGCGGAGCGAACAAATACTGTCGGGATAGCGACGGAGCAGTTGGGACAACGGACGCGGTCGAACCGAGTCCGCGAATACGACCGGACGGAATCGACGGCCGAGGGCAAATCGAGAGCCGTCGGCCCCCTACCTCAACCCTTTTATTACCGGTGTTCCTTGACTGGCACATGAGCGAAGACGAGGGCACGAACTCCTCAGCCCAGGGTGTCCCGTCCGAGGAGCAATCCGACGACGGCGAGATGATCGACGGCGAATCCGACTCGGCAGGCACGGACGAGTCGGACGCCGAATCCGTCCCTGTTGGCAACTCCGAATCGGACGGCGACGACTCGAGCGTCCCTGCGTCGGACGCCGTCGATGAATCCGACGGCGAACCGTCCGCAGCGCCTCAGACGAGCGAGGACATTCAGCAACTGCTCGACGACGTGACCGAGTACGACGACGAACTCGCCCACCAGGTCAGCGCCATCGTCGACGAAGCCCGCGATCTGAACGGCACCGTCGCCCACCAGCGCGAGGAGCTCGAGGACCTCTCCGAGCGCGTCGAGGAACAGGCCGAGACCATCGGCGAGCTACAGGACGAACTCGAGACGCAGGAGGAACAGGTCGAGGAGCACGAGGAGACGGTCGAGGATCTGAAAAGTCGCCTCAAGCGCAAGCAGGCCGACTTCCAGAACTACAAGAAGCGAGCCAAGAAGCGCCAGCAGCAGATCAAGGACCGAGCGACGGAGGACCTCGTCGAACGGCTGCTCGGCGTTCGCGACAATCTGAAACGCGCCCTCGAGGAGGACAGCGACGACGCGGAGAGCCTCCGGCAGGGCGTCGAGATGACGAAACGGGAGTTCGACCGCATCTTGGAGGACGAGAACGTCTCGGAGATCGATCCCGAGCCCGGCACCGCGACCGACCCACAGCGCCACGAGGTTATGATGCAGGTCGGCAGCGCTCAGCCGGAGGGGACCGTCGCCGACGTCTACACGCCCGGCTACGAGATGGGCGACAAGGTCATCCAGAACGCACAGGTAACGGTCTCGAACGGCGAACTCGAGGCCGAGGAAGAGACGACGGACGAAAGCGACGGCGAGGACGGCGGCGAGGAGACCGAGGACGCGTCCGAAACGTCGGACGCGGATGCGGACTCGAGCGGTGACAGTGCGGCTGCCGACGACGCCGAGAAATCGGTCGGCGGGGAGGACGAGGAGGCAGCGATCGAACTCGGCGGCGACGTCGCGAGCGACGAGTCCGCGGACGCCGAAGCGGACGGCCCCACCGACTCCGACGGACCTGCCAACTGAAAGAGTAGTCGGTCGCTCATCGTCTCATCATTCCCGGCAACCGACACGATATTATCGTCGCCAAAGTCGAATAGACTCGAGCCGTTACAGCCGCTTCTCCCGTCGTCTCCGGGCGTTTGAGTGGATTTTATTCGACTCACGATACTGCCTAGTAACCTTTAAAACAAAGTGCGCACAATAGCCTGCCACGATGGCCAGCAACAAAATTCTCGGAATCGACTTGGGGACGACGAACAGCGCGTTCGCGGTGATGGAAGGTGGCGATCCGGAAATCATCGTCAACGCCGAGGGCGAACGGACGACACCCTCCGTCGTCGCCTTTACCGACGACGACGAGCGACTCGTCGGCAAGCCGGCGAAGAACCAGGCGATTCAGAACCCCGAAAAGACGATCGCCTCGATCAAACGCCACATCGGCGAGGAAGACTATACCGTCGAGGTAGACGACGAGGAGTACACGCCGGAACAGATCTCGGCGATGATCCTCCAGAAGATCAAACGCGACGCCGAAGACTACCTCGGCGACGAAGTCGAGAAGGCCGTCATCACGGTCCCCGCGTACTTCTCGGACCGACAGCGCCAGGCGACCAAAGACGCCGGCGAGATCGCCGGCTTCGAGGTCGAGCGCATCATCAACGAGCCGACGGCCGCCTCCATGGCGTACGGCCTCGACGACGACTCCGACCAGACCGTGCTCGTCTACGACCTCGGTGGCGGTACGTTCGACGTTTCTATTCTCGATCTCGGCGGCGGCGTCTACGAAGTCGTCGCGACGAACGGTGACAACGATCTCGGCGGCGACGACTGGGACGAAGCCATCATCGACTGGCTCGCCGACGAGTTCGAGGCCGAACACGGCATCGACCTGCGCGACGACCGACAGGCCCTCCAGCGGCTCAAGGACGCCGCCGAGGAGGCCAAGATCGAGCTCTCGAGCCGAAAAGAGACCGAGATCAACCTGCCGTTCGTTACCGCGACCGACGACGGCCCGATCCACCTCGAGGAGTCCATGACGCGCGCGAAGTTCGAGTCGCTCACCAGCGATCTCATCGAGCGCACCGTCGAACCGACGGAGCAGGCGCTCGAGGACGCAGGCTACGAGAAAGACGACATCGACGAGGTCCTCCTCGTCGGTGGCTCGACGCGAATGCCACAGGTCGCAGAGAAGGTCGAGGAACTGACCGGCAAGGAACCCCAGAAGAACGTCAACCCCGACGAAGCCGTTTCGCTGGGCGCCGCGATTCAGGGCGGCGTCCTCGGCGGCGAAGTCGACGACATCGTCCTGCTCGACGTGACGCCGCTCTCGCTCGGTATCGAGGTCAAGGGCGGTCTCTTCGAGCGACTTATCGAGAAGAACACGACGATTCCGACGGAGGAGTCGAAGATCTTCACCACCGCGGCGGACAACCAGACCTCCGTGCAGGTTCGGGTCTTCCAGGGCGAACGCGAACTGGCCCAGAAAAACGAGATGCTCGGCGAGTTCCACCTGACCGGTATTCCGCCAGCCCCCGCGGGCACGCCGCAGATCGAGGTCACGTTCTCCATCGACGAGAACGGGATCGTCAACGTGAGCGCGGAGGACAAGGGCACCGGTGAAAGCGAGGAGATCACCATCGAGGGCGGCGCCGGTCTCTCCGACACCGAGATCGAGAAGATGCAGGCCGAAGCCGAGAAACACGCCGAAGAGGACAAGGAAAAGCGCGAGCGCATCGAGGCCCGCAACACGGCCGAGGCCACGATCCAGCGCGCCGAGACGCTCCTCGAGGAGAACGAGGACGTTGACGACGACCTCCGCGGTGACATCGAAGCGGCCGTCGAGGAGCTCGAGGAGACGATCGACGACACCGACGCGGACGCCGACGATATCGAAGCCGCGACCGAGGACCTGAGCAAGGAGCTTCAGGAGATCGGCAAGCAGATCTACCAGGAAGCCGGCGCGGCGGGCGCTGGCGGTGCCGCAGGCGGCGCGGCCGGCGGTGCCGCGGGCGCAGGCCCAGGCGGCATGGGTGGTGGACCGAACCCAGGCCCAGACGGCGCTGCAGCCGGCGGCGAAGGCGAGGAGTACGTGGACGCCGACTTCGAGGATATCGCCGACGAAGTCGAGGACGAAGAAGAAGACGAGTAAGTCGTCGTATTCAGCTCACTCCATCACTTGATGGACGGACAGTGACTGCGGCGGTGTTACCGTTGCGGATGAGACGCAAGCACTGCACCCGCGAGCGAACGAAGTGAGCGAGCGGCTTTTTTAGCGTAGATTTTTGGAGGAGCGGTGAGCGAGCGAAGCGAGCGAACCCGACGAGAAAAAGGTACGTGTGGAACGTTCGTTTCAAGTGCCTCAACCGAGTATCGGTTCGACAACGAATGAGCGAGGACTTCTACGACGCACTCGGCGTGAGCCCCGATGCGTCGACCGAGGATATCAAACAGGCGTACCGGAAGAAAGCCACTGAGTACCATCCGGACGTCAGCGACGACCCCGACGCCGAAGAAAAGTTCAAACGGATCCAGAAGGCAAAGCAGGTCCTCACGGACGAGGAAAAGCGCAAGGCGTACGACCGGATGGGTCACGACCGCTACGAGCAGGCCGAAAAACACGGCTTCGACGCCGGCGAGGCGGGCGGCGCCGGCGGGATGGGTGGCGGACCGTTCGGCGGCGTGGGCGGTGGCGGCGGTGGCATGGGCGGCGGGCTCGGCGACATCTTCGAACAGGTCTTCGGCGGCGGTGGCGGCGGCCGCGGCCGTCGTCGACCGCGAAAGGGACGGGATCTACGAACCGAACTCCGGATCGACCTCGAGGAGGCCTACGACGGCGTCGAAAAGCAGTTCACCGTCGAACGGCCGGAGGAGTGTAACACCTGCGACGGCGAGGGGCACCCGCCCGACGCGGATTCGGAGACCTGCCCCGAGTGTCAGGGTCGCGGCCAGGTCACCCAGGTCCAGCAGACGCCGCTGGGGCGAGTCCAGCAGACGACGGCCTGTCCCCGCTGTGAGGGCGACGGGACGCTGTACTCCGAGACCTGCGGCGACTGTCGCGGCGAGGGCTACGTCCGGAACGAGGCCTCGCTGACCGTCGACGTCCCCGAGGGCATTCAGGAGGGACAGACGCTCCGGATGGAAGGCGAGGGCGCACCCAGCCCCGAAGGCGGACGCCACGGCGACCTGCTCATCGACGTCTCGATCCGCGACCACGAGGAGTTCGAACGCGATGGCGACGACCTCCAGTATCGGCTCCCGATCTCGTTCCCGCAGGCGACGTTCGGCGACACCGTCGAAGTGCCCACCCTCGACGGCGCCGCGGAGTTCGAGATCCCGAAGGGGACCCAGAGCGGCGAGACGTTCCGCCTCGAGGGCAAAGGCATGCCCCGCCTCCGCCGTCGCGGGCACGGCGACCTCTTCGTGCAGGTCCAGATCGTCACGCCCGACAGCCTGAACGAGGACCAGCGCGACGCGCTCGAGGCGTTCGCCGAAGCCGGCGGCGACGAGATCGAAGTCAAAGAGGGCTTCTTCGAGAAAATCAAGCGAGCGTTCTGATCGTCGCGAGCGAGCCCTGCCACGGCCGGTTACGCCTTCAGCCGGTGTGCGGTTCCAATTTTGCGATCCAATTTCCAGGCAGTAGACGGGAGTACGTATTTGATCAGGTAGAACACGTGCGAAACTCGCAGCACAGACAAAGAAAATAAACGCCTGACATGCGATCGGATTGCATGGAACCACTCGTAAGAGAAGCCACCAGATCGGATGCAGAGGCGGTGGCTACTGTGCACGAAAAATCCATCCGCGAACTCGCCCCAATGGCGTATTCGCGGGATGTTGTCTCTGCGTGGGCAGCGGGGAAGGACCCGGACAGCTACCAGTTCGAATCGGCCGAGACCTACTTTCTGGTGGCCGAGATTGATGAGAGGATTGTAGGTTTCGGGGAGTTACGACCCGAGGCAGCCGAGTATTTTCGAGCCGACGTCGAAGGCGAAATTCGCGCAGTCTACGTCCATCCTCATTTCACCCGGCAACGTGTTGGAACGTCACTCTACCAGAAACTGGAGTCCGAAGCGAGGAGACGGCGACTCGATTCCGTAGGATTGTGGGCGTCAATCAACGCTCGCGAGTTTTACGCAGAGCTTGGATTCGAAACCGTCGAAACGATCACTCACAAGTTCGGCGGCGAAGTCAAGGGACCAGCCGTCGAGATGAAAAAGACGTTGTGAGTGACACATCCAACCGCTATGTCAGAAATGCGTTTATTCGGAACTGATGTGCCTGTACACGTGTCTCCAAATCGGTACACCGAAACTGTCTCATCAACTACTGCAACGATTCGCTCGAGAACGTCACTGGAACGTGTCACGATATCGCCCCACACAGGTTAAGGTGGTTGTTGGAGTAGTAACACGTGGAGAGACGATACCCATGTCCAACAAACGAATTCTACTCCTCGCCGGCGATTACGTCGAGGACTACGAGATAATGGTCCCGTTCCAGGCCCTACAGATGGTCGGCCACGAGGTCCACGCCGTCTGTCCCGAAAAGGCCGAGGGCGATACCTGTCCGACCGCGATCCACGACTTCGAGGGCGACCAGACCTACACCGAGAAGCCGGGACACAACTTCGAACTGAACCACGACTTCGACGCGGTCGACCCCGCCGACTACGACGCGCTCGTGGTTCCCGGCGGCCGCGCGCCCGAGTACCTCCGGACGTACGACGAGGTCCTCGAGATCACCCGCCACTTCTTCGAGGAAGACAAACCCGTCGCCGCGCTGTGTCACGGCGTCCAGATCCTCGCCGCCGCGGACGTCCTCGAAGGTCGAACCTGTACCGGCTATCCCGCGCTCGAGGCGGACGTCCGAATCGCCGGCGGGGACTGGGCGGACGGCGTCACGCGCGAGGGGAACCTCGTGACGGGACAGGCCTGGCCCGACCACCCCGAGTGGCTCGCCGAGTTCCTCGAGAGCCTCGGCACCGAGATCGATCATCAGGACGCCGCGCCCGCGGCGGCGGACGACTGATACGGTTTGCTGTAACGATGTACCGGTGCAACCGCAGGACGGTCGTGGTTGCACCGGAAATGACTTACAGCAAACCGTATGACAACAGCGGCCACCGGGACGAACGTCCCGACGTATGGCGGCCGCTGGCCGCAGTACCACCGCCTCGAGTCGGCGTCCTTTTTTCGACCGGGCCTCGAGTCACGCACATGACCGCCGAGACAGTGGACGACCTGCTCACGCGCGACCGCCGTGACGATCGCACGGCGCTCGTGGACGCGACGGGCCGGGAGTTCGACACGCACTGGCTGTGTACGACGTCCTGGAAGGCCGGGAACTTCCTGCGGCACGCGGGCGTCCGGAAGGACGTCACCGTCGGCATCGTCGGCGAGGAACCGCTTCCCCTGCTCGCCTTTTTCGGTACGACGCTCCTCGAGGGGACGACGCGGTTCGAGCCCCCGATGGACCTCACCGACGAGGAGAACTTCCGCGCGCTCGTCGCTCCCGTTGTGGCTCTCGAGGTCGGGGGCTACACCCTTCCGCGGGGCGCCCAGCGGGTCGGCTACGGACAGCAACCCGATGAACCCGATATCCATCACTTCGACGCCGGCGTCTGGAGCGAGAACCCAGCCTTCCCGCCGCTGGATATCGATCCCGAGACGACGCTTCTGACCGACGGCGAACGGGACGTGAGTCACGGAGATGCGCTCGAGGCAGCCAGCGAGATCGTCGAATCGTACGGCCTCGAGGCCGGCGACCGCGTCGTCGTCCGCGAGTCGCTCGCGGACCCTCGAGCCGTAATCGGGGGCGTTCTCGCACCGATGCTCGCTGACGGCGTGATCGTCCTCACCGGCGAGGAGGACGAGACGACGGCCGAGCGCGGCGAGTACGGACTCTCGAGCGAGTCGGTGCCGGAGCCGACCCGGATCGAACTGCGCGACGTTTCCCTCGAGTGACCGGCCGCTGACAGGGACGCGTCGGCCACGAAGACGCGGGAGGTGAACCGGTCTCGAGGACGCGGACGGCGAACCGGTCTCGAACAGACGCAAGAGCGAACCGCTTTTCCCCCGATTGCGCCAATCGACTCCATGGAGAAACTTCTCGCCTCGCTGGACGACGCGCCGATCATCGACAAAGACGGCTACGAGTACCTCGTGCACCCGATCAGTAACGGCGTGCCGATGCTCGATCCGGCCCTCCTGCGGGAGGTCGTCATCGAGGTCATGCGGACGGCCGATCTGGACGTCGACAAGATCGTCGCTCCGGAGGCCATGGGTATCCACCTCGCGACCGCGCTCTCGCTCCAAACCGACATTCCGCTGGTCGTGATCCGCAAGCGACCGTACGGCCTCGAGGGAGAGGTCTCGTTACACCAGCAGACCGGCTACTCGGAGTCGGAAATGTACATCAACGACGTCGAGGCGGGCGACCGCGTCCTCATCGTCGACGACATGCTCTCGACGGGGGGAACGTTGGCGTCCATCTGCACCGCACTGGACGACATCGGCGCCGAGATCGAGGACATCGTCGTCGTGATGCGGAAGGTGGGGCCGTCCGCGCTGGACGAGACCGAATTCGAGGCGACCAGCCTCATCGACATCACCGTCGAGGACGGGGAAGTCACCGTCCACTAACCGATTCCGAGCGAAAATCGACGACGCCGAGAGCCTGTCGTGTGTCGCCACGGACCATTCGACTATACACGTTCGTGGATAAACGGTGACGTTCGAGACGCCAATATACGCTCACATACGAATCTTTTTGGTGAGTGCTCCGCAACGTGGCGGCCATAGCATGTCGAACGAAACGGACGGGAGTATTCAACTGGAGTACGGGCTCGACGACAAGCCACCGTGGCCGAAGTCGGTCCTCCTCGGCTTACAACACGTCGCGGTCATGATCGTCCCGGCGACGGCAGTGGCCTTCATCGTCGCCGGCGACGTCGGCCTCAGCGTCGCCGACACGGCGTACATCGTCCAGATGGTCCTCCTGTTTTCGGGACTGGCGACGGTCGTGCAGGCGTACACCGTCGGCCCCGTCGGCGCGCGCCTGCCGATCGTGATGGGCTCGAGTTTCACGTTCGTCGGCGCGGCGGTGACGATCGGGATCGATTACGGCATGGCCGCGGTCTTCGGGGCGATTCTCGTCACCGGTTTCGCCGTCGAGGGCCTGATCGGCTGGCAGTTCAAACGCATCAAACCCTTCTTCCCGCCGCTCGTCACCGGACTCGTCGTCGTCATCATCGGCCTCTACCTCATCCCCGTCGGCATGGACTACGCCGCCGGCGGCGTCGGCGCGGACGACTACGGCGCGCTTCACAACATCGGCCTGGCCGCACTCGTCCTGGCCATCGCCGTCGGTCTCAACCTGTTCACTCGAGGCGTCGCGCGACTGCTGAGCATCCTCGCCGGAATCGCCATCGGCTACGTCGTCGCCGTCGCGTTCGGGCTGGTCGACTTCTCGCCGATCGGCGAGGCGGCCTGGGTCGCCGTTCCCTCGCCGACCAGGTTCGGCTTCGAGTTCGAACCGATCGCCATCGTCGTCTTCGCCTTCCTCTTTCTCGTCTCCGCGATGGAGACCGTCGGCGACATGTCCGGCGTTACGGCCGCCGAAGGCCGAAATCCGACGGACGAGGAGTTCCGCGGCGGGCTGTTCAACGACGGCCTCCTGAGTTCGATCGGCGCCGTCTTCGCCGCGTTCCCGATCACGTCGTTCTCCCAGAACGTCGGCATCGTCAACTTCACGGGCGTGATGAGCCGTCACGTCGTCGGCATCAGCGGCGTGATTCTCGCGATTCTCGGACTCAGCCCGAAGGTGGGTGCCGCGGTCACGACGATCCCCAGCGCGGTCTTCGGGGGCGCCGTCTTGCTCATGGTCGGTATGGTCGCCGCCAGCGGCGTCCGGTTGATCGTCCTGCACACCGACCTCGACCGGCGCAACATGGTTATCGTCGCCGTCTCGCTCGGCCTCGGACTCGGCGTCGCGACGACCCCCGAGGCGCTCTCCGGGCTCCCGAACGCGGCCGAGACGTTCTTCGGCGAACCCGTCATCATGACCGCGCTGTCGGCCCTGCTGCTCAACACGTTTGTCCCCGGCGAGCAGAGTCCGCTGTTCGACATCCCGGTGGAGGATTCCGCCGACCCGGAGCCCGCGGTCGGTCCGAGCGACGACTGACTCCGATTCATCGTTTCTCTTCCCCGTCATCGATCGTTCAGTAGCCATCGTCACCAGTCCTGATTCGGAGCCGGCGATCCGGGCGCCGACGCGACCGACGGCAGGAGCGTCGCTCCGTCCTCATCTCACGGTCCGGTCCAGTCGGAACGGCTGGCGACTCCGATACGTGAGCACGCGCCACAGCCACTCTATCGGACCGAACCGAAAGTACCGCAGCCAGAGCACCGAGAGCGGAATCTGTACCGCCCAGATGGCCACGACGATTCCGAGCGCTTGGACTCGAGTCACCTGTCCGAACAGCCCGAGTCCGTGTCCGTAGAAAATCGACGTGGCGAGCACCGTCTGCAGGAGGTAGTTGCTGAACGCGGTCCGACCGACGGCTGCTAACGCCAGAACCGTGGCGCTCTCGGGACGCCACCGACAGTACAGCATGACCGCGCCGACGTAGGCGCCGGCGAGGGGGAGGCTCCCCCAGTAGTTGAACTGGCGCCAAAACAGCGCCGCCCCGGCGCTCCAGTCACTCGCCTGAATGTACCAGACGCCGGCAAGAACGAGGGAGAGGCCGCTGATAGCGCCGATTCCGATCAGTCGGCGGTAGAACTGCGACGGACGGTCGTTTGTCAAAACGCCCCACCTGAAAAGCGCCATCCCGAGCAGCATCGATCCGCTCACGCGAAACACAGTGTATCCCAGAAATCCAGACGTCTGTCGCTGAAACGCCGCCGGAGCCCGGTGTTCCATCTGGGTCAGCCACCCGCTTCGGTACGTTTCGACTTCGGCTTGCAGAGCCGTCTCCGGCGGTCGCCACGTACTCGCAATCACAGTCGGGTCCAGAGCCAATCCCGCCAGCACTTCGATGGCGGACGGAATCAGCAGCAGGACGACCCCGAGACGTGCCAGCGGCCGCGGCGGATGGTCGCGAAGGACGACGACGCCGAAGGCACAGACGCCGTACGCGACGAGAATGTCGCCGTACCAGAGCAAGTAGGCGTGCCCGAGGCCGAACACGACGAGCCACCCGAACCGCCGGACGTGTAATCCGAGCGAGGAGCGTCCCCGCTTCTCGACGCTCCGCGTAAACAACACGACGCCGGCGCCGAACAGAAACGTGAACAGCGTGATAAACTTCCCCTCCACGAACACGTGTCCGACGAACCAGACCCAGTAGTTTCCGCCGGACAGATCGCCGTACGCCGTCGGATTGGACAGGACCACCTCGGGCATCGAGAACACCCGAATATTGATCACCAGAATGCCGAGAAGCGCGACTCCGCGGAGCGCATCGAGGGCAACGACACGTTCCGACGGCGACATTGGACCGTTTTCGGAACTCATCCCGTCCCGTCTCGTAGTGTGGCCGACGCGAAATGCGTTTCCCGCCGACCGTCGGTAGACCCGACTCACGGAGATAGCCCTAGTCACGTCGTACTTTCCTCCGCCCGTCCGACCCGAGAGCCACTCGCGAACCGCCGGTCACCTCACCTCGTGGGTCTCCGCGGCGGCCGAGGTGCCGACGTGCTCGGTTGGGTACTCGGTGATCGACGTGTCCTCCCCGGGGATCGCCTCGAGAAAATTGACGGAGAGGTGAATCGTACAGGTCGGACGATCGGGAGCTGTCTCCCTGCACTGTCTGCGAGCGCCGAAGTCAGGATCGCCGTCTGGCTATCGGCGGAACCGTCGATTTCAAGAGTTGTGGCGCCGAACCTCGTGTCGTGCAACTCGAGTGCGTCTTCTTCGGCCCGTTTCGCGACGCCGTCGGCGAGAAGACCGTCCGCCACGAGACGGACGCCGAGCACGTAGGCGAACTCCTCCTCGATCTCGAGTCGACGTACCCCGATCTCGAGGGGGAACTCGTGTCCGACGACGGGAACGAACCGGTTGGAAAGGCGGTCGTCACGAAGAACAAACGAGACGTGACGCATATCGACGGTCTCGAGACGGAACTCGAGAAGGCTGACGTGATTCGGCTGGTACCGTCAGTGTACGGTGGCTGATCGGCCAACGGGGTCGCCGCGTCGAACTGCGACGCTAGACTGTCGCTACGAACGGGCTGACGATCGCGTGCTCGCCCTCGAGCACCTGCCACCTGTGCCGATCGGAACGACTAACCAATACACCTGATTAGCCACGCTATGGACCGGAACGATCGCGCAATCGCCCGATTCGCGATGATCGGGCACGCGACGTTCCACCTGTACGAACTGACGATCCCGCTGTTCGTCGTCGTCTGGCTGGACGCGTTCGACGTCTCGCCGGCCGTCCTCGGCACGGTGGTCGCGGTCGGCTACGCGCTCATCGGACTCGGCGCGCTGCCGAGTGGCGCACTCGCCGACAGGTACGGCTCGAGACGGCTGGTCGTCCTCTCGATGATCGGCATGGGCGCCGGCTTCGTGCTCGTCGGTCTCGCGCCGACCGTCTGGCTGCTCGGCGTCGCGCTCGTGCTCTGGGGCGCCGCGGCGAGCCTCTATCATCCCGCGGGACTCTCGCTGATCACCCGCGGTTCGGAACAGCAGGGGACCGTCCTCGCGTACCACGGCGTCGCGGGTAACGTTGGGACCGCGGTCGGTCCGCTCGCGGCGGCGATCGCGTTGACGCTCCTGGACTGGCGGCTCGTCGCCGCACTGTTCGCCGTCCCCGCCGGCGTCGCCGTCCTCGCGGCCTCGATCTTTCGCTTCGACGAGCGGGCGGGCGTCGACGCCGATTCCGCTTCGACACCCGACTCGGGAAACGGGCTCACGACGCTGCTCGAGCGAACGAAACTGCTCTTCGCCGGCAGCTTCGCTGTCGTGTTCGTCATCGCGATGCTCGCGGGGACGTACTACCGGGGCGTCTTTACGTTCCTTCCGGACGTTCTCGCGGCGTTGCCCGTCTTCGATCCCGTCATCGTCGCCGGCGAGACGTTCGAACCGAGTCAGTACGTCTACGCCGGCCTGCTGTTGATCGGTGCCGTCGGTCAGTACGTCGGTGGACGGGTGAGCGACTATCGCTCGCCCGAGTGGGCCATCGTCGGCGCGTTCGTTGCGCTGATCGTCGTCTCGTTGCTCTTTCCCGTTGCCACGAGTGCCGGTCTCGTCGCGACGCTGCTTGTCTGTGCGGCGCTCGGCTTTTTCGTCTACGTCGAAGCCCCGATTCACCAGGCGCTGATCGGAAAATACGCCACTGCGGACGTCCACGGGCTGTCGTTCGGCGTCACGTATCTCGGCGTCTTCGGCATCGGAGCCGCGGGGGCGTCCATCGCCGGCGTCGCCCTCACCTACGGCGGGACGTCCCTGCTCTTTCTCGTCCTCGCCCTCTTCCCGGCGCTCGGACTCCTGCTAGCCGGCTTCCTCGCGATGACGAAGCGGGGGACTGACTGATCAGTCGTTCGATTGTTCCGAAACGAGCCTCCAGTTTGGTCCGGCACGCCGCTCCGGCAAGTCGAGATCAATCCAGCCCCACCACACCTTGCATGAAGTTGACTGGCATGGATTTATGCGACTGAGGAGACGAGGCTGTCGTGCGGTCGGGCGATAGCAAGTCCGATGGTAGGCTGGTCGCATCGTGTCCAAGCACGATAACGGGCCGCACACTGCACGCCGACAATACCCGTGCGGCCCGGTTTTGCATTTCGCTCGTCGATCAGGCGTCCGCTCGCTCTCCGCCGACGCGCCGCTCGAGGAAGTCCGTCAGCAGCCGAAAGAGCCGGAGCTTCTGCGCCTGGTCGGAGGAGGCGTGGCCCTCCTCGCCGAGTTCGTGGTACTCGAACGCGCCGGTTTCGCCCGCCTCGAGTCCGCGCTCCTCGAGCGCCTCGCGGAACAGCCGCGCCTGCGAGACGGGAACGCGTCGGTCGTTGACTCCGTGGACGATGCAGATGGGGGCGTCGAGGTTCTCGACGTGCGTAAGCGGCGAGCGGTCCTCGTAGAGGGCCGGATTCTCCGCGGGCGTGCCGAGGTACTTCTCCATCAATTCGATGCGGAAGTGGTCCATCGTGGTCTCGTACATTTCCTCGAGGTCGGTGAGACCGATCCACGCGATTCCGGCGTCGTAGAGGTCGGGGTACTGGACGAGTTGCCAGTACGCCGAGTAGCCGCCGTAGGACCCCCCGAAGACCACGACGCGGTCCTCCTCGAGCCAGTCGTGGCGCTCGAGGGCGTGCTCGACGGCCGTCGCGACGTCGCCCTGTTCGGCGCCGCCCCAGTCGTCGAGCAGTTCCTCGACGAACTCGCGGCCGTGGCCGGTCGATCCCCGGTAATTGACCTGCAGCACCGAGAACCCCTGCGAGACCAGCGTCTGCGCGTAGAGGTCGAACGACGTGTCGTCGCGACCGCGCGGGCCGCCGTGGGGGTTGACGATCAGCGGCGAGGGTCGTTCGCCTGAGTCGTAGAGGAGCGCGCCGATCTCGAATTCGTCGTACGGCTCGTGCTCGACCGCTCGAGCCGGCGTCTCGGGGACGCCGTCCGAGTCGAACGTCAGGTAGTCGGCGTCGGCGAAGTCGTCGGGATCGAACGGCCCGTACTCGGCCTCGAGCAGCGTCTCGTATTCGTCGGTCTCAAGATTGTAGACCAGCAGTTCCGGACGCCGCGTCGGGCTGGTGTGCTCGAGGAGGATCCGATCCTCGTCGATACTGATCCCCGTTGGCCCCATTCCGAACGAGGTGACGCCCTCGGGGAGGTCGAGTTCTCGACCCGCACCCGACTCTCGATCGTAGACGACGGGAACGGCGTTCGCGTTCCGACTGCGGGTGGCGAGGAGTCGGTCGCCGCCGGAGAGCACCGCGATCGGCTGCTCGTCGTACTCGCCGTCGCCGTACCAGGTTACGTCCTCGGCCGCGAGGTCGTAGACGCCGATACGGCCGAGATCGGTCGTGTTGTCGCCGACGAGCAGCCACTCGCCGTCCGGCCCCCAGTCCGCCGGCGTGGCTTCCGCACCGGTCTCGCCGATCTCGAGATTTCTGGGATCCGAGCCGTCCGCGTTCGCGACGTAGACGTCTCGGTTGTCGAAGTCGTCGGTCTCGTTGGTCGCGTACGCGATCCGCTCGCCGTCGGGCGAGAGATGAGCCTCCCAGACCGCCCGCTCGTAGTCGGTGATCTTGGTCGTTTCGCCGCTCGAGAGGTCGTGCCGGTAGACGTTCAGTTGCCCGTCCCGGTTCGAGCCCACGAGGAGCGTCTCGCCGTCCTCGCCGACCTCCTGCAGGACGACCTGACCGTCCATCTCGACGATCGGTTCCACCGACCCGTCGCGGGACAGCGCGTAGATGTCGTTCTGCTCGTCCCCGGCGTCGTCGAGGTGGAAGAAGACGCGGTCGCCGTCGGCACCCCAGGCGACGTACCAGCGAGCGTTGCGCGGCACCTCGCCGTCGGACCAGCGCTCGAGATCGCCGCTCTCGACGTCGACGACGTGCAGTTCGTTTCGGCCGGTGACGTCGTAATAGCACGCGACCTCGTCGCCGGCCGGCGAGACGGTCGGGTGGGCGATCGTCGGCAGCCCTGCGAGTTCCTCGAGCACGGATTCGTCTGAGTCGCTCATTGTTGCACCGTTTCAACGAACTGACTTAAGCGTTCGAGAAGTAGCAAGGGAGGTACCGATCGGGCCCGTTCCTAATCGTCGGAGCGCACAGTTCCGGTCACGGACTCGAGTCTCGCGTCGGTGACAACCCCGTCCTCAGACCAGCCGCGGGCGTCGTAGTACTCCGCGATCGCGTCCTCGATGTCCGGCAGGTCGTAGGGCACGCCGTCGTCGTCGCGGTCGAAGCCGCGCTGATTGTTGAAGTGGCGCTCGAGTTCGACGGTCCGAGCGCCGACGAGCATGAGGTCCGCGTAGTCGGCGTCGAACAGGGTCTCGAGGCGCTCTTCGGTGACGTAGTCGTCGCCGAAGGCACAGACGATCCCGGTGTCACGGAACGCGTTGTGGTTCTCCTGGTCGACGAGCGTCTCCGCCTTCCCGAGCGTGCCCTGCGGATCGACCTGGCCGGCGTACTCGAGGCTCAGCATGCTCGCGTACATGTGGTCGGCGCCGCGGTTCGCGACGGCGTAGGAGAGTCCTTGTCCGTGGAGGACGCGGCCGTCGTGGGCGGCGAACTCCATCCCCTTGACCGTATAGTTCTCGACACCGAGTTCGTCGTGACAGCGGGCGACACCCTCCGCGAGCGTGTCGCCGATGCCCGCTCGGTACGCAATCCTTTCGGTGATCTCCTGGGCGAGTTTGGCGTTGCCGAACTCGTCGACGCTCTCGAGGTAGGCCGCGACCGTCACGCCCGCCGAAATCGTGTCCATCCCGAGCGTGTCACAGAGTTCGTTGGCCCGCATGACGTCAACGATGTCGTCGACGCCGTGCTGGGAGCCGAACGAGTAGACGGTCTCGAACTCCGGCCCCTCGGTCTCGACGCCGGTCTCTTCGTCTCGCGTCGGAAGTTTGCAGGCGTAGGCACAGGCCGAGCAGGCCCCCTTCTTGTACTTTTTCTCCTCGACGGCGTTGCCGCCGATGTCGGCCGCGCCCTCGAACTCGTACTCCCGGAAGTACCGGGTGGGAAGCGAGAAGTTGTCGTTGATGAACTCCGTCCCACCCGTGGTTCCCTGGCGACGCATTCGGTCGTCCGAAGTGGCCGCCTCCCGGTGGATATCCATCTCCGGCGGGTTCGGGATCTCGAGCGGCGGTTCGACGTTCCCATCGAACGTAACGCACTTGACGTTCTTCGAACCCAGCACGGCTCCGAGGCCGCCGCGGCCGAAAGCCCGCGAGTCGAACGTCATCACCGACGCGAACCGAACGCGGTTCTCGCCCGCGGGACCGATCGCGATGCAGTGTTCGGGGCCGAGGTCGTGCTGGTCCTCCATGTAGTCGGAGGTCTCCGGCACCGTCGCCCCCTCGAGCGCCGGCACTTCCTCGAACTCGACGCCGTCACCCGTGACGTGAACGGCGAGCAGTTCGTCGCTCTGGCCCGCGACCTCGAGGACGCTGTAGCCCGTCGCGACGAAGTTTCGCGAGAGGTAGCCCCCGGCGTTGGTCGAGACCAGGCCGTCGGTCAGCGGCGAGAGCCCGGTCATGTTCATCCGACCGGTGAAAGACGTCTGGGACTGCTGGAGCGGCCCCGTCGAGAGGTAGGCCCGGTTTTCGGACCCGAACGGATCCGCGTCGAAGGGAATTCGCTCGTAGGCGAGCGCCGTCGCGGTCGCCCGACCGCCGACCGTCGCCTCGAGCACCTCGTCTATCATCGTCTCGTCCGCAGTTCGCTCACCGACGTCGACGGTGAGCAGTGGCCCTGTGGCGTGGAGCATATCACGGACTTGTAGATTGAGGACCTTAGTGATATGCCAATATAATACACGCAAATAGCAGCGTGCGCGTCGCCTCAGTAGAGTTATCATCTCGGAGCAAATACCCATCCCGTGATGCAGTACGACGCGGTTCTGTTCGACTTCGACGGCGTCGTCGTCGAGACGCCATCCGCCCGGCGACTATCCGACGCGCTCGGCCGCACGTACGAGCAGTTCGACCGCTCGGGACCGGCGGCCGAGACGCTTCAGGAACTCGTACGCGGCGACTTCGAGTCGATCGCCGACCGGTGTCGGAGCCTCGGGATCGACACCGACGTCTTCTGTACGCGGGCCGCGCGCGAACTGATCCGCACCCAGCTCGCCGAAATCGAGCGCGGACTCCGTTCCGTCTACGACGACGTGAGCGTCGTTCGGTCACTCGACCTGCCGCTGGGCATCGTCAGCGACAACCACCCCACCGTGGTCACGACCGTCCTCGACCGAGTCCGGCTCCGATCGCTCTTCGAGACCGTCTACGGCTGTGCGCTGACGCCGGACGGTCTCGCCCGGCGAAAGCCCGACCCGACGAACATCGAAGACGCGATGGAGACCCTCGAGGCCGAGTCGGCGCTGTACGTCGGCGATCGATCGGTCGACGTCCGGGCCGCCGACAACGCGGGCATCGACTCGATGTTGCTCTCCCGCGAGCTCTCGGACGACGAGTCCGTCGACGACACCTTCGACGTGACGCCAACGTACCACTGCTCGTCGCTCGCGCAGATACCGTCGCTCCTCGAGTGAGCCGACTCTCGGCCGACGGGGACGTATCGACAACGTACACTGACAACTGCAACGGTTCGTACACTAATCGCCGACCCGTCCGGCGATCAGGTGTGCACTGACTTGCAGTGGCTACGACAAAACGGCGGCCGGTGGGGACCCCCCTCGCGTGTGTTACACGCCCCCCACGATCCGATAGCGGGGACGACCGGGCAGATTCCAGCCGTCGCTTTTTGCTGACGACGGTGGGAGTGGACCGCATGAACGACGAGAACTGGGCTGAACTTCGGTCGCGATGCGAGGACGTCTCGGCCGGCGCGCAACTACTGACGCCGCTCTCCGACCGGCCGTTCGGAATCGAGGCGACCGCGGACGACCGGATCCTCGTCCGCTTTGTGGACAGCACCGAAGAACGACCCCTCTGGCGCGAGCAGTTCGGCGTCTTCGACGAGCAACTCGAGGGCGGCGCGATGGCCGTCGACGACCTCCAACCGGGCGTCGAACCCTACGCCGCGGTGATCTCGCTCTCCGAATCGTACACCGTCGAGGACGGGTCGATCGTCACCGCTCCCGCGGACGCAACCGGCGGCGAAAGTCCGTTCCTCGTCTCCGCGGCCGACGCGCGGACGCCTCCCGAGCGCGTCCACGACGACGCCATCCTGCTAGCGCACCTCGTCGAGCGACTCGAGATCGACGACCTCGAATCCCTCGATTCGTTGGATACCGACTCGCTGACCGACTACTACGTCCTCGCCTCGGACGTCCAGCGCGGCGCCGACGGCGTGCGGTCGACGGCGCGAGACGAACTGCTCGAGCGCCTCGGGCCCGATCAGGAACTCCACGGTCGCTTCGGGACGGTCCGACGAACGACCCGCGAGCGTCGCCGGCCGAAGGACGACGAAACCGTCCTCGCCGCCCTCGACGAGCGCGGCATCCCTCGCGAGTGGGTGCTCGGCGTCGACCGAGACAAACTGGACGTCGTCCTCTCCGTCACCGACCTCGCCGACGACGACGTCTACGACACCAGCGAGGACGTCTACGTCCAGAAAATCGGCGTCGACGAGGACGAAAAGTACTCGCGGCTGCAGGGGCTCGCAGATCGAATCGAGGACCTCGAGGATGCCGACGGCGAGGCGTTACAGGACGAACTCGAGGCGATCGAGGATCGACTCGAGGAGGCGCTAACGGCTAACTGAGGAAGCGTGAGGAGTGAGCGTAAGGGACGACATCGGTTCCAGCAACCACCTGGAGAGTTGCCGTCGACCGTCTGCCGTGAGCAGCGCCGGTTCCGCGCCTTCGATAGCGTTCGATCTCGACCGTAAGAAATACTTATTATTGATTTGAAGTTTTCGCCGATGTGGTTTGACCCCGCTGTCGTCGAAGCCGTCCGCGACGCCGTTCCGACGTGGCTCGCCGTCGTCATGGTCATCCTCTCGTATCTCGGGAGCATCTACCTGATCGCCCCCTCCATGATCGCCGCCTACTGGGCCAACCGCGACCTCGTTGCGCCCTGGCTCGGAGGCATTATCGGCTGTTACGGCCTGATGTCGATCACCAAGTCCTCCCACACCGCGAGTCGACCGATCGTCGGCCCGCCAGTCGACGGAAGCGCCTTCCCCGGCTGGTTCGTTCCCTGGTACGAACACGCCGCGCACATCTCCTCGACGAGCTTTCCGAGCGGCCACGCGATGGCGGCGACGATCATGGTCGGCATGGTCGTCGTCGACCTGCGCGTGAGCACCGTCTGGAAGCGCGCCGTGGCCGGCACAGCCGTGGTCTGCTGGGTCGGCGTCACTCGAGTCGGACTCGCCGTCCACTTCCCGGGGGACGTCGCCGGCGGCATCGCCTACGCGCTGGGCTTTCTCGCCGTCTACTATCAGGGACGGCGGTACGTCCCCCAGCAAACGTCGTACGGCGAGACAACGGCCGCCTTCGCCGTCGGCTTCCTCTTCGCGCTGATCGCGGCCATCTACGTCGGGAGCCGGAACTCGCACATCGCCTTCGGCGGAGGCATCGGTGCGCTGCTCGCCTGGCAGTACGCGCCGGCGATCGCAGACCGATTGCGAGACACCGTCTGGGAGACGATGGTACCTCTCGTCGGCATCGCCGTCGTCGCCGGCACGTGGTTCGTCACCGATCTGGGGATCGGCAACCGCGCGTTCGTCGTCGCCTGGTCCGCGCTGTTTCTCGCGGCCGTCATCCTCGTTCCGTGGATCGCGCCGACGGGCGCGTGCTGGACGGCGACGAAACGTCGCAGCCGGCAACTGATCGGCTGGCGGATCGACCGCGGCGATCACGACTCCCGGCCGTAACGACAACTCGAGCGCGCTGAACGCTGCGGTCGCGTCAAACTCCCCATTTCCGTTCCGACACGACGGCGACGGTGCGACCGTAGCGCCTACGGAGACGACACCGGTCGAAAAACGGACTCTCGAGTTCGTCGCCGCCGCAAACGCTTTTGGAGATACACCCCCTAGTTCGAATCATGTACGTGCGGGACGCGAAAAACAGAGAGGAGGTCTGGTTGCTCGACGCCATCGAGGCGATGGAACTCGACGAGACGGCGTTCCGCTCGCGCGATTACGTCGTCGCCGTCGACGAAACGTCCGGCGAGAAGGCCGGCTTCGGTCGTATTCGCGTTCACAAGCCCGACGATGGCGTCGACATCTGCGAGCTAACCAGCATCGGCGTCCTCGAGAGCTGGCGCGGCCAGGGCGTCGGCGCACACGTCGTCGAACGACTCGTCGAGTACGCCGGCGATCAGGGGTTCGAGACCGTCTACACCCTGACGGGTGAAGGGAGTTATCTCGCCCAGTTCGGCTTTCGACGAATCGATGAATCGGCGCTGCCGGAGCCGCTACAAAATCGACTCGAGGACAAACGCGAGGGCGTCGATCCCGACGCGGTCCCCCTCGAGATCGACGCCGACGAGTTTCAACTGCCCGAACGACTCCGGGAGGCGTTCAAACGGGCGCCGGACGGTCGCGACGAGGCCTCGGACGACGACTCCCCCGAGGACTTCGGGATCGATCCCGAGTCGGCGACGTACAAGTACGATACCGGTCGCTAGCTCGAAGTAGCCGAGGGACGAACGCGAGGGGAGCGAGGGAGTCGACCGCGCGGTCGGTTCGCACACGTCCGGTCGGCTACTTTCGATGCGTGTCCGGCTGGTGTGGCTGGCGGTCGAAACCGTGGCGAAACGCGACCCACGCGATGGTAGTGACGGCCAGAATCGGCGGCAGGATGGCGAACGCCCAGAGCGGATCGACTCCCCAGCGGAGCAGGATGACCAGGTTGAAGAGTCCGACCAGCAGAAACGGGGCGACGTACAGCGCCGCTCGCCGGCGGTCGCGCGTCGCGTCGTCGTTCGGCACCGGCTGCTCCATATCGGTTCCACCACGGCGCCGGTGAAAAGCGGCCGTCCCGACTCGAGTGAGTTTCATCGACGCGTACCGATCCCGGTCGTCGACCGGTTAGCAACACACTGGTACCGATCGCAACTCGGGACGATACTGGCCGCCTTCATGAACCTTCAAGCCCCACCCCAACCTAGATAAACGATAATGTTCGATTCCGACGATCTCGAGGAGATCCGTGCCGGCCGGGAGGAGTGGCACGAGGAAGAAGTCGAGCCGGTGGTCGAACGGTTCGGCGAACGGAAAGAGACGTTCACGACGGATACGGGGGGCCAGGACGTCGACCGACTCTACACGCCCGAGGACGTCGACGATCTTGACTATCGGGAGGATATCGGCTATCCGGGCGAGCCGCCGTACACGCGCGGTGTCTACTCGACTGGCTACCGCGGCCGACTGTGGACGATGCGCCAGTACGCCGGCTTTTCGACGCCCGAGGACACCAACGAGCGCTACCACTACCTGATGGATCAGGGCCAGACCGGGCTGTCGATGGCGTTCGACCTGCCGACGCAGATGGGCTACGACTCCGACGCCAGCATGGCCGCCGGCGAGATCGGGA
Source organism: Natronorubrum marinum (assembly GCF_052040125.1). NCBI lineage: Archaea > Methanobacteriati > Methanobacteriota > Halobacteria > Halobacteriales > Natrialbaceae > Natronorubrum > Natronorubrum marinum. The sequence continues at coordinate 1,844,206 of NZ_JBPPFV010000001.1, forward strand.
AGGCGGGCGTCGCGATCGATTCGCTCGAGGATATGGAGACCGTCTTCGACGGCATTCCGTTGGACGAAGTCTCGACCTCGATGACGATCAACGCGCCCGCATCCGTCCTGCTCGCAATGTATATCGCCGTGGGCGACCAGCAGGGCGTCGACCGCGAGGAGCTTCGGGGGACGATCCAGAACGACATTCTCAAGGAGTACATCGCCCGCAACACCTACATCTACCCTCCCGAGCAGTCGATGCGGATCATCACCGACATCTTCGAGTTCTGCGCCGCGGAGACGCCGAAGTTCAACACCATTTCGATCTCGGGCTACCACATCCGCGAGGCCGGCTCGACGGCCGCCCAGGAGCTCGCCTTCACGCTCGGCGACGGCATCGAGTACGTCGAGACGGCGATCGAGGCCGGCCTCGACGTCGACAAGTTCGCCCCGCAGCTCTCCTTTTTCTTCAACGGTCACAACAACATCTTCGAGGAGGTCGCGAAGTTCCGCGCCGCTCGCCGGATGTGGCACGACATCATCGACGAGCGCTTCGACGCGGACGATCCCAAATCCAAACAGCTCAAGTTCCACACCCAGACCGCGGGCTCGATGCTCACCGCCCAGCAGATCGAGAACAACGTGGTCCGGGTTGCCTATCAGGCCCTCGCCGCGGTGCTCGGCGGCACGCAGAGCCTCCACACCAACGGCAAGGACGAGGCGCTCGCGCTGCCGACCGAGCAGTCGGTCCGCACCGCCTTGCGCACCCAGCAGATCCTCGCCCACGAGTCCGGCGCGGCCGACACCATCGACCCCCTCGCGGGCAGCTACTACGTCGAATCGCTGACCGACGAAGTCGAGAAAGACGCCTACGAGATCCTCGAGGAGGTCGACGAACGCGGCGGCATGCGCGAGGCGATCGAACAGCAGTGGGTCCAGCGCCAGATTCAAGACACCGCCTTCGACCGCCAGCGGGAGATCGAGGAGAAAGAACGGATCATCGTCGGCGTCAACGAGTTCGAGGTCGACGAGGACCCCCAGATGGACGTCGAGGAAGTCACACCGGAGGACCAGCAGCGCCAGATCGACAGCCTGGAGTCGGTTCGTGCGGAGCGAGATAACGAAGCCGTCGAGGCGAACCTCGAGGCCCTACGCGAGGCCGCACAGGGCGAAGAAAACCTGATGCCGTACATCATCGATGCCGTGAAGGTGTACGCGACGGTCGGCGAGATCTGTAACGTTCTACGCGACGAGTTCGGGGAGTATCAGCCCGGCAGCGCGGTCTGAGCGAGTCGACTTGCGTACTCGCCGACCGCGGTTCGGGCGGGTCGATCCGGCCGCGTTCAGTTCAGGGCGACTAGCGATTCGCTCAGTCGCCATCGCCCCGTTCGCGAACGACCTCCGGTGCGCGATACGAGCGCCGCTCGAGAAGCGATGTCACGACGATAAAGATCATCAGCGCAACGCTCGCGAGTCGCACGGAATCGCTCTCGTCGAGGCGGTCTATGGTCCGATGAAACCAGAAGACGTCGGCGATCGGACTGTCGTGAAACGCCAACAGGGCCGGGTGCGATGCGAGTTTGGCTGCGTCGGGGATCATCGCCCATCCACCGCCGATCAGGACGAGCGTTCGCGGATACGGGACGTCCGGGACGAGAGCGATGAGGAGCGCAGTGAACGTTCCGCCGACGGCGAAGTGGAGGATTGCCTGAGACATTGGAATGACTCGAGTGCGTGCGAGGCCGGTTCGCCCGGCCGCTGATTAAGGGTTGTGAGCGTCGGACCGTCGAAACGGCTGTTTTCCGGCGGTAAGTAACCGTTGTTTCCGCCACCGATGCGCGGATCACGTCGGTGGCCCGCTTACGGCCCGACCGCGCGGGTCGTTCGATTCGAGGCGGATCACTCGACCGGCGCATCGAGCCCGAACTGCGGCCGCCCCGACTCGTCGGTCACCGAAACTCGCCGCGCCGGTTCGACGCAGCCACCCATTCGGCGGTTCGCTCGAGTCCCTCGCGAAGCGAGACCTCGGGCGCGTAGTCGAGGTCGGCTCGCGCCGCGTCGATATCGGCCCTGCTGTGGCGGATGTCGCCGACTCGTTCGTCCGCGTGAACGATTTCGGCGTCGGAGTCGGTCACGTCGACGATCAGTTCCGCGAGTTCCCGAATCGTCACGGACCGTCCCGTGCCGACGTTGTACGCGCGGCCGACGTGATCAGTCGTGGCGGCCAGGAGGTTCGCCCGAACGACGTCCTCGACGAAGACGAAGTCCCGCGTCTGCCCGCCGTCGCCGTGGATCGGAATCGGATCCCCGGCCAACGCCCGGTCGATGAAGGCGGTGACGACGCCGCTGTAATCGCTGTCGAACTGGCCCGGGCCGTAGACGTTGAAGTACCGAAGCGCCACGGTCTCGAGCCCGTAGAGGTCGTGATACTGGCGTGCGTAGTGGTCGACCGCGAGCTTCTCGAGTCCGTACGGCGAACTCGGGACCGTTCGGTCGGTCTCCGAAACGATCGACTGCTCCGGCTGCCCGTAGATCGCCGCACTGGAGGCGAGCACGAACCGCGCGTCGAGTTCTCGAGCCCGCTCCAACAGCGCGAGGGTCGCGTCGACGTTTATCGAGTGACTCGCGATCGGGTCCTCGACGGAACGCTCGACGCTAACGAGTGCGGCCTCGTGAAAGATCAGATCGACGCCCTCGGTTGCTCGAGCGAGCGCGTCATCGTCTCGCACGTCGCCCTCGACGACCGTCGCGTCGTCGGGGACCCGTTCCCGCCGCCCCGTGGTGAACGAGTCGAGAACCCTGAGCTCGGTATCGCCGGCGAGTGCGGTCGCGAGGTGGCTGCCGATGAATCCGGCGCCGCCCGTGACGAGGACCGTTCGGTCTCGGAATTCTTGCGTCGACATATCGAACGGACCACGGTGAAGCGTATGTTCCTTTGCCCCGCGAAGGCGGTCCGAGCGTCCGCGGAGGGCGTTTGCTCGGGCGAGACCGTTCGACTTCCTCTCACGACGACCTCGCGGCTGACCGGGTCTTCGTCCCGGTTTCGGGCCGCTTTGTTGCGAACCGATACGAGGGACAGTTCGGTCGTCCCCGCGTTCTCGAGGCCGTGAGAGTCAGCGTCTCCGTAATTCACTCTTTTACGGTCGACCGTGGTGGTTACGATCGATGATCGACGACGAGTCGCAGGGATCACCTCGCGCACGCGGCGGGCGGTCCCTCCCGATCGACCTCGTCGCGGTAGCCGCGGCGACGGTTCTCGTCGCTGCCGTGGGTCTCGCCTCGCAGTACTCCGGTGCGGCGGTGCTCGGCCCGCTCGCGGTCCCGTCGTTGCTCTTCGCGCCGGGATACGTTGCCGTTTCGGCCCTCTTCCCCGAACGCGACGGGCTCGGGGGATTCGAGCGCCTCGCGCTCTCGGTCGGACTGAGTCTGGCGATCGTGCCGGTGCTCGGCCTCGGGCTCGCCGCGACGCCGTGGGGTGTCCGCCTCGTCCCGCTCGTCCTCGTCGCGGCCGCCTTCACGCTCCTCGCGGCAGCGGTCGCGACCGTTAGGCGGCGAACCGTCCCCGAAGACGAGCGGGGTCGCGTCCCCGTCCGAGAGTGGATCGAGTCCGGGCGACGTGGCGCGTTTCGATCCGGCACGCGAGGGGACGCGGCACTGACCGTCCTCCTCGTGGTGTCGACCCTGCTCGTCGTCGGCACCGTCGGGTACGCGGCCGTGACGTCGCCGCAGGACGAGTCGTACTCGGCGATCTACCTCCTGACCGAGGACGAGGACGGCGAACTGGTCGCCGACGAGTACCCGGCCGAGTTCGAACCCGGTGAGGAGCGCGAGGTAATCGTCGGTATCGAGAACCACGAGCACCGACCGACGGAGTACACCGTCGTCGTCGCGGAACAGGAGGTCGACGTGAGCGACGGCGAGGCGATCGTCGACGAGCAGCGGGAACTCGAGCGGTTCGACGCGCGCCTCGAGCACGGCGAGACGCGGATTCTGTCGAACGAATTCGAGCCGACGATGGCGGGATCGGACGTCCGGATCGTCTGGTTACTGTACCTCGACGGAGACGTCCCGGACGACCCGTCCGTCGAGAGCGCGGACTACTACGTCTCGCTCTGGGGAGACGCGGCCGACGAAGCGGCGGACTGATGCGGCCGCCGGCTGCCTCAGTCGCTCGCCGGATCGGCGACGACCTCGCCGTTGTCGACGGTGATCCGGTACGGTTCGCCCGTCGACCGGTCGCGGACGATCACCCCGTCGCCGTTCGCACCGCCGCAGTAGAGGTCGCCGTTGATGCGGTACTCCGCGAGCTGGGAGCCGTCCCCGAGTTCGAGCCCGTAGGAACTCAACACCCACCGGAGGTCGAGGTCGCCGCCCTCGATCGAGGCGAATCGGGAGTTCTCGACGTGGATCAGGTCCGGATACCGGGTGTGAGTCTCGCCGCTCGTGTTGACGGAGACGACGGGCGCGTTCGCGGGTTCGACGAACGAAACGAAGTTCGACACCGTGACCCGCGCGAACGCATTGAACGAGAGCATCGGGTGGTCGTCGCTCGGGTCGTGAACGTACGGCGCGACGATGTGGGCGTTGTCGACCCCCTCGAGGTAGTAGGCCTCTTCGGCCGGCCACTCGACGCCGCAGTGGTGGATCTCGAGCCCCATGCTCCGTCGGCCCTCCGTTCCGTGGAGGGAGTAGCCGCGTCGGGTCCTGTCGGCCGCGCAGTTGACGAGGCCGGTGTAGTCCATCACGTCGATGTCGTAGCCGTGGCCGTCGTTATCGAGCGAGTAGCAGGTGTGAAACTGCGTCGACGTCCCGTGACCGGTGACGAAGAAGCCGCTCCCGCCGTTGTGCTGGGCCCGACAGGTGGCGATCCGCGAGACGATCGGCCGGTGAATCGCGAAGCCGTGGCTCCTCGCGCGGACGCCGTGAACGTTCGCCACGTCGAGCACGACGTTCACGTCGGCGCCCGCCTCGCTGACGCTGAGGGCGTGATCGGCGACGCCGTTGGCGTCGAGGCTGAGATCGCGGACGATCAGGTCGTGACCGTCGGTCCACTCGGTCCGTTCCGGTCTGTTCAGGACTCCCTCGCCGGCCGGCCACGACCCGTTCGGATCCGCTCGAACGGTGACCGCGCCGCTCCCGCGAAGGTGGCGAGCGCGACCCCCGTAACCGAACTCGATCGGCTCGGAGACGAGATACGCGTCCTCGGGCTCGGGGAAGAAGACCGCGTAGCTCGCGTCGTCGATCGCGTTCTGAATGGCCTGCGTGTCGTCGGTGACGCCGTCCCCGACGGCGCCGTACGCGGTCACGGGGGCCGTCGTCTCCGCGACGGTACCCAGGTGAGTCCACGCCGACCCGGTGCCGACGTACACGTCGCCCGTGTCTCGAGCGATGAACACCGAATCGCCGTGAGGCGTGTATCCGTCGCGGTCGGTCTCGTCGTCGACGATCGGCACCCGCTCCTCGAGCGCCGCGAACTCGTCGTTGTAGTCCCACGTTTCGCCCGGTTCGTAGTCGAGGTCGAATCCGTGGTTGTCGGATGATGTTGGCATGATCTACTCCGGAGTTATGACCCGTATCGACGGCCGTATTCCGCTCCGAATCCGCACTCACTCGCGGGCTCGTCCGTCGCGTCCGTGGAATCTCGAGACGGCGGCCCCCCTCGTTCGTGATTGGATCGGTGGTGAGCGGCCGCCGAGCCGGTGACGGCGCCGACGAGCGACATCGCGGTCGTCGCGGCGAGGATCGCTCGGCGGTGGATCGTCCGGTCGTCTTCGGTCATCGTGGAGAGGGAGACGCTCAGTCGACTTAAGCAATCCACTGCACTCGTTCAGCGACGAGACGGATAGAGGTATTAAGTCGATGAGCATGGTGAGACGCAATCGAGTGTCCAATACGCATCCGTCACCCGCAACGAGCCGTCGTCGAGCGCCTCCGTCACCGGTCACCGTTCCGGACCGATGAGAGAGTTCGGGTTCGTCAAATCGTCTCTCGGCGTGTTCTTCCTTCAGGTCGGAATCGCCGGACTCGAGTTCGCCGGCGTCCTCTACGTCGCTCGAGCGACCGACGCTGCGACGTTCGGGACCTACGCGCTGTTCGCCGCGACGGTGTTCTTCGCCGCTTTGCTGACCGATATGGGGTTCTCCGAGGCGACGCGAAAGCGGATCAGCGAGCGGTCCGCGGGCGGCGCCGGCACCCGCGATCGGTACTTTACGGCCTCGCTGTCGATTCGGCTCGGACTCTTCGTCGGTGTCCTCGCCGCGCTGTTCGCGTTTCGCGGTCCGGTCGCGACGTACATCGGGAGCGACGTCGTACTCCCCTTCCTGGTGGCCGGGATCTTTCTGAACGTCGTCGTCGACACCCTCTCGTCGGTGCTGGCCGGGAAGAAGCTCGTCGGCCGGTCGGTACTGCTGTTGTTCACGGAGACGCTCGGGCGGGTCTCGCTGTGGTTCGTTCTGGTCGCTCTCGGGTACGGGCTGACCGGAATCCTGGTCGGTTTCATCGCCGGACAGGTGCTCGCGATCGTCCTGGCGCTGTACCTGCTCCCCGTCGTGCCCGGCACGCCCGCGAGAGACCACTACTCGAGCCTCTACCGGTTCGCACGGTTCAGTTGGCTCGCATCCATCAAGGACACCTCGTGGGTGTGGACGGACACGCTCGTACTCGGGTTCTTCGTCGCGTCCGCGCTGATCGGCATCTACGAGGTGAGCTGGCAGGTCTCCGGGATCTTCTTCTTCGTCGGTCTGGCGGTGAGTTCGACGCTGCTGCCGAACGTGAGCGAACTCTGGACCAACGGCGAGCGCGCCCGCGTCGAACTGCTCGTGGAATCGTCGCTGGTCTACGCGGGGATCATCGCGATCCCCGGCTTCGTCGGGGCGATCTTCGTCGGCGAGGAGCTCCTCTCGTACTTCGGCGAGGAGTTCACCGCCGGCTACGTCGTGTTGCTCGTGCTGATCTTCGCGCGCGTGATCCACAGCTACGAGATCATCCTCGAGAAGCTCGTCCACGCCCTCGATCGACCGGTGTTGATGTTCAAAGCCAACGTCGTGTTCATCGCGCTGGCGGTCGTGCTCAACGTGGCGTTGATCGCCTCGTTCGGCTGGCAGGGAGCGGCCGTCGCGACCTCGCTGGCGATGCTGATCAAGACCGCGCTCGTGTACGTCTACTCCTCACGGCTGCTCGAGATCACCGTCCCGACGCGCGAGATCAGCATGCAGGTCGTCTCTGCGGGAATCATGGGACTCGCACTGCTGTTCTCCCCGTTCGACGTCGACACGCTCGTCGGTCTCGTGCTGGCGGTCGGGCTCGGAATCGTCGTCTACGTCGTCTCCCTACTGTCGCTGACGAAGCGAATCCGTCGGGACGTCATCGACGTCCTCTCGCCGTCCGACTGAGTCGCGACACCGCGACCTCGATCGGACAGCGCGCCGCGGGTCGAAAATCGTGAATCGCCTCTCGAGATCCGGACTCTCAGCAGCCGTAAATCGTCGCGGAGCCGCTGTCGTACACCCGGTTCGAGTCGACCACGACCGCCTCGTAAAAGGTCGTCTCCGCGAACTCGGTGTGCTCGAGCGTCTCGGTCTCGGTGTCGAAGTACGGCATTCGCCCGTCGTTGTTCATCTCGTTCCCGAGGTAGATGCACGTCCCCTGTGGGACCGAATCGGTGTCCCGTTCGAACCACACGAACTCCGTTTGCTCGTAGTAGCCGGAGAGTATCATGAAGTCCTTATTGTGCCACCAGTGATTCGGCGGGCCGGGGAGGGTCGCGATCTCGTCCGACCCGGAGTGGGTGCTCACCCACTCCGCGGCGGCCAGTTCGGACGGGTAGGCGACGTTCCACTCCTCCCAGTTATCGTCGTCCAAGTAGATCGCGTACGGCGGGGTTTCGTCGCCAGCGAGCGCGAACCCCGCGCCCGTACTGAACAGCAGGTAGACGACGATGAAGACGCACGCCGCCTTGCGCGCGTTGCTCGGCGTCGCGATCCGCCTCGTGGACTCGACTACGCTCGCGGTGGCGGTCGCCAGCGCGACGGTACCGATGATCAGGTACGGGGCGAGGACGAACAACGCCAGTTGTAGGATGCGGTCGAATCCGATGTCGAACGGGAGGACGATCGTGACGGCGATCAGCGCGTAACATCCCGCCGCGAGAACGTGGTACGGGTGGATCTCCCGATCGGCGAGAATTCGCCGCGCCGTCGCGAGGAGGCCCGCGGAGACGAGCCCGAGGAGGACGACGTTCAACAGCCGGTACCACTCCCAGAGCGCGCCGCCCGGGAGGTCCCGCGTCGCGTAGTCCACGCCGCTGCGGCTCTCGGGCGTCACCATGAACGCCTCGACGTTCGCGAGCGTCTCGGCGGAGACGGCGAGGATCAACTCGAGGTTCGTTCCCTGGCTGACGGTGCCGTACCAGAGCACGTTGAAGAGGACGAAGTACATCCACAGCCCGACGCTGACGGGGATGGCGGTCCGCTCGACGCGTATCGAGCCGGATCGATATCGCGAGACGATGTCGACGAACGCCACCGGCGTGAAGAGGCCGATCAGGACGAAACTCGTCGCGTAGTGCGACGTGACGATTCCGCCGAGAAACGCGACGGAGAGGACGAGTTTGACGCGCTGTGAGAGACGCGGGTCGGTCGCCGCGACGAGGAGAAAGCCGAGAAACAGGATGGCCATATGCTGTTTGTCCGGCATGTCCTTGAAGAAACTGTAGTAGGCGACGAATACGAACGCGGCCAGGAAGCCGACGTCCCGACGGTCGAACACGTGAATCGTCGCGTGATACACGCAGAGCGGGGCCAGCGAGAAGAAAAACGGCACGACCGCTTTGAAAATCAACGCGACCTCGACGTTCGCGAGGATCGCGTACATCGCCGGGAGCACCGCGATCGACAGCAGGGAGTTTCCGACCGAGGTAACCTGCGGGTACCAGCGGGCCTGCTCGCGAACGGCGTTTGCGGTGTAGTACTCGTAGTGGATGTCGAACCCGACGACGTGCGTCGAGACCATCGTGAACTGAAAGAGGATCGCGAGCGACACCGTCCAGATCACGAGCGGATACGCCGACGCAGGAAGATCGCTGACGTACGCGACCAGCGGAACGAGACAGAGCACTACCAGAACGACGAGATTGATGTGGTACTCCCCGGTCGCGGACCCGTAGTGCGAGGCGACCGCGCTCAGTACCGGCAGCGTCAGCAGCGGGACGGCGTATCGGACCGTCCGCCAGGTGACGACATCGTCCATTTGCGGGACGGACGGCACGGCGTCCCGACGCAGCGCGCCGAGCAAGTAGAGGAAACTGAGCGAGACGACGATCGTCACGGCGAGCGTGAGCGGCGCCATCGGCCGAGCGATCCCGAAGAGCGGATACACGACGTTGACGATCGCACCGAGGGCCATCGAGAAGACGAGACTCGAGCCGACCGCAAGCACGAGCAGCGACGAGACGGACCGGACGTCGACGTTCAACAGCCGAACAAGGACGAACCCGGGAACGAACGTGAGGTAGAGAAAGACGAACGCCGCGCGAACGACCGGGAGGTCGAAGCCGAGCGCGGCCATCCCGATCCAGCCGAGGAACGCAACCTGGAGGCAACAAAAGAGGAGCGCCCCGGCGTACTCGCGGGGTGTCCCTCGGTAATCAGCGTGGGTCTCGTGCATTCGTCTGTCTCGTTACGCCAGCGATCGGACCTCGCGGTCGAACTCCGATCCGAACGCGCTCGGATGACGATGCGATCTCGTTTCGCCGCTTCCGGTCGATCGGCGCGGCGTCCGTACGCGCAGCCGAGCCGGAGCGAACGGCTCCATCCCGGGACTCATCGGCCACACTCTTCCTCGAGCCAGATCTCCTTCCAGTCTTCCGGCCGTCGGTTTCGGAGCCGTTCGATGTCCCGGATCTTCGCGTACGTCGTCACGTAGTGATTGACGTCCGTAAACGCCATGTAGAAGCCGCGATAGCCGTCCAGTACGGCCCGTCCGACGACGAGTCGGTAGAGCGCCGCGCCGATCCCCTTCGCCAGGAGCACGGCGGCGTCGACGCGCTTGTCCAGTTCCACGATCTGGAGGGCTTCAAGCGCGCTGTACTGCATCATCTTGGTCTCTCGCTCGGAGACCCGATCGACCGTGTAGTTGTTGAGCGCGTGCTCGAGGTCTCTCGTCCGTTCGGCGTACTCGTCTCTGATCGCCGGGCGCTCCCACAGGTGTTCCTGCTGGTAGTACAGCGCCTCCTTGCGCGCTAACACCGGCTGCTTGACGTGATACTGGTGGGACCAGGCGCCCAGGATGTGCTCGCGTTTCCGGATGTAGAAGCCGACGATTCCGGACGAGCCGAACGCGTCGAAGATTTCCCGACGGAGAGCCGGGGGCACCTCTTCGTCCGAGTCGAGGATGAGCACCCAGTCGTTCGTCGCGTGGGCGATCGACTTCGTCTTGATATCCCCGAACCCCTTGAACTCGTGTTGGTAGACGTTCGCGCCGTACTCCTCGCAGATTTCGATCGTCCCGTCCCGACTGTCGCTGTCCACGACGACGATCTCGTCCGTCCAGTCGTGGACGCTCTCGAGACACCGTCTAATGATATCGGCGTTGTTCTTCGTCGTGATACAGACGGAGATCGGGAGGGGCTCGCGCTCGGCCGTCCGTTCGTCGGTCGTCGCGGCTCTCATGGCAGGACCCGCCGTCGACGGAGACGAATCGGCGTTCGCGCGGCGCACACGTCACGGCAATGATTCGACGTCCGCTCGCGACGCCCGGAACGGAACAAATACACGGTGTCTGTCATCTTCGTTCGCTACCGCAGTTACCAGCGTTCGGGGTAAAACAGTATGGGAAGGCGGAAGCCGGTAAGACGCCGTTGTCGAACGGTTCACGCCCGTAGGCCGAACTTATTTCGAGCACGACGCTTCGTTTCGAACGGCGCTCTCGAGCGCGTACTCCGAACCCCGATCGACGCGTTACGGAGGCGTCCGCGTGTAGCGCGCGATCAGTCGGCCGCGGATTCGCCTGGGGAGCAGTCGAAGGGGAACCCGCGTGAGCAGGTTGTACAGGAGGATCGGCGCGTCGACGAACCCGGATCGGTAGAACGTCCACTGGAGTCGGGCTTCGGCCCTCGCGACGGCGATTCCACCGCGCTGGGTGTAGTGACGGTCGATTCGCGCCTTCGCGAGCACGGCCGGTACGTTGGCGAACGTCGACCCGTTCGACAGCATTCGCACCCACAGGTCGTAGTCCTCCATGCCCAGGAAGTCCCGATAGTTACCGGCCTCGAGGATCGCCCGGCGGCGGGCCATTACGGTGATGTGATTCATCGGGTTCCGAAACCGGGCTCGAGCGGCGATCGACGCGTGGTTCGTGGGGACGACCCGCCGCGCGTAAAGGTCGTCCGGATCGTCGTCGAACTCGGCGATGTACCCGCCGACAGCGTCGACGTCCGGACGACGGTCGAAGACCGCTAGTTGGCGCTCGAACCGGTCAGAGACGCTGATATCGTCGGCGTCCATTCTGGCGACGAGTTCGTGTTCGCACCGCGGTACGCCAGCCCGAAGCGCGTTCCCGATACCGACGCTTTCGCGCAATCGGTAGCGCGAGATCAGCTCTCCGCACTCCCGCTGGAAGGCGTCGAGAACGGCGTTCAGCTCTCGAGTGAGCGGCCCGTCCTCGACGATCACGATCTCGTCCGGACGAACCGATTGGTCGATGACGCTCCGAACGGCGGCCGTTAGCTGCGACGGATCGTCGCCGTGGTACACCGGCATCAGTACCGAAAACGAGGGTCTCATGGTGTGAGGGAGGGATCCAATGGTCGACGAATCGGCTCTCGTAGCCACGAGTGCGCCGTCGCCGGGTTTAGAATGGGGGTATCGTTACCGCGTTAGTCCCCGCTTGTCGCGGGGGAGCTCCGGCGATACGGAAGCGGAAGCGGCGGGGGCGTCGGGTGGAACGCTCGAGTACGGACTCGGGGGCGACTCGAGGGGCGAAACGATGCGCTCCATATTTGGATCGCGGCGGCGTTCGTACGGACACGCCGAATCGTCTCGAACGCGCGGGTCCCCGATACCGCGTCCGTCGAGTGTGAGCCGATCGAAATGGTACGAACTGTCAATCTGTACGGTCGCGAGGATCCGGACGCCCCGGAGCTGAGCCATAGGGTTCTGAAGAGCACGTGGATACGACTGGCCCGTCTCGATTACTACGCGAACGTCTCGTCTTGGGTGCCGGTTCCGGACTCCGGGAACCGGATTCTCATGTACCACTCCGTCGGAGGCGGGTTTTACGACGACATCTCTCCGAACCGGTTCCGGAGACAGCTCGAACAGCTCACCCGGAAATACGCCGTCGTCGACCTTCCGGACGTGACGGCGGAGGTGGACGAAACCCGCGTCGCGCTGACGTTCGACGACGGAACCGTCGATTTCTTCGAGAACGTGGTGCCGATACTCCGCGAGTACGACGTCCCGGCGACGGTCTTCGTCATCGCCGGCAGTATCGGAGACAGGACGTTCCGGCAAAACGAGCTGTTCGACTACGAGTACATGACCGAAGACCAGCTCGTCGAACTCGCCGACGACGAGTTGGTCACCATCGGGAACCACTCGAAGTCCCACCGGAAACTCGACGCGGTGCCCGACGACGAGTTAGCGGCGGAGATTGCGGGATCGAAGGACGAACTCGAGGAGTTACTAGGGATCGAGGTGACACGATTCTGTTACCCCGAAGGCGAGTACTCGCCGACGGCCGTAGACCTCGTTCGCGACACGCACCGGTTCGCGGTGGCGGGACTGAACGAGATCCGGGTTGGCCCGGAGTCGGATCCGCACCTCCTGGCGCGGATAAACGGCGCCGGTGAGCCGAAACAGCTCCGGTGGGAGTTCACCGATCTCAGCGCCTTCCTCGCGAAGACGGCGTTCAGATTTCAGAACGGGTATCGCTGAGCGTCATCCGTCGCGACGACCGCCCTCACGGTCGTTCGTCGACCGTGGTGACCTCACTGTCGGAGGCGATCTCTGACGGTGGCTCGCGGTACTGGAGGGACGTCGAACGGTCCCAGTCCGGAGTCGTTCGGAAGGACGGATGCGTGTTGATCGTGTGGAGAAACACCGCGAGCAGGACCATCGTCGTCCCGGCGAGTACGAACGCGGCGGCCGCGAACACCGAGATCACCGACACCGGGGTGACGAACAGCTGTCCGATCGACCAGAGACCGAACGACACGCCGAGGACGGCGAGGAACAGTCCCGGAAGCCCGAGCGCGAGCAGAGGGTGTCTTCGCTCGAGGAATCCCAAGATGTTCCGTACGAGACCGGCCCCGTGAGAGAGCGCCCCCTGGGAACTACCGTGCTCGACGTCGTATCTGATCGTGGTTCCGACCTCCTCGAAGTCGAACCCCTCCTGGTGAGCGTGGTAGATGATATCCGTGCTCGCGCCCATTCCGCTCCCGAGGTCGGCGGTCGTCGCGAGAGAGTCGACGGCGTCTCGCGTGTACGATCGGAGACCACTCTGGGTGTCTCGAACCCACGTGTGCGGTCGGAATCGTCCCAGACTCGCGTTCGTGAGGAGGTTGACGACGTCGAGTCCGAGCGACCGAACGCGGGGCATTCGCGTGTTCGAGTCGTCCGTGAATCGACTGCCAATGACGACCTCGGCACCGCTCGCTTCCTGCGCCGCGACGAGGATCGCGATGGACGCAGGGTCGTGCTGTCCGTCGGCGTCTACCGTCACGAGGTGGTCGGCATCGAGCGTTTGTCCCACCTCGAAGATGGTCTCGAGCGCGCCGCCGTAGCCGCGGTTGCGGTCGTGGCGGACGACGAGCGCACCGGCGCGTTCCGCGCGTTCGGCCGTTGCGTCGGCGCTCCCGTCGTCGACGACGAGGACCGTATCCGCGTGATCGGCGGCTTCCCGAACGACCTGACCGATCGTTTCTGCCGCGTTGTACGCGGGAATCGCCGCGACGACGTGCGGCTGGCGTTCGAACGCCGAGCGTACTTCCGGGACGGCGTAGACTTCGAACCGATCCTCCTCGAACGACGCCAGGGTCCGCTCGTAGTCGATTCGCGGACACCCCTCCAGTTGGAAGATGAGCCCGGCGTGGCCGCCGATTCGTCCCGCCGCGAAGAGGGCCGATTCGAGTTCGAGTCGGCTCGCCGCCGAGTCGCGCGGTTCGACGACCGTGGCGCCGAGACCGACGGCGAGGCGACCGACTTCGGAGTCCGGATCGACTGCGGTGAGGTAGACTGCGAGCCGGCGGTCGGTCGCACGAAGGATCGTTCGGTAGATCGATTCGGCCTCCTCGCCCCGGGCGATGATACCGATCGCGAGACGATGCGGAACGAGCGGAGACGGCGGGCCGTCGACGTCCGCCTCGGTCTCTGCGAGGCGGTGGTGGTGTGTGGCGCTCATACTCGTTTAGAGCACCGACGACCCTCAGTAATGATAGCAACCTGATAGTTACGGGAGACGGTTACCTCGAGGAAACCGCCGCCGGAGCGGCCGGGAACGCGGAATGTCGCGGCTGTTCAGATCCGATCTCTCTGGGGAAGACGTACTCGTCGCAACGGAGATCAGCTCGTGTCAAAAGGAGAATTCGGAACGGGTTGCGGTCTGCGATTCGTTACTCGAGTCGAACGGCCGTTCCGTAGGCCATCACTTCCGAGCCGCCGTCGGTGATCTGGGAGGTTTCGAGGCGGACGTTGACCACGGCGTCGGCACCCATGCGTTCGGCGTCGGCTTCCATCCGGGAGATGGCCTCGTCTCGAGCCTTCGAGAGGAGTTCCGAGTAGGCCTTGAGTTCCCCGCCGAAGACGTTGCGGATCCCCTGGGTGATGTCGCGGCCGGCGTTTCTGGCTTCGACGGTGTTTCCGCGGGCGATTCCGATCGTTTCGACGATATCGCCGTTCGGGACGGTTTCGGTGTTTGCGATCTGCATAGCCACGCCTTCACAGACCCGAACCAAATACTCGTCGGAAACGACACCGAGTTGAACAGTTCGCTCTGGAGCCGATACCAGACGCCGCAGCGAGGGCCAATATGCAAGCTCGCGATCGACGAACCGCACCAATATTTGTGTTCGATCCCGAACGACGAACCATGCACTTCGATCACGCGGGAATCGCGACCGAGGACGCCACCGAACTCGCCGACCTGTACGCTGACCTCTTGGGTCTCGAGGTCGTCCACGAGGAGGAGTTCGACGGCATGCGCGTCGTCTTCCTCGACTGTGGGAACGGCTACTTTGAACTCCTCGAACCGCTCGGGGACGGGACTATCGCGCAGTATCTCGAGTCAAACGGCGCGGGGATTCACCACCTCGCGCTCGCGACGGACGATCTCGCGGACGCACTTGAGACGGTCCGCGACCACGACGTCCAGTTAATCGACGAGGAGCCACGACCCGGCGCGTGGGGGCATTCGGTCGTCTTTTTGCATCCCAAAGACACCGGCGGAATCCTCATCGAACTCGTCGAGCACTGAACCGAACGTCGCCGCCGCTCGAGATGAGCGACTGACTCAGTCCATTCGATTGTCGCTCTCGTCGAACTCGCCCTGATCGATGTCGATGCGGTGCGGTTCGGGGCGCTCGCGGCCGCTGTCCCGGCTGCCACCGACCGGCAGTTTGGTTCGGAGGTCCGCGGCGAACGACTGGACCTGATCGAGCAGCGTCTTGACCTCCTCTTCGAACTGCTCGACTGAGCGCTCGACGTAGTGGACGCGCTGGGCCGGAATCCGCCGAACGATGTCGTGGCCCTCCTCGTCCTCGTCGGTCTTGATGATCCAGTGATCCTGAAAGTAGGCGATGTGTTCGTTCGGAACCGTCTTCCTGACGGTGTCCTCGTCGGGTTCCTCGTACACGATTGTCGCCTGTCCGATGTCTCGCTCGAGTTCGAGATCTTCGTCAACCATAGATCAACTAGCGAACGAACAGGCGTAGTGACTGTGCTTGCGAGGTGCGGCGCGCGATCGATCCTCGGGATGGCCGCGCGTCTTGGCCAACTGTTCACCCGGTAGTCGGGTACTCGGGTGAGAGGATGATCAGCCGTTCGGCGCAGTCGAGTGACCAATCGACCGCATCGGAACGAAGCGGTTCCGTCGGCAAGCCACAGAAAAGCTGTGGTTCCGCGCTCGAACGGCTTCTCAGCCGAAGTTCTCGATCAGCGCCTCGTCGGAATCGCCGCCGTCCTCGTCGATCGTGTCGGCCACGAACCGCACGAAGTCCTCGAAGCCGAAGGCGTAGAGTTGGCCGTCCGTGCGGTGGGACTCGATCGCCTCGGCCAGTCCGTCGCCGTCGTCCTCGTCGAGGATGACGACGTCCGCGCCCGCGTCCTCGAGCGCCTCGAGTCGGTCGACGTGTGCGGGTTCGTCGTCCTGGTAGACGACGACCGCCTCGTGACCCGACTCGTGGGCCGCTTCGGCGATCGAGACGGCTGGACCGACGCCGGGACCGCCCGCGACGGCGACAACGTCCTCGTCACCCTCGTAGGTGATCGTCCCGAACGGGCCTTCGATGTGGACGGTTTCACCGCCCTCGAGATCGGCGAGCCACGGGGAGAGGTCGCCGTCGGGGTCGATGCCGACCGTGATTTCGAACGTCTCGCCGACCGCGGGCGAGGAGAGCGTGTAGTGGCGCATGACGATGTCGTCCTCGTCGTGGTCGCCGCTCGTCTGGTCCTCGGCCCCGGGAACGGCCCGGAGCAGCACGAACTGTCCGGGGAGGGCATCGAACCCCCCGGGCGTCTCGAGTTCGAGTGCGACGGTACCCGGACCGACTTCGCGGACCGATTCGACGGTGACTGGTGTTCCTTCGATTGTCATGTCGAATCCGTTCGGGGGCCGCTGGAAAAGGCGTTCCGTTCCGCGTCGTCGTCACGCTCGCGGTTCGATACACCCGTGGTCCGATACACTTGCTCCAGGGCCACTCTCGGAAACGGTCGTTCTCGAGAGATGGCCGTCCCGTTCGAGAGAGTACCAACCGGCGTTCTCACAGCCTTCCGGGAACGTAATTTCATCGGCTATTTATTCTGATTCGAGTAACGAACGCGGCGATCGAGAGCGGACATATCACGCACTGTTGCGGTGGTCCGGTTGGGTTTTCAGAAGCCTTTTCATTTACTGGGGGCAAGGCTCAGCATAACATGGCTGAGGATCTCAACTGGGCGGTCGGAGGCGAGGCCGGGGACGGTATCGACTCCACCGGAAAAATCTTCGCTCAGGCCCTTTCCCGAGCCGGGCGGCACGTATTCACGTCGAAAGACTTCGCGTCCCGAATCCGCGGCGGCTACACAGCCTACAAGATTCGGACGTCGGTCGAGCAGGTCCAGAGCGTCGTGGACCGGCTCGATATCCTGGTCGCCCTGACACAGCGCACCATCGACGAAAACCTCGACGAACTCCACGAGGGCAGTGCCGTCATCTACGACGGCGAACGCTCCTGGGAGGCCGAGATTCCCGACGAGATCACCGCAGTCGACGTCCCTCTGAAATCGCTCGCCGAGGACGCCGGCGGCGCGATCATGCGCAACATCGTCGCGCTCGGTGCCGCGTGTAAGATCACCGGCTTCGACGTCGAGTACTTGGACGAGGCGCTCGAGAAGCGCTTCGGTGGCAAGGGCTCGAAGATCGTCGAGAACAACAAGGAAGCCGCCCGCCTCGGCCAAGAGTACGTCGAAGAGAATTACGACCTCGACCACCTCGGCTACAACGTCGACGTAACTGACAACGACTACGTCCTCCTGAACGGCAACGAGGCGATCGGGATGGGTGCCATCGCCGCCGGCTGTCGCTTCTACGCCGGCTACCCCATCACGCCCGCGACGTCCATCATGGAGTATCTGACGGGCCGTATCGAGGACTACGGCGGCCACGTCGTCCAGGCCGAAGACGAGCTTTCGGCGATCAACATGGCACTTGGCGGCGCACGCGCCGGCGCTCGAGCCATGACGGCGACGTCGGGAGCCGGGATCGACCTCATGACCGAGACGTTCGGACTGGTCGCGACCAGCGAGACGCCGCTGGTCATCTGTGACGTCCAGCGATCCGGTCCCTCGACGGGGATGCCGACGAAACAGGAACAAGGTGACCTCAACATGGCCCTGTACGGCGGCCACGGTGAAGTGCCGCGGTTCGTCGTCGCCCCCACCTCGATCACCGAGTGTTTCTGGAAGACCGTCGAGGCGTTCAACCTCGCCGAGAAGTACAACACGCCGGTGTTCCTCGTCTCCGATCTGGCGATGTCGGTCACCGAACAGACGTTCCCGCCGGAAGCCTTCGACATGGATGCAGTCGAGATTGACCGCGGCAAACTCGTCGGCGACGACGAGGTCGACGAGTGGCTCGACGAGCAGGGCCGGTTCCGCGCCCACGCCGACACCGACGACGGCGTCAGCCCGCGCGCCATCCCCGGCACGATCGACGGCGCGCACATGAGCACCGGCCTCGAGCACGACGAACTCGGCCGCCGAACCGAGGAACAGGACGAGCGCGTCCAGCAGGTCGACAAACGGTATCGGAAGGTCGAGACCGCACAGGAGCAAGAAGAGTGGGAGTGTCGCGAGTTCGGCGACGAGGACGCGGACAACCTCATCCTCTCGTGGGGATCCAACGAAGGGGCACTCGTCGAAGCCCTCGGCTACCTCGAGGACGAGGACGTCGACGTTCGCGTGATCTCGGTACCGTACATCTTCCCGCGGCCGGACCTCAGCGACGAGATCGAGGCGGCCGAACAGACGGTCGTCGTCGAGTGTAACGCGACCGGCCAGTTCGCCGACCTCATCGAACACGACGCACTTACCCGCGTCAAGCGCATCAACAAGTACACCGGCGTCCGCTTCAAGGCGGACGAACTCGCCGAACAGATCACTGACAAACTCTCCGAGGAGGTGCCAGCACAATGAGCTCCGACGTACGATTCACCGACTTCAAATCCGACAAGCAGCCCACGTGGTGTCCCGGATGCGGCGACTTCGGGACGATGAACGGCATGATGAAAGCCCTGGCCGAAACCGGCAACGACCCCGACAACACGTTCGTGGTCGCCGGAATCGGCTGTTCCGGCAAAATCGGGACCTACATGCACAGCTACGCCCTCCACGGGGTTCACGGCCGTGCACTTCCCGTCGGCACCGGCGTCAAGATGGCCCGCCCCGACATCGAAGTGATGGTCTCCGGCGGCGACGGTGACGGCTACTCGATCGGTGCCGGTCACTTCGTCCACGCCGTCCGCCGAAACGTCGACATGTCCTACGTCGTCATGGACAACCGCATCTACGGCCTGACGAAGGGCCAGGCCTCGCCGACCTCGCGGTCGGACTTCGAGACCTCCACCACTCCAGACGGCCCACAGCAGCCACCCGTCAACCCGCTCGCACTCGCACTCGCATCGGGCGCGACGTTCATCGCCCAATCGTTCGCCTCCGACGCGCTGCGCCACCAGGAGATCATCGAGCAGGCGATCGAACACGACGGCTTCGGCTTCGTCAACGTCTTCAGCCCGTGTGTCACGTTCAACGACGTCGACACGTACGACTACTTCCGCGAGAGCCTCGTCGACCTCAAAGAGGAGGGCCACGATCCGAACGACTACGAGAACGCCAAGGAAGTCATCCTCGACGGCGAGAAGGAGTACCAGGGCGTCATGTACCAGGACGAAAACTCCGTCCCGTACCACGAGCAACACGGCGTCACCGAGGACATGTCCGAGATTCCTGACGGCGCGCCGGACGATGCAATGGATCTCGTTCGCGAGTTCTACTGACGACCGACGTTCTCGACGCGACTCCGTCGTATTCGTTTTCTCGAGCACCGATCACCAGCCACTGTTGCTACCGTCGAGACGATCTTGTGTCCGTACCCGCGCGCCGGACGGCGCTCGAGCCATCCAGACGAGGCTCGGGCGACCGAGATATCGTCAGTCTCGCTCTCTCAGTGCGGAACGCCTGCGTTCTGCGTCTCTCGGTTGTGGTTCGAAAATGGCGATCCGAGCGCGGCCGTCTCTCGAGTTCGCGAGCGTTCAGACCGGGTGTTCGACGGATTCCATCAGCTCCTCGGCGTTCACCGATTCCTCGGCCAGCGGCGCTGGGTAGCTTCCGAGGAGGACGATGAGGTCGTCCTCGTGAGGGAACGACGTTACCGGAATTTCGATATCGATCGGTTCGCCTTCGAACTCGGATTCACCCTCGAAGACGTCGACTGTTCGACCGTCGCCGAGAATATCGAGCGTGAACGAGTCGATCTTCGAGATGTCGTCGATATCGGTGTGTTCGCTGTCGATTTCGGACGTGAACTCCTCGAGCAGTTCTTCGTTCGTCATCTCCGAAATCGGGTTGAACGACCGCCCGAGGACCGAGAAGTCGGGAATCGAGACGGCAACGAAGAACGCGCCCTCGTGTTCGATACCGCGGTGCTCGACGTCTTTCGAGTAGACCGACGACCAGACCCTGGCCTCGACGTCGCGCTCGACGCCGACCTCGATCGTCTCCTCGACGGATCGTTCTTCGATCTCGTACTCGTCGTAGCCGGCGGTCTCGAGGGCTGCGTCGGTGGGGGCAACGCGCTCGGCCGTGAGCTCCATCGGCCCGTTTCCGAGGACGAAGTCGAGACAGCCGGCCGTCAGTGCGAGCGTTCCGGTCGCTCCTGTTGCGAGAATGGCACGTCGAGAGTAGGTCATTAGCCGTGTATTCGGTAGAAAACGTATATTAGTTGTGGAACATCCATTCACGTAGACAAGACTATTACTGGATCATGATTATCGAATCGGTCGTTGCAACGGACCCCCAGAACACATCAAGAGTTATCGGGATCCGCACCAGCCTTTAGGCATGACCGAGTTCGCACGACGAGTCGAGCAGGTGTCGATCAGCGGTATTCGCGAAGTGTTCGAGGCCGCGGGAGACGACGCGATCAACCTCGGAATCGGCCAGCCGGACTTTCCGACGCCCGCTCACGCCCGCCGGGGCGCGATCGAGGCGATCGAGGCCGGCCAGACCGACGCCTACACGTCGAACAAGGGAACGCTGACGCTGCGCGAGGCGATCGCGGCGAAGTACGACCGCGACTACGACCTCGCGGTCGACCCCGAACACGTCATCGCCACCTCCGGCGGCAGCGAGGCCCTCCACCTCGTCCTGCAGGCCCACGTCGATCCGGACGAGGAAGTGATCTTCCCGGATCCGGGCTTCGTCTCCTACGACGCGCTGACCCACATCGCGGACGGCACGCCGAACCCCGTCGGCCTCCGCAAGGATCTCACGCTCGATCCGGCGACCGTCGAGGAAGCCATCACCGACGAGACGGCCGCTTTCGTCGTCAACAGCCCGGCCAACCCGACCGGCGCCGTCCAGAGCGAGGCCGACATGCGCGAGTTCGCCCGTATCGCCGACGAGCACGACGTGCTCTGCATCTCCGACGAGGTGTACGAACACATCGTCTTCGAGGGCGAACACCGCTCGCCGCTCGAGTTCGCCGAGACGGACAACGTGGTCGTCGTCAGCGCCTGCTCGAAGACCTACTCGATGACCGGCTGGCGACTCGGCTGGGTCACGGGCTCGAATCGCCGCATCGAGCGCATGCTGCGCGTCCACCAGTACGGACAGGCCTGTGCCTCCGCCCCCGCCCAGTACGCCGCCGAGGCCGCGCTGACCGGACCACAGGAGCCGGTAGCGGAGATGGTCGCAGCGTTCGAGGAACGCCGCGACGTCGTGCTCGACGGACTCGCGGACGCCGGTCTCGAGGTTCCCAAACCCGAGGGCGCGTTCTACGTCATGCCGAAGGTTCCGGAAGGATGGTGTGACGAGGTGCTGGACCGCGGCGTGATCGTCGTCCCCGGCGACGCCTTCGGCGCGAACGGGGAGGGCTACGCGCGGCTCTCGTACGCGACGGCGATGGAGGAGTTGAAGGAAGCCCTCGAGATCATCGACGACGCGACGCGGGCGGTTCAATAACGGCTGGTCTCGCCCACTGGATCGGGGGAGAATTCGACAGGACAGTCGCCGGAACCGTCATTAGAACCGCTAGAATCGCTTTATCTGCGTATAGCGCGTATCTGTCCGTGGCGATTGAATTGACAACGAGACAACTCACACCCCGATCGAACGACGAACACCTCCACGTGCTCGGCGCGACGATGACGATCACGGCCGACGGCGACGACACTGACGGCGAGTTTACCGTCATCGACATGCTCGCTCCGCCGGGGTTCGAAAACGGACTTCACACCCACGCACCGGCCGAGGTGTTCCACGTCCTCGAGGGATCCATGACCCTCCACATCGACGGCGACAATCACCTCCTCGAGCCCGAAACGACGGGCTACGTCGCCGGCGGACGTCCACACGGGTTCCGCGTCGAGGGAGACGAAGCGGTCCGCGTGCTCGTCGCGCTCACGCCCGCCGGAACCGAGGACTTCTTCCGCGCGGTCGGCGAGCCGACCGAAACGCGGTCACTACCGGAATCTCGCGACGTGACCGACGCCGACCTCAAGGCGCTGTTCGCCGTCGGCGAGGAACACGGCTTCGCGTTTATGGGACCGCTCCCGGCCGACGACTGAATCGGTCGGAGCGTTTCGGATCGCCGGTTTTAGCTCGCGAACTCCTCGAGGATCGTCTCGCAGAACGCCTCGAGGTCGTCCGGGTTCCGACTCGTGATCAGTCCGTCGTCGACGACGACCTCCTCGTCGACCCACTCGCCGCCGGCGTTGCGGACGTCGGTCTGCAGGCTCGGATAGGAGGTCAGCGTCTTGCCGTCGACGACGTCCGCTTCGACCAGCGTCCACGGGCCGTGACAGATAACGGCCGTCGGCTTGCCGGCCTCGAC
The DNA here is from genome assembly GCF_052040125.1 of Natronorubrum marinum. Taxonomy (NCBI): domain Archaea; kingdom Methanobacteriati; phylum Methanobacteriota; class Halobacteria; order Halobacteriales; family Natrialbaceae; genus Natronorubrum; species Natronorubrum marinum. Next base: position 1,866,987 of record NZ_JBPPFV010000001.1, read on the forward strand.
GTGTTTTCGGAGGAGGGCCACGCCGGCCTCTCGGGTTCGGAGCGTATCCGCACCGACGGTGCCGCCGGGGACGATCACCGCGTCGTAGTCGTCTGCGGAGACCTCGTCGAACGACTTTTCGATCTCGTAGCGCTCGCTCTCCTCCAAGTCGTTGTTCACCGTCAGGCCCTCGCCCGTTTCGTGCCCGACGACGTCGACCGTCGCGCCCGCCTCGGTGACGGCGTCCTTCGGTTCGGTGAACTCGATCTCTTCGCTGCCTTCCTGTGCGAGGAAGACCGCGACCGTTACGTCCTCGAGGTGACTGCCACTGGGTTCACTCATCGTCTCGTTCGAGGGCCAGCGAACGCACAAGCGTTGGACTTGCTGGTGCAGCCGCGACGAGCCCGAGATCGCACCTGTTCCCGAGCAGCCGAGAACTGTACCCTTATACGGCTCTACGGCGTGTGCTCGAGTATCATGCGCGCTGTACGCCTACACGAGCACGGTGACGCGGACGTACTGCAGGTAAACGACGTCGACCGACCCGAGCCAGCCGACGACGAGTTGCTCGTCGAGGTGGCCGCCGCGGGGATCAACCCCGTCGACACCTACTTCCGAGACGGTTCCTACGAGCCGGTCAGCGTGCCGTTCACGCCCGGCGTCGACCTCGCCGGCGTCGTTTCGGAGACCGGGTCGGCCGTCGAGGGCTTCGCCGAGGGCGACCGCGTCTTCGGGACCGGGATCGGAAACGGCGGCTTTCAGGGCTCCTACGCCGAGTACGCGACGGTACCTACCGACCGGGTCGTCCACCTCCCAGACGGCGCGGATCTGACTGAAGCGGGCGCGGCCGGCGTCGCCGCCGTCACCGCCTGGCGCGCGCTGATCGACCACGCCGACCTCGATCCCGCCGAGCACTGCCTCGTCCACGGCGGCTCCGGCGGCGTCGGACATGCGGCCGTCCAGATCGGGGCCGCTGTCAGCGCCCGAGTCGTCACGACCGGTTCCGAAACGTACCACGACGATCTCGAAGCCCTCGGCGCCGAGACGGTCCTCGATTACGGGCGCGACGATCTGGCCGACGCGGTTCTCGAGGCCACCGACGGCGGCGTCGACGCCGTTCTCGACCACCGGCTGGACGACTACCTCCAGTTCGACGCGGACGTCGCCGCGACCGGCTGTCGCGTCGTCGGCATCGGGGAGAACAGCCCCGATCCCGCGTTCACGAACGACGGCGCCGCGCGCTCGAAGGACGTCAACTACCAGTTCATGAGCATGTTCAACACGCCGGACCTGCGCGTGCCGCTCCGCGGCGTGGCGCACCTCATGGCAACCGACGCACTCGAGATCGAACTCGCGCGAAGCTACGGCCTCGACGAAGCGTCACAGGCCCAGGAGGACGTCATGAACGACAGTTTCCTCGGGAAGCTGGTTATCGAGCCGTAGCCGAACAGTTCCAGCCGACGATCCGGATTTCGAGTTCGATCGACCGTTCGAGATCGTCTCCGCGAAATGCGGTCTGTTAGCCGTCACTCGGCCGGTTACGACTGTCCAGCGATCCGGCGTATCCGTACGGCTATGCTGACGGGACCCGTGTTCGCAACCATGCCACAGGATGTCAAGCTCAACGGACTCGTGAACGTCCTCGACGACCTCGAGTATCCGATTTCCCAGGACGAAGCCGCCGAACAGTGCGACGGCGTGACGCTGGTCCTCGCCGACGGGGAAGAGAACCTCGGCGAACTCGTCGCCAATTCGAACGGCGACACGTTCGCGTCGATGGACGACCTCGAGACGGAAGTGTTCAACCTCCTCCCTCGACACGCCGTCGGTGAACCGTACCAGTCCGAGGGCGAGGGATAACGGATCGGTCGGCGGTCGGACGATCGATCGGCGGTCCGGTGATCGCGGCACTGGTCCCGAAGCGGAACGCGTTTTCGACGGGCGACTCGAGCGGCGATCGGTCGACCCTACACCAGCTCGGCGACCGCTTCCATCGTCGTCTCCTTTTCGTTTTCGGTCATCTCGTTGACGAAGCCGACGCGAACGGCGTCGACGCCGTCGATCTCGCCGTACGATTCGACCCACTCGCGAACTTCATCGGGCGTTCCCGCTGGCGCGAGTTCGTCGAGCAGTTCCTCCGGTAACTCCGCGGCCATTCGCTCCGTATCGCGATCCTGCCACGCCGCGCGGATGTTCTCGACGACCTCGGGGTAGCCCTGCTCGGCGACCGAGTCGCCGTAGTAGGGGCCGTAGGCACCCAGCATGAACGCGATCGTGCCACGGGCCTTTCGCCGCGCCAGTTCGCGATCCTCGCTCGCGATACCGCGCACGATCGGTGCCACGCGCAGGTCGTCGACGCTCTTGTCGGCGAGTTCGGCACCGCGGGAAAGGTCCTCGAGACGCTCCTCGAGGCCGTCCTTCGTGAACATCTGTGGCGCCCAGCCGTCGCCGAAGCGGCCGGCCATCTCGGTGGCCTTCGGGCCGAGCGTCCCGAGATCGATCGGCGGCGGGTTTTCGGGGACCTCGCGCTCGTAGTTGAGGCCGGCGATGTCGAAGATATCGCCCTCGTAGGCGGGGTTGCCGTTCTCGTAGACCGACCGAATGACCTCGATGGCTTCGCGCGTACGGCGGAGCGGGCGATCGAACTCGAGGCCGTGCCAGCGCTCGGTGATCGCGGGCGAACTGGGGCCGAGACCGAGCCGGAACCGTCCCTCGGAGGCCTCGTGCAGCGTGAGTGCGGTCTGGGCGAGCATCGCGGGCGAGCGGCCGAACGGCGAGATGACGTCGTTCGTGATCCCCAGTTCGTCGGTGCGGTCGGCGGCGAGCGTGAGCACCGGGACGATGTTCCAGCCCGTGGTCTCGCCGACCGTGATCCGGTCGAAGCCAAACTCCTCGGCTTGTACGGCCCGCTCGGCGACGTCCTGCGGTCGCTCGTAGTCGTTGAGCTGCACCAGCAGGTCGAGATCGGCGTTCACAGTTCTCCCCTCCAGGTCGGTCGGATCGCTCGGCTATCTGCCATCAGCGGACAGTACGGTATCAGTTATCATAAAATCCATCGTTTCCGAGAGTTGACTATTTGCTGAACACTGGTTGTCGATGTGGGTAGAATACCTTCCAGTAGTAGATTGCGTAGGCGGCGCAGAAGTTGCGTCTCACACTCCGGCCCCATATCGGGGCCTCGAGTGCTCGTCACCCGCTACGTGGCCGAGTCGCGGCTCCGGTCAATCGGGGTCGGAGTCAGGCTCGAGTCCACTCCTCGCGCAGCAGTCCGTACCGGATCGTGTCGACGTACTCGCCGTCGATGAACCGGTCCCGTCGAGTGCGCCCCTCCTCCTCGAACCCGAGCGACTCGAGGAGGCCACGGGAGGCGTCGTTGAACTCGTAGGCCGCCGCGCCGACGGCCGGCGTGTCGTACGTGCGGAAGACGTAGTCGATCACCAGGGACACGGCCTCGCTCCCGTAGCCGTCGCCGTGGACCGCCGGGACGAGCCAGTAGATGAGCTCCGGACGCCGCCAGTCGGCGTCTTCGACCGTCACGAGGCCGATACGCCGAACATCGTCGGCATCTTCGGGACGGCCGGGACCCGTACGCTCTCCGTCGAGACAGACGAGGAACCGATCCGCGTTGTCGTCGGTGAGCCACGCCTCGAGTTCGTCTCGGTTCAGCAGCGGATTTCCGAGCGGATACCGAAGGTCGGGGTTGGCGTACGCTCGCTGCAGGAACGGGAGATCATCGTCCTCGACCGTCCGGAGCGTCACGCGAGTACCGCGGGAGATTCGGGCACCTGGCATACAGTCGACAACAGAGACGAGTGGAATATGTCTTCCGTCGTGAGCGAATGCAGCGGACGGGTCCTACCTCGTCGCATCTCGATACGTCAGGTCGGACGACGGGGTTAGTTGTGCCTCGCCTCCTCGAGAATCGCCTTACAGCACTGGATCGCCGCTTCGAGGTGGTCGTCAGCCTCCTCGTGACCGGTCTCGTCCACCTCAGAGAGCAGGTGCTGGATCTTCCCGACGCGTTCGACGACGACATCGTCCTCGAGGTCGCTCATCGCCACGTCTCGGGCGATGGCGTCGGCCTCGCCGAGCCAGCGGTTGGCGTCTCGATCGATCGGTAGTTCGGCGGTGTGCTCGAGGTGGCGGTGAAGCTGTTGGGTGTGGTCCTCGAGCGAGTCCTCGGACCCGTCAGCCGTGCGGGCCGGGTGGGAATCGTCGGTCACGATTGGTTCTACGGACTCGAGACCCGTGACGCTTGCTCGAAAAAACGACGGGGCTACCCCACCACATGCGAGCAGCGAGGATCGAAGGGAACTACGTGGGAAACGTTGATACGGGACGTGAACGACGACCACGTATGACACACGACTGTTCGTTCCTCGAGGACCTCGACTTCGCGGACGACCAGCTATCGTTCGCGGAGGGGCGCCGGGAGACACACGCCGCCGACTGGGGCGCGGAACAGGACGGACGCGGCGTGCTTCCGGACGCCGTCGTCTGGCCGGAAACGACTGACGACGTCTCGGCGGTCCTCGCCGCCGCGACCGAGCACGACGTCCCCGTCACGCCATACGCGGCGGGAACGGGGCTCGAGGGCAACGCCGTCCCCGCCCAGGGCGGGATCAGTATGGATCTAACCCGAATGGACGACATCGTCGACTACCGGCCGGACGACTTCCAGATCGACGTCGGACCCGGGATCATCGGCTCGGCGGTCGACGAGTACGTCGCCGACGACGGCCTGTTCTTCCCGCCGCTGCCCTCCTCGGGCGACATCTCGACGATCGGCGGCATGATCGCGACCGACGCCAGCGGCATGCAGACCGTCAAGTACGGCGAGGTCGCCGACTGGGTGCTCGGCCTCGAGGCCGTGTTAGCCGACGGAACCGTCATCGAGACGGGGTCGCGGGCGATCAAGACCTCGAGCGGCTACAACCTGACCGAACTGCTCGTCGGCAGCGAGGGCACGCTGGCGGTCGTCACCGAGGCGACCCTCCGATTGGCCGGCCGCCCCCAGCAGATCCGCGGCGGGCGGGCCATCTTCGAGACGCTCGACGACGCGACCGCAGCGGTCTTCGACGCCGTCCGAACCGACGTCGACGTCGCCCGGATCGAACTCGTCGACGGGCTGAGCGCCCGGATGGCAAACGAGTACTTAGACTCCGGCCTGCCGGACGCGCCGATGGTCTTCCTCGAGTTCCACGCCAACCACGGCGTCGAGGAGGAGATCGACCTCTGTCGGACCATCTTCGAAGACCACAACGTGGCCCGCTTCGAGATGAGCGACGACGACGCGGAGATGGAATCGCTCTGGCAGGCACGTCGAGAACTGGCCTACGCAGTACAGAGCTACGACCCCGATCGACGGCCGCTACATCCCGGCGACGTAACGGTCCCGATCAGCGCCTATCCGGAGATCGTCCACGAGGCCAAACGGTTAGAGGAGGAGTACGGACTGCTCGTCCCCTGCTTCGGTCACGCGGGCGACGGCAACCTCCACTACAGCGTGCTCGTCGATCCGGACGATCCCGCACAACTCGAGCGCGGCGAAGCACTGTACAAGGAAATCGTCGAGCAAGCGATGGCGATCGGCGGCACCTCGACTGGCGAGCACGGGATCGGACAGGGAAAACGGGAGTATCTCGAGGCCGAACACGGCGCGGGTGCAGTCGATACGATGCGACGGATCAAGCGGGCGCTGGATCCGACGGGGACGCTGAACCCGGGGAAAATCTTCCCGGACGAAATGGAGTGATTCCGAACGAAGCGGCGTGATTGACTCGACTCGAGGAAGATGCGAACACGTCTCTCCTCGAACCCTACCTTTTTTACCGCCGTTCGGTCAGTAGCTATCGTGACTCACGGGCTGGATCCGACGGAGGAGTACGACGGGTCGATCACGGTTCGGCTCCTCGACGACGGCGCCAGGACGGAGGCTATCAGCTGTGCGTCGTACGAGCGAGCGATCGAACTCGTCAAAGAGCGACAGCACTCGGTCACGGTGGCGAAGATCGTCGATCGAGACGGAGCCGTCGTCTTCACCTCCGCAGAGATGGATATCGACGACTGGGAGCGCGTCTGGCGGCGGGAAAAGCGCAGCCTCTCCGTCCACGTCGAGACGTACGACTGTCCCTACGACAACATCTCGTGTTTCGCCGACGATCTCTGCGTGCAGTGCCAGATCGACAACGTACGGGAGCAGCACTGAACGGTGGTCGTCCGTTCCGTCCGTCGGTCGGGACGAGAATGATCGTGCGATGGTAAGTTTATTCATCCCAAGTGACATCTCGTACAGTAATGGGTCGTATCACTCGCCGAACTGCCCTCCAAATACTTTCCGGGGGCGTGCTCCTGACATCAGGTGGCAGCCTTGATCGAGTCCGCGAAACGGACGACGAGACGGCGGACTCCGTCCGACTGTGTCAGGCGATGGTTTTCAACGACGACGAGACCGAGACCCACCGCGTTCGACTGCGGCTTCGCGAGGGTGACGACCGACTGTACGACGAGGAAGCAGACCTCGAGCCCCACGAGTGGCTAACCGTCGAAGCGGCCGACGTGGAACCGACCGTGGGCGCATTCACCTTCGAATTCAAACTGAACGGCGCAGGGTGGCACGAGATGGACATGACGAGCATTCGGTCCGATCCGGTGGCTGCGACCGCGCTCGTCACCGGTGACGATTCGTTCGTGTTCTTAGAATCGAGCGAGGGAAATATCGAGTGTTAGACGGATGTTCGACGATCTCCGCGTCCCAAAATTCGAGCGATCCCGTCTCAGTCGTGTACTAACACGTCGAGCACGTCCACGCCATCGTTCGAGAGGGCCTCCTCGAGCGCCCCTTCGATCCCGTCCGGCGTCTCGACCTGTTCGGCCCGCGCGCCGTGGCTCTCTGCGTTTTTGACCAGGTCGACGGCCGGATCGAAGTCCATGGCCGTGAACTCGTAGTCGGCCTCCTCGCCGCCCATCAGTTTGAGCGTGTTGTCCTTCAGGATGCGGTAGTTGCGGTTGTCTGAGATGACGACCGTGAGGTCGACGTCGTGGCGGGCCGCGCTGTAGATGGAGTGGGGGTAGTAGAGGTAGGAGCCGTCGCCGATGAAGCCGATGACGTCTCGCGGATCGTCGCGCTGACCTTCGGCGATGGCCGCGCCCACGGAGGCGGGCAGTCCGTAGCCGAGCCCGCCGCCCTTGTTCGAGATGTACTGCTCGGGCGCGAGGTTCCAGCGGGTCAGCATGGCGTACTTCGATGTCACGCCCTCGTCGACGATTGCGGCGTCTCCGGCCACCCGTTCCATCGCGTCGACGAGTTCGGCCTTCGAGGCCCGTGGGTCGTCCTCGGCGTCGCCCTCGCCCATGCCGGCCATCTTCGCCTCGACCATCTCCTTGATCGCGCCGACGTTCTCGAGTCGCCCCTGGACGGTCTCTTCCGAGAGTCTGCCCTGCACGCGCTCGATGAGTCCCTGCAGAATCAGTCCGGGGTCGCCGATGACCGCCGCGTCGGCGGGCTGGTTTTTCCCGACCTGCCAGTCGTCGTCGCTAATGTGGATACAGGTCGTTTCGGAGTCGACCAGCGCCTCCTCGTGACGAGTCAGCGTCGTGTTGGTCGAACAACCGATAAACGCGACCGTGTCGGTGTCCATCAGCATCGACGCGAGGTCCTCGTTCGGCGGGATGTAGGAGACCCACTGGTCGTGGTCGGTCGGGAAGTCCACCTCCGAAGAGAGGATCTCGCCGTGGACGCGAGCCCCGGTCGCCTCCGCGAGTTCGACCGCCGCGGCGACCGCGTCCGCGCCGGAACGCGCGATGTGGTCGCCGACGACCATCACCGGGTTGTCGGCGTCGACGAGCAGATCGGCGGCGTGCTCGAGTTGGGCGGGATCCCCGCTGCCCGCGTTCGGAATCGGGCCGAGGCGTTCGGGCTCGGCGTCGGTTTCGGCGAGCATGACGTCCAGCGGAAGCCCGAGGAAGACGGGGCCGGTCGGCGGCGTCATCGCGACGCGGAACGCGCGCCGGAGCATCGTCGGAAGCGCCTCGACGTCTAACACTTCGTCGGACCACTTGCAGAACTGCACGGCCATCTCGACCAGCCCGCCCGAGAGGATGGGCTCCTCGTGGCGGAAATCCGTGCTGTGATTTCCGGCGGTGACGACCACCGGCGCGCCGGTGATCTTGGCCGCGTAGAGGTTCCCCAGCCCGTGGGCCAGCCCCGGCGCGACGTGAAGGTTCGCCACGCCGACCGGGTTGATCGACTCGTCGTGATGGGAGTGGTACCGTCGCGTCTGGGCGTAGCCCGAAGCCATCCCCACCGCGATGTCCTCGTGGAGCCCCAGGACGTACTCGAGGTCGCTTTGCCCGACTGCGTCCACGATCGGAAGCTCCGTCGTACCCGGATTCCCGAAGAGGTAGTCGACACCGTAGGACTCGAGTGCGTCGGTGAAGAGATCTGCACCGGTGTAGCCGTCTGTCATGATCGTTCGTGGAACGGGACGATACATCAAACTGTGTGTTTCGGCGCTCGAGACGGGTTTCCGGGCTGTCACGTGTCTCTCCGATTTCGGCGAGTTCTCTGCCGGGCGGGGTATTATACATCAGTTCGTTGTCGCTCGAGACATGGCTCTCGCGAGAGATGGACCCGGCGTCGCAGCGACTGTACAGGCGTTCTGGTCGCAGGTCCATCCGGTGTTCATGCTGCCCCCGCTCGCGGCGTCGCTGTTCGGCGTCGTCCTCGCTGGCGATCTCGAGCCACCGCTCGCGGCGATCCACGTCCTCGCGATCTTCGCGGCGGTCTACACCGCCCACGTCAAGGACGGCTACGTCGACTTCCACCTACGGGGTGAGGACGACGATCACCCGCTGACCGAGCGCGGCTGTCGCGTTGGTCTCGTCATCTCGACCGCGACGTTCGGCGTGTGCTGTCTCCTCCTCTGGCTCTTCGTCGGTTGGATCGCGGTCGCGCTGACGCTGCCGACGTGGGTGATCGCCTACCATCACGCCCCGCAACTCGATATGAACCCCATCACGGCGACGACCGGTTACCCGCTCGGGATCGCGCTCTCCCTGCTCGGCGGGTTTTATGTGCAGGCCGGGACGATCACTGCAGTCCCGCTCGGGTTCGCGCTGGTCTTTCTCGTCTTGCTGTCGGGCATCAAGGTCGTCGACGACGCGCAGGACTACGACTACGATCGATCGATCGAGAAACGAACCGTCGCCGTCGCGCTCGGTCCGCAACGAGCGCACGCCGTCGCGTACGGTCTGATGGTGCTCGCGCTCCTCGTCGTGCTCGGCTTCGCCCTCGCTCGCGTGTTTCCGCCGACGGCGATCCTCGCGGCACTCGCGTTCGCCGTCGTCGCCGCCGTCGCGTACCGGGCCGGACCGGATCTGGCGACGATGTTGCTCGTCCGCGGATCGTACGTCTTCCTGGCCGTCCTGGTCGCCGCGGTCTGGTTCGAGCCGCTGGCGGCGATCGGTTGACGACGCGGACCGTCGATACGCCGCGAACGAGACCGATACGCTGCGAGGGAGACGAGACGATTCGGGACGATTCCGTCTGGAATAAGAGAATACATGTGACGAAATTCTACAACAGACTTTTCACAAACTTCGCCGAACGGGGGGTATGGGAGCATCCGATCGTGAGGGCACGTCCGGGGGCGAGACGATTCGATCACACCACGACTGGGCGACGACGACACCGAGTCGGGCCGTCGTCGAGGCCATCGCGACGGTCGAGGAGACGACGCCGGTAACGCTCGCACGGGAAACCGGAACGACGTTGTACGACCACGTCGATCCGGAGGCGCTTGATTCGCTCGTCGGTTCCGACCGAAACGGATCCGTCGAGGTCGCGTTCGATGTCGGTTCCCTGCGCGTCACGATTGCGAGCGACGGCCGACTCGTGATCGACGTCGGCGGGCACTGATACGTCGGGACGGGACGTTGTCTCGAGTCGAGCGCGGGTGCCGAGTGGACCGCCCGAAGCGTCGAACGCCGCCGCTCGCAGCGTCGCGTGCTGTCGGCGAGATCAGAACAGGTGCGGACCCCAGATCAACACCAACCACGAAACGAGGCTCACGATGCCGAATACGGCGAACAGCAGGCCGAACCACGACCGCTCCATGACTGCCGTCAGCCGGTACCCGCTGTAGGCCGCGACGATCCCCGCGAGCGGAACGAGCAACGAGACGACCGTCGAGACGGTCGCACCCAGGAGATGCGGCATGCTCTCCCGGGCCGCGCGCTCGAGGTCCTCCATCAGCGTCGGTCGTGATTCGCTCATCACGTCGACTCCGCGTACGCTCTCGAGAGAAGTAACGTATCAGGTCAGTCATCACTCCGTGAAGATCGGTCACAACCTCGTCGCATCGTGGGGAATCACACGCCCACTCGAGAGCGAGCGACCCGCATCCATTCCGGAGACCTACCCTGAGATGCCGCGTCGCTTTTGTCGCCGACCGAGAAACTGGTCGACAGTGAGCGCACAGCGAATCGTCGACCGGTATCGCCTCGCGCGTCCCCTCGTCGTCACCGGCGATAGCGGACCGTCCGACCCGCTCGACGGCCCGTTCGAAGGGTGATTCCGGATGCTCGAGCGTATCGCACCCGTCCTGATCGAGCCGACGCTGCTCGCGGTCTACCTCGTCGCAGCGGGTGCGATGATCCTCTCACCCGGTCCGGACACGCTCTACGTGCTCACTAGGAGCGTCGGCGACGGCCGCGACGCCGGCATCGCCTCCGCCGTCGGAATCAGCGTCGGCGTGCTCGTTCACACCTTCGCGGCGGTCGTGGGACTATCCGCCGTTTTTCGGGCGTCCGAACTCGCCTTTACCACCGTCACTGTCGTCGGCGCGGGCTACCTCGTCTATCTGGGCGTTCGGACGATCCGGGACGACGGACTCCTGTTGGCAGACGACAACCCCTCGGCGGCGAGTCCATTTCGGGAGGCCGTGCTGGTCAACGTCCTGAACCCGCAGGTTGCGCTGTTTTTCCTCGCCTTCCTGCCGCAGTTCGTCGATCGAGCGGGCCACGTCCCGACGCAACTCTCCATCCTCGGCGCGATCTACGCGCTCGTGACGATGGGCTATCTCGCGACGGTGGCGGTCGGCTCGAGCGCCGTCCGCCGGGTACTGTTCGCGCGGCCGCGAGTCGCCGACGGCGTGCGGTGGCTCTCGGGGCTGATCCTCGTCGGACTCGGAGTTCGTCTGCTGCTCGGGAGTTTACTCGGCTGAGGGCGAGTCGGACGGGCGACAGTGAGGTGAAAGCTGAACGAGGGCGGCCGTTCGGCCCGAACGACGCCAACCGAGAGTCGGTAGTCGAACAGTGGTCCATAACGGCCTGTCGAGAATTGAATCCGCGTCAGTCTTCGACTGCGTCCATGACTGAGGTCGGACAGCCCGCCGGGACGGCGTTTTGCGGATCGTTGCCGGTGCCGGCGAAATATACCGTCCCGCCGTAGTGATCCGTCCAACCGCCGCGGAACTCGTCGTCCCACTGCGTTCTGGCCACGACCATGGTGCTCCCCTCGTCCTCCGCGCCGGGAACGAACGAGTAGTGATTCCCGTTCATCGCGAACTGGCTGTCTTTGACGAAGACCGGACCGGGTGGCCACGCCCACACACCCCGACCCTGACGGTGCTGTCGGTCGTCGGTAACGGCAGCGACGCAGTTATCCACGATGCCGCGTGCGAGTCGGTAGTGAGCGATCCCGCAGTTCGCCGCGTAACAGTTCCGGAAGGTTACCGTCCCGTCGCCGTTGCCGCCCGGCGACGAACAGTAGAAGGCGTTGTTCCCCATCTCCTGGACGTTCACCCGATCGATCGTGAGGTGACCGTCGTGTTCGGGATCGAGCCAGATTCCGATTCCGCCTTCCTCCTCGTAAACCGCGCCGTCGCCCATCCACACGTTTTCGATACGAGCGCTCCCGCCGTCGGTGACGGCCCCACCGATGACGGTATTATCCTCCATGTCGACCTGCCCGCGGACGCCAATGTTTCGGATCGTCCAACCCGATCCGTACGCGACAATCGTTACGCCGGCACCGCACGCCGTGACGTCGAACAGCACGTTCTCGAGCGTCTCGTCGTCGTTCACGTAGACGACTTCGCGTTCGCCCTCGGGAACGGTGACGGTTTCGTAGCCGTCGTCCGTCGCGCTCACTGCACTCGTTCCGCCGAGCATTCCCGCAACGGTCGCGCCGGTCAGGGTGAGATACGATCGTCGGTTCAGGGATCGACCACTTCGGATTCGTTCGGGATTCATCTGTTACAACCCGATAGCCAACGTCGGAGTTTTAAGAAATAATTACTATACTCAAAAGTTGAAAATTCGACATTCGGTAATGTAATCTACTAATTACTATTGCCGATAGTTCGGTGGTGTCACGGAAACCACTGAAACGGCTGGTCGTCGTCGAAAACGGTCTCGACCGATCGAAACGCTACCCCTGTCGCCCGTGCTACCCCGCGGTCAGCGATAGTGCAGTGACTCAACGAAATCGAACGAGCACCGCGCGCCCGTCAATCGGTACTCACGGGCCTCGCGCTCGATTGCGACTCGGTGTGTACGCATTCCGTCACTGGCGAAAACCCACCGTCGGTACCGACACCAGACCAGAATCGGTGTCGTAGCCGTGAGCTGTCTTAGAGCAGCGTTCCCGCGATAACGGTACTAGTCGGGTTTCTCGGAAACGTTCACTGACGTGGTTAACCACAAACACTATTCGCTCAATTGACCCAGTTGAGATATGGCAGACGACATTTCGTTCGACGGGCGGACACTCGCCGGGGTCGAAAACGACGACGGCGGAGAGGTCGGCGCGGACACCGAGTTCCACTTCGAACAAAACGGTGAGCGGATCTACGCGAGTTACTCTGGTGGGGCCATCGTCGACGGGCACCTGGTTGGGACGTTCGATGGCGACCAGTGGGACGTTCGATACGTCCAAATAAACGAGGACGGTGAAACGGCTACTGGCCACTCCGTCGGAGTTGTCGAACGACTCGATGATGGCCGTCTCAGAGTCGAAGACGAGTGGGAGTGGGAGTCCAAACCCGGGGAGGGCGAGTCCGTTCACGAAGAGGTCGACCGATAAGATCAGTTCACTTCTCGCCCGACTGTCGGGCCGCCGTGGATACGGAAGTACCTCTTTACGCCTCCGGATTTCTCGTGATCCGAGAACGCCGGTTTCTTGTCACCAAGCGAAGCCTCCGGCTTCGCGGATAGCGGCCGCTCTTTGCTCGCGGGCGAGCAGCCGGCTCACATAACTCGAGGTTCCGTACGACGAACTCGCGAATCTTTAGTAGAACAGCTGGGAGGGATGCCAGATAACAACACACCGCCCGAAGCCTGAAGAACGAGCGTTGCGGAGCCTCCGTATGAAACTCGTAGAAGCCACCGCGAACGACCTCGATACGCTCGTGGACCGTTGGTACGACCTCGCGGCCGGAATGGAGGAGCACTCCGAGTTGAACGAACTCGTCTACCCAGACGTTCACGAGGTCCCGGACGATGGCTTCCGCGCGCATCTCGACAACGAGGACATCACGGACTACCTCATCGTTCACGACGACGAGACTATCGGCTTCGTCACGCTCCGCGAGGGCCGCCACCCGTCCCGGCAGTACTCGAAGTATCTCCGCATCGTAAACATCGCTATCGACGAAGACGACCGAAGCCGAGGCCACGGCACGGCGGTCGTCGAACGCGTGAAAGAACTCGCTCGCGAGCGGGGGTGCGACCATCTCAAAGTCTCCTGCGAGTGGCAAAACGAGGGCGCACGCCGGTTCTATCGTAACGCGGACTTTCAGCCGAAGCAAGTCGATTACGCACAGCCCCTAGAGTAAGTCGAAGTACGCCGGTCTATCTGACCGCTCCGGACACTGATTCCCGAGTTCGCGATCACCACAGATGCTTACTGATCGATGACTCGTTCTTGTTCAGAGAGGATGTTTTCGTGTTCATCACGCGCTTCATTGTGCGCCTCAACATCCCCTTCATCTCGGTCTGCGAGTTCCTGTAATCGATCTTCTTTCCCATAGAGGGTAACAGTATCTCCCGGTTGAATCTCTGTATCGGGACCAGGGGCACCGATATAGTCATCATTTCGCTCGATTCCGAGCAAGATCACTCCTTCGTCAGAGAGATTCAATTCTCTGGCTGTATCATTTGCCAGCCATTCGTCTTCATTGATCTCAATTTCGGCGACGCGATATTCACTCTGAAGACCGAGTACCTGCGTGTAATCTTGGATGGTAAGATCAGTCGTATGGTCAAGTGTTCTTTCAATAATTGGTGTCAATGCTCGATTCAATAGTTGGCTATGAGCGAAAAGAATAATCCCGATAACGCCACCGATAACGTAGATGAGGGTAAGAATGTTCTCGCCCTCTGCGTTGATGAACGACAGAAGAAGCGACGCAAGCGCACTCACAACTCCGACACTTCCGAGTCGGATAAGCCAAATGACAATGGTTCGTCTGCTTGGTTCTGAGACCGTAAACTCTGCTTCTTCGGTTGTGTACCCCGCTCCCGAAAATGCTGATGCCGCCTGAAATGTGGCCACATCCGGTGAGAGACCAGTCATTCGAAGTGCAATCGCTCCGATCCGGATCACGAGTAGCGCGAGGGCAAAGATGATGAAAACGGACAGGATTTGATTTGTCGCTACCATGAAATGGCGTCCTACAGTAAGCTGTAAAAAGACGCAGTCTTCATTCAACGGAATCGTTATGTTATCAGCCTGTACCGATCACCGCACCCCCCGAAACGAGAGTCTATCTATTAGGAATGAGCGCGACCTTCGAAACGTTCGGTCCGATCCCCACCGACGGTGGCCGGCGGGATCGCTCTGGTTTGAGTCCGTGTAGTGATCAGTTTGTGCTCACGATCTTGATCACGTCACCCTCCTCGAGTTCGTACCCGTCACTCACCTCTCGACTCGACTTCGCGTTGACGGCGTGGAGGTAGCCGTCGCCGATGTCGGAATGGACGGCGTAGGCGAGGTCGACGGGCGTCGAGCCGTCGGGCAGGAGGAAGGCGTCGGGCAGGACGTTCCCGCTCCCGTCGGACCACTTCGCGGCGTCCTCGACCGGGTAGGCCGTGAGGTACTCGAGCAACTCGTAGACCGCGTAATTCAGCGCGGACTGCACGCCGGTGCCGTCCCACTCGTCCATCGTTTGGGCGAGTCCCTCGAGGGCCTCGCGCTGGGCGTCGTTGACGCCGTCACCGATCGCTAAACTCTCGTCACCAGGATCGTAGTCGACGAGGCCGTTCTCCGCGGCGCGGCGGAGTGCGAGTTCGCCCTCCGCGGTGGTCGGGATGACCGGCTTATCCAACTCGAGCAGCTTTTCGACGTTTTCCTGGGGCGCGACGTCGATCTTGTTCGCCGCGACGACGATCGGCTTGGTCCGTTCGCGGACCAGTCGGGCGAGCTCCTCGCGGTGGTCATCCTCCCACTGGATGGGGTCGTTGGGATACTCCAGCTCCCGAAGCACCTTCGCGATCTGCGTCGGCGACGCGCCGAAGCCGGAGAGCATGTCCGCCAGCACGTCGTCGATGTCGAAATCGGGCGAGCGGGACTTGCGCTCGACGGATTCCCAGTTGTTCTCGACGATGCCGGCCAGCCAGAGGTCCATCTCCTCCTCGACGAAGTCGATGTCCTCGAGCGGGTCGTGTTCACCGATATCGACGGGTTCGCCCTTCGCGTTGGTTCCGCCCGAGGCGTCGACGACGTTCACGATCACGTCCGCGTTCGTGAGTTCGTCGAGGAACTGATTGCCGAGCCCCTTCCCCTCGTGAGCGCCAGGTACCAGCCCCGCCACGTCGAGCAGTTCGATCGGAACGTAGCGCTTGCCGTCCTCGCAGTTGTCGGCGTTACAGCGTTCCTCGCGCTCGAGGCAGGGACACTCCGTCCGGACGTAGCTGACCCCGCGGTTGGCGTCGATGGTCGTAAAGGGGTAGTTGGCGACGTCGACCTCCGCCATCGTCGCCGCGGTGTAGAACGTGGACTTGCCGGCGTTCGGTTTCCCGGCAAGCGCGATCGAAAGCATGCCTCTCCGTAGCATCGTCCCCTCAAACTGTCTTTCGATTCCCGCCACCGATCGCCGGCGGTGACGGACCGGCGCTCGAGGAGTCGTCGAGTACGAACGAATCGACGGATCGCGGGTTGCACCGAACGCCCACCGCTCGTCGGTCACCGACGGCACCCTTTCGACTGACGGGGTCAGGCTCACCAGTGGCGCGCGTGAACGAGCGCACAGCTCCCCGAAGAGCTCGGCCGGTTCCTCGAGGATTCGACGACGTCGAACGCGAACCGTTCGACGAATTCGTCGACCGCGTCGCCGAGCGCGAGGAGATCGGCGACGAGGATGCGGCCGACGCCGCCTTCCACGCGCAGGTCGTCGTCGACGTTGTCGAGAAGGCCGTCACCGAAGGAGCACTCGAGGATATCAGACCACAGCTCCCCGACGACGGGTACGACGATCTGTTCGAGATCGCAGAACACGAAGGGAGTCCCGCGTAAAAAGCGAAGACGTACCGCTACCGAGTGCCTGGCTCGAACGCCTCGAGCAGCGCGGACGCATCGCGAACGCCTTCTTCGAAGAGTGCGTGTTCCGGCGCGCTGATGCGATCGGCGTACGGGTCCCAGTCGATGGCGCGAATAGCAACCAGCCGCGGGAGCGTCGCGTGGCGGAGTGAAACGGCCGCAGTAGCGGCGCGCTGGTCGGTGTGTGCGGCGACGACGCGCGCGAGTTCGTCGAGCGACCGCGATCCGTCGACGTCGTGGTACAGCCGTGCGAGGACGATGCGCGACCGTTCGTCCCGCAGGACTTCGAGTACGGTCTCCGTCGTCTCCGGAACGGCCGCGACCCGTTCGACGCTCGGGTCGAGTTCGCCCGAGGACGGGGCCGGTGGATCGGTTTCGTCGGGGACGATCGGGTCGGGTAGATCAGCGGATTCGATACTCGCCGCGCTCTCGGCGGGCTCGAGTGGACGGTCCGCAATCGGTTCCGGGACGGTCACGGCGGAGGCGCTACCCGATGTGCTCGCGGCTGGCTTCGCGGTCGTGTCAGGTTCGGCCTCGGAGTTGGTTTCGGTGGCCACCTCCCGTTCGTCTTCGCAACTGTTCTCCGAATCGTCCTCGTGCGACAGTTCGTGCTCTGCGGCGGTCTCGCAGGGTGATTCGAGGGGGGCCGTCGGCTCGGCGGCGAGCGCTCGAGGCGTCACGCGAACGGCGGCGACGAACCCCGTCGCGCCGCCGACCGCCGCGAGCGTCGTCACGAGCGATAGCGGTTCGACGATCGTCCCGCCCTCGAGGGAGACGTAGAGCACCAGCCAGCCGCCGAGCCCGCAGGCGGCGACGATGCCGATCGAGACCCAGGTTGCGACCCGAGAACGAACGCCCGGCGCGACGTTTCGACTGGCCAGCCAGTAGCCGCCGGTGGCGAGGCCCGTCGGGACGAGAAACGAGACGAACAACTCGAGCGCGATGACCGGGTGTGCGTCCGGCGCGGTAATCGCCTGGGCGATACCGGCGGTCGCGAGGGCGAGCCCCATCGCGACGATTGCCGTGCTCGACTCCCCCCACCCCTCCAACTCGGACTGCAGGGGGGTATAAAAGCGCATACCCGTCCCTTCCCCAGAGGATCACATAAAGTATCGTGTCGGCTCAGTCTTCGTTTCTCGAGTCGAACTGTAATCGTTCTCGACTGGTGCATCGGTGGCACGCACTGAGCCGAAGCGAGCGAACGACGAGCACCGGCCCAAACGTGGCGAGAAATGATGGTTCGAGAGAGCAAACACCCCGTCTACAGCACGAGCGCCATCATCACCTCGTCGACGTAGTGGCCGTTTAACTTGTAGTGGTCCTCGCGGACGGCCTCGGTCTCCCAGTCGTGGCCCTCGAGGAACGCGATCGCGTCCTCGTTGCTCGAGGGAACGCTCTGGTAGACCCGCTCGTAGCCGTTCGCGCCGGCCCACTCGAGGCCCCGCGAGAGGAGGTGCGAGCCGATGCCGTGGCCGCGGTACTCCTCTAGAACGCCGACGGTGAGTTCGGCGGTGTGGGAGAGTTTCTCTAGCTCCGGGGCGTGGAGATGGACCCAGCCGACGACTTCGTCCTCGACCGTCGCGACGAAGAACATCCGTGACTCGATTTCGTTGTGCCGCAACAGGGCGTCCTGATGGTCGATCTCGTCGGCGACGCTTTCGGCTTCGATATACGTCTTCTCCTCGGCGACCTGTCGGATCGCGCCGACGATTCCCGTGAGATCCTCCTGTCTGGCGGGACGGATGTGGAACTCGAGATCCTCGGAAACGTACTCCTCCTCGGCCCCCGCGTCGATCGTGACTCGGAGTTTGCCGCCCGATTCCTCGAGTTGCCCGTCGCGCTTGAGGATCGCGACGTGGTGTCGGAACCCGCTGGGATCGATTCCGAGAGTCACCTGTACGTCGTCGGGATCGACGGCCCCGTGGCGCTCGACGTGCTCGTAGATCCGTTTGCGGTCGTCATGGCCGAACTCGAGGGGTTCACTGGATGCCATGGTACTAGGTACCACCTTACAATACTTAATCCTTGGCCGGATATCACGGACCGTCGATACCGAGGCAGTACAGGTCGCCTCTACCGCAGGGACGGTGTGTCCGCAGTGATCCGAGCACACAACAGTTGGAGGGGCGACGCGCCCCGCAGACCGGACTTAATGGACCAACAGGTGAATCCGGACAGCCTTCCGCGGCCGGTCCTTCCCACCGAGTACGTGAGATGACGATACGGATCGCTGTCCGTCGCTGAACGGAACTCGACTCGAGCGAGTCGAACGCGGATGTCGATCTCACGTGTCCACATGATCGAAACGGAGGTGGCGGTTGCTGGCGGTGCGCTCGTCCTCGCGGTAGCCACCGGACTGATGGCCCACGAGTGGCTGCACGCACTGACCCTTCGACTCGCTCGAATCGACTACACGGTGACCTACTTTCCGGATCGGACCGACGGGGTCGTCGGTCTGCTGGCGAGTTGTCCGTGGGCGGCCGTCCGGCCGCATCCAACCGGTCGCGAACCCACCTGGCAGCTTCGGGTTGCGGCACTCTCCCCGTTCCTTCTGGCCGTCCCCGTCTTCGCACTCGGAATAGGTGGCGTGCCAGTCGACTCGCCGGTCGTGACGGCGATCGGAATCGGCTTGCTGGCCTGTTCGATCCCCAGCCCACAGGACTTCTCGGTCGCCTTCTACGCCCACCGCGCCCTCGAGTCCGAGTCTGCCCGCGAACCGAACACGGCACAAGCTTCCTGCGCCGATTGACGGTCGTCGCTTCGACGCCGTGCGCTCGCGGGCCGCTCGCTCGGCTTAACTACCGATCGGAGAACAATTATTCTTCAACGAACGTCGAGTAGACGTGTAGGGCCGTGACGACGGCAAACGTCAGCACGGTGAGAACCGAGACGGCGATCCACGGAACCGAGACGAGGCCGCTCGCGGTCACGGCGAGAAGCAGTCCGGAACAGCCGACGGTTCCCGCGTACCGGTAGGGCCACGGGTCGTCCGACGCCGACGACTCGACTCCCGCCAGATAGGGATCGAACTGCGGCGTCAGGTCGGTTGCGGTGATCGTCCCGCGGTCCTTGTCGTAGTCGATGATTCCGCGGGTGTCGAGTTTCGGGAGGTGGGATTGGTACAACGAGATGTAGACGCGCTGGCGCTGGTCGGAGTGGAGGTTCTCGACCGTCGTTTCGTGCTCCCAGGCGGCGACCTGTTCGGCGAGGTCGCTCAACAGAACCGGATCGTCGTTGGTCCGGAGGTACCGGAGCACGTCACGCCGTCGACGCGTCTGTAGGATGTGATAGATGTCGTCGGGGTCCAGCGACGAATCGTCGTCCGCCGTGGACGCTCGAGACGGTCCTTCGCCGACGGATCGTGGTGAAGACGCAGGTGGCGCCATTGTCGATACGCTAGCACTACAGAGCGTAGATAAGTATCTTCCCCGTCTCGAGAGGCAGCTCTCTCGGTCTCGAACGTGCGGTGAAAAGGTGTGGGCCGAATGGTATGCAGTGGAGCGGCCCGTGGGATCTGAGACCGGCAGCCACACAGCCACGAGTGGCCGCCGTGATTGAGCACGAGTGAACCACCGGCGCTTTAGGGCACTCGGTGATGTCGCGGAGTCGGCGTCTCGCCGACAGGAATTGTTTGTTTCCGTCCAATAATAAACCTGTCCGTTGCGGTAGATTCGACTATACTGGACAATTATGCGGATATCCGGCCAATTTTCACGGAGAATACGTCTCGGTGTGTTATAATTCTCACTGCGGAGGTTGTAAATTATCCGTTTGTGAGACTCGCCGTCGGTAGCAGCGACTCATCGGGACATCTCGTCACGAGTGGCGAGGTGCCGATGGTCGCCGATTCGAACGATATAGTCGATCCGAAAAGCGGTGTCGAACCGACTTGTCGAACGGATCAAACCGATCTGCGACTCGCACTCAGGGATCGATCGCCGTCGGCTGCATTCCGTCCGTCAGTTCGGCGCTGACGAGCGTCGAGTGACAGCGCCGCAGTCGCTCGGAGAGCGCCTGATGAGAAACGTCGAGTTCGGCGGCGAGTTCCTTGAGCGTGATCTGGCGGGGAATGTCGAAGTAGCCGAGTTCGTGAGCCTTACAGATCGTCTCGTACTGGGTCTGTGTCAGCGGCGTCTGGGCGCTCTCGAAGTCGTCCATGCCGGTCAGACGCGTCACGTCGACGCTGTAATCGTACTGTTCGAACAGCGCGTAACACTCCGAGAGCGATGCCCGATCGTGGAAGAGCAGTTTCACCGACCACGTTCCGTTCTGCCCGCAGGCCGCCAGGATTGCACCACCGTTCTCCGCGACGATCTGTTCGAACAGTTTGACGCTGTCTCCGAACTCGAGTCGGAACAACCAGCGCTCGCTGTCGTCGGATTCGTTCCCGGCTCGAAGGCTCCGTTCACCGCCTGTCAAACTCGCGATCACGTCGACCGATGGGTCCGACTCGAGCGCGTCGTGGACGGTCCGTCGATCCGGACCGATAACCCAGACCAGCGGCGGCGAATCCCCGATCATCCCACCAATCTGGCACTCGAACGTCGGCACCCGATCGAACGTCCGGGCGATCCCGAATCGATCGGCCGGAATCTCGAGTTCGACGACTGTCGTCATGTTCGAAACCCACCACAGAGACGTATAGACGCGTTGGGTTTCCGGTAGCCTTTCCCGCCACCCAATTGCCGTGACTCTCGTTGGTAGTGGAGTGTTTTGGGCGGTGAATAGTTCACCAATACTAGCCGATCATATCGAATGTGTGGTATCTCTCACGCGTTGCAGCCACCAGAAAAGTTATAGTACGAGTGTGACAAATATTCGATCAGCCGAGTGTGGAAACTTGGTTACAGGGAATGCAGATCGGCGGTCTCGCGTTTTCTCGTCTCCGCAACACCGTGGACAAGCGACTCGTCGCGGGCTCCGTCACGCGGCTCCCGAGAAGGAGCCGCGTCGCTCGCCGCCCTACGCGGGAACTTCCTCCGGACTCCGCCCCCAGTGGCGGTGCTCGGCGATGGCGTCGACGAACGCCTCGAGGTCGTCGTATTCGTCGCCTACGTCGGGGTCCTCGTAGGGCTGGAAGTAGCCGTGGGCACCCGTCCCGCGGGCGTGGACGACCCGTTCTGGGATCGACTCGTGGTCGAACTGGGCCATCTTCTCCCGGAAGTGGAAGTCCTCCATGATTGTCGGCCCGCGTTCGCCGGCTTTCAGGGAGTTGTCCGTATCGCTGATCTTTACGCCGTGATCGGAGGTGAGGTCCTCTCCCGCGGAATTCTCGAGAACCGCATCCAGTTGCTCCTGCTTGCTGTTTTCGTCCGTTTCACCCCCCTGGTCGTCGCTGGTTCCGGCACGGCTCGATAACGAGTCGGACGCGTCTCCGGAGCCGTCGGCTCGAGGCGCTCTTCGATCAGTATTCACGTCGCCGTCAGCCGATTCCTCGGATCGATTCTCCGTTCGGTCGTGCTCGGTGGGTTCGTCTGTAGTCATCGGTAGATCGACGGTCAGGCGTTCCGGCAGAGAGACGAGCGAGCGCGCAAGGCGGCCGACGACCGTCATGGCCCGATTTCGACAAACCGTGACGTAATGCTCATCCAGTCATGTGCTTGCGGCCGTAGATCAAGCCGAAACGCGGGACGACGGCCCGTCGCCGAGGCACTCGAGATGTCGATCACGGCCGTGGCGGCTCCGACCCGGAGAGACGCCATCTACCGACGCGAGCCGCGAGTAGTCCGCGTTCACGGTCACTCCACGACCGACAGGGGTGGCGTCAGATCGACTGCTGGTAGCCACACGTCGGACACGTCATCATGCCGTCGGCGATAAGAAGATAGCTCCGCTCGCAGTGGCCACAGGGGCAGCCGATCGAAACGCCCGCCTGTCTGGCGACCGCACGGAGCGTGTTCTCCAGCAACGGAAGCCGGGTTTCGATCCGTTCGAGGCGTGCGGTCACGTTCCGTAGCTCGGACGCCGTCCGCTCGAGGCGTGGCGTCGCGTCGGTGGGGGAGGTTCGCCAACGCCGGTAGTCACGCCCGCGGTCGTCCGTCCGTGCGGGTATTCGAGGCGTCATCGAACAGTATAGGCCGCGGAAAAACATATATGTGTCTCGTGGTCGAGTGAATCGTTCGCACCGTCGAAACGCCACCCCGTCTCGGACGAACGCCGGATCCGATCCGAGAGTCGATGCGGACGAGATCAGGCGCTGCTCGCTCTCGACTGGGTCAACTGCCAGCTCCCATAGATGCTCCCGCCGGCCAGGATCGCCACGAGCGCGCCGGCGATCACGTTACTCCAGAGGAGCCGGCCCGCGGTTACCTGCAGGACGAACGGGGCGGCGAGCACCCACAGCCCGAGGAGCGCGGCAAGGGTCGGTGCGGCGACGCTCGGCAACGGACCGCCGTCGGGCCAGCCGGCGGTGTACGACGCGAACGCGGCGATTGCTGCGCCAGCGAGGAAGTTGTTCATGATGATGGGGCCGGAGCCCGTCAGGATCACTCCCGACCAGAGGATCCAGGCTCCGAGCGCGGCGGCGAACCCGGCCGTCCGCACCGGGATCGACGATCGATCGGTCGTCGCGCGTGTCTCGCTCATACCGCTCGTATGCACCCTGCGATGCTAAATGTGGTCCAAGCATTGTGCCGCTAACTGGCGTCGGCGGGTCGGATTCCGTTTCCCGTTTCCGACGGCTCCGCTCGGGACGCGCGTTCCGTCGAGAAGTGAGTCTGCCCTAATTCATTCAATATCTGAAGCATTTCGGCGAGAGGGACAGAAACGACCGTTTGCCGAGTACGGCGGATTGCAAGGGATATTTTGTCGGATCACGGTGTCGGAATCGGACCCACGCAGTTTTATTCTCTCAGACGAATTAGTTGCTATGACTCCGGGGGAGATGCGGATGGACGGGGTGGTCGACATCCTGTTAGTCGAGCCGAATCCTGGCGATACGCGACTGTTCACCGAGAACTTCAGGGACGCGAAACTGCTCAACACGATTCACTCCGTCTCCGACGGCGAGTCCGCACTCGAGTTCGTCCGCCAGCGCGGCGAGTACGCGGACGTCCCGCGTCCGGACATCGTTCTGCTCGAGCCACAACTCCCCGGAACCAGCGGTATGGACGTTCTTGCGGAGCTAAACGGCGACTCGGTGCTCCGTGAGATCCCCGTCGTCATCCTCACGAGTTCGAAAGCCGGCGAGGATATCGTCAAAGGCCACGATCTCGAGGCCGACTGCTACATCCGAAAACCGGTCGCCCCGGAGGAGTTCGTGGACTTCGTCCACTCGCTCGAAGAGTTCTGGTTCGCGATCGTTCGGAATCCGGTCGACGGCGACTGACGACCTCCCCTATCGTCCCTCGAACCGATCGAATCCCGTTTCGCTCCCGAGCTGCCCGACACCGTTTTCGGCGTTCGCACCCTAAGAATTCGTATGACAACCACTGCATCCACAGCCGACCGTCCGCCCACCAGCAAGGCCGTTCTCTACTGTTTCGACTGTGGACACGAGAGTTCGTTCGACGGCGACTGGAACGTCCGCCGAACGATCGACGGCGACAGATACGACTGCCCCGAGTGTGGGACGACGATCACCGTTCGGCCGACCAAGGCGACTCGAGGCGCCGACCGACACACCACGTCCTGTTACTGCACCTGAGATCGAGCCATCGGTCCCGCCGTGCGTTTAGCCGCCACTCGAGCGGCGTCGTCGCGCGTAACGTGTACACAAATCGCTTTCGTCAACGAACTCGTTCCCTGATTGAAGGGCCGTTATCGGACCAGACTGACCAGATCCACAGACTCTATTGGGCCCGTTAGAGTTACGCTTATACGCTTGCACTGTCACGCACGGATATGGCGTTAGCAGACGACGAGAGCGATGGCGAAATCGGGGAGACGATCGACATCTTACTGGTCGAGCCGAATCCCGGCGATATGCGCCTCTTCGAGGAGAATTTCAGAGAGGCGAAGCTCATGAACGCCGTCCACGCCGTCACCGACGGCGAGGCGGCGCTCGAGTTCGTCAACCAACGCGGCGAGTACGCGGACGCTCCGCGACCGGATCTCATCTTACTTGAGCCACAGCTTCCCGGCCAGAGCGGCATGGAGGTCCTCGCGCAACTGAACGACGAACCCCTACTCCGTGAGATCCCCGTGATCGTGCTCACGAGTTCGGAGGTGGGCGAATCGATCGTCAAGTCTCACGATCTCGAGGCGGACGCCTACATCCAGAAGCCGGTAGAGACCGACGAGTTCATCGAGTTCGTTCGGGAGGTCGAGGAGTTCTGGTTCGCCATCGTCAAAACTGAACCCACCAACTGAGTCGTCTGTCGAGCCATCAGTCGCTCCCGACCGGCCACGGCTCTTGTCGTCACGCGCCTGTGGTCTCACTTTCAGTTCTGCTCTCTCGCCTACCGTTGCCGAAGGACCCTTGACCGACCGCATTTTGCGGGCATTCGTTCGAACCGCAACCGGGTCGTTCGGCCGGTCGTCGTTCACGACAGTCCGAGGGCGTGGATGCGTCGTTCGGAACTACATCGCCCTCGAGCCCCGATTCCGAACCAGGTGCCGATAATAAGGGGAAGGTGATTGCTTAGAGCAAGTTTTCATACGATCTGCTGTAACAATTTATCGGCGCAATCGCTGGCCGGTTCGAGGTTGCGCCGGAAATAACTTACAGCAGACCGTATCAGTCCGATCCCGAACTGTCGTACAACTCCTCGAACTCTCCTTCGCCGCGGATCAGTTCATCGACACCTTCGGCGAGTGTGACGTCTCCGAAGACGGTCGCCCGATAGTACGTGTACAGCCCGTCCTGTCCTCGTTCCGTACGTTGTCGCTTCTCGACGAGCCCGACCTCGAGTAGCTTGTTGAGGTGGTAGTGCAGGGTGCTGTCGTCGATATCGATCGCTTTCTCTTCTATCTAATGGGACCGTACAAGTCGTTCAACCTCAACTACGTGCTCAGCGACGAAGAGCGTCGAGACATCGACGTCGACGAACTTCCAGGTCCCCTTCGCAAACTGTTCCGGAACAAAATTGACATCACCGAGGCACAGGCGCTCTTGCGGCGGGTACAGGGTGAGCTCCGAACCGACCCCGGAGTGAACGCGTTTCTGGCCCTCGACGCCGATGTGGACACTGACAACGTGAATGCAGTGACCCAGAGCATCGAGTACACGCGATGCAGCAATGCGACCGCGTTCATCGTCCCGTTTCTCGGACACAACTTCGGCGTCACTGAGGAAGCCGGAAGTATTCTCGAGAACCTCGCGGAAACGCATGCTGGTCGGTTGCTCTTTGTTCACGAGGACGACGTAACGAGTGCGATGATGCGATCAGCGACGGTACAGTGGGACCTGCGAGTCGAAACGTACGAGACCGAGACCGAACTCGTCGATACCCTCCGCCGGTTCGTTGGCGGAATCATGCACCGCGAACGCCGCGGCGACCTCAACCACCTCGGCTGATCGTCGACATGACGTTTTCCGTCGTGCAACGAATTGTTCGACCGGTTGATGTCTCTCGAATGGAACGTCCGACGGAATGGGCCAGAGGAATTTGTACCACGGTCGCAGCAAGCTGCTCCCTGATTCAAATCCTCCGGATTACATACCTGTCGCTCGCGGACTTGCTCGCGACAAAAGTATGGGGCCGGAGGGATTTGAACCCCGATCCGACGAGAGGAGCGCCATACGCACCGAATATGGCACTCTCGTCGGTAAACCGACCCTGATACCCGAGTGGTGCGCGAGGGAACCCCCCCGCTTCCATCACCTGAGGGTTGATCCGGTGGTCAGCTCACGTTCGGCGGTTCAGATCGATACCAATGACACCGAACGTAACTCCGAAGCAAGCAGTAGAGGACTTCCTCGCAGAGCGAGAGGATGAAGTCAGCAAAGCCAGCCATCGAAACTACAAGTACGCACTCAAGGAGCTAATACAGTTCTGTGAGAATCAAGGCATTGAGGAGGTCGGAGAGCTTCACGGCTACCACCTGAAACAGTACAAGCTCCGAAGGCGAGGACAGGGCATCAAGGAGGTCACGTTGAAGAACAATCTCTCGACCCTCCGGGTATTCCTCCGCTGGTGCGAGCAGGCAGAACTCGTCGAGCAAGGATTTGCAGAGCTGGTGCAGCTCCCTGATCTCAATTCCGATGATCGGGTGAGCGAAACAGTTCTTTCACTCAACCGAATAGAAGACATTCTGAACTACTACTACAAATTCGAATATGCTACGCGCCGCCATGCTGTCTTCCAGCTAATGTGGCACACTTGTTTCCGCATGGGCACAGCCGTTGGCCTTGATCTTGAAGACTATCTCTCGGGTCAGAAACGGCTCAAAGTGCGTCATCGCCCGGAGACTGGCACTCCGCTAAAGAACGGCATTGAGGGGGAGCGCATTGTGAATCTAAACGATCGAATCACACAAGTTCTTGACGACTACATTCAAGTTCAACGGCATGACGTGACAGACGACTACGGTCGGGAACCGCTTTTTACTACCCGCCACGGTCGCCTATCTCGGACAGCACTCAGAAAAAACTTCTACGGGATTACCCGACCGTGTAAGATCGGCGGGAATTGTCCACATGATCGCTGCATTGAGGAGTGTGAAGCGGCGATCAGGAAGGCAAACTCATCCCAATGTCCATCAAGTCGGAGTCCTCACCCGATCCGACGTGCTGCGATAACCTATCATCTCAATCGAGACTGGCCTGCGGAGAAAGTTAGCGAACGGGCGAATGTAACCGTTGACGTTCTGGAAGAACACTACGACAGTCGAACAGAAGGCGAGCGAGCAACAACTAGAAGGCAGTATTTGGATAACCTCTAAATAGAGTATCAAAGTCCATCGTCGGGAAGATATGGCTTGTCGTTGAACCTATTGCTGATGTATGTGATAAGTGATTTTTTCTTTGCAGCGTCATCGATTATTTCCTGAAAATCTTTATCAGAATCATAGTTGTCAAAGAACATAGCCCAATATTCACGCTCGTTGAATGCCGAGACGGGCATATCAAAGCCGAAATCTGTTCTCCAGATAAGGAAGTCTTCTAATCGGCCTAATTCGTCAGTCTGATGTGCCAATTCAAACAGATCAAAGAGTGTTATTAGCAAGACGCGATCTCCTTCCTCGACTGCTTCGTAAATCCCGTTCATTCCAAATGTTTGGTCAATATGTTGGTTTTGAGAAAACAAGGTAGGTAGTAATCCATCGAGAACTACTATTACTCCATATTCCTTCTCGAGTGGGGATTTATCACCTGCGAGATGGTACAATACATCCTCTCCTTGGTCTTTTAAGAATTTTAATGTGTTATCCCCCTGTGAGATCGCATCTTTGAACTTTTCTTCAAATCTGTTTAGTGCTATCGAGGCATTGCCGGGGACCTTCCGGAAGATTGGATGAGATTTGACTTCTACAGCCCAGTAAGAATTTTCAAAAAAGAGTAATCCATCTGTCTCATGAGGATGAGGATCAGTATATTTGAAAGAGTGAACCAGATTTCGACTATTGAACTCAGCAAGTGCTTCTAAAGCTAATTCTTCGACTAGATCGCCCTTCTGATTGTCTTCTAAATCTCTCAAACTTTTATGATTCTGGAAAATTTCCTCTATTCTTATTTGTGTTGTACTCACTAAGAGGGAAGGGAACGGAACTAAAATCCTGTTTTCCTCACCAACTACCTCAAAGAGTGGCGTTTTTAGAAACTGATGTTGGGAGTATTCGACTTCAGGTCCATATGGTTTAGAGAGAAAATCAATCATCGCATTTGCTGCGTCAATCCGCTCGGTGAGGGAAAGAGATTGTGCCAACTGCTGATTATCCGTTTTAGCCAAAAAGGAATCAATTAGCTCGCTTCGTGAGAATTCGATACAAGCTCGCCATCTATTCTGGAATTGCTTACTAGGATCTTCAAATTCATTCATTTCTGTATATTCTTCTTTATCCTCGAATTCATAAAAATTGGATTTAATGTCCAAATTTTCAGCTCTGTCTGCAATCTGGTTATAAATAAATGCCTCAAAAGAGACCAAATCAACTGCTGAATATCCTAATTCATTCCGAATCTGTTCACTCAAATCAGCATAGCGTATACTAAGATACATCTGGTAATGTTGTAGATCGGGATCATCGGGATACATCAGTAGTAGTTCTCGAAACGATTGCTCTGGTTCATCTGGGTCTAAACCATTGTTTTCCCCATAGTCGCTAATAGCTATATCTGAGACTTTGCCATCAAACAACTCACCTGTCTGTAGAGCTTTATCAAAGTACCCTCGTAGAAGTGGTCTTCTCTCAGTATTGTACCTGGTAGCGGCAGAAATGAAACTAAGATTATCGACGCTTTGTCTAGACATTATTGGTATCAATACATTTCATTTACAAAATAGTATTGGCTTTTGTTATAAAATAGACATCTTCAGCTGTTGTCTTCTGCGTTCAATCGCATTGAGGGAAGGGAGTCCCGATCACTTTCACTTAGCATCATAACTCTGAATCGCAGGAAGGCACGTGACTCCAACCCCTGACCGACTGAAATCCATCACTACATTGAGGGCGCGAATTTAAGGAGGATACTCTCTGCTAACCATTTTGAAGCGATAGAGGGAGTAATGGGGCCGGAGGGATTTGAACCCCCGATCGACTGATATCTCCGGTGCGCCTCGGAACTCCAGAGGGTCATCACACGGACACTGATCAGGTGTCCGATCAGTATATCAGTCTGGAGTGTCGTCCCGGGCGCCGTAGCCTCTGGAGTCAGTCGCCATCCCTGGCTTGGCCACAGCCCCTCGTTTTGCAGTTGGTCGATCCTGCGTAAAGTGGTTTCGATTCGGAATCCGCCCTACAGCCACGGGGCCCGACCCTGCGTGTCGGTCGAGTCGTCGCCCGGATACGGTCCCGAATCGGAGTCGTCGTCGCTCGAGTCCGCGTCGTCGGGATCCGACCCGCCGCCGTCGGTCAGCGCGCCCAGGCTGTCCGTGGGCGAATCGTCGCCGTCGGTTGCGCTGTCACTCGAGTCGCGCTCGAGCGGCAGATCGATCGCGAACACGCCGGCGACGAGCAGCGCGGCTAGCGGTGCCTGTCCGAAGGCCATCCCGAGCATCGACAGCGGGAGCAGTCCGAGGGCGACCGCGCTGCCGAAGCGGAAGCGATCGATGTCCATGCAACCGCGGAGGTACGGGCCGCCGAGGGCGATGGCGAGCGCGAACGCGACGCCGACGCCCGCGGCGAGGACGGCGTTTGCGACCAATGCGGGGTTGTCCATGACGACGAACTCGGCACCCGCGGGGTCGATGCTCGCGACGAGCCCGAGGCCGATGATGACGGCCGGGTTCGGGAGGTAGTCGCCGATCGTCGCGCTGGCGGTCTTGGCCGCGATGGCGACGATGACCAGCGCCGCGAACCGTTCGAAGATGACGATATCGAGGACGCTCCCGATCGCCGGCGCGAGCGCGGCCTGCACTCCCGCGAGTAGTATCAGCGGAACTCCGACGAGCATGACGATCGTGGCCTGTTCCCGGGGCGTCCCGGACATCTCTGCGAGGATCACCGCGACCGTGGCGCTGCCGCCGAAGATCAGTAGGCCGACCTGGACGGCACCGAGCGGGTCGTCCAACGCGCCCGCAAGGATCAGCGCCGGGAAGACGCCGTCGATCAGCGGCAACATCATCACCAGCGCTAACAGACGGGTATCACCACCGACTATTCGCTCGAGGCGGAGTGCGACCGGGTGTCGTGACGTACTCATGAGTCAGGCTCGATGGCCATGACCCGAGGCCGGTGGGCAATAGGGTGGACGGTCCCGTCGAGACTGGTGAATCGCACACCGGGTCGTCCAGTTGCGGCCTCGCGCTGTGAATTGTTTTGTGAATTTCCCGAACTGGAAATTGGCGGCGTCACTGTCGACGCTCGTCCGACCAACGGTTCGGGCAGCACTGAAATTCACAGCGTACATACCCGTATCGAGAACCGGATTCTCAATAAGCGTTGTGTGGGACGCGGTCGCATAACTTGCCGCATTCGTACCACTGGGTGCCAGAAGCGGTCGGGAATGTACACACCTGCGCTTGACAACTGTGGCTGAGAGCGTGGTTCGGTCGACGAACGTCCACTCGAAAAGAGTCAACGACCGGCGCTATGGGTTTTCCGTACGGCCCGCGGTCGTCCGGCCACCTCGAGCGCACGGGTTCACGCTCGTCGACGTTCGTCCATCCCGCTACCGGGTATCACTTTCTCGCCGAAAGCCTCGACAACCGTTCGCACCCAGTTCGTATCTCGCAACGCTTTTTGCTCACGGGTTCGGACGGTTTACATGGCGAACGATATCCCTGAGCAGGAGCCTTATTCTTCGAAATTACAGGTACCGGAAGCGCTAACCTTCGACGACGTCCTCTTGCGTCCGAAAGAGAGTCGCGTCGAACCCGACGACGCGGACCTCACCACGTACGTCTCGAAATCCGTCGAGGTGTCGGTGCCGATCCTCTCGGCCGCGATGGACACCGTCACCGAGAGCGGGATGGCCATCGCGATGGCCCGCCACGGCGGCCTGGGCGTTCTCCATCGCAACATGAACGTCGACGCGATGGTCGAGGAGATCGAACGGGTCAAGAGCGCCGACGAACTCATCATCCCGCTCGACTCGGTCGTCACCGCCGATCCCGAGATGAGCGTCCGGGAAGTCGACGAGCAGATGGCCCGCCAGGGCGTCGGCGGTGCACCGGTCGTCAACACCCGCGGCGAGGTGCTTGGCATCATCTCGAGTACCGACATCCGACCCCACCTCGAGGTCAACGAGGACGATCCGGTCACCGAAGCGATGACCGACGAGGTCGTGACGGCCTCCGAGGACATCGATCCGCGCGACGCGTTCGACCTGATGTACGAGCACAAAATCGAGCGCGTGCCGGTCGTCGACGACGAGAACCTGCTGGTCGGGCTGGTGACGATGCAGGGC
Organism: Natronorubrum marinum; assembly: GCF_052040125.1. Taxonomy (NCBI): domain Archaea; kingdom Methanobacteriati; phylum Methanobacteriota; class Halobacteria; order Halobacteriales; family Natrialbaceae; genus Natronorubrum; species Natronorubrum marinum. The sequence goes on from NZ_JBPPFV010000001.1 coordinate 1,898,456, forward strand.
ATCCTCCAGCGCCGCGAGTACCAACAGGCCGTCCGCGACGACGACGGACGCCTCCGCTGTGGCGTCGCCGTCAGCCCCTTCGAACAGGAGCGAGCCGAGGCCGCCGACGAGGCCGGCGCGGACGTGCTGTTCATCGATACCGCCCACGCCCACAACCTGAACGTCATCGACGGCGCTCGAGAGATCAAGGAGTCCGTCGAGGCCGACGTCGTCGTCGGTAACGTCGGGACGCGCGAAGCGGCCGCGGATCTGGTCGACTTCGCGGACGGGATCAAAGTCGGTATCGGTCCGGGCTCGATCTGTACGACCCGAATCGTCTCGGGCTCCGGTATGCCACAGATCACGGCCGTTGCACAGGTCGCAGACGTCGCGAGCGAACACGACGTACCGGTGATCGCCGACGGCGGAATTCGGTACTCCGGCGACGCGATCAAAGCGGTCGCCGCCGGTGCGGACGCCGTCATGCTCGGCTCCTACTTCGCCGGTACCGAGGAGGCGCCCGGCCGCGTCGTCACGATGAACGGCAAGAAGTACAAGCAGTACCGCGGCATGGGCTCCGTCGGCGCGATGAAGTCCGGCGACAGCGACCGATACCTCAAGGAAGAACCGAACGAGGACGACGAGTACGTCCCCGAAGGCGTCGAGGCCGCAACCCCGTACAAAGGAACGCTCAGGTCCGAACTCCACCAGCTCGCCGGCGGGATGCAGTCCGGCATGGGCTACGTCGGCGCCGAGACGATCCCCGAATTCAAAGAGCGCAGCGAGTTCGTCCGTGTCTCCGCGGCCGGCCAGGCCGAGAGTCACGCCCACGACGTCGTCATCACCGACGAAGCGCCGAACTACTCGCCCGACAGCGAGTAAGGGACCACTCGGAAACCGCGGTCCCGGAAGCGACTCAGACGAGTTCAGTTCGCCGGATCTTCCCGGTCGTCGTGGTCGGGAGCTCCTCTCGAAACTCGATCTCACGCGGATATTCGTACGCCGCTAGCTTCTCACGGACTAACTCACGTATCTCGGCGCGCACAGCCTCGGTTCCGGTGACATCACCCGTCAGCTGGACGACGGCCTTGATAACCTCGCTCCGGGTCTCGTCCGGAACGCCGACGACGCCGACCTGTTCGACGGCCTCGTGCTCGAGAATCGTCTCCTCGACCTCCCGCGGCGCGACGCGGTAGCCGCTCGTGATGATGAGGTCGTCGTCTCGTGACGTAAACCAGTAGTAGCCGTCGTCGTCGCGTTCGGCCAAGTCGCCCGTGAGGTGCCAGACGCCCCCGTCGGGGCCGTCTCCCAGCGTCACCGCCGCCGTCTTCTCCGGAGCGTTCCAGTACGTCTCGAAGATCACCGGATCGTCGCCGCGACGGACGGCAATCTCGCCGATGTCGCCCGCCTCCACGCGCTCGCCGGTCTCGGAATCGACCACGGCGACGTCGTGACCCGGCACGGGTTTCCCCATGCTGCCCGGCTTCGCGGGAAACCACTCCCGGCAGTTGGTCACGAGCAGGTTCGCCTCCGTCTGGCCGTAGAGTTCGTCGACGATTACGCCCTCGAGGACCTTGTCAGCCCACTCGAGGATCTCCCCGGTTAGCGGTTCCCCGCCGGAACAGATCGCCTCGAGGGAAAGGTTGTACCGCTCGCCGGGCTCGTCGACGCTCATCAGCAGCCGGATCGCCGTCGGCGGGAGGAAGGCGTCGGTGACGTCGAACTGGGCCATAATCTCGTAGGCGCGCTCGGGGTCGAACGAGCCCATCGGGTACCCCACCACCGGCCGGCCGTAGTGCCAGGCCGGGAAGACGAGGTCGCCGAGCGCGCCGATCCAGGCCCAGTCGGCGGGCGTCCAGTAGACGCCGTCGCGGACGTCGCGCTCGAAGTACATCGTAAACGCCGGACAGTGTCCGATCCAGACGCCGTGCGTGTGGAGGACGCCCTTCGGCTCGCCCGTGCTGCCGCTCGTGTACATGATGATCGCGGACGTGTCGGCGTCCGTATCGGCCAGTTCGAACGCCGTCTCGTCCCAGTCGACGGCGTCCGCGAACCGCTCCACCGTCACGTCGTCGATGGCCTCCGAATCGATAGCCCGCCCCGAACTCCCGACGACGAGGACGGACTCGAGTCGGGGACAGTCCGGCGCGACCTCGCGCACCGTCTCCCACTGGCTCGCGTCGACGACGGCCACGCGGGCTTCGCTGTCGGTCAGTCGATAGCGGAGCGCGTCGTCGCCGAACAGCACCGACAGCGGGAGCGAGACCGCACCCAGTTTCCAGCAGGCGAGGTGGGTGAGGACGTTCGCCGGCTTCTGCGGGACGACGACGGCGACGCGGTCGCCGTACTCGACGTCGCGGGACTCGAGTGCGTTCGCGACCGCGTTGGAGCGCGCGTCGAGGTCGGCGAACGTGTACGCCTTGTGGCCACCGTCAACCGCTACCTGATAGAGCGCGACTTGTTCGCCGTCGTCGTGCTTGCCGACCAGATCCGCGGCCGCGTTGAACCCCGAGGGAACGTCCCACGAGAACGACTCGCGGGCCTCCTCGTACGAGTCTCCGTCGACGGTGACGTAGTACGCCATACTGCTAGTTGATCACACACACAGCACAAAATAGCCATCGACCGCGAGCGGCGACGACTCGACGACCGTCACTGCGTCGCGGGCAAAATTCGTCCGAATCGCGGTGCTACGGATCGACGGCCGGCGTCGAGAACGCCCCTTCGTCGATCTCGGGATCGTACTCCTCGAGTGCAGCCCGCACGAGTTCGAACACGCCGCGTTTGCTCCAGCGGGCGGTGTTGATCGAGAGGTCGTAGAACTCCCGGTCGTCGATGTCGATTGCGTAGTAGGACTGGTAGCGACCGGCCTCGCTGACCTCGCGGACGCGCATCTCGGCTTCGGTTTCGATACGACCCTCGATCCGGTCCGCGCGGACGTCCTCGGGCGCGTCGAGCCAGATGCGGAGGTCGGCCCGTTCGCCGGCCAGCCAGCCGGCGAGGCGGGACTCGAGGATGAAGGGTTTGTTCGCCGTTCCCCACTTCTCGGCGATCTGCTGGAGGCGCTGGTCGATCGCGCGGTCGATCTCCTCGGAGGAGTCCGCCTGGGCCGTCAACTGGTTGAGGTTCATGCCGCGATCCTCGGCGATCTCGCGGAAGATGTCGCCGCCGGAGACGTACGGACAGCCCATCGCGTCGGCGAGTTGCTCACAGAGCGTCGTCGCGCCACAGCCCGGTGGCCCGGAGACCGTAATGAACAGTGTCGTGTCGATCTCGCCCACCGCCGTCGGGTCCGTAGACATACGTGCTTGCTCACGGTTCTGCGTGAAAAACGGTCCGACTGATCGCGCGCTAAAAGAGCGACCAGCGCGGCGAGTCGAGTTCGATCCCGACGTGCTCGAGTCGCGAGTCCTCCGCGAGGGCCGCCACGGTCTCCCGCTGTGGGTCGGCCTCGCTGGTGCTGACGAGCGTCATCCCGCCGCCGTACCGGGTGTCGTCGAGGCCCGCCTCGGACCACTCGAGTTCGAGTCTGGCGCGGCGAAACCGCGTCCCTTCGACATGTCGAATCGACTCGAGGGCCTCGAGCGGAATCGCGAAGTTCTCCTCGGCGAGGTCGAGTAGTTCCTCGGGGCGGCTGTCCTCAACGATGGCCCGGTCGCGCTCGCCCATATCGGCTCGCAACAGCATCGAGCGGTAGGACTGGCCGACGTAACACCAGACGAGTCGCTCGTTCGTCACCACCAGTTCCCAGAACTCGATCGAGTTCGGGCGCTGGCGGAGCCACCGCGTGAGTCGCGCGATCGATTCCTCGGTGTGGACCATCATCGTTCGAACAGGGCGTGGAGGTCGTTCGGGAGTTCGTTGCGATCCTGGGTCGCAATGGAGACGAAGATGAAGACGATCATCGCGACCAGCAATCCGATCGCTTCTGACGGAACCTCCGCGGGATACGGGTACGTCATCATGACGAAATCGTTGAGCGCGGTCGCCCAGCCGGCCTCCGTAACCGCAGCCAGTTCGCCCGGAACGTTGTAGACGATGTTGAACAGCATGCCGACGACGAGCGAAGCGATCGCTCCCTCCTTCGTCGCTCCCTTCCAGTTGAGTCCCAACACCACCACCGGAACGAACGCGGCGGCGAAGAAGCCCCAACTGATCGCGCCCAGAATGCCGACCAGCGCCTGGGAGTAGAAGACGACGAGCGTCGAGAGCACCGTTAGCGTGGCGAGGGCGGCCTGGGTCACGCGGAGTTCGGTCTTGTCGTCGGTGATCGGTTTTCCGAGTGCTCGTGGGATGTCCCGCGAGATGGCCGCCGCCCCGATGTTGAGAAACGAGTCGCTCGTCGACATGATCGCCGCGAGCAGCGCGGCGAGGATCAGCCCCGCGACGACGCTTCCCGTGTGATCGAGGACGAAGACCGGACCGACCTCGGAGGCGGAGAACGTTTCAGAGATTTCGCCGGCTTCGACCATCGCGCGCATCGAGAGCCCCGCCGAGAAGGCGATCAAACTCGAGATGGCGTAGGAGATGGCCGCGATCGGCGCGCCCCACTTCAGGATCTTCATGTCGCGGCTCATGTAGAACTTCGTGATGAGGTGGGGCTGTCCGGCCGCACCGATGGAGAACAGCATCCACCACGAAATGCCGACGAGGACGGCGACGGCGGGGGCACCTAGCGCGCCGAACGGCGAGATGAGGTTCGGATCCGCGCTGGCGAGGTTCCGCGAGATGGTTCCCATCCCGCCGCCGAACGACATCGCGTAGGCGAAGACGAACCCCGCGCCGACGATCATCGTGATCGCCTGCAGGAAGTCGGTCCAGACGCCGGCGATCATTCCGCCGAGCATGCTGTACAGGAGGAGAATGAGGGCGCCGCCGAGCAGGCCCCAGATGAGCGGAATGCCGAAGATGGCGCGCATGACGAACTGCAGCGCGGCCAGGTTGACCGCGAGGTAGGCGACGACGCCCAGCGCAACGGCGACGCCGCCGAGTCCGCGGACCCACTCGCTCTCGTAGCGGACGTACATCGCGTCCGGCAGGGTCAACACGTTGCGGATGTCGGCGAGAATTCGCATCCGCTTTGCCAAAACGATCCACGTGAGCAGGAAGCCGAGCGGTGCTGTAAAGAAGATCCACAGCGCGGACGTCCCGAACGTGTAGACCAGTTCGGGTCCGCCGACGAAGCCGAACCCGGACTGGATCACCGAGAACGCGGTCAGCGCGAGGACCCACGTCCCGATGCTCTTGCCCGTGATCAGGAAGTCGCTCGTCGATTCGGTCTGCATCCAGCCCCAGGCGCCGATCGCGATGACGATGAGCAGATAGGCAGCCCCGAAACCGATGATGATCGGGTCGTCGGCGATCGGGATCCCCTCCTCCTGCAACGGCATCGGCGCCACCGAAAGCATCGAGAGCGCGTTACTCATCGCTCTCACCTCCGGTCGTCAGTTCGCCGCCGTCGGCCGTCTCGGCGGTTCGTGTCGGCTGCTCCGGCGCCAGCGGGAACGACTCCCGGCGCTGTCGTTCGCGGGCCGATTCGATGATATCGTCGACGATCTCGTCGCTCGCGATCCGATCGAAGATCAGCGAGTAGTAGATCGCGGCGGTCAGCGGTAACAGCCAGATGAACCCGAAGTAGATGAGCGTCGAGACCGGGACCCCGAGCACGTAGCTGTACTCCGCGGTGCCCGGTTCCCACGTCAACCATATTCCGCCCAAACCGATCAGAAAGAACGTCGCCAGTGCACCGATCAGTCCGGTGTACGGTGCGAAATCCGGATCGCCGTCGCTTCGTTCGATCGTCGCGGACGCGATCACCGTGAGGATGACCGCCGCCCCGACGAAGGAAAACGCCCTGTACAACCCGAGACTCGCCGTAATCAGTGCGATCAGTGAAAGTACACCGAGCGCACCCATCGTTCGATTTCGTGCCATTGTGTTGGTTACTCGTGTCGAAGTCGCTTCGCGTTCGATTCGGTTCTACCCGCCGTCCAACCCGTTCTCGAGGGATCGTTCCCGATTCCAGTGATCGTCACTACAGCGGTGCGTCACGGCCCGCTCGAGCGAACTCTCCGTTGGTGACCATCACGATACTACATGCCACGCTCTATACCCCCGAGAATGTGCTTGTTAACATGTCAATAGCCTCCTCGAGACAGGGCTCAAAACGATCGTCGAGTCATCGCTCCGAAGGCGAGTGAATCGACGGGAAAGTCACTGAAACGGCTAAGATGAGCGTTTCCGATTATCCGATCGTAAACGCGTTGTCGCAGTCGGTACAGGTCATTCGGAACGCACCTTCGTTAGTAAGTTCCAATCCGTGACCGACCTCCTCCTCGCAGTCCTGGCAGAAGATCATCGATTCGATCTGGTCCCAGTCGTGTTGGGCACCGGGTGCGCCGAAGGCGAAGCCGACGACCGGGTCGTCGCCGTCGTTGTAGCCCTGCTGGAACTCCCCCGGAGCGAACCGAATCACCTCGTCTTCCCCGACGGTGACCTCGCCCTCCTCGGTGTCGAACGTCGCGGTCCCGGATTGCACGTAGAACACCTCCTCCTGATCGTGGTGGGTGTGATAGCCGCCGGAGAAGGACTCGTCGGCCTCGAGTTCGAAGTAGTTCATCGCGAAGTCCGAGAAGCCGAGTGCCTTCGAAATCGGCCGTCTGATCGAGTGGACATCCATCGGGTTGGTCTCGATATCGACGTCGTCGATTGCGGTTTTCTCCATACGTGCGTGTGTTTCCCTCTCGTATCATAAAACCGCACGATAGTCCATCACAATCACACGGAAGCGGCTCGCGGAGCGACGAAGAGTAATGCCTACGTTCGCTCGCTCCCGAGCATCGGGTGTGAACCGCCGCACGCTACTTCAGTCCGCCGGAGTGGCGGCCGCCGTCGGGCTCGCGGGCTGTGTCGACGGCGTCCAGGAACACTTCGGACTGCAGGGTATCATCCCGATCGAGATCCACAACGAGGGCGACCGCACCCGGAACCTCCACCTCCAGGCTCGAGAGCGCAACGGAGGCCGCGCGAGTTACGAGCAGAGTTACTCCGTCGGTCCGGGCGAGACCGTCGGCCCGCCCCACCTCGACGAGACGGAACAGAGCTTCCGCGCCGCCATCATCGAGAACGAGGACGAGGCGACGGTCAGAGCGGTCTCGATCACGCCCGACACTTCACTCGTCGTGATCCGAATCTCCGAGGACGACCTCGTCGTCGAAGTCCAGCGCAGTGAGGGCGAAGACGAGATCGCGGACGGCACCGAGGACACGGAGGACGCAGACGACGATGACGAGCAAAGCGACGAAAACGGGGACGAGAGCGACGAGAACGAAACCGACTCCGACGACTAATCGCGCTCTTGGTGCTATTTTACGGACATCTTCCCCACCGTGCGTAGTGCTGGATACCGACGTACACGCTCTCCACCGACGGGTTTCAGGGGTACGGGTGGTATGCCCGCTCGAGTCGCGGTTCGAATCCGAGATCGTCCGGCACCGTTCGCGCGCGCTCGCCGAAGAACGGCTCGCCGGTGAAAAGCGGCTGTGCGCCCGGCACCACTACGCGAACGGCCTCGAAGCCGACGCGCTCGACGTCTCGAGTCGTCAGTCGCGCCGCGTAGGGCGTGAGATCGACGTCAGCCGTCCGTGAGACGAGTTTCTCGAGCGCCTCCGTCCCCGACGGTACCGGATCCGGACCGACGCTTTCGGCCGGAATCGTCCGCTCGACATCGACGAAAGACCGGACGGCCGCTGGGAACGCGGCGTACTCGCCGATCGAACCGGAGGCGTCGGCGGCCTCCTCGGGACCGAGCCCGCGCAGTTCCGTCCAGTTCTGCAGCGCCTCCTCGAGCGCCGACCGTGCGGCGGCGGTGGCGTCGAGTCCAGCCGCGGAGCCGACGGCGAACGCCGGCCACTCGTCGTCCGTCGGCTCGAGTCTGTCCGCGAGCGTCTCCGGGTCACGGTGGACGGCGACGGCGACCACGGGGACATCGATATCCTGCGTGACGAGCAGCGGCGTCACCGACAGCCCCTCGCTCCGGGCCCGGCGCTCGAGTACGTCGAACCCGTCGTCGTCGACCGACAGGCCAAGCGGCTCGAACGATGAGTACCACGCGAGCATCGTCGCGTCGCGCTCGAGCACCTCCGTCAGCCCCGACAGCAGCGCGTCGACGGTAGAGGAGCCGAGTCCCAGCCCGGTCGTGATCGCCGGGAGGAGTCGCTCGCCGGGCTGAGGGAACTGGACCGCCGCGGCGGGTAGATGGACCGAATCGCCGGTCGCAAGGTTCTCGCCGGGAATCCACCGGTGTTCGTCGCTCGCGTCGTACGCCGGCGCGTCCTCGGGCCGCACGAGATCGGTGGGCGAGACCGCGTTCTCGAGGTCGCCCTCGCTCTCGTGAACGAACTCACTCTCACGATAGACGCCGGCGCAGTAGCGCTCGAGGCCCTCGCCGACGGCTTTCATGAGCGCCGCGTTCCAGTCGTCGGCGACGCCGGCGGCCTGCGTCGGCGCGCTCGCGTCGCTAAAGCTCGATGTGTCCGCCATCGTCGCGAGATAGTACGGAACCGGGAACGACGCGACCTCGCCGATGCTCGAGACGACGCCGACTCGGTCGTCGATCGCCGCCTCGGCGTGCTCGACGGCCGCGTCGAGGCCGAGCGCGTCGTCGTCGCGCTCGAGGGACCGATTCCGCTCGCCGCCCTGGCAGTCACAGCCCGGCACCGGCAGCACGCGCCGTCGCTGGTGTGGAAGCTCGATGACGTGGCCGATCACCGATTCCTCGTCGCCCGAGAGGACCCGCACGCACTCCCGCCCGGCGACCGCGCCGGCCAACCGCGCCGCGCTGCGATCTCCCGTCGGTTGGGCTGTCGTCGTCCCCTCCTCCAGATTCGAGGCGACGCGGTGGCGGAGACAGTCGAAACAGCCGGTCGCGGCGGCGAACCCCGAGACGGCCGCGTCGACCGCCGCGAGCGACTGCCCGCCGACGCCGCCGATCTCGACGGCGATCCACGGGGTGCCGCCCGCTCGAGCGGCCTCGTTCGCCCGATCGAAGGTGGGCAAGCCGGCGACGTCGCTCACGATCGCGAATCGGGCGTCCGCGATCTCGTCGGCACTGGCGTTGACGACCGAAACGTCGACGTCTCCGAGCGCGGCGACGACGGCCGCGCGAACCGGATCATCGCCGACGACGTGGATATCCATACGCGCACAGTCACAGGCCGGCATCAAAAACGCCGCGCTCGGCGGCCGTCTCGCGAGCGACCTCGAGCCGTCGAATCGAGAGCCGTCGAGCCGTCGAACCGGGCGACTCCGACCCGACACCTGCAGGCCGCCACGGTTTGTCGCTGGTCGACGTTGTTAGCGTAGATTCATGGCTTCCACACGAGCGCACGCCGACCGAACGGAACTGCTGAAGAACGCTGGCGTCGTCACGACGGCGATCGACGGCGTCATGGAACTCTCGAAGGGGCACCGAAAGAGTGGACTCCTGTTGCTCGGCGCCGCAGCCCTTTCGTCGCGAATTCCGGGGCTCGGAACGGCCGCGTCCGTGCTCCTGCGAGCGTACCGACGGCTTCGATAACGGGTTTCGGTATCACGGCTGCCGAAATCGACGGCCGCCGGAGAATCGAACCGGGCTACTCGTCGTCCCGAAGCCGCTCGAGAACTTCTTCCGCGTTTTCGACGGCCTGCTCCTTTTTCGCCGGGTAGGCCTCGACCTTCCCGCGGAAGGTGATTCCGGTGCCCAGCCGAACGTCGCCCGCGAACGCGGCCTGCTTGTCGAGTCGCAAGAAGAGTTCGGTGTTCTCGGTGACCCGCTCGTCGAGTTCGTCGATCAGGTCGTCGAACGACTCGAGGTCAGCCAGCCGCGAGAGCACGTGACGAACCTCGTCCGCCCGCTCGACCCGCGCCGAGAGGACGAGGATGCGGTCGCCGAAGTGGCCCTCACTCTCGGCGCGCTCGATCTCGAACTCCTCGGGGAGGAAGGTTCTGAGCGCCTCCTCGACGCGTTTCTCGTCCTCGGTGGCGTAACAGAACGTGCGTAGGTCGACGTAGTGAAGCGGGATCTGTGGCATCTGGGTCCGTGCGTGATCTGGGTCGGTTCGAGCGGGTGGCGTACGGGCAGTCGCTCGCTTACTCTTCGTCTTCGTCGTCCGCGTCGTCGTCCTCGGCCTCCTCGAGGGAGTCCTCGGGAACGCCGGTCTCCTGGCCGTCCTCGAAGCTGACGGTGTAGGTGACGTCGCCGAACATCGACTCCATCGTCTGCGTGATGGTGCCGGTCTCTCCGTCGAACTCGCTGTGCTCGTCGTGCAGGACGACGCTGTCGTCTTCGTCGAAGCTCATAGCCCTGAGTTCCCCGGCGTCGCGTAAAAAGGGACTGATTCGCGGCAACCTCGGTGATCGGTGGCTCGGTCCTACGTTACAGGCGCTCCCTCGAATCTTCAGACCGTCGCTCGCGCCACCACTCGAATCCGAACCCGACGGCGACGGCGATCGCTCCCGATCCGCCGAGAAACGGTATCCAGTAGACCCACAGATCGAATCGCGGCGCGATGGCGTTACCGATCGCCGTGCCGACGCCGTAGAGCAGGTAGCCGGGCAGCGCGAGCGGCGAGAAGAGCCGCGTCTCGAGCCAGCCCAGTCCGAACGGGACGACGAGCAATGCGAACGTCGCGAGCGTCGCCGGACTCGAGACGATCCGGCGAGGCGAAACCGACAGGCGACGACGGACGCCGCGGAGGGCGGTCGTCCGCCCGTCGCTGGCGGTCATTCGTCACCTCCGGCCGCGAGCAGGCCGTGAAGCTCGAGGACGTGTGCGGCCGCCAGTCGCGTCATCTCGTTTCGCGTCGGCTGGTCGAACATGAACTCCGTCGTCTCGAAGAGGTAGGCGCTGGCCTCGAGCTCTCGAGCCGCCTTCTGGAAGAGCAACGGTCCCGAACTCCCGCTTTCTCGAGCCGAAAACCGGTGGAACGGAAGATACCACGGGACGGCATCGTCGTCGAGCCGGTCGGCGAGGTCGTCGCCGCGGGCGTCCGGCGAGTGAAAGATCGCCTGCCCGACGTACTCCCGGTGGAGCCCGTAGATCCCGAGCGATCGGTGGAGGTCGAGGACGACGTCGGGTTCGTGGCGCTCGACGGCGTCCCAGATCCCGCGTGCGAGGTCGGTCGTCGGCTCGCCGTCGGCCGGAAACTGTCGGTTCAGATCGCCGTCGATACCCTCGCGCTCGTCGTTTTCGACGGCCACGCGGTCGGTCTCGGGGACCACGACAAGCGTTCCCGCGTTGGGGTGCCAGTCGGTGACCTCTCGAGCGACCTCGATCCCGCTTCGCTCGTCGCCGTGGACGCCGCCGAAGACCATCGCCGTCGGACCCACCTCCGGCGCTTCGATCTCGTACAGCGACGTCTCGTGGACGGTTTCGGGGAGAACCGTCTCGGTACTGGTACTGGCTTCGCCCGCGTCGCCGGGCTGACGGGCCGCCTCAAGCAGCGACTCGTTGCCAGACGACCGGCTCACGGCTCCCGACGCGACGATCGCCGCGAGCGTGGTCCCGCCGCCGGCCAGAAGCGTCCGACGTCTCATCGGAAGCGGGTAGATCGTGCGGCCTCAAGCACTTTCTCATCGACGGCGGAGTGGACCGTCCACGAGCAGTTGCTACCGGTCAGAGTGATGACGATTACGACGGGAAGGGGTATCGAATGAGGGTGGCGACGACCGCACGGAGTGGGCTCATCGGAGGTTGTCCAGCGCGACGACGGTATCGGACATGAGCCACGCCTCCTCGCTGGCGGCGTCCTCGATGCTGAGCGCGTAGAACGACTCGCGGCCGTCGTCGACGGTGATGCGGTAGCTGTGACTCTCTAACGAATCGGTTCGGGCGGACGTGTTCGGTTCGGCGGGGACCACACACGTCCTCAGGAAGCCGTGTGTATAACGGACTCGGTCCGCGCGTAACGGGTCTAACGCCGCGATTAGCGACGAAATCGCCGTACTCGAGCGAGATAAGCGAACGCTCAAACGGACCGATCTGTCAGTCCGATTAAACGTCGAGTTCCTCGAGCAACGTCTCGCCCGCCGCGTGCGAGGAGCCGGGACCGCGGGCGGTAACGAGGTCGCCGTCGACGGTGACGCTCGTCTCCTCCTCGAGTTCGGCGTCCCAGTTGCCGCCGGCGGCGTTCACCTCGTCTTCGACCCAGTAGGGCAGTTTTCGGCCGCTGGGCATACAGTCGTTCTCGTCGACGATGCCCTCCTCCCACTCGTTCGGGAAGCCGGTTACGTCGCGGCCGTTGACGAGGAACGCCCCGTGGCTGTCACGAGCGAACGCGAGGATGCCGACGGCGTGACAGACCACGAGTGCCTTCCCGCCAGTTTCGTCCTCGACGATGTCCCGGAGGAGTCGGCGAGCGTCGCTGTCCTGGTTGACGTCCCACTCCGTCCCGTGACCGCCGGGGAAGACGACGGCATCGTAGGCCTCTGCGTCGGCCCGCGCGGTCGGGATCGGATCGTTCAGTCGCTCGTCGGTCTCGTGGATCTCCCGAACGTGTTCGGCGGTCTCCTCGCCGACCTCCTCGGGATCGATCGACCGCTCGTCGATCTCCGGGGGGTTCCCCGAGGGCGTCGCGACCGTGATCTCGAGACCCGCGTCCGAGAGCGTCTCGAGCGGTTCGACGCACTCTTCTCCCCAGTAGCCTTCCTCGCTGACGACGAACAGTGCAGTGCTCATATACGAGCGTACGCGGAGGAGCCTAAAAACGGCCAGCCCACCCCTCGGTTCTGCCGCAATCTATCCGGTCGATACATTCGAAACAACGACTGTCCGTCGCGCTGAGAATGGACTTTTTCGCCGACGACGACGAATGAGACACGGGCCCATGTCAAACCGACCCAGTCCTTTCGACGGCCTCGAGAACCTGTTCGAGCGGCTGAGCCGACACGTCGGGACGGCCGCGCGGTCGTGGGAGTCGGAGTTCGACGCCCGAAGCCAACTCGATCTCTCCGCGGGCGCATCGACCACCCGGCTGGACCTCACCGATCACGGCGATGCGTTCGTAGTTACCGTCGACGTCCCGGGCTTCGACAGCGACGACCTCGAGAGCAGGCTCCGGGGCGACACGCTGGAGATCAGTGGGGAGCGCGAAAGCGCGTTCGAGGCGGATACCGTAGCCGACACGACCGACAACGTGAGCAAAGCAACCGACGACGTGAGCAAAGCAACCGACGACGTGAGCAAAGCAACCGACGACGTGAGCAAAGCGACCGACGACGTGGCCGATGCGGACGACGGTGCCAACGCTGCGGGAACCTACATCCGTCACGAGCGCAAGACGCAGTCGTTCAGCCGACAGGTGAAACTCCCCGAGCCGGTCGACGCGGACGCGGTAACGGCCTCGCTCAATAACGGCATCCTGACGATCTGGCTGCCCAAATACGAGTCGTCGGGCGAGACCTACGCGATCGATCTCGAGTGAGCGATGCCGCGGAGAGCACCCGTCGGCCAGTCGCGACGGCCTCGCCACCAGGTGAGCGAACGGATCGACCGGCGACGGATCACCGGTCGTCGTCGAGATTCAGCGCGTCGAAAAAGCGGTGCGTGAGGCGGCCGCCGGCGAACTCGAGCAACGCCTCGGCGTCCTCCGCGTCGTCGGCGAACAGACCGAGTTCGATCCGGCCGCCGGCCATGTCGTGGTGCCCCCCGACGGCACCCAGTTCGGCGAATCCGCTCTGGAGCGTCTCGCCGATGTGGATCCGCGGGTCGATCGAGCGGGCGCTCATCCGGATCGCGCCGTTGACGATGCCGTAAACGAGAACGGTGTCGACGCCCTCGAGATTGAGGAGATAGTCCGCGGCCTGGGGCAGCGCGTCGGTCTCGGGGGTTTTGCCGACGCTGGCGACCAGCGAGGAGCCGCGGCGTTCCCGGGTCGCGATCGCCCGACCGATCGCGTCTATCGTCCCCGGCGAGAACGCGCTGCCGTACAGCTGCTCGAGCGTCTCGAGGTCCGCGTCGGGGTAGACCGCGAGCGCGGCCTCGTACTCCCGGCGAGTCGGTTCGCGGACGAAGTCCAGCCGCTCACGATGGAGGGCAAAGAGGAGTGCAGATGCCAGCCGCGTCGTCAGTTCGATCTCGAGGTCACAGAGGTACTCGACGAAGATGGTCGCCGTCGCGCCGACCCCGGTTCGAATGTCCTCGAACGTCGCGTCGACCGGCTCGCCGGGGTGGTGGTCGACGACGATCTCTGGCGTGACGCTCGCCGGGAGTTCGGTGTTCGAGCCGGGCTGGGAGTGATCGACGAAGCCGAGGCAGTCGTAGTCGTCGAGGTTCGTGCGCCCGACCGATTCGAGCGAAATATCGAGCATGTTGACGAACGCGCGGTTCTGCTGATGGGAGATCTCGCCGCCGTAGGCGATCGTTATCTCTTGGACGTCGTGATCGTTTGCGATCGCCTCGAGAGCCAGCGCGCTGGCGAGACAGTCCGGGTCCGGATTATCGTGGCAGACGATCACCAGCGACTCGGTCGTCTCGAGAACGGAGACGAGTTCCGCCGCACGGGTCATGAATCGCAGTACGGGAGCGAAACGCTTGAACCCCGTGTCGTGACGCACGCTGAGAGACCGAGCCCCCGGCGAGCGGATGTCACGCGAGCGCCGTCCACTCGCCGCCGTCATTACCGTCGCTCGCGAAATCGGTCACTTCAGGCTACAGTTTTCGCCACGAGTGTACAGCTATTTCACTTTGCAAATCCCACCCACGGGTATGCGAGACGCATATCTCGTCGGCGCGGGGCAGTCGGACTACGGGGCTTTCCCGGAGGAGAGCTACCGGTCCCTGTTCCGAACGGCGTTCGAGGCGGCCACGGACAGCGTACCGAAGGGGATCGAGGCGAGCGACGTCGACGAAGCGTTCGTCGGCAATCTCGGCGTCGGCGGGCGACAGCTCGGTCTCTCGGGACCGGCCGTCACCGAACACGTCGGCCTCGGCGGCGTCCCCTGTACGCGGGTCGAAAACGCTTGTGCGGCCAGCGGTTTCGCGACCAGACAGGCCGTCCAGGCCGTCAAGTCTGGGATGGCCGACGTGGTCCTCGCGGGCGGCTTCGAAATCATGTCGGACATGAGTTCGGACGCGACGAAGTACTGGCTCGGCGTCTCGGGGGAAACCGAGTGGGAGCGCCTGTCGGGCACCACGTTCTCCGGCGTCTACGCCCAGATGGCCAGCGTTCACATGGAGAAATATGGCACCACGCGCGAACAGCTCTCCCGGGTCGCCGTCAAGAACCACTCGAACGGCGCGAAGAATCCCCACGCCCAGTTGGGCTTCGAGTGTTCGCTCGAGGACGCCCAGTCCGCCCCGGTCGTCGCGGACCCCCTGAACCTCTATCACTGCTGTCCGACCTCGGACGGCGCGGCCTGCGCCCTCATCGTCAGCGAGGACGTCGTGGGCGAGTATACGGACGACCCGATCAGAGTCGCGGGCGTCGGCGCGGGCAGCGACAACGTCGGACTCTTCCAGCGCGACAGTTACACCGGCGTGCCGGCGAGCCAGCGCGCCGCCGAGACGGCCTACGAGATGGCCGGCATCGAACCCGACGAGCTGGACTTCGCGGAAGTCCACGACTGCTTCGCCATCGCCGAACTGCTGGCCTACGAGGATCTCGGATTCTGCGAGAAAGGCGAGGCCGGCCAGCTGATCGAATCCGGCGAGACCGAAATCGGGGGCGACCTTCCCGTCAACACCTCCGGCGGTCTCAAGTCCAAGGGTCACCCCATCGGTGCGACGGGCGCCGGACAGGTCGTCGAGGCGTTCAAACAGCTCTCGGGCGAGGCCGGCGAGCGACAGGTCGAGAGTCCGATCCGCGGGCTTACCCATAACGTCGGCGGCAGCGGTGGTGCCTCTGTAATCCATATCTTCGAGAAGGAAACGGAGGTGAGCGCCTGATGACCGTGATTACCGGCGTCGGTGCGTACGCGCCGCGATTCCGCATCACTGCGGAGGCGTTCCACGAGGCCTGGGGACAGTTCCAGGCTGCCGGCGTGAACGAGAAGGCCGTCGCCGCGGCCGACGAGGACGCCCTGACGATGGCCTACGAGGCCGCGGGTCGGGCGCTCGAGGCCGCCGACGTCGACGCCGCGAGCGTCGACTGGCTCGCGTTCGCCTCCTCGCGTCCGCCGCTGGCCGAGGAGGATCTGACGCCCCGCCTCGGCGCGATGCTCGAACTCGACGAAACGGCGACGCGACACGTCTTCGCGGGCAGCACTCGAGCCGGTACCCGCGCGCTCTGGGCCGGGATGGACGCCCTCGAGTCCGGCTCCACGACCGGTCTCGTCGTCGCGGCCGACGCGCCGCGGGGCGTTCCGGACGACGGCGTCGATCACGCCGCCGGCGCCGGGGCGGCCGCGTTCGTCCTCGAGAACGGTGCGTCGGGGACGAACCGCGGCTCCGCCGAAATCGTCGATCGCGCGGAGTACGCGACTCCCTATCCCGGCACCCGATTCCGAACCACCGGCGAGGACGAGACGCGGGGGCTGGGGGTCACCCAGTACGACCGCGCGGCGTTCACCGAGACGATCGGCGGGGCCGTCGCCGGGCTCGAGACCGACCCCGACGTCGAGGCGGCCGCGATTCAGGCTCCCGACGGCAAACTCCCCTACCGCGCCGCGGGCGCGGCGGGCGTCGGAACCGACGAAATTCAGGCCGCGTCGACGGTCCACGGGCTGGGCGACCTCGGCGCGGCGAGCGTCCCCGTCTCGCTGGCCAGTGCACTCGCGGACGGCTCCGAGTCCGTGCTCGCGGTCTCTCACGGCAGCGGCGCGGGTGCGGACGCGCTCGTCGTCGAGACGGACGGCGAGGTGCCCGCAGAGACCGCACTCGAGAGCGACGACTCGCTCTCCTACGCCGAGTACCTGCGCCAGCGCGGCGTCGTCACGAGCGGCCCGCCGTCGGGCGGCGGCGCGTACGTGAGCGTTCCCTCCTGGCGGCGCTCGATTCCGCAGCGCTACAACTTAGAGGCCGGCCGCTGTCCTGAGTGCGGGGCGCTCTCGTTCCCGCCGGAGGGTGCGTGTTCCAGTTGCAACGCACTCGAGGAGTACGAACCCGTCCAGCTTTCCGGCGAGGGGAGTATCGAGGCCGTCACGACCATCTCGCAGGGCGGCGCACCGCCGGAGTTCGCCGAACAGCAGGGCCGCTCCGGTGACTACGCGGCGGCGATCGTGTCCCTCGAGACCAAAGACGGTTCTGAATCTGCGAGTATCGCGGCGATGGGTACCGACGCAGCACCCGACGCGTTCGCGGTCGGCGATCGAATCGAGACCACGATCCGGCGGATCTACACGCAGGAAGGCGTGACGCGGTACGGGTTCAAGGTACGGCCGGCGGAGTAGCCGACTCGAGACGGCCGAAAGCTGTCGCCGGCATTTCTCCCTCGTTGCGCTGATGACTCCTCGCTTGCACGTAAAGAAGGGATGCCGCCGCGACGATCTCGATTTCCGCCCCGCTGCCGTCGAAGACCGCACTCTCGTCGTCGCTCGAGCAAAACAGCGCTTCGAACGGGGAGAACGGCAAGCGAAGGGGGGGAGCGCGAACGAAGATGACCGACGGGGAGACGGCAGTAGAGGGAGAGAGAAAGAACCGATTAGTCCGCGTTCATCGGGGGCCGCGCGGACTGGGGTTCGTCGGGAACGTCGGCTGGGGTGTTGACGAACATCGCGTGACCGATGATCGCCATCGCGACGACCGAGCCAATCGGGACCGCAGCTGTCAACGAGATCCCTACGACGGTCAGGGCTGCAGTGATTCCGAGCAGTGCGACTGGGATGAGGCCGAGAACAATGTCGTAATATCCAGTCATAACTATTCTGTAGTATGAGAAATAACCATATAAGCGTTTCCCATAATCGCTTCATAGTGGACCAGTTTCTAATTTGTATCATACTCAGAAGATTTCTATAACTTATGAAGCCATTATTACCTAACATTGCGTCGAGAAAACATCGATGGTAGCCGACGTGATATTAAAAAATTCGTATAAGAAAAAGCAACCGTCGAGTTGTTAACCACGGGACGGAGCGTCGGTAACGCTGGTCCAAAAGAGAGTTAGTACAAAATAATACATAATGATAATATACCCTTTTAATTTCGTTGGCGGTACCAGTGTATACGACTCGTGATAGGTTGCTTGATAAAGGGGGCTCCACGATCGAAGCGCTCCGCTCGCAGAGAGCGGTCCGAAATCGTGAGTGAGAGCGAGTCGAGGCGGTTTCGACTCGTCACAATCGGTCGACGATCAGCGCGACCGCGATACGCCAGCCGACGAGCAAGAGGAGTCCGAAGCCCGTGATCACAAGGGGAAACGGCCACGCGGCGGTGTCGCCGAATACGGTCTGACGGAGCAACAAGCCGACGTTGGCCGCTGCGATCCAGGTTACGGTTGTCAGTCGAACGGACTGGGTCACCGACGATGCGACCGACCGCGTGTAAAGCCCCGCGAGAGCGGCAACGGCCAGCCAGCCGATCACGAACGGTGCGATCGCCTCGAGCGAGGCGATCGGTTGATCGATCGGATTCACGTTGTGACTCAACTGGCCGACGAGCACCAGCCCGGCGAGCAGGCCGATATCGGCGGCGGCGAGCAGGAGCGTCTTCCGGTCGACCGACTCCGAGCGGGACGCCGTTCGAACTGCGGTGTCCATACGTACGACTCGAGGCCGAGCCCCTATTGATTTCCCGGTTGAGCGCGCCCACCGACCGAAGTGGACGGGGACCGAACCACCCGTCGTAGCCGGCTCCGAGTCATCCGCTACCGGGTCTGTCAGAAGAAGAACTAATAAGGGATGATGACAAACACGAAGCTAATGGCTGTGGCCGGTGACCGTCACGGTGGCTGTGATGGATGTGGCCGAACGGTTCCGCTCGAGGAGTTGACGGCAGTCACAATGCCGGACGGCGAGCGAGTCGCCTGCTGCCCTCGCTGTGAGCCCCACGCTCGCGAGGCCGCCCGGAAGTGTTCCTCGCTCGACCAGCGTCGCGACACCTGTGACGGCTGTACCGACACCTACCTCGAGTCGCAACTCGAGGACCTAGTGCTCGACGACGGCACCGTCGTCGCCTGCTGTCCCTCCTGTGCGGCCGAAGCGCCGGGACGCGGCTCCGTCGCCGACCGGCGTGTCTCCGCCTCGAACGACACCGCCAACGAGGCGGATGTCGAACGGACGACCGGAACCGACGACGCGCCGGGCGAGAAATCCCTCTGCACCCAGTGTAACGAGTGGACCGCGACGGAGCGGTTTCCGGTAACGACCATCGACGGCCGGAGCGAACGGCTCTGTCCCGCCTGCAAGGAAACCGCAGAGCAAGATGGCATCATCACGGACGTCGGCATGCGGCGCGCAGAGGCGAGGGAGGCCCTACGCGTCGAGCGCGGGGCGACGGCCGACGAAATTCGCTCGGCGTTCCACCGGGAGGTCAAACGCGCCCATCCCGACCGAAAGAGCGGGAGCGCGTCGGCGTTCCAGCTCGTGACGAACGCCTACGAACGGCTCACCGAGGACGGCTAACTCACTCGAGTCCGCCCTCGCGGCGAACGTACCCGATCGTGGCCGCGTCGAAGTAATACGTCGAGTCACAGACCGCACACGACGCCGACAGGAGTTTTCCGTGCTCGTATCGCTTCCAGAGCTTCGTCTGATCGCGCTCGATGTCGAGCGTGACCGGGTGGCCGCAGTCGGGAACGGTACAGGGGAATCGGATGTACCAGTTCGGAACCGACAGCGCGCCGAGCGGGGCGAGTTCGCTCCGCAGCCGACTGAGGAGGTTGAAGATCGTGTACGAGGGATTCCGCCGGTCGATCGTCACTCCGTCGACGCCGGCGACGAACCCACCCTGTCGGTGCTCGTCGTCGGAGAGCGGAATCACGGGGATTCCCTTCGCCAGCGCGTAGCCGATCTCCTGATTGATCCACCGGCTATCGGCCGACCGCTCCGTCAGCACGGCGACCACGACATCGCTGTTCGCGAGTCGCCCTTCGAGTCGCTTGCGGGACCGACCGGATTCGACCTCCTCTAAGGCGATGTGGACGCCGAACGGGAAGTTCTTGACCGTCGAGAACAGCTCCTGAACGAGTTCGAGGTCCGCCGGCGCGTGTGAGACGTAGATCTGCTCTCCGGTCATCTGCGGGTCTACAACGAGTAGGCGTGTGAGACACTATTAATCTACCTATCGTCGCAATTGAAACGAGAGAGCGGTGACTCCGGCCGTTGCACGGGTAGATGAAGGATCGGGCGATCGACCGCGAGCCGACAGCCAGTGGTTTGAGAACCGTTCGACCCAGCGGCTTCGGATCTGTTCGACGGTCAGTGATTCCGAGACTCCGTGGTGACATCCGTATGCCTCGTGTCGAGCACTCGCTGTGAGAACTCGAGATCGTCGTACTCGAGGCCCAACGCGTCGAACCACTCGTCTTCGACGTGCCACCGACCGCGGACGTCTCCCTCGGTCGACCGCGACGTCACCTCGAGTCGGCCCGGCGTCCACTCGCGTTCGTTCGCGATATCGAGCAGCGTCCGGACGACGGCACCGACCTCGTCGCTATCGATCCCCGGCGAGTCGGAGACGGTCTCGTACTCGAGTGCGAAGCCGGTTCCGTCCGGCAGGTCGTCTTCTCCTCCCTCGCGGGCGCCCGCATCCGAGAGCCGCTGTACGTCGAGAACGTAGATCCCGTGGCTCATGAGTCGGTTCTCGAGCGCGACGCCGACGGGTCGGTGATCGGTCATGATGGTGGATAGCACGGGCAGCGAGAAAAGTCGTCGGGCGAACACCGACCCTGCCGTCACCACCGTCGTTCGGCGCGATTCAGAGCGGTTCGACGAGGTCCTCGAGCGCCGCCGTCGGATCGTCGGCCTTCGCAACGCCGCTGGCGAGGAGAACGCCCTCGACCCCGAGGTCCCCGGCCGCGACGACGTCGTCGCCCGTGCTGATGCCGGCACCGCAGAGCACGGAGACGTCCGAATCGACGTTTTGGGCCGCCTCGACGGCGTCTTCGACGACGTCGGGATCGGCCTGACTGACCGGCGTGCCGGTGCCGATCAGTTCCGGCGGTTCGACGGCGACCGCGTCGGGGCCGAGCGCCGCGGCGGCGCCGATCTGGGCCGGGTTGTTCGCACAGACGACGGTCTCGAGATTCGCTCGCTGAGCGGCTTGGACGGAACCGTCGATATCGGCCAGTTTGAGCCGCCGTTCGGAGTGGTTGATCAGCGTGCCGACCGCGCCGGCGTCGGCGACGGACTCGGCCAGCGTGTGGCCGGTGTTGCTGCCGTAGTCGATCGGATCCACGTGCTGGGCCCACGTCTCCGCACCCGTCTCGGCGACCGACGCGATGTTAGCCGCTTGCGGGGCGACGGCGACGCGAGCGTCGGTGGACTCGTTGACGTCGCGGACGGCCTCCGCGACTTCGATCGGATCGCACGGATACGTCTTCAGGTTGACGAGGACGAACATACCAGCACAGCCTTTCGCCCGAAAGAAATAGCTTGCGAGTCGGCGACGACCGGCAACAGACGAGCGATCGGCCGCGGGCCGGTCACTCGCTGCGGTCGTGACTGTTGATGCGACTCACCCTCGTCTCGAGAACTGTCGTCGACGCGACGGACGCTGGTGGCGCGACGCCGAATCGCGACTCGAACGGTACCGATCCGCGATCAGTCCTTGCGCTTGACGACGTCGCCGAGCGTGTAACTGCCGGAGGAGGAGCCGCCCGACCACTCCGTATCGTCGCTGGAGCCACCCTGCGCGTTCAGGTTGATCCCGAGGAAGTCCTCGAGTTTCGACTGGACCTGATCGCTCGGCAGCGTATCACCGCGTTCGATCTTTCGAATCAGACTCGCCTTCTCGTTGAGTTCGTTGGCGAGATCCGACTGACTGAGCCCTTTCCCCTCGCGTGCGTTTCGGACGAGATCGTCGTAATCCGTGGCGAGTTCGTCCATGTCGTCGAACATATCGTTGCGACGCTGGGAACTCGAACTTCCGCCGCTCGCGGTCGACCCGGAGCCCGATCCGCTCGAGCCGCCGCCCGAACTCGAGGACGAACTCGAACTCGTCGAGTACTTGCTCGAGGAACTCGAACTCGAGGGCTGCTTGACTTCGGTGCCGAAGTCGGTGCAGTTCGAACACACGTCGAGTTTCGCGCCCTCGACCTTGATTGTCTTCGGAGACGACGTCTCGGCGCCACACATCTCGCACTGAACCATGAGGGAACGTATATCGCGGCGAGTCATAAACCATGCGGCGCGGTCCCGAACCGGAGGACGGAGGGTTACTCCAGCGCCGACCAGGAGTAGTAGAACCGCTGGAGTGCGGTCAGATGGCCGACGACGGCGAGGAAGACGAGGAGCCAGCCGATCAGCGTGAGGCCGCCGTACTCGCCAGACAGCGGAAAGGCCAGGAAGCCGACGATACCGATGATCGCCAGTCGATCGGCGCGGCCGACCAGCCCGCCGTAGACGCGGTCCAGTCCGACGGCCTGGGCCTGCGTCCCGAGGTAGGAGGTCATCACGACCCCCGTCACGGCCAGAAAGCCGAGGAAGTAGTCCCCGACGCCGGCGGCCAGCCCGGCGATGACGACGATGTCGGCGTAGCGGTCGAGGACGTGATCGAGGAGGTCCCCACCCGCGGAGGCAACCTCCTGTTCGCGGGCGAGCGCGCCGTCGATGATGTCCAGCCAGCCGTTGAGAAAGACCAGCGTTGCGGCCGCGACGTACCAGATCGGATCCGCGCGACCGCCGAGCAGGAAGGCGGCCGCCGCGAGAATCGCCATCCCGAAGGCGACGATACTCACGCCGTCGGGGGTCATTCCGACGCGGTCGAATCCTTTGACGAACGGGTCGAGGAACCGCGAGATGTACGGACGGAACTTATCGAGCGTCATGCGAGATACCCCACGAAGTTCACGCCGCCGGCGCTCGGTTCGCGAGTCCCGGCGACGACCGCCTCGAGCGCGTCGGCAACGCCCTCTGGATCACAGTCGGTCGTCTCGATCTCGTAGACCGACTCGAGTCCGTGTTCGTCGACGGCCTCCGAGAGGATAACGTCCAGCGCCTCGCTTTCGGCATTCTCCGTGGCCTTCGCCTCGGTCTCGTCCCGCTCGAGCAACCGCTCCTCGAGGCGGTCGGGCCGACACCGCAAAACGACCACCCGATCCGCCTCGAAGTGGTGGGCAAGGTGGGAGTCGATCACGACATCGTCTCGTCCCTCGAGCCACTCGCGCAAGGCCTCGAGATCCGCAATCTTGCTCTCGCGGTCCGCGTCGATTTCGGTGTACAGTTCCTCGTCCTCGAGCACGCGATTGAGGTGGATTACTCCGAGTTCGGGGAGCGAGTCGCCGTCCGCGCTCGACAGGCGCTCCTCGAGTAGCTCCGTCGCGGTCGTCTTCCCGGTTCCCGGCGTCCCGGTGACAGCGACTCTCACGTGTCAGTCACCTCTGCACTGGTGGTATCGGCATCCTCGGAATCGAGATCCGCGAGCACCTCGTTGAGCGTCTCGACGGCGCGTTCGGTCTCGTCGTCGGTCCCGCAGGTGATGCGGATACAGCCGGGGAGGCCGAAACTCGAGCAGTCTCGGACGATGACGCCGCGTGATTGCATCGCTTCGGCGACGCTCGAGGCATCCCCGACATCGACGAGGACGAAGTTACCTTCGCTCTCCCAGACGTGAGCGTCGATGTGTTCACGCATGTACGCGCGAGAGTTCTCGGTCGTTTCGACCGTTCGGCTCACGTGCCCGTCGTCGTCGATGGCAGCCAACCCGGCCCGGCAGGCCAGTTCGCTCGCGGCGAACGGCGTGTTCACTCGAGTGTAGGCGTCGGCCCACTCGTCGGGGACGACGGCGTAGCCCAGTCGCACGCCGGCCAGTCCGTAGGCCTTCGAGAACGTTCGCAGAACGGCGACGTCGTCCCGGGCGTCGAACCCGCCTTCGCCTTCGACGAGGGCGACGGCGCTCTCGCGGTCGGCGAACTCGCCGTAGGCCTCGTCGACGACGATGAGCGTCTCTTCATCCGTTTCGTCGGCTATCCGCTCGATATCTGCGAGCGGGATCGTCGACCCCGACGGGTTGTGCGGGCTCGTGAGAAAGACGATCCGGTCGCCGTCGTAGGCGTCGAGGACGGTCTCGGCCGTCTGTTCGAAATCGTCCTCGCGCTCGAGGGCGTACTCCCGGACGTCGCCGTGGTGGAATCGGGCGCTCATTCCGTAGTAGGCGAAGCCCGGATTCGGAACGAGAATCGTGTCGTCGGGGTCGATCGTCGCCCGGTGGAGGTAGTCGAGCGCGCCGTCGCCGCCGTTTGCGAGCCAGATCTGCTCGTCGGTGACCGACCAGCGGTCGGCGACGGCGGCGGTGAGGTCGGCGTGAGCGGCTTTCGGGTAGGAACTCACGCTCGAGGCGGCCTCGCGAAGCGCCACGACGGCCGCCGGAGAGGGGCCGTGAGGGTTCTCGTTCGAGGCGAGTTTGACGAACTCCGAGGGGTCGCGCCCGAGCTCTCGGGCGACTTCCTCGATGCCTCGACCCGCCTCGTAAGCGACGTGATCGGACAGGTCGCGCGGTTGCATACGGCAATCCTGTCGGCCGCGGGCCTTAAGAGTGCTCAACTGTCTCCGCTCGCGGGGACTGTCAGTTCACCCGACAGCCACGACGGGGAGGAGCCGCAAGCCACGGCGGAGACAGTGGCTGCGCGCTTGATCACGGTACCAGAGGCTCACGAACCGACGGGCAGGAACGCGCTTGGGGAACGCTCGCTCGTAGCCGTCCGAGAGTCGTCGATAAGAGACGGGAACGCGGCCCGCGTAGTTTGTCGTCGGTGTGGCCGGTCAGGCCTCCCGGAGTCGCTCGAGTCGCTCGAGCGAGTCGGCATCGGCCGGATCCTTGTCGTGACGTACGGCCTGGAACCGCGGAAAGCGCAGCGCGTAGCCCGACGAGTACGTCGGCGAGCTCTGGATCTCCTCGTAGCCGACCTCGAAGACGATTTCGGGCTCGAGATCGACGTCCTGTCCGTCCTCGCTCGCGATATGGGGTTCGAGCAACTCGGTCAACTCCGCGAGCGTCTCGTCGGTGATCCCGGTCGCAACCTTCCCGACGGTCTCGAGGTTCTGCGGCTCCACCGCAGCGCCAGCGGAACGTCCTCCCTCGCCGTCGTCGCCCGCGTGCACGGAGAGTTCGAACGTTCCGAGGAACGTCGCCCGGCGGCCCTCGCCCCACTCCGCGCCCGTGACGACGCAGTCGAGCGTCTCGACGTCCGGCTTGCGCTTTCGCCAGTGTTTCCCGCGTCGCCCCGGCGAGTACGTCGACTCGGGGTCCTTGAGCATGATCCCCTCGTGACCGCCCTCGAGGGCCTCGGCGTCGATCGACTCGATCTCGTCGGGGTCGTCGGTGCGCCACAGCAGCGAGAGCCCCTCGATCTCCGCTGCGTTCGGCTCGGGGCCGTCCGAATCGGAAAGTACCGCTCGCAGTCGGTCGTGCCGGGTCGTCAACGGCTCCTCGAGCAGGTCGTCGCCTTCGGCGTGCAGACAGTCGAAGAAGACCGGCCGGACGGTAACGTCCTCGCGGGCCTTCTCCACGTCGTGTTTCCGGCGGAACCGTTTGAGGACCTCCTGAAACGGCAGCGGCGCGCCGTCCTCGTCGATCGCGACGACCTCGCCGTCCAGAATAACCGGCTCCTCGATCGTCTCCGCAGCGTATTCGACGACCTCCGGGAGGGCGTCGGTGACGTCCTCCATGTTCCGCGAGAAGACGCCGGTTTCCGGGGCCGCCTCGTCGGACTCCGCAGGGCGATGGTGCAGTTGGATTCGCGCCCCGTCGTACTTCCACTCTACAGCCGCTTCCTCCCACTCCTCGAGCGCGTCCGTCACCGTCCCGGCCTGGGCGAGCATCGCCTGGACGGGGCGGCCGACCTCGAGGTTCATCGCGTCGAGCCCCTCGAGACCCTCGTCCCGGGCGACGCGAGCGACCTCGCCGTAGTCGTTCGACACCTGCAGCGCGCGCTCGACGCCCTCGACTGGCACGTCGAACGCCTCGCTGATGGCGTCCCGGACCGATCCCTCGCCGACGCCGATGCGCATCTCCGAGAGGACGAGCCGGGCGAGGTATCGGGCTTCCTCGCTCGAGCAGCGATTGAACAGCCCGAAGAGGAGGTCAGTCTTGCGGTCCTGGCTGCCCGACCCCTCGGCGGCGGCCAGCTCGGAGAGCGTCTCGAACACCTCGCGAACGGTCAACTCGTCGCCGGCTCCGCCGTCGTCCGCTGCTGCGCCACTCCCGCCCGTAAACGCCCCCAACCCCTGTTGTCCGCCGAAGTCGTAACTCGCGGCCACTTCGCCGATCTCGCCGACCTCGGCGAGTCGGTCCTCAATGTCGTCGCTCCCCACGTTCGTCCCGGCCGCGCGAGCGATCGCCTCGTAACACGTGTTCGGCCCGATATCGAGCGTTCGCGACCGCCAGGCCGGGAAGACCCGCCCCTGGACGAATCGGGCGACGAGCTCCAGATCGGCGTCCGACTCCTCGAGCATCTCTCGGACGAGATCGACGATCTCGAGGTCGGCGGGCTCGGCTTCGATCGCGGCGGCACGGTCGGCGAACGTGGCGAACTCCATCGGCGGTGTGTATCGGCGGCGAGAGTAAAACTGTTCTGAGACATCGTCGTCCGCACCGAGCGCTCGTCTTGAGGGGTGCTCGAGGCACCGATCCAGAGTCGTCACGCGGCCTGTGAGTACACCCCACGTGCCGGCTTCACGACGGCGTCACGAGGGGCAGGCTTTAAAGACAGGCGGGCCGCACTCGGAGGTATGCCAGAGGAGGAACTCGCCGAGCGGGTCGCGGACGTGTTGGCGGTCGACGCCGAGGAGTTTCGTACTCGGGCCGACGCCGACGCCGAGGTGATCACGGACGCTATCCACGACGGCGTCTTCGACAACCCGCAGGCGATCATCGGCTTCGAGTACGAGTTCTACGCGATCAAGAACGACGACTGTGCACTGCGGCGGGTGCCGCGTCGCCTCCTCGAACTCATCGGCTTTGAGAAGGAACTCGGGCTCCACAACGCGGAAATGACGACCAGTCCGCAGCCGTTGAACGCCCACGGACTCCTCGCCCAGGAGTCCGAAATCAAAGCACGGCTTCAGACCGCTCTCGACGTCACGCAGTCCGAACGCATGCGGCTGGTCAGCGACGCACTCTGGACGATCCCGCCGGAAGGCGAGGACGCCGCGACCTACCTCACCGACAGCGTCGAACGGACGATGACCGACGCGAACGGCGACGAGCGATCGATCCGCGTCGCGACCAACATGAGCGATTCGGCGCGCTACCACGCGATGGCCAACACGGACCAGGCAGAATCTGCCGGTATGCGCATCGAGGCCCCGAACGTCTCGCTGCAGGCCGACACCGTCATGCCCGAGAGCCTCATCACCTCGATCCAGCCCCACTACCAGGTGGCCCACGCCCCCGACCTTCCGCTGTACTTCAACTACGCGCTGCGCGCCGCGGGTCCGCTCCTCGCCCTCGGCGTCAACTCCCCGTTTTTCCCCGCGGATCTGTACGACGACGACGCGACCCCCGAGGAGATTCTCGCGGACGCCTGGATGGAACACCGGATCAGCGTCTTCGAGACCACGCTTAACGATCCCGCCGCGGCCGAGGGGAAAGTTCGATTCCCGCGCGACCTCGGAAGCGTCGACGAGGCGGTCGAACGGATCGTCAACGACGACACCATCGTCCCAATGCCCGTCGAACCGGGCGAGCGGTTCGACGATCAGTTCCCCCACTTCCGTCGCAAACACGGCACCTACTGGCGGTGGGTCCGCCCGGTGTTCGGCGGCCCGACCCGCTCGGCCGCCAACGCCCGCATCGAGTTCCGTCCCATCCCGGCCCAGCCGACCGTCCGCGACTCGGTCGCCTTCCTGGCCGCCTTCGCCGGCGTCCTCGAGAGCCTGACCCGACTCGAGCATCCCGTCGTCGAACTCGACTGGCAGATCGCTCGCGAGAACTTCTACGGCGCGATGCGCGACGGACTCGGGGCCGACCTGACGTGGATCACCAACGACGGCAAGGAGACGACCGACAGCCTCGAACTCTACGAGGATCTGCTGGCCCACGCCGAGGACGGCCTCACGAACCGCGGACTGACCGAAGAGCAGGCCGCGAAGTACCTCTATCCGCTTCGGCGGCGCGTCCGTCAGCGGGTGACGCCCGCCCGCTGGAAACACGAAATGGTCAGCGACGCGCTCGAGGACGGCGCGTCGCTCGAGGAGGCGATCGCGACGATGCAACGCGGCTACGTGCGCCGACAGGAGGAGACGCTGCTCGAGGGGAGTTTCGCGGACTGGATCGGAGACTGATCGTTCGGCGCGGGACATCCCTCGAGTCGACCGAGAGCCACGGTGCCGACGAAGATGAGTGCAGCGATGTCTAATCGGATCGCAGCGAAGCGGAGCGCAGGGTTTCGGATCCGATTTCGATCGCTGTGAAGGCCGTTCTCCAGACGAATGCGAGTGCATCGAACATCAATACGTCTTCTGTCCGAGTCACGGTTCAAAACATACTTGACTGACTGGCCAGTCAGTTTAGTTACGACCGACTCGCGAACCAACGCTACAATGACCGACACGACTGATGAGCTCATGGAGGCGACCTACGCCGCGCTGTGCAAGCACGGCTACGCGTCGCTTCGCATGCAAGATATCGCGGACGAATCATCGAAGAGCAAAGCGACGCTGCACTACCACTACGAGAGCAAGCAGGAACTCCTCTATGCGTTGCTCGACTTCCTGACGGAATCGTTCGCCGACCAGATCGAAACGCTCGAGGGCGAGACCCCTGCCGCCCAGTTGCTGACGCTCATCGAGAGCTATCTCTGGCCGGGCGAGGACGACACTCACGAGGAGTTTCGGACTGCACTGCTCGAGATCAAGGCTCAGGGCCCGTACAACGAGCGATTCCGTGACGAGCTCACGGAGTTCGATCGGATGCTCCACGGGCGGATCCGATCGCTGCTCGAGGCCGGGCAGGCGGACGGGCTCGTTCGCGATGACATCGATCCCGACGAGACGGCCGAATTCGTCGTCACGATACTAAACGGTGCGCAGACCCGTCACGTTGCAGTCGGTTACGCACCCGAACGGACGTACGCGATGCTCGAGACGTACGTCTACCGCCAGTTGCTCGTCGACGACGCCGACGTGGATCGACTGGAGGTCGGTCTCGAGTGACGGTCCGCGACCAGTTGGACGCGATCTTCAAGTCGCCCGACGACCTCGATCTGACCTCGGGCGGGATCGCCAGACCGTTGATCTACCTCTCGATTCCGCTTATCATCACGAATCTCCTGCAGGTCACCTACAACCTCGCGGATACGTTCTGGCTCGGCCAGCACAGCACGACGTCGCTGGCGGCGATCAGTTTCGCCTTTCCGATGGTGTTTTTCCTCATCGCGCTCGCACTCGGCGTCTCGGTCGCCGGGAGCGTCCTGGTCGCTCAGTACACCGGTGCCGACCAGCCAGCAGAAGCGGAGTACGCGGCCTCCCAGACCGTGGGCTACGCGATCGTCGCCTCGATCGCCCTCGGTGCAGTCGGCTACGTCTTCATCGAAGACGCGATCGCGTTACTCGGCGCTTCCGACAGCGTCGCGCCGCTGGTCGCCGCATACATGGAGGTCTACTCGATCGGGCTGGTCGCTGTCTTCGGCTTCTTCGTCTTTCTCGCGTTAATGCGGGGCTACGGCGACACCGTCACGCCGATGCTCGTGATGTTCGGCTCCGTCGTCCTCAACATCGTCCTCGACCCGTTCCTCATCTTCGGGTTCGAGAACAACCCGCTCTTCGGCTATCTCGGACTGCGCGGCCTCGAGACCGAACTGTTCGCGCTCACCGGATACGCGGGTGCCGGGATCGAAGGGGCGGCGATTGCGACCGTGTTCTCGCGAGCGGTAGCGTTCGCGGTCGGCCTCGCGATCCTCTTCCGAGGCACTCACGGCGTCCAGATTCACCTCGGACAGATGGTGCCCGACCTCGAGTACGGGCGACGACTCGTCGACATCGGGATGCCGGCGTCCGTCGAGGGAACCGCACGCGCACTGTCGATCAACCTGCTGCTGGTCATTATCGCTATCTTCCCCGAGTCGGTCGTCGCCGCCTTCGGGATCGGTACCCGAGTGTTCTCGGTGATCTTCCTCCCCGCGATCGCGTTCTCGCAGGGAATCGAGACGATGACGGGCCAGAACATCGGCGCCGGAAAACGGGACCGAGCGGAGCGGACGAATCACTTCGGCGCGAAGATCATGCTCGTCACGCTCACCGGTCTCGGGATCCTCGTCTTCCTCGCGGCCGCACCGATCGTCTCCATCTTCACGACCGATCCCGCGGTCGTCGAGGAGGGGACACTGTTCCTCCGATACACCGCGCTGACGTTCGGCTTCATGGGCGTGATGCGGGCCTACAGCGGGGGCTTCCGTGGTGCCGGAAAGACGTTCATCGCGGCGGTAATCTCCGTGCTCACGCTCGGCGTGATCCGCTTCCCGCTCGCATGGGTCGGTGCGGAGCTGTACGGCTCGAACGGCGTCTGGCTCGCGTTCGCCGTTTCGACCGTGATCGGCGGCTGCATCGCCTACGCCTGGTTCAACTGGGTCGACTGGCTCGACGAGGGCCTTACCGGGAAGGACGTCGCAGTCGGTACCGAGGCGGTTGGCGAAAGCACCAGTGAGAACGTCGGCGACGACTGACCGCCCTCCCCGAGTGGGAAATCTGTCCGGCGATACCCTCGAGTTCGAACGATCCCCGAACGACGCGGCGGAAGGCGGCCGCAAGTGATTAAGTACCCACGCTCGAGAGTGTCGACTATGGTAACCTTCCTCTCCGGGGGCACCGGGACGCCGAAGCTGTTGGACGGTGCTGCCGCCGCGTTCTCGCCGGAGGAAACCACCGTCGTCGCCAACACGGGCGACGACGTCGAACTCGGCGGACTCTTCGTCTCGCCGGACGTCGATACGCTGTTGTTTCAGGGTGGTGGGGTACTCGACCGCGAGACGTGGTGGGGAATCGACGGCGACACGCATCGGACCAACGCGGCGCTGTCGGACATCGCCTCGGCCGCGGGGCTGCCCGACGGCCCGCAGTATCTGCCCGACGAGAAACAGACCGCGGGACGCGAGATAGCCAACTGGCGTCGGTTTTCGGGGACCGGGGAGTTCATGACGATCGGCGACCGCGACCGGGCCGTCCACATCACGCGAACGAGTCTGCTGGACGAAGGACTGACGCTGAGCGAGGCGACCCAGCGGCTGGCCGGTGCCTTCGGCCTGACGATCGATCTGTTGCCGATGAGCGACGATCCCATCGCGAGCCTCATCCACACCGACGAGGGGCTGATGCACTTCCAGGAGTACTGGGTCGCCCACCGTGCCGAGCCGACCGTCGAAACCGTCGAGTTTCGGGGCTCCTCGAACGCCGAACCCGCGCCGGGCGTCCTCGATGCTCTCGAGGACACCGTCGTGATCGGCCCCTCGAACCCCGTCACGAGCATCGGCCCGATGCTGACGCTGCCGGGCGTCGCCGACGCGCTTGCCCAGTCGACCGTCGTCGCGGTCTCGCCGTTCCTCGGCGACGACGCGTTCTCGGGGCCGGCGGGCGACCTCATGGCGGCGGTCAACGCCGAGCCGAGCACCGAAGGGCTGGCGACGGCCTACCCCTTCGCCGACGCGTTCGTCGTCGACGACAGCGACGACGCGGCGTTCGATCGACCGACGATCCAGACCGACATCCGAATCGACTCGCCCGAGGACGCCGCACGGGTCACCCGTGCAGTCAAGAGCGCGATCGATATCGTGGAGTAACTATGTTCGCCCCACCGCTCGCACTCGCGAGCCTCAGCGGCGAAGCGGACGCCGAGTGGGCCCGTTCGGGTGCCGACTACGCGGGCGCGGCGTTTCTCGGCGGCATCGCCCTCGACGACGACTCGAGAGCCGCGGCCCGCGACCTCGTCGCGCGCGATCGCAACGAGTTTCTGCCAGACGATCCCTTCGTATTCATCGACGAGCAACTCGCCGCGCTCGAGGACGTCCCGATTCAGCCCGCGTTCAACGTCCGGAGCGCGACTCCGGAACCGATCCCGGATGCAGCACGAGTCTGTCGGGATCGAGACGCTCTCCTCGAAATCAACGCCCACTGCCGACAGGACGAACTGTGTGCGGTCGGCTGCGGGGAGACGCTGCTGCGAGACGCCGACCGGCTTCGCTCGTACGTCGAGCGCGCTGCCGAGACCGGAGCGACCGTCGGCGTGAAGGTCCGAGCAGAAGTTCCCGGCGTCGATCTGCCGGCGCTCTCGCGGGGACTCGAGACCGCGGGCGCGTCGTTCGTCCACGTCGACGCAATGGACTCCGAGTCGATGGTCCGCGAGGTCGTCGACGCGACCGAGCTGTTCGTGATCGCCAACAACGGCGTGCGCGACGAGGCAACCGTCCGCGAGTACGCCGACTACGGCGCCGACGCGGTCAGCGTCGGGCGACCCAGCGACAACCCGGTCGTCCTCGAGCGCGTTCGCGACGCCGTCAAACGGCAGTTCGGATCTGAGGACGCCGTCAGATCGGCGTCGCAGTGAGCGGGTATCGATCGCTCGAGTCCACGATATCCTTTGAAGTCACGGTCACAGTCTCGGCAAGGGCGTCCCGACGCGTTTCGGCCTCCCTATAGCTTTATCCGGATCCCCGTGCAGGACAGTCCCATGAACGGGATCCACGACCTCGGTGGGATGGACGGGTTCGGCTCAGTAGCCTACCCCGATACCCCCGAGACCTTCGATCACCGGTGGGAGGGAGAGGCGTACGCCGCGTTCGTCGCGACGCTCGGCAACGAGATCGCCTCGATCGACGAGTTTCGCCACAGTATCGAACGCATGCCGCCAGCGCAGTACCTCGACTCGACGTACTACGATCGGTGGACGACGGCGATCACCCGACTCCTGCTCGAGAACGACGTGATCGACCCCGAGGCGTTCGTCGAACGGACGACGGCACTCGAGGCCGGCGAGGCGACCGTGCCGGAGCGCGAGGTTCCCGGTTTGCTTTCGGAACTCGCAGCGGGAGTCGCAGCATCGTACGAATCCGACGCGCCCGCCGAGTCGTCGACGTTCGCAGTCGGCGACGCCGTCGTCGTCCGCAACGACCATCCCGACGGCCACACCCGCTGTCCGCGATACGCGCGCCGCGCCCGGGGGGAAATCGTCGCCAATCGCGGCGCGCACGTCCTTCCCGACGCCCGCGCCCACGGCGAAGATGCGGCCGAGCCGCTCTACCAAGTCGCCTTCGACGGCCGGGAGCTGTGGGGTCCGGACGCCGACGGCGACCTCGAGGTCACGATCGATCTCTGGGAATCCTATCTCGACCCGGCTGAGGAGGTGGAGCGCACCGATGACTGACGAAACGCCGGCTCCGAGTGATACCGAATCCGAGCCGGACGGGTTCGACGTCGACGAACACGCCCGCGAGCACGACCCCGAGGCGCGGGTTCGCGCCCTTCAGTCGCTGCTGATCGAGCAGGAGTTGCTCTCGAGCGACGCCGTCGACGACATCATCGCGACCTACGAGCACGAGATCGGACCGAAAAACGGGGCTCGAGTCGTCGCCCGGGCCTGGACGGACCCCGACTACCGGGAACGGCTGCTGTCGGAGGGGATGTCGGCAGCAGCCGAGGTCGCGGACGTCGACGAGGACGTCGTCGATATCGAAGTCGTTGCGAACACGCCCGAGGAACACCACCTTGTCGTCTGCACCCTCTGTTCCTGTTACCCGTGGGCGCTGCTCGGGCTGCCGCCGACGTGGTACAAGACCCCCGAGTACCGCTCTCGGGCGGTCAAGGACCCGCGCGGCCTGCTCCGCGAGGAGTTCGGCACCGACCTCGACGACGACCTCGAGATCCACGTCCACGACAGCACGTCCGAACTCCGATACATGGTCCTGCCACAGCAGCCACCCGAGACCGAAGGAATGACCGAAGACGAACTGGTCGACCACGTGACCAGAGACGCCATGATCGGCATCGGTCGACTCGCCGGGGGACAGAATGGCTGACCGCGATGAACGCCCGGTCCCCGGACTCGCGACACTCGAGGGCGAGGAGACCCCCACGTTCGACGCGCCGTGGCAAGCCCGCGCGTTCGCCATCGCGGTCGCGCTCTCCGCCGACGGCGCCTACGAGTGGGACACGTTTCAGGAGCGGTTGGCCGCCGAGATCGAGCGGGCCGACGGCTCCGATCGTCCGGCCGACCGAGCGGCCGCCGAGGCGAAGTACTACCACCGGTGGCTCGTCGCCCTCGAGCGACTGCTCGTTTCCGACGGGGTTCTCGAGTCGGGAGCACTAACCGAACGGGCGCGGGAGTTCACAGCCGGTGAGCGAGACGCGTCCGAGTGGGTCGAGGGCGAACACGACCACGATCACGATGCTACGAGTTCCGGCGCGCACGACCACGATCGCGACCATCCCCGCTAACGGTCGACAGTATCGAGAGCTAGCTCGGCGGCCGAGTGCTCGCCGAAGAGAGACATACCGAGAGCGAGACGGGAACAAGAAATCATCTGTGGACGCCGTATGCCACGACAGCATCGAAGTGGATAGTGCCGTCGGGGACGATAAAAGCGCTCGGCCACTGCCAGCGATCCTAAAGCGTCACTATGTGTGTGCGTAGTGTCTTCGGTGGTGTGTACAATCCGGACGTAGAGTATGACGAGTTCGGACGAACACGCAGATGATATGCGCTGGGGCTGGACCTGTCCTCGCTGTAACGCGGACGTCCCGGTCCACAGAGACGACGATTCGGAGACGTTTCGATGGGAGTGTCCTGTCGACGACTGCCCGTCGGTCGGTTTCGGGTTCAAATCGCGGCGCCGGGCCCGGATCGCACTCCGGGAGTACCGCGAGGCGTATCGGAACATCTACCGCTAATCTCGCTCGGCGGGCCGCCTCGAGCCGCACACGCCGAACGGACGCCGGGATCCACAGTCATTAACCCGCCCGAATCGTAGCTATCGGTATGCGAACGCCGGCGCAGAACGCACATCTGGCACTCCTCCTCGAGGTCGCGGGCACGCCCAAACCGGGCAACGTCGACCGACACCGCGACCTCGAGGACCTGCGGTTCGAACACTTCCTCGCGGGCGCGGTGGGGGCTCAGGGGGGACTCGAGCAGGCGGCCAACGGCGGCGCGGTCGGTCCCGCGTTCGAGCGCAGCGTCGAAGGGATGGCCGCACAGGGCGGCGGCAACACCCAGTTCGGGGCGCTCCTGTTGCTCGTCCCGCTCGTTCGGGCCGCTGCCGACGACCTCTCCCAGCCCGTCGTCGAGGCGATTTGTGAGGAGACCACCGTCGCGGACGCCGCCGGCTTCTACCGCGCGTTCGACCACGTCGACGTCTTCGTCGGCGAGCCACCCGCGGAGATGGAACCGCTCGACGTCCGCCGGGGGAGCGACGCGGTGTCCGCCCTCGAGGAGCACGGACTGACGCTGCTCGATATAATGGAGCAGAGCGTTCCCGGGGACGACGTCGCCCGCGAGTGGGTCCGAGGCTTCGAGCGGTCCTTTACCGCCGCCGAACGGCTCGCCGAGGCCGACGGCCCGCTGACGGACCGAGCTGCGACCGTCTTCCTCTCCTTGCTCGCCGAGCGCCCCGACACGCTCGTCGCGACCCGCAGCGGCGAGGCCGTCGCGAAGGAGGTGACCGACCGTGCAGCCGAACTGGTCGAACGGGACGTCCTCGAGACCGACCGGGAGACCGTCGAGCGTGTCGCGGACGAACTCGTCGAGCGAGGCATCAACCCGGGGACGACGGCTGATATTACAGCGGCGGGGTTGTTTATCGCACTCGAGCGCGGGGCGATCACCGTATGAGCGGCGACGAACTGCCGCCGAGTGGCGATCTCGATGCCGAGCCGACCGCCGAGTGGCCCGTCACCCTGTCGGGCGTCACCGAATCCGTCGTCGCGACGCTCGGTCCCAACGGCCTGTGGAACCAGGCCGCGCTCGGCCTCTTCGCCGCGGATGCCGGAGACGGCCCGATCACCGCTCGAACGTGGGGTAACACCCGCACCCGACGCAACTTCCACCGGCAGGGCGAGGGCTACGTCCAGTTCGTCGACGACCCCGTCGTCTTCGCCGACGCCGCGCTCTCGATCGTCGAACACGAGGAGCCCGTACTCGAGTCCGCGCACGCGTGGGCACGCGTTTCGGCCGAGCGGATCGACTCGGGGACCGACGACGGGACCGACTGGGAGGAGTGGGCGCTTCGGCCCCTCGAGTCCGCCGTCGAGACCGAGACGGTGCCGACGATCGACCGCGGCTTCGCGGCCGTCGTCGAGGCGACCGTCGCCGCCTCCCGCCTCGACGTCGCGGGCTACGACGAGGACGAACTGCGCGAACGCCTCGCGTACTTCGCCGCCGTCGTCGACCGCGCCGGGAGCCCGCGCGAACGCGAGGCGCTCGAGCGCGTCCGCAAGCACTCCGCGTGGTAAACCGGATGATAAGTTCGGCCGTCTATTCGCTATTACCGAAGCTAAATTTAAATATGAAGCCGAGGCCAAGCGCGGCTACATGGTGCTCCACTTCAGACGGGCGACGAGTATCTTCGCGAAAACCATGCCGTTCGTACTGCTCAGACTGGGAATCGGGGTGTTACTCGGTGTGCTCACCGTCCTCTACTTCGGCGTCGTGCTCTACGTCGGCTACAGGTTGCTCGGCGCGGGGACGATCTCCGGCTGGATCGCGATGGCCGGCCTCCTCGTAGCGATCGGGTTGTTCGCCTGGCTCTGGCGACTGTTCAGCAGGTACGTGCTCTATCTGATCAAAGCGGGCCACATCGCCGTCATCGCCCACATCGTCGAGACCGGCGAGGTTCCCGACAACCAGATCCAGTACGGCAAAGGGCAGGTGACCGAACGCTTTACCGAAGCGAGCGCGCTGTTCGCCGTCGATCAGGTGGTCAAAGCCGTCGTCAAGCAGTTCAACAGCGGCGTGATCTCCTTCTCGAAGCTGTTCAGTTTCGTGCCGGCGCTGAAGAAACTGATTCAGCTCGTCGGCAAAGCGATCGCAATCGCAGCCTCCTACATCGACGAGGCGATCGTCGCCCACATGTTCGTCAGCGACGAGGAGAACCCGTGGCGATCCGCCCGCGACGGCGTCGTCCTCTACGGGAAAAACTGGAAGCCCGTGCTCGGGTCGACCATGCTCATCGTGCTCGGAATGTACGCCGCCGCGTTCGTGCTCTTGCTTGCCCTGACGCCGATCGCGAGCGTCCTGAGCGGGCTCTCGGCGACGGTCGAAGTCGCCGGCTGGGTCGTCGTCGGTGGGTTATTTCTGACCCTCTACACCGGCTTCCTCAAACCCTGGGTGAAGACCGTCGTGATCACCACGTTCCTCGTCGAATCTCGAGCCGAGACGCCGGACAGCGAGACGATGGACCGGATCGCCGCGCGATCCGACCGGTTCCAGGAACTCGTGAGCAAGGCCGACGATGCGCCGGCCGAACAGTCGCCACAGTCCGAAGACCACCCTATCGCGAGCAGCGGTGCCTGACGTCTGGATGATCGGCTCTGCGTCGTCGAATATCCGTCTCGTAATCGGTTGCGATGCGAACGGGCTCGAGCGGACGAGTCGCCGCTCGCGAGCGTCGATGGGGGTCGGGTTTCCGTAGCGGCGAAGAGAAAGGGATTAAGAGCCTCTGGACGGAACCTTCCTCTATGGCAATCAAACCGGCCTATGTCAAGAAGACCGGGAACCTCCTCCTGGAGCGGTACCCGGAGGCGTTCACGACCGACTTCGAACAGAACAAAGACAGCGTCACGAAGCTCACCAACGTCGAGTCCAAGGGCGTCCGCAACCGCATCGCCGGTTACGTTACCCGAAAGAAAAGCGCCCAGACGGCTGCCGCATAAGCTCGCTTTTGTCCTCGAGTTCCGACCGCCGTGAGCCGCGGCACTCGCGGCGGTGGCGAGAGATTGTGCGTGCCGTCTAGTCCTGATAGCAGACTTCCGCAGCGGATCGAAACTCCCGGTTTCACGGGCTGTCGGCATTACTCTCGGCGAGATACCGTCGGTACTGGAACTGCGTCGAGAAATTTCACAGACAGGTCGCTGTGCGACGGAAACCCAAACGGTTTTGCGCACACGACTCGGAGTCCGGGAAAATGGCAGTACGAGTTGGCGTCCTCGGTGCGACCGGTGCCGTCGGACAGCGTCTGATTCAGCTTCTCGACCCGCACCCGGAGTTCGAGATCGCCGCATTGACCGCAAGTGAATCCAGCGCCGGGAAGAGCTACCGGCAGGCCGCGAAGTGGCGCGTCGACAGCCCCATTCCGGCTGACATCGCGGAGATGACCGTCGTCGAAACCGACCCCGGCGCGGTGCCGGACGACGTCGACCTCATCTTCTCGTCGCTCCCCTCGAGCGTCGGGGCCGAGGTCGAGCCCGGCTTCTGTGAGGCCGGCTACGTCGTCTCGTCGAACTCCTCGAACGGCCGGATGGACGACGACATCCCGCTCGTTATCCCCGAAGTCAACGCCGATCACCTCGACCTGCTCGAGGTCCAGCGCGACGAGCGTGGCTGGGACGGCGCGATGGTCAAGAATCCCAACTGCTCGACGATCACCTTCGTTCCCACGCTCGCCGCGCTGACCGAGTTCGGTCTCGAGAAAGTCCACGTCGCGACCCTCCAGGCCGTCTCCGGCGCGGGCTACGACGGCGTCAGCTCGATGGAGATCATCGACAACGCCATCCCCTACATCGGCAGCGAGGAGGACAAACTCGAGACCGAGTCCCGAAAGCTCCTCGGCAGCTTCGACGGCGCCGAACTGAGCCACAACGAGATGGACGTGGCGGCCTCCTGTAACCGCATCCCGACGATCGACGGCCACCTCGAGAACGTCTGGGTCGAGACCGGAGACGAGCTAACCCCCGACGCGGCTGCCGAGGCCATGCGAGAGTACCCGTCGCTCGACCTTCGTTCCTCGCCCGATCCCCTCATCCACGTCTTCGAGGAGCCCGACCGTCCGCAGCCGCGGATGGACCGCACGCTCGGCGACGGCATGGCCATCGCCGCGGGCGGGCTCCGCGAGTCCGCCTTCGGACTCCAGTACAACTGTCTCGCACACAACACCATCCGCG
Organism: Natronorubrum marinum; assembly: GCF_052040125.1. NCBI lineage: Archaea > Methanobacteriati > Methanobacteriota > Halobacteria > Halobacteriales > Natrialbaceae > Natronorubrum > Natronorubrum marinum. The sequence goes on from NZ_JBPPFV010000001.1 coordinate 1,937,588, forward strand.
GTGCCGCCGGCGCGAGCGTGCTGAACGGCGAACTACTGCTCGAGAACGGCTACCTCTAAGCCGTTTTCACTCGAGTTTTAGTACTTTCTTCGCTGCAGATCCTGCGTGATTTGGCAGGGCGCACAAGTACGGAAGGACCCAACGGAGCGTATGCTTCCCGTGATCTCCGATCCAGAATCTCTGACGTCGGTGTCCGCGACCGCATCGGCGGCGTCCGCCGACGAGACGGGACGAGCGTTCGACCTACTCGCCGATCGGCGCCGCCGGGCCGTCCTCGAGTATCTCGACGACCGCGACGAGCCGGTTTCGCTGATCGATCTGGCGGACCACGTTACCCTCGAAGAGCAGGGTCTAGCTCGCGGCGCGATCGCGGACTGTGGAGACGCGCTGCTGGGAACTCGTCGACGGGTTCGGATCTCGCTCCGGCACCACCACGTGCCGAAACTCGCCGCGGCCGACGTCGTCGAGTCCGACCTCGAGGCGAACACCGTCTCCGCGCGGGATTCGGGCGCTGATCTACTCGCTCGACTGGAGGCGACCGCGGAAGAGCGTGGCGGCTGCAAGCACCACGTCCAGTAGTCAGCCGAAAAACGCATGGAACGATGCCTACTGAGGAGCAGGCGGTACAGCTCCTGGTCGAATTGGGGCTCACGGAATACGAGGCTCGCTGTTTCGTCGCGCTTTCGCGCGTCTCGACGGCGACGGCGTCGGAGATCGCCACCCTCTCGGACGTCCCGCGTTCGCGGGTCTACGACGCGGTCGATCGGTTGCACCGGCGAGGGCTGGTCGATATCCAGCAGTCCGAACCGCGGGAATACCGGGCGATTTCGAAGGCGGCCGCACTCGAGTCGCTGAAAGACCGGTACGACGCGACGCTCGAGGCGACCGACGACGCCCTCTCGAAGCTACGTCGCTCGACCGGCGGCGACGGCATGGAGGAGAGGGGGGCGTGGGCAATCGCCGATCACGATCACGTCAGCGATCGAGTCGAACTGTTCTTAGCGGAGGCCACAGACGAGATTTACGCGCTTCTCGCCGACGAGAGCGCGCTCGATCGTCAGTTTCTCGAGCAACTCGCCGCGGCAAGCGGTCGCGGTGTCGACGTGCGGATCGAGGTCTCCTCCGAGGAAGCGAAAGCCCGTGTTCTGGACGCCGCCCCCGAGATCACCGTCGCGGTCACGGAGCTCGCGAACGACCCGGCCTCGTTGAACGTCAAGCGCCTCGGTCGGATCGTTATGGTCGATCGGCGATGCGTCCTGCTCGCTGCGGTCGCGGACCGAACCCGCCCGGGACAGGTCGAAGAGACGGCAATCTGGGCCAGCGGACCGGACCACGGGCTGGTCGTCGGCCTTCGACACGTTCTCGGGGCGCGAATCGAGTCACAGGACGTCTTCGTGTGAAGTGATTCTCCGTCCCCCGGATCCGATCCGGCACTCGCCGAGAACTCAGGCGTCCGTCTGTGGCAGCGCGACGACCGGAACGGACGCCTCCTTGACCATCCGTCGGGCGACGTCACCGGTGAGCAGTTCCGCCAGCCGATTTCCCTCTCGAGCGGTGAAGACGACGGCGTCGGCGTTCCGGTCTTTCGCCTCGGTAAAAATTCGTTCGACCACGTCAGTCCCGTAGAGCACGCCAGTCTCGACCGTCGCGTCCGTCGTCTCGAACGGTCCGCGCGTGCGCTCGAAGATCTCTTCGGCATACTCCTCGCGCTGTTCCACAGAGGCCTTGTCGGGCGCCCCACCGGCTTTCTCGATCACGTTGACGAGGACAACCGAACTGGTCGGGGTGAGATACGGCGCGAGCGCCGTCGCTGTCCGTTCACCGTCGTCGGGATCCGCCGCGGGGACGACGACCGTTCCGTCGAACGCGAGCGTCATCGATCGCCCTCCGCTCCCCGTGTCGTTCGTTCGCGAGTCCGTGTGGTAGCGTCGAACTGCGGTGACAGCGCCATACCCGAAATTCGGGCCGATCACTGAAAAAACTGCAGTCGACGGAAGCGTGAGCCGTAATTCAGGGACGCACCTGATTCTCGAGTTCGCCCTCCCCGTCGCCGAACCGCCGTGCGTTCTCGGCCACGATATCGGCGAGCCGTTCGTAGTACTTCGGCGTGTGGCCCGCGTTGTGGGGCGTGATCTGGACGTTCTCGAGCGTCCACAGCGGATGCTCCTCGGGGAGCGGTTCGGGATCGGTAACGTCGAGCGAGGCGCCGCGGATCCAACTCGAGCGCAGCGCCGCCACGAGCGCGTCGGTGTCGACGACCGGCCCGCGAGCGACGTTGACGAGCACCGCGTCGGGATCCATCGTCACGAATTCGTCGTGGCCGATCAGCCCGCGAGTGGTCTCGGTGAGCGGACACGCGAGCACGAGGTAGTCCGTCCGCGCGAGCGCGCCGTCGAACGCGTCGTCCTCGAAGCCGATCACCTCGTCGGTCGGCCCGCCCTTCTCGGGCGAGTACCGTACCCCGATCGTCTCGACGCCGAACGGCTCGAGACGCTCCGCGACGGCCTCCCCGATCGCGCCGAGTCCCACGATCGTTACCGTCGATCCCTGCAACTCGAAGGCCTGATAGTGGCGCCACTCCCGTCGATCCTGTCGACGCGCGCCGACGTGGAACCGACGCGTGTACCGGAGGATCGCTCCGAGGACGTGTTCGCCGATGTTGGGACCGTGCACGCCGGAGGCGTTCGTGACCGCCACGCCGCGCTCTTCGAGTCGCTCGAGCGGGAGGTGGCCCGTCCCGGCGTAGGCGCACGCGAAGACCTCGAGGTTCTCGGCGGCCTCGAGGAGCTCCTCATCGAGGGTCATCCCGGTGACGAACCGGGCGTCTTCGATTCGATCACGTTCTGCGGCGGGCGTGCGCGCGAGTTCGACCGTCCGCTCCGGCAATCGTTCGCGGATCGCGGCGACGTACTGTTCGACCGGCATACCGTGGGTTCCGGTCCGAAGGACGAGGACGTCCGGTTCGTTGATGTTGCTCATGTCCGTGGCGTCGGCCGGTGCGAGCAAAAGCGTTCGTCTCCCGGAACGAGTCTCGAGGCGCCGCTGGGAGTGACGCGGGCCGGACGCGCGGATGGCCGACCCGCGCGGCACACACGGTCGCCGACCCGCGCCGAACGGTCGATCGTCCCCCCTCGGTATCGGTTCCCCGCATCGGGACGTTCAGGCAATTTAATAATGGGCCGTTGAGTTCCAACGGAGTATGGAACGCGTAGACGTCGCGATCGTCGGTGGCGGCCCCGCTGGGGCATCCGCGGCCGAGCGGGCCGCGGCACACGGTGCCGAGACCGTCCTTTTCGAACAGGGCGTCCCGCGGGAGGACCGCGACGGACTCGGCCCTGACTCGACCGACGCCGCCGGCATGCTCGACTACTGGATCGACATCATGGACTTCGACTACCGAGAGATTCCCGACGAGGTCATCCACCGGGAACTCGAGGCGACCGAGTTCGTCGGTCCGAACAGCAACGTCACTCTGACGACGACCGGGATGGAGGCCAGTTACCCGAAGTTCGGCTACACCTTCCACCGGGCCCGGATGGACGACTGGCTCCACGAGCGCGCCGAAGACGCCGGTGCCGACCTCCGGGTTGGAACGGGTGTCAAAGACCTCGAGACGGACCTACGCGCCGACAGCGCGAAGGGACCCATCCACACGCTGACCCTCGCCGACGGCGATCGGCTCGAGGCCCAGTACGTCGTCCTCGCGGACGGTCCGCAGCGACGGATCACCCTCGACGCGCTGGATCAGTTCACGGCTCCCGGCCGCAGCGTCTCGGATCACCTCTCGCCGCCGACGGCCAACCACATCGCCTACCAGGAGTATCGGGAGTTCCCCGAAGAGCTGTTCGAGGAGTTCGAGGACACCCTCAAATTCTGGTGGGGCTACATGCCCGGCGAGACCGCCTACCCGTGGGTGTTCCCCAACGACGGCACGGTCGCCCGCGTCGGTCTGACGATGCCCATCGGGATGGAACTCGAGGACGTGAGGAACCCGGGCGCGTACAAACTCCTGCGCCCGGACGACGACCGACTGCCCTCCGGCTCGGAGTACATCCGCCGCTTGCTCGAACAGGAGTACGGCGACGAGTACGATATCGAGGAGGAGATCCCGATCGTCGAGGATCGCGGGAAATCGAAGGGAACCGAGACGTATCCCATCTCCTCGACGCGGCCGATCGAGTCGCCCGTCGGCGCGAACATCGCCGTCGCCGGCGGCGCGATGGGGACGACCTCGGCGTTCCACGAGGGTGGCTACCACGTCGCCGTCCGAACGGGGAAGATCGCCGGCCGACTGGCCGGGACGGACTCCCTCGAGAGCTACAACGACGTCTGGAAGCGCGCGATCGGCGACGAAATCCTTCGAAACGTCGCCTTCGCAGATATCGTCAAGGACTACGAACCCGACGACTGGGATCGGGCGTTCGATACCATCACCGACATGCAACAGGGGGCCTCCGGCGGCAACCTGATCAGGCGGAGCTACTCGGCCGGTCTCGGTGCCTCGAAGATCATGCTCGCCTACAAGCGACGGAAGTACGCCTACCGCAACGGCGGCTACGTCCAGTTGAAAGAAGACGACTACTTCTACTGAGTTCCGGTTTCCGACTCGAGATCGCTCGGGGCGTATGCGAACTCGCCTGTCCGACTCCTCAGAGGTGAGTCACCTCCTGTGTCCGAACCGCCGGTTCTGACGGTCGACGTGGACGGCGCTGAGCGCGAAAAAGAGCGATGCAGTGAGTAGGAACGGACGATCCGTTCAGGTGGACGGGGTATCGAGGGTCCAGCCGGGATCCTCCCCCGTCTGTTCGATGTGATCAGCTCGGCACGCCGGACAGTAGTCGGGTGTCGCAGTGTCGCCTCGAGGAACGTAGACTGCGCCGCTACACCCCACGCACGCGTCAGAAACGATGGTCGTGCAGTCGGCACAGATGTTGAAGTCGTCGACCGTGAGTCCGCGCAGGGGTTCGAGTTGTTTATCCAAGATGTACTCGTCGATGGCCGCCTGACAGTGTTGGCACGGTTTCATAGCGGTACACTCGGTACCATGTCACAGTACTACAAAGGTCTGACGACCCGATACAAATCTGCCGTCACCGTGGGACGAGTTGTACGGACATACGCTGTATGGAACGATTTGAACCGTCTACCTGCGCAGTACGAGGCTGTACTGACGACCTACCGTCGTGTAAGCGGTTATCCTTTTTGTCACTCGAGGTGGAGACCGAACGTATGCGTGCTCCGTTCGACGGCTCGGACGCCCGGGACGACGAGTCGTCCGAAACGGCAGCGACTCGAACGGACGGCGCCGGCCACGTCGCGCGGGACGATCAGGGGGAGATCGCCGATCCCGACGGCCCCGTCGGCCCCGACAGCCCGCACGAACCGAGCGGTCACGGCGACCACGACGAACATGAACACCGCAGTCGCTGGCCGTTGATTACCGGGGTCGGAGCCGGCGGACTCTACGGAGGGGTTGCGATCTACTTCCTCGGCGCTGCGGCCGGCGTCGCACCGCCGCTACTCGGCATCGGACTCGCCGTGGTGGGAACGATCGTCCTGTTGGCCGGGGTGGCGGGCTGGGTCGACGAGGCATTTCTGGCACCCGCCCGAGAGCGTGCCGGGCAGACGAAATCGCGAGAATCGTACGTGTCGACGACGATTCTCTTTCTCGTGACCGACGTCTCGACGTTCGGCGCGCTGTTCGTCTACTACTTCTTCGTCCGACTGGGTGCCTGGCCGCCGGAGACGCTCCCGCCGCTGTTGACGTCGCTCGTATTGGTCAACACGCTGATCCTGATCGCCAGTAGTGTCACTATCCACTACGCCCACGAGGCCTTACACGACGACAATCGAGGGCAGTTTCTGGGGCTGCTCGGAGCGACGCTCGCACTCGGCGTGATCTTCCTCGGCGGACAGGCCCTCGAGTACTACGAGTTCATTATTCACGAGGGCTTTACCCTCGGCAGCGGCGTCTTCGGCAGCGGCTTCTTCGCGCTGACCGGCCTCCACGGCCTGCACGTCGCACTCGGTGTCGGCGGCATCGGCGTCGTGTTCTGGCGCGGGTTCCGAGGCCACTACGGGCCGGAGCGAGACACCTCCGTCGCGACCGTCTCGCTGTACTGGCACTTCGTCGACCTCGTCTGGGTGTTCCTCGTGATCGTCCTCTACGTCGGGGGCACGCTCTGACGAGTCGCTGAACGGACGGATCGATGACCCCGGAACAACCCGGTCGAGACTGCGACTTCACGGTAGGTCGTCACCCGCGTCGAGATCCTCCTCGAGCACGCGAAGCGGCGGGTCGGAACAGTCACAGAACGCCGACTGGCCGAGCGGTTTGCGCTGGCCGTCGGGCCAGATCTGAACAATCCCGATCTCGCCACAGCGCTCGCACTTCGCCGCGGCCCGTCGCTTCTCGTTCTCCTCGTACTCTCCCACGTGACTCACCTCGAGCGAGTGCGTCGTACCAGCGCCAACGGCTAAAACCCCCGGTGGGACTCGGAGTCGGTCGTATCGGTTCGTATCACGGTCGAGGGCTATCCGTCGGTGACGGACCATCGGTAACGGACCATCGGTAACGGGTCGTCACGCTGGCATCCAGGCTGCAACGCCGCGGAGTGAGCAAGCGATTCAGTGGCGCGCTAAACCGCGACAATGTCGCGGTTCGAACATCGCGAGGTCATCACGAACGGAGTGAGTGATGGTTCGGAAGGCGCGAAGCGTCTTCCGGTGGATGAGTGAGCGACCGAACGGAGCGAACGTTAGCGCGGGACCGAAGGTCCCGCGAACCATGCAAACGGGTGCTCCGCACCCGTGAGCAGAAATCGGTTGGGGAGGGCGTGGCAATCACTGGTGCCACTGTGAGGAGCGTCCCTGCAGTATGTGTGGCGTCTCTTCGGTGTATCCGAGACCGCGTCTAAGCCGGCGAATCAGCAGATGACAGCCCACCCGAACGGTCCGAAACCCGCTATCGTCCCCGATCTCGTTGGATTCGCTCCTCGAAACCGGCCATCTTGCGGTAGATCGGCGGGGTCAACACGCCCGCGATCCCCACCAAAATCGCCACCGAACCGATCGGAAACAGCAACGGCTCGGCCTCGAGACAGGAGTTCAACGACGCGATGCGTACGTAGTACTCCTGGCCGTCGACCTCGACGACGACGCCCTCTAGCAACGCCGCCTCGTTCTTCAGCCCCTCGCCGTCGACCGTCGCCTCCTCGAGCGGGCTGTCGATCGCCTCCCGAAGCGCTCGCTGTTCGGTCTCGGAGAGGTTGTCGTACTCGAGATCCTCGACGGTAGAAGCGGGTCGTTCGCCGTCCTCGAGCGCCCGAACCTCGATATCCGGATCGCCGCAGAGACCAAGCGTGTCCTGCATGACGACGTAGCCGCCGACGAGCGCGATCGGGATGCCGGAGGCGATCAGGAGCACGCCGAGGAACGGGGCGGCGTACGTCAGGAGATACGACTCTTCGGATTCCGTCGGCTCGCCGGTCGCCAGCGGATCCTCCGCCGTGTCCGAGCCGGTGTCCGTATCACGCCACCCGCCGTCATCCGATCGATCCGACGGCCCGCCGTCGTCGCCGCTCATCGTCGATCCTCCGTTGGTGTCCGGTGGCGACCGCCCAGGTACTCGACCGTGCCCGCGAGCCCCAACCCGTAGATCCAGTGGGCCAGCAGGACGAACACGAGGTAACCGACGAGTTCGAGTCCGATCTGGTCGGTGTGGAACGCGATGGCGAAGCCCGAGGCGATGACGGTCGAGAACCACAGCCCCGTGACGAACGAGAGCTCGCCGGGGAGATACTCGCCGAGCGCTAGGAAGAGCAGCGGCCAGGTGAGCATCCCGCCCGCGAGGAACACGCCGTAGCCTAACGTGGCGCTCGCTGGGAGTCCCACGAGTACCGCGAGACCCGCAAAGGACTCGAGGTCGAACACGCCGATGACCACCGCCACCGCGAGCACGAGCGACATGAGGAGGGTGCCGACGAGCCCGCCGACTGCACCCGTCCCCGCGTCGTTCGCCACCGTCCGCGCGACCGGCTCGATGCGGCCGTACAGCGACGGCGGCTTCCCCTCCTGGGCGGGCACGTAGGATCGGCGCACCTCGTCGGGTTCGGACGGCGGGATCCCGCGCTCGCGCTCGAGTTTTCGCTCGAACCACTGCCACTCCGGCGTGAACTGGTTGGTCGACTTGAGATCCCACGGATCGGCGGTCTCGACGCGTTCGCCGTGGAAGTACGACCAGATCATGTTGTAGAACCAGAGCAAGACGCTCAGCCCGATGATATACGAGCCGACGGTGGCGACGATCTGCAGCCACTGGAAGTCAGCCGGGTAGGTCGCGTACCGCCGCGGCAGCTCGAGAAAGCCGAGCGCCATCAGCGTCATGAACGTGAGCGCGGAGCCGGCGACGAGCAGCGAGGACTGGAACAGCGCCAGTCTGCGGTCGTAGAGTCGCCCCGTCAGCAACGGATACCAGTAGTAGCTCGCGGCGAACATCATGAGGGGGATGATCCCCATCACGATGAGGTGGAAGTGACCGACGACGTAGTAGGTGCCGTGATAGATGATATCAACGGGGATTACGGCGAGAAAGATGCCGGTGACGCCGCCGACGATGAAGAGTCCGATCGAGCCGACACAGAGGATGGTGGGAGCCGCGAGTTTGACGTTCCCGTTCCACATCGTCGTGATCCAGTTGAACACCTTGATCGCGCTCGGGACGGCGATCGCGATCGAGGTCGCCATAAAACTCGCTCGAACGCGGGGATCGATCCCGGTCGTGAACATGTGGTGGGCCCAGACGCCGAAGGAGAGGACCCCGATCGCGATCGTCGAGTAGACGATGAACTTGAAGCCGAAGAGCTTCCGGCCGACGAACTTGGGCAGGATGAGGCTCATCAACCCCGTCGCCGGCAGGAAGATGATGTACACCTCCGGATGGCCCCAGAACCAGAACAGATGTTGCCAGAGAATCGGCCCGCCCCCTTCGGTCGCGAAGAACGTCGTTCCGAAGTTCCGATCGAACAGGAGCATCAGGAGGGCGGTCCCCAGCAGCGGGAACGCAAAGAGCGCGATTGCGCTCGTGACGAGCATGGTCCAGGAGAAGATGTCGAGGTTCGCCCAGCCGATCGACTCGTCGCGCTCGTAGACGACCGTCGCGATGAAGTTGATCGCCGCGATCGTGGTAGCGATGCCACTCAAGTGGAGGCCCAGCAGGAGGAAGTTGATCTGCGGATCGGGCGACGTGGACGAGAGAGGCGCGTACATGGTCCACCCGATCGCCGGCTCGCGTAACGCAAAGAGGAACGAGAGCCACGACTCGGGCACGACCAGCGCGAGCGACTTCCCCGTCACCTCCGCGATGATTCCCAGTCGAGACAGTAAGAGCGCGGGCGGCAACAACCAGAATCCGACGGCGTTGAGCCGCGGAAACGCCATGTCGTCGGCGCCGAGCAACAGCGGCAGGAAGTAGTTCCCGAGGCCGAAGAAAACGGGGGCGACGAAGAAAATCAGCATCGTCAGCCCGTGCATCGTGAACAGTTCGTTGTACGTCTGCTCCGTCCAGATGTCCGCCGCCGGTGTCAGGAGATGCGTTCGCAGCATCATCGCGTCGATCCCACCCCACACCGCGGCCACGGTCCCGAAGGCGATGTAGAGCAGTCCGATCTCGCGATGGTTCGTCGTCGTCGTCCAACGAACGATTGCCGCCTTCGCTTCTCCCACTGTGAACTCGCGTTCGGCGATCGATTCGTAGCCTCCGTCGGGCGAGGGATCCGCTCTGAGTCGTCGCGCTGCCAACAGCGTGAGGAGACAGCTGACAGCCACGAGCGCGAACAGCGACACCTGCACGAGCGCTCGGCTCATCGTCGCTCGCCTCCCCCAGTAGCAACGTTCCGACCGCCGCGGTCGCCGGCCTGCATAGCCGACTTCTCATCACCGACTCCAATAAGGCCACTCCACGATTCGACGACTCTCACGAACACTAACAGTCGCAATCCGCTACAGTATCCGCTCGAAGAACGTCACGAACTCGAGACACTCCAGTCACCGATGCAGGCCGTATAACACGGCCGTCGTAGAACCCCACCCCAATGGGTCGTCGACGAAGCGGTCTCGCGCTCGCGGCGGGTGGAATTGCCGGACTGCTGGCGCTCTCGGGAACGGTCGCCGCACAGTCCGAAAACCGCGAACTCATCGACGGGCTCGAGGCCCAACTCCTCTACGTCGCCCTGCCGCTGACGCTGTTCGTCCTCATGATCCTCGTCTACGCGGCGGTCAAGTTCCACGACAACGACGATCCCAAACCAACCGCGGAGGATCCCGCCCTCGAGATCACCTGGACCGCCGCAACGGCCATCATCCTGCTGTTCGTCGGCATCGCCGGCTACAGCGTCCTCGTCAGTCCGTACGTCTCGCCCTCACAGCCCGGTGACCTCACCGGCGACGGGGACATCGTCGACGAGGAGATCGAGTCGCTCGAGGACCTCCCCGAGACCGACGACGAAGCGGTAGTCGTCCGAGGCTACCAGTGGGGGTGGGAAGCGACGTATCCCGAAGATAATGTGACGACTCGAGATGAGATCGTGATACCAGCCGACGAAGACGTGACGATGTGGCTGACCGCCGACGAAGTTATTCACGCGCTGTTCATCCCCGAACTCGGCGTGAAACAGGATGCCTTCCCCGGCGAGTTCACGCGCGTTCGAACCGTCGTCTACGATACAGGCCTCTACGATGCGGTCTGTACGGAGTTCTGTGGGGCCGGTCACTCCCGAATGGACGCCGACGTCGTCGTCGTCGAACCCGAGGTGTACGACGAATGGCTCGAAGACAACGAAGACGAACGAGCGACGGCACCGGATCCGGATGCGTGAGGACCAGCGGTCGGTCGGCGCTACCAAGCACTGAAAGGGTTAAACCGCGGACGCACCTAGTCCGAGTGCGTGCCTTCAGTCCCCGTCCGAGCAAACCCATTCGGGTGCGATGACAGCACGGCGAACCCGGGCACGCGACAGTGATTCGGTGGGCCTCGCCCACCCGACCGAAGAGCGCGAAGCTCTTCCGCCCGGCACGAGGGTTAGCCAGCCGACGCGGCATGCCGCCACGGGATGAGGCTGGACGTTAGTGTTCCGGGTGACACCGTTTCAATGCGAGAGAGCAACAGCGCCAGCGTTTGGACTCTCAGTCAAGCAGACGGCACGTTCCGCCTCCGACCGAATAGCCGCGAGCGACAGCCCCATACGGAACAAGTTCCCGGCGAGAATACAGTCAGTTATCCGTGTTCGAAGGCTGCGTGAGTGGTTCACTGTACAGGAACGATTCCATGGAGGTGCCGGTCACTTCGACCTCCTCTTCCGCCGCTCTCGCGCGGGCGATTGTCGTCCGGATCCCGTCGAACCCGTCGTCGACGATCACATCCCCGGTTCGGCCGTCGTACTCGATGAGTCCGTGATCCTCGAGTTTCGGGAGATGGCTGTGGATCAGCGACGTCGTCACTGATTGTTTTTGCTCTTTGGTGATCGCATCGATAGAACCGTCCTGTCCCCAGGCGGCGATTTGCAAGGAGAGGGATTCGATATTTCCGTGGTCGTTTTCCAGAAAGTAGTACAGCACGTAGCGACGGCGAGACTCCGATAGCAACCCGTACACCGTATCCAAGGAGAGATTTGACGCTGTCATACCACGAGATTTCTGCCACACCTGAATAAACCCCGCTCCAAAAATGTTTGGTTCAGGTAAATCAGGCGTTGCGCAGTCGCGTTGGCTCTGGGAGCCCCGTGTTTCTCCAGTCTCGAAATGCAAAAAACCCACAGAGCCAGCGCTGTGGCTCCGTGGGTGATGTGCGTGGCGATCCCTTCGGGATCGCCGAGTATGAGTGAAGGCGGCGAATCGCATTTCCCAGAGGCTCGCGCACTCCAGTACTCCGCGATACGCAGATGAGCTTATCTTCCGTGTTCGGGATGGGTACGGGAGGAACCTCACCGCTCTGGCCGCCGTAACGCCGATCAACGGACTCGAACCGTTGTACATCGGAAGACCATGTCTTCCGTGCCTTGGACTCGTGTCCAAGCTACCGTAATCGGTGGTTACTGACCGTAATGTATGTGTAGTCCAGTT